>NZ_JAJPWE010000002.1:0-1472926 GCF_046549215.1 Nocardia sp. A7 | reverse complement strand
TTACTTCGATCAGCGACCCACATTCGATGCACTCGGTCATGTAGGGCGCGGATTCGAGCACGGTGTTCATCTGTCGAATCCTAGATTTGATGTTGCGAGGCATGCCGACAACGCACGCACATGCCGCTGGGCGCGCGTCTGCTCCGGAGGCAGCCCCAGACTGTCCAGACGAGTCCGAAGGGTGTTGTCGGCGTACGGTGACCTGCTGATTCAGTCCAGCGCAATCCGGGGTAGTCCGCGGTACTTGTGACAACGTGGTGACACTGTGCCCGCTGGATTACGAGTCGAAAAGCCCGTGTCTGTTGGTGATCTGCGGAGGACATTGCCCGACATGCCTCAGCAGCAGCCACATGGGGCGACCAACCTAGTCGGACGAGGGCGGCATGATGCCGAAGACTGTGGCGACGGACTGCCAGAACAATGGGACCGCCTCACCGACCGGGCCGATGATCTGGCCAGGGTGGACATTCGAGAAGCACTCGACGACCACGGTGCCATCGGCCACAGAGACCAGCGATCCCGGGGCTCGGACGACGACTTCCTCGATCGGCGCTTCGGACACCGGCCGGGTGGTGACGATCAGATCGTGCATCGACATCGTCGCCGCCAAGTCCTGATCGTGGCCAGAGCGCACGACGCTGTCCACGATGTCGGTCAGGTGCTGGAAGTGAGGATGCCGATCAGACATCCTCCGATAGAAGCGCGCGACCTCGATCCAGGGCACATCGTGGAAATCTCCGGTCCACCCGCCGAGCCTGTTCATCTGGCCAACTATGCCCGCCCTGAGGTCGTGAAACCCATTGTCCGGAGCGTCAGTTCAAGACCACGTAGCTGTGCAGACCGCTGATCACCGTATTGATGATGAACACCGTTCCCGGCGTTTGTGCTGGTGGGCTGGTTACGGCTCAGTGGGCCTGACCTGGGGTTTCCGGGTTGCAGCGTTGGCCGAGATGGGGACCGAATGGCAACACTGCGTACTCACTGCGTACCGGAGTGAGATGCAAGATGGCAGGGTCCGCTGTCAAACGCGAGGATGAATAGGTGCGACTCGAGGAACAGGACGGCCGGTACACAGCGCCGCGTGCGCTACTGATCGATGCAGTTGAATCGGACGGGCGGGGGATGTGCGCCTCGGCTTTCGTCCTGTTCGCGCCAGTGTTTGCGGAACGCGACACTCAATTCTGGATCGAGGACGACGAACTCGTGCTCGTCCGCCCTTCGGGCCGAAGTGAGCGGTATGCAGGTGAGTGGCAGATGCGCCGGTACTCCTACCGATTGCTGTGAACGCTGGGTGCATCCGTGCCCCTACTGCAGACGGACGACGGCCGGTCGAGACGTTCCAACCGGTACGCTCGCATGTCTGGACCAATGGCGACGTGGCGCTTCTGGGGACTTCACCAAGATCGATTGAAACGACGAAACCCCCGGGATGACCTGGGGGTTTCGTCTTTGAGCCGATGACGGGAATCGAACCCGCGCCATCCGCTTGGGAAGCAGGAGAATAGGCAGGAATAACGCCCTGACCTGGTCTGGTGGTTGCGCGTGAGGTGCCGAGATGTACCCCTGTTGCCCCTGACTCGGGGCACGAACGGGGCACGGCCAGGGTGCCTGTCGGCTCGACCCAGACACAGTCGTCAATCGGCGGCGCTCAAGGACAGACGAGCCACGTGCGTACGGGAGACCAAGACGAAATCATCCCAGATATTGGCGTAATAGCCGTCCGGTCGGATCTCTACTTGGGCCGCGAATCGGATGGTGCCGAGCAAGCTCTCGACGGCGCGGGCGTAATCGTCAATCAGTGCGTCCAGCACGCCGTCCTGGGCGGACGGCCCTTGCGGTGGGGACATCTGACGGACCGCGCTCCGCAAGTGCTCCGGCCAACGCGAAACCGGTTTTATCACTACGGTGTTGAGAACCGGGTCTTCTACGACGCGGAGTATGCGGTCCCGCAGCGGCGTACGGCGAATGAAGAGCTCGCCATCCAACGCAATGACTGGGTCGAGGTCGATGCTGACGGCGTGATCGGTGACCGACATCGTTTCCTCGAGCAGAAGCGCAGCGTCGGCCACCGCTGAGAGCAGGGATCGGTCGGCCGGATCGGTGTGGTCGCAGCTCTGGCCAGTCTTCTTTCCCATGAACAAAGTATCGATCAGCGATCGGAGCCAAGCGACCAGTTTTGTCTTGCTGAGATCGCCGAATGAAATGCCCTGTAATGCCGCATTCCGCACGTGCTCGACCGATGAATGGACATCCACTGCGGCTGCCGGGTGGCCGTCGCTGCCTGCGTGTGGGCATCGTTATTCATGAGTACTTCAGCAGACATCGACGTCGCTTTCGCTGGTGACGACCTCGTGTTGCGGCTGGCCTCAGCCGCCTACCTCGCCAGATTCTCTGGAACCTCCCGTATCCACTGCAGTTCGGATCTGCGCCTGTACTTCAACTGGTGCCTCGACCACCGGGCGAGCCCGCTCACGATGAGCCGGGCCGAAATCGAACGCTACATCGGCTGGATGCGCGAAGTACGCCGGTTCAAACCCTCGACCGTCGCGCGCCGGATGGCAGTAGTTACCGGGTTCTATCGGACCTGCGTCATCGACGGAGTCCTGGAACACTCACCTGCTGAGTACGTGCGCCGGCCGCGGGTCTCCAACGAGTCGCCCACGCTCGGACTCTCGCATCTACAGTTCGAAGCGCTGTTGTCCGCAGCCCGCGACTCGGCCAACCGGTTCGACTTCGCATTGGTGGTCATGCTCGGCCTACTCGGGCTACGGATCTTCGAAACGTGCAACACCGACATCGCCGACATCGGGGAAGAACACGGGCATCGAGTCCTGCGCGTGGTCGGTAAAGGCTCCAAGATCGTGCTGATCCCGCTCCCACCAGCGGTCGGACGCGGTATCGACCGCGCGATAGCCGACCGCGACCTCGGGCCGATTCTGCTCAACTCGCGAGGCCGGCGCATGGACCGTCACTGCGCCACCCGGCGCCTACGCGCACTGGCCGAAGTCTCGGTGGTCCGGCTGCCTCACATGCATCCGCATATGCTGCGTCACACCTTCGTCACGACCATGCTCGATGCCGGTATCGATCTACGCGATGTGCAGATCGCCGCGCGCCACGCCGACCCCCGCACGACGATGCGCTACGACCGCGCTCGAAACAACCTCGATCGGCACGCCAACTACATCCTCGCCGCCTACATGGCCTCGGGTACATGACAACCGATCGCGTACAAGCCGACGCAGCGTCGGCCGCCGAACGCACTCAACTGCCGATTTGCGCTCGATCAGGCGTTCGGCGAGAGCTCGCCTACCCCTTCCGTCTATGCTGGTGCCTTCGCCGCGTACAGGGTTGCTACTGCGCGACGTGATGATCGAGCGCACGAGTCAAAGGACATTCGGCGGACCGGCGGTATTTCTGAGCTGTCTTTGGGGGAGGCATGATCTACGAATCTGCCCAACGGGTCGAGACCTGCGACCGGTGTGGTGCAGAGACTTTGAGCGTTGTCAGTGAGTCTGTTGTCGGTGGAACGCTCGGGTGGGCCGTCGAAGGCTCTTGCCGCGGGTGCGACCATATTTGGCATGCCAGTGGCGACGGTGTCTCGCCGGAGGTCCGCGCGGCGATCATCGCCGACAACGGTCCGAGCGGACTGCGGATTTCGGACCCGAATCCCTCGGTGGGCGCGATTATGCGGGTAATCCGCAGACGGGAATCGTTGCCGCTCAACGAACTGAGAGCCGCAGCTGGGGATCTGGTGTCAGATGGGTGTGTGGGGACCCTCGCGGAAATATCGCTGCTACGGCAGGGACTCGAAGAGCTCGAGGTCAGGGCCGGGATCGTCTTCGCGACGCCGCGACCATCCGGACGCCAGATCAGCCTTACCAAGCGCGGCGTGCACATCAGTCCGCCCAAATGGCTCATCGACCCGGATGTCCGGGTGGCTCTAGTGCCCTACTGTCTACCCGAGTCAGAGGCCGAGCTCCAGGCCGGCTATCTGGAGTCGGCAACAGCGTTGGCTTCAGCCCCTGGAGTCGTTCCGGATCGATTGACCGGGCGCCTGTTGTTCCGGCTGGGTGTCATGACCGACGGGGAGTGGGTGTGGGGTCTGGACTGGGCGGACTATGTCCGGGCCTACCGAGTAGACCTACCCCAGGAATTCCGTGATTACGCGCAACGTCGCAACTACGATCCGGTCGAGCTCGGTGAGGACCGCGTCCAGGAGATCGCTCACACCCTCGGTATGCCGGGGTAACGCCGGCACTGTCGTTAGAGTGTGCGGCTTGTCGTGTCGCCTGGCCCAAAGACACACTGTATTGCCGATTACACGACATCCCGACCAGTGCATGAGCACGTTTCCGAATGCACTCACATACGTGCTTATCGCGCTGACCTGGAAACGGTGTATGGCCGTTGAGCTGGATAGTGTTGTGCCTCATGGAGTCTGAACGAGTCGAAGATGTTGCCAGACTGCCGCGTAAGCGGATGGGGGCAGGCGCGTTGTTCGTCGATGAGCGCGAGCGTGTGTTGCTGGTCGAGCCGACCTACAAGGACTACTGGGAGGTACCAGGAGGCGTCGTCGAACTCAATGAGTCGCCCCTGGAGGCGGTTGTTCGGGAGATCGATGAGGAGCTCGGCCTGACTGTGTCAATGGGCCGGTTGCTGGTGGTGGATTGGGTTCCGCCAGGTTTGTATCCCAGCGACGGGGTGATGTTCCTGTATGACGGTGGGCAGCTCGGATCAGACCAGACAGCGGCAATAGCCTTGCAAGCAGAGGAGCTTCGCAGTTGGGCGTGGTGCGATGAGACGCAGGCCTCGGAACGACTGCCCGCGGTGCTGGCCCGCCGTGTGGCTGCCGCACGCTCAGTCCGTCGGGGAGGTGGCGTCGGCTATCTCGAGGACGGCTTTGCCGTTGTGTGACCGACTATCCTGTATTGCCGCATACCGCGGTCACGAACGTCCGCATCTGCCAACGGAAGATCTCACTGCTTGGGAAGCAGGCGAATAGGCTGGAAAAATGGTCTGACCTGGGCTACCGGTTGCGCGTGAGGTACCCGGATTTACCCCCTTTGACCCTGGCTCAGGGCACGAACGGGGCACGGCCGGAAAGCGTCTCCAGGCGAGTTGCCCGCACGGTCGACCGTCTGCTCATGCCGATGCGCGTGTATTCGCCTTGGCGACCTCATCGGTCATGATTGGCATATGTCCATGCTCACGATGTACTGGCCACGCACTTCGGCCGGACGGTCACACCCAGCAGCATTTCCGTACGACAGAGATTGGATCACTGTCGGCTGGTACGGAACTCGGCTGAAGTTGCCAGCGCGTCGATTCCTGGCAGGTTGACTGCGTCGGCGCGGCATCGACTGGATGCCTCTGCGTGAAGACGAGTTCCGCTGGTGGAATCCGCCAGCGGATTGTCCCGGCCCGCTGCCGCCCATTGGGACTGTGGTCGAGATCCAGAGTGGCGCGTTGCGACGGCTTGGGTTGCATCCTCGCCAGCAGCGCGGGTTCGAGGTGGCTCAGCTAGGCGTACCTGGGCCTTGGCCGAGTGAACGATTTCCCTGGGGCAAGATCGAAGTCACCGCCGCCCACTGGTGCTGGCACGGAGTAGCAGACAAGCACGGCGGCGCATGGTCCTACGGAACAGGTTATGACTGGTGGTGCCTCTACTCCGAGCCTTGCTCGGATTGGCCGACAGCGGCTGACAATGAATCCGTGGAGTGGCCGTTCTCGATCTACCAGTGATGCTGCGGCCAACGCACTGTAATGCCGCGACCCGCGCGGTTCGGCCGGTCATACCGAGGCTCGGCCCGATGCGCGATAGTCCCGATGAGCGTGATGGTTTGGTTGTAGGGTTCGCACCGAATTGTTGTCGTGCGGGTGTGGCCGGTGGGCGGTCCGCTCTTGACGTCAGCCGACCGGCGCTTCTCATGTCACCTTGATGACGACCTTGCCTGAGATGTGGCCGTTTTCGACGCTAGCGAGGGCAGCTGGGGCGTCGGAGAGCGGATGGACCGCGGTGATCACAGGGGCGAGGATTCCGTCGAGGGCCAGCCGGGCCGATCGCTCCAGGTTCTCGCGGTCGAGGCGGCGTTCGACGAAACGTCCGCCGAGATCGGGTACGGACGCATCACCCACGGCGATTACGTTGCGGGGGTCCCGAGCTAGCGGAGCGACCGTGCGTAGCGCGGTGCCTCCGACCAGGTCGACGATTCCGTCGACGCCGTCCGGAGCGAGACCGCGCACTGCGGCGGCGACATCTCCAGCGGCGTAGTCGATGAACCGCACCCCGATGGCGTCGGCGTGCTCGCGTTTGGCGATGCTCCCGGTGCCGATCACGCTCAGCTCGCGTGCGAGAGCCAGCTGGGCGACGGCGAGACCGACTCCACCTCCGACGCCGTTGACCAGGATTGTGGCACCGGCCGGGAGGTCGAGTTGGTCGAGTGCATCCACCGCGGTCGTGCCGGCCACAGGCAGCGTTGCCGCCACTGTCGCGGACAGACCCGCCGGGATGCGCGCGGTGTTCGGTGCGGACAGAACGGTCGTCTCGGCGTAGGTGCCGCCGCCGGTGAGCGCGAGGCCGAAGACTGCGTCACCCACCTCGAGCCCGTCGACCTCCGCACCAAGGGCGAGAACAGTTCCCGCTGCCTCCATGCCAAGCACGAGCGGAAACGGACGGCCGCCGTCGAGCCCGGGGACCAGGCCCGAGCGCAGCGCGTGATCGAGAGGGTTCACGCCGGCGACGTCGACCCGGATCAAAACCTCGCCGCGACCGGGAACGGGATCGGGACGATCGAAGAACTCCTGCACCTCGGGCCCGCCATACCTGCTGAAACCCCATGCCTGCCCCATTTTTGCTGCCTCTCGTACGACCGGCCCGGTGATTCCGGGCGCTGATGCCATCCTCACCCCTCACATAGATGTCAGGGGCAACCGGTTGAGAGGCAGGTCACAGCGGCAGGCAGGCCGAGCCAAGTGTCGTTGTGGAGCCTCGGCGGGAACGTCCGGCCCATTCTTGTTTGACCGCACCGAGCTGGGACAGGATTCACCGCCTCGCCCCGAATGCTCCGGCGCCAGACCTCAGTTTTGTGGGATTGAGTCAACCATGTTGTGGCACATATGGTTTCGTCAGCAGCATGATCGACACCTGAGCTAGGGGAAACCGATGACGCGAATCAAGTACCTCGGCGCCGCGATTGCCGCGGTTGCGTTGGCCGTAGGTGTACCAACTGTTACGGCAGCACCAGCGATGGCCGCCAACCAAAAGTGCATGGACTTCAGCACGCCGACCGTGGGCGGAAAAACGGCGTCGGTGAACGTCTGCTGGAATTGGGTCAGCAATGGCCAGGGCGCCTACGACGGCCGGGTCTGGGGCAAGTTCCACGACCCGTACACCAACAACGGCAAGATCTATCTCCAGGCCCGCGTCGAACCGGATCGCTGGGTCAGTTTTGTCTCCGCAGGCACCGAGACCGCCGACGGCAAGAGCTTCAACAAGCCGTACACGAACATCAAGTCCCTCGCATTCAAGGCATGCCTCACAGGACACGGCTGCCGCTAGCACTTCGATGGGTTTCGCCCGATCCAACGGGACAACCAAGTGAAATTGATGACCGGACAATGCACGTGACCCCCATCGAAGAATCCCTGCGACGGATCGACTCATGGCTCGCCGCGCACGCGCCGCGCACCTACGCATCGCTGCGGCCACCTGCCGCACCGGAGGCGATCAGCGCCGCAGCTGCCGAGCTGGGGGTGGAGTTCCCCGCCGATCTGGTCGCGTATCTGCGGCACCACGACGGAGTCTCCGCCGGTGAGGGTGGTTTTGGTTTCCCCGGCCATCAGCCCTACACCCTTGCCGAGATCCTCTCCTCGAGCCGGATGCATCACGAACTGTGGGGCAGGCACGGCGAGGACCTGCCATTTGACGGCTACTGGCACCAGGATTTCATCACCTTCACCCGCACCTCGAGTGCGGACGCGCTGGTCGTGGACTGCCGTCGAGGCGAGTCGTTCGGCGCGGTAGGCGAGCACGTGGAGTCCACGGGTACGAGATTCGGGAACTGGGAAAGTCTCGCAGCATTCTTGGAACAGATCGCCGACTCCCTCGAGGGCGGAACCGCCATGACAGTGGGGCTCTCGTATGTCCCGGTCGTCGACGACGGGATGTTGCTGTGGGAGTTCACGCCCGAGCCCAGATCCGAGCCCCGGTCCCTGCTCGACCTCGCATCCGCCGCTGCCGACCCGTCGTCGCCGCGCCGGCCGATCTCCCGCGCGGTGCGGACGAAGAACTGGCCGCGCGGATTCGACTCGTTCTGTCTGACCTTCGCGCAGGGCTTGGACGAGGCCGAACTCCTGCGCCGGTTCGGGGCGTTGCCCGAGACCCGGCGCCCGCGGGGTCGGAGTAGGACAAGGGGTGGGAACAGCGTGCTGCTGCCGGTCCTTCGGGTGGGAAACCACGACGGCTGGGCGTTCGGCATCCAGGAAGCGGCAGGTATCTATGGTTTCGAGGGCACGCGCGAGGAGGTTCTGCGCCGTGCGTCCGATGGCACCCGCGCGGTGTCCGTGAGCTGTTCGGGCGAGATCGGCTCGATCGTGGTGTCCTTGTTCGACAACAGTGAACTTGTGACGAGGTACGACACCAAATGGGCTGTTGTGGCTGACGGGGCGCGCGACCCGTTCGAGGTCTTCCCCGGTCTGCCGGCGCACGACGAGTGGGCGGCGCGTTGGGATCCGGACCTACAGTGCGTGGTCAGCGGTTTGCCGCCGCTCGGTCAGAAATCCACGCCCGAGCAGCGGCGCGAACAGCTGCTGGCGGTGTGTGACGCGGTAGTTCGCGGCTGTGGCATCCCGCTGCCCCCACCCGGCCTGAACGGGACACTCGACAGCGCGCAGATCCTGCCCCTGCTTCCCGCCGCCGGCGACCAGCGGGTACCCGTGCCTGACCGGTTCGCGACCCTGGTCGACGCCGCGACGCCCGAGCACCTACGCCGCGTACTCGCCACGCAAATGACGTCGCTGGCAGCCGAGACCGGACTCGACACCTACGACGAGGTCACCTGCGCACTGCGGCTCCTGAGCGAGGGTGAACGCCCCGGTCTCACCGACGATTCGGCCCTGGGCCTGCGGCTACGTCGCGTGCACGTCGAGTCCCGGGCGAGCCGCCCCGTCTACGACGACCAGATTGTCTGGCAGGACCGTGCCATGGCCGCCCGCGCGCTGGCCGACGCGCTCAGCTTGCCGGTTCGGGAAGCCTTGGGCTTGGTCGTGGTCCTGCGTCGGGACCCGCAGTGGCGGCGAAAGTTTCGCAAGCAGCTGGCCGATGACTGATTCCTGCCCCGTGAACCAGTGAGTGAACAGCTCGCCCAGGACCGGACTCCTAACTCGAACGGACGACTCCGGTCGACGTCACTCCGTCGGCGTTGACCGCCTATCCTCTGCCGCCACCTTCGATGATGTCGCCGGTGGGTGCGCGATCGACGGAGTCGGACGGGCCGACTTCGTCGGGGTCGGGGGATTGGTCGGCGGCGCCGTGGTTGTCGGTGCCGGAGGTGTCGTGGATACCTCCGGTGACGTCGATGTCGTGGTCGAACTCGCTGGAATCGTGGTCGTTGTGGGTTTGGTCGATGGCGTTGTCGTGGTGGTCGGCACTGGGGTGGTTGTCGGGTAGACCGTGACGGTGATGGTTGACGGAGTAGCCGATACCGTCACCGTGCTCGGGTCGGCTGTCGCCGTGACCGTCGGGGTCACCGTGGTTGTCGAGGTCGGCGTGACGGCACCCGGGTCCTGCACACTGGGCGTGTCCTGGACCGAAAAACTCACAGTGGCAGAGAAACTCGCGCTTATCGACGCAACCGGCGAGGTTGTGGGCGAGGGATCCGTCGTCATGGCTGTCGTAGTTTCCGTCGCAGTGGGTGTGCTCGGGCCGGGGTCGGCGGGCGGTTGAGTGGTCCCGGGATCGGTAGCCGTGTCGACGCCCGCGACGACGCTCGGTCCGGGGATCTCACTAGGTGTGTCATATGTCGTGTCGGTAGTCGTCACGCTGGACCGGCTTCGGGCGGCGCTGTAGCCGGCAGGCTGTGTGGTGGTTTCGCCCGAGAACGCCTCCGCGTTGTCCGCTCGCATCGGCGGGCCCGAATCGGCCCGCACCATGATCGCTATCCCGATCGCCGTGGTCACCAGTGCAGCCGCTACGCCCGCGCGCGACATCTGCCGCCGAAACCGAGCGGGCGATGGCGCCGCGGTCGGCCGACCGCGCCACCGGAAATTCCGTGGCTCCGCCATGGGGTCTTCGCTGTTGTCGACGGTTTGCATCCAACTCCTGCTTTCTCCCTCGATATGTGCCGACCGCTGGGAGCCGGTGGCGACACAGGGAACGGCATCTCTGCGAATTCGGTGACCACATCGCCTTCACCACCCGAAAACAAGCCAGAGGGTCGGACATTGAATTCCAGCAGTTCCGCCGAATACCGAAGCGCGAGCAGTCCGGTGCGCAGTGATCGAGATTCTCATGGTTTCGAGTAGGGGTCCACGTCGAGTAACCGTTGCCGATGAATTCGTTGCAGTTCGCCCGCGCGGGTGAGAAAGTCGGCGATTATTTCGAGTTCGGCGGTATCGTAATAGCTCAGCAACATCTTGTAGCTCTCGACGATCATGGGTACGACGAGTTCCTGGATGCGATGAGCCGCGAGTTCGGTGGCCATCACGATCACGCGGCGGCGATCGGTCGGGTGCAGTGAGCGGGCGATGTAGCCCTGCTTCTCCAGTCGGTTGAGCATGATCGTGACGCCGGCAGCGGTGAGGCCGAGCCGTTCGGCCAGCCTTCCCGGCGTCGTGGACTTCTCTTCCTCGAGCAGGACGATCTCCAGTGCACGTCGATCGGTCTCGTTCACGCCGAGCACCCTGATCAATTCGCGGATCAGATCCTCGACGGTTCCGTGGTAGAACTCCAGCGCCCTTTTGAGCTCGACCGAGATCCGGGCGGGTTCGCTTGTTGTCGGGCACACAGGCTTTCCCATCGATGTCACCGATCAGGGCGTGCTCGGTTGCCGAGCCGGATTCCCTGGTGCGGTTGGGATCGCCGCCGGGTGTTCGAAGCGGGCATGGGGACTCCTGTCGAGCATCACGAAAACGGCACTGCTGCGGTCGTCGAAGCGGCCGTGGCTGTGTCGGACATGCACTGTACGACACAGCGGCGATGCGATACGGCGCATCGGAGTATTCGGTCGAGGTGGCTCGTTTACGCCAAAACCTAAGCAGGACAACCACTATCATGAGCACCTGTCATCCGGCCCGGGCCGGGCTGCTGACACAGTCCGGCCCGGGATGTTCACCAGAGGCGTTGGTGCGAACACCGGTTTTCACGCCGTGGCCTCTGTTCGCGGACTCAGGTGACAGTGGTGGTGGTGAGGGTCGGGGACGGGTTCGGGTAGCACGAGGTCGCGACGTTGCCGACAAAGGAGACATTGGTCGTCATGGTCATGCCGGGACTGGTGTAGCTGGTCCCCGCGTACTTACTGGTGATCGACGTTCCGGCGGCGCCTGCCGTCACGTTGATGGTCACCGCAGGCGGGGTGAAGCTGGTGCCGCCGGCGATCGGACCCGGCACGGTCAGCACGACGTTTCCTCCCGATGTGGCGACGGTGCCTGCCACGGTCCCCCCGGATGCGGTAGCCGAGACCAAGGTCGAATTCGCCGGAGTCGGAATGGTCATCTTCAGGTTGCTGATGTTGTTCACGGTGAAGCCGGAAGCCGAACTGGGCACCGACGAGGCGCCCGGTGTGATGGTGATGGCCACCGCGGAACCCGACGCCGTCGAGCTCGGTGCGGTGCCGGTGACCGAGGTGGTCATGTTCGAGGTTTGGCCGATGCCGAAGACTGTGCCCCGGCAGTTCCAGTTCACGCTGACGGGGGCGGCATTGACCGGCGCGGCCAAACAAAAGACGGTAGCGATGGCCACCGGAGTAAGAAAGCCGGCACGAAACAGGGTTGAGGTCGATCTCATGGCGATCTCCAGGAAATGTTGAGCAAGCGGTACGACGGGATGTCGAATCGCAAATGGGTGTTCAAAAAATATAGCTTGCTCTCATCATTCCATGGTTGGAAATCGCTATTCCAAACGCGCTTAAATATCATTATCTGCAATTAGATATTTGCTCTGGATAGTTAATTGTAGAAAGGTTTCTTCATTGACCATTTGTGTGAGCTGGCGCAATCCGTCGGCGTCGGTTCAGGACAGCCAGTCGTCGAGGTGGGGGAGTTCGGTGGCCACTGTGCCGGTGAACCGGGGTGGGCGCTTCTGGAGGAAGGACATGATGCCTTCGCGCAGGTCGGTGCTGGAGAACGCGTAGGAGATGAGGCGGGCGTCGAGGGTGAAGACGTCGTCGGGGGTTTTGTCGCCGGACATGGCGACCAGGCCGCGGCGGATGGCGGCGACGGAGACGGGGGCCACCTGGGTTGTCAGTTCGGCGGCAAGCGCCCGGGCGGCGGGTAGGAGGTCTTCGGTGGCGTGCAGGCTGGTGACCAGGTCCGCGGCCAGGGCTTCGTCGGCGCCGAAAACGCGGCCGGTGATCATCCATTCCTTGGCTTTGGCCAGGCTGACGATGCGGGGCAGGAACCAGAGCGAACCACCCTCGGGGAACAGGCCACGGCGGGCGAAGACGAAACCGAAGCGGGAATCGGTTGCGGCGAGGCGGAAGTCGGCGGCGAGGGTCATGGACAGGCCGACGCCGATGGCAGCGCCCTGCATGGCGACGATGACGGGTTTGTTCAGATCGGTCATCGGGCGCACGACCCGGGTGGACCATTCGACCCATTCGGGGTCGGTGACGTCCTCATCGGATCCATCCGCTGTCAGATCCATGCCGACACAGAAGTCGCGCCCCGCGGCGGCGAAGATCACCGCACGGACATCGTCGTCGCGGTCGGCTTCGGTGAAGGCAGCGCCGAGTTCGTCGGCCATCTCGGTGGTGAATCCGTTGCGTGCCTCTGGACGGTTCAGCGTGATGGTGGCGACGGCCGCATCCACGCTGTAAGTGATGGCTTTATAAGTCAATTCGACTCCTCGGTTCAGCGTTTGCCGGATGCGGCGGAAACGAGCAACTCGACCATGGCGGTGGCCTTGCCGGACTGTGGCGGGTCACCGGTGATGATGTCGCTCCAGACGAAAGCTTCGCCGACGCGCACGATGGCGTAGGCGAGATCGCGGACTTCGATGCGCGGATCGAGATCGGGGAGGTCGGTCAGTCGCGATGCGGCCCAGTCGATCATGCGGCCCTGGACGACGGTGTAGCCGGAAGTCAACACGCGCAAGCCGTATTCCGGGTCGTCGGCGACGAATCGGGTCAGCGGTTCGAAGGTGCGGACCGTATCCGCGAGTGTGCCGAAGTTGCGGACGAAGCGCCCGGCGGGATCATCGGACCCGCTGGGGCCACGTGCTTCGACGCGCCGGATCGCCTCCGCGATGATCCGCCACACCACTTCACCGATGACGACTTCCCGACTTCCCCACCAGCGATACAGCGTGGCGCGGCCGATCCCCGATTCGCGGGCCAGCTGTTGCATATCGATGCGGCGGCCATCGAGAAACCACCGGTGCGCGAGGTCGATGACGTCCGCACGCGCCGGTTTCGGTGGCGTGCTCGACATCAGGTCGTCCGGTTGCGGCGACGAACCTTCGCCGCTGGTCATGACTACGACCTCGTCAGCTCGGCATAGCGGGCGAGGTGGTAGTCCGTGGATCCGAACTCGTACTCGATCGCGGTCAGCCGCTTGAAATAGTGGCCGATAGCGAGTTCCTCGGTCATGCCCATCGCACCGTGCAGCTGTACGGAGTTCTGGCCGATGAATCGAGCGGCACGGCTGACGGTGACCTTGGCCGCCGAGGTCGCCCGCGCCCGGTCCGCCGGTGCCGAATGCAACGAGTGGATCGCCAAATATGCAGCGGCGATGGCCTGCTCCAGCTCCATGTACATATCGACCATGCGGTGTTGCAGAACTTGGAAGCTGCCGATCGGCTGACCGAATTGCCGGCGTTGCTTGGCGTATTCGACGGTGTCGGCCAGCACCTTCCGCATACACCCGACCGCTTCCGAGGCGATCGCCGCGATGGCCTCATCGGCTGTGGCTTCGATCGACGACCATGCGTCGCCTTCGGTGCCCAGCAGCGCGGCGGCGGGCAAGCGGAATTCGGTGAAGGTGATATCGGAACCGACCCGATCATCGATCGTCCGGTAGGAGTGGACTTCCACCCCGGTCGGCGGATTCGCCGCATCGAATGCGCTGAGGAACAACGAGATACCGGATTCGTCGCGCCGAGCACCCGAGGTGCGTGCGCTGATGATCAGATGGGTCGCCAACGGTGCACTGGTCACGACGGTCTTGCTGCCGTCGATCACCCACGAATCACCGTCGCGGCGCGCCGTCGTCGAGAGGTCGTGCATCGCGTGACCCGACGTCGGCTCCAGTGCGGCGAACGCGGTGCGTGCCGTACCGGCCACGATCTGCCGCAGCAGTGCATCGGCAGCCGCACCACCGCAGCGCTTCAGCAGCCCTGCCCCGACTACGACCGTGTCGACATACGGTTCGACGACGAGCGCGCGCCCGAGTTCCTCGGCGATGACCATCATTTCGATCGGTCCACCGCCCATACCGTCGACGTCCTCGGGCAGGGTCGCACCGAGGATACCCAGCTCCTCGGCGAAACCGCGCCACACAGCGGGTTGCCACCCCGCGTCGGACTTGACCGCGCTACGACTCTTCTCCAGGTCGTAACGGGCACCGAGGAATCGGGCCACCGAATCGCGCAGGAGTTCCTGCTCTTTGGTGAAGGTGAAGTCCATCAGAGCCCCAATGCTGCCTTGGCGAGGATATTTCGCTGAATTTCGTTGCTGCCCGCGTAGATCGAGCCTGCCCGGTCGTTGAAGTAGCGCAGCGGTGCGACGGCCTGCCACTCTTCGCCGCTGCGGTAGCCGTCGGCCGGTGGCTGGAACTCGGCGATCGGCCCGCCGGGTTTCGTCGCATGCGGTTGGTACACCCGACCGCGCGGACCTGCCGCCTCGAGCGCCAATTCGGTGATCTTCTGGCTCAGTTCGGTGGCCAGGATCTTGAGCATCGATGAGGCGGGGCCGGGGTTCTTGCCCTGCGCCATCACCGAAAGCGTTCGGTACTCCAGGATCTCGAGTACCTCGGTGCGAATCCGCGCCTCGGCCAACTTCGCCGCGAAGGTGGCGTCATCGATCAGCGGGTTGCCGTCCGGCCCGGTCTGTCCGGCGGCCGCGGTGGCGACTTCCTGGGCCATGACCTGCAACATCGGCGACAGTGCCCCACCACGTTCGTGGACGAGCAGATATTTCGCCACGGTCCAGCCGTCGTCGATCTGGCCCAGCACATTGCTTTTCGGCACGCGGACGCTGTCGAAGAAGACCTGGTTCTGCACCTGCTCACCGGAGGTCATCACCAGCGGGCGGACCTCGATACCGGGCGAGGTCATATCGATGAGCAGAAAGGTGATGCCCTGCTGCTTCTTCCCCTCGCGCGAGGTGCGGACCAGGCAGAAGATCCAATTCGCCGCTGTCGCGTGAGTGGTCCAGATCTTACTTCCGGTGCACACGAAATCCGCACCGTCGTCGACGGCGGCCATCGTCAGCGATGCCAGATCCGACCCGGATTCCGGCTCCGAATAACCCTGGCAGAAGAACACCTCACCGGTGAGGATCCGTGGCAGGTAGTACGCCTTCTGCGCGGCCGTCCCGAAGGCGACGATCGCGGGCGCGACCATCCTGATGCCCATCGGCGACAACGCGGGCGCACCGGCCTGCATCAACTCCCGGCCGAAGATGTAGTGCTGGGTGAGGCTCCAGTCGCAGCCGCCGTATTCGACCGGCCATGCCGGTGCCGCCCAGCCGCGTTCATGAAGAATGTGCTGCCACTTCATGCTGGCATCGTGATCCGGGTAGACACTTGTCGCCAGGCGTCCGGCGCGGCGTAGTTCGGGTGTCAGCTTCTCGGCGAGAAAAGCTCGGACCTCGTCGCGAAAGGCAATATCAGCCGCTGACCAGTCGTAATCCATCAGCCCTCCCGGAGGGGTGTGGGCCGTTGCGTCCATGTAGACCTGCGGCCGTATGAGACACAATGTACTTCTGTCTCAGTGCGGAATCAACTGATACGCAGGCGCAGGTACCTAGAATCGAGAGTCACATAGTTCCCAGAAGCCCTGGCTGCGGAATACTGCGGCCGGGAACGTCGGTGGATCAGGGCTGGCCGCTGATCCGACGTCCGACCAGCAGGTCCGAATGCCGACGTGGTGGCAGCGACGGCTCCGGGGGACTGCCGTTCCGATACGGTGAGAGCGGACAATGTTCGAGTGGCGAGGTGGCATGGGCGCGACACCGTGGGTTTCTCCTCGCGCCGCCACCAGCTACGTGGGACGCGAACGGGAAGCCGAGCAGATCCGGAAGGCTCTGGCGTCGGCGCGACTGGTGACCTTGACCGGGCCCGGCGGCGTGGGGAAAACCCGTTTGGCCGAGGCCATCGCTGGCGAGTTCGTTGACACCTATCCCGACGGCGTGGTGTTCATCGGTCTCGCCGAATTACGCGACGGTGACCAACTCCCGTACTTCGTCTCGACAGTCTTCGGGCTGCATCTGACCTCGCCCACACCTTGGCAGACCGTGCTGGAATATCTGTCCGAGAAGCAGATTCTGCTGGTCTTGGACAATTGCGAGCATGTCGTCGACGCCGCCGCAGCTTTCGCTTCATCGGTGATCCGCGGTGAATCCCGTGTGCTGGCGACCAGTCGGCAATCGCTCGCGGTGCCGGGGGAGCAGGTGATCCGCGTCCCGGTGTTGGCGGTTCCCGATGAGGGTGACGCGGCAACGATCGGTGTCGACGCCGTTCGCCTGTTCGCGGAGCGGGCCGCCACCGCCTTGCCCGGATTCGAACTGACGGACGACAACAGCGGCGCGGTGGTCGCGATCTGCCGCCGTCTGGACGGACTGCCCTTGGCCATCGAACTGGCGGCGGCCCAATTGCGGACACTGTCCGCTCAGCAGATCGCCGAACGGCTCGTCGGACGGTTGCCGTTACCCGCAGCCGCGGCTCGCATGGTTCCGCAGCGTCAACGAACCCTGGGCGCCACGCTGGAGTGGAGTTACAGCCTGTGCTCGCCGACCGAACGTGAGTTGTGGGCTCGCGCGTCGATCTTCGCGGGCTCGTTCGACATCGAAGCGGCCGAGCAGGTCTGTGCCGGGTCGGGGCTACCACTCGAGGAGGTCGTCGGCGGGGTCGACGGACTGATCGACAAGTCGGTGTTGGTCCGGGAGGACTACGGTGGTGTCGTTCGCTACCGCATGTTGGAGACGATCAGGCAGTACGGTCAGTCGCTGCTCGACACTGCTGGTGAACTCGACGCCGCTGCCCGTCGGCATCGTGATTGGGTCGATCGGCTCACCGCCCTCGCCGATGCGAATTGGGCAGGCCCCGACCAACTCGCCTGGATCGCTCGACTTCGCCTGGAGCAGGCCAATATTCGTGCCGCCGTCGATTGGTCGCTCGCCGACCCGGCGCAAGCGGGCACGGTGCTGTGTCTGGGTTCTCGCCTCGATGAGTACTGGATCTACTTCGGTCACAGCCGGGAATGTCGGATATGGCTCGACCGCGCGCTCGAGCTCACCGCCGAGGATCATCCAGACCGCGGACGTGGGCTCGCGGCGTGTGCGTTGCAAGCGGTCTGGCACCTGGATCTGGAACGCGCGGCCGTCTGCTTGGACCAGGCCGACCGATTCCTGGTCGGCCGTGGCGAGGAGTTGATGGAAGCGTTCGTGACCTATGTCCGGGCGTTGGCGGCACAGATCCGCACCGATTCTCGCGCCGTAGAACTCGCCGCGGCCGCAGCGGAGGTCTTTCGCGCCCATGGGGAGATTCGTCGCGAGCTGCACCCGTTGTGGATCTACGGCGTGACAATCGGATACCGGGGCGGCGACGTGGCCGAGGGCCGACGCGCACTACACCGCATGCTGGCACTGTGTGAAAAGCACGGTGAGACGCGGTACCGGGCGATGGCCCAGTTCGGGTTGGCGTATCTGGAGGTCGAGCGAGGCGACGTCACTGTGGCGGCTGAGCTCGCCGAGGAATCCTTGCGAAACCTCGCCAGGGTCGGTCGTGGCTCAGGAACGGCTTATGTCTTGGACGCGTTGGCCTGGATCGCTGATCGTCAGCGTCGACACGAGCGTGCGGCGATTCTGTTCGGTGCCGCGCACACGGTGTGGCGTGACATCGGATCCAGCCCTGAAATCGCTGTCTCCGGACCGCATCTGTCGCACGTGGCAAGCGCTCGGGCCGCCCTCGGTGCCGCCGGTTTTGAGCGGGCCCACGCGTTGGGTCGCTCCTTCAGCTATGACGAGGCGATGAGGTTCGCGTTGGACAAGTCAGCCGGTACCTCGCGAGCCCAGCAAGCCGGGCTGACCCGCCGGGAGTTCGAGATCGCGGCATTGGTTGCCGAGGGACTGTCCAATCAGGGGATCGCCGACCGGCTGTTCATCTCCCCTCGAACGGCCGCCACTCACGTGCAGAACATCTTGGTGAAACTGGACTTTCACAATCGGACACAGGTCGCGACGTGGTTCACCGCGATGGAAGCAATCAGCCGGTGAGCCTCGCGTTGGCCCGTCGCTGAAAGCCCGGCGCCGAGCACATCTACGTAATCCTGCCGATACCGCCTGGATCGCTGTTCGAGGAGGCTGTACGGGGACGGGGGCGTACGCACGAGTCGCTCGATTCGACGGCGATCGGGTCAGCGGCCTGGCGGGGATCGGTTCGAGGAGGGCGCAGTGCCGACGAAAGGGCCGGCCCAGCGGCGCCGTCCGTCGCAGGAGCGCGCGAAGGCGACGCGAGAGCACATTCTCGACGTCGCGGCGCAGCTGTTCGGGGAACGAGGCATCGCTGATACATCGACCAATCGGATCGCTGCGCAGGCCGAGGTCAGTATCGGCACCGTCTACCGCTACTTCTCCGACCGGAGCGTCATGGTCGAAGAGTTGCTCGCGCGGTTGCTCGGCGATATCGAGCAACGGTTCACGACGACGATGTCGGATCTCCCGGAGACATCCACCAAAGACCTGGTCACCACCATCTTGGCCATCTTGGAAGTCATAGCCGACGAACTGGTGGCCAACGCGAAACTGGTTCGGGCGCTGGTGGGAGGTGTGCAGTTCTACAGCAGTGGCTTGCCCGAATTCGAGCCACGCCTGCTACTCCTGGTGAAATTGATAGTGATCCAGAACATCGGGCCCGGCGTCGACCATGATTACGAAGGGATAGCCTTCATTCTTCTCAGCACCGGTTTCGCGGTAGTGCTGCGGGCCTCGGCGCTGGACAACAACGACGACCGTCGAAATGCCATCGAACTGACTGCCAAAATGATGGCGGCCTTCCTGGAGGCAGAGCGGGCCGCGATGCCCACGATCACGCACGCGGTCCGAAGAACTCGGCTCGGGCGGCATTGATGCGTGCCTGGGCCTGGGCGGCGCTCAGGAAACTGACCGCGGCCGATCCGCCACCGGCGAGCCCCAGGGCGAGGAGACCGCCGATCACCGAGAGGAGATTCGGCTCGGGGAGGATGGTCGAGTCGCTGGTGGGTTCGACCTCGTGGGTGGGTATCGCCGCACCGCCGCTGGGTGCGGGCGCGGCGGGAGGATCATCCGCTTCGCCGGGGGTGGGTGATCCGGGTGGGTCTGCGGCCGCGCCGGGAGCGGATTCGGGTGAGTCTGCGGCTCCGCCGGGAGCGGATCCGGCCGGCGGTGCGGCGCTGCCATCGCCGGGTGCACCGCCGGGTTCGGCGGTGTCCGGCTCGGGCAGCGAGGGCTCGGGCGATGCGCCGGGGGCAGGGGCAGGGGCAGGCGCCTGCGGTTCGGGTGCGTTGCCGGGGTTCTGATTTCCGTTGTTGCCTTGGTTGCCGCCACCGTTGCCTTGGTTGCCATTACCGCTACCGGGGTTCTGATTCCCGTTGTTGCCCTGATTGCCGCCACCGTTGCCCTGATTGCCGTTACCGCGGCCGGGGTTCTGGTTTCCGTTGTTGCCCTGGTTACCGCCACCATTTCCCTGGTTGCCGTTACCGTTTCCAGGGTCCGAGTTCCCGTTGTTGCCGCCATTGCCGTGGTCGCCCGGACCCGCGACGAACCGGGTAGCGTCGCTGGGAACGAAGGTCGGCTGAGCAGCCGCGGGCCCGCTGCCACCAAGGAGGCCGAGGACACCCGCGGCCCCGGCCACCACGGCTGCTCGTCTCATCCGAGCGGCTCTCACGCGCGGTCCGTCCCGTCCTCGATAGCCCATCTCACACCAATGCGGTCGGATCCGGCTCCCCCCGCGTTACGCACCGCTTCCGGCCGACCGACGAGATCGACGGGGTCAGCCCGGTCGCAGTCGGCGAGTACTGGGTGTGCCCTCCTCGCGCCGATCCGGGTATCGGCACCACCTGGATACCGGGATCGGCATCGGCGACGATGGTGGGATGAGGCAAGTGGGGGACAAGCGCTCGGTGCGGACCGAACGTCGGGCTCAGCTCGGAGCGTTTTTGAAGTCGCGTCGCGCCAAGATCGCGCCGGTTGATGTCGGCCTGCCGCCGGGTCCGCGGCGGCGCACGCCCGGTCTGCGCCGTGAAGAAGTCGCGCAGTTGTCAGGCATCGGCGTCACTTGGTACACGTGGCTGGAACAGGGCAGGCCGATCAATGCCAGCGTCCAGGTGCTCGACGCCGTGGCTCGCACCCTCGGCCTCGACCACGCGGAGAAGGCGCACCTCTACCGCCTCGCGGATGTGCCGTCGGTGGCCGCCGCCCCGTCGTCGACGGTGATACCACCCGGCCTGCCGGTGATCCTGGACAAGCTGTCGCCATTGCCCGCTGTGCTGCTCGATTCCCAGTACAACGTCCTGGTGCACAACGATGCCTACCGCGCACTGTTCCCCGGCCTGACCGACTCCGGCAGCAATGTGCTGCGGACGGTGTTCCTGACCCCCGAGTGCTGCAACCCGTACCAGCACAACATCGATGACAAGCGTCGCATGGTCGCCTACCTGCGCGGCGCCTACGTCCGACACCTCGACGACCCGACGTGGCAGGCACTCGTCGACGAGTTGTGCGTGGCCAGTAGCGAATTCGCCGGCATGTGGGCCCGCAACGATGTCGCGGTGCCGGTGAACCTGATCAAGGTCGTCCAGCATCCCGCTGTCGGCGATCTCGCGATGCACCTCACGATGATGGCGCTGCCCGCCTCCGACGGTGCGTGGATCCAGATCTTCACCCCGGTCGACGAGACCGAAGCCGCGAAGCTCTCCGAGCTGCTGGCGATGGAGGACCGAGCGCGGCTACGCCCGATCGACGAGCATCGGCGGCGATTCCACACGGTGGGCTGAACTGGGAAAACGGCGGTGGATCGGTGGTCGCGGAGATCTGAAAATGGCAGAGCTAGCAGAGGTCTCGCAAATCGAGTTCCTCAGGTAATATCGCCGACGGGGGAGCACGAGATGATCTATGGTCTTCGGCTGCCTCATACCGATTTTACGACCATCTCCAGGGGATGAACCTTGATCGACATGACACCGAACCCCACCTCGCGTCGGCGGGTCACGCGACGCTCCGGCATCACTTCGGTCGTCGCGGTGGCGGCGGTCTGCGCGGCCCTCGTATCCGGCTGCACCAAAGACGATTCGGCCACCACGGCGGGCCCGGTGCCCACCGGTGCGCTGCCCGATGGCGCACAGATCGTGAAGGAGTCGGCGAAGACCACGCAGACCCTGCACAACGTGCACCTGAACATCGCCGTCAAGAACCTGCCCGACCTGCCGGTGGAAACCGTCTCCGCCGACGTCACCAACGAGACCCAGGGCTCGGGCGCCGCGATGGGTGAGGCGAAGGTCAAGCTCACGCCCGAAGCCGCCTTCACCGAGGCGAAATTCCTCGTGGTGGACAAGGTGCTGTACACCCAGGCGGGCGGTCGTTACGTGCCTGCGGGCCCGGCCGAGAAGGTTTACGATCCGGGCGTCATCCTGGACAAGGACAAGGGCATCGCCAATGTGATCGCCAATATCCAGAACGCGAAGACCGAGGGCCGTGAGGTGATCGACGGCATCAACACCGTCAAGGTCTCCGGCACCATCGACGCCGCGGTGATCGACCCGATCGTGCCGCGCATCGGTCAGAACGCGGGCACCATGCCGATCACCGTCTGGATCCAGGACACCGCCCCGCCCGCTTCCGATTCCACCAAGCCGTCGGACGCCGCGTCCACCGGCGACGGCCCGAATCTTGTTCGCGCCGTGGTGAAGAAGGATCAGGGCGAGGTCACCGTCGGCCTGTCGAACTGGGCCAAGCCGGTCAACATCGTCAAGCCCGCCGGCTGACATTCACCGGTACTACCGGATCCAACCCACACCGGTCCGGGGTCAGCGGAGTCTGGCACGCAGTGCCCTCCGCAGCCCCGGACCGGTGTGTCGTTTGGGTGTCCGCCAGTGGTAAGCGAATCACGGACGCACGAATGCGCATCCAATAAGAGAATGTTCAGCGAGATGCAAGGCGCCACAAGGACTATACGTGTCGGGACGCTGGTCGGCAGGCAACACGCATCGGACGCCGATCGGACACGGAGGAAGAACTAATGACGATCGATGATCGACCTGATGAAGCAGAGCGCGAGCTCCCGCCACCGCCCGGTCCGGGGGGTCGGCCTCCCGTCAACAACGTATGGGTTTATAACGGAAGAGCCTACGACCTGAGTGAGTGGATCTCCAAGCATCCGGGCGGTGAATTCTTCATCGGTCGCACGAAAAATCGCGATATCACGTCGATCATCGGCTCCTACCACCGTGATCCGGAAAAAATCGCGCGGATGATCGAGCGTTACAGTCTCGATCGCGCTGCCACGCCCGAGGACATCCATCCGAAGAACAACGCCCCGGACTTCCTGTTCAAGGACGGCTTCAACAGCTGGGACGACACCCCGAAGTACAAGTTCGACAACAAGTCCGACCTGCTGCACCAGGTGAAGGCCCGGCTCAAGGAGCCCGAGCTCGCGGCGCGGCTGAAGCGGATGGACCGCGCGTTCGACATCGTCGTCGGCGTGCTGATCTTCGCCTACATCGCCGTGCAGGCGCTGCGTCTCTACGACACGAGCTGGATGCCGTTGCCCGCCTTCGTGATCGCGATGGTGCTACTGCGCAGTTCGCTCGCGGGTTTCGGCCACTACGCGATCCATCGCGCGCAGAAGGGCCTGAACAAGTACGCGGTCAACGCCTTCGACATGAACTATGTCGCACTGTCTTTCGTCACCGCCGACGGTCACGCACTACTGCACCACCCGCACACCCAAAGTGAAGTCGACATCAAGAAGAACGTCTTCACGATGATGATGCAGATTCCGCGTCTGTACCGGGTCCCGGTGCACACGGTGCACAAGTTCGGACATCTGTTGACGGGCATGATCATTCGGCTCCTCGACGTCTGTCGGCTCACCCGCAAGGTGGGCATCAAGGACATGTACGGCAGCTGGCGTGGCGCACTGCCGCACTTCATCGGCTCGTTCGGGATGCGGTTCCTGCTGGTGGCCGAGTTCGCGGCCTTCGCAATCGCGGGCGACCTGCTCGCCTGGGGCCTGCAGTTCGTGATCACGCTGTGGATCAGCACCTTCATGGTGGTGGCCAGTCACGACTTCGAGATCCCGACCGAGGAATTGCACGTCGAGACCGAGGACTGGGCGGTCAACCAGCTCGAGCAGGCCTACGACCTGAGCGTGGTCGGCAACAAGTACGTCGACTGCTTCCTCTCGGCCGGCCTGAGCTCGCACCGTGCCCATCACGTACTTCCGTTCCAGCGCAGTGGGTTCGCCAATATCGCGTCGGAGAACGTGGTGCGTGAGGAAGCCGCGAAGTTCGGCGTGGAGTGGCTGCCCGCCAAGAGCTTCTTCGGAGATCGTTTCCCCAAGCTGTGCCGGACCTATCTGTTCGCGCCTTCCCGTGAGGCCGAGGAGAACCGGTGGGGTTTCGTGCGCGAACACTGCGCACCGTCAGCGTTGAAGACCTGCGTCACCTATACCGCGCAGGGCTTCTCCGGCATCGGAACCGTCTGACTCGGCCCGTTGCCACCCCCTGATCTATCTCGAAAGGATTTGTGCCCGTGTCTGTTTCCTTTGACCTGCTCCGCACGCCCGACGTCGAGCGCGGGCACGACCTGCTACCACCCTCGCCGCCGACGACCGTCGGCGTGATCGAAGCGGTCGCCACCGGTTCACCCTCGCTGGTCGTCGATCAGTCCGTCAACGCGGGCCGCGTCGCCGAAATGTTCTCCGATCCCGTTCAGCGCCAGCGTATTCCGCGGATCTACGCCAAGACCAGGATCGACACCCGGCGCCTGGTCATCGACCCACTCGACCCCGACTTCCTCGAGTTCAGCCGCAAGCCCGGCACCATCCGGGAGCGGATGAACATGTTCTTCGAGCACGCGGTGCCGCTGGCGGTCGACGTGGCCCGGCGCGCCGTTGCCGGCCTGGAGAACCCGGCCGAAGACATCGGCCAGTTGATCTTCGTGACCAGCACCGGCTTCATCGCGCCGGGTGTCGACGTCGCGGTGGTCAAGCAGTTGGGTCTGTCGCCGAAGGTCGGCCGCATGGTCATCAACTTCATGGGATGCGCCGCGGCCATGAACGGCATTCGCGCCGCCGTCGACTACGTCCGGGCCCATCCGGACAAGAAGGCGATGGTGCTGTGCATCGAATTGAGTTCGGTCAACGCCGTTTTCGATGACGACGTCAACGACGTGATCACCCACAGTCTGTTCGGTGACGGCTGTGGCGCGGTGGTGATCGGCGCCAACCAGGTGCACAAGCCGCTCGCGCCTGGCAGCGTCGTCATCCGCGACAGCTTCAGCCACCTGTTCGATGACGCCGAGGACGGCATCGTGCTCGGTGTGAAGGACGCGGGCATCACCTGCGAACTGGCGACCAGCCTGCCCGACTACATCTATCGCGGTGTGGACCCGGTGGTGTCGGAAGTGCTGGCGCGCAACGGACTCGGCAAATCCGATATCGAGTTGTGGGCGATCCACCCCGGTGGTCCCCGCATCATCGAGGAGTCGGCGCGTTCGCTCGGCATCCCCGCCGAGCTGGCGGCACCGAGCTGGGAGGTGCTCGCCGAGCACGGCAACATGCTGAGCGTTTCGCTGATCTTCGTGTTGGAGCGGATGATCCGCGACGCGCAGACGGCGGCGCCGATCTCTACCGGTGTGGCGTTCTCGTTCGCACCGGGTGTCACCCTCGAGGGCATCGTGTTCGATGTCATCCGAAGCTGAGAGCGCCAAGTCATGCAATTGCTCCGTTTTCTCGCCGCGCTGTCGCCGTCCAGGATCGCGGCCGTCGTCGTCGCGGGTCTGATCTGCGGCGCCGCCAACACCTATCTGGTGACGCTGATCAACGCGGTCGTCTCGCCGCGCCCGCAACCGGACAACCTGCTACTCCGTTTCGGGGCGACGGGTCTGGTGATCCTCGTCAGCGGTGTGCTGTCGCAGGTGCTGCTGATCCGGCTTTCCCAGGACGCGATCTACCGGCTGCGCAGTGACCTGAGCTCCGGAATCGTCTCTGCCCCACTGGAACACCTCGAACGGCTCGGCATGCATCGCCTGATGGCGACGCTCACCGAGGACGTGCGTTCGCTGTCGCAGGCGGTCACCGCCATCCCGTCGATCTGCGTGGATGTGGCGACCATCGTCGGCTGCTTCGTGTTCCTCGCCGTGGTCTCGGGACCGATTTTCGCGGTCACGGTCGGCGGCACGCTGGTCGGTATCGCGTGTGTCGAACTGGTCCTCAAGCGGGTCCGCGGTATCTACCAGGAAGCCCGCGAGAACGAGGACGCGCTGTTGCGATCGTTCCAGGCCGTCACCCTCGGCATCAAGGAACTGAAGCTGCACCGTGGCCGTCGCCGCGACTTCATGGACCGGCACCTGCTCGGCTCGGCGGGCACGCTGCGCGATCAGAACACCGACGCGGGCTCGAAGTTCTCCTACGCCCAAGGCTTCGGCCAGGCGTTGCAACTGGGCACGATGGCGCTGATCCTGTTCGCCATCGCGGCCGCACTGGATCTGCCGCGCGAGACGATGGTCAGCTACGTGCTGGTCACCACCTTCCTCGCGATGCCGATGCAGAACTTCATGCACCGCATCCCCGATCTGCTGCGCGGTGATGTGGCGCTGGCCAAGATCCGGGCGATGAACCTGTCGATGACGACACTGCACGACGAGGAGTCGCTGCCTTACACGGACCGTCCAGCGGCAGGGGAGGCCAAGCTGGAACTGACGAACGTCAGCTACGTGTATCGCTCGGAGGCGCCGTCGCAGGTGCCGCCACCGCCGGGATCACACGGGCCCGGTGGGCCTCCGCCGCGTCCCGGGATGCCGCCGCGCGAGGCAAACGGCAGGCACCCCCATCCCGCGCACCCCGGTACCCATCCGGGTGGCGGGCCGGTGGATGTCAACGGCAAGAAATGGGTCGACCACGGTGGCGCCGATGTGCGTCCGCTGGCTCCGCCGCCCGGACTCGATGAATCCGACGACGCCGGCTTCCGGCTCGGACCGATCGACCTGGTTTTCGAACCCGGTCAGATCACGTTCATCGTCGGTGGCAACGGCAGCGGAAAGTCGACGCTGGCAAAGCTCATCACCGGTCTGTATGTGCCACGCTCGGGGTCGTTGTCGCTCAACGGGGAGAGGATCGACCACGACAACATCGAGTGGTACCGGCAGAATTCATCGGCGGTGTTCACCGATTTCCACCTGTTCGAGGACTACCTGGGCTTCGACCGCCCCGGTATCGACGCCGAAGTCCAGCGTTACCTCGACGAGTTGCAGATCGCGCACAAGGTGACCGTGCAGGACGGGCGGTTGTCGACCGTCGATCTGTCGCAAGGGCAGCGCAAGCGCCTGGCCCTGCTCACCGCTCTGCTCGAAGACCGTCAGATCTACGTCTTCGACGAATGGGCCGCCGATCAGGAACCACGCTTCCGCGACGTGTTCTACCACGAGATCCTCACCGATCTGAAGCGCCGTGGAAAGACGGTCATCGTGATCACCCACGACGACCGATACTTCGACTGCGCCGATCAGTTGGTGAAGCTCGACTTCGGTCTCGTCGCGGTGTAGTACCCGAGCGGTAATACATGAGCGCCGGTCCCTTTCGGGGCCGGCGTTTTCGTTGGACCTGCAGGTGCGGCCGGTGTCACCGGGCGGACGTCCTACGGCAGGTAGCGTGGGGCGAGGTCGACCGGTGCGGGGGGCAATCATGAGTGGGAGTACGACAACGATGGTCGAAGTGGGCAAGGGTTCCAAGACGGATCTGGTCGACGGGCTGTACACAGTGCGCCTGGATCTCGACAGCCCGGCCGGGGCGGTGGACGTAGCTGCCGTGCTGTTGACCGCCGATGGCAAGGTGCGCTCGGATGCCGACTTCGTGTTCTTCAACAACCCGGCGGCATCCGGTGTTCGGTTGGAGTCCGATGCTGTTGTCGCGGTCGATCTTTCGGCATTGCCCGCCGAGATCCATCGGGTGGTGATCACCGGAAGTACAGAGGCGCAGGGGATTCGGTTCGGTGCGGTCGCCGGGCTGCGGGTCGCCGTGGTCGGCGCGACTCAGTCGGTGACCTTCGTGCCACCGGGGCTGGCCTCCGAGACGGTGCTGCAAGCTGTGGCGCTGTATCGGCGGGGGAGCGGGTGGCGGCTCGACGCTATCGGTCAGGGGTACAGCGCTGGGCTGGCGGCCTTCGCGACCGATCACGGCATCGTTGTCGATGCCGTGGAGGAACCGGCCGACGAGCGTTCGGGTGTGGCCGAAGTGCCTGTGCCCCAGAGCGTTACGCCCACCGCTGCGTCGGTTGATCTTCGTAAAGTCGACGTCGTCCTGACCAAGGACTCTCCCGACCGCCGCGCCACCATCGACCTACGAAAGGGCGACCCCGGCTACGTCTTGACCGTCGGCCTCGAATGGGACGGGCGAGGTGCGAAATACGACAACAACGGCCGCTGCACCGAATACGGCACCGGCGACCTGGACGTCTACTTCTTCTGCCGCAACGAGATCACCGGCGACTACGTCGTCCTCAGCGGCGAGAAGGGCCACCAGGGCGACATCACGCAGTGGCCGTTCATCCACCACCAGGGCGACTCCCGCGGCCCCGGCGCGAACAACCAACCCGCCACCGAACAGGTCACCGTCCGCCCCACCGAAAACGGCGACCTCCTGCTCAACGTCTACCAATCCGTTGACAACGGTGCGGGCGCCATCGACAAGTTCGGCAACCCCAGAGTCCGCGTTCGCTACGGCCGTCCCGGCCCCGACGGCCTCCCCGACAAAGACGCCGACCAGATCACCGTCATCATCGGCAACGGCAAGAGTTCGTTCTGGGCCACCGTCGCCCATATCGACGTCCGCGACGGCATCCTCACCGTCGACGGCACCATCCACTACAGCCGGGCTTTCAGTGAACGCATGCCGGTGCTCGACACCAACGGCACCTGGGTCCGGTCCGCCAAGAACGGCCCCGTCGGCCGCAGCAAGAAGGCCAACGGCCTGGGTTTGAGCAGCTACGAAGGCCAGTGCCCAACTGCTCGCTGAGAGGTCGGAATCGGCGGGCGAATTTCGGGCTTGCACCTGACGTAAGGTCAGGTTCTACCGTCGATCACACCGGCGCACATGGCGTCGGTGGAAGTGAGATGAAACGGATGGACCAGCGCGGAACCGAGCGGGTGTGGAAGGTCGGAGAACTCGCGGCCGAGGCCGGACTGACAGTGCGGACGCTGCACCACTACGACCGCATCGGGTTGGTGCACCCCGCCGAGCGGACCGGCACCGGCCACCGGCTGTACACCGCGAGCGACGTCGAGCGGCTGTACCAGGTGCTGGCGCTGCGTCAGCTGGGCCTCGGTCTCGACCAGATCGCGGACCTGCTCGAGGGGGCCGTGCCGATGACACAGGTACTGGCCGCACATCGCGACTATCTGGCCGCTCAGTTGGCCGCGACCAGAGACCTTCATGCCCTGGTCGCGGCGCTGACCGCCACGGCCGAGAGCCGGTCGGACGCATCCACGGATCACTTCCTGGAACTGATCAGGAGGACTGTCATGGTCGACGACACCATCAAAGAATATTTCACCGAGGAGCAGTTGACGCAGCTCGCACTGCGCCGGGAGAAGCTCGGTGAACAGCACATTGCGCGAGCCGAAGCAGACTGGGCCGAGCTGATCCCGAAGGTCGACGCCGCGATCGCCGCGGGAACGGACCCGACCGCACCCGAGGCGCAGCGAATGGCGGCGCGGTGGATGGCGCTCTTGGACGAGTTCCATGGCGGTGACGAAGGCCTGCGCGACAGCATGTACCGGATGCAGGCCGAGGAGTCCGACCGCATCGAGAGCGAGTTCTGCGGACCGTCGCCCGCGCAGATCGAGTTCATCACAGCCGCGAACGCCGCTCGGGAGTAGCGGGTCACCGTCGCCGTCCGAACGACAGTGGCGGGAACCACCGCGTGGTGCGTGGGAGCGACACCCGCGCACCACGCGAAAGCCGTTGGCTATCTTCTGGTCTCGTACCGCACCGCCACCCCGAGACGAACGCCGGCCGACCCACGAGTTCACGGTTCCTGGCGCTCGCCGAGCAACTCCGCACGCCGATCGCGGACGGTGGCGCGCAGTGCCTCGACGACCGCGGCGACCTCGGGGCGGCGCAAGGTCTCCGGGCGGATGACGAGCCAGTAGGTGAGTTGGACGCGGACTTCGTCGGGGAGAACGCGGAGGAGGTCGGGGTG
This sequence comes from Nocardia sp. A7, assembly GCF_046549215.1. Lineage (NCBI taxonomy): Bacteria > Bacillati > Actinomycetota > Actinomycetes > Mycobacteriales > Nocardiaceae > Nocardia > Nocardia sp. A7. The sequence continues at coordinate 1,443,099 of NZ_JAJPWE010000002.1, read as the reverse complement.
GCGGTCGGCCATGAAGGAGGGGAGTAGGCCGATGCCCGCGGCGGCGCGGGTTGCCTCGACGTGGACGAAGACATTGGTGGAGGAGACGGAGCGGTGCATGGCCGGGGCGAAAGCCGGCGCCAAGTCGAGGTCGTCGACCTGGAGGATGGATTCGATGAAGTAGACCAGCGGGTAGCGGGCCAGTTCGGCGATGGTGGTTGGGGTGCCGCGTTCGGCGAGGTAGTCGCGGGAGGCGTAGAGGCGCAGGCAGTAGTCGCCCAGTTCGATCGCTTCGGCGCGGTGGACCTGGGGTTTGCCGACAACCACTTCGATATCGAGGCCGGTTCGCTGGGTGGATGCTCGTCGGGTCGCGGCGATGATGTCGACGGCGAGGCGGGGGTGTCTGCGTTGCACGCGTGCGGCCGACGGTGCGGCCAGGTAGGCGCTGAAACCGTCGGTGGCCGAAATGCGCACCACGCCTTCGAGCGTGCGTTCGCCGGCGGCCGAACCCAGCGATCGGACAGCCGCTTCCACGGCTTCGGCAGCGGTCAATGCTTCGCGGCCCAGGTCAGTGAGCTCCCAGCCGCCGGTGACGCGGGTCAGCACCCGCCCGCCCATGGCGTGTTCGAGTGCCGCGATGCGCCGCGAGATCGTCGTGTGATTGATGCCCAATTCCTCGGCGGCGGTGACGTAGCGCCCGGACCGGCCGACGGCGAGCAGCACCAGCAAATCATCAGCGCTCGGCCTGCGCCCGGAAGTCGACGAAGAATGGCTCACGTGTGCAGTTTCGCAGATAGCTGCTGCGAAACTGGCCATTGTCACCGAAATATATCTGCACGAATACTCTCTTCACGGCTTGTGGGACGCATCACAGTTGCCTCGTGATGTGACCTGGAACATTGAAGGAGTAGTGCGATGAGCGTGCGTAGCGCGACCCGACCGACCGGCGACGACCCGGACGAAGCCCCCACCGGCCTACGGCGGGTGGTCGCCGCGTCGATGGCGGGCACCGTCGTCGAATGGTACGAATTCTTCCTCTACGGCACCGCCGCGACCCTGGTGTTCAGCAAGGTGTTCTTCTCCAAGGACACCAGCGACCTCGACGCGATCCTGGCCGCTTTCGTCACCTACGCAGTCGGTTTCGCGGCCCGACCGCTCGGCGGCATCGTCTTCGGCCACTTCGGCGACCGCTACGGCCGCAAGCAGTTGTTGCAGGTGAGCCTCGTGCTCGTCGGTGCGGCGACCTTCCTGATGGGCTGTCTGCCGACCTTCGCCCAGATCGGCTATTGGGCACCGGCGATGCTGGTGATGCTGCGCTTCATCCAGGGCTTCGCCGTCGGCGGCGAATGGGGTGGCGCGGTACTGCTGGTCGCCGAGCACAGCCCGAGTAGGAGTCGCGGTTTCTGGTCGAGCTGGCCGCAGGCCGGTGTGCCCGCGGGCAACCTGCTCGCCACTGTGGTGCTGCTGGTTCTCACGTCCACGCTGTCGGACGAGGCGTTCCTGAGTTGGGGCTGGCGCGTGGCGTTCTGGTTGTCGGCGGTGGTGGTGCTGGTCGGCTACTACGTGCGCACCAAGGTCACCGATGCCCCGATCTTCGTGGCCGCCCAGCAGTCGGCGGACCAGGCCGAGGTCACCTCGTTCAGCCCGTTCGAGGTCCTGCGCAAGTACCCGCGTGGTGTGTTCACCGCGATGGGTCTGCGGTTCGGCGAGAACATCATGTACTACCTGGTCGTCACGTTCTCGATCACCTACCTCAAGGTCCATGTGCATGCCGACACCACGACGATTCTGTGGTGGCTGCTCATCGCGCATGCCGTGCACATCGTGGTGATTCCGCTGGCGGGCAGGCTCGGTGACCGTGTCGGTCGCCGCCCGGTCTACCTGGCGGGTGCCGTCGCCGCGGCGACCTGGGGCTTCTTCGCCTTCCCGATGATGGACAGCGGCAACAGCGTGATCATCCTGTCCGCCATCATCATCGGGCTCGTGTTCCACGGGTTCATGTACGCCGGTCAGCCTGCGATCATGGCCGAGATGTTCCCGACCAGGATGCGGTACTCCGGTGTGTCGATGGGCTATCAGGTCACCTCGATCGTGGCGGGCTCGCTGGCGCCGATCATCGCGGTCAAACTGCTCGACGAATTCGGTTCGTCGGTTCCGATCGCCTGGTACCTGGCCTGTGCCGCGACCGTCACCGTGATCGCGGTGGTGTGCGCGAAGGAGACTCGCGGGATCGACCTGGAATCTGTCGATCTGGCTGACGCCTCCACCCCGAAAAGTGCTGGCGCATGAGCGATCTCACGGGACGTAAGGCGCTGGTCACCGGCGGAGCGAGCGGCATCGGCGCCGCATGCGCCCGCGAACTCGCCGCTCGCGGTGCCGAGGTCACCGTCGCCGATATCGACGGAGTCGGTGCGAAGGCCGTGGCACACGAGATCAACGGGCACGCGTGGATCGTCGATCTGCTCGACGTCGACGCCCTGGCCGAGTTGCGGCTCGAGATCGACATCCTGGTCAACAACGCGGGCGTGCAGAGCGTCAGTCCCATCGAGGATTTCGCACCGCACCGGTTTCGCATGATGCAGACGCTGATGGTGGAGTCACCGTTCCTGTTGACCCGGGCCGCGCTCCCACACATGTACGCGCAGGAATTCGGGCGGATCGTGAACATCTCCTCGGTGCACGGGATTCGCGCTTCGCAGTTCAAGGTCGCGTATGTGACCGCGAAACACGGGCTGGAAGGGCTGTCGAAAGTGACCGCGCTGGAGGGTGGACCGCATGGGGTCACCAGTAACTGTGTCAGCCCCGGCTATGTGCGAACACCGTTGGTGGACAAGCAGATCGCCGAGCAGGCGGCCGCGCACGGGATCCCGCAGCAGGAAGTTCTCGAGAAGGTGTTGCTCACCGAGAGTGCCGTCAAACGGTTGATCGAACCGGAAGAGGTGGGGGCACTGGTCGGTTGGCTCGTCTCCGACACCGCGGGCATGGTCACCGGTTCCTCCTATCTGATGGACGGAGGGTGGAGCGCCCGATGAACGCAGTGGTAGCGGCACCACAGTGGGTGCCGGACGGACACGACATCGACCGGGCTCGGATCACCGACTTCGCGCGATTCGTGAGCGGGCGGCATGCTGTCGCGGTGCCTGACTACCAGGCGTTGTGGCAGTGGTCGGTCGAGGATCCGAGCGGATTCTGGGGTTCGGTGTGGGACTACTTCGGACTCGGTGACCGACCAGGCGAGGTGTTGGCCGCCGCGGAAATGCCCGGGGCGCGATGGTTTCCCGAGGTTCGGCTGAACTATGTCGACCAAGTGATCCGCCGGGCCCGCTCGGATCGCCCCGCGATCGTGTCGGTGGACGAGAGCGGGTCGGTCACCGAGCTGGCGTGGGACGACATGCTGGATCAGGTGGCGGCTCTCGCGCAGACCTTGCGCGGGCTCGGTGTTCGGCACGGCGACCGGGTGGCCGGTTACCTGCCGAACATCCCGGAGGCCGTGATCGCCTTCCTCGCGACCGTGAGTGTCGGGGCGGTGTGGAGTGTGTGTGTGGCCAGGACTATTCGGCGAAGGCGGCGCTGGATCGGCTCGGACAGCTCGAGCCGGTGGTACTGGTGGCTTCCGCTGGTTACCGTTACGGCGGGAAAGAACACCACCGCTGCGACGAGATCGCGGAACTGCGCGCCGGTTTGCCCACGCTGGTGGCGACCGTTCTGGTGTCGGACGAGGCTGTTGCGGGCACGTTGAACTGGGCGGAAGTCACCGCTGACGGCGATCGCTCCACGATCTCGGCGGACGAGGTCGGTTTCGATCACCCGCTGTGGGTGCTGTACTCCTCGGGGACCACGGGCCTGCCGAAAGGCATCGTCCACGGCCACGGCGGTGTGCTTCTCGAACACCTGAAAGCTGTAGGGCTGCAGTCGGATATCGGTCCCGACGACACGTTTCTCTGGTACACCAGCCCCAGCTGGATGATGTGGAACTTCCAGGTCGCCGGTCTGCTGGTCGGCGCGACCATCGTCTGTTATGCGGGCAGCCCGAGCTATCCGGCACCGGATGCGCTGTGGGGCATCGCTTCCCGGGTGGGCGCAACCGTCCTCGGCACCAGTCCGGGCTATGTGCTGGCCTGCGCGAAGGCGGGTGCGGTGCCTAAACGGGAGCACGATCTGTCGGCCCTGCGTCTGGTCGGCGTCACCGGGTCAGCGCTCCCACCGTCTTCGTCGATCTGGTTGCGCGACAACGTCGGTGCGCACATCCCGGTCGCGGCGATCAGCGGCGGCACCGACGTGGTCTCGGCCTTCGCGGGCGGCGCCCGAACGGTCCCCGTCTGGCCCGGCGAACTGTCCGCCCCCTACCTGGGCGTATCCCTCGAAGCCTGGGACGAACAAGGCAGCCCGGTCCACGGCGAGGTCGGCGAGCTCGTCATCACCCGACCCATGCCGTCCATGCCCGTCGGCTTCTGGAACGACCCCGACGGAACCCGTTACCGCGCAGCCTATTTCGACACCTACCCCGGCGTCTGGCGCCACGGCGACTGGATCACCCGCACCGACCACGGCAGCGTCATCGTCCATGGCCGCTCCGACTCCACCCTCAACCGCCACGGCATCCGCATGGGCAGCGCCGACATCTACCAAGCGGTAGAGCAACTCCCAGAAATCGCCGACGCTCTGGTGATCGGCGCCGAACAACCCGACGGCGGATACTGGATGCCGCTGTTCGTCGTCCTCGTTGAGGGCAGCACGCTCACCGACGACTTGACCGCCCGAATCCGAACAGCGATCCGCACGCGAACCTCTCCCCGTCACGTCCCTGACGACATCATCACCGCCCCTGGCATTCCCCGGACCCGCACCGGCAAGAAGCTCGAAGTCCCCATCAAAAGGCTCCTCCAAGGCGCCGACCTCACGACTGTCGTTGACCCCAGCGCCGTCGACATCCCGAGCTTGCTCGCGTGGTTTGCCGAGTTCGCCGAGTTGTCAGCGGAAGGCGGGTCGGCTTCAGGGGAGTGAATGGACCGTATGAACGGTGCCGACCCGCCCGCAACCCATTCGTTGACGCCACCGCCTTGGATGGGGTCAGTGGAAGAGGGCGGTGAGGTCGATGGTGGCGGCCATGGCTGCGGCACCCGCGTCGTTGAGGTGCATGCCGTCGCCGCTGTCGAATTCGGGGCGAATGTAGTCGGGGCGGTGGGGGTCGGCGACGGCGAGGTCGACGTCGAAGATCGAGTCGAAAAGGTCGGTGGTGCGCAGCCATTCGTTGACAGCGTGGCGGGTCGGCTGCGTTTCCAGTAGGGGCAGGCCGGGGAAGACGCAGCCGGCGTAGGGACCGATGGTGGCGGCGTGGATGCGTAGGCCGGCGGCGTGGGCGCGGTCGGCGAGGTCGGTGAAGCCCGCGATCAGTTCTTCGGTGGTGGCGGAGGGCTGGCCGCCCATCGCTCCGAGAATGAGGTCGTTGATGCCGAAATTGAGCAGGATGTCGGTGACGCCGGGGACCCGCAGCGCGTCGGAATCGAAACGGCGCACACCTGATTCGCCGATCTCCTCGGCGGTGAGCCGGTTACCCGCGATGCCGTTGTTGACCACCCAGCCCTGGCTGAGGCGGGCATTGAGAACGTCGACCGAGCGGCGATTGGCGCTGAGTGTGGTGCCGACACCTTCGAACCAGGAATCTCCGAAGGCCACCGCGATCGGAGGTTGTTCGGACACCAGCACGTCGACCCCGGTGATGAAGAACCGGAGCGGAACCTCCTGCGCACCAGGCAGTTCTACCTCCGAAGTGCGGTCACCGGCGACGATGTAGGCGATCTCGCCGGGTTGGTGGGAGTAGGTGGCGAGGCCGGTCGGCTCCGGCAGGTAGAGGCTGAGCAGGAGATCTTCGCCTGCGGCGACCGGCAGTTCGATCGTATCGCTCACCAATTCCGCACCCGCGTCGATGGTGACCATCGCCGCGCCGCCGAACGTGACCTCCCGATCCTCGGCGATCGCCGAACCGGCTTTGCGTCCAGCGATACGCGCGGCGCCGATTCGTAGCGGTGCGGCACCGTAACGGTTGGTCAACCGGACGCGCACCGCGTCGCCGCCACCTGCCATGCGCAGGACGTGGCGCACGGTCTCGTCACTGAACTCCCGTGATTGCGCGAGCTTGATCTGCTCGTTCGGGTCGATGACACCGGTCCGGAAGCCCGCTACCCACGTGTTCTGCATGATCTCTCCAGTATTTGCTGTGCGGAATAATGCGTAAGCATAGTTCTACGGGAAGGTATTCCGCGTGTCAACTATCCGCATGGCAACCATGGGCTAAGCTGGTGTTATGTCCGAACTGTTCGACGACCCCCGCTTCACCATCTCCGGCCTGCTCTTCGAGGCGCACAGCGGCCTGGTCGCCAAGCTGGAGCCGACCTGGAAAGCGCATGGACTCTCCGGCCTCGACCTCAACGCCCTACTGAGACTGAGCCGCTCCGCGGACCGCCGCCTCCGGATGTCGGACCTCGCCGCACAGACCGAGCTCTCCACGAGCGGTGTCACCCGCCTGGTCGACCGGCTCGCCACCGCGGGCCTGCTCGAACGGCAATTCGACCCGACCGACCGCCGCAGCGCCTACGCGGCCCTGACCGATGCGGGCGTCCGCCGCCTGGAAGAGGTCCTCCCCGATTACCTTGCCGCCCTGGAACAATGGCTCACCGGCCTGCTCACCCCCGCACAACTCGACGGCTTGATCACCGGCCTACGCGTCATCCGCGACGCCACGAACCCCGCGGCGACCGCCTTGGCCGATCGATCCTGAGGAGTCCCCGCGACCTCGTCCGGTGAAATGGGATGGGCTCCGACGAAAAGCCGAAGCCATCCCATCGACGGGTTCGCGCTAGCCGCCGAAGCTGTCGGCGACCATCTGCTCGGTCAATCCGTAGTCGGCTAGGGAGTAGTGGTGGGTGGGTTTGCGTGCGCCGGTGCGGCTTTCGTTGTCGAGGTTCGTGATCGCGGTGCGGGCTTCGGGGGTGAGGTCGGTGCCGATGCGGGTGTAGATGTTGTCGACCACGCCCGTGGGGTCGGTGCGGAGGTCGTCGAAGTCGACGTCGATGAAGGTGGCTTCGGGGTGTCGGGTGCGGGCGGCGGTGAACGCCGAGAGGCCGCGCGACCAGAGATCGAGTTGGGTGCGGCCGATGGTTTCGCCCGTGAAGGTGGTGGACCAGCCTCGGGTGGCGTGTTCGTTGAGGCTGCAGACCGAGGGGATGATGGTGGCGGGGTCGCGGTGGGTTTGGATGACGATGGCGTCGGGGTAGGTCGCCAGGAGGGCATCGAGGCAGAACAGGTGGCTGGGGTTCTTGAGGACCCAGCGGCGGGTGTCGTTCATACCGATCAGCTGCAGGTTGCGGCGGTGCCGCGCATAGGCGGGTTTCCAGTCCTGACCGGCGAGCCATTGCGAGTAGCCCGGCACGTACGCCAGGCATTCGTAGGAGTGGGACATGCCCGACTGGCGCAGTAGCTGCCAGCATTCCTCCACGTCGGAGGCGCTCATGTAGTGCAGGCCCATGAATTCGGGATTCTGCACCTGATGCTGCCGCAGACCCGCGTCGATCTGCTGATAGGCGGGATTGTCGCCCCAGGTGTCACGCGGAGGGCGGGGCTGCGGGAAGTCGGTCAGCCACATCTCCAGTCCCTGGTTGGCGGGATCGGCAGCCAGCAATCGGTGCAGCGCGGTGGTACCGGTGCGGGGCAGCCCGGTGACGAAAATTGGCTGGGTGACCGGTGTTTCGGCGTAGCCGGGGTTCGCCGCCCACGCGGCTTCACTCAGCGCACGGGCGATGAGCGTGCCGCGCAGGAAGAATCGCGACATCTTGGAACCCAGCTCGGTGAGCCCGGCCTCGTCGCGGTAGGAGTCGAGCAGTACCTGCAGCGCCTCGGTGTAGTCGTCGGTCCCGAAATCGGTGAGACCGGTGAGTTTGGTGGCTGAGGCGTGCAGGTCGGCCACGGTGCCGACATCGGTGCGCACAGTCATCAGAAAAGCTCCTAGTTGTGGTATTCGCCGCAGTTGACGTCGAGGGTCTGGCCGGTAATCGCCGACGACCAGTCGGACGCGAGAAACACCACGGCACGGGCGATTTCGTCGGGTTCGGGCAACCGCTTCAGATCGGATTTCGACGCGGTCTGCTCGTAGACCTGCTCGACGGTGATGCCGTACTTCTCGGCGACCTGACCGAAGTACCACTTCAGCTGGTCGGTCCAGATGTAGCCGGGCAGCACACTGTTGACCCGCACGCCGTTGCCGCCGAGTTCGGTGGCCAGGGTCTGCGACATGGCGAGCAGCGCCGCCTTGGTGAGTTTGTAACTGCCGTACCGGGGTTCGGAATGGCGCACGACCATCGAATTGATCATCACCACAGCGCCTTTCGCTTCGGCGAGGGCGGGCGCGAACGCCTGCGTCATCCGCAGACCGCCGAGCACCGTCATATCGAGGCTCGACCGGATGTGGTCGAAATCGGTGCGATCGAGGGGCTTCATCGACGGCACCGAGAACGCGTTGTTCACGAGTGCGTCGACCCGGCCGAATGTTTCGACCGTGCGCGCCACGAGATTGCGCACCGCGGCCTCGTCGGTGATGTCGGTGGGCACGCTCAGCGTGGCGCCCCCCGCTGCCTCGATTTCGGCAGCCACCTCGAGCAATCGCGATTCGGTGCGCGCCGCGAGCACGACTGTCGCGCCTGCCGCCGCCGCTTCCAGACAGATCGACCGGCCCAAACCCGGCCCGACCCCGGAGACGACGACGACCTTGCCATCCAACAGTGCCCCGCTCATCCGAGCATCCTCTCCGCGAAGGCCCGCTGCCGGGCCGAGATCCGGTCGCGCCAACCAGCGGCGTCTATCCGGTTGTGTTCGAAATTTGGAAGATGTTGTGCGACTTCGTCGATCGGCACGACGACGACCGTCGGGCCGTCGTCCTCGGTCATCGGCCGGTCGGTGCGCTGCCACCGGAACTGCATGATGCCGTGCGTGCGGCCGGTGGTCTCGATCCAGTTCTCGATGCCCGGGTCCTGCTTGCTCACCACCATCCGGATCATTCCGTCCGAATCCGCCTGCGCTTGAGTGTGATTGAGGCTGGTCTGGTGGTTGACGTAGTCCAGGGAGATGTACCAGAGGCTGCCCAGCTGGAAACCCTGATACGGCGCATCCGACTTCGGGACGGTGATCACCAGCGCCTGATCGTCGGCGAGATCGAAATGTCCGACCGAGGAGTACTGGGTGCTCAGTCCGCCGGGGGTGAGCCGGGGTGCGGTGAGAGTGTTCACCGGCAGGTCGAGGTAGAACCACTTCGGGAAGTTGAACCAGGTGTGCACGCGCGTGAGCAGCATCTTCGCTGCCGCGCCGTACCGCTTACGGAGCCGGGCCAGATCCGGTTCGACCGGTGCGGTGCCGATGGTGTCGACCCGCTCGATCCGGATCGAGCCCTTGCGTTCGGTCCAGTCGCTGTAGACCTCGCGTACGGCCAGCATGGACGCGCCTTCCCCGAGCGGGAAGTAGTCCGGGCCCGCATCGGCTTTCGCAGGCCCGAAGCGGAGCGAGAAACTGCCGTCGGCGGCGATCGGAATACGGCGGTCGTCGAACGCGTCGGCACCACCGGGCACATCCGTCGCGGTGTAATCACCCTTGAGCACTTGGAAACTCAGGTCGACGGTGCTGCCACGCACACCGCTCACCACGTACTCGGCTGTCGGCTCGATGTTCGCGTGGTAGTAGAGGGTGTCCGGGTTGTCGAGGCCCATCTTGGCGTAAGGACCGGTCGAGGACACGAAGTAAGGATGCGAAGTGCCGTGCGCACCTGAAAGGCGAAGGCACGCTGCGATACTCGCGGCGAGATAGTCGTAACCCTCGGCGAGGTCCTGATCACCGCGGACGAATTCCGCGCCCGCGATGAGTTTTTCGGCCTGGGCCACGGCGGCCAGAAATGGTGCGGTCAGCGGCTCCGGTGGCGCGCTGCTGCCGGTTTCGGTGGCGGTACTGGAGTGGGTCAACGGTTTGCGATTCCTAGCTCTCGAAGGATATGGGCGGCGATGTCGACAGGGGAGCCGAGATCGGGGGTGATGACCAGATCGGCGTGCTCGGGTCGTTCGTACGGGGAGCCGATCCCCGTGAAGCCGGGCAGTTCGCCCGCGCGGGCTTTCGCATAGAGGCCCTTGGGGTCGCGGCTTTCGCACACCGAGAGCGGGGTGTCTATGAAGACTTCGTGGAATGGAAGGTCACGGTCGGCGTGGGTGGTTCGGGCGTTGGCCCGTTGCGTGGCGAACGGGCTGATCACCGACACGATGGCCACCGCGCCCGAATCGGCGAACAGCGCGGCGACTTCGGCGACCCGGCGGACATTCTCGTCCCGATCGGTGGGGGAGAAGCCGAGCCCGGCGTTGAGACCGTGGCGCAGATTGTCGCCGTCGAGCAGGTACGCGGGACGCCCGGCGGCGACCAACTGCCGCTCCAGCTCGACGGCCAGGGTGGACTTCCCGGATGCGGAGAGGCCGGTCAGCCAGAGGGTCGCGCCCGCATGCCCGCGTTCGGCGCGGGTCACCGCCGAGCGATGCCAGACCAGGGACTGCGCAACGCGAGCACGTTCGTCGTGGTCGAGGCCGGATTCCCGACCGGTCACCATCCCCGCGGCGACGGTCTGATCGGTGACCGGATCGATCAGGATGAAACTGCCCGTGCGGCGATTCTCCCGATACGAATCCGACAGCAGTGGCTGGCGGCTGCGCAATCGAATACGCGCGATGTCGTTGAGCGACAACGTGGTTGTGTCATCGACCCGGTGCAGGGTGTTCACATCGAGGCGGTAGTCGATGGCGGTGACCTCAGCGGGGGAGGTCTGAGCGGCGGTGCGCACCAGGTACTGCGCGCCTTCGCGCAACTGTGAACTCTCCGAGAACCAGCACACCATCGCGTCGAGCTCGGTGCCGATATGTGGACGATTGCCCGGCCGCGCGAGCAGGTCGCCGCGGCCGACATCGATGTCGTCGTCCAGGGTCAGTGAGACGGCCATGCCGGTGAACGCCTCGTCGACCTTCGTGCCGCCCGGCCCCCAGATCTCCTTGACGTGTGAGGACCGCCCGGCGGGCAGCACCACCACCTCGTCGCCGGGTTTGAAGATGCCGCCCGCGACGGTGCCGGCGTAGCTGCGATGGTCGAGCCCCTGCTGCGCCCGGATGACGTACTGGATCGGCAGCCGGGCATCGATGAGATTGCGGTCGGAGGCGATGTGCACGTCCTCGAGGTGGCGCAGCAACGGCGGCCCTGGATACCAGTCCATGTGCTGCGAGCCGTCGACCACGTTGTCGCCGAGCAGCGCCGAAACGGGCACGAAGCTCAGATCGCCCACTGTCAGTTTGGCGGCGAACGCGGCGAACTCGGTGCGGATCTCCTCGAAACGCTCCTGCGACCAGTCGACCAGGTCCATCTTGTTGACGCACACCACCAGGTGCGGCACGCCGAGCAGCGTCGCGAGGAACGCGTGCCTGCGGGTCTGCTCGGAAACACCGGTTCGCGCGTCGACGAGGATCAGCGCGAGGTCCGCGGTGGACGCGCCGGTCACCATATTGCGGGTGTACTGCACGTGCCCCGGGGTGTCGGCGATGATGAATTTGCGGCGCGGGGTCGTGACATAGCGGTATGCGACGTCGATGGTGATGCCCTGCTCGCGTTCGGCGCGCAGACCATCGGTGACCAGCGCGAGATCGGCTGCGGCGCCGCCACGTTCGGTACTGACTCGTTCGATGGCGGCGAGTTGATCGTCGAACAGGGACTTGGAGTCGTAGAGCAGTCGGCCGATGAGGGTGGACTTGCCGTCGTCGACGCTGCCCGCGGTCGCCAGTCGTAACAGATTGCGGCGCATCAGAAATAGCCCTCTCGCTTGCGGTCTTCCATGCCGGTCTCGGAGATCCGGTCGTCGGCACGGGTGGCGCCGCGTTCGGTGAGTCGGGTCGCGGCGGTCTCGGCGATCACCTTCGCCGGGGTGTCGGCGGTGCTTTCGACGCAGCCGGTGCAGGTGGCGTCACCGACCGTGCGGAAACGGACGGTCGCTTCGAAGGTGCGTTCACCCGGCGCCGGTGTGATGAAACGTGTCGCCGACAACAGCATTCCGTCGCGTTCGATGACCTGACGTCGGTGCGCGTAGTACAGCGACGGCAATTCGACGGCCTCGCGGTCGATGTACTCCCAGATGTCGAGCTCGGTCCAGTTCGACAGCGGGAACACCCGGATGTGTTCGCCGGGCTGATGGCGGCCGTTGTAAAGGTTCCAGACCTCGGGCCGCTGCGCTCGCGGGTCCCATTCACCGAAACTGTTGCGGAAGCTGAAGACTCGCTCCTTGGCGCGAGCCTTCTCCTCGTCGCGGCGCGCGCCGCCGAACGCGGCGTCGAACCGGTGTTCGCCGATCGCGCGCAGCAAGGTGGTGGTCTGCAACGGGTTGCGGGTACCGCCGGGGCGTTCTACCGCGCGGCCCGCGTCGATGTCGTCCTGGACCAGGGCGATCTCGAGGCGGGCGCCGGTGCGTTCGGCGGTGCGGTCACGGAACTCGATCACCTCGTCGAAATTGTGGCCGGTGTCCACGTGCAGCAACGGAAACGGCAGCGGCGCGGGCCAGAACGCGCGGCGCGCCAGATGCAACAGCACGGCGGAATCCTTACCGCCGGAGAAGAGCAAAGCCGGTCGCGCGAGGGTTGCCGCGACCTCCCGAAAGATGTGCACCGACTCGGCCTCCAAGGCCGCCAGATGCGATAACTCGTACCCCGCCTGCACTGTTCACCCACTTCGTGTTCGCGCGGTTCGCCGGAATTTCCCCGGCGGGTTGCGATGTCGAATATTCGACGCTATTGTTCGGTATTGTGACACCGACGATAAGCCGGGCCGAGCATGCCGGTCAAGAGGTGAGCCCGGATTCGATGGGCGAGGCCGATGTTGTCGGCGCCGCGTCGCCGCCGACGCAGCGCGTGGTGAAGGTGCTCGAGCTGCTGTCACGGCGGGCGACCGAAAGACTGTCGCTTGCCCGCATCGTGCGGGAAGCCGGGCTCTCTCGCGCCACCGCACACGCTGTGCTCACCCAGCTCACCGCCGATGGCTGGGCGGTGCGCGACGACGACGGCTGCTACGGCATCGGGCTACGGCTACTGACGGTGGCCAGGCGTGCCGAAGCCGCGTTTCCGCTGCGCCGCACCGCTGTGCCGCATCTGCGAGCGCTGTCGGAGCAGGCCGGTGTGCCGGTGTTTCTCGCCGAACGCGCCGGGGACAGCATCGTGGTCACCGAGGTCGTCGGGCAACCGTCGGCCGGCTGGATTCGCCCTGGCAGGCGCCTGCCGCTCGCGCCGCCCGTCTGCCGTGAATTTGTCGCCTGGGCAACCGAATCGGTCCAGCGGGCCTGGCTCGCCAGGGCCGATCCGGCCCACCGCGACCGCCTCGCCCACGTGCTCGCCGAGATCCGCACCCGCGGCTACTCCGTCGAGCGCCTCGTCGACGATTCGACACCGATGCTGGAAGTGCTCGCGGGCCTGCGTGATTCACCGATCACGGCTGCCCTGCGCGCCCAACTCGGCTCGGTCATCACCGAATTGATCACCATCGACTACCTCCCCGACGAACTCGGTCCCGAGAACGCGGTCGTCACCCTCTCCGCCCCCATCCGCGATCGCGACGGCGCTGTGGTGGCCGCGGTTGTCAGCTGCCCTGACACCCGGCTGTCCGCCAGGGCACTGAGCGAATTGGGTGCGGCGACGGTGGTGGCCGCGGACCTGGTCACCGCGGGTGCGTCGGCCGGGGTCTGAGTCGGATCCTGCGTGCCACCGCGGCTGCTCTCGCCCGATCGGCGCCCGGTTGTCTCGGCGTGTACCGAACAGGTCGCGTCCGCCAGGTCTCGAGTTCTCGGCAGGGGCAATTCGCCGTTACGCTGAAGGGTGGATCTGATCGAATGCGGCCTGCTCGGCGGTCGCAGCGTCAGAGGGCGAGGAAGGAATTCGGACGTGGCAAACGACAGTGATCGGTGGTGGGAGGCGCCCGGAATGTCAGGCCCCACCCCTGACCCCGCCCAACCTCCCGCCGACCCCACCCTTCTACGGTCGCCGACCAACCCGCCCGAGCAGCCCGCCGCCCGACCGCAAGACGGCGCGCAACAGTCCGCCGACTCCCCGTTGTTGGCGAAACAGTCTGGCAGCGGCCAACATCCGGTCGCGCCGCCCACCGTCTTCGCCCATCCAGGGACCGGGCAACAGCCATCGTGGCAACAGCCCGGAACGGGACAGCCGGGCAGCGGACAGTATCCGGTTGCGCCGCCGACCATGGTCGGGCAGCCGTGGACCGGGCAGCAACCGTACGGACAGCCTGGGCCCGGGCAGCAGCCTTACGGACAGCCGGGGACCGGACAGCAGCCTTTCGGTCAGCAACCAGGGATGGATCCCTACGCGCCGCAACCGGGCAGCGCGCAACCCTATACGTCCCAACCGGGGACCGGCCAACAGTCGTACGGTCAGCAGTTCGGCTCGGGCCAGCAACCATTCGCCCAGCCGGGGTACGGTCAGCAGCCCTACGGCTATGCTCCTGCGCCGCAACCATTTTCGACACCTCCACGTCGTAAGGGTGGATCGGGTGCGATCATCGCGGTGATCGCTGTGGTCGTGGTGCTGGTGATCGGGGTGGTCGTGGCTGTCGCGTTTGCCGTCGGTTCGTCCGATGAAACCTCCACGGCGGCAGCCACAACCACGACGAAGACGGGCCCGCTGACCGGCACCAGCACCGCACCACTGGCGCCCGGATCCAAAGGCGTGCTAATCCCGGCCTATCGCGTCGCTTACGACGTTCCGTCCGCGTGGACGATCCATGCCGACTCCGACCCGATGTCGTTCAGCACCGATGCCGGCACCGTCAACGGCCGCGGCCAGGCGACCGAGGGCGCCGATTACTGCCCGGGCTCGGTCTATCGCGCCATGGCCGCTGTCACCTCGACCACCGAAACCGATCTCGCCGCCGCGGCCACATCGGTCGCGAAAATTTCTGCGGCCGGCGGATATTCGGACCCCACCGGTGGAAAACTGAGCTACCCGACGACGCTGAAGACCCAGAGCGGAGTCAGCGGCCAGTTCGTGGAAACCTCCGGGTTGTGGACCCCGACGGTCCCGGGCTGCACGGCGAACGCCTACTCCGTCTACACCTTCGGCTTCCGCAACGCCGCCAACACCGTCCTCGTCCTGACCATCCTCGTCGACCGCGGTACCACCGGCGAACTCAGCGCCGAGCAGGCCAAGAAGATGATCAACGGCCTGCGCCTGGTCTAACGGCGCCGACATCACCGCCGTCGCTGTTCGTAGACTCGACTCATGACGGCAGCCGCATCGAATTCCGCCGAGCTCCCGGCGAGTCTGGTGGAGATGACCGCTGAACACGTGCGCGCGCAGGTGCTCAGCGGTGCGTTGGCGCCGGGGGAGCGGGTCGGCGAGGAAGCGCTGTGCGCGCGGCTCGGGATCAGTCGCGCGCCGGTGCGTGAAGCGTTGCGCCGCTTGGCCGAACAGGGGCTCGTGGAACACCTGCCACGGCGCGGTTACCGCGTCGTGGTGTGGTCGCCGGACGACATCGTGCAGCTGTTCGACGTTCGGCGGGCCCTGGAGCGACACGCGGTGACCGCCGCGCTTCCGAGCCCGAAGCTACGACTGGGCCGGGTGCGCACCGCGCTCACGGAGCTGACCGCGGCGGACCGGCGCAAGGACTGGGTCGCCCGCGACGACGCACACCGCCGCTTCCACGTCGAAATCGTCGCATTGGCGGGCAATCGGCAGCTGGACCTGGTGTACGAGCAGGTCCTGGTGAAACTACAACTGGCCATGGCCCGCAATCTGCGCGAGGAAACCGAGGCGGGTGCCCGTCGCGAGGGCGTGCGCCGCCATGGCGAACTGCTCGCGGCACTGGAGACCAACGATCCGGTCCAGGCGGAGGCCGCGCTACGCAGGCACGGCGAGCAAACATACCTGAAACTCGGTATCTGCTAACACATCCGACACAGGCCGATCTCTCCGCCGTCACACATTCTGTCGACAATCGACAACATGTCAGGCTCTACGGTCACGGAAATACTCGCCCAGCACCAGGGCGGAAACGGCTCACCGACCAGAACCGCGGCGCGAGTGGCCGACGCGATCGCCGCGCGCGGCGACGACGGCACCTGGATCACCCCGGTGCCCCGTGCCGAATTACTCGCTGCCGCAGCGGCTATCGAACGTAGGCCGGGCGCGCGGACGCTGCCGCTGTACGGCGTACCGTTCGGAGTGAAGGACAGTATCGACGTCGTCGGCTACCCGACAACGCTGGCCTGCCCCGACTACGCCTACGTCGCCACCCGGACCGCGCCCGCTGTGCAGCGCCTGCTCGACGCGGGCGCGCTGTTCGTCGGCAAGACCAATCTCGACCAGTTCGCCACCGGCCTCAACGGCACCAGAACTCCGTATCCGGTGCCACGCAGCGTCTTCGGCGGCGACCTGATCTCCGGTGGTTCGAGTTCGGGATCGGCGCTCGCGGTAGCGCTCGGCCAGGTGCCGTTCTGTGTGGCCACCGATACGGCAGGTTCGGGCCGTGTGCCCGCCGCACTCAACGGCATCGTCGGCTGGAAACCGTCCCGGGGTCTGATCAGCACCGTCGGGCTCGTACCCGCCTGCAGTTCGCTGGACTGCCTCACCCTGATGGCGACCACCGTCGAAGACCTGGATCTGGTCGCCGAGGTGGTCATGGCGGTCGATTACGACGATCCGTGGACCCGCGCCAGGGGAGGTCGATTCCCCGGCGGCCCGATCCGTCTCGGACTACCGGCACCGGACGAGCTCGAGTTCTTCGGCGACGATGCGATGTGCGCAGCACATCACGGTGCGCGAGACAGGCTGCCGGGCAGGGGATTCACCTGCGTCGAAACCACGCTCGCACCATTCCTGGCAGCGGGCGCACTGCTCTACCAGGGGCCATGGGTCGCCGAACGCCTGGTCGAATTCGAGCAGTTCCTGACCGAACGCCCCGACTCGATCCTGCCCGTGATCCGGGAAATCCTCGACAGCGGACGGAAGTTCAGCGCCGTCGATGTGTTCCGCGCGCAGCAGCGATTGCAGCACCTGCGCGCTGTGGTCGCCCGGATGTGGGACGAGGTCGACGTCATCGTCACGCCGACGATCGGCACCACCTTCACCGTCGCCCAGGTACTGGCAGATCCGATCGCGACCAACACCGTGCTCGGCCACTACACCCACTTCGGCAATCTCCTTGACCTGACCGCGATCGCGGTCCCCGCCGGAACCACCCGCGACGGCAGACCGGTCTCGCTCATGGTGTTCGGTCCGGCGCTCGCCGACGACGTCGTCCTCGCCGCCGCCGCACGGCTACTCGACGAACCACGCACCCCGACAGCACCCCACCACCGCGGCCGAGTATCCCTGCAGGAGCGACGATGACCGAAATCCCCGCCGACCCGAGCCCGTTCACCTTCGATCCCGCGACGACCGCGCTCGTCATCATCGACATGCAGCGAGACTTCCTGCTCCCCGGCGGATTCGGCGAAAGCCTCGGCAACGACGTCGCGCTGTTGCGCACCGTCATCGAGCCACTGGCGGCCCTGCTCTCGTCCGCCAGAGCAGCGGGCATCACGGTGATCCACACCAGGGAAGGGCACCTCGCCGATCTCTCCGACTGTCCACCGTCGAAATTGCAGCGCGGCAACCCAGCTCAGCGCATCGGCGACCCGGGACGATTCGGACGCATCCTGATTCGCGGCGAATACGGCCACGACATCATCGACGAACTGACACCACTCGCAGGCGAGACCGTCATCGACAAACCGGGCAAAGGCGCGTTCTATGCGACCGAACTGGCCACTGTGCTGCAGCACAATTCGATCACCTCCCTGCTCGTCGCCGGCGTCACCACCGAGGTCTGCGTCCACACCACCGTCCGCGAGGCCAACGACCGCGGGTACGAATGCCTCGTCGTCGCCGACTGTGTCGGCTCGTACTTCCCCGAATTCCAGCGCGTCGGACTGGCGATGATCGCCGCACAGGGCGCGATCTTCGGCTGGGTCGCCGACTCCGCGGACGTCATCGCCGCGCTCGGCACCCCCGCCTCCGTCACGGCCTAGCGAACAGGATCCACCATGTCCGTCGACACCTCGAAAACAACCACTACACCGGAACCACCTGCGCCACTGGCACTTCCATGGTGGACCAGAGGAGACACCAACGCCTTCTTCGGGTTGGCGTTCAACATCCTGGTCAATGTCCTCACCCTGACCACGCTCACCATCGCGGTGGTGAAGATCCCCAGCACCGATGTGCTGGGCACGGTGCTCCCGGCTCTCGGGATCGCCCTCGTGCTGGGCAATCTGTACTACATGGTGCTGGCGCGGCGCCTCGCACGGCGCGAAGGGCGCGCCGACGTCACCGCGCTGCCCTACGGGCCGAGCGTTCCGCACATGTTCATCGTGGTGTTCGTGGTGATGCTGCCGATCTACCTGGCGACCGGAGATCCGTTGCAGGCGTGGGCAGCCGGTCTGGCCTGGGCGTTCATGATCGGCGTGATCGTGATGATCGGTGCCTTCGTCGGCCCATACATCCGCAAGCTCACCCCGCGTGCCGCGATGCTCGGCACCCTGGCCGGCATCTCGATCACCTTCATCGCCATGCGCCCCGCCGCGCAGATGTGGGAGGTGGCCTGGATCGGGCTGCCGGTGCTGGCCATCATCCTGATCGGCTTCTTCACCGATGTGCGGCTGCCGGGCAATATCCCGGTCGGTCTGGTGGCATTGCTGGTCGGCACGGCGATCGGCTGGATCGGTGGGTACATGTCGGCACCCGATGTCGCCCAGGCCGCCGACGACATCGCGCTCGGGTTGCCCGACCTGCGCCTGGACCTGCTCTTCGACGGCCTCGGCAACCTCGCCCCGTTGCTGGCCACCGCCATTCCCCTCGGCATCTACAACTTCACCGAAGCCATGAGCAATGTGGAAAGCGCCGCGGCGGCGGGCGACAACTACAACCTGCGCAGCGTGCTGCTGGCCGACGGCTTCGGCGCGGTGATCGGGGCGGGGTTCGGCTCGCCGTTCCCGCCCGCGGTCTACATCGGCCACCCGGGATGGAAGGACGCAGGCGGGCGCACCGGCTATTCGCTCGCGAGCGGCTTGACCATCGGAATCATGTGTCTGCTCGGCCTTTTCGGTATTCTCGCGACGTTGTTGCCGATTCCGGCGATCGTCCCGATCCTGCTCTATATCGGCCTGCTGATCGGGGCGCAAGCCTTTCAGGCGGTGCCGCGCATCCACGCGGTCGCGGTCGTGGCGGCGATCCTGCCGAACCTGGCGGAATGGGCCGTCACCCAGATCGACAATGCGCTGGCCGCCGCCGGGACATCAGCGGCGAAGGTCGGATCGGACGCGCTCGGTCAAGCGGGCGTGGTCTATGACGGACTGAAGGTGTTCGGTTCCGGTGCGGTGTTGGCAGGCTTGGTGCTCGGCGCGATCGTGACATTCATCCTCGACAAACGGTTCCGGGCGGCCGGCGGGGCAGCGCTCGTCGGCGCGGGACTGAGCTGGATCGGTCTGATCCACGCGCATGCGGTCGAATGGGCCGCCGCGCCCGGCGTGGCTCTGGGCTACCTGCTCTTCGCGCTCGTCTGCCTGGCCTATTCGCTGCTGCCATCCACGGCCGCGGTGACGTCTGCCGAGGACGAGGTCGCCGTGTGAGGTCGTCCACCGGAATCGTTGAAAGCTGACGGGCTGGTGCGGTCGAAAGGCATCGGTTGCTGCGGCAGGTTCGCCACCGACACGCCCATCGGGCGCGTCGGTGCGCGCGTCGAAGCGCGGATCACCCGGTGAGGTGGTGGAATCGGCGCGTGCGTGTATCGAGTGGAATTGCAGCCTGTGTCGCGGTCGTGGCGTTCGCCCTGCCCATAGGCCCGGCGGCCGGTGCGGTTCAGGACACGGCATGCGGGTCGACCCTGTCGTCGGCCGACATCGTCGAGCTCGCGCGGTTGTCGGACACGTCGGCGATCTCCGGTGTGGGCAGCCTGGACCGGCTCGAGGACGCGGTGGCCCGCCACCATCGGATCACCGAGATCCTCGTCGAACATCGCGACCTACGTGGGCTGTTCGCGATCGGGCTAGATGGCGTCGAATACGCCGCGGTGATGCCGATGCAGCGCGATCCGTCGGCGTTCGTCAATCGTGAGTACGCGCACGCGATCAGCTTCGAGCTCCTGCGCCGATTCCTCGACAACCTGCACGCCGAGTTCACCGGCGGCACCACGGAACCGCAGTGGACGCACTACTTTTCGCTCGCCAAGGACTGTGGGGCATCCCGCGCGCGCACGGCCATGGCCGGATACAACGCGCACCTCACCGTCGACCTGACGTACTCGGTGGCAGCCGTCGCCAGCAAGCCGGAGAACGCGCCGGATTACTTCAAGATCGTGGCGGGAATCGCCTCGGTCGGCGACGTGATCATCGACCGGACGAAGGCGGCCTACGGCGCCGACCTCGGGCCGCTGTGGCGGTTCTACTTCGTCGGCGAGGGACTCGACCAGCTGTTCGGCGCGGGAGTCGCCACCGAACAGCTGCTCATCGCCGCCGACCTCGGCGCGAACACGGTGATCCTCACCAATGGCCTCGCCCTGCAAGACCCCGTCCTCGCACCCACGATCCGCACCGAGATCACGGCGTTGTGGCAGGCGGGCGACCTCGCCTTCGAGGCACTGGCTCGCATCAACGCGCTCTGAACGCGAGACTGTCCCTTCAGGAGCGGGAGAACCGGATGTCGGCCGCGAGTGGGTCATGACGGATGCTGTCGAGCGCGAGCAGTTGGTGGATCCAGGTCGGTGCGGTGATCGGCGTTCGGAGCAGTGTGCGCACCGTGATGGCGGCGACCACGGCCGTGGCCGATGATTGGCCCCGGCCGATAGCGGATGTGGTGTAACCGTCGGCGGACCTGGCAACCGCTACCCACCGGTCGCTGCTACCGGGCATGTGTGCCGGTGCCAACGATTGCAGGGCGGGCGCCCAGGTGAGAGCTGCCAGGCCGAGAGTCGCGAGTCGGGAGTCGAGGCGCAAGTAGGTGCGCACCGGGACTCCGAGCTCGCGGGTGAGGCGGTGCTGATCGGCGAAGTCGGCGCGCACTGCGGGAAACGGTCGGTAGCCGGCATCCTCAGGGAGCGGAAAGCGTTGGCGCCCGGTGAAATTGCGAATTCTCGTGCCGTCCGCGTCGGGAAAACGCTGACCGAGAAGCCGGTAGGTCCACGCGGTCGCGGCGGGCCCGTGGGCTTCGCCGGAGCCGAGGCCGATCATGATGTCGACCGGGCCGCGATGGTGTTCGAACGCGTCGACGGCGAGCAGGGTGGTCAGACCGGGTGCCAATCCGACGCCGAGCACCGCGGGCCCGTCGATGTCCTCGAGCGACCGAACATAGTCCGACGTCGCTGAGATGTCGACGAAGGTGATCCCGCGCTCGGCACAGGACCGTGCCAGCCGAATATCCTCCGCACCTACGCAATTCACCACGAGCGTTATCCCGGTCAAGGCCGCGTCGACACTGGCGCTGTCGCCGATATCGACCACCCGTTCCGCCCTGGCCGGATCACGCCCTGCCACCTGCACGGGGATGCCCTCGGCACGCAGCAATCGCACCAGGTGCGTGCCGACCGTTCCGTATCCGCCCAGAACCAGTACCGCCATCGAAGCCTCCCCGTCGTCAGCACCGATGCTACGTGGCCGAGAAACGGAACAGCCCCGGCTCGCGGTCGGTAACCGCGAGGCCGGGGCCTGCTTTGTCGAATCAGCCGGCTGTCTTCGCCGAGCTGCGGATCTCGACGATCGGCAGCACCAGCGCCGCGGGTGCGCTCGCGGGCACGGCAGGCTGGTTCGGGCGGACCGGAGCGATCTTGGCATAGCCGGCGCTCTGTTCGGGGCGGGTGTCGAGCTCGCCCTTGTTCGGCCAGTAGGCGGCCGCGCGTTCGGCCTGGGCGGTGATGGTGAGCGACGGGTTGACGCCGAGGTTGGCCGAGACGGCGGCACCGTCGACGACGCTGAGTGTCGGGTAGCCGTACACGCGGTGGTAGGCGTCGATCACGCCGTGCTCGCGGTCGGCGCCGATCGCCGCGCCGCCGAGGAAGTGCGCGGTCATCGGCACATTGAACACATCACCCCAGGTACCACCGGCGACGCCGCCGATCTTCTCCGCGACCCGACGGGTCACATCGTTGCCCGCGGGGATCCACGTCGGGTTCGGTTGTCCGTGGCCCTGTTTGGAGGTCAGCTTGCGGCCGCCGAACAGCCCGCGCTTGGTGTAGGTGGTGATCGAGTTGTCCAGGTGCTGCATGACCAGGGAGATGATTGTGCGCTCGCTCCAGTTTTTCGTGCTCATGAAGCGGAAGAAGGTCAGCGGATTGGACAGCACCAGGCCCAGGAACCGCAGCCATCGTGGCACCCGGCCGCCGCCGTCGACCATGAGCGTTTGCAGCATGCCCATCGAGTTGGAGCCCTTGCCGTAGCGGACCGGCTCGACATGGGTATCGGGGGTGGGGTGGATGGACGAGGTGATCGCGACACCCTTGGTGAAGTCCTGGTCCGGCCCCAGCGTTCGGGTCGCCGCACCGACGATCGACTCGGAGTTCGTGCGGGTCAGCAGGCCGAGCTTGTCCGACAGATTCGGCAGCGCACCCTCATCACGCATCGCGTGCAGCAGCTTTTGCGTACCGAGCGTGCCCGCCGCGAGCACGACATGCTTGGCGGTCAAGGTCTTGGGCGCCTTGCGCAACCACGCGCCGGTGCGCTCGGTGGCCACATCCCATGTGCCGTCGGGCAGCGGTCGCAGCGACGACACCGTGGTCATCGGAATGACTTGCGCGCCGGCCTTCTCCGCGAGGTAGAGGTAGTTCTTCACGAGGGTGTTCTTGGCGCCGAACTTGCAACCGACCATGCAGTCGCCACATTCCACACAGCCGGTGCGCTCGGGACCGACACCACCGAAGTAGGGGTCGGCCTTAGTCTCGCCCGGGGTACCGAAGTACACGCCGACGGGAGTCTGCACGAAGGTCTCGCCCACACCCAGGTCCTCGGCGACGGACTTGAAGATCTCGTCGGCGGGAGTCATGTGGGGATTTGTCACCACACCGAGCATCTTCTTCGCCTGCTCGTAATAGGGGGTCAGCTCGGTGCGCCAGTCGGTGATCTCGCGCCACTGCGGGTCCTGGAAGAACGGCTCCGGCGGCACGTAGAGGGTGTTGGCGTAGTTCAGCGAGCCACCGCCGACGCCGGCACCGCCCAGGATCAGGACGTCGCGCAACGGGTGGATGCGCTGGATGCCGTAGCAGCCGAGCTTCGGTGCCCACACGAATTTGCGCAGGTCCCAGCTGGTTTTGGGGAGTTCGTCATCGGCGAAGCGGCGGCCGGCCTCGATGACGCCGACCTTGTAGCCCTTCTCCACCAGGCGCAGTGCGGTGACACTGCCACCGAACCCGGAGCCGACGATCAGAACGTCGAAATCGGTGGTGCGCTCGGGCATGGGGGAGCTCCTCGATCGGTGTCGACAGTGACGCGGCTAACGCTAATGGCGACAGCCAGAGCTGTCAACGTAGGCTCCGGTTCGCCCTATGCTGGTCGGGTGGCCCGATACACCCGAGCGGAACTCGCCGACGTCAGCGGCGTGGCGTCGCGCACCATCCGCTATTACCACTCGCTCGGCGTGCTGCCCAAGCCCGGCCGCGCGGGCAAGGAAGTCGTCTATTCCGGCGAGCACCTCGACCGGCTGCGCGACATCGTCGCGATGCAGGCGCGCGGGCTGCGACTGGACGCCATCCGTGAGGTATTCGACACCGAACCGCAGGCCGGTGACTGGCGCACGCTGTTCGATCCGCGCGCGGGACAGTCCGTCGAACGCTCGTCCTACCTCGACGACGCCGAGCTCACAGCGATGCTGGGGGAGCGCGGCACCGACGTGCTCAGCGAACTGGCCTCAGCCGGATACCTGGAACGACGCGGACAACGCTGGTTCGTCGCGGACCGCACGATGCTCAAGGCCGCACTCGTCCTCTACGACGTCGGTTTCGACATCACGCTCAGCGGGGTCTTGCGGACGCTGATCCAGTCGCGCATCGCCGATCTTGCCGACGAGGTGGTGTGCACGGTTCGCGACGCGACCGGCACCGGCTACGGCGGTGAAGGGGTAGGGATAGACCTGAGCCGCTTCCGGGACCGATTGCTCGCCATGGCCTGGGCGGTCGGCGGCGCGACGTTCGCCGCCGAGATCGAACGCGCCGCCGCCGCCGACGACACGGACGCACGCCGGGATCCCGCCCGCGCCGCGAGTGGGCGATGATCGAACTATGAGCTCCGACCGGCCCGGTCCGCGCGCACTGGCTCGCGCGCGGACGATCGCCGACATCAAGCGCATCGGCCGCGAACATCTGGCCACGCACGGGGCCGCGGCATTGTCGTTGCGCGCCGTCGCACGCGACCTGGGCATGGTGTCCTCGGCGGTATATCGGTACGTGCGCAGTCGGGACGAATTGCTGACCATGCTGGTGGTCGACGGCTACAACGCCCTGGGCGACACCGTCGACGCGGCACTGCTCGACGCCCCCGATGACCCAGCGACCCGCTTCCGGGTGACCGCGCGGACCGTGCGGGAATGGGCGCTGGCCGAACCCGCGTGGTACGGCCTGCTCTTCGGCACACCGGTCCCCGGTTACGACGCACCCGCCGCCGATACCGAGGCACCGGGCATCCGGGTGATCGCGGTCCTGCTCGGCATCGTCGACAGCGCCTATCGCCAGGGTCAGCTCAGCGTCCCCGCGGCCGACCCCGCGATCTCCGCGCGTACGGCAGCCGATTTCGCGACCATTCGCGAGCAGTTCGGTCTTGCCGTCCCCGATCGGGTGATCACGGCCGCCCTCACCGCGTGGACCACGCTGTTCGGTGCGGTGAATTTCGACGTGTTCGACATGTACGGCCGCGACACCTTCGCCGATCGCGCGGAAGTATTCGACCTGAATGTCGACCAGCTACTGCACCTGCTCGGCTTCGTCGTGCCGTGCCCGGATCATGTGGACCGGTCGGTACGGTAGCGATTTGAAGGGTTCCCGCGGTATGTGGGGAGAGGAATGTGTGAACGGCGGCATCGGCGTCGCCAACGAAGGAGAGTGCCCCAGTGAATTCTCGCGAGGAGATCTTGCGCCGAGTCCGTGACGGGCTGCTGGACCTGCCCGAGGACGAGCGCCGGGTACCCATGCGTCGATCCGCGGGCAGGCACGCGATCGTGGACCCGGCCGAGCGGGCCGAGGTGCTCGAACGGTTCGTCGACCGGTTGCGCGAACACGGCTCGCTGGTGCGCACGGTCGACATCGCGGGCCTGCCCGCCGCGGTCGCCGACGTGCTCTACGGCATGAGCGTGCAGACGGTGCTCGCCGCGGTCGAGCCGGGCCCGGCGTGGCTCGATCACTGGGCCGGTGCGCCGGGACACCAGGTCGTCCACAGCGGTTCGGACACGGCCGAGGCAGGCGACGCGGTGGTTCGCGACGCGGTGGCCGGCGACGCGTCGACCGGCTCGCTGGCACTCGATGTCGACGGTGGGCCCGCTGTCTCGGAGGTCGTGCCCCAGGTGTGTGTCGTCCGCGCCGATCGCGTCTACGTGTCGCTGCCCGAAGCGCTGGACCACCTCGACCAGCGCCGCCCCCTTATCTGGCTCGGCGGCCCCGGTGACAGCGAGTTGGCTCGCCAGCTGGTGGTTCTGCTCGTCGAGTAGTTCGCAGGAAAACGTTATCGAGCCAGGGTTGTATGAGACTGATGGTCTCAGTTATTCTTGGAGCAACGGTGTGACGGCGCTAACAGCGCCGGGCACGCCCGACGCGAACCGAGGAGGCACCGATGACGCTGACCGAATCGAGCCGTGGCGGACCCATCAGCGAGGAGTATCGAGAGGCGCTGGCAACCCTGTCACAGGGGTCTGTCGACCGCCATTTCGATCCCTACCTCGATATCGACTGGGATTCACCCGAGCTCGCCCTTGACCCGAACGATGTGCGGTGGGTGCTCTCACCGGAGATCGATCCCCTCGGCGCGACGCAGTGGTATCGCGACCAACCGCTGGAGCGGCGGATCGAGATCGGCAAGTGGCGAACTGCCAATTCGATCAAGGTCGGCGCGGCCTTCGAGAGCATCCTCATCCGCGGAATGATGCAATACATCATGAAGCTGCCGAACGGCTCGCCTGAGTTCCGGTACTGCTTGCACGAGATGACCGAAGAGTGCAACCACATCCAGATGTTCCAGGAGCTGGTCAACCGAATCGACGTCGACGTGCCCGGCATGCGGCCGCTGTTCCGGGCGTTGTCCCCGCTGATCGGGGTCGCCGGCGGCTATGCCCACACCATCCTGTTCATCGGCATCCTCGGCGGCGAGGAACCGATCGACCACTACCAGAAGGCAATGATCCGCGAGGGCGCGTCGCTGCCGCCGATGGTGTTGCGCACCATGGAGATCCACATCGCCGAGGAAGCGCGCCACATCTCCTTCGCCGGGGATTTCCTCACCGCGCACATCGGACGGATGGGCAAGTTCAATCGTGGTGTCTGCTCGCTGGCGTTCCCGATCGCGATGCGCTGGCTGGTCAGCGAGATCATGGCGCCGCCGCGTTCGTTCGAGCGCGAGTTCGATATTCCGCGCGACGTCATCGAGCAGGCATTCTGGAAGTCGGAGCGGTCCCAGCAGATCCTGTCGAGCTACTTCGGCGACATGCGCAAACTGGCCAACGATCTCGGCCTGATGAACCCGACCGCCAAGTTGCTGTGGCGGAAGTTCGGCATCGACGGGCCCGTGTCGCGCTACCGCAGCGAGCCCGAACGCAGCGCGCGCCGCGCCGCCTGAGCTGATCGCCCGCGGCTCAGCCGCGGGCGATCAGCTGCGTGATGATCTCGGTGAGTTGCTGGTCGGGGTCCAGGTTCAGACCGTGGCGCCGGGCGACGCCGTCGACCACGTGCCAAGCGTAGGAGGCGACCTCCTCGATCAGCTGGTCTCTGGTGAGAGCCGGTTTCGGATCGTTGGCCCAGCGGGTGACGGTGGCCTCGGTCATCGACACGATGGCGAAGGTCATCGTGTCGGCCGAGGCCTCGTCGGTCACACCGACCACCCCGGCCAGTCCGGTGACCAGAGCTCTGGTCGACCCCGCGATGGTGGTGATCAGCGCGCTCATCGCGTCGATATCGGGATCGGCCTCCGACGGCCCGGTCCGCAGGAAGTCGTGCAGGCGTGGATGATCCTGAATCCAGGTGACGACAGCGCTGATCGTGCGCACCAGGATTTCGTGAATCGAGCCCTCGGCGATGTCGAGCGCGTCCTCGATGTCGCTGACGAAACGGTCGGCGATCTGGCTTCTGATCCGGCGATCCAGCTCGTCGCGACCCGCGAACTGCCGGTAGACCACCGATTTAGCGAGCCCAGCGTGCTCGGCGATCTGGATGATCGGCACCTCCACACCGGCGGGGGCCTGCTCGAGCAGCTCGACCGCGGCCAGCACGATCTGCTCCCGGCGGCTGTCGTTGTGCGGCTGCCATCGGGCTTGCCTGCCGCTCACGGCGCTGGCGGGGCGTGGCGCTGTGCTCGACACCCGCCCGAGTGTAGAGCAACCAACGGTTCCGCAAACCGCTACCGAGGGACCGACACGGGATCGGTGCAACTGGCGAGCCCGTCGACGAGCGAACACGGGGCAACGGGGCGCGTCGGCCGGTAATCGGGGGCGACGCCGCCCGCGGCGGTGATCGCGCGGTAGGCCGCGACCGCGTCGGTCGGGGTGCGGGTCAGCGTCGGGTCTGTCAGCACGTCGACCGTGTACAGGCCGAAACGTGCTGTGTACGAACCCCATTCGTAGTTGTCGGTGAGGCTCCAGTAGTTGTAGCCCATCAGTGGGATGCCGTCGGCGACCGCGCGCTGCAGCCAATAGACGGTGTCGCGCAGCGAATCCGCTCGGGTGTAGCCGTCGGCGCGGGGACGTCCGTTCTCGGTCGGCATGCCGTTCTCGACGATGTAGAGCGGGCGGCCGGGGAACTTTCGCGCGTAGTGATCGAGCGCGTAGTAGATGCCTTCGGGCTGTAGTGGAATCGTCCAGAGTTTGTCGGGATCGGGGATCTGCGGCTGGGTGGGGGACAGGCCGTAGTAGTAGTCGATGCCGATGTAGTCCAGGCGAGCCGAGATCCGGTCGAGCAGTAGTCCGCTGACCGCGTCGTCGAAGGCGGGAATGTAGGCGACATTGCTGGTGACCTGGGCGGTGGGGTGTACGGCGTGGATGTAGTCGTAGATGCTGTTGTGCGCCTGAGTGATTCGTTCACCCATGGTGAGGACGTCGGCGGCGCCGATGCCGCCGTGGCGCAGCTCGTTGACCATGTACACCGTGGGTTCGTTGAACGTCACCCACAACGGATCGACGCCGGCGAACCGGTCGACGACGCGGCGTGCGTTGGACAGCCAGTTCGCGACGATCTCCGGATCACGCCACCCGCCGCGGTCGGCGGCCCAACCCGGGTACACCCAATGGTCGAGAGTGAGCATCGGCCGCATCCCGGCCTCGGTGATCGCGTCGATGACGTCGTCGTAGAACGCGAGCGCAGCCTCGTCCCAGACTCCGGCCTGAGGTTGGACCCGTGCCCACTCGATGCCGATGCGGTACACGCGCACACCGAGTTTCGCGGCAAGGGCGATGTCGGAGCGGTAGCGATTGCGAAAGTCGACCGAGTTCAGATAGGGGTCTGCCGTGGTCCCGGATTCGACATAGCGGCGCCAATTGCTGTCCGGCGCATCGCCCTCGGCTTGGAAACCGGAAGCTGCTACGCCCCAGAGGAATTCGGGTCCGAGCGGCGCCACTCGAGCAGGCGCCGAAGGCCGAGCAAGGGCGGGGGAGGGGCTGGTCGCGAGCAACGCTGCGGCCACCAGGGCGACCGAGGCCAGGAAGTGGCGACCATTGGGGGAGGGCATGGCACTCCTGGCGGCTAGGGGAGGGGAGTGAGATCAGTGTGCGACATCGAAGTAGTTGTGCGGGGGAATTAGGCACGGAGCGGCGGGACCTTGGAGATTGTCCATTAATTATATTAAGGTACGTAGATATGCGCATCTAAACATGTATTAACCGTAGGCCCCCACACACCCGCCAACATTCAAAACATGTCCGCGCGACACAACGACTCACCAGCACAGGCAGGGGAGGGGCTTCAGCTAGGTCGCCAAATCGATCGCTACGCGACCGGTATGGTCCGCCCGCGGCGATCGGCGGTCCAGCGCATCGAGTGAGTTGCCTCTCAGCGCGCCATCGTGAGTGGGCGATTGCGGTTCGCTCGAGCCAGGATTCGGAGATGGTTTGGAATCCCTTGCCGGGCTTTGTCCGCGTGGTCGCGGCGCAGCCCTGGGTAATGCGTGGCGCCGGCCTCATTCTGCCGACGGAGCGGTTGCTGCGCAGACTCAGCGGCGGTCGGTGGGGTGTACTCGACCTGGCCGGGCTGCCATCGATCGAGGTCACGGTGGTCGGTCGCAAGTCCGGCCAGCCGCGCACCACCTCGCTGCTGTGCGTGCCCGACGGCGAGGGCTTCTATCTGGTCGGTTCGAACTGGGGGAAGCCGCAGCATCCGGCATGGTCGGCGAACCTGCGCGCGGCCCGCACCGCCTCGGCCCGCTTCGACGGCAGCTCCGCGTTCCCTGTGTCGGTCGCCGAGATCACCGGGGTCGAGCGCAAGCGCGTATGGGATCAGGCCGTCGAGTTCTGGCCCGGCTACGAGATGGAATTCCAGCTCTCGGGCGGTCGCGAGTTCCGCATCTTCCGGCTCGACCGCATCCGCTGATGATGTAGCGGTATAGCGGCGGTAGTTGCGCGGGGGTTCGCCGACGGCAGAACGCCGCGCGCGGCGCGTGGCGGTGTGGCACGGTCGGGCCATGGGATTCGAAGAACAGCGAGACCGCGCCGAGAGCCTGCTGGCCGCCGAACGCCGACTTCAGGCCGCGCAGTTGACTTCCGACGTTGAGGTGCTGGCCGAGTTGATCGACGATTCGGCGCGATTCACCGGCCCGGACGGGGTGCTCTTGTCCAAGCAGGACGACCTGCGCGCGCACGAGACGGGGCACCTGGTCATGGGCCGCGTCGACGAGGAAGACGTCGAGGTGCTGGTTACGGCGCATCTCGGTGTCACGTGGTTCCTCGGCTATCTCGAAGCCACAATCGGCGGCGAAGCAATTGCCGCCCGGATGCGCTACACCCGCACGTGGACCGACGAGGGCGAGTCAGGATGGCGGGTCGTCGCGGCACACGCCAGCGTCGTCGCCGACGCACCGGACAAGGGCTGATCACAGTCCGAGCTTGGTGACCGCGTTGTCCTCGAGTGGGTTCGCGGTGCGGATGTAGCCGTGGACGGTGCGTGGGTTGGCCCACCGGCCTTGGCGCATGATCTCGCGGTCGCTGGCGCCGCCGAGGGCGGCCTGGGTGGCGAAGCCCGCGCGCAGGGAATGTCCGGAGAACAGGTCGGGGTCGAGGCCGGCGCGAGCCGCGTAGCGCTTCACGAGTTCGGCGACGGCCCGGCCGGACAGCGCGGTGGCACCGATCGAACCGTGCCGGTTGATCGTAGGGAACAGCGGGCGGTCCTCGTCGGTGCTGAGCCGGGTTCCGGTGAAGCCGTGGCAGCGGTGGATGGTGGTGTCGGCCGCGAGGGTGTTCGCGGTCCAGGATCGTGCGCCCGCGTCACCGGAGTCGGCGTGGACCTCCAATAGCCGGACCCAGTCGGCGAACGCGCAGACCGGGCAGGTGCGTGGGTGTTTGCCGCGCGGCAGGGCGATGCGTTGTTCGGCGACGCCGGTCGGGTCGGTCTTCGTGGTCGGCAGGTGCACGATGAGCAGTGGTTCGCCGGTGGTGTGGTCGGTGCGCACGTGCACATCGCTGATGCGCAGGCCCGCGAGTTCACTGCGCCGCAGCGCGCCGGCGAAACCGACCAGCAGGGCGAGGGCATCTCGGCGGCGTGCGGGTTCGGTGGGCCAGTCGGGTGCGGGCAGTTCGGCCAGGAGTTGGTCGAGGGTGTGCAGCAGCACCGGCCGTTTGCGGGTCGGTGGGGTGCGGCGGGTGCGGCGGATACCGCGCAGGGTGAGCCGGACGACATCGGAGCGCGTCGGTGAGGGGAGACCGTTCGCGGCGTGGACGGCGGCGATGGCGGCGGACTTGCGGTCAAGGGTGGCCGGGCTGAATGCCCATGCGCCGCTTTCTCGTCGGGCGTCCGCGGAGGCGGCCAGATAGACGGCGACATCGAGTGGGTCGGCGGGGAGGGCCTGTCGCTGTTCGACCGCGCACCAGCCTGCCCAGGCGATCCAGTCGGTCCGATAGGCGCGCAGGGTATTCGCCGATTGGGACGCTTCGAGGTAGCGGCGCAGAGCGCCTGCCTGGTTGTCGTCGAAGCGTTCGCGGACCAGGCGCAGGGCGGCGGTATCGACGAGGACACTGCGCACACCGCGACGCAGTTCGGTGCGGACCTGTTCGGGAAGCACGACCGATGCGTCGCTCAAGCTCGCCCCTCCTCGCGTGAATCGCCGCTGCCGCCGATGTCTTCGGCGTGTGCAGCCTAATCGTGCGCAGGCTCGATGGCGCAGGCGCGCGGAGTCATCGGCGAGGAGCTACGGCATCTCTTCGAGTTCGGCGAGCTGGGTGTGGATGTAGGCAGCGAGGCGGTGCCGGGCCGCGCCGGTGAGAAAACTCGTGTCGCCCAGTCGCGGGAAGTGCTCGTCAGCACCTCCTGCCGCTGCGGGGTCAGGAGTTTCGCTGACGAGTTCGAGACGCGCCGGACGGTGTTGGGGGAGAGGAACACTCGGTCCGTACGGCTCTGAGTGTGCTGCTCCGGTACGTGCCATGCTCGAAGCCTAACGTTTTGATTACGACGGTTGCCAACATGACGCGACAAGTAGTGATAACTGCCACGTTTTGTTCGATATAGTTCATGACACTAGCTCTGGGCCGACTCGGGTCGGCATGATAGTGCGATGCGGGTGGTCATCGCCGACACGGAGATCCGGTTTGCCGACTACCCTTTCGCGGGCGCATCGGTGTATCCCGACGGCGTGATCGCGATATCCGAGATCGCCGATGCCGATCCGCGCGCGCTCCCGCCCCAGGTCCGTACCGTCGACGGCGAAACGTTGTTCCTGCGCGCCGCGGACCGACCCGCGCTCGATGAATTCTGCCGCCGCAACGGGATCGAGACGCATCGTGGTCCCGATATCTGGGGCGATCTGCTCGAGCCGTTCCTCGATACCTCCTTCGACGCCGAAGATCAGCGCGCAACCGACACGCGACTGCATCGTGCGGGGCTGTCGCAGGAGGAGATCGTCGCGATCCGTGAGCGCGTGGGACCGGCCATGATGTCGTACAACTTCGACAGCATGCTGTGGGAGTGGGCACATCTCGGCCTGGACGACCTGCTGTCCGCGGCGAACGGTGTCCTCGCGCGGCCTGCGGCACGGGCGACCCTGGGGGATCCCGCGCAGTTCTACAGCTGGGCGATGCGGATCGCCGCGCGCACCGGTGACTTGCCGGAATAGGCGCAGCGACGGCAGTTTTCGAGTCACGATGCGCGCGCCGCCTGGTCCGGTCGCGCGGCCTCGGCGACGTATCCGGCGACCGGACTGAGCCGGAGAACGGCGGGCATGCGACGGGTGAGGGCGGGCGGGCCGGTGAACGTGACCCGCCCGGTGCGCTGTGCGTGCGTGAGCGGCATGCGCCCCAGCCACACCTCGTACAGGCCGGCGAGGTCTGCGCTGATGGTGACGTCGACGGGATAGCCGGGGTCGGTCTCGCAGACCGACGGCACCGCGGCTTCGACCACGATCCAGAACCGGCGCACGTCGTCGGTGAATCGGACCTGCAGCACCTGTCGTCGGCCCGGGAGCATCGAGGTGTCGACGCGGGTGTGCATCCACCAGACCAGCAGCGCGGCGTCGAGTTCCTCGTCCTGTGGTGCGCTGAAGGTCCAGCGCGCGCCCCATTCGCCCAGGCCGAACAGGATGGGCTCGAGTTGGGTCCCGGCTTCGGTGAGTACGTGTTCGGTGCCGAGTTTGTCGATGAGTCCGGCGCGTTCGAACTGGCGCAGGCGTTTGGCGAGCAGGCTGCGGGACAGACCCGGTAGGCCGCGGGCGAGGTCGTTGAAGCGGGTGGTGCCGAGGAACAGGTCGCGCAGGATGAGCAGCGACCACCGTTCGCCGAGCACATCGAGGGCGCGCGAGATCGGGCAGTACTGGCCGTAGCCTGCGGTCGTGCTTGTCATGGTCACCTCGCCGACAGGGTCCATTTTCTGGACCGGGGGAGTCCACTTTCTGGACTATCTGGTTATCGCGGCGCTTCCTACCTTCGAAACATGACTTCCACAATTTCCGACACCACGTCCAGCGCCGACCGGGTTTGCCTCGCCCGCGAGATCGGTGAAACCTTGCGGCTCGAGGTCCCGGAGCGGGACCGCACCGGCGAGATCTCCGTCGCCGCGTTCGACCGTCTGCGGTCGAGCGGTCTGTCCGCGGCGCTCGTGCCGGTCGAGTTCGGCGGTGGGGGTGCCTCCCATCAGGAGATGGGGGAGATCCTGCGCGAGCTCGGCAGACACGATCCGTCGACGGCGGTGGCGTTCGCGATGCATTCGCATCTGGTGGCCGCGCAGGTGTGGCGGCACAACCACGGTGTCGATGCGTCGGCGGTGTTCGCGAAAGTGGCAGGCGGAGCGATTCTGGTCAGCACCGGCGCTTCGGATTGGGTCGACTCCAACGGGCAGGCCGTGCGCGTCGACGGTGGGTATCGGGTGAGTGCGCGCAAGGCGCCGGCGAGTGGGTGTGAGGTGGGGGATGTGCTCGTCACCAGCGTTCGCTTCGACGACGAGGTACTGCACTTCGCGATCCCGCTTGCCGCCGCGGGCGTGAGCATCGACAAGACGTGGGATTCGTTCGGTTTGCGGGCGAGCGGTTCGCACACGGTCGTGCTCGACGATGTGTTCGTCCCCGATGCCGCGATCTCGTTGACCCGTCCGGCCGGTCCGTGGCCGCCGGTGCTGAATGTGGTGATCGGCGCGGCACTTCCACTGGTCCTGGCCGCCTATCTCGGTGTCGCGGACGCGGCCGTCGACCTCACCGCGCGCCTACTGGACGGCCGCTCCGACGCCCACACGGTCCAGTCGGCAGGCGAAATGCTCAACGCCTACACCACCGCCGAGGATCTCATCACCGCCATGTTCACCGACTCCGAGAACCTGACCTTCCCCAACACCGACTCCTACGCCGCCCGCGCCCTCAGCCGCAAAACCGTCGCCGCCGACGCCCTCATCACCACCATCCGCCTGGCCATCGAAACCACCGGCGGCGCAGGCTATTCCCGCACCTGCGACCTCGAACGCCTCTACCGCGACATCCACGGCGTCCAATTCCACCCCCTGCCCCGCGCCAAACAGACCCGCTTCAGCGGGCGAGTTCTCTTGGGGCACAGCCCCATCGGGTGAGTTCAGGTGAGGAGAGTCGCGGCGAGTTCCCGGACCAGTTCGGTGGCTCGCGGCGGTGGCGGTTCGCCCTGGTTGAAATAGGGGCGCACCGCCGCCAGTGGCATGTCTATCAGGGCGAAGGTGATGCGGTCATGCGAGTGGCCGGACTGTACGGCGAGCGCTCGGACGACAGCCTGCAACGCCTGCTTCTGGGCCATGGCCTGCTCGGCGAGCTCGGCTCGGGCGACCTGTGGCCATTCATCGGGTTCGAATGCGCGAGTACCGGCTTGCAGCACGGTCGCCTCGGCGAAGTTGTCGCGACACCAGTCGACGATCCAGGCCGACGCGGCGATAGCGTCGTCGAGCCCTGGTGTCGTACCCACGGACCGGGTGTATTCGTCGAAGAACTTGCGGCTCGAACGTAGCCAGAGCGCAGCGAGCAATGCGGGGCGGTCCGGGAAGCGGTGATAGACCGAGCCGCTCGGCGCCCCAGCCGTCCGCGCGACAGCGGCCATCGTTACCGAACGCGCCCCGCCTGCGGCGAAGAGGCGTGCCGCGGAGTCCAGGAAGCTGTCTCGGTCATGTAGCGGGGGTCTTCCCATGAATTAGAGACTATGCTCTAATTCTGTTTTAGGGGTATCTCTCTAAAATCGTAGGAGTCGACATGACGGCACGAGATGTGGCTGAGCAGCTGTACGCGGCATTCGAGAAATCCGATGGCCAAGCGCTTGCGGGCCTACTGGATCCCTCGTTCACAGCGCACGTGAGTGCGGGTATGCCGCTGAATGTCGGTGGCTCGGTCGCCGATCCGCGGACCATGCTGTCCAAGGTCTGGGGTGCCGTGTTCGTCGCGTATGACGTCGCTCCCGTCCCCGCGGAGTTCGTCGAAGTAGCTCGTGACCGGGTCATCGTATTCGGGGACTACAGGGGAACCTGTCGGTCGACGAGCAAAAGTTTCGAAGCCGCCTTCGCCCACGACTTGACCTTCCACGACGGCAAGATCACGTCGCTGGTTCAGATAACTGACACCAAGCGCTGGCATGACGCTTGTCGTTAGCTCACCCCGCAGGAAACCCGTGGTCCAAAGATGGCAGAAGGTGTCAAGGTTTTGGTCGAGGATGGGTTTGTCGGTCGGCACACCACGGATAGATAAGGGCTTCATCCTTGCGCGAAACACCAGAAGAACTCGCTGAGCTTCAGACACTCCTCGACTCCTCCCTCACCGGTTCGACCTCTCACCTTCGCTCGATCATCGACGAGGAGAACACGCTGTCCGCGGCGGAACTCACCCAGGTCCTCACCGGGATGTGCACCCTCGCCCTGTCCACCGTGACAGCGAAGGGCGAACCGCGGATCAGCGGCGTGGACGGCCATTTCCTGCACGGAATGTGGCACTTCGCCACCGCGCGCAACGCCGCTAAGGCTCGCCACCTCGCGGCGCGGCCTGCTGCGAGCGTGGCGCATATGCGCGGTGAGAACCTGGGCGTGTTCACGCACGGAACGGTCGAGATCCTCAACGGGCAGGGAGGTGAGCTTGCCGCTGACTGGCCTGCGCTGCGTACGTACTTCCAGGACTTCTACGGCGAGGACGCCTTCGACTGGGACAACGAGGTGGTCTGCTACCGACTGCGTCCGCACTGGATGGCCGTCTATGCCCCCGATATCGCGAGGCTCGCCGCGACGCCCGCGCCCTGACGTGTCGGCTGTGGCCACTCGTCTGAGGCTGCGGAAGTCAGGGGTTGCGCTATACGTATACATCTACTTATAGTGAGAGCACGCAATGTACGTATACATCTACGTATAACCGAGTTCGCACCCTAGGAGTTCAGATGCCTACTTTCCAGACGCCGCAGCCCATCACCGTTACCGTCGATGTGCCCTGCGGTGATGTCACCGTGGTCGCCACAGACCGCACCGACGCCGTCGTCGAGGTCCGACCCGCCGATGCGTCCAGTAAGGCGGATGTCCGTGCCGCGCAAGAGCTTCAGGTCGAGTTCGTCGGTGGCAAGCTGACGGTCAAGGCTCCGAAGAAGTGGAAGGCCTTCACGCCGTTCGGCGGCAATCCGGAGCTCTCGGTGACCGTGCAGGTGCCCACCGGCTCCGTGCTCGACGCGACCCTCGCCATGGGGCGACTGGTGAGTGTCGGCGAATTCGACCGGTGCGACCTGGATGTCGCCGCCGGCGACATCGTGGTCGATCGCCCGGGTGAGGCGGTGACCGCGAAGACCGCCAAAGGCAACATCCGCGTCGACGAAGCCTCGCGTGGGGTGCTCCGGCTGGAGACATCGATGGGTGACCTGGAGGTGGGGATTCGTCGGGGCAGCGCCGCGCGACTGGAGGTCAACGCCATGTACGGCAACGTGCAGAACCTGATGGATCCGGTGTCACAGGGGCGCGGGGAGGCTGTGCAGGTGTTCGCACGCAACCTGTACGGGAACGTCACCGTCGGGCACGGAGTCCTCGTGTAACCCCCTGAGTAGTCAAAGCTGTTGCGCCCGAGGGCTTCGCATGGCCGACCGGCGCCCCGGCCGTTCCGGCAGCCGCAGACCATCCCCGGATGGTCTGCGGCTGCCGTTTGTCGAGTTAGCTGTACGTATCCGCCGAAAAACCTGACACCATGTGCTAAATTCTGGCTATGGTGCCAAATTCTGATCAGGACGGCCAGTCGCGTTCCTTCATCGAAGAGGCGCGCCGGGCTCAGATCGTGACCGCGGCGGTGGAAACCATCGCCGAGGTCGGTTACTCCCGAGCGTCGATGAGCAGGATCGCCGCCCGTGCGGGGATCAGCCGCGGGCTGATCTCGTACCACTTCGCGGGGAAGGCCGAACTGATCGGGCAGGTCATGGCAACCGTCTACGCCGACGGGGCCGCGTTCATAGCACCGATGATCGACGCCGAAACCACGCCCACCGCCCAGTTGCGCGCCTACATCCGTTCGAACCTGGAATACATGCGCGCCCACCCGGCGCGGATGGTCGCGCTCGTGGAGATTGTCACCGGGGGTGGCCTGGCCGACCTGCCCGGCATCGACCCCACCGAATCCGACCGGCAGATGCTGCTGCCGCTGGTGGAACTGTTCACCGCGGGCCAGGCAGCCGGCGAGTTCCGGGAATTCGACGTCACCGTCATGGCGCGCATCGTCCGCGGCGTGATCGACGCCGTCCCCACCGCGCTGTCCCACGATCCCGACCTCGACATCGACCGCTACCTGCGCGAGATCACCACCGCCGTCGACCTCGCTACCCGGCCCATCTGACCCTGGAGAACATATGAGCCCCCTCGACGGCAAGGTCGTACTCATCACCGGCGGCGCCGGCGGCATCGGCGCCGCCATCGCCCGGCGGTTCGCCTCGGGCGGTGCCCGCGTCCTCATCGCCGATGTGGACCAGGCCGGCGCGGCCGTCGCTGACGAGCTGGGCGGGGTGTTCGTCCACACCGACGTGACCCGGCGGACCGACAACGTCGCGGCGGTGCAGGCTGCGACCGAGCACTTCGGCGGTCTCGACATCGCGGTACTCAACGCCGGAATCGGCGAAAAGGGCGGTTTCGTCGAGGAATTCCGGCCCGAGCACTACCGCGACCTGGTCTCGGTGAACCTCGACGGAGTGGTCTACGGCCTGCACGCCGCGTTGGCGGTGTTCACCGCGCAGGGTTGCGGCGCGGTCCTGGTCACCTCCAGCCTGGCAGGGCTGAGTGAGAGCCCCATGAATCCGCTGTACGCGGCCACCAAGCACGCCGTGGTCGGGCTGGTCCGATCGGTCGCACCGATCGTGGCCGCGAACGGCATCACCGTCAACGCGCTGTGCCCAACCTTCGTCGACACCACGATGCTCGGCGAGGCGACCCCGTTCATCACCGGGATGGGGGTGGCCGTTCTGCCACCGGAGCGGGTCGCCGAGGTCGCCGAACTGGTGCTCACGCGCGGCGGCACCGGGCAGGCGTGGCCGGTGGTACCCCACGGCGAACCCGAGCCCTTCGTCTTTCCCGACCTCCCGCCGATCATGACCGACCCGAACCGACAGGCCCCCGCATGACGATTCTCGCCCGCACGCGCGACCTCACTCGCAGGTACGACGACAAAACCGCGCTGGACGGCGTGTCCCTCGACATCCCGGCCGGGCAGGTGCTCGGGCTCCTCGGCCCCAACGGCGCCGGAAAGTCCACGCTGATCAATGTGATGGTCGGGCTGCTTCGCCCCAGTTCCGGCAGCGTCGAACTCTGCGGCGGCGACCCTCGGAACGAGGCGACCCGCCGTGTGATCGGGGTGACGCCGCAGGAGACCGGACTGCCCGAGACCTGGCGGGTCGCCGAACTGGTGGACTTCGTCTCGGCGCACTTCCCCGACCCGGTGGGTCGGACAGAACTCCTCGACCGCTTCGACCTCGCCGAGCTGGCCGACCGGCAGATCGGCGGCCTCTCCGGTGGCCAACAGCGCCGGGTCGCGGTGGCGCTGGCCTTCGCTGGGCGGCCCCGGCTGGTCTTCCTCGACGAACCGACCACCGGCCTCGACGTCGACGCTCGCCGGGCACTGTGGGACGGCATCCGGTCCTTTCACGCCGACGGCGGCGCGGTCGTGCTGACCAGCCACTACATCGAAGAGGTCGAAGCACTGGCCGACCGGGTCGTGGTGCTGGATCGCGGCCGGGTGCTCGCAGACGGCGGCGTCGCCGAGATCCGCGGCCGGGTGCGGCTCAAAC
Organism: Nocardia sp. A7; assembly: GCF_046549215.1. Taxonomy (NCBI): domain Bacteria; kingdom Bacillati; phylum Actinomycetota; class Actinomycetes; order Mycobacteriales; family Nocardiaceae; genus Nocardia; species Nocardia sp. A7. Next base: position 1,403,929 of record NZ_JAJPWE010000002.1, on the reverse strand, counting down.
GGGTCACGCTGACCGACCCGGTGCTGCCCGAACTGCGCGGGGTCACCTCGATCGAGATCGATGCCGACCGCACCCATCTGCTCACCGACGACGCCACCGCACTGGTCCGGGAACTGGTCGCCACCGGCGCGTCCTTCACCGACATCGAGATCGCATCCGCCTCGCTGGAGGACGCTTTCCTGGCGATCACCGGCGACCGGAGCGTTCGACCGTCCGACCTGAAAGGACAATGATGTCGTCGTTGACCATGACCTACACCCGGCGCAATCTCGCCGAGACCCTTCGCACGCCCACGATGTTCCTGACCGTGGCACTGGTCCCGGTCGGTGTGATGCTCTTCTTCGTGGTCCCGTTCATCGGCCAGGACGCCGCGGCGATGACCTCCGCCGCGGCAACGCTGGTGGTGTTCGGGGTGCTGCTGGCGTGCGTCGGCCACTTCAGTGTGGTGATCGCGGCGCAGCGCGAATCGGCATGGGGGAACTATCTGCGCACCCTCCCGGGCGGAATCGCGCCGCAGATGTTGGGCCACCTGTTGGTCGGGCTGGTGGTCGTCGCCGCGGCGATCATCCCGATCCTGCTGGTGGCCGGATTGTTCACCGCCGCTTCGGCGCCGCCTGCGCGGGTGCTGCTGGCGGCGGGAGCGGTGCTGATCGCTGTGGTGACCTTCACCCTGTTGGGACTGGCGATGGGCTATCTGATGTCGCTGCGGGTCGCCATCATCGCCAACTCCATCGGTTTCCTGCCGCTGGCGGTGGCGGGTGGCATGTTCTTCGACCGCGCCGACACGCCGTCCCTCATCGCGCAGATCGCGCCCTTCGTGCCCACCCGGGGAACCACCGACCTGGTCCTGCTCGCGCTGACCGGGGAGTCGGCGGGTCCGCTGTCGCTGGTGATGCTCGCGGTGTGGATCGCGGTGTTCGCCGGGCTCACGGTCTGGGGCTACCGTCGCGACCAGATCCGCCGGTTCGACTGAGACCGTCGCCCGATTGCCTGCCCGCCGAAGGAGTTTCGCGTGCCGCACGATTCCACGATTGTTCCCGCTGACCCGACAGTCCTGCACCCGATGCCCGAGCAGCCGCGAGTCGTGCTGCTGAAACCGCTGATCACCTCGCCCCTCATCGAGGTCGGTGAGTACTCCTACTACGACGACCCCGACGACCCGACCGCGTTCGAAACGCGCAACGTCCTCTACCACTACGGGCCGGAGAAACTGATCATCGGGAAGTTCTGCGCGCTGGGCACCGGCACGCGATTCATCATGAACGGGGCCAACCACCGCATGGACGGCCCGTCGACCTTCCCGTTCCCCACGATGGGCGGCTCCTGGTCGAACCATTTCGACCTGCTCACCGGCTTGCCGGGCAGAGGCGACACCGTCGTCGGCAACGACGTCTGGTTCGGCAACGGCGCGACGGTGATGCCCGGCGTGCGTATCGGTCACGGCGCGATCATCAGCACCGGCTCCGTCGTCACCGGTGATGTCCCCGACTACGGCATCGTCGGCGGAAATCCGGCCCGCCTCATCCGAACCCGCTTCGACGACCGCGATATCGACCGGCTGCTCGCGGTGGCGTGGTGGGACTGGCCCGCCGAACACATCACCGCACACGTGCCGACGATCATGTCGGGCAGCATCGAGGACCTGGAAGCCGCCGCCGAATCCTCGAGCTGCGACGAGCTTTCACCCTGACTCGAGGTCAACAGCAATTGTGATCTAGCGCAAACCCGTCCGGCCTCGGGCTTCACGAGGAGTCAGAGGGCGAGCATGGCCGCAGCGACCTGATCGGCCGCGGTGTGCCGCAGGGCGGTGCCCATGTTGTCGAGGACGAGCAGTCGTGCCGCGGGGATCTCGGCGGCGAGGGCCTCGCCGTTGCCAACCGGGAAGAACGGGTCGGCGCGACCGTGCACCACGAGGGTGGGCAGGTCGACTTCGCCGAGGCGTTCCCGCCATCGTGGGGTGCAGTCGATGCGGGAGAACACCATGCCGAGCTGGTTCGCCTGGTGCACCGCGGGATCGCTCGATGGCGTCCGGTCCCAGATCCGGGCCGCTGTCGCCCGCTCCTGCTCCGGATCGTTGCCCATCAGCTCGGCACCTTCGGCGGCGAACGCCGCGACGGCGTCCCGGTCGGTCCAGTCCGGCTGCGGACGGGAGAACAGCGCACCCATGACCGCGGGGTCGTGGTCGGGCAGGTCCTCGTCGACCGGACCGGGGGCCACCGGCCGGGTGCCGACGAGGGTCAGTGCGTTGAACACGTCCGGGTGGTCCAACGCGGCGACCTGCGCGACCATCCCGCCGACATCGACACCACCGAGGTGGGCGGTTCCCGCACCGAGCATCGTGACCAGCGCGGCCGCGTCAGCGGCGAGATCGCGTAGGTCGTATGCCGGATTCTCCGGGTCCAGGGTCGTCGACGCGCCGGAGTCACGCAGGTCGTAGCGGACCACGCGCCGCCCGCCCGCCGCGAGCCGCTCGCACAGTGCGTCGGGCCAGGACAACATCGTCGTGGCGCCGGTCAGCAGGACCAGCGGGTCCTCGTCGCGGCCGAAGCTGTCGATGCCGAGGTCCACACCGTTCGCCCGCACCGAGGGCATGCCACTTCGAATCGGTTGCGTCACGCCTGAACTCCTATCTGTCGGTGTACCCAGAGGTACCGACGACGGAGAGGCATGAAAGTCATCGGTGGGTACCGGCATTGGTACGCCCGTACAGCCGAGCACAGTTTTCGACGGTTTACGTAGCGGTATCGTTTCGTTGACTACAACCAAACGTAAACGAAAATAAAGAGAGCTCGTTTGGAACTGTCGGGAACCCTGACCCCCGATAATGTTCACTTATCGGGGGTCAGGATCAGCATTGCTGGATTCGGCTTCCCAAGGGGCGACACGGGTTTCGTTTCGTCTAATACGTACGCAAATGACGAAACCAACGCTACGATTCTCCCGTGTCGAGCGTCTGCAACTACCCGGGCTGTGCCCGCCCCATTACCCGCGCCGGTGGGCCAGGTCGTCCCTCCGAGTACTGCGATCACCCGGACCACACCCGGTGGCGGGCGTGGCGGGAAAGGCAACGGCAACAACAGGAGTCCGAGAGTGCGGCGGCTGCCGTCACTGTGACGGCTCAGGGGCCGGTGACCGTGGCGCGGTTGCGGGCCGATGAGCTGCTCGGGCAGTTTCGGGGACTGGCAGAGCAATTGGGGACCACCTTGAATGCGGCAGTCGCCGAGTTGCAGACGATCGGAGACCCGTCAGTAGCTGAGGCGCAGGTCCAGGCAGTGCAAGCCGACGCGGCGCGACGGATCGCCGAGGCCGAGATGGCGACGGTGGCAGCAGAACAGGCGCGACGTGAGGCCGAAGAAGCACGGGCGCTCGCGGAATCGGTCGCCGAAGAGGCCGTAGCGGCCGCGGAGCAGGCGGAGCAAGCGGTGCACGAGGCGCTCGCGGCCAGAGACGAAGTCGTCGCCTCGGTGGACGCGCTCACCCGGCAGGCCGCCGAGGATGTGTTCGCGGCGCGCAGCGATGCCGAGACGCAAGTGCGTGCGGCGCAACGACAAGCGGCCGACGACATCGACACCGCGAAACAAGAAGCCGCCGACACCGTCGCCCGCGCTGAACAGCGCGCCGACACCGAGATCGCCCACCAGTGCCGCGACGCCGAAGCCAGGATCGCGGCCGCGAGCGCCGAACGCGATCTGGCGATCCAGCGGGCCGCCGACGCCGACCGTGCCACCGAACGCGCCGAACAAGCCACCGCCGAACGAGTGGAAGCCGCCGCCGAAGCACGCGAGGAGTGGCGACGCGCCCGCACCGAACTCGACACCGCGCGCACCGAACTCGACCGCACCCGAACCGAACTCGCCGAACTGCGCCGCACCACCACCACCGAAACCCAGCAACGTCGCACCGAATCGGCGGCCGCCCTGGAACAGGTGCGCGCCGAAGCGGCCGAACGGTGGGCCGCGCTCGACGACGCCCGCAAGCAAACCCTGGCCCGTGCCGAGCGCGCCGAAGCTCAGCTCGACGAACTCCTCGCCACCACCCGCGCCCCCGTCCAGCAAAAGTTGAGTGGGGTATCGGCGGCGGGCAGTGGTGACCTGGACTAGCGTCACGCACATGACCGAGCAGCCCGGCCCTCTCGAATCGACCCGTGAGTTCGCCGCCATCGACATCAACGACATGCTGAACGCCGACGAAACCTACACCGGCCCGACATCACGGGTACGGCTGATCGCGATCCTGGTGGTGGCGGCGCTGGTACTGAGCGCCGGCGCCACCACCCTCGCGATCCTGCTGGCCTGACCCTTCAGGCGGGCCGAGCCAACGGAGTATCGGGGTCGCCGGAATTGCGCAGGGCCACGATCTGTTCGGGCACCCAGTAGATCCGGCCGAATTCGAACGCCTGATAGATCCCGTCGTCGTGGGCGACCTCATCAGAGGCCGGCCAGCCGAGCTCACCGTTCTCGGACCCGGCGGCCGCCCAGCGCGCACCGATCGCACCGTGCACCCAGTACGCGGGTTGCGCGGCGCGCCGGTAGACCGTGCCGCCTTGAAAGGCTTGCGCCAGCCCGGGGCCGGAACCTCGGGGATCGGGCAGTTCGGCGTGCTCGCCAGTCGGGTACCCCAATGGTCCGGCTTCCCAACCCAACTCGGCGTACTTGGCCATAACCACGGTCGGGATGGCGTGGGCGTCGGTGGCCGGGTGCCAGTACACGTAGCCGTGCTCGAATTCTGCGAAACGCCCCGACCCGTCCGGGGTGGCGAGTTCGCCGTCGGTGCGGCGCGCACCCAACCACGGGGACGCGGCGGCACGAGCATCGATCGCGGTCGGCCTCGTACCCCCGGCGAAAGCGGCGACGTGGGCGGCGAACACATCCCACGGAAAGTTCGGGCCGACATCGGTGTGCGAGCCGATGCCCAGCGCTCTCGTGACGTAGTGATGATCGGAGATGCCGTCGCCCACGTGGTAGTCCGGCTCGATCACCTCGGTCGAGTACCCGTGCCGGTGCGCGCTGCGGACCGCGAGGTACGCCGCGATCCGCAGATCGGCGTCGATGGCCAGCCACTGTTGCCGCGACCACGCGACCCGACTGCCCGCGAAGCACAGATTCACGGTGAACGGGTTGGCCGACAGCACCGACCACGACGCGAGTTCTTCCGGCACCACCCGCACCACCACCGCATCGCGCAGCGTGTAGTGGTAGGACACTCCGTTGTCCGGGTTGTTCAGGTAGGCGGCAAGGGATTCGGCGGTGCCGTTGCCTTCCTGGGTGTGCAGCAGGAAGTTGGTGACCCGGGCGCCCTCGCGCGGGGAGTGCGAAGGTCCGAGGCGGTCGATTTCGGTGAACGGTGGCACCGATACCGAGCGATCCAGCGCCCACTGCCCGAAGTCGGGGGCGAGGATGTCGTTGACGTCGACGCGGGTGCCGTCGATCAGCGGCCCCGGGTTGCTCGGGGTGTCGATGACCCGCTGGTAGAGCACGGCGCGCGGTCCCCGTTCGGTGCCGGACCACGCCCTCGTCTGCCACGCCCAGCTGAACTGGCCCCGCGCGCCGATCACCCCGTCCTCGATCGCCCATGCGCACACCCGCGAATGCCCGTAGATCCCGGTCCATGCCGTACCCAGCACCGAGTTGACGCCGCGGAAGAACTCGACGGCTGTGCTGTTCCACTGCGACAGCGAGATGTCCTCGTCGACGGCGAAGAAGATCGGTGCCTGTCGCGGCGCTCCCACGCTCAGATGGGTGGCCAGGGCCTGTTCGGCCATCCGCCGGCCGCCGTCGAACCCGGTGGTCCAGTCCGAGGGTGTCGCGTTGCCGGGTTTGCCGTATTGCCAGATGGAGACGATGTCGAGCCCGGCGGCGGTGAGCGCGCGAGCGTAGTCGGCGGTGATCGGTTTGGCACCGAAGTTCGCGCCCGGCCTGCTCGGTGAGATGTAGGCGAGAACCGCCGAATGGCCTGCCGCGGCGATGGCCTGCGGATCGATGAGCCTGGCCGCGAAATCGACAGCTGTGGACATGATTGACCCCCTGTATGACTGCGTACCCGATGGAATTCCCGAGATGGTGGAACTATCGCGCTGATCTACGCTGGTACCCGAGGAGCGGTACCGGGGGCGAGAAACTCGCCCTGCCTCATTCTATGTGAAATACTCACTCCCGCATCGTCGTTCACCGACGAACAGGGTAGTACCCAGAATAGGGAGTAGTTTCACTCACGTCCGGTGACGGTACGGCCCGATACTCTTTCGCCATGATGGCGCAGCTGATGTGGGGGATCCCGACGCACGGGTTCTTCGTCGCGCTCGGGGTCGCTGTCGCCGCGGTGGTGTTCTTCGTCGAGTGCAGGCGCCAGGACGCGCTGCGCGAAGAATCGCTGGTCGCGGTCACCGGGGCGTTGGTCGGCGGGGCGATCGGTATGCGGTTGTCGAGTCTGGTCGACACGCTCGATCCGTACGAGAGCTGGATGTTCGGTGCGCGCAGTGTGCTCGGCGGATTGCTCGGTGCGTATGTGGGTGTGCTGGTCGCGAAAAGGATCATCGGATATCGGGAGCGGACCGGTGATCTGTTCGCACCCGCGGTGGCGCTCGGCATGGCGGTGGGACGCATCGGATGCTTGCTCACCGAAGCGCCGGGACGGCCGACGAGCCTGCCGTGGGGGATCCACGCGCCGGCGACCGTTCCACAGTGCCCCGGATGTGTGGCCGGGGTGGCGATGCATCCCAGTTTTGTCTACGAAATCGTGTTCCAGCTGGCCGCTTTCGGCGCACTGTGGTGGTTGCGGGACCGGATCAGCACACCGGGGGAGCTGTTCACCCTCTATATCGGGGCGTATGCGATCTTCCGGTTCCTGGTCGAGTTCACCCGCGCCAACGACACGGTATGGCTGGATCTGACACGCCCGCAATGGTTCCTGCTGCCGGGACTGGTCCTGGTGGCGGTGCGCTGGACCGTCGGCTACCGGCGCGGGAACTACGACGGTGTACTTCGACGAAAGGCCATGGCATGAATTTTCCACCCCCACCACCGCAGCAGGGCGGAAAACCGCCGGGGCAGGGCGGTCAAGTCGCGGCGATGGCCTTGGCGGGGGCGATGGTGTTCATCGTGGTCAATGCGATGGCCGGATTCTTCATGTTCATCGTGGTCGGCTCCGTCAACGACGACACCGCGACCAAGGTGCTGTTCGGGCTCACCGCGGTGGCCAGCGCGGGAGCGGCCTTCGGAGGCGGCTGGCTGCTGATCCGGCGCAAACGGCCCGCGCCCAAAGGGTTCGGGCTTGGGCTGATGATCGGCTGGTCGCTGGTCACCGTGTTCACCGCGGGGTTGTGCACGGCCATCAACCCGGAGCTGTACACCGGCTTCTTCGGGATGGCGCGATGACCGGAATGCCGCTGCGTGGCGACCGGATCCTGCGGTATGTCACCGCGTTCTGCCCCCGCTGCCACGACGAACACCCCGACACACCGTTGCCCGATGTCGCGCGACTGTCGGGGTGGTTGGCCGAACGAGACGGGAAGGTCTTCCTCGAACGCGGTTGCCGAACCCACGGCATGGTGCGGACCCTCTACGACGAGGACCCCGAAATCCTGGCCTATCTCGAAGAATGGACCGCCCCGACCAAAGCGCACCTGCCCGACACCGCGGGCAATTTCGATCCCGTGCCCTCGGCGTATCTGCGTGGGCTGCCCGAGATGCAGACCCAGCACACCTGCATTCTGCTCGAGGACATCATCGACAGCTGTAATCTGCGCTGCCCCACCTGTTTCGCCGACTCCTCACCCGAACTGCGTGGTGTGGTCTCGGTGCAGGATGTGCTCGCCAATGTCGACCAGCGCCTGGCCCGCGAGAACGGGCGCTTGGACGTGCTGATGCTCAGCGGCGGCGAACCGACCCTGCATCCGCAGCTGGCGCGGTTGCTCGCCGAGCTGACCGCGCGACCCATCACCCGGATCCTGCTCAACACCAACGGTCTGCGCCTCGCCGTCGACGACGAACTGCTGGAATTGCTGCGCGCGCATCGCGACCGGGTGGAGGTGTATCTGCAGTACGACGGGGAAACGGCGCAAGCCTCACGGCATCACCGCGGCGGTGATCTGCGGGTACGTAAACAGCAGGCGCTGCAACGACTGTCGTCGAACGCCATCTTCACCACCCTGGTGATGACAGTGGCGCTGGGCGTGAACGACGACGAGATCGGCGCGGTCCTGCGCACTGCCATGAACACACCCTTTGTCGGTGGTGTGTCGATCCAACCCCAGTTCGGTTCCGGGCGTTCGGGAGTGATCGACCCGATGGACCGGCTCACCCACACCGGTGTGTTGCGCCGACTCGGCCCGCAGACCGACGGGCTGGTCACCTGGCGTGACCTCACCGCGCTGCCGTGCTCGCACCCGCACTGCTGCTCGGTCGGCTACCTGCTGCGTGACGACGCCGGGGACTGGCGTTCGCTGGTTTCGCTGATCGGGCACGAAAGGTTGAAACAGCAGTTGGGGCTGGTGTCGAACCGGATCGCGGACTCGGCGCTGCCCGCCGAACTGCGGGTGGCGGTGCGGGAATCGCTGTTGGGGTTGCTGTCGGAGCAGTCCTCGCTGTCGCATCCGGAGATCGGGCGGGTGTGGCGCAACATCTGTGAGAACTGCGATCTGGGGATGTCGACGCTGCTCACCTTGGCGTCCTCGGCCCTGCCCGGCCGGCGCACACGATTGCGGACGCTGCTCGGGGAACGGGTTGTGCGGATCACGGTGAAACCGTTCATGGACATGTCGACGATGATCGAGGAACGGCTCACCCAGTGTTGCGTGCACGTCGGCACGCGCGCTGACGCCGATCAGTGCGCGCCGTTCTGTGCGGTGCAGGCGTGGCCCGCGCTGTCGCGGCAGCGGTTGTCGGCGTCGGCACCGTCGGGGCGGGCGTTGTTGCCGGTGGAGGTGCGGTGAACCAGCGCGGGGTCTACTACGAGGAGGCGGTGCGCGGGCAACAGCCACCCGACCCGCTGACATTGTGTGTGGTCGCGACCGTGGCGTTGCTGACGTGGTTGGTGGGACCGTGGGCGGTGGTCGGATTCGGGGCGCTCGCGTTCGTCGGATATTGGCGGGCGTGGCGGGCCGGGTTGCGGCGCAGTCGGTGTTGGTTGCGCGATACCCGACTGGTACTGGTGTATGTCGGGGCGATCGCCGTGGGCGGGGTCGTCGCCGCGGTGTGGTGACGGCGTGTCGCCGATGCTGGTGTGGCAGAACGGTAGCGGGCGGGCGCGGGGCGCGGTTGACTGGTAGTCATGGCCTCCACTCGATCCAGCAGGCAGCGCCGATCAGGGGTGCCCGCACCCGCCGTTCCGCCGGGTGAACTGATCGTCGTCACCGCGGCGACCGGCCCCGAGATCACCCCGGTCGCCCTGCGCGAAAACCGCTCCGTGCGGACCAGGGTCGATGAATTGCTGCCCGCCACCGCACATCTGGTGCCGATCTTCGGTCCGGACAATCGGTTGGCGGCCAGACTGGCCGACACACCGCAGGCGCCGGTGGCGGGTCAGTACCTGAGCTACTACTCGGTGCACGGTGAGCTGGGTGACCTCGGCGAGCTCGCGCATCGGCTGCGTGAAGACGACACCGTCGCCGCCGCGTATGTGAAGCCGGCGGCGGAACCGCCACTGGCGCCGCTGGCCGAGAACATCGTCGCACCGCGCGCACCGGCCGTGACACCTGATTTCCGGGTCAGACAGGCCTATCTGGACGCGGCACCCCACGGCATCGACGCGGTGTGGGCGCACGGTCAGCCCGGCGGGCTCGGCACCGGTGTGCGGGTGATCGATGTCGAGGGTGCGTGGCGGTTCACCCACGAGGACCTGCGTCAGAACCAGGGCGGGATGATCGGTGGCACCGCGTCGGCGGATGTGGGCTGGCGCAACCACGGCACCGCCGTGGCCGGTGAGATCAGCGGCGATCTCAACGCTGTGGGCGTCACCGGAATCGCACCCGACGCCCACATCAGAGCTATCTCCGTCTTCGGCATCGGTTCGGCCGCCGCGATCCGTTCGGCCGCCGACGCTCTGGACCCCGGCGACATCGTCCTCATCGAATTGCACCGCCCCGGACCACGATTCGACTACCAGGGCACCCCTGATCAGCGCGGGTACATCGCCGTCGAATGGTGGCCCGACGACTTCGCCGCCATCCGCTACGCCGTGAGCCGCGGCATCGTCGTCGTCGAAGCCGCGGGCAACGGCGGCGAAAACCTGAACGACGCCGTCTACGACACCCGCCCCGGCGACTTTCCCGCCACCTGGCACAACCCCTTCCGTGCGGGCCCCGCCGACTCGGGCGCCATCCTGGTCGGCGCTGGGGCCCCACCGCCGGGTCTGCACGGCCGAGACCACGGCCCCGCCCGCTCCCGCCTCGATTTCTCCAACCACGGCACCCGCCTCGACGCCCAGGGCTGGGGTCGCGAAGTCACCACCACCGGCTACGGCGACCTCCAAGGCGGCCCCGACGAAGACCTCTGGTACACCGACGAATTCAGCGGCACCTCCAGCGCCTCCCCGATCGTCGTCGGCGCCATCGCCGCCTACCAGGGTATGCGCGCCCTCGGTCCCGGCCGCGCGACCCCCGACCAGGTCAGATCCCTGCTCCGCGCGACAGGTTCGGCACAGACCGCCGCCCCGGGTCGTCCCACCACCCAACGTATCGGCGCACTGCCCGACCTCCGCGCCATGGCTGAGCAAGGCTGACGTCCGCACTCTGCGAATCACGCAGCCCAACAACATAATTCGTTCGATCTCGATGAGCGCAGAGCGCAACGACGTGATTAACTGTGCGGTTCGCTGGCTTCGCCATGCGACGACCATCGGCGGGAGCCTTCCGTCGACGGGTCATCATCGAAGGGACTGTGTTCATATGACACCGACAATGCCGCAGCGGGTACTCGCCACGTGGGGCGTCGCCGCAGCGCTCGCCGGAGCTGCTGTTGCGGGGGCCGGCACCGCGCAGGCCGTCGATGTCCCCAAATGGGGCAATGTCCGCTACGTGTTCTGCTCGAACACCCAGGACAACAACAAAATCACCTACTACGACGGGCTCGGCAAGCGCGAGCAGATCGTCACCCTGGCGGATCGGACCGACGGCGACATGTGGTGCCGCAACGTCGACGTGGTGATGACCGAGAAAACGTTCGTCTGGTCGGCCATCACGCACGATAACGCCAACTACGTCTATGCCGCGATCTATGTGAACGGACGCATGATGGCCCGCGAGGAAAACCGATCGGACTACGGCTTCGTGTACGCCCAAGCGATGTAGCCCAGTGGCTCGCCCGCGGGCAGAACTCCGACGGCTGTTCGCGGGCAGGTAACTCCGAGCCATCGCGGTCGCACTCGACGACTTCGCCATGGTTTCGCACCCAGCATGCGGGTGCCGTGTCGACATGCTGGTGCGCCTGCTCACTGAATGTGGTCGGGGCAGTGCATGATTCACCGATGGCGGACCCGGTGCGAGGGTGGGATCGTTGGACCGTATCCGTACCCGAGAGGATTCGTAGATGACACCGACTCCGGTCGACACCAGGTTATGGTTCCGCACCTATCACGAGACGTCGGCCGCCCGGGCCCGACTGATCTGCTTTCCGCACGCGGGCGGCTCCGCCAGCTACTACTTTCCCGTATCCGCAGCCCTGACTCCCGAATTCGAGGTCCATGCCGTGCAGTACCCGGGCAGACAGGATCGTCGCCACGAACCGTTGATCGAGACCATCGAGGAACTGGCCGATCAGATCCACACCGCGATGATCCCGGTCATGCGGGGTCCGGTCGCCTTCTTCGGCCACAGTATGGGAGCCGTGCTGGCCTTCGAGGTAGCGCGCCGATTCGAAGAGAGCGACGGGGCTGGGGCGCTGGCCGTATTCGCGTCCGGGCGCCGGGCCCCGAGCATACTTCGCGACGAGAGCGCACGATTTCGCGACGATGCCACCATCATCGAGGAGATGCGCGCACTGGGCGGCACTGATTCGCGCGTGCTGAACGACCCGGAAATGCGGGAGATGGTGCTGCCCGCGATTCGCAACGACTACCGCGCCGTCGAGAGCTACCGTCCCGCCACGTCCGCGCGGATCGCGGCGCCTATCGTCGTGCTGACCGCGGTCGATGATCCCCGCACGACGGTGACGGAAGCACAGCGGTGGCATGAGCACACCTCGGGGGGCGGAACGATACACACCTTCGACGGGGGCCACTTCTATCTGGAACAGCATTCCTCGCGCGTCATCGCGGTGATCGCCGACACCCTACGAGACCTCGTCGCGTAGTTACGTCGCAGACAAAGTCGAATTCACGATCATTGCATTTTCACGTACGTTGGTGGACGGCCCCGGCTTGCGTCCGGCCGGACTGAGCCGGGTGTCCGTTCTGAATGATGTGGGTGGCGGAGAATCGGCTCGAATTCGAACCTCGGCGGAATTGTTCCATTAAGTGACAAACGGATTTCGCATTCAACCAGCGAAATCTCCTGATTCGGTAGCATGTGCTGCCGGTGTCGCAATATATAGCCGCAGCGTTGATTTTCTCGCTTCCATACCTCAGGTTTTCCCAGCTAACCATCTCGCCGGGTGGCCGATGGATCTATCGGTTATAGCTCGGTTCGGGTGCATGCCGTGCCAGCGCGGCAGGTGCATTGCGCGCACGTGGTTCTCGCTGGGAAAAACCCGCGAATGCCACGGCTGGGCGAGAATTGTGCCGGTCGGTAGCGGTTCGGTCCGTGAATTCGGTGTCGTCCCAGGTGAAAGCATTTTTTCTGTGCCCAGCCGGCTCCAGGTGAGGCATTTAGGGTTCAACTCGCCGTAACTCCGCCGCAACCCGCTACTTTCACAGTGGCAAGCTTGGTGGTGAACAGCGCTGTTGCACAAGGGTTTTGAACGCCACCTATAGGGGTACATCATCCCGTGAGATCGGGCTAGACTGGCCGAACCGCTCAGTCAGGCTTTAGCGAGAAGAGGGTAGATGGCGCACGTTTTCGGGTCGGAGTCCGCAGTCCGGTGACGTTGCTATGCGAGTCGAACTCGGTTCGGTAATTTATACGTTACTTCCTGGTAACGAGGTAGCAACGATGCGCCACCGCACAGCTGTTGAAAAGTCAGGTGGGATCGAATGCTTGTACAGAGGTCCGAGGAAATCGCATTTCTCCGCGGTCTGATCGACAGTGATTGCGGGCGTCCCGGCGGGGTTGCGCTGCTCGGAGGAAGTGTCGGAACCGGAAAAACGGATCTATTGCGCGATTTGGCGGAGTACGCAGCGCAGAAGGGCGTGCAGTATCTGGTGGCAGCCGGTTCGCCCGAGGGAAATGCGATTCCGCTCGGCATCGTATGCCAATTGCTGCATTCCGTCCCGCATATCTCGGACGACTTCGTCCCGGATATCACACGACTCGATTCGGTTGCCGTCGACTACGAAGCGAACCTCGCCGGTGCTGCGGCGAATATGAACACCGAGGCGCTGCGGCTGGCGCACGGGTGGGCCACGACCCTGGCCCGCACGGTGGCCTCGACACCGGTACTGATCATGGTGGACGACGCCGACCTGGTCGACCCGGCCTCCCTCATCTGCCTGCACCACCTCGCGAAGCGATTGTCCCGAACACACCTGGCGATGGTGTTCACCGTGTCGATGCTCACCCCTGCCGCACAGCCGGTGCTGGCCTTCGAGCCGATCGAATCCAGGGCCTGGCGCCGGTTCGTGCTCGGCAATATGACCGAAGCGGGCGTGGCAGCGATGCTGCCCGAGCGGGTCGCCGGCCCTGCGGTCGCGGCCACCGCGGCCGCGTATCACGGGGCCACCGGCGGCAATCCGCGTCTGGTCCGGGCGTTGATCGAGGACGACTGGTCGCCGTCGGACACGATCGAGCCGACTACCGGGTCATATTTTCGGCAGGCCGTCGCGGCATGCCTGGCCAGGGCGGATGTGCAGGTCGCCGCGGTGGCCGAGGTAGCGGCGGTACTCGCGGCCTCGGAGTCGTTGGCAGCGATGAGCATTCGATCGCTCGCCCGGATGGCGGATCTGGAACCCGAAAGCGTCGCGGGCGCGCTGTCCGCGCTCGACACCATGGGGCTCACCGAGGATGGCGGCCGTGCGTTCCGTCATCCGGCGAGTGGGGCCGTGATCCTGGCCGGGATGACTCGGCACCGGCAGGCCGAGCTGCACCGTCGCGCGGCTCGGCAGTTGGCGGTGGACAATTCGGCGGTCTCGCCGGTGCGGGTCGCGGTCCATCTGGTCGCCGCCGGTGAGTCGAGTGGCCCGCTGGCCCGAGACATTCTTGTGCGCGCCGGATTAATGCTGACGTCTGCCGAAAACTTCGACTCGGCGACCCGCTATCTGGAATTGGCCATGGCCGCGGCCAACGGCGAACGGATGCGCGCCGGTATCCAGGCGATGCTGGCACGCACCGAGATGCGCGTCGACCCGGCCGTTGCCAAACGGCATATCGGTTCGCTGCTCGACGCGTACAAGAACGACCACCTCACCGACTGTGACGGTGGAATGCTGCTGTGGCAGTTGATCTGGCACGGCATGGTGGACGAGGCGTCGGCGCTGATCGGCTGGACCGCCGACGGCAACTTGTCGCACGCCACGCCTGGGTTCACCTCGTATCGGCGGTTGCTGCAGGCCAGCTTCCCTCGCCTGGTCAGCGATCTCGAATCGCACGAACCGCCCGATCCGGGCCTGCGACCAACCCAGGTGTCCGACGGGCTGCGCACCACGGCGGCCGAGGCGCTTCAGCGTGTGCTCGCCGACGGCGCGGACGACGCGGCCGGTGACTGCGCGGTGCGCGTGCTGTCCACTCTGCAGCTCGGCGATGACACCCTCGATATCGCCGAGGCCGCGCTGGAGACCCTGGTGTTCAGTGAGCAGGTGCCGCAGGCTGCGGCGCTGTGTTCTGAGCTCCTCGAGGAGGCCGACGCCCGAGGTGTGCCGCTCTGGTCGGGGATACTCGGCTCGGTTCGCGCGGAAATCGCACTGCGACAAGGACAGTTGGTCGCCGCGAAGAATTACGCGACCGCCGCGCTCGAGGTCATTCCGGCGCACGGGTGGGGCGCGCAGAGCGGCCGCACGCTCGGTGCGCTCGTGCTCGCCTCGACCAGGCTGGACGATCTGGCGACCGCGGCCCGCCATGTGCAGCACCCGCTGCCCGACGTGACATTCGCCAGTCGCTATGGCGCGCAATACCTTTACGCGCGTGGGCAGTACTACCTCGCGGCCCGACATCTGGAGGCCGCGCTCGCCGATTTCGAGTTCTGCGGCAGATTGATGCGCGGCTGGGAAATGGACACGCCGACCTTCGTGCCGTGGCGCAGCGGCGCGGCCGCCGTGCGGCTGCGGATGCGCGATCCTGTCGCGGCCGAACGCCTGCTGGAGGAGCAGATCGAACTGCTCGATCAAGCCCATGGCGACTGTTTGCGTAGCCGCGGCCTGACGCTGCTGCTGCTCGGACACGTGCGCAGCGCACCGCAGCGGGTGCCGATATTGCGCGAGGCGATCAAATCGCTTCGCCTTTCCGGCGATGTCTTCCTGCTGAACCGGGCAATGCTCGCGTTGAGTGAGGCGCACAAGATTCTGGGCCAACGTGAACAGGCGACGGCACTGAAATGTAGTGCGGCGAAACTGGTGAAGATAATTCGTGCGGATGCGGGTAATTCGGCCCTCGCACGGTCACCTGAAAGGTCGATCGGCGACGAGGTCAGGAAATCGTCGGAGCCGACTCGGGCCGGATTGACGGAATCCGAAAAGCGAGTAGCTTCTCTTGCCGCGGTCGGGCATACCAATCGTGAAATCGCCGACCAGATCCACATCACTGTCAGCACGGTAGAACAGCATCTGACCAGCGTGTATCGCAAATTGGATGTGAGAAAGCGCGCGGATCTGCCGGTCGAACTGCTACTCGGTCAAGCGAATCAGTCGTAGCCTGTACTTTTTTCTGACAGCCCGTCCCGAGGTAATAACTCGGGGTCGTGTCGAGCCGCTGTAGGGGTTCGTCAATTGATGACAGGGGCGGCTAGGGGTTGATCCACGTACCGACCGCCGTGTTAATTTGAATTGCAGCATTTTAATGCGCGCACGAAGAGGTTTAGTAATGTCTGAAGGTTTCGATATCGCGGTTGTCGGGAGTTCCTGCCGACTGCCGAACGCCGCCGATCCGGCGGCGTTCTGGCAGTTGCTTGTCCAGGGGCGCGCGTCGATCACCGGCCCGCCCGGTGATCGCTGGCCCGGCGCGCACCTGCCCGGCGCGATCGGGTACGGCGGCTTCCTCGACGAGGTGGCCGAATTCGACCCGGGCTTCTTCGGCATCTCCCCCCGCGAAGCGACCGCGATGGATCCGCAGCAGCGACTCATGCTCGAATTGGCCTGGGAGGCACTGGAAGACGCGGGCTTGCTCCCGGAGTCTCTGCGTGGCAGCCGGACCGGCGTCTTCTTCGGCGTCGCCCTCGACGACTACGCGGCACTGCGCACCGCTTCGGGTGAACCGATCGACCACTTCACCCTGACCGGACAGCATCGGAGCATCGTCGCTAACCGGGTCTCGTACTTTCTGGGCGCGCGCGGACCGAGCCTGGTTGTCGATACCGGGCAATCGTCTTCGTTGGTCGCCGTCCACCTGGCATGTGAGAGTTTGCGTTCGGGTGAATCCGACACCGTGCTCGCGGGCGGGGTGAACCTCAATCTGGCGCTGGGCAGCGCGGTGAACGCCGATCGGTTCGGCGCGCTCTCCCCGGACGGTCGGTGCTACACCTTCGACGAGCGCGCCAACGGCTACGTCCGGGGCGAAGGCGGCGGGATCGTCGTGCTGAAACGGCTCGTGACCGCGCTCGCCGACCGCGACGACATCTACTGCGTGATCCGTGGCAGCGCGGTGAACAGCGGTGGCGGCGACAGTCTGGCGACCCCGGACGGCGCGGCGCAGCAGGAGGTCCTGCGTCTGGCGCACGAACGGGCCGGCATCGACCCGGCGGAGGTGCAGTACCTCGAACTGCACGGCACCGGAACCGAGGTCGGCGATCCGGTCGAGGCCGCGAGTGCTGGTGCGGTGTTCGGTACCGGACGGGCCGCGGACCGTCCGCTGCTCGTCGGCTCGGTGAAGACGAACATCGGCCACCTGGAGGGCGCCGCAGGCATCGCCGGATTGCTGAAAGTAGTGCTGGCACTGCGGAACCGGCAACTGCCTGCGTCGCTCAATTTCTCGACGCCCAACCCGCGAATCCCGCTGGCCGAACTGAAGTTGCGGGTGCAGACCCGGCTCGGAGCGTGGCCGCGACCGGACGGACGGCTCGTCGCGGGGGTGTCCTCGTGGGGGATGGGCGGCACGAATTGCCATGTCGTGCTGGCGGATCAGCCGAGTGTGGCCGCCGAGGCCGTGCCCGCGCCCGTGGTCACGCCGTGGATGGTATCCGCGCCGAACGCCGGCGCACTGCGGACGCAGGCGGATCGGTTGCTCGCCGGACTCGACCGCGCCGACCCGGCGGATGTCGACCCGGCGGATATCGGCTACGCCCTGGCGACCGCGCGCACGGCTTTCGACCACCGCGCGGTGGTCCTCGGGCGAACCGGCGACCAACTGCGTCGCGGGCTGACGGCACTGGCCACGGGTACACCCGCCGCGAGCGTCGTGCGCGGGGTGGCCCGGCCGGATGGCCCACTCGCCGTGCTCTTTCCGGGGCAGGGTGCGCAGTGGTTCGGGATGGGCCAGGAGCTGTGTGAGAGCTCGGCGGTGTTCGGCGCTGCCTTCGCCGACGCGGCGGCCGAGGTGGACCGGCACTTGGATCGGCCGTTGAGATCGGTGCTGTGGGGCGCGGATCGGGCAGCGCTCGATGAGACGATGTACACCCAGGCAGCGCTTTTCGTGGTGGAAACCGCCCTGTACCGGCTGCTCGAGTCGATCGGTGTGCGCCCGGATCACCTGATCGGTCACTCGATCGGGGAATTGGTCGCGGCACACGTCAGCGGGGTGTGGTCGCTGTCGGACGCCGCGGCGGTGGTGGTGGCCCGGGGTCGGTTGATGGGCGCGCTCGCCACCGGCGGAGCGATGGTGGCGTTGGATGCCTCCGTCGACGAGGTGGTTCCACTGCTCGGCCCCGGTGTCGAGATCGCGGCGGTGAACGGCCCGGCCGCGGTGGTCGTCTCCGGTGACGAGGACGCGGTGCACCAGGTCGCGACGGTCATCGCCGAGCGCGGCCGCCGAGTGAAACACCTCGCGGTTTCGCACGCCTTCCACTCGTTCCGGATGGACCCCATACTCGACGAATTCGCCAGAGTGTTCGCCACGGTGTCCACCCGCGCCCCCGGCATTCCGGTGATCTCGAATGTCACCGGCACACCGCTCACCGCCGACCAAGCTGCCGCACCGGAATATTGGACACGACACGCCCGCACCACCGTTCGCTTCGCCGACGGCATCGAATTCCTGGCCGCCCACGGCGTGACCCGCTACATCGAGTCCGGACCCGGCGGCGTCCTCACCGGACTCACCCGCACGATCGTCGGTCCCGACCACACGGCGATCGCGCTGCTGCGCAAAGACCACCCCGAGCCGGAATCATTGCTCAGCGCCGCGGCTGCGCTGCACGTCGACGGCATACCGATCGACTGGGCGGCGCTGTTCGGTGGCCACCGCCCGCGCCCGCACACGCTGCCGACGTATGCCTTTCAGCGACGGCGGTACTGGTTCGATACCCCAGCGGGTACGCGAGCGGACGCCCCGACTCTCACGCGGGAGCACGCGGGCCGAGCCGAGCCGGAGGTCGAGCGGGATCATGTGGCAGCGGTATTCGTCGATGCGGGGCAGCAGGCCGACGAGCCCGATTTCGATGGGGCGCAGACTGATCCGGTCGAACTGGTGAGCACGGTGGTGGCGGCCGTGCTCGGCTACGACAACGCGGACGCCATCGACCAGGATCGTGCGTTCAACAAGCTCGGGTTCGATTCGCTGGCCCTGCTGGAGCTGGTGCGACTACTCAATGCGGCCACCGGACTCGGCCTCGCGCCCGGGGTGGTCTTCGACCACACGACCCCGGCGGCGCTGGCAGCCCATATCGCCGGGATCCGGCAGGCCGACGAGGTGCCCACGCTCGCCGCGCGGGGGGCGATCGCGGACGACGAGCCGGTCGCGATCATCGCGATGAGCTGCCGACTGCCCGGCGCCGTGTACACGCCCGAGCAATTGTGGGAGCTGCTCGCCGAGGGTCGCGACGCGATCGCGCCGTTCCCGGACAACCGCGGTTGGGATGTGGATCGCTGGTACGACCCGGACCCGGACCGACCCGGACACAGCTACGTGCGAACCGGCGGCCTGCTCGACGACGCGGAATCCTTCGACGCCGAGTTCTTCGGGATCAGCCCCCGCGAGGCCACCGCGATGGACCCACAGCAGCGGCTGCTGCTGGAGACCGCGTGGGAGGCGATCGAGCGAGCGGGCATCGATCCGAACACCCTGCGCGGCAGCCGCACCGGCGTGTTCGTCGGTGCGATGCCACAGGACTACGCGCCGCGCATGGACCAGGTCCCGGACGGCTTCGCGGGGTATCTGCTCACCGGCAGCACGACGAGCGTCGCCTCGGGCCGGATCGCGTACACCCTCGGCCTGCACGGCCCAGCGCTCACGGTGGACACCGCGTGTTCGGCCTCACTGACGGCACTGCATCTGGCCTGCCAGTCCGTGCGCAGCGGGGAGAGTCCACTGGCCCTGGTCGGCGGCGTGACCGTGTTGGCGAACCCCGACATCTTCATCGAACTCAGCAAGCAGCGGGCGCTGTCCCCGGACGGGCGATGCAAAGCCTTCTCGGCCGCCGCCGACGGCACCGGCTGGAGCGAGGGCGCGGTCGTGCTGCTCGTCGAACGGCTCGCGGACGCGCGCGCCGCGGGCCACGAAGTGCTCGCCGTGATCCGCGGGTCCGCGGTCAATCAGGACGGTGCGTCCAACGGGCTCACCGCGCCGAACGGCCTGGCACAGCAGAGCGTGATCCGGCAGGCGCTGGCCAACGCGGGGTTGACTGCCACCGACATCGACGCCGTGGAGGCGCACGGCACCGGAACCGCCCTCGGTGACCCGGTCGAAGCGGGTGCGCTCCTGGAAACCTATGGTCGCGAACGAGAGCGGCCACTGCTGCTCGGCTCCCTGAAGTCGAATATCGGCCACACACAGGCAGCCGCCGGACTCGCGGGCGTACTGAAGATGGTGCTGGCCATGCGACACGGGCAGCTACCCAGAACGCTCCACGCCGACGAGCCCTCCCCTCACGTGGACTGGTCCTCCGGCGCGCTTCACCTGCTCACCGAGAGCACCCCGTGGCCGGACACCGGTGCCCCCCGCCGGGCCGGCGTCTCCGCCTTCGGGATCAGCGGCACCAACGTGCACGTCATCGTGGAGCAGGCGCCACCGGAAACAACCTCCGCGGTTCCGGTAGCAGGTGCGTCCGACTCGAGTGCCGTTGCCTCGGAGCCGAGTGCCGTCATACCAGCGGTGAGTGCTGCTGTGCTGGCCGAGAATGCGGCGGCCGCACCGTCGAAGTCCGCCGTGCCGTGGGTTCTTTCGGCCCGTTCCGAGGTGGCCGTGCGCGAGCGGGCCGAACAGTTGCTTTCCTGGCTGGACGATCCGGCTCGGACGGGCGCCGCTGTGGACGTCGGCTACGCACTCGCGACCGGCAGGGCGATGTTCGACCATCGTGCGGTTGTGGTCGCGGACCAGGTGACGGATCTGCGTCGGGGGCTGGCCGCTGTCGTCGCGGAGGCACCGGACCCGAGTGTGGTTCGAGGGCGGGCCGAAAGTGCGGGCAAGGTCGTCCTGGTGTTTCCGGGGCAGGGGCCGCAGTGGCCCGACATGGGTCGGGAACTGCTGGATACCGCACCGGAGTTCGCCGCTACGGCGGCCGAGTGTGACGCCGCACTGCGGACGTTCACCGGCTGGTCGGTGCTCGATGTGCTGCGGCGGGTCGAGGGTGCGCCGGAGCTGTCCAGGGTGGATGTCGTGCAGCCGGTGCTGTTCACCATGATGGTGTCGCTGGCCTCGCTGTGGCGGGCGTACGGCGTGACGCCGGACGCGGTGGTCGGCCACTCGCAGGGTGAGATCGCGGCCGCGTACGTGGCGGGCGCGCTGTCGCTGGAGGACGCGGCCCGAGTGGTCGCGCTGCGCAGCCAGGCGTGGTGGGAACTGCGCGGCAAGGGCGCGATGGCCTCGGTGAACCTGGCCGCGGCGCAGATCGTGGATCGGTTGCCCGCCGGCGTGGAAGTCGCCGCGGTGAACTCGCCGGGATCGGTGGCGCTGGCCGGTGATCCCGCCGAGCTGGACGCGCTGCTCGCCGAACTGGTCGAGGAGGGTGTCAAAGCCCGTCGCGTAGCCGGGGTCGACACCGCGGGCCACTCCGCCCAGGTCGACGTGCTCCGCGACCGGCTCTACGCCGCGCTCGCTCCGGTGGCACCCCGCGCGGCGCGAATTCCATTCTACTCCACAGTGACCGGTGCGCTGCTGGACACCACCACCATGGACGCGGCGTACTGGTACCGCAATATGCGCGAACCGGTCCGCTTCGAGGCGGCCACCCGCGCGCTGCTCGCGGGCGAGCACCGCGTCTTCATCGAGGCGAGTAGCCATCCGGTGCTCGCCGCCGCCCTGCTCGACACCGCCGAGGACACCGGACGACCGGTGGTCACCGTCGCGTCGCTGCGGCGCGAAGAGGGTGGCAAACAGCGTTTCCTGACCTCGCTGTCGGAGGCGTGGGCGTGCGGCGTCGACATCGACTGGACCGCGGTGTTCGGCGGGCCACGCGCGCGGGTCGACCTGCCGACCTATCCGTTCCAGCGCAGCCGGTATTGGTTGAAGCCACGCACGGGCGGTGACGTTCGGTCCACCGGTCTGGCTGTGGCGGACCATCCGATTCTCAGCGCGGCCCTGGAATTGGCCGACGATGCCGGTGTCGTGCTCACCGGCGTACTCGCACCCCGCGCCCACCCGTGGCTGGCCGAATTCGCCGGTGACGGCGTAACCCGCATGCCCGCCGCCCTGCTCGCGGAACTGGCGATCCACGCGGGCAGCCGCATCGGCGCGGACCACCTGACCCGGTTCGAGCTGGGCGCCCCGTTGACCATCGCGGACCGCGCGAGCGTGATCGTCCAGGTCGCGGTGGCGGCGTCCGACGACGCGGGCGAACGGCCGGTCACCGTGTACGCGCGCCCGATCGACACCGAGGAGCCGTGGACCCGGTACGCGAGCGGTGTCCTGGTCGAACGGTCTCCGGCCGCGGACTTCGACCTCGCCGCGTGGCCACCCGTGGACGCTGTCGCGGATGTGCGCTCCGGGCATCCCGTCTGGTTGGCGGGCGACGACGTCTACATCGAAACGACGCTGCCCGCCGACGCCGGTTCCTTCGGCCTGCACCCCTTGCTGCTCGAAACAGTTCTGCGCGTAGGCAGTTCGGGTGAACCGACGACAATGCACGGCTTCTCGCTGTATGCGATCGGCGCGACCACGGTGCGGGCCAGGTGCACACGGACCGGTTCCGATACGGCGTCGATATGGATCGCCGATGCGATCGGAACGCCGGTCGCGACTATCGAAACGGTGCGGTTCACCGACGGGCTCGCGGCGGCCCGGTCGCTGGACGCACTGTTTCAGGTGGAATGGCCGGAAGTGCCCCACGGCGCGGTGGGGACCCCCTCGAATGATGTCGGCGTTCCGTCCGCCGGCACAGTGGCAGTGCTCGGAACGCACGATTTCGGCCTCCTGGCCGCACACTATGCCGATCTCGATGTCCTGCCCGATCCCTGCCCGGCTGTCGTGGTCGCCGATTTCGGCAGCGAGGTCGACGTCTATACCGCAGTGGGCCGCGCGCTGGATGTGACCCGCGCGTGGATCAGCGCGCCGCGCTTCGACGACGCCCGGTTGGTGATCGTGACCCGAGGTGCGATAGCCGCACACCCGGGGCAGGACGTGCTGAACCTGGCGGGCGCCGCGGTGTGGGGGTTCGTGCGATCGGTGCAAGCCGAACATCCGGATCGCATCGCGCTGGTCGACCTCGAACGGGATTCGGCCGAGCTCGGCGTGGCGCTCGCCGTGGACGAAGCGCAGCTGGCGGTGCGGTCGGGCGTTGTGCGGGCACCCCGGCTCGTCCGGGTCGCTCGGTCGGCGGCTGCTGCCCCCGTGTTCCCGGCCACCGGCACGGTGCTGATCACCGGCGCGACCGGAACACTCGGCGCGCTGCTCGCCCGTCATCTGGTCACCGCGCACGGCGTTCGCCACATCCTGGCGGTGAGCCGTCGCGGCCCCGACGCGGCAGGCGCGGCCGAACTCGTCGCGGAGCTGAGCGAACTCGGCGCGCGGGTCACGGTGGCGGCGTGCGATGCCGCCGACCGAGACGCGTTGCGCCAGTTGCTTTCCGAGATCGAGCCGGCGCATCCGCTGGTCGCGGTGGTGCACGCGGCGGGCGTCCTCGACGACGGTGTGCTCACCGAACTCAGCCGGGAACAGGTGAACCGGGTGCTGCGGGCCAAGGTCGACGCCGCCCTGAATCTGCACGAGCTGACCGCGGATCTCGACCTGACCGCGTTCATCATGTACTCGTCCATGGTCGCCACCCTCGGCGGTGCGGGCCAGGCCGGATACGGTGCGGCCAACGCGTTCCTCGACGCGCTCGCGCAGCACCGTCGGGCCGCGGGGCTGGCCGCGCTGTCGATCGGGTGGGGGTTCTGGGCCGAGCGCAGCGGGATGAGCGAGCATCTGTCCGAGCTGGATCTACGGCGGATGGCCAAGTCCGGCGTCCGTCCGCTGGACTCGGCGGATGGCCTGGCCCTTTTCGATTCCGCCCTCGTGGCCGATGCGCCCGCACTGCTCGCGGTCGACCTCGATCTGACCGCGTTGCGCGCCAGGGCAGAACGCGACAGCGTCGCGCCGCCGCTGCGCGGCTTGGTCCGCGTCCGGAGCAAGCGCCGTGCGGCGGCCACGACCGCCGCGCAGTCCTCGTTCACCGATCGGCTCGCGCAGATGCCCGCCGCCGAACGCAGGCAGGTGCTGCTCGAACTGGTGCGCGGGCACGCGGCCGCGGTGCTCGGACACGCCGCGTCGGACGCGGTCGGTGCGAATCAGGCGTTCCGAGACGCCGGTTACGATTCGCTCACCGCGGTCGAACTGCGCAATCAGCTCAAGGCCGCGACCGGTCTGCCGCTGCCGACGACGCTGCTTTTCGACTACCCGACCCCGGCCGTGCTCGCCGCCCATCTCGACGCGGAACTGCGCGGCGAGCGTGCGCCCGCGCCAGAACTCGGCCGGACCGCGGCCCTGTCCGACGACCCGATCGTGCTCGTGGGAATGAGCTGCCGTTTCCCCGGCGGCGTGCGCACGCCCGACGAGCTGTGGCAGGTCGTCGCCGAGGGCCGGGACGTGATCTCGGCGTTTCCGGAGGATCGCAACTGGGACGTCGACGATCTGTTCGACCCCGATCCGGACCGGCGCGGCAAGAGCTACGTCAGGTCCGGCGGATTCCTCTACGACGCTTACGAATTCGACCCGGCGTTCTTCGGGATCTCACCGCGCGAGGCGCTCGCGATGGACCCGCAGCAGCGACTGCTACTGGAAAGCGCGTGGGAGCTGTTCGAACGGGCGGGAATCGCACCGGACTCGTTACGCGGCACCGATACCGGTGTGTTCATCGGCACCAATGGTCAGGACTACGCCGCGCACCTACAGCACGCGCCGCAGGATCTGGAGGGCTATCTGCTCACCGGCAAGGCGGCCAGCGTGGTGTCGGGCCGAGTGGCCTACACACTGGGGCTGGAGGGGCCCGCGGTGACGCTGGACACGGCGTGCTCGTCGTCGCTGGTCGCGCTGCACTGGGCGGCGCAGGCGCTGCGCAACGGTGAGTGCACACTCGCGGTGGCCGGTGGCGTGACGGTGATGTCGACGCCGGGGTTGTTCGTCGAGTTCAGCAGGCAGCGCGGGCTGGCGCCGGACGGGCGCTGCAAGGCGTTCGCGACTGCCGCCGACGGCACGGCCTGGGGTGAGGGCGTCGGCCTCGTGCTGCTCGAACGACTCTCCGATGCCAGGCGCAACGGGCACGAAGTGCTTGCGCGCCTCGCGGGTTCGGCGGTCAATCAGGACGGTGCGTCCAACGGGCTCGCCGCGCCGAACGGTCCGTCTCAGCAGCGGGTGATCCGGCAGGCGCTCGCTGACGCCGGGCTGTCCGCGGCGGAGGTGGACGCGGTGGAAGCGCACGGGACCGGCACCCGGCTCGGCGATCCGATCGAGGCGCAGGCGCTGCTGGCCACCTACGGCCAGGACCGCGAGCGTCCACTGTGGCTGGGCGCGCTGAAGTCGAATATCGGGCACACCCAGGCGGCCGCGGGTGTCGCGGGCGTGATCAAGATGGTGCTCGCCATGCGGCATCGGCAGTTGCCCGCGACCCTGCACGTGGACGAACCGTCCGCCCATGTCGACTGGTCGGCGGGCGCGGTGGAGTTGCTGACCGAACATCTCGACTGGCCCGCGACCGGGCGTCCGCGCCGCGCGGGCGTCTCGGCGTTCGGTATCAGCGGGACGAACGCGCATGTGATTCTGGCCGAGGGCGATCAGGTGGCACCGGTGGTCGCGGCGCCATCGGGACCGGAATGGAAAGCGTGGCCGATCTCGGCCCGCACCCCCGAGGCCTTGCGCGAGCAGGCGCGCCGGTTGGACACCGTCGTCGGCGATCCGGTCGCGATCGGTAGCGCGCTCGCCGGGACCAGGACGGCCTTCGAACATCGGGCCGTCGCGCTCGGGCGCGACAGCGCGGAGTTGCTGCGCGGGCTGCGTGCCTGCGCCGCCGGCGAAGACGCGCCCGGTCTCGAGGTGGGCGTGGTCCGTTCGTCCGGTCAGCTCGCCTTCCTGTTCGCCGGACAGGGCGCGCAGGTACTCGGCATGGGCCGGGAATTGCACGCCCGGTTCCCGGTTTTCGCCGCGGCGCTCGACGCGGCCGTGGCGGCGCTGAATCCGCTGCTGGACCGACCGCTCGAAGAGGTGATGTGGGGAACGGAGGCCGATCTGCTCGACGCGACCGGATACACCCAGCCCGCGTTGTTCGCGGTGGAAACCGCGCTCGCCCAACTGTTCCTGTCCTGGGGTGTGCGGCCCGATCATGTGGCCGGGCATTCGATCGGCGAACTCAGCGCGGCCTACGTGGCCGGGGCGATGTCGCTGGCCGACGCGGCCCGACTGGTCGCCGCGCGCGGCAGGTTGATGCAGCAGTTGCCCGCGGGTGCGGCGATGGTCGCGGTGGCGGCAGGTGTGGACGAGGTGCGCCCACTGCTGTCGGCGAACGTGGACCTGGCCGCGATCAACAGTCCGCGCGCCGTGGTGCTGTCCGGCGACGCCGACGAGGTCGAGGCGGTGGCGGGTCTGCTCTCGGCGAGCGGTCATCGGATCAGCACACTGAAGGTGTCGCACGGTTTCCACTCGCACCGCATGGACCCGATGCTGGCGGAGTTCCGGTCGATCGTCGAAACGATCGAGTTCACCGAGCCGACGATCCCGTTGGTTTCCACCGTGACCGGTGCGGCGATCTCGCTCGCCGAACTCGGCGCACCGGACTACTGGGTGCGGCAGGTGCGCGACACCGTCCGGTTCGCCGACGGCCTCGCCGCGCTCGCCGCGCACGGTGTCACCGCGTTCCTGGAAATCGGTCCGACGCCGGTACTCGCGCCCGCGGTACGTGACTGCGCCGGTGCCGACGCGGTTGTGGAATCGGTCGCACGCAAAGGTGTCGCGGAGGATCAGGCCGCGCTGGCTGCCCTCGCTCGCCTGCATACCAGCGGCGTCCCGGTCGACTGGGCTGCGTTGGTGCCCGATACCGGTGTGCGGGTGCACCTGCCGACGTATCCGTTTCAGCGCCGTCGCCTCTGGTTCGACGCTCCGCAGGTGCCGACGGCACCACAGCGTTCCGAAGTGGACTCGTGGCGATACCGGATCACCTGGAAACCGGTCGAATCGGCGCCCGCCGCCGCGCCGTCGGGATGCTGGCTCGCGCTCGCTCCGGCCGGGCACGCGGACGAGGACTTCGTCCGCACCGCGATCGGCGGTCTCGGCGCGGATGTAGTGCGGGTCGCCGTCACCGCGGGCGCCGAATCCGCCGCGATCGCGGAGGCGGTCCGGGCCGCGGTGCTCGCCGCTCACGGCGAGCACGGCGCGACGATCGGCGGCGTCTTCTCGCTGCTCGCCCTCGACGAGCGGCCGCACCCCGAATATGACTGCCTTCCAACGGGTCTCACCTCCACTCTCGCACTGGTACAGGCACTCGACGAGCTCGGTGTCGGCGCACCGCTGTGGCTGGTGACCCGGGACGCGCTCGTGGTGGCCGAGGGCGACCGGGCGCGCGGCGGCGCCCAGGCCGCGGTCCTGGGCCTCGGCCGGGTGATCGGACTGGAACAGCCCCGTCGCTGGGGCGGCCTGATCGACCTGCCCTCGGTCTTGGACGAGCACACGGCGAGTCGGTTGGCGGGCGCGCTGTCCGGCACCGAGGACCAGTTGGCGATCCGCAAGTCCGGCGTCTTCGCACGCAGGCTCGGTCGAGCGAGTCTGCGCGCCACCACCGGATGGGCACCGCGAGACACGGTGCTGATCACCGGCGGCACCGGCGGAATCGGCGCGCAGATCGCGCGCTGGGCCGCCGTCAACGGGGCGAGCCGACTCGTCTTGGCCTCGCGGCGCGGTTCCGCAGCGCCGGGCGCCGAAGCGTTGCACACGGAACTGACCGCGCTCGGCGCGGACGTAGTCATCGCAGCCTGCGATACCGCGGACCGCATCGCCGTGCGTGCGCTGATCGAGCGGGTGCGGGCCGACGGGCCGCCGATCCGGGCGGTACTGCACGCGGCGGGGATCGTCCGGTTCGGCGCGGTGGCCGACCTGGCCGCGGCCGATCTGGCCGAGGCCGCCGCGGGCAAGGTGAACGGCGCGCTGGAACTCGATTCCCTGTTCCGCACCGCCGAACTCGACGCGTTCGTGCTGTTCTCTTCGATCGCCGCGACCTGGGGCAGCGGCGGTCAGGGTGCGTACGCCGCGGCCAATGCCGTGCTCGACGCGATCGCCGAGCAGCGCCGGGCCGCGGGCCACCCGGCCACCTCGATCGCCTGGGGTCCGTGGGCAGGCGAGGGGATGATCGAAGGCGCCGAGGTCGAGGAATTGCTCGAGCGCCGCGGTTTGGCGGCGATGCCCGCCGATCTGGCCATCGCCGCACTGCGCGACACGATCACCACATCGGCCGCGGGCGCGGTCCTCGCGGACGTGCGCTGGGACCGATTCACACCCGGCTACACCGCGGCACGCGCGCGCCCACTCATCGCCGACCTGCCCGAGGTCCGCGCCTACAGCGCGCCCGCGACCGAGGACGAGCCCGGCGGCATCACACTGCCCGCGACACTGGCCGACCTGCCTGTCGCGGACCGATCCGCCGCCGTGCACGCGATGGTGCGTGAGAACGCCGCGGCGGTCCTCGGGCACGTGTCCCCGGACGCGCTGGCCGCGGACGCGGCCTTCACCGACCTCGGCTTCGATTCGCTGACCGCGGTCGAACTGCGGGACCGACTGAACCTGGCAACCGGCCTTCGGCTGCCGACCACTGTGGTCTTCGACCATCCGTCCGCGGCGTCCATCGCCGAACATCTGCTGGCCGAGCTGTTCGGAACCGACGACTCGGTCCTCGGCGAACTGGACCGCCTGGAACAGGCGCTCGCCCGGCTCGGTCCCGGCTCGGTGGCCGAGAGCACGCAGGTGGCGGCCCGGCTGCGGGTGCTGCTCGCCCGGTTCGACGAGAGCCCCGCGCTCGGCGTCGACCAGGTCGGCGCCGCGACCGCCGAGGAGATCTTCGACTTCATCGACAACGAACTCGGGGCGTGAGGCCATGTCGAATCCGACCGAAGAAAAGCTGCTCGACTACCTCAAGCGAGTCTCCGCCGACTTGCAACGCACCCGACAGCGGCTGCGCGAAGCCGAGGCGCGCAACAATGAGCCGATCGCGATCGTCTCGATGGCGTGCCGGTTCCCAGGTGGGGTGTGCAGCCCGGAAGACCTGTGGGATCTGGTCGCCGCGGGCGTCGACACGGTGGGGGACTTCCCCACCGATCGCGGCTGGGATCTCGGCACGCTCTACGACCCGGACCCCACCCGATCTGGCTCCTGTACCACCGCCGAGGGCGCGTTCCTCTATGACGCGGGCGATTTCGACGCCGAGTTCTTCCGCATCTCGCCGCGAGAAGCGTTGGCCACCGATCCGCAGCAGCGCCTGCTGCTCGAAATCGCCTGGGAGGCAATCGAACGGGCCGGTATCGATCCGCAGTCGCTGGACGGATCGGCTACCGGCGTCTTCGCCGGCGCGACCTCGTTCCAGTACGGCGGCGACCCGGGACTCGCGCCAAAGAGCGTCGAGGGCAATCTGTTGATCGGCACCGTGCCGAGCGTGCTGACCGGCCGGATCGCGTACACGCTCGGGCTGGAAGGCCCCGCTGTGACGATCGATACCGCGTGCTCGTCCGCGCTGGTCGCGCTGCACCTGGCGGCGCAGGCGCTGCGCAACGGAGAGTGCACGCTCGCGCTGGCCGGTGGGGCCGCGGTGATGGCGAACCCGGCGGTGCTCGTGGAGTTCAGTCGGCAGCGCGGATTGTCGCCCGACGGCCGCTGCAGGGCCTTCGGCGACGCGGCCGACGGTGTCGGCTGGGGCGAGGGCGCCGGACTCGTGCTGCTGGAGCGATTGTCCGACGCCCGTCGACTCGGGCATCCGGTGCTCGGCGTCATCGCGGGGTCGGCGGTCAATCAGGACGGTGCGTCCAACGGCCTGACCGCGCCCAATGGGCTCGCGCAGCAACGGGTCATCCGACAGGCGCTGGCCAATGCCGGGTTGTCCGCGTCCGAGGTGGATGTCGTGGAGGCGCACGGCACGGGGACGACGCTGGGCGACCCGATCGAAGCCGGGGCGATCCTGGCGACCTATGGCCGCGGCCGGGAGGAACCGGTGGCGCTGGGCACGGTGAAGTCGAATATCGGGCACACCCAGGCGGCGGCGGGCATCGCCGGGGTGATCAAGATGGTCATGGCCCTGCGCAATCAGACGTTGCCCAAGACGCTGCACGCGGACATCGCGTCGTCTCGGGTGGACTGGTCGGCGGGACACGTCAGGTTGTTGACCGAGAGTGCGGACTGGTCGGCGGGCGCGCGGGTCCGCCGGGCGGGGGTGTCCGCGTTCGGGGTCAGCGGGACCAATGCCCACGTGATCATCGCGGAACCCGAACCAGTCGATACTGTTGCGCCGGAGCACGATCGGCCTGCAGCGCCATCTGTGGTCGCCTGGATGCTGTCGGCGCGCACGCCCGCCGCACTGCGTGCGCAGGCTGCCCGACTGCTGGCGTTCGCGGAATCCCGCGATGACGTGCCCGTCGCCGACGTGGGCCACGCGCTGGCCACCACCCGTTCGGCGTTCGACCATCGCGCGGCCGTGGTCGGCAGTGATCGGGACAGCCTGATCGGTGGTCTGCGGGTATTGCTCGCGGACGGCGTCGCCACTGGTCTGCTGCAAGGACAGGCCGACCGCGCCGGGAAGACGGCGGTGTTGTTTCCGGGGCAGGGTGCGCAGCGGTTGGGGATGGGTCGGGAGCTGTACGCGCAGTTCCCGGTGTTCGCGAGCGCTTTCGATGCGGTACTGGCGCAGGCGGATATTTCCTTGCGCGAGGTGTTGTGGGGTGACGACGAATCTGTTTTGGAGCGAACAGAATTCGCGCAGGTGGGTTTGTTCGCGGTCGAGGTGGCGTTGTTCAGGTTGTTGGAGTCCTGGGGTGTGCGTCCCGATTTCTTGATCGGGCATTCGGTGGGGGAGTTGGCTGCTGCTCATGTGGCGGGTGTGTGGTCGTTGGGTGATGCGGTGCGGGTCGTTACCGCGCGTGGTCGGTTGATGCAGGGCCTTGCCTGGGGTGGGGCGATGGTGGCGGTCGAGGCGTCTGAGGCCGAGGTCGTGGCTTCGTTGGTCGCTGGTGTGGAGATCGCGGCGGTCAATGGTCCGCGGTCAGTGGTGGTCTCTGGTGAGGAGGAGGCGGTGGACGCGTTCGCCGCGAGGATGGCTGAATCCGGTTCTCGGGTAAAGCGTCTGGCGGTTTCGCACGCGTTCCATTCGCAGCGGATGGAGCCGATGCTGGCCGAGTTCGAGCAGGTGCTGACCGGTGTCTCCTATTCCGACCCGACGATGCCCGTGGTGTCGAACCTGACAGGTTCGGTGGATGCGGACCTGACGTCGCCGAAGTATTGGGTGCGTCAGGTTCGCGAGCCGGTGCGGTTCGGTGCGGGTCTGAGTTTTCTGGTGGAACAAAGTGTTTCCCGGTTCGTGGAAGCTGGTCCGGGCCCGGTGCTGTCCAGTCTGGTGACAGTCGGCACCGCCATTCCGATGCTGCGACGCGACCGCCCCGAACCCGGTTCGGTGCTGACCGCCCTCGCGCAACTACACATCGACGGCGCACCGATCGATTGGCACGCCGTCTACCCCGGCGCCCGCCGAGTCGATCTGCCCACCTACGCGTTTCAGCATCAGCGCTACTGGCTGGACCGCCCCGAATCCGCCCGCCCCGCCGCTTCGGCGGCCGATTGGCGATACCGGGTCGACTGGACCGAAGCCGAAATCCCCGAAACGGGCCAGGTCTCCGGTACGTGGCTGCTGGTCCGTCCGGGCGACGGCAGTTCGCACGACGGTCTGCGTGAACCCATCGCGGCGGCCCTGACCGCGCAAGGCGCACAGGTGCTCTCGTTCGACCCCGGCGCGGACCGAGCAGGCGGGATGGACGAGGTAGCCGGGATACTGATCATCGCCGGACCGGACGTCGTCGCCCGCACCGTCGAGGTACTGGCCGCGACAAACCAGGCCCCGATATGGCTGATCACCAGCGGTGCGGTCGCGGCGGCTGAGGGCGACCCGATCGCCCCGACTCAGGCGTTGGCCTGGGGACTTGCCGGGGCGTTGGCGCTGGAACAGCCGCAGCGGTGGGGCGGGATCGTCGACCTCGGCTCACCCGCCGACGCGGCCCGGCTCGGATCAGTGCTCGCCGCCACGGAGACGGAGCGCCAGTTCGCGATCCGCGATGGCGGCGTCCGCACCAGACACCTGGTGCGCGCCCGCCCCGCCACCCCCGCCGAGTGGACCTGGCAGCTGCCAGGCACGATCCTGATCACCGGCGGCACCGGCGGTGTCGGTGCCGACCTCGCCCGCCGCCTCGCCCGCGCGGGCGCCCGAAATCTGTTGCTGGTGAGCCGAAGTGGACCGGATGCGCCGGGCGCGGACGCGCTGCACGCCGAGCTCACCGAACTCGGTGCCGCGGTCACCATCGCCGCCGCCGATGTCGCAGACCTCGAGCGTATGCGGGAACTGCTCACCGACGTCGACCTCGGCGCGGTGCTGCACGCCGCGGGCGCCCTGGCCGACGGCATGCTCGGCACGCTCACCGCCGACCAGATCGACCGGGTGCTTCGGCCCAAGGTGGCCGGTGCGCGCGTTCTGCACGAGCTGACCCGTGATCGGGAACTGTCCTCCTTCGTCCTGTTCTCCTCGATGGCCGCGACGGTCGGCGCCGCGGGCCAGGGGCCCTATGCCGCCGCCAACGCCTATCTCGATGCCCTCGCGTGTCAGCGCCGCGCGCTCGGCCTGCCGGGCCTCAGCATCGCGTGGAGCGCCCTCGCGGGCGACGGAATGTCCGGCGGCGACACCGGGTCCCGGCTCCGCGCCCGCGGGCTGCCGCCGCTGCCACGCGACCTCGCCTTCGGGGTGCTGGAACAGGCGCTCGCCGACGACGAACAGTTCTTGCTTGTCGCGGACGTGGACTGGCCCGAATTCGTCGAGCGGTTCCAAGCGGGACGGCCCGCGCCGGTGCTGCAGGCGCTGCCCGAGCTCCGGGACCTCGGCGACGCGAGCGCGACGCAGGCGCCGGGTGCGGCACTGCTCGCCCAGCTCACCGGACGAACCGGGGAGCAACAGCGCCAGATCGTGCTGGAACTGGTGAACGCCCATGTGGCCGCGGTGCTCGGGTACGAATCCGGCGTGGCGGTGCAGCCCGGCCGTTCGTTCGGCGAACTCGGGTTCGATTCGTTGGCCTCGGTGGAACTGCGCAACCGGCTCAGCGCCGCTACCGGAACGAACCTGCCGGTGACGGTGCTCTTCGACCAGCCGACCGCGACCGCGCTCGCCGAGTTCGTCACCGCGCTGTTGCCGACGGCCGAACTGGACCCCGCCGCCGCACTACTCACCGAATTGGACGCTCTCGCCGAGACAATCACCGATCTCGCCGCCGAACCCGCGGCCAGGCAGGCGATCACCGCGCGACTCAAAGCACTGCTCTGGAGCCTGGACCAGCAGGGTCCCGACACCGCCGACGACCTCGGCACGGCAACCGATGACGAGATATTCGACCTGATCGACCACGACCTCGGCGTGTCGTGATCGGGTAGAGGAGCTGAGTTCGATGGACAACGAAGACAAGCTGCGGAGCTACCTCAAACGCGTCACCAACGACCTGCGCACGGCCCGAAACCGTCTGCAGGACGTGGAGGACCGGACGCACGAGCCGATCGCGGTGATCGGCATGAGCTGCCGGTTCCCCGGCGGCGTACGGACACCGGAGGAACTGTGGGATCTGGTGCTGGACGGGCGCGACGCGGTGACGCCGTTTCCCACCAATCGCGGCTGGGATCTGGCCGGTCTGTATCACCCTGATCCCGACCACCAGGGCGCCACCTATGTCCAGGCGGGTGGATTCCTGCATGACGCCGACCAATTCGACGCCGCCTTCTTCGGTATCTCGCCGCGCGAGGCGCTCGCGATGGACCCACAGCAGCGGCTGCTGCTCGAGACGGTGTGGGAGGTCTTCGAACGTGCGGGCCTCGACCCGAAGGCTCTCATCGGCAGTCGAACCGGAGTGTTCGTCGGTACCAGCGGCCAGGACTACGCGAGCGGGCTCGCCGCGACGCCGGAGGGGCTGGAGGGGCACCTGGCCACCGGCCGGGCGGCGTCCATCCTGTCCGGTCGGGTCGCGTACACCTTCGGTTTCGAAGGTCCGGCGGTCTCGGTCGACACCGCGTGCTCGTCCTCGCTGGTCGCCCTGCACCTGGCCGTTGACTCGCTGCGCCGCGGGGAAGCCGGGCTCGCACTGGCCGGCGGATCGACCGTCATGTCGACGCCGCAGGGTTTCATCGAATTCAGCAGGCAGCGCGCACTCGCCCCGGACAGTAGGTGCAAACCTTTCGCTGACACCGCCGACGGCACCGGCTGGGCCGAAGGTGTCGGAGTGCTGCTGCTGCAACGACTCTCCGACGCCCAGCGCGCGGGACACCGGGTTCTCGCGGTGGTTCGGGGCGCCGCGATCAACCAGGACGGCGCGTCGAACGGGCTCACCGCGCCGAACGGCTCCGCGCAGCGCCGGGTCATCGAGGACGCCCTCGCCGACGCCAGGCTGCCCGCACAGCACGTGGACGCGGTCGAGGCGCACGGCACCGGCACCGAACTCGGCGACCCGATCGAGGCCAACGCGCTGCTGGCCACCTACGGCCAGGGCCGCCCGGCCGACCAACCGCTGCTGCTCGGCTCCCTGAAATCGAACTTCGGCCACAGCGCGGCGTCGGCCGGAGTGGCAGGGGTGATCAAGATGGTGCAGGCCATCCAGCACGGCGTACTGCCGAGATCACTGCACGCCGACCGGCCGACCACCAAGGTGGACTGGTCGACCGGCGCGGTCGAACTCCTCGCCGACACCACAACCTGGCCCGACACCGGCCGCCCCCGCCGCGCCGGCGTCTCGGCCTTCGGCATGAGCGGCACCAACGCTCACGTCATCCTCGAACAGGCGCCCGCACCGCCGCTCGATGCGACCTCTGACAATTCGGCATACCCGGGCACCACAGCGATTCCGTGGGTGCTGTCCGCACGCGGACCCCAAGCGCTGCGCGCCGCGGCGAACCGGCTGGCTGCCGCGGTGTACGCCGAGCAGCTCGATCCGGTTGATGTCGGCTACTCGCTGTACGCCACGCGGTCGGCGCTGGAACATCGTGCCGTGGTGGTCGGCTCGACAACGGCGGAACTGCTCGCTGGGCTGGCCGAGGTGGCGAGTGCGCCGCCGCGGCGTCCGGGCGGGGAAGGGCAGCTCGGGAAGGTCGCGTTCGTCTTTCCGGGTCAGGGTTCGCAGTGGCCGGGGATGGCGGTGGAACTGCTCGCGACCTCGCCGCTGTTCGCCGAGCAGATGGCGCTGTGCGCGAAAGCGCTCGCACCGTATACCGATTGGTCGCTGTTCGATGTGCTCGGTGACGAGGAGGCGCTGGCTCGGGTGGATGTGGTGCAGCCCGCGCTCTTCGCCGTTCTGGTCTCGCTCGCGGCGCTGTGGCGCTCGTTCGGCGTGCGGCCCGACGCGGTTGTCGGGCACAGTCAGGGCGAGATCGCGGCCGCGTGTGTGGCCGGTGCGCTCTCCCTGGCGGACGCGGCGAAGGTGGTCGCGTTGCGTAGCAAGGCCATTGTCGAGCTGGCTGGTGGCGGCGGAATGGTTTCGGTGTCCGAGCCCGCCCACCGCGTGCTCGACCGCATCGCCCGCTGGGGTGAGCGCCTCTCGCTCGCCGCGGTGAACGGGCCGAACTCGGTCGTGGTGTCCGGAACGCCCGAGGCGCTTGCCGAACTGATCGCCGAATGTGAACGCGACGAGGTGCGCGCCCGCGCGATTCCGGTGGACTACGCCTCGCATTCGGCGCAGGTAGAGCAGATCAGAAGGCGGGTGCTCGACAGTCTCACCGATCTCGAGCACTTGCCCGCCGACATCCCGATCATGTCCACGGTGGACGGCGCCTGGTCGACCGGACCGCTCGACGGCGACTACTGGTATCGGAACCTGCGCGGGACGGTCCAGCTCGAACCCGCGATCGCGACACTGGCCGAGGCGGGCTTCGAAGTGTTCATCGAGGTGAGCCCGCACGCCGTGCTCACCCCCGCGGTGCAGGAGACGCTCGACGCGGCTGAACTGGACGGGGCGCTGGTCACCGGCTCGCTGCGCCGCGATGACGGTGGTCTGGGCCAGTTCTATCGTGCGCTCGGCGAACTGTATCTGCGTGGCGCGCCGGTGCGGTGGGATCTGGCGTTCGACTCCTTCGCGCCACAGCGCGCCGACCTGCCGACGTATCCCTTTCAGCGGCAGAGCTATTGGCTGGCCGACGATCCGGCGACCCCCGTCGCCGCGGCCCACACCGACGCGGGCGAAGCGGACTTCTGGGACGTGGTCGCCAGCGGTGACAGTCAGGCCTTCGCCGCGACCATCGGGCTGACCGATCACGTCGATCTCGATGCCGTGCTGCCCAAGCTCGCGGCCTGGCGTGCGGGCCGCACCGAACAGTCGACCGTCGACGCGTGGCGATACCGAGTCGGCTGGCGCAGTGTCGCGGAGCCGGACGCCGCGTTGCCGGGCGGCACCTGGCTGGTCGTCGTGCCCGCGGTGCGCGCCGCGGCGCCCGAGGTCGTCGCGGTGCTCACCGGTCTGCGGGAACTGGGCGTCCCCCTCACCGTGGTCGAGGTGGACGCGGCGCACGTACACCGTTCGGCCATGGCCGCCGAGCTGGCCGCAGCGATCGATTCGGCCGGTGTGCTCTCGCTGGCCGCACTCGACGACCGCGTGCACCCGGAATATCCGGGCCTGATCGTCGGACTCGCCCTGACCACGGCCCTGGTGCAGGCGCTGGGCGATCTGGGCGCGCGCGCCCGGCTGTGGGTGGCCACCCGTGGCGCGGTCACGATCGGCGGCGGCGACGTGCTCACCGATCCGGTGCAGACCGCCATCTGGGGACTCGGCCGGGTCGCGGCACTCGAACACTCCGAGCGCTGGGGCGGACTGGTCGACCTGCCGCAGACCGTGGACGCCAGGACGATGCCGCGGCTGTGCGCAGTGCTCGCCGGCATCGGCGACGAGGATCAGTTGGCCGTTCGCCCGTCGGGGGTGTTCGTACGCAGACTGGAACGCGCGGCGCTCGCGACGAGCCCGCCCCCGTGGCGCCCTCGCGGCACGGTGCTGATCGCGGGCGGCACCGGCGGTATCGGCGGCCGGATCGCGCGCTGGCTGGCCGACAACGGCGCCGAACACCTGGTGCTGACCAGCAGGCGCGGGCCGAACGCGGCCGGAGCCACCGAACTACGCGCTGATCTGGAAGCGCTCGGCGTCCGAGTGACCATCGCGGCGTGCGATCTCGCCGACCGCGACGCCGTCGAAGAGCTGGTCCGGTCGGTGGAGAGTGCCGACGAGCCGATCCGCACCGTCATGCATATCGCGGGCGCGGGTTCGCTCGTCCCGCTCGCGGCCAGCGAATTGCCCGACTTCACCGACACCGTCTACGTGAAAATGGCAGGCGCGGCTAATCTTTCGGCCATTTTCGACACCGACCGGCTCGACGCGTTCGTCCTGTTCTCCTCGATCGCCGGTATCTGGGGCAGCGCCGACCACGGCGCCTACGCGGCCGCCAACAACTATCTGGACGGGCTCGCCGAGCATCGCCGGGGCCGGGGTCTGGCCGCCACCTCGATCGCCTGGGGCATCTGGAGTCCGGAGGACGGCACCGGCGGCATGGCGGTGAACATCGCCGAGGACCAGTTGCGCGCCCGCGGCGTCCCGTTCATGGACCCGACGGTCGCGATCCGGGCGCTACAGCAGGTGCTCGACCACGACGAGACGTTCGTCGCGGTCGCGGATGTCAACTGGGACAACTTCCTGCCGATCTTCACCTCGGTACGCCCGTGCGCGTTCTTCGACGAGATCCCCGAGGTGCGCCGACTGCTCGCGGCGGACGCCACACCGGTCGGCACCGACACCGAGGAATCGGCATCGCTGCGTCAGCGCCTGGCCGACCTGACCCAGGCCGACCGGCAGGCAGCCCTGCTCGACCTCGTTCGGGCGCAGGCGGCGGCCGCGCTCGGGCACGCGACGGCCGAGGCGGTCGATGCCACCAGGGCGCTGCGCGAACTCGGTTTCGACTCCCTCGCGGCGGTCGACATCCGTAACCGGCTGGCGGCGGCGACCGGATTGCGGTTGTCGGTCACGCTGGTCTTCGACCATCCCACGGTCTTGTCCGTGGCCGAGCACCTGGCGGCGAAACTGTTCCCGGACAGCGCGGCCGAGGTAGACCCGGAGCAGGCCCGGTTCCGGGCCATGCTCGACGGTCTGTCGCCGCAGCGCCTGCACGAGGCCGGTCTGCTCGACACCCTGCTCCTACTCGCGTCCGCCGAACCGGACCAGTTCGCGCCCGCGCCCACCATCGACCACATCGGCGAGCTCGACGTGGCCGATCTGGTCCGGATGGCCAACGACAGCAGCGAATTCCCGAGCGAGTCCTGACCACTTCGGTCCCTGAATGTTGGAGTCACCCATGGATGTATCCGGCGACAAGATCGTCGACGCCCTGCGTTCCTCGCTGCGGGAGAACGAGCGTCTGCGCACCGTGACCCGGCAGTTGACCGCCGCCGCGCAGGAGCCGATCGCGATCGTGTCGATGAGCTGCCGGTTCCCCGGCGGTGTCGAATCGCCCGAGGATCTGTGGCGCCTGGTCGAGTCCGAGGTCGACGCGGTGGCCGACATCCCGGCGGACCGGGGCTGGGACGTCGACGGACTCTACGACCCCGATCCGGGCAAGCACGGCAAACTCAGCACCAAGCAGGGCGGATTCCTCACCGGCGCAGCCGAATTCGATCCCGCCTTCTTCGGCATCTCGCCGCGCGAGGCGCTCGCCATGGACCCGCAGCAGCGCCTGCTGCTGGAAACCGCGTGGGAGGCGTTCGAGCGCGCCGCGATCGACCCGCTCTCGATGCGCGGCCAGCAGGTCGGCGTGTACGCGGGCGCGGCGTACCAGGGCTACGGGCCGAGTATCGAGGACGCTCCCGAGCATGTGCAGGGTCACCTGGTCACCGGCATCTCGACCAGTGTCATCTCCGGCAGGATCGCTTACGCGCTCGGTCTGGAAGGTCCGGCGGTCACCGTGGACACCGCGTGCTCGTCCTCGCTCGTCGCGCTGCATCTGGCCTGCCAGGCGCTGCGCTCGGGCGAGTGCACGCTCGCTCTCGCCGGTGGCGTCACGGTGATCGGTTCGCCGATGTCGCTGGTCGGATTCAGTCGGCAGGGTGCGC
Organism: Nocardia sp. A7; assembly: GCF_046549215.1. NCBI lineage: Bacteria > Bacillati > Actinomycetota > Actinomycetes > Mycobacteriales > Nocardiaceae > Nocardia > Nocardia sp. A7. The sequence goes on along the minus strand of NZ_JAJPWE010000002.1, from coordinate 1,364,792 downwards.
TCGCGCCGGACGGCCGCTGCAAGGCTTTCGGCGCCGAGGCGGACGGTATGGGGCCTGCCGAGGGCGTGGGACTCCTGCTGCTGGAACGACTGTCGGTCGCGCGCCGCAACGGCCATCGAGTGCTCGCGCTCGTTCGCGGCACGGCGGTCAACCAAGACGGCGCGTCGAACGGGCTGAGCGCGCCGAGCGGCCCGGCTCAGCAGCGGGTGATCCGGCAGGCGCTGGCCAACGCCCGGTTGAGCGCCGCCGATGTCGACGTGGTCGAAGCGCACGGCACGGGCACCGCGCTCGGCGATCCGATCGAGGCCGAGGCGCTGCTGGCCACCTACGGCCAGGAGCGTTCGGAGCCGCTGTGGCTCGGCTCGCTGAAATCCAATATCGGCCATTCCCAGACCGCGGCCGGGGTCGGAGGCGTCATCAAGATGGTGCAGGCGTTGCGAAACAACGTGTTGCCCAGGACATTGCATGCGGACGAACCCTCCGAACACGTCGACTGGTCATCGGGGCGGGTGGAACTGCTGCGGCAAGCGCGCCCGTGGCCGGACGCCGAACGACCGCGGCGCGCGGCGGTGTCCTCGTTCGGCGTCAGTGGTACGAACGCGCACGCCATCCTGGAACAGGCGCCGCCCGTAAAGAATCCGGAGCCCGCGCCGCACTCGACCGGACCGGTGCCGTGGGTACTGTCCGCCCGGAACGTGACGGCACTGCGCGCGCAGGCGGAGCGGCTGCTCGGCTACGTGACCGACAACCCGGAACTCGATCCGGCCGGTGTGGGACACGCGCTCGCTGTCACCAGGACCGGTTTCGAGCATCGGGCGGCGGTGATCGGCGCATCCCGTGCGGATTTCGTCGCCGGGTTGACCGCGTTGGCGGCGGGCACTACAGCCGATACCGTGAGCGGCCGGGTCGGCGGTGGCGGCCGGGTCGCCTTCGTGTTCCCCGGGCAGGGTTCGCAATGGCCGCTGATGGCCAGGGAACTGCTCGACACCGCACCGGTCTTCGCCGAACAGGCTCGGGCCTGCGATGCGGCGCTGCGGGAATTCACCGAGTGGTCGGTGCTCGATGTGCTGTCCGGCGCACCGGGCGCGCCCGAGCTGTCGCGGGTCGACGTAGTGCAGCCGGTGCTGTTCACCGTGATGGTTTCCCTTGCCGCGCTGTGGGAGTCGGTGGGCGTGCGGCCGAGTGGGGTGGTCGGTCATTCGCAGGGTGAGATCGCCGCCGCCTACGTGTGCGGTGCGCTGTCGCTGGCCGATGCCGCGCGGGTGGTCGCGCTGCGCAGCCGCGCGTGGTGGGAGTTGCGCGGCAAGGGTGGGATGCTCTCGGTCGGCCTGCCCGCCGATCAGGTGCGCGTGCGTCTCGAACGCTGGGATGCGCTGCTCGCGCTCGCCGCGGTCAACTCGCCGTCCACCGTCGCGGTGTCCGGTGACCCGCTCGCGCTCGATGAACTCGCCGCCGAACTGACCGCGGAGGGCATCCACTCGCGGCGGGTACCCGGGGTCGACACCGCCGGTCATTCACCGCAGGTCGATGTTCTCCGCGCGCAGCTGCTGCGCGATCTCGCCCCGGTGCGCCCACAGGCGGCGCGAATTCCGTTCTACTCCACGGTGACCGGTGAGCTGCTGGACACCACCACGATGGATGCCGGGTACTGGTACCGCAACATGCGCGACCCGGTGGAATTCGAGAGCGCCACCCGCGCCCTGCTCGCCGCGGGTGCCGACAAGTTCATCGAGGTCAGCCCGCATCCGCTGCTGCGCATCCCGCTGTTCGAGACCTTCGAGTCCGCCGGTGCGGTGGCGGTGTCGATGGGCACGCTCACCAGGGACGTCGGCGGTCTGCGTCGGTTCATGGGTGCGGCGGCGGAGCTGTATGCCCATGGGGGTTCACTGGATTGGGCCGCGGTATTCGGCGGTCGCCCGGCGACCGCGACGGACCTGCCCACCTATCCGTTCCAGCGCGAGCACCTCTGGCTCGACCATCGCGCACCCGTCACAGCGATTGCCCCCCAAGATGATTGGCGCTACCGCATCAGTTGGCGGCATCTGCCCCCCGGTCGGCGCGGTGCGCTCACGGGCGTCTGGCTGGTGGTGCTGCCGGACGGGCAGGACCCGCACGGCATCGGCGCCGCGCTGGCCGGGCACACCGAGATCGTCACCGTCTCGATCGGCCGGGCGCAGGTGGACCCCGAACCACTGGCAGCGCGACTGGAGCAGGCGCTGGCCGCGGCGCCCGCGCCGATCGCGGGCGTGCTGTCGCTGCTCGCCACGGACGACACACCGTACTCGGACCGATCCGCCTTCCCGGTCGGCGTCGTCGCCACGCTGTCGTTGCTGCGCGCGCTCGGCGCCCGCCGGGTGGAGGCGCCGCTGTGGACAGTCACCTCGGGGGCGGTCAGTGTCGGCGGGGCCGACCCGCTGCGCCGGCCGCTGCAGGCCCAGGCATGGGGGCTCGGGCGGATCGCCGCGCTGGAGTATCCGCACCGCTGGGGCGGGCTGGTCGATCTGCCCGAGACGCCGGACCCGCGCAGCGTCGACCAACTCGTCGCGGTGCTCGCCGGATTGGACGGTGAGGACGAGGTGGCGCTGCGGCCCGCCGGAATCTTCGGTCGGCGCCTGGTCCGGCCGACGCCGCAGCCGACACCAGAGCAGCCGTGGCGGCCGAGCGGAACCGTGCTGGTGACCGGCGGAACCGGTGGTCTCGGTGCGCATCTGGCCCGCTGGCTGGTGGCGGGCGGCGCCGAGCACGTCGTGCTGACCGGGCGCCGCGGACCGCGAACCCCTGGCGTGGCGGAGCTGTGCGCGGAACTGGCCGAACAGGGCGCGCGGGTCACCGTCGAGGCGTGTGACGTGGCCGACCGGGCCGCACTCGAGCGGTTGCTCGCGGCACTGCCCGGATTGACCGCGGTATTCCACGCCGCCGGTGTGGTCGACGACAGCGTGCTCGAGGCAGTGACCCCCGAGCGCGCCGACGGCGTGGTGCGGTCCAAGGTCGACGGCGCCCGGCACCTGCACGAACTCACCGCCGGGCTCGATCTGTCGGCGTTCGTGCTGTTCTCCTCCTTCGGTGGGGTGCTCGGCTCGCCCGGCCAGGGCACTTACGCCGCGGCCAACGCGTACCTGGACGCGCTCGCCCGCTACCGGGCCGATCGCGGCCTGCCCGCCACCGCGGTGGCCTGGGCGGTGTGGGGCGGCGACGGCGGCGTCACTGCCGAACTCGCGGCCGAACTGGCCGCCGACGGCGTGCCGGCCATGCGCCCCGACCTCGCGATCGCCGCGCTGCAACGGGCGCTCGATCTCGGCGAGACGTGTTCGGCGGTGGCGAACATCGCGTGGGATCGACTGGTGCGCACCGTCACCGCCGTGCGCCCCGGCATCGTCTTGCGCGACCTCCCGGATGCTCTGCCCTACCTGAAAGCCGAACAGGTTGCGGTGCAGCAGGATTCACCCACCGGACAGCTCGCCGCGCTCGATGCCACAGCCAGGGCCCGCGCGGTGACCGCCCTGGTCCGCACTGCGGTCGCCGACGCCCTCGGCTACGACGACGCGGACGCCATCGACTTCCGCCGCCCGTTCCGCGATCTGGGCTTCGACTCACTCACCGCGGTGAACCTGCGGAACCAGCTGGTCACCGCGACCGGCCTACGACTGCCGGTCACGCTCGTATTCGACTACCCGACCGCAGCGGAACTGACCGAGCAACTGCTCACCGAATTCGGCGACGGCCCGAGCGTCGGGCACACCGTCGTCGGACACGTCGACGTGTCCGACGATCCGATCGCGATCGTCGCGATGGCCTGCCGATTCCCCGGCGGAGTCGGCAGCCCGGAGCAACTGTGGGATCTGGTCGCCGCCGGGGTCGACGCGGTGGGACCGTTCCCGTCCGATCGCAACTGGGACATCGACGGCCGCTTCGACCCCGACCCGGACCGACCGGGCACCTACTACACGACCGGCGGCTCCTTTCTGTACGAGGCCGCCGACTTCGACCCGGCGTTCTTCGGCATCTCGCCGCGCGAGGCGCTGACCATCGATCCGCAGCAGCGGCTCCTGCTGGAAACCGCCTGGGAGGCGTTCGAGCGGGCCGGTATCGATCCGATGCCGCTGCGCGGCAGCGCTACCGGCGTCTTCGTCGGCGCGAGCTACACCGACTACGGCGCGCGGTTGCGCGGCGCGCCCGGTGAGTACGAGGGCTACCTGATCAACGGAAGCGCGGGCAGCGTCGCATCCGGCCGGGTGTCGTACACGTTCGGTTTCGAGGGACCCGCGGTCACGGTGGACACCGCGTGCTCGTCGTCGCTGGTCGCGCTGCACCTCGCCGCGCAGTCGCTGCGCAACGGGGAGAGTTCGCTCGCGCTCGCGGGTGGCGTGGTGGTGATGTCAACCATGGACACCTTCGTCGAGTTCAGCAGACAGCGACTGCTCGCCGAGGACGGCCGGTGCAAGGCGTTCGGTGCGGGCGCGGACGGCGCGGGCTGGGGCGAGGGCGTCGGCCTCGTGCTGCTGGAGCGGTTGTCCGACGCACGGCGCAATGGCCATGAGGTGCTCGCGGTGGTGGCGGGTTCGGCGGTGAATCAGGATGGTGCCTCCAATGGTTTGACCGCGCCGAACGGTCCGTCGCAGCAGCGGGTGATCCGGCAGGCCCTGGCCAATGCGAATCTGACTGCCGCGCAGGTGGATCTGGTCGAGGCGCACGGCACCGGAACAACACTGGGTGACCCGATCGAGGCGCAGGCGATCCTGGCGACCTATGGTCAGGACCGCCCGGCGGATCGTCCGGTGCGGTTGGGCACGGTGAAGTCGAATATCGGTCATACGCAGGCGGCGGCGGGTATCGCCGGAGTGATCAAGTCGGTCATGGCGATCCGAAACCAATTGCTGCCCAGGACATTGCACGCTGACACTCCCTCGCCGGACGTGGACTGGACCGCCGGAACCCTCGCACTGCTCACCGACAACGTCTCCTGGGCGGCCGCGGGCCCGCGCCGGGCCGGTATCTCCTCGTTCGGCGTGAGCGGCACGAACGCGCACGTCATCGTCGCGGAGGCGGAGCCCGGTGCGGTCACCGAATCCGGTGCGCGGTTGTCGCCGGTGCCGTGGACGCTCTCGGCCCGCGACCCAGCGGCGCTACGCGCACAGGCCGCGCGCCTGCTGGCCTTCGTGGACGAGTCGACGGCACTGGACATCACCGACGTGGGCTTCTCGCTCGCCACCGGTCGTTCGGCGTTCGAGCATCGCGCGGTGCTGGTCGGCGGTGACGTCGCGACCTTGCGCAACGGGCTCGCGGAGCTGGCGGCGGGGCAGACGCCGTTGTCGGGCGCAGCTCGGATGAACGGTAAGACGGCGGTGTTGTTTCCCGGGCAGGGTGCGCAGCGGTTAGGGATGGGTCGGGAGTTGTACGCGCAGTTCCCGGTGTTCGCGGCGGCGTTCGATGCGGTACTCGCGCAGGCGGATATGCCTTTGCGTGGGGTGTTGTGGGGTGAGGACGAATCTGTCCTGGAGCGAACGGAATTCGCGCAGGTGGGTTTGTTCGCGGTCGAGGTGGCGTTGTTCAGGTTGTTGGAGTCCTGGGGTGTGCGGGCTGATTTCCTGATCGGGCATTCGGTGGGGGAGTTGGCCGCTGCTCATGTGGCGGGTGTGTGGTCGTTGGCTGATGCGGTGCGGGTCGTCACCGCGCGTGGTCGGTTGATGCAGGGTCTCGCCGGTGGTGGAGCGATGGTGGCGATCGAGGCATCCGAAACCGAAGTGGTCGCTGCTCTGCCCGCAGGTGTGGAGATAGCGGCGGTGAACGGGCCGCGGTCGATGGTGGTGTCCGGTGATGAGGACGCGGTGGTCGCGTTCGCGGCGCGGATGGCTGAATCGGGTTCTCGGGTAAAGCGTTTGGCGGTGTCGCATGCGTTCCATTCACGGCGGATGGAACCGATGCTGGCCGAGTTCGAGCAGGTGCTGACCGGTGTCTCCTATTCCGACCCGACGATGCCCGTGGTGTCGAACCTGACGGGTTCGGTCGACGCGGATCTGACATCGCCGAAGTATTGGGTGCGTCAGGTTCGCGATTCGGTGCGTTTCGGTGCGGGTTTGAGTTTCCTGGTGGAACAGGGGGTTTCCCGATTCGTGGAGGTGGGACCCGGCGCTGCGCTGTCCGGATTGGTCGATACCGGCAAGGCGATACCCACGCTGCGCGCGGATCGCCCCGAGGTCGACGCGGTACTGACGGCGCTCGGCCAACTGCACGTGGACGGTGGCGCGGTCGACTGGTCCGCGGTCTTCACCGGCGCGCGCCGCGTCGACCTGCCCACCTACGCATTCCAGCACCAGCGTTACTGGCTGGACGCACCCGAGGTGTCGAATGCCGCCGCCGTGGGCCTGCGCACCACCGAGCACCCCCTGCTCGGCGCGTCGCTGTCGATGCCCGGTACCGGCGGTTGCGTTCTGACCAGCCGGATTTCGCTGCGCACCCATCCGTGGCTCGTCGATCACCGGTTCGCCGCGGCGCCGCTGTTCCCCGGCGCCGCACTGCTCGAACTGGCCGCGGCCGCGGGTGCGCAGGTGGGCTGCGATCTCGTCGATGAACTGACCATGCAGGCCCCGCTGCCGCTGCCGGAGCGCGATGCGGTGGTGCTGCACGTCACCGTCGGCGAGGCCACCGAGACCGGGGTCCGCTCGGTCGCCGTGCACAGTCGGCCCGAGCACAGCGACGAATGGACCTGCCATGCGCTCGGCACCCTGGCCGACAGAGGCGACCGCACGGGACTCGTGGAGCTGACCGACTGGCCGCCGACAGGGGCGCAGTCGATGGATCTCTCCGATATCTACGACTTGGACGACACCGGATTCGCCTACGGGCCAGCGTTCCAGGGTCTGCGCGCGGTATGGCGCACGGAGGACGCGGTCTACGCCGAAGTCGCGCTGCCCGTCGCGCTCCAGGCCGACGCTCGCCGGTTCGGCCTGCACCCGGCGCTGCTCGACGCGGCCTGCCAGATCATCGGGTTCGCGCCTCTCGAGCAGTTGGGCATGCCGTTCGCCTGGCAGGGCTACACGCTGAACCTGTCCGGCATGTCGGCGCTGCGCGTCCGGCTGACCACCGACGGCGCGAACACGGCCCGGGTCGACCTCGCCGACCAGACCGGCCATCCGGTCGGCGCCATCGCCGCGCTCTCGCTGCGTCCGGCCGCGATCGCGGCCGGTTCCGGCGACTCGCTGTACCGACTCGATTGGCGCGCTGCCGATTTCGCCGAACCGGCCGCTGCCGAGATACCGGACTACGCCGCCCTCGATCCGGCCGATCGAGCGCCCGAGATCGTTCAGGTGTACTTCCCGGCCGGTCGCCCGAGCCTGGACGAAGCGCCCGCGGCGGTGCGCTCGGCGCTGCACCGCGCGCTCGAACTGGTCAGGATCTGGCTCACCGACCCGCGATTCGCCGCGGCCACCCTGGTATTCGTCACCAACAACGGCGTAGCGCTGTCCGACGAGGCGGCGCCCGACCTGGCCAATGCCGCGGTCTGGGGGCTGGTCCGGGGTGCGCAGACCGAGAACCCCGGTCGATTCGTCCTGGTCGATGTCGATGATCGGGAGCAGTCGGCCGTGGCGGTGCGCGCCGCCGCGGTGGCCGACGAACCGCACGTCGCGGTGCGCCGTGGCGACGCGCTGGTCGCCCGGCTCGTGCGTGTGCCGGCGACCGAGCGCACCGGCGGCTGGGATCCGGACGGGACGGTGCTCGTCACCGGTGCCACCGGAACCCTCGGTAGTCGGGTCGCTCGCCATCTCGCTCGGACGCACGGGGTCCGCCATCTCGTATTGGTCGGTCGCCGTGGGCTTTCCGCCCCCGGCGCCGCCGAACTGGTCGCCGACCTCACCGACCTCGGGGTGGACGCCCGGTTCGTCGCATGCGATATCACCGACAGTGCCGCGGTGGCTGCCCTGATCGCCGACATCCCCACCGAGCATCCGCTCACCGCCGTGGTGCACACCGCGGGCGTGCTGGCCGACGGCGTGGTGGAGGAACTCACCGAGGACCGCCTCGATCAGGTTCTGCGCCCGAAACTCGACGCGGTGCTGCATCTGCACCAGCACACCCGTGAGCTGAACCTGAGCGCATTCGTGCTGTACTCGTCGCTGGCCGGGACGTTCGGCGGTATGGGCCAAGCGAATTACGCCGCGGCCAACGCCTTCCTCGACGCCTTCGCCCAGTACCGGCGGGATCGGGGGCTGGCGGGGCAGTCGCTGGCCTGGGGGCTGTGGGCCGAGCGCAGCGGGATGACCGGCAAGCTCGACGACGCCGATCTGCGACGGATCGGCCGCGCGGGCATCGTGGCGTTCTCGGCCGCCGAAGGACTGGCCATGTTCGACGCGGCGACCGGCTCGGACGAACCCGTCCTCGTCCCGACCCGCCTGGACCTGGCCGCACTGCGTCGGCATCCGGATCGTGCGCCCGTGCTGCTGCGCGATCTGATCGGGTCGAACCGGGTTCGCGGACAGGCAGCAAGCGGCGGCGCGGACGCCGTGGACACGCTGCGCCGCGACCTCGCCGGACGCGACGAGGCCGAACAGACCCGGGTGCTGCTCGGCGTGGTGCGCAGACAGGCCGGTCTGGTGCTCGGCCACGGCGACCTCAGCCGGATCGAGCCGGACCGTGGTCTGCTCGACCTCGGTTTCGACTCGCTCACCGCGGTGGAACTGCGCAACGGCCTGGCTGCCGCCACCGGATTGCGATTGCCAGCGACCCTGCTCTTCGACTACCCGACACCGGTGGCGATGGCCGGGTACCTGCGCGAGCAGTTCGCCTTCGACGCACCGGCCGAGATATCCGGGGTGGCGGACTGGGAGGCGGCGCTGCTTGCGGGCGAGCTGGGGGAGCGCGACCGCGCCGTGCTCGCGACCCGCCTGCGGAACCTGCTCGCCCAATTGGACGGGCCGTCATCCGGCGTGCCCGAACGAATCGACACGGCCGACGACGCCGAGATCTTCGACTTCATCGACAACGACCTCGGCGTGGTCTGACTACGCCACGACGAGGGCTTCTACCGGAGGTGGCGCCGTGGCGCAGTCCGACAGCACAGTGACCGAGACCAAACTCCGCGACTATCTGAAGCGGGTGACCGCGGATCTGCACCGCACCCGCCAGCGGTTGCAGGAGTCCGAGGCCAAGGCGCGCGAGCCCATCGCGATCACCGCCATGAGCTGCCGGTATCCGGGCGGTGTCGCATCACCGGAGCAGCTGTGGCAGCTCGTTGCCGACGGCGTGGACGGCATCTCGCCGTTTCCGCCCGATCGCGGGTGGGATCGCACCCGGTTGCGGGCGGGCGAGGGCGGATTCGTCAGCGACATCGCCGATTTCGACCCCGAGTTCTTCGGTATCTCGCCGCGCGAGGCACTCGCCATGGACCCGCAGCAGCGCTTGCTGCTCGAGGTGTGCTGGGAGGCGTTCGAACGTGCTGGGATCGATCCGATCTCTCTGCGCGGCAGCCGAACCGGCACGTTTCTGGGCATCATGTATCAGGACTACTCCGGCCGGGTGGCGCAGGTGCCCGAGGAACTCGCCGCCTATCTCGGCAACGGGAGCGCGGGCAGTATCGCCTCGGGTCGTATCGCCTACACCTTCGGCTTGGAGGGGCCCGCGGTCACCGTCGACACCGCGTGCTCGTCGTCCCTGGTCGCACTGCATCTGGCCTGCCAGTCGCTGCGCCAGGGGGAGAGTTCGTTCGCGCTGGCGGGCGGCGCGACGCTGATGACCTCCCCCGAGGCCTTCATCGAGCTGACCAGTCAGGGCGCACTCGCCGCGGACGGCAGATGCAAGGCCTTCTCGGCCGAGGCGGACGGCACCGGCTGGGGTGAGGGCGTGGCGGTGCTGCTGCTGGAGCGGCTCTCGGACGCGCAGCGACTCGGTCACCCCGTGCTCGCGGTCATCCGGGGTTCGGCCATCAACCAGGACGGCGCGAGCAGTGGTCTGACCGCGCCCAACGGGCCCGCGCAGCAGCGGGTGATCCGGCGGGCGCTCGACAGTGCCGGGCTGACGGCGGCCGATATCGACCTGGTCGAGGCGCACGGTACCGGAACCACGCTGGGTGATCCGATCGAGGCCGGGGCGCTGCTGGCCACCTATGGCCAGGGCAGGCCCGCCGATCGGCCGCTGTGGCTGGGGTCGCTGAAATCGAATATCGGGCACACCCAGGCCGCGGCAGGTGTCGGCGGCGTGCTGAAGATGGTCCAGGCGATCCGGCACGGACTCATGCCCAAGAGCCTGCACATCGACACACCGTCCACCCAGGTGGACTGGTCCTCGGGCGCGGTCGCGCCGCTGGTGCAGGCCCGCCCCTGGCCGCAGGAAGACCGCCCGCGTCGGGCGGCGGTGTCCTCGTTCGGCATCAGTGGTACGAACGCGCACGTGCTGCTCGAACAAGCACCGGCTCTGGAAACAGTGGCGCCGCAACCGGTTCCGGGGCCGCTGCCGTGGCTGCTCACCGGCCGCACCGAGGCCGATCTGCGAGCGGCGGCGCGCTCGCTGCTGGCCGCGGTCGATGACGAGACCGATCCGGCGAGCGTGGGATACGCGCTTGCCACGACCCGAGCCGCCTTCGCCCATCGCGCCGTCGTGGTCGGTGGGTCGCCCGCGGAATTCGCCGCCGAACTCGCCGCGGTCGCCGCCGACGAACCCACCGGCGCGGCGGCGCGAGCGCATGCCACCGGGACGGGCAAGGTCGTGTTCGTCTTTCCCGGTCAGGGCTCGCAGTGGATCGACATGGGCCGCGAATTGCTCACGGAAGCACCTGTTTTCGCCGACGAGGTCGCGGCTTGCGATGCGGCGCTGCGGCCGTTCACCACCTGGTCGGTGCTCGACGTTCTGCGCGGCACACCGGGTGCACCGGATCTGGCGCGCGTGGACGTGGTGCAGGCGACCCTGTTCACCGTGATGGTGTCGCTCGCCGCGTTGTGGCGCTCCTACGGCGTGACGCCCGCCGCGGTGATCGGTCACTCCCAGGGTGAGATCGCCGCCGCCTACGTGTGCGGCGCGCTGTCGCTCGAGGACGCGGCCAGGGTGGTCGCGCTGCGCAGTCAGGCGTGGTGGGAGCTGCGCGGCAAGGGCGGCATGCTCGCGGTGACCGCCGCGGCATCCGTGATCGCGCCCCGCCTGCCCGACACCCTGTCCGTCGCCGCGGTGAACTCGCCGGTGTCGGTCGTGGTCTCCGGCGACCCGGCGGCGCTGGACGCACTCGCCGCCGAGCTGATCGAGGAGGGAATCAAGGCCCGACGTATCCCCGGTGTCGACACCGCGGGGCACTCACCTCAGGTCGATGTGCTGCGCACTCGACTGCTCACCGATCTCGCACCGGTCACGCCGCGCGCCGCTCGAATTCCGCTGTACTCGACCGTCACCGGTGACCTGCTCGACACGACGACCATGGACACCGAGTACTGGTACCGCAATATGCGCGAACCCGTCGAGTTCGGCCATGCCACCCGCGCCCTGCTCGGCGCGGAGCACGACCTCTTCATCGAGGTGAACCCGCATCCGCTGCTCTCGACCGCGGTGCTGGAAACCGCTGAGGAGATGGGCCTTTCGGTGGGCACGGTCGGCACCCTGCGTCGCGAAGAGGGTGGCGTTCGCCGGATCATGCTCGCCCTGGCCGAGGCGGTGGCGCACGGCGCGACCCCGGACTGGGACGCGGTGTTTCCCGGTCGACACTCGGTCCATGTCGATCTGCCGACGTATCCGTTCCAGCGGCGCAGGTTCTGGCTCGAGGCGTCCACGGGGCCCGGTGACCTGACCGCGGCCGGTGTGCGCCCGGCGGACCATCCACTGCTGTCGGCCTGCGTCACGCTGGCGGACACCGAGGGATTGCTGTGCACCGCGAAGCTGTCCGTGCCGACCCAGCCGTGGCTGGCCGAGCACGCGGTGGCCGGGACGATCCTGTTCCCCGGCACCGGCTTCGTCGAACTCGCCACCTACGCGGGCGAGCAGGTCGGTTGCGCCGGACTGGTCGAGCTGACCCTGCACACGCCGCTGCGGCTGGCCGAGCACGGGGCCGTGTTGCTCCAGGTGGCGGTCGGTGCCGCCGACGAGACCGGCGCGCGCACGGTCGTCATCTCGTCGACGCCGGATACCGAAACCGCCTGGGACGAGCCGTGGACCACCCACGCCAAAGGCATCCTGGCCGAACCGCGACCGGCGGATTCGTTCGACTGGGCGACACAGTGGCCGCCCGCCGCCGCCGAACCGTACGAGGTGGGTGACCTCTACGACCGACTCGCCGACGCCGGCATCGACTACGGTCCGGTGTTCCAGGGGCTCGTGAGCGGCTGGCGCCGCGGCGCCGAGGTGTTCGCCGAGGTCCGACTTCCGGTCGAACCCGACCGCTTCGGCCTGCACCCCGCCCTGCTCGACGCCTGCCTGCACGCCACGGCTTTCGGTGAATTCCCCGGTGTCGCAGCGGGTTCGCTGCCGTTCTCGTGGACCGGCGTCACCGTGCACGCGACCGGGGCTCGCGCTGTCCGCGTCCGACTGCGCTCCACCGCGGACGAGACGTTGGCGCTCGACCTGGCCGACCCGGACGGTCGCCCGGTCGCCACCGTCGCGGCGCTGCGCGTGCGGCCGATGCGCTCGGCCGCACCGGAGCACCACAACTCGCTGTTCACCGTCGACTGGCAACCCCACGCGCTGCCGAGGGATGCGGCCCCGGCCTTCGCCGTGTACGCCGCGGCAGGCGGGACCGACCCGAGTGCGGTGCATGACGCCGTGGTCGACACACTTGCCGCGATCCAAACGCACCTCGCCACCGACGAAACCCCTCTCGTGATCACCACGTACGCGGCAATGGGCCCCGAAGCATCGAATTTCGCGGGTGCCGCGGTGTGGGGGCTGGTCCGGTCGGCCCGCGCCGAACACCCCGACCGTCTGATCCTGATCGACACCGACGATTGCGCCGAATCCACCGCCGCGCTGCCTCACGCCATCGCCACCGGCGAGCCCGAACTCCTGCTCCGCCGCGGAATGGCATCGACACCGCGCTTGGCCCGGCTCACCGCCGAACCTCCCGTCGACCGGGTCAGTCCGAATGAACTGCTTCAGCAACAGCGGGCCGCCCGTGGCGGCGCAGGTCTGTCCGGAGTGGGTCCGAACGATCGAGCGGAGTTGCTCGGTCCGACCGAGCGGGTCGGTCCGACCGAGCGGGGCGGCGGGAAAGGTGGGGTCGGCGTAACCGGCCGGATCGACCCCGACGGCACGGTGCTCATCACCGGCGGAACCGGGCGCCTCGGGGTGGTGCTCGCACGTTGGCTGGTGCGCAGGCACGGTGTTCGTCATCTGGTGCTCGCCGGTCGGCGTGGTCCGACCGCGGCGGGCGCGGTGGAATTGCGGGACGAGTTGAGTGCCCTCGGCGCCGAAGTATCCATCGCCGCATGCGATGTCGCTGATCGGGGCGCCGTGGCGGAGCTGCTCGGCGCCATCGCGGCCGAACGGCCACTGACCGCCGTCTTCCATACCGCGGGCGTCTTGGACGACGGCATGCTCGCCGCACTCACACCCGAGCGGATCGCGACGGTGCTACGGCCGAAGGTGGACGCCGCGTGGCATCTGCACGAGCTGACGGCGGAGCTGGATCTGGCGGCGTTCGTGCTGTACTCCTCGGGCGCGGGCACTTTCGGCAGCGCGGGACAGGCCAACTACGCCGCGGCCAACTCCGCGCTCGACGCGCTGGCCGGATACCGGCGAGCGCGGGGGCTGCCCGCCCAGTCGATCGCCTGGGGCCTGTGGGCCGAGCGCAGCGAGCTGACCGCGCGGATGAGCGACGCGGATCTGCGCCGGATGGCGCGCGGCGGTCTGGCCGAACTGGCCACCGAACACGGTCTCGCACTGCTCGATATCGCGCTCGACCTCGGCGATATCGACCTGGTCGCGACACCGATCGACATCACCGCATTGCGGAAACTGCCCGAGGTCGCGCCGCTGCTCCGCGCTCTCGTGCCCCCGACCACCCGCCGCACCACGCCACTCGGCGATAGCGTCCGGGACCGGCTGATCAGATCCCGCGGCGCCGAGCGCGTCACGGCGCTGCGTGACCTGGTCGCCGCGCATACCGCGACCGTGCTCGGCTTCACCGACGCGAGCGCGGTCGATCTCGACCGCCCGTTCCGTGAATTCGGTCTCGACTCGCTCACCGGAGTCGAACTGCGCAACCGGCTGTCCGCCGCTGTGGGCGCGCGCCTGCCGGTGAGCCTGGCCTTCGACTACCCGACACCCGCCGAAGCCGCCCGCCACCTGGGCACCTTGCTCGACGAGACCACCCCGGCCGCGACCGTGGCGGTGACGGCGGGGCCGGTCGACGAGCCCATCGCGATCGTCGCGCTCGCCTGCCGGTACCCCGGCGGGGTGCGCACGCCGGAGCAGCTGTGGACCTTGATCGTCGCGGGCGAGGACGCGGTCGCCGACTTCCCGGACGATCGCGGCTGGGATCTGGACGAGGCGACGACTTATGCCCGTTGCGGCGGTTTCCTGACCGGGGCCGCCGACTTCGATCCGGGCTTCTTCCGGATCTCGCCGCGCGAGGCGCTGGCGATGGATCCGCAGCAGCGGCTGTGGCTGGAGATCGCCTGGGAGGCAGTTGAGCGCGCCGGGATAGATCCGCTCTCGCTCAAGGGATCCCGAACCGGTGTCTTCGCCGGTGTGATGGCACAGGACTACGCCGCGCGGATTACGGAACCGCCTGCCGACATCGAAGCCCACCTCGGTACCGGCAACTCCGCGAGCGTGCTCTCGGGACGGCTCGCCTACACCCTCGGGCTGGAAGGTCCCGCCCTGACAGTGGACACAGCGTGCTCCTCGTCGTTGGTCGCGGTTCACTTGGCGGCGCAGGCGCTGCGCAGCGGTGAATGCACGCTCGCCTTGGCGGGCGGCGTCACGGTGATGGCGACGCCTGGTCTGTTCACCGAATTCGCCAGGCAGGGCGGCCTCGCGGCCGACGGCCGGTGCAAGGCGTTCAGCGACGCCGCCGACGGCACCGGGTTCGGTGAGGGCGCGGGCATCGTCGTGCTCGAGCGGTTGTCCGACGCACGACGCAATGGTCATGAGGTGCTCGCGGTGCTCGCGGGTTCGGCGGTGAATCAGGACGGCGCGTCCAACGGTCTGACCGCGCCGAACGGTCCGTCGCAGCAGCGGGTGATCCGACAGGCGCTGGCCGCGGCCGGGCTCGCGACGACCGCGGTGGACCTGGTCGAAGCGCACGGCACCGGAACAACACTGGGTGACCCGATCGAGGCGCAGGCGATCCTGGCGACCTATGGTCAGGACCGCCCGGCGGATCGTCCGGTGCGGTTGGGCACGGTGAAGTCGAACATCGGTCATACCCAGGCGGCTGCGGGCATTGCCGGTCTGATCAAGATGGTCATGGCGTTGCGCAATCGAGTGCTGCCAAGGACGCTGCATTCGGAGATCTCCTCCACCAAGGTGGATTGGTCCACCGGCGCAGTCGAATTGCTCACCGACAACGCGGAATGGTCCACCGAAGGGGTTCGCCGCGGCGCGATCTCGGCCTTCGGGGTGAGCGGGACGAACGCGCATCTGATCGTGGTCGAAGCGGAACCGGGAGAAGCGCTCGAGCCGGTCGGTCCGGTCGACTCGGCGGCGGTGGCGTGGGTGTTGTCCGCGCGCACTCCGGCGGCGCTGCGCGGCCAAGCCACCCGGTTGCTGTCGTTCGTGGAGAAGCGCGAGAGCGTAGACAGTGCCGATATCGGATTAGCTCTGGCCACAACACGTTCCGCGTTCGAACATCGCGCCGCGGTGCTCGGTGGCACAAGAACCGGTCTGCTCGCCGGCCTGCGGGCACTGAGCGACGACGAGGAAGCCGTCGGCGTATTCAGGGGAGTAGCACGGTCCGGTGGCAAGACTGCGATCCTGTTCCCAGGGCAGGGTGCGCAGCGGTTGGGGATGGGGCGGGAGCTGTACCCGCAGTTCCCCGTGTTCGCGGCCGCTTTCGATGCGGTACTGGCGCAGGCGGATATGCCTTTGCGTGAGGTGCTGTGGGGTGACGACGAATCTGTCCTGGGGCGAACGGAATTCGCGCAGGTGGGTTTGTTCGCGATCGAGGTGGCTCTGTTCAGACTGCTCGAGTCATGGGGTGTGCGAGCCGACTATCTGATCGGACATTCGGTGGGGGAGTTGGCTGCGGCGCATGTGGCGGGGGTGTGGTCACTGGCCGATGCGGTGCGGGTCGTTACCGCGCGTGGTCGGTTGATGCAGGGTCTCGCCGGTGGCGGGGCGATGGTGGCGGTCGAGGCGTCTGAGGCTGAGGTGGCGGCTTCATCGGTCGTTGGTGTGGAGATCGCGGCGGTGAACGGTCCGCGGTCGGTGGTGGTGTCCGGTGATGAGGTGGCGGTGCTTGCGTTCGCCGCGCGGATGGCTGAATCCGGTTCTCGGGTCAAGCGTCTGGCGGTTTCGCACGCGTTTCATTCGGTGCGGATGGAGCCGATGCTGGCTGAATTCGAGCAGGTGCTCGCCGGTGTCTCCTATTCCGATCCGACGATGCCGGTTGTGTCGAACCTGACGGGTTCGGTCGATGCGGATCTGACGTCGCCGAAGTATTGGGTGCGTCAGGTTCGCGAACCGGTGCGTTTCGGTGCGGGTTTGACTTTCCTTGTGGAGCAGGGTGTTTCCCGGTTCGTAGAAGCTGGTCCAGGTCCAGTGTTGTCCGGTCTGGTGACAAACGGCACCGCGATCCCCATGCTGCGCCGAGGACGCCCGGAGCCTGAGTCGGTCACCGCGGCCGTGGCCCAGCTCCACGTCGATGGCGTCCGAATCGACTGGGCAGCAGTGTTTTCTGGCGCCCGCCGAACCGAATTGCCCACGTACGCCTTCCAATACGAACGCTACTGGCTCGACACGCCACCGCGCCGTGATCTCGCCGCCGCGGGGCTGGAATCCGCGGACCACCCGTTGCTCGCCGCGGCGGTGACCCTGCCCGACTCCGACGGGCTGGTCCTCAGCGGCCGGATATCACTCGCCACCGCACCATGGCTGGCCGATCACGCTGTGCGCGGCGTGGTGCTGTTCCCCGGCGCCGCCTTCCTCGAACTGGCGCTGTACGCGGCGGAGCAGGTCGGCTGCGCGGGCGCCGACGAACTCACCCTGGAAGCGCCACTGATCCTGCCCGAGCGCGGCACGGTGGCGCTGCGGGTGGTGGTCGGAGCACCCGACGACGACGGCGGGCACCCCGTCACCGTGCACTCACGACTCGACGATCAGCCGTGGACCAGGCATGCGAGCGGTCGGCTGCATCCGGAACCGGACGACGTCGATTTCGCGCCCCCGGCCTGGCCACCGGCCGGAGCGCACGAACTGGAAACCGAAGGGCTGTCCGAGCGCCTCGCCGAGGGCGGCTTCGCCTACGGTCCGGCCTTCCAGGGGCTGATGCGTGCGTGGCGCCTCGGTGACGACGTCTACGCGGAGGTAAGCCTGCCGCGCGCCCAGCACGCGGATGCCCGCCGCTTCGTGTTGCACCCGGCCCTGCTCGACGCGTCGCTGCATATTCTCGCGCTGACCGAGTTCCCGGGGATGGCGGCGGGAATGCTGCCCTTCTCCTGGACCGGCGTCACCGTACATGCCAGGCACGCGACGGCGCTGCGGGTGCGGATGTCCTCGGGCGCCGATGGTGTCACCGTCGCGCTCGGCGACGCGGCGGGGCAGCCGGTCGCCACGATCGGATCGCTGGTGTTGCGCCCGATCGGTGACGCGACGCAACGACCGACGCTCGTGCCGGATCTCTACCGGGTCGAGTGGAAGTCCTTGCCGCTACCGGACGCCGCCGTCGCCCGGCTCGCCGTGCTCGACGACGACGCGACCGGCTTCCCGGACGACATCGAGTCCTATGTCGATCTCGCCGCGCTCGCCGCGATGATCGACTCCGGCTCGCCCGCGCCGGATGTCCTCGCGGTCGCCTGCACTGGTCCCGACCTGGTCCCACGCGTGCTCGCTCTCATGCAGGAATGGCTGGCGACCGACCGATTCGGCACGGCCAGAATGGCTTTCGTGACGCGCGGCGCGGTCGTTGCCGGCCCCGGCGACGTCATCGACGATCTCGAAGGCGCCGCGGTCTGGGGCTTGGTGCGCGCCGCACAGGCCGAGCACCCGGGCCGATTCCTGCTGGTGGACCGCGACGCCGACGCACCCACCGAACTCGCACGGGCGTTCGCCGTCGAAGCCGCACAGCTCGCCGTACGTGGCGCGGCGGCGTACACACCCGGGCTCGCGACCGTGACCACGCCGCCCCGAACACCGAGCGAATGGGGTCATGGCCCCGTGCTGATCACCGGCGGCACCGGCCTGCTCGGCAAGCTCGTCGCCAAGCACCTCGTCGTCGCGCACGGGGTGCGCGACCTGGTCCTGATCAGTCGCCGGGGCGCCGATGAAGTGCTGCAGCAAGAACTTTCGCAGCTCGGGGCGCGCCCGGTCTTGCTGGCCTGCGATGCGGCCGACCGCGCCCAGCTCGCCACGGTCCTGGCCGAACATCCGGTCACAGCGGTGATCCACTGCGCGGGCGTGATCGACGACGGCATGCTGGCGGACCTGACGCCGGAGCGGTTCGCCCCGGTGCTGCGCGCCAAAGTGGACGCGGCCCGCAATCTCTATGAGCTGACCCGGGATACACCGCTCACCACGTTCGTCCTGTTCTCCTCCGGTGCGGCGACCCTCGGCGCGGCCGGGCAGGCGAGCTACGCGACCGCCAACGCGTTCCTGGACGGCTTCGCGCACTGGCTGCGCGCTCGCGATGTCAGGGCGACCGCCCTGGCCTGGGGTCCGTGGGCCGAGCGCGGTGAGATGACCAGCCATCTCGACGACGCCGACACGGCACGAATGCGCCGTGCGGGCGTCACCTCGCTGACCGTCGAGCACGGACTCGCCCTGTTCGACACCGCGCTCACTCTCGACGAGCCGGTCCTGTTGCCGATCAAACTGGATCTGACGGGCAAGGACCCGAGCGGACTGCCCCCGATGCTCACCGGGCTATTACGCCCGGTCCGGCGAATCACGCGCGGCGACAACGCGACAGCGGCACCGTCGTTCCGGCAGCGCGTGCTGGCGCTCACCGAGTCCGAGCAGCAGCCACTGCTGGTGGATCTGGTGCGCACGCACGTCGCGGTGGTCCTCGGACACGCGGGCCCGGACGAGGTGGGACCCGACGACGAGTTCGTCGACGCCGGATTCGATTCGCTGACCGCGGTCGAACTGCGCAACCGGCTCGGATCGGCGACCGGATTGCGGCTGCCCGCCACCTTGGTGTTCGACCACGCGACGCCCGCGGCGGTCGCCAAACACCTGCGCGGTGAGTTGCAGCGCGCCGCCGACGGTCCCGCGGAGCCGACGGCGGCGGCGCAGACCACAGGGGAGACGTTGGGCTCACTGTTCGTCACCGCGTTCCAGACCGGCAAATGGCAAGCCGGACTCGAACTGCTCTCCAGCGCCGCCCGATTGCGGCACACCTTCGACGACCCCGCCACCGCGCTCGGTGCGCCGAAGCTGGTGCGGCTGGCGCGCGGCCCGGCGGGCAAGGCGCACCTGGTGTGCATCGCGTCCTGCGTCGCCATCTCGGGCATCCATCAGTACGCCCGCTTCGCGACGGTATTCCGCGGTGTGCGCACGGTTTCCGGGCTACCACTCGCCGGATTCACCGATGGACAGAGCCTGCCCGAGACGGTTACCGCCGCGGTGGCGTTGCAGGCAGACACCGTGCTCGCGCAGACCGGCGACGATCCGGTCGTGCTGCTCGGCTCCTCGGCCGGTGGGTGGTTCGCCAACGCGGTGGCCCAGGAACTGGAGCGGCGAGGCGCCGGTCCGGCCGCGGTGGTCCTGGTGGACACCTACCTGCCCGGCGGCGATTTCGTGAGTCGGTTCGGTCTCGCCCTGATGGACGGAATGGTCGATCGCGGTGGGCAATTCGAGGCGGGCGACACCGAGCGGATGTCGGCGATGGGCTGGTATTTCCGCCTGTTCGGCGACTGGACGCCGGGCCGCACCGAGGCACCGACGCTGCTGGTGCGGGCAACCGAGCCGCTGTCGGGCGCACCGTCCGGCGCCACCGCGGATACGGATGCTCCGGATTGGCGGTCGTCGTGGCCGTTCCCGCACGACACCGTCGACATCACCGGAAACCACTTCTCGATCATGGAGGAGCACTGCGGGCCGACCGGCGCCGTGATCGAACAGTGGCTCTCCGACCATGTCTGACCAGCGACCGGAAACACTCGACAGCCGAAGGAGGCAACGGGCCATGCCCATCATCGAAGTAAGCGACCTGCGCAAGAGGTACGGGGAGAAACAGGCCGTCGACGGCGTTTCGTTGAGCGTGGAACGCGGCGAGATCTTCGGCATCCTCGGCCCGAACGGCGCGGGCAAGACCACCACCGTCGAGTGCATCGAGGGACTGCGCCGGGCCGACAGCGGCCGGATCAGCGTGCTCGGGCTCGATCCGCTCCGGGACAAGGACGCCCTGCGGCAGAAGATCGGCGTCCAGTTGCAGGCCAGCGAGCTGCCGGACCGGATCAAGGTGTGGGAAGCCCTTGACATGTATGCCTCGTTCTACGACCAGCCCGCTGATTGGCGCCAGTTGATCGAGGACTGGGGTCTGGCCGACAAACGCGACGCCTACTTCGGCAAGCTGTCCGGCGGACAGAAGCAGCGGGTCTCCATCGTGCTCGCGCTGGTCGGCCGGCCGGAGATCGTCATCTTCGACGAACTGACCGCCGCACTCGACCCGCAGGCACGCCGCGACACCTGGGAACTGGTCGAGCAGATCAGGGACCGGGACGTGACGGTGCTGCTCGTCACGCACTTCATGGACGAGGCCGAGCGCCTGTGCGACCGGCTCGCGGTGATCGACGCGGGCAAAGTGGTCGCGATCGACAGCCCCGCCGGGCTGATCCAGGCGGTGTCGGTGGGCCACCGACTGCGCTTCCGCTCGACAACGCCGTGGAGCGAAGAGCTGCTCACCGCGCTACCCGAGGTGAAGTCGATCTCCCGGCACAGCGCGCAGGTGGAGGTGATCGGCGCCGGGAACTTCGTCTACTCGGTGATCGCCACGCTCGCCGCGAACGAGATCGTCGTGACCGATGTCCAACTGGAACAGCCGAGCCTGGACGACGCGTTTGTCGCCCTGACCGGTCGCAAGATCATCTGACCCCTAGTCCGAGAGCGCAGGAACCCTCATGCCAGGACGTTCGAAACTGGTTGTCGTCGAGTCGAAGCTGATGCTGCGCGACCCGACCGCCCTGTTTTTCATCATCGCGCTTCCCGTTGTCCTGCTGGTGATCTTCAATTTCATCACCACCAAGCAGGCAGTCGATCAGGCCGACCGGGACTCGTTGAAGATCTACGTACCGGCCATCGCCATGTCGATGGCGCTGGTCATGATCGCACTGAACTTGTTACCGACCAACCTGGCCACCTACCGGGAAAAGGGCATCCTGCGTCGGCTCTCGGCCAGCCCGGCGCATCCGTCCCGGGTGCTGGTCGCGCAGTTGGTGGTCAACTTCGTCACCTCGGTGGTCGCCACCGTCGTGGTGATCGCCGTCGCTCGGTTCGCCTACCAGATGGATCCGCCCGCGCAGGTCGCCGCGTTCACGCTCACCTTCGTGCTCAGCGCCTGGGCGCTGTTCTCGATCGGCCTGCTGGTCGCGGCGCTCGCGCCGAACGCCAGGACGGCAACGGCCGCGGGCCTCTCGCTGCTGTTCCCCAGCCTGTTCTTCGGCGGCGGTTTCGTACCGCTCGAGGACATGCCAGAGGCGATCCGGCGGATCGGGGAGTTCACCCCGCTCGGCGCGGCGATGTCGGGCTTTCGCGAGTCCTGGGCGGGTGACTGGCCGGAACCGAGGTTTCTGATCGTGCTCGCCGTCATCGGGTTGGTCGGCACGCTGGTCTCGGTGCGAGTGTTCCGTTGGGAGTGAGCGATATGCCGGTGCGATTCGGAGTGCTCGGCTGCGCGGAGATCGCCCAGCGTCGTACGATTCCCGGTTTGCTCGCCCACCCCGACATCGAACTCGTCGCCGTTGCCAGCCGGGACGCGAACAAGGCCGCGCGGTTCGCGGCGGAATTCGGCTGTGCCGCGATGACCGGTTATCAGCGACTACTCGACGACGACGACATCTCGGCGATCTACCTCCCGCTGCCCGCCATGCTGCACGCGGATTGGGTGGAGCGCGCGCTGCTCGCCGGAAAACACGTGCTGGTCGAGAAACCATTGGGCAGCAGCCATTTCCAGGCGGTGGAGCTGACCGAACTGGCCAGGGAAAAACGGCTCGTGCTGCTCGAGAACATGATGTTCCTACAGCATTCTCAGCACCGTCGGGCCGCCGAACTCCTCGCTGACGGGGCGATCGGCGAATTACGCAGCTTTTCCAGCACGTTCACCATTCCACCGAAACCGCCCGACGACATCCGATATCAGGCGGCCGGTGGTGGAGCGCTGCTCGATATCGGTTGCTACCCGGTACGGACGGCAATGTATTTTCTCGGCGACGACCTCACCGTGGACGGTGCGGTATTGCGGCACGACCGCGCCCGTGGGGTCGTGCTCTCCGGTGCCGCGCTGCTCACCAACGCGGCCGGCGTGATCGCACATCTGAATTTCGGCCTGGAGCATTCCTACCGTTCCGACTACGAGTTCGCAGGCAGCACCGGCAGATTGGTCGTCGACCGGGCATTCACTCCCCCGCCCTCGTACGCGCCGGTCCTGCGGCTGCACCGGCAATCGGGCACCGACGAGATAGCGCTGCCGCCGGAGGACCAATTCCAGGCCATGCTGAATTTCTTCGTCGCCGCGGTACGTGGCGACGAAGAAACCTCGACCAGCGTGGCCGAGACTGTCCGGTTGGCCCGGATGCTCGACACCATCGCTATTCGCGCGCACACCGTGTACACCCGGCCCGGCCCCTATTGCGAACCCGGCTTCAACTAGGGGCCGGGCCGGGATTGTCAGGGGTACTGAGTTTTTCGGCCGCTGGATAGAATTCGAGTAGTAATTCGGGAACGCTCATCCCGGTGGTTGTCCACCGGGACCGGTGTTCACCCGGGTTGTCGAATTTCCGGCGTCGCATGACCGAGGACCCGATATGGAACAAATTCTGGACGCGATCCTTTCCGGATCCGCCACCCGTGCCGATTATTCCGCTATTTCAGTGCCGGAGGCCTATACCGGCGTGGTCGTCCTCGCCGAGGAGGCGGAGATGTTCGCCGGAATGGCCACCGCGGACAAGAACCCGGCGAAGTCACTGCATCTGCGCGACGTACCGACGCCGCAGGTCGGCCCGGGCGAGGCCCTGGTCGCGGTAATGGCGAGCAGCATCAACTACAACACGGTGTGGAGCGCGATCTTCGAGCCGCTGCCCACCTTCGGCTTCCTGGCCCGCTACGCCAGAGCGGTGCCCGCGGCCGCGCAGCACGACAAGCCGTTCCACGTGCTCGGCTCGGACCTGGCCGGTGTCGTACTGCGCACGGGCGAAGGGGTGCACCGGTTCCAGCCCGGCGATCAGGTCGTCGCGCACTGTCTGTCCGTCGAGCTGGAGGCCCCGGAGGGTCACGACGACACGATGCTCGATCCCGGCCAGCGGATCTGGGGCTACGAGACCAACTACGGCGGCCTCGCCCAGTTGGCGCTGGTGAAGGCCAACCAGCTGATGCCCAAACCGGCCCATCTCAACTGGGAGGAGTCGGCGGCCTCCGGGCTGGTGAACTCCACGGTGTATCGCCAGCTCGTCTCCGGCAACGGCGCCACCATGAAGCAGGGCGACGTGGTGCTGGTCTGGGGCGCCGCGGGCGGGCTCGGTTCCTACGCCACCCAGTCTGTGCTCAACGGCGGTGCGATCCCGGTCTGCGTGGTCTCCAGTGCGGAAAAGGCTGAGCTGGTGCGCTCGATGGGCGCCGAGCTGGTGATCGACCGGCAGGAGCACGGCTATAAATTCTTCAGCGAGGACGGCGCGCTCGATCGCCGGGAAATGCGCCGGTTCGGTGCGCACATCCGGGACCTCACCGGCGGTGACGACCCGGACATCGTGCTAGAGCATCCCGGCCGGGAGACCTTCGGCGCGAGCGTCTACGTGGCCAAGCGCGGCGGCACGGTAGTGACCTGCGCGTCCACCTCGGGCTATGACCACCACTACGACAACCGCGACCTGTGGATGTCGGTGAAGCGGATCGTGGGCACCCACTTCGCGAACTACCGCGAGGCATGGCTGGCGAATCGGTTGGTGGAGAAGGGCATGATCCACCCGACGCTGTCCGCGGTGTATCCGCTGTCCGGCGCGGGCCGGGCGGCGGCCGAGGTGCACGGCAATCACCACAGCGGAAAGGTCGGCGTGCTCGCGCTGGCGCCGCAGGCCGGACTCGGCGTCACCGATCCGGAGATGCGCGCACGCCTGCTACCCGAAATCAATCGCTTCAACGCCGGCGGGGTCTGAGCGCCCTGCCGCGCCCGGTGGGTGTAGCTGCGCTGAAATCGTCTGCCCGCCAATCAAAGCCCGTCCGCAGTACAACAGCCACGGAGGACCAATCCACATGCGCATCCTGTTCACCACCATCGCGGAGAATTCGCACATCCTCGCGCAGACGCCGATGGCATGGGCACTGAGCACGGCCGGGCACGATGTCCGCGTGGCCAGTGCGCCCGCCATGACCGAGCTGATCACCTCGGCTGGGCTGACCGCGGTGTCGGTCGGTGCCGATCACAATATGCACGAGTTGCTCGCCCAGCTGAGCCAGCAGGGCGCCGGTGCGATCGAGAACGAGCTGTCGGACTGGAGCGATCCGTTCGCCGACAAGCTCACCTGGACCCAGATCATGATGAAGTACCAGGTGGCGGTGCCGATGGCCCTGCAGCCGTACAACGATCCGATCGTGGAGGACCTGGTCGCCTTCGCCCGCGAATGGCAGCCCGACCTGGTGATCTGGGATCCGCTGACCTACGCGGGCGCGGTCGCCGCCACCGCCGTCGGCGCCGTGCACGCGCGCCTGATCTGGAACGTCGACATCTACTCGACCATGCGCGCGGCGTTCCTCGAACTGAAGGACCAGCAACCGCCCGCCGCCCAGGTCGATCCACTGGCGGACTGGCTGGGCAGGCAGCTGGCCGTCTACGGCGGCGAGTTCTCCGAGACTGTTCTCTCCGGCCACTTCACCATCGACCCGATCCCGTCGACCGTGCAGCTGCCGCTGGCCGTGGACCGCGTCCCGGTGCGCTACACCCCCTACAACGGACGCTCGGTGGTGCCCGCCTGGCTGCGCGAACAGCCGCAGCGCCCGCGTATCGCGGTGACCTCGGGCAGCTCGTTCGAAGCCGCGCTCGGCGCGACCTTCCTGCCGTTCGGCGAGATCCTGGCCGGGCTCGCCGAGGTGGACGCGGAGATCATCGCCACGCTCAGCGAAGCGGAACAGGAAAAGCTCGGCCCGCTCCCGGCCAACGTCCGCGCGGTCGGTTTCGCGCCGATGCAGGTACTCCTGCCGACCTGCGCGGCGGTGGTCCACCACGGCGGTTTCGGTACCTGGTCCACCGCGGCGCTGCTCGGTGTGCCCCAGCTCATTCCGACGCTGCGGCACGGTGATCTGTGGCTGCGCGCCGGACGCACCGAGGAAGCGGGCGCCGGGCTGCGCCTGCACGCGCCGACCACCACCGCCGAGCAGGTCAGCACCGCGGTGCGGCGACTGCTCGACGAGCCGGAATTCGGCGCGGGCGCGGGGAAACTGCGCGCCGAGATCCTGTCCACACCGACGCCGAACAGCGCGGTCGCCGAGATCGAGCGCCTCGTCGGGCAGGCCCAGGCCGGGCTGAACCGGTGAAAGCGCGCAGGCTCGCGGTCGAGGGCGCGATCGAGTTCACCCCGCAGGTTCATCGGGACAACCGCGGCCTGTTCGTCTCACCGTTCCAGGAAGCGGAATTCCTGGCCGCCACCGGGCACTCCTTCACCGTCGCCCAGACCAACCACAGCAGATCGGCGCACGATGTGATCCGCGGCGTGCACTTCACCAGCACGCCGCCCGGTCAGGCCAAGTACGTGTACTGCCCCAAGGGGCGGGTGCGCGATCTGGTTCTCGATATCCGCGTCGGGTCGCCGACCTTCGGCGCGTGGGACGTGGTCGAACTCGATGAGGATTCGCTGCGCGCGGTGTATTTCCCGATCGGTGTCGGCCATGCCTTCCATGTGCTGGAACAGGATTCGGTGATGGCGTACATGGTCTCGACCAGCTACGTCGCCGAGCGCGAGATCGCGATCAACCCGTACGACCCGGCGCTCGGCCTGCCCTGGCCCGACAGCGCCGACGTGGTGGTGTCCGAGCGTGACCTCGTGGCGCCGACCCTGGCCGAGCTACAGGATCGCGGTCTACTGCCGGTCTACGCGGAATGCCTTGCGGCACAGCATGAGCAGGCCGGACACCACCATGTCGGTTGAGCGGCAGGACCCCGCCCCTCGGGTCGCCGTGCTCGGCGGCACCGGCAGCGTCGGGCGCCATGTGTGCGCCGAATTCGCCGGTGCGGGTTACGAAGTCATCGTGATCGCGCGCAAGCCGACGGCGGCGGTCGAGCGGTACCGCTTCGTACCGCTCGACATCGCGGGCGAGAACGTCGGGCGGATCACCGAGATCCTGACCGCCGAGCAGGTCGGGGTCGTGGTGAATGCCGCGGGCAGCTGGTCCAATTCACTCGATGAGCTGACCCGTGCGCACATCCAACTACTCGCCAACCTCGTGACCGCGCTCGCCGCCGTCACTCCAGCGCCGCGGCTCGTGCACATCGGCACCGTGCACGAGTACGGCGTCAAGGCCGCGGGCACGGTCCTCGACGAAACCGCCGAGCCGACGCCGGAGACCGATTTCGCGCGGACCAAATTCGCCGGCTCGACGCTGGCGCTCGACGCCGCCGCGGCGGGCGCCGTCGACGCCGTGGTGCTGCGGGTATCCAACGTGTACGGACCGGACCCGGCCGCCGCGAGCTTCCTCGGTTTCCTGGCGGCGAAACTGCCGACGGTGGACCCGGCGGTCGGCATCGAGCTCACCATCGCCGACGCCCGCCGCGACTACGTCGACAACCGCGATGTGGCCAGAGCCGTCCTGGCGGCAGCGCGGCACACCGGGCCGGGCCGGGTGTTCAACATCGGCAGCGGCGTCGCCACCCCGCTGCGCGAACTCGTCTACGGGCTCGCCGCCGCTGCCGGACTGCCTGCGACCGCGGTGCGTGAGCAGACCGCCGAGATCACCAGCAAGGGCGGTGACTGGACGTGTGTGGACGCCACCCTCGCCCACACCGAACTCGGCTGGCGCCCCCGGTACACCCCCGCGGAGTCGGTGCGCGCGCTGCTCGACGAACCATTCACCGCCAGCACATGATCGCAGAGAGGGGCTGACCGAAGTGTCTGGTCTCGTACGCACGAGCGATGTCAACCTGCCGATCCGAATCGCCGAATCGACCATGGCGTCCGCGCCGAACGCGGCGCGGATCGCCGAATTCGAAACGTGGTACGCCGACTGCGCCGCCCGCAACCCGACCACGGTGACCCCGGTGCCGCTGGCCGAGTTGAGCGACTGGTCGTTCGCGCCCGACACCGGCAACCTCGGGCACACCAGCGGAAAGTTCTTCCAGATCGAAGGTCTGGACGTGCGACAGCCGGGCGCCCGGATACCGCAGTGGACACAGCCGATCATCAATCAGCCCGAGATCGGCATCCTGGGCATCCTGATCAAGGAGATCGACGGCGAACTGCACTGCCTGATGCAGGCCAAGGTGGAACCCGGCAACTGCAACGGAATTCAGCTCTCACCGACCGTCCAGGCGACCCGCAGCAACTACACCCGCGTGCACAAGGGCAGGCCGGTGCCGTATCTCGAATACTTCACCGACACCGCCGCGCACCGGGTGATCTCCGACGTGCTGCAATCGGAACAAGGTTCCTGGTTCTACCAGAAGCGCAACCGAAACATGGTGGTCGAGGTGCGCGGCGACGTCGTCGTGCTGCCGGACTTCCACTGGATGCCGCTGAATCTGGTGCACCGCTTCCTCGCTTTCGAGAACATGGTGAACATGGACGCACGCACCGTGCTGTCCTGCCTGCCGTTCTCCGGCAAAGACCTGATGGCACTGCTGCCCACCGGCGGCACCGAGCTGCGGATGGCGTTGCTGCGCTCGTGCAGTGAGGAATCCGGCAGCCAGTACACCACCGACGCGATTCTGAGCTGGATCACCGACACACGCACCCGCGTCGAGACCACCGCCACCCGCATCCCGCTCGCCGCGGTCGAGCAGTGGGTGCGGTCGCCAACGGCGATCTCGCACGAAACCGGACTGTATTTCAGCATCATCGGCGTCGATGTCGCCGCCGCGGGACGCGAGGTGCGGCAGTGGTCGCAGCCGATGCTGAGCCCGGCGGGCGACAGCCTGGCGGCCTTTCTGGTGAAGCGGATCGATGGCGTGCTACACGTACTGGCCAACGCCCGGTTGGAACCCGGCTACCTCGACGCCGTCGAGTTGGCGCCGACGGTCCAGTGCACCGTGCTCAACTACGCGGACCTGCCGACCGCGGACCGACCACCGTTCTTGGACGAGGTGCTCAGCGCAGACCTCGCCCGGATCCGTTTCGACGCAACGCATTCGGAGGAGGGTGGGCGCTTCTATCATGCGCGGACCCGCTACCTCATCGTGGAGACCGACGACGAACTCGGCCCGCGGGACTATCCGGACCATCGCTGGCTGACGCTGAATCAACTCGTCGGTCTGCTGCGGCACAGCCACTACGTCAATGTGCAGGCACGCAGTCTGGTTGCCTGCCTGCACAGCCTGGTTGGCCGAGCCGGATAGCTACACCGTGAACGCCACCACGTGCGCCGGCGACCCGTCGAGTGGAGGCAGTTCGACCTCGACGTCCGAACCCGATACACGCCAGGGGATTTCGGTTTCGGAGGCCAGGACGTGGGCCCGGCTTCCGCCGACCGGGGTGATATTCGGGAACACGACCCGACCGGCGACCTCGTCGGCCAGGACGATCGCGAAGATATCGTCTCCGCGTCGGGTGAATCGCACCGGGACACCGTCGCTGGTCTCGGCGGGCGCGCCGGGCAGTGGCTCGGTGCCATAGACGGCGGCGCGGTTGGCTCGCAGCCAGGTGCCGAGTTCGAGCAGTGGGCGCTGCTGTACCTCGGGAATCCGGCCGCTGCCGTCGGGACCTACATTGATCAACAGGTTGCCGCCCCGGCCGAGCACGTCGGCGAACAGTCGCACGAGTTCGGGGCCCGAGAGCAGGTCGGCGGCCGTCTCGGCGGCATTGAAGCCGAACGATTCGCCGAGTCCCCTGGTCAGCTCCCAGCGTGCCGCGGGCGGGTTCTCCGGGACGGTGTACTCGTGCGTGCGGAAATCGGAGTGGATCTCGGGTTTGCGCACGGGCACCTTCTTGCCGAAGCGGTGCATCATGCGCAGTGCGAAGCCGAGCACATCGAGGTAGACCTCGCGCCCGAAACTGTTGTCGGGGAGATCGACCTGCTCCCACCGGTCGTTGACCACACCGTCGGGCACCGCCGCGTAGTAGTCGGCGAACAGTTGGTGTGGGTCGATCTCCTCGGGCATGCCCATGTCGTTCCACAGCACCGAGGGTTGGTAGCGGTTCACGAGTTCGCGCCACTGCGCCGCGACGTACGCGGCGTATTCGGGGCCGAGGGAGCTCTGCTCGAGGAGGTCCGTCATCGTCTCGATCGGCTGGTCGGTGAAAGTCCAGTCGATACCGCCGGCGTAGTACAGCCCCATTCGGAGCCCGCGACGGCGCACCGCGCTGCTCAGGTCGCCGACCAGGTCGCGCGGCGAGTGGAAGCCCGGCGGCATCTTGGGATTGGGCACCGTGGTCGGCCACAAGGGATACCCGTCCAGGTGGCGGGTCACCATCACTACGTACTCCGCGCCCACCGTGCTGAACAGTGTCGCCCACTCGTCGAAATCGACCTCGGCGGCGTTCGCCTCGAATTCGGCGCGGAAGTCGTAATAGGAGAAGTCCGCGCCGTAGGTCACCAGGTGGTGCCGGGCGGTCGCGGAGTCGGGGGTGCGGAGCGAGTTCAGGTACCACTCGGCGTAGGGGATGCCCGCTTTGTCGTCCTCGCCGGAGCTGAGATCAGCCATATAGGTGGCGAAATCGCCGTCGGTGTTCTCGGCGAAGGCGGGGACCGAGTAGAGACCCCAGTGGATGAATACGCCCAGCTTCGCATCGGAGAACCAGGGCGGTAGCGGCCGAGCGTCGAGCGATTTCTTGTCCGGCTGATTGCTCATCATGCGTCTCCTGGTCGATGAGCTGCCGGCTGCCGACCACTCATGCTTCCTACGCCTGGAACAGCGCGTGCGGTCATCACTGCGGACCCATCGTCTCAGGTCCGTCGCAGCTTCGACAACTCAACACGTGGCCAGGTGGTGTCTCCTGAAACAACTTTCGGTCGGATGGGGAAGCGACGGGTACTGGGATGATGAGCGAGTCGGCCGGCAGTATCGCACCGCGAACCGCTCATCTCGGAGCCGCGATTGCACCTCGGCGGCGATGAGTTCCAGGTGGTCGAGATCGGCGAGACCGACACGTCGAAAACCGGATGTGCTCGAGTGAGGCGGCGTGGCAGGGTACGGGGATGGCATCGGCGAAAAGTGTTTCCGTTCGTGCGGCTACGCAGGCGGATCTGGCGGCGATCACCGGGTTGCAGGAGGCCGGGTTCGGGATGCGGTACGGCGGTGACGAGGACGAGTTCCGGGGGGAGATCTTTCCGGTCGATCGGTCATTGGTGGCTGTCGAGGGTGACCGGATCGTCGGGCATACCGTGGACCGGACGATGACGGTGACCGTGCCGGGGGAGCGGACCGTGCGGGCTGCCGGTGTGTCGGGGGTGGCGGTGGCCTCGACGCATCGGCGACGCGGAATTCTGCGGGAGCTCTACACCGCCCAGCATGCGCGGACCGAGGCCGACGGGTTGCCGTTGACGATCTTCACCGCCAGTGAGGGCACGATCTACGGGCGGTTCGGGTACGAGGTGACCATTCTCGACACCTCCATCTCCATCGACACGCGGCGGTCCGAGTTCCGTTCCACCACACCGGATCCCGGCGGTGTCATCCTGGAGACACTGGCCGACGCCGCGCCGCGGATTCGGGAGATCTACGAACGCTGGCAGCAGGTGACGTCGGGGGCCCAGGATCGCCCGGATGCCAAGTGGGGCATGTTCTTCGCCGATGTGGAGCGTCACCGACAGGGTGCGACGTCGCTGTTCGTCCTGCTCCACGCCGACGGGTACGCGCTGTATCGGCGTTCCCGGCGCGAGGGCCGCGACATCTGCTCGGTGTGGGAATTCCGTGCCGTCACCCCCGACGCGCACGCCGCGCTGTGGCGGGTACTGCTCGGCATGGACCTCGTCGACACCGTGGAAGCCGAGATCGCCGACGACGATCCACTGGCCCACATGCTCACCGACCCGCGCGCGGTGCAGCTGACCCACCGCGGCGACGCACTGTGGGCGCGGGTCATGGACGTCCCCGCGGCACTGACCGCCCGTACCTACCGGGCCGACCTCGACACGGTACTGGCAGTGCACGACCCGTTCCGCAGTGCGGGCGGGAACTTCGCCCTGCGGATCCGCGACGGTGTCGCCGAGTGCGAGCCGACCACCCGCACCGCGACTGTCAGCCTCGACATCAACATTCTCGGCGCGCTCTACTTCGGCGGTCAGCGCGCGAGCACTTTCGCCGCCGCACACCGGATAAAGGTCGACGACCCGACGGTGCTGCGCGCGTTCGGCGAAGCGTTCACCGCTGACCGGGCACCACAATTGGGCTGGTTCTTCTGACCCACCCGACAACGGGCGCGTTCGGCCCGAGGCGCATCAGCTCGCGAGTACGGTAGGTAGCTGTGGATTCGCACGAGGTCGATTCTTCGGTTCGGGTGCGTGGCGCCCGGGTCCACAATCTGCGTGATGTCGACGCGGACATGCCCCGCAACGCCCTGGTCGCGTTCACGGGTATCTCGGGCTCGGGCAAATCGTCGTTGGCGTTCGGCACTCTCTACGCGGAATCGCAACGCCGGTACCTGGAGTCGGTCGCGCCGTATGCCCGACGATTGCTGAACCAGGTCGAAGCTCCCGATGTCGACACCGTGACCGGACTGCCGCCGACAGTGGCATTGGCCCAGCGCCGGTCCTCGCCGTCATCACGGTCCACCGTCGGCACCGTCACCGCGATCTCGAACACGTTGCGGCTGCTCATGTCTCGCGAGGGCGACTATCCCGATGCCCCGCCCAGAACCGGCCCTGGGCACTACCCGGAGGGCACCAACCGCCTCTACTCCGACGCGTTCTCCCCGAACACCGTCGAGGGCGCCTGCCCGCGCTGCCACGGACAGGGCGTCGTCCACGAAGCCACCGAGGCGTCGATGGTCCCCGACCCGTCGCGCAGCATCCGCGAGGGGGCGATCGCCTCGTGGCCCGGTGCCTGGCAGGGCAAGAACCTGCGTGATGTGCTGGGCGCGCTCGGCTACGACATCGACCGCCCGTGGCGTGAACTGTCACCGGCCGCGCGGCAGTGGATCCTGTTCACCGAGGAAAAGCCGGTCGTCACCGTGGAACCGGTACGCGAACCACATCGCATCCACCGCCCTTACCAGGGCACCTACACCGGTGCCCGACAGTTGCTGTTGCGCTCGCACGCCGAATCCAAGAGCGAGGCCACCCGGGCGCGCGCTGCCGAATACCTGCACACCACCGTCTGCGGGCTGTGCGACGGGCGCCGACTCAAACCCGAAGCGCTCGCGGTGACCTTCGCCGGGTTCACCATCACCGAGCTCGCCGACCTACCGCTGAGCGAGCTCGTCGAGGTGTTGCGGCCCTACACCCCCGGCACGACCGCGCTGGCCGTGCTCACCCAGGACCTCACCTCGCGCATCGATGTGCTGATCGAGCTCGGACTCGGCTACCTGAGCGTCGACCGGGAAAGCCCGACACTGTCCGGTGGTGAGCTCCAACGATTACGGTTGGCGGGGCAGTTGCGGTCGGGCCTGTTCGGCGTCGTCTACATTCTCGACGAACCATCGGCCGGACTGCACCCCGCCGACACCGCCGCACTGACGACAGTGCTGGACCGGCTCAAGAACTCGGGCAACAGTGTGTTCCTGGTCGAACACGATCTCGACGTCGTCCGCCACGCCGACTGGCTCATCGACATCGGCCCCGGGGCGGGCGTGCACGGCGGCAACGTGCTCTATGCCGGTGAAGTCGAGGGCCTGCGCGCGGTGGCCGAGTCGATCACCCGGCCCTACCTGTTCGACGAGATCGTGCGCCCACCACGCGCGGCCCGCACCCCGACCGGCGAGCTGCGATTACGCGCGATCACCAGCCACAATGTGCAAAACCTCGACATCGACATCCCCCTCGGCGTGTTCACCGCGATCACCGGCGTCTCCGGGTCGGGCAAATCGACTCTGCTGCACGCTGTTTCGACTACCGCCGCCGCCGACCCGGCCATCATGCGAGTCGTCGAGGTCGATCAGGCCCCGATCGGGCGCACCCCACGGTCGAACCTGGCCACCTACACCGGCCTGTTCGACACGGTGCGCAAACTCTTCGCCGCGACCGACGCCGCCACAGCCCGCGGATACGGCGTCGGCCGGTTCTCGTTCAATGTCGCGCAAGGACGCTGCCCGACCTGTCAGGGCGAGGGGTACATCACCGTGGAACTGCTGTTTCTGCCCAGCACCTACAGCCCGTGCCCGGCCTGCCACGGCGCGCGCTACAACCCCGAAACCCTCGAGATCACCTACCGTGACACCACCATCGCCGGGGTGCTCGACATGACCGTCGACCGGGCCGCGGAGTTCCTCGCCGACGTCGAAGTCGTGGCCCGCGCCCTGCGCACGCTGCGCGATGTCGGCCTTGGCTACCTGCGGCTCGGGCAACCGGCCACCGAATTGTCCGGCGGTGAAGCGCAACGGGTGAAGCTGGCCACCGAGTTGCAGCGAGCACGGCGCAACAACACTGTTTACCTGCTCGATGAACCAACAACCGGTCTACACCCGGCTGATACCGATATCCTGATGACACAACTGAATTCGCTTGTCGACAGCGGCGCCAGCGTGGTCGTCGTCGAACACGACATGACCGTTGTCGCCGGGGCCGACCACGTGATCGACATGGGGCCGGGCGGCGGTGGGCAGGGAGGCCGGATCGTGGCGCAGGGGACACCGGAACAGGTGGCGGACAATCCGGTCAGCCGGACTTCGCCCTATCTGGCGAGGCGACTGACATGAACGGCAGCGCTGATCGGACCCGGACTGCGACGCTCACCGCCGGTGGGTGTTCGTTCGTGCTCGGGGTGGCGTTGCTGTTGTGGCCGGGGCGCGACGAGAACACGTTGGCGATGCTGTTCGGGATGTCGCTGATCCTGAGCACCGCGGCGCAGGCCTATCTGGCGATGGTGGCGCGGATCGCGTTGCTGGTGCGGGTGCTGGTGCTGGTCGGTGCGGGGCTCACGGCGATATTGGCCTGGCTGGTCTTCAGCGGTGGCAATATCGAACTGCTGGCGCTGTGGATCGGGATCGGCTGGTCGGTGCGCGGCATCGTGCACGCGCTGGTCGCGGCGTGGGACCACACGATCGTCGACGGGTGGATACACGAAGTGTGCGGGCTCGTCACGACCGTGATCGGTTTCGCCATCATCGCGATCACGTTCCAGACGGTCACCGGGCTGGCCACGATGACCGGTGCCGGGTTGGTCGTGATCGGTGTCATGGAACTGCTCGCCGGTGGGCTCGGGCGGTTGGCCTGGGACGCGGCGCACGGAACAGCGACCGAGCAGTCGGCGCGGCCGATGCGCGCCGCAACCGAGTTGTAGTAGCGAATCACACACTGCGCGTACGACATTGGCGGTTCACGCGAAATCGCGGACAACGCGACATTGCGCGCAGCCGAGCGAGCGCTGAACTCTGCGTGCACCCTCGCTCGCGGCTGGGGCAACTGTGCTGCGCGACGGTAGCGTGGCCCGCGGCGTGCGCACGGGTGTTCGGCGCGCCGCTCCCCACAGCCCGATTGTGAGCCCAGGAGAATTGTGGTGTCGCGCGTAGTCCCCGGCATAGCTGCCGATGCCGTCCAGCGGGAAGAGCTGGCCATGCGGCGGATGACCGAGAGTTTGGTCGAAGACCTGTCCGAGAACGTCCCCGTCGATCAGGTGACGTCGGCGGTAGGCGCCGCGCACCATCGTTTCACCGACAAACCGATCCGGGACTTCGTGCCGATCCTGGTCGAACGGATCGTGCGCCGTGAACTCGCCGATCCCGATCCGACGGTGCGGGTCCCGGCCCCCACGGCCGCCGTGCGGGCCGCCGAGCTCATCGTGCGCGAGTCCGAGACCACCGAGGAGCGGACGAAGCGGCTGGTGAGCAGGCGTGCGGTGGTGCCGTTGTCGATCGGCGTGGGCGTGGTCGTCGTCGGCATCGTCGCCGGTGCGGTGCTGCTGCCCGGGAGCACCGAAGCGCCCGCGGCCACTGCCGCGGCACCGGCGACCGTGGTGCGCGGTGTCGTCGGGTCGGAGAAGATGTCGTTCTTCGGCGACGAGCGCGTGGTGAAGGTGCTCGCCGACAACGGTATTCGGGTGGAGGTCGAACCGGCCGGTTCGCGGCAGATCGCGACCACCGTCGACCTCGGTGCCTTCGATTTCGCGTTCCCGTCGAGCATTCCGGCCGCGGAGCGCATCCAGCGGCAGCGCAACATCACCACCAAGTACACACCGTTCTCCTCGCCGATCGCCATCGCCACCTACCGGCCGATCGCGGACCTGCTGACCACGGCCGGGGTGATCAAGCCCGGTCCGGTCGCGACGTTCGACATGAACAAGTACCTGGAGTTGGCCGGGACCGGGGTGCAGTGGGACGACCTGCCCGGCAACAGCACCTACCCGGTCGCCAAGAACATCCTGGTCTCCACCACCGACCCGCGCAGCTCCAACTCCGCGGCGATGTATCTGTCGATCGCCAGCTACGTCGCCAACGACCACACGATCGTGCGCGGCGCCACCGCCGAACAGCACGTGTTGCCCGCGCTGTCGAAACTGTTCCTCGCCCAGGGTTACACCGATAACAGCAGTGAAGGCCCGTTCAACCAGTACCTCACCAACGGCATGGGCCCGACCCCGCTGGTGTGCATCTACGAAGCGCAGTTCGTCGAAGCCGCAGGCAACGGCCGGATCAAGCCGGACATGGTTTTGACGTATCCGAGCCCGACGGTCCTGTCGAGCCACACCCTCGTGCCCCTGACCGGCACCGGCGACCAGATCGGCAAGCTCCTCACGACAAACCCCGACCTGCGCCGCCTCGCCGCCGAACACGGCTTCCGCACCGGCGATGCCGCCCAGTTCACCGCGATTGCGGCCGAACGCTCGGTCCCCGTCGCCGCCGACCTGATCGACGTGGTCGACGTCCCCGCCTACGACACCCTCGAACACCTTCTCGACGGGGTCGCCAACTCCTACAACTGAACTCCGCCCACACGAATGCCGCGCAGCTCATCGCTGCGCGGCATTCGTGTTCGGTCGATGTCGGCGTGTGCTCGGTGCGGCGATCACCGATCAGGGCTTGACACCAGTTCAGTGCACGACTGTACACTCAGCTGTGTCAGGTATTCGAGCTGGCCTGCACTGCGAATGGAGTCCCACGAGATGGATCAACCCGATCACGGTCGAGAACCAGGCGTGAGCTATCAGAAGGAACTGATCGACGAGTTGTCGTTCGCGGCGCGCCGCACCGGCACCGCCATTGCCGGGATTCTGACCGATGCCGGCCGCAAGAGCGCTCGTGAGGTCGTCGATCTGGTGCACGAGGGGCGCGAACTGCTCGCCGGGACCCTGCGTGCTCGGGCCGACGAACTGCGCCGCCGCTAGGAGCCTGCCCGGTTCGGCTCCAGATCCACCACACCGGTGCCGCTCTGGATGTCGAGCGGCACCGACACCTGATCGTGGGCGATCAACCAGGTGCCCTCGATCTTGCGCAGGCCAAACGTCGCCCGGACCCACATCCCGCTCGTCGCGGCCCCGTTCCTCGAAGTGCCGCTGAGTCGAGCGAAGGCGTGCCCGAATGCCACCTCATCGCCCACGGTGAACCTCAGGTCGCGGACCTCATAGGTGATCTCCTCGAAGAACGCGAATACTCTCGCCCAGTTCTCGAGTTTCGCCGCGATCCCGACGTGCTGCAGCGGCGGCTCGATGTCGGAGGATACGACGTCGGTGGTGTAGAGCTGTCGCACTGCGCCGAGATCCTTGGCTCGCAGGCCGGCGGCCAATCTGCCGATTTGCCGGCGAATCTCGATTTCGTCCACCTCGACAGGGTCAGTGGGTGCCGGAAAGGTGTCTGGCGTCGTCGTCATGATGGGTCCCTTCGGAGTGGATGTTCGGGCTGTCGGTGGCGGGTCGGCGCAGCGGAGCCAGGGCGGTGCTCCATGCGATGAGCTGATCCAGTAGCACCGTCAGGGCGGCGCCATGGTGGTCACGCGGTGTGAAGCTGGTGTAGTTCTCGAAGTCGGTGAGCACCGAGATCTCCACCTGGCGGCTCACATCGGCCATGCCCAACGTGCTGCAGACCATCCGCAGCTGCATCACCGCGCGCCCGCCGCCGCCCGCGCCGTAGGAAACGAATCCGACCGCCTTGTCGGCCCATTCCGCGCACAGGTGGTCGATGGCGTTCTTGAGTACGCCGGGTGCGCCGCCGTTGTACTCCGGCGTCACCACCACGAAGCCGTCGAACGGGGCGATCCGCGCGGCCCAGGCGCGAGTGTGCGCGTGCACGGACGGCCCGTGCATCGGCGCCAGCGCTTCGTCCAGATGCGGCAGGGCGTGGTCACGCAGATCGATCAGTTCGAACTCGGCGTCGCCGCGTTGCGATGCCGAATCCAGAACCCACTGGGCGACCTGCGGCCCGTTGCGGTTGGGCCGGGTACTGCCGAGGATGATGCCGATTCTGATCATGTCCAGAACTCCTGGTTTGCGGAAAGTGTCACGATCCTTCGACGACACAGCCACCTGATTTGTCAGGCCGCCTCACATATCGGGTCGCTGAATCGTCGATTCCGGTGAGACACCCACCGAAGGAGCCGACCATGACCGACCCGCACCCGCCCTTCGGTGAGCGCCGCCCACTGACCAACCTCGCCTATCGGCTGCTCGGCTCCCTGGCCGATGCCGAGGACGTGGTGCAGGAGACCTACGCGCGCTGGTACACACTGTCCGAGCGCCAGCGCCAGGAGGTGGCCGCGCCCGGCGCGTGGTTGACAACGGTCGCCAGCCGGATCTGTCTCGATCTGCTCGGCTCGGCGCGTGCCCGGCGGGAACGCTATGTGGGCGAATGGATTCCGGAACCGGTACCCGGCCGATCCGACCAGCTCGGCGGGTCGACTCCGACAGATCCAGCCGACCGGGTCACCCTCGACGAGTCGATCAGCATGGCCTTTCTCGTCGTGCTCGATTCCATGACACCGGCCGAGCGGGTGGCATTCGTCCTGCACGACGTCTTTCGCTACTCGTTCGCCGAGGTCGCCGACATCGTCGGGCGCACCCCCGCGGCCTGCCGCCAGCTCGCCTCCAGTGCCCGCCGCCGCGTCGACACCTCGCGTGGCCCGTC
This sequence comes from Nocardia sp. A7, assembly GCF_046549215.1. NCBI lineage: Bacteria > Bacillati > Actinomycetota > Actinomycetes > Mycobacteriales > Nocardiaceae > Nocardia > Nocardia sp. A7. The sequence continues at coordinate 1,326,165 of NZ_JAJPWE010000002.1, read as the reverse complement.
GAGCACCGAGCGCGCCGAGCTAGTCCTGGCCTTCAAACGTGCGTGGGAGACGATGGACATCGAGGCGATGATCGGGCTGCTCGACCCGCAGGCGATCGCGACGGCCGACGGGGGTGGTCTGGCACCGGCCTTCCGTGAGCCCATTTACGGTGGCGAGCAGATCGCCGAACTCTGGATGGAAATCGCCAACCGCGGCCAGGCCCTGACCGTGCTGGAGCGTACGGTCAACGGCCAGCCCGGCCTGGTCGCACAGCTCGACGGCGCCATTGTCTCGGTCTATGCCTTCGACATCGCAGACGGGCGGATCACCCGCATCTGGGCGATCCGCAACCCGGAGAAACTGCGGCCATGGACCGCCGACTGAACCGCACGGCGGATGTGCCTCACCCGAGCCGGATCCGACATGGCACGCTGACCTAGCGATGAGTTCTCGCATCGGGCACCGTCTCTATGAGTGCTACCTGTAGCCGAAATCCGGGAGAGCCTCATGACCGCCAGTTCCGCCGTCACCACCGGCACCCTCGTGGTGCCGGACGCCCGCCTGTACTACGAGGTCCGCGGGGCGGGACCGCTGCTCGTGCTGGTCGGTGCCCCGATGAACGCCGCCTCGTTCGCCGCGACCGCCGAACATCTCGCCCCCACCAACACCGTCCTCACCACCGACCCGAGGGGCCATTGCGCCAGCCCCCTGGACAACCCTGACCAGGACTCGACGGTGCTCGCCCGTGCCGAGGACCTCGCCCGGCTCATCACCCACCTCGACGCGGGACCGGCCGTGGTGTTCGGATCCAGCGGTGGCGCCGTCTCCGCGCTGGCCCTGGCCCAGACCAACTCCGACCTGGTCACCACCGTGGTCGCCCACGAGCCGCCGCTGCGCGAACTGCTCCCCGATGCCGACGCCCAGCGTGCGCTCACCGAGGACATCGTCGCCACCTACGCCACCGGTGAGGTGATCGGCGCCTGGCGAAAGTTCTTCGCCCAGGCCGCGATTCCCATTCCGGACCCGATGCTCGAGCAGATCTTCGGCGGCGACCGCGACCCGCAACAGGTTGCCAGCGAACGTTTCTGGTTCGCCCACGAACTGGCCGCGACCACCGGCTGGGTGCCGGACCCGCCACTGCTGCGTTCGGTCCCCACCCGGGTGATCGTCGGGATCGGCGCCGAGTCCGCCGGCCAGTTCTGTGATCACACCGCGCGCGAACTGGCCTCGGCGCTCGGCGTCGAGCCGGTCCTGTTCCCCGGCGACCACACCGGATTCGTCAACGACCCCGCCACCTTCGCCGCCCGCCTGCAAGAAGTACTCGACGAGCCGTGAGCGTGGTTACTCGCACACACAGGGGGCGGGGGAGAGGATGCAGGGCATGAGTGAACCCCAGGACTGGAACAGCAAGATCATCGCCGAATTCCGAGACAACGAGGGGCGCGTGGGTGGTCCCTTCGAGGGTGCGCCGATGGTGCTGGTGCACCATCGAGGGCGGCGCACCGACCGGAAGTTGGTGTCGCCGATGATGTACCTGGCCGACGAGAACGACCCGAAGCTGATGTATGTCTTCGCGTCCAAGGCCGGTGCCCCGACCCATCCGGACTGGTACTACAACCTCACCTCGGCAGGTACGGCGCAAGCCGAGGTCGGCACCGAAACCTTTCCGGTCACCGTCACCGAGGTGACCGGCGCCGAACGCGACCGCCTCTACGCCGAGCAGGCTCGACGGTATCCCGGTTTCGCCGAGTACGAGGAAAAGACGAAAGGGATTCGCACCATTCCGGTGCTGGCATTGCGACGTACCTGATCCGATGATGTCGCGGGGCAGGGCGAACCGTCCTGCCCCGCTACTCCGGTTCGAGTGGTCTGTAGTACCGCAGTCCAATGCGTGTGCGGGCCTCGGCTTTCTACCGTTCGACCATGCGTTGTCGAACACTCACCATCCCGATCCTCACCGCCGCCGCGATGCTGTCCGGCTGCACGACGGGCACGGCCGAACCGGCAGCCCGTGCGGCCGTCGTGCGCGCCGACCTCGACGCGATGGTCGGCACGGGTGCCATCGGAGCCATCGCCACGCTCACCGAGCACGGCGCGAGCACCGTCGTCGGCTCCGGCCGGGCCGCGACGGCCGCGGCGACGCCGATCAGGACCGACGTTGCTCAGCATGTCCGGGTCGGCAGCATCACCAAGTCGTTCACCGCCGCGATCGTGCTGCAGTTGGTGGCCGAACACCGCATCGAGCTCGACCGGTCCATCGACACGTATCTGCCCGGACTGCTCGCCGGTGACGGCGTGGACGGTCGCGCGATCACCATCCGGCAGATCCTGGGCCACCGCAGCGGCCTGCCCGAACCGGCCCGATCCCCGGAGCTCGATGAGCACGAAGCGGCAGAGAACGGCCGCACCTTCACCCCGGCCCAGGCGATCGCCCTGGCTCTGGAGCACCCGGCGAAGTTCGCGCCCGGCACCGGATTCGAGTACACCAACATCAACTACATCGTGGCGGGCATGCTGATCGAGGCCGTGACCGGACATCGCTACACCGACGAACTGCGCGACCGCATCCTGACTCCGCTCGGCCTGTCGAACACCTACCTGCCTGCCACCGGCGAAACCGGTCTGCGCCAACCCCATCCGACCGGCTACACCACCGTGGACGGGACCGTCACCGACACGACACGAATGGAGCCGTCGGTGCCGTGGACATCCGGCGCCCTGGTGAGCACCGGCGCCGACGTGAACCGGTTCTTCCTCGCCCTGCTGGCCGGTCAGGTCGTGCCCGAGCCCCAGCTCCGGCAGATGCTCGACGGAGTCGACATGGGCAACGGTGACGGCATGTTCTACGGCCTCGGTCTCGGCTACACCCCACTGCCGTGCGGTGCGCAGTACGTCGGCCACATCGGCGGCGTCCCCGGCTTCTCCACCATCGCGGGAGCCACCCCCGCCGGTCGTGCGGTGACCATCGCCTACACCGGCACGTCCGCCTCGGTCGATCTCGCGGGACTGCTCACGCACGCACTGTGCGAGTGACCCTCGTTGACGCTGAGCGAACGCCTTTGTGTCAGTGCGAAGGTGGCACCGGGTGCAGGTTTGCCTCGGGTGCATCAATGGTTGCGACACGGCAGCGCTCGCCCACCGTCCGCAACGCCCCGATGAGCTCCGGTGGACCGGTGACGGTGAAATCGGTGTCCAAGGCGGTGATCATCCAGGCCAGAGAGGCAGGGGAGTCGGCACCCAGGTGCAGTAGACAGCTGACATCATCGACCGCTTCGAGGACACCCATGCCCGGCCAAACCCGCTCGGCCAGGTCGGTGGCCGAGCCGTGCAGGGAGACGACGGTGCGCCACGGCCACGACGCGACCGACAGCCTGCGGGACAGGTAGGTCGCCGCGTCACCGTCGGGCAGCGGGCGCGGGGTGAAGCGTGGGCCCGTCGGGACACGGGGGTGAAGTCGGTCGATGCGAAACGAGCGCCAATCCGCCCGGTCGACGTCCCAACCGACCAGATACCAGTGCCTGCTGACATTGACCAGCGAATCGGGCTCGACGTCACGGCGAGACGTACGTCCACCATGATCGGTGTAGTCGAACCGCAGGCGCTCGCGGCCTCGGCACGCTTGCGCGATCGTCAGCAGCGTCTCGGGCGAGACCCGCGGCGCTTCGGCGGAAACCCGCACCATCGACTGTTGCAATGTCGCGAGCCGATGCCGCAGCCGCGACGGCAGCACCTGTTCCAGTTTGGCGAGCGCCCGCAACGACGCGTCCTCGATGCCGGTGACAGTGCCGCCCGAGGTGGTGCGCAGACCGACCGCGACGGCCACGGCTTCCTCGTCGTCGAGCAGCAGCGGCGGCATCGACGCACCGGCCCCCAACCGGTATCCCGCGGTGCCCTGCAGCGCCTGCACCGGATAGCCGAGCCCGCGCAACCGCTCCACATCGCGGCGCACGGTGCGCCCGGTGACATCGAGCTCGGTCGCGAGTTCGGCACCGGACCACGCGCGATGGGTCTGCAGCAGCGACAACAGTCGCAGCAATCGAGTGGAGGTTGCGGACATGCCCCCATTCTGCCGCCGACTTAGGAACGATCTCGACCTAAGCCGTCTCTAGCGTTACCGGTATGACCGACACCTTCCGGATCGACATCCCGCAGTCCGACCTCGATGATCTGCACGACCGCCTCGCCCGCACCCGCTGGGCCGAGGATCTGCCCAACACCGGCTGGACCTACGGCCTGCCCACCGGTTACCTGCGCGACCTGGCCGAATACTGGCGAACCGAGTTCGATTGGCGTGCTGCCGAATCCGCACGCAACGCGCGCCCGCAGTTCGTCACCGAGATCGACGGCCAGCGCCTGCACTTCACCCACGTCCGCTCACCCGAACCCGACGCACTGCCGCTGGTCCTGGTCCACGGCTGGCCGTTCACCGACTTCGGCGCGACGATCGGACCGCTCACCGACCCCGCCGCGCACGGCGGCGACCCGCGCGACGCCTTCGACGTGATCATCCCGACGCTGCCCGGTTTCGGCTTCTCCGGACCCACACATCAGCCCGGCCAGGCCGCGACCGAACGATCCGCCGAACTGATCGCCCAGCTGATGAGCAGGCTCGGTTACGAACGCTATGGCGCGCAGGGTAGCGACGCGGGCTCGTTCATCGCCCCGCACTTGGGCCGGGTCGACCCCACGCGCGTCGCCGGCGTGCATCTCAATGCCGCGATCACCATCCCCGCCTGGGACGACGACGGTGCGAGCTACACCGAGCAGGATCGGGAAAAGCTTGCCGCACTCCAGGATTGGAGCAGCAACGAAACCTCCGCCTACGCCGGCGTGCACAGCACCCGCCCCCAGACCCTGGCCCACGCGCTAACCGATTCGCCGGCCGGTCTGCTCGCCTGGGTCATCGACGTCGTCAACACCTACAAGGACCCCGCCGCCGCGCTGCCCGAGGACTCTCTCGACCGCGACGCCATGCTCGCCGAAACAGCGATCCTCTGGTTCACCGGCACCGCCGGTTCCTCGATGCGCCTGTACAAGGAATCCCAACAGTGGGGCGCCGATCTGGCGAGCTCCGGTGTCCCCACCGCCGTCGCGGTCTTTCCCGGCGACACCACGATTCGTGGCATCGCGGAAAAGCAGAACAACCTCGTCCGCTGGACCGAATACGACCGCGGTGGGCACTTCGCCGCCATGGAAGCACCCGACCTGCTGGTCGAGGATGTACGTGAGTTCTTTCGTTCGGTGAGGTAGAGCGAAGGTGCCCCCGGTCGGGAGCGGGGGCACCTCGACGGCTATCGGCTCAGGTCCCGGAAACGCTTCACCGCCAGCGGGAAGAACACCGCGATCAGCGCCAGCGGCCAGGCCACCGCGAGCCACTCCGCGTGGGTCGCGGCCCAGGAGTCGCCATCGGCGCCCGGATTGCCGAACAACCCACGCACCGCGGTGGCCGTCGCCGACATCGGGTTCCACTCCACGACGGCACCGAGCCAGGACGGCATCGATTCGGGCGAGGCGATGGCGGTGGAGAGGAAGCTGATCGGCCAGACCAACATCTGCACCGCCTGCACCAGTTCCGGCTTGCCCGCGACCATCGCCAGATAGATGCCGATCCACAGCATCGCGAACCGCAGCAGCAACAGCAGGCCCACCGCGGCGAGGAAGGAGGACAACCCGCCGTGCCAGCGCCAGCCCACCACATAACCCACCGCGATCATCACCGTGAGCCCGACGACCGATTGCAGCATGTCCGCGACGCTGCGCCCGACCAGCACGGCGCCGGAGTTCATCGGCATCGAGCGGAACCGGTCGATGACACCCTTGCCGAGGTCCTGGGTGACCGACAGCATTGTCGCTTCGAGCCCGAAGGCCATCGTCATGGTCAGCATGCCGGGAACGAGAAACGAGGTGAAGTCCCCGTCGACGCCACGTCCGCCACCGATCAGGTAACTGAACATCAGCAGCAGCATCACCGGGAAGATCAACCCGACGACCACCTGCGCGGGCTGGCGTGCCCAATGCGCCAGCTCGCGCCTGGTCATCGTCCAGCAGTCGGCGGCCGCCCAGCCCAGCGTCGAACCGGTGTCGAATGTCGTACTCACACAGTCTCCTTCGTCAGATGCAGGAAGACCTCGTCGAGCGTCGGTCTGCGCAGGGCGATGTCGTGCGCCTCGATGCCCGCAGTCTCCAGAGCGCGCACGGTCTCGGTGAGCGCGGCCATCCGGTCGGCGACCGTCGCGCTGACCATCCGCCGGTCCTCGTCGACCACCGCGTCGCCAGGAATCAGCGAGGCCGCGAGGGCGAGTTGAGTGGTGTCGTGCAGGACCACGTCGATGCGGTCACCGCCGGTTTTGGACTTCAGCTGGTCGGCTGTGCCCTCGGCGATGACTTTCCCGTGGTCGATCACCGCGATCCGGTCGGCCAGCTGGTCGGCCTCCTCCAGGTACTGCGTGGTCAGCAGTACGGTCGTGCCGCCGTCGACCAGCGAACGCACCGCGCTCCACACCTCCGTGCGACCGCGGGGGTCGAGTCCGGTCGTCGGCTCGTCAAGGAAGAGCACCTGCGGCTGGGAAATCAGCGACGCCGCGAGGTCGAGGCGCCGACGCATGCCGCCGCTGTACTGTTTGACCGCTTTGTTGCCGGTGTCCGCGAGCCCGAAGCGATGCAGGAGTTCATCGGCCCGGGTGCCCGCCCGGCGCGCGCCGAGATGGTAGAGCCGCCCGAACATCTCCAGGTTCTGGCGACCGCTGAGTTCCTCGTCGACGGCGGCGTGCTGGCCGAGTAGCCCGATGCGCAAGCGCACCTCCTCGGCCCTGTTTATCGCGTCGATGCCCGCCACCTCGACGCGCCCCGCATCGGGGCGCAGCAGTGTGGACATGATCCGTACGGCCGTGGTCTTTCCCGCGCCGTTCGGGCCGAGAATGCCCTGGACGGTCCCGGCTCGGACGGTGAGATCGAGCCCGTCGAGGGCATGTTTGTCTCCATACCGCTTTCGCAGGCCTTCGACGACGATCGCCTGATCGTGGTCAATCACTACACTCTCCTTCAGTCAGTAATCAAACTTGACTAGGACGACAAAGGTACGAACTTTTCGCCATTTAGTCAAACTTGATTACTTGTCGGCGCCGTGATGTCGCGACAGCTGGTTAAGCTGACTTCGAGATGCTCTAGTCAAGGTTGCCTAGAAGGAGGCGTACATGTCGGCTATCCGGCTGCTGGTGCTCGGCGCGGTCCGCCAACACGGACGTGCACACGGCTACCAGGTGCGCAACGACCTGGAGTTCTGGGGCGCCCACGAGTGGTCCAACGCCAAGCCGGGGTCGATCTACCACGCGCTCAAGCAGCTGGCCAAGCAGGATTTCCTCGTCGCCCACGAAGTCGCGCCGAGCACTGCCGGCGGCCCGCCCCGGGTCGAATACGAGATCACCGACAAAGGCACCGAGGAGTACCTCACGCTGCTGCGCCAGGCCCTGACCTCCTACGACCAGCAGATGGACATGCTCTCGGCCGCAATCGGATTCATGGTCGACCTGCCACGGGACGAGGTCGTCGCACTGCTCGGGCAACGGATCGCGCGGCTGGCGCAGTGGCGAGGCTCGGTGACCGAGTACTACACCCCGGAGGACGGCCCGCAACAGCTCGGCCACATCGGCGAGATCATGAACATGTGGCTGCATTCGGCCGACAGCGAGGCGGCGTGGACGAACAACTTGATCGGGCGGATCGAAGACGGCGCCTACATCTTTGCGGGAGAGGGAGAACCTTTCGTCGGGGTGCTCGCCGAAGGCGAGCCGAATCCGTTCGCGACCGGTCCGGATCCTGAGGACCTCCGTTGAGCGGTGTGCGTCCTGGTGCAGCTCTGCGACGGGCTACTCCGGCGCCGTGAAAACGGTGTGGGCGGCACGGCGGACATCGGGGTCGGCGTGCGTGCGCAAGGCCGTGAGCAACTGGACCCACTCGGGTGACCAGCCGAATTCGGCTGCGCATCGATCGATGATGGTGAGTGCGGCCAGTGCGGTGGAAGGTGTTGGGCTGCGGGCGAGTTCGGCGCCGATCAGATGAAACGTCGTCGGTGGGGTGGTACCCAGTTCGGCGTTGAGGCGTTGGCCCAGGTGATGAGCAGGCCGGGTGATGAGAGCTCCGGTGGCGTAGCGGGCTACCTCGTCGAGGGTCGCGATGACACCAGCGGGATCGGTCCAGCGGAGGGCCACCATGCTGAGTTCGATCACCTGGTCGTGCCAGATCGCGTCATCGGCCAATGCGGCGACGACCGGAGCGGAAAAGCCACGCGGGCTCGTAGGGTGATCGCGCACAACGGTCATGAACAAGTGCAGCAGCATCGAAAGACGTTGGTGTGCGGGTATATCCCGGCCGGCGGCGGAGAACTCGGCGCTGCGCAATCTGTGGACGGCCTCGACCACAGCCGCAGGGTCACCGTCCGCCCGGACACCCGCCAACAGCGCGCGCAACGCGGCGATCCACGTGCCGAGCGATTCGAGGTCGGTGAGCCTGCCGACGATCACCTCGTCGGTGCCCGGTGCCCACCATCGCTGCCACGAGCTCAGTGCGTTGAGCGCGGGGGCGGCCAGGCGAGGATCGCGATCGGCGGCCAAGTCGCGCACCGACGCCGCGAACCGTTGCCGCTGCGGGACGGGCACCATCATCGGCCGGATGTCGAGGATCGCGCCGGCCACCGCGTGATCGGCCGCCGCTTCGTGGAGCAGCGCCCACGTCTGGTCGTGGTCGAGCAGGAATCGGGTGGCGAACACGGCCGCACGTCGCACGTCGCGATGCGCATCGGGGCGGGTGGCGAGTCCTGCGATGATCGGCACAGCATCAGGAGCCCGCAACTCGGCAAGGAGCCGGATCCCTTCTTTCCTGGCGGTGACCTTGGGCGACTCGAGCAGTGGCGCAAGGGTTCTCGACAACCGATCCGGCGCGACCCACCTGGCACAGGTCGCGATTCCGCTGACCGCGACCCGAGCACGATCGTTACCCACATGCCGCGCGAGCACGCCGATGGCCGCTTCGGGCTCATCGCTGGCGCCCAGCGCTGTGAGCGCGGCCTCGACATCGACGAGTTCGCCGTTGTCGACAAACCACATCAGCCGCGCGAAACTGCCCGGCAGACGACCGAGTTGGCGGATAGCCGAGGCTCGCTCGTACGGAGTGGCCGCGCGGCCGCGGGCGTAGTCGTACAGCAGCCGCGCGTATCGGTCGACGTGATGCGGTGACCACCGATGAAATCCGGTGACCCACATCGGCACGAACACCACCTTCGCCGACAGGAACCGGCCCGGTGTCCTGGTGTTCAGCAGGGCATCGAGCAGGTCGGTGCGACGGACCCCGATCAGGCTCTGCACCTGCGGCACCGTGATCAGGGATCGGTCGCGGGCGAGCAGTTCGTCGAGGTGGGCGTCGCGGGTTGCCGGTGCGTCCAAGGCGAGTCGAACCGCCTGGCGGACAGTAGAATCCGAGGACGCGAAGCAGGCACGCACGATCAGCCGTTGCAGTTCGGGCAGATCGAAAGCGCGGCGGCCGAGGCCGTCGGCCAAGCTCAGACACAGATCCCAGCGGTCACGGTCGGCATCGGCCGCGAGCCTGGGAAGCAGCGTCGCGAGAATCTGCTGTTCTGCTCCGCGGGGCAGATTACGGTGCAGGCCGGACAGATTCGGGTCGATCGACAGTTCGGCGAGCCTGCCGATGATCCGGAGCGCGACCGCGGTGAACGCGGCCTCGGCGGTGGCGCTGCCGTGGAGCAGCAGGGTGCGGGCGAGAGTACCGACCGCGTTCGAGGTGTTGTATGACCGATCGCGCGCTTGCAGAGCGTCGGTGGCGAGTTGTTCCAGCCCGGGTAGGTGGTCGGGAATCAACAGCGACATCGGGATGCCGGCGATCGCACCGAGTGCACTCGTGCGGACGGGGTCTTGTTCGTTACGCAGGCGCGCCAGCTGGGTCAGCAGGTCGGTGATGACCGATGGATCGCGGCTCCCTGCGGCGGCAGTGACCAGGTGGGAGTAGGCGATGGCGCGCTCGTCGGCAGTGGGGCGCCGGATCGCCTCGGTCAGTGCCGGTTTCGCTTCTGTCCACGTCAGCCGCGCGGTGAGCCGGTCGGCCACTACGGGAATGTCGGCGCCACCGGGGCGGGAGAGGAGATCACGGGCGATCTCGGCACGGGCGGCACCGGGAATCGCGTCGAGCAGATCGAGGTCGACCGCGGCAGGGGACAACCCCGGGCGTGCGAGATCGGCCCCGGCGATCGCGGTGCGCCGCGATGGTGGAACAGTCCGCAGAAACTGACGTTTGGCGCGGGTTGCGAGGTAGAGCTCCCGCAGTTCGTCATCGGGCAGAGATCGCATTGCCCGCCACAGTGCCGGGCCCGCGAGTGCGCGGCCGTTGCCGCTGGAATGCAGAATCAGTCGCCGGATTGCCTGCGGATTGTGGCGCGCCAGTTTCCCGGCCACGGGATTCAACGCCGTCACCGGCACATATTCGACGGCCGCCGCAGCCAGCGCTAACAGCCGATCCGGGGCATACTCTGCCGCGGCGCTCAGGCGTGACCAGAGTTCGCGCCACTCCGCGCGGTTCGCGCCCACTGACTGTGCCTCGACGAAATCGAGGACGACACCGATGTGGGTGTTGGACAACGTGGTCCAGTTCCGCACCGCGTACGCCAGCGGCGGCAGCCACTCGGCCACCACCGCTGCCGAACACGACGACAGAACGCGCGCCGCCTCGGCGTCGCCGAACGAGCTCCGCAACACAGGGAGCAGAGCATCGGCGATCTCGGTTCGACCACCGCACCCCAGCGCCCGGCTGATGTTCTTCCTGGTTCGCTGCGAAGCGCCCGGCAGTCTGTCGACAACCACCGCAGGATCGACGCCGAGGCGGATCAGCCCCGTCAGAGCCTGACCGGCGGTCTCCTGGTCCGTCGAATCGAGCTGCGACAGCAGGTAACCGCGTTCTTCACCGACGACAGCCAGATAGTTCGCCGTCCGCCGCCCTGATCGCCCCTCCCCGGCGATCTCGCCGAGCAACGTCACCAGCTCGCCAGTCCCGGTCGACCGCCGAGCCGCGAACGTCAACGCCCGCATCCGCTGCGGCACAGACATCCCCGCCACGTCGTGCACCAGTGTTCTCCCCGTGCCCTTCATGCAGGCCACCGTATCCGCCGAGACCGACAGTTCTTGCTCTGGCATACCTCGAGGCGGCGGCCCTTGGAGGCCCGCTAACTGAGCTTCGCGCCGATTTCGCGCATCCGCTCCATCGCATAGGCCGGGTCGATCAGCGACTCCGGCATGTGGATGCCAGGTGCCGGCCGGACGCCGTGCAGGCCGAGAAGTCGTTCTGCGCCGAGGGCGATGCCGAGCGCGGTCAGGGGTCGTTGCCCGGCTGGATGGACGAGGTGGTGCGTTCGATGGAGTGGATCACCTGCGTGGTCGGTGCCGTCGAGCTCGATCCGGATTTCGGTCGAGGCAGGTTCGCCACGACGTCGGCTCGGTGTTTCGCCCACCGCGAAGTCCACCCGAACATTCGGTGCTCCGGTCGCGAGGGCCAGGCTCGGCACATCGAGAACCGGAATGCTCTGACCGGCCACGGTGGTGCCGTCGACGGTGCGCACGTCGGCTCGTGCGTCGGCCTCGGCGAGCCAGGTGAAGACGCCGTCGCGACGCACCAGACCGGCCGACGTGACCGACGACCACCGCTCCAGATCGGCGATCCCCGCTGGCCCGCCGGTGTCCGTCTCATCGAGTGCGACACCGACTCGGACTGTGTCGACTCCTGCGAACGCGCGCGCGGAGTCGAGTGTGGCGAGAACGACGATGCCCGCCATCAAGTGGCTGGCGACCAGAACTGGTGCCGCGCTCGACTTCTGCGCGCCCGCAACGATTTCCGGGCCGATGTCGAGCAGGCCGCTGGAAATGCTGAGGTAGGGCAGTTCGCGATCCTGGGCGTAGTGCAGGCCATTGAGGCGGTCGTCCCACAGCGTCGCGATCACCGCGGAGTGGGCGGTTTCGGTCAGGCCGAGATCGCGGCGCGACAGATCGATCGTGACCGCTGTGGCGGTGCCGAGTTCGTCGGCGACCCGCTGCGCGCGGTCGAGGTCACGGCCCGCGATGGTCAACGGCAAGGTCGGATACCAGCGGCGCAGTAGGGCGGCGGTGTCCGATCCAGCCTGCCCCGACCCGCCCAGGATCAGTACCGATTGCTCCATGATGAACTCCGCTCCTCGATTAAACTACAGTTTGTAACTTACTCTTTGTAGCTAAACTGGGGCGATGACGCAAGGGAGGACGATGACCGCACGATCGGGCAGACTGGCCAAGCCCGCCAGACGCGAGCAACTGCTCGACACCGCCTTGACGGTGGTGCGCGAACACGGCACCGACGGCCTGACGCTCGCCACCCTCGCCGAGGCCGCCGGGGTGAGCAGGCCGATCGTGTACGACCACTTCGGCACCCGCCCCGAACTACTGCTCGCGCTGTACCGGCAACTCGACGAACGCCACCGCCTCGCCTCCGAACAAGCCGTCCGCGACGCCACCCCCACCGTCGAGGGGATCGCCCGCGTCATGAGCGCCGCCTACTTCGCCTGCGCCACCGAAATGCCCGAGTTCGACGCGATTTCCGCTGCGCTGAAAGGGAATCCGGACGTCCAGGCCATCCAGCACGACATGCTCGACAGCTACCGAGACTGGATGGCAGACACCCTCCTGCCGTTCTCGTCACTCACCGCCGCGGCGCTTCGCCTGCGCTGTGTCGGCGTATTGGGTGCGGCCGAAACGCTGGCCACGGAACTGAACCTGGGCGCGACGTCCGCAGAGGAAACCATCGCGGCCCTGACCGACCTGATCGTGGGCAGTATCGGCGCGGGAAAGCGACACTGACCACTGCGGTTCGAGGTACGGTCCGCGTGTGCCCGAGTTGATCACTCCCTCTGCCGATCTGTTCGCAGCATGGCACGAAGCGCAGGTCGAATGGGGTCCAGGTGTCCACGAGGACGGCTTCGGCCTGCTGCCCGGTGACGACGTCGGCTCCGCGGCGGGCTTCGAGGCTTGGGTTGCGCGGCTTGTCGATGCGTCAGCGGAGGATGCGGTCGGCCGGTGTACGTATCGGTGGATCGTCGATGGTGATCGGGTGCTCGGTGGAATCGCGTTGCGGCACGGGGCGGGTGAATTGGAGCAGCGGGTCGGACACATCGGCTATGGGATCCGGCCCTCGGCACGCCGACTCGGGGTGGCGACTTGGGCCTTGGGGCAGATCCTCGCTGAAGCGCGGACGGCCGGAATGGATCGCGTGCTCGTTGTCTGTGCCGCGGAGAATCTCGGCTCAGCGAAGACGATCGAACGTTGTGGCGGTGTGCTCGAAAGGATCGAGGACACCGAACTCGGTCCGGCACGGCGGTATCGGATCAGAATGGACGCTCGGCAGTGTCAACCCGGTACCTCGGTGACGTAGATCCGCGCGCTGCGGCGAGACAACACGGCTTCGAGCTGGTCGATCCCCTCGAACTCGTTGCACAAGAGGAACAGGTGTCGACCCTCCGGCCCGCCGAGCGCGCAGGAGAAACACGGGAGCTCGGTCTCGACACGATGGGTGATCTCGCCACCGTCGAGCACCCGAACCACGACCCCCGCGGGGGCGCTCTCATCGTGGGGGTCGGGCATATCAGCGGTTTGACACCAGATGCCGCCGTCGGCGTCGATGCAGATTCCGTCCGGCCCCAGCCCTTCGGCCCAGGTACGTCGACCCGACAACGAACCGTCGTCCTGGATGTCGAACGCGGACAGCCGACCGGCGAAGGATTCCGCGATCACCAGTGTCGAGCCGTCGGGGGTGACCACCATGCCATTGGGGAACTCGATGTCCCCAGCGACGTCGCGGGGGGATCCGTCGGCGTCGATCAGACGGATCCAGCCTGGTACGGGAGCGCCACCACCCAAGAAGTCGAAATCGGCGCCGTTGACATAGACATGAGCGGCCGGATCGACGACGAGTTCGTTGCCGCCTTGTGCGCTGTGCCGCACGGTCGACCCGTCCGGTTCGACCCTGGTCAACTCTTCGCCCGAGACCAGCAGCCGACCATCTGGCAGCCAGTCGATCGACCACCCCATCGTGTCGCGACCAGGCGCGACCACTTCGGTCTGTCCGTCGAGGTCGACGGCGAGCACGTCTCCGCTGCCCCAGTGGGCGAACCACAGTCGGCCGTCGTGCCAGCGTCCGGATTCGACCATGATCAGTTCGTCCACCAGCAGCCGCGGAGGTGGGAGGAGTATGGCCATGGTCGCAATGCTATCGACGTTCGACCGTCGCGAGCCAGGCAGAGGACGTGTCGGCGAATCGTGTTCGCAGGTGTTCCGGGGTGATGGCGCAGAGGTGCCAGGCGGGGTTGTCGGCGAAGGGTGCGCTGAGGGCTTGCCTGGTGACCGGGTGCGGTCCGGTGTCGGGACCGGTGTCGCTGAAACACAGCACGTACAGGCTGCCACCGGGGTCGGTGACCGACGCCAGACTCGCCACGTACTCGATGCGTTCGGACGCGTCGAAGGTATGGAACAGGCCGCAGTCCAGCACTGTTTCGAAGCGGCGATACAGACGCTGCAGGTGCAGCGCGTCGGCTATCGCGAAGCCCGCGTCGATCCCGTGATCGTCGGCTGTTCGTCGGGCTGTGGCCAGCGCTGACTCGGCCACGTCGACGCCGAGCACCGGTAGCCCGCGGGCGGCGATGAACAGGGCGTTGTCGCCGGTGCCGCAGCCGACGTCGAGGACCGGTCCACAGAACCCGCCCGCTTCGGCCAGCCGGACGACGGCGGGCTGCGGTGCGCCGATGTCCCAGGGCGCGGGGCCGTCGAGGTAGGACGCGTTCCACGGCCGACCGGTTCGGCGTTCGTGGCTGGTCGGTGGGCGTGGGTCGGGCTGGGGAGTCGACGGCATCAGCGGATGAACACCGCGGCACGGTCGGCGAGGTCGAGAATCGGTTGGGGGAACAGGCCGAGCAAGAGGGTGGCGCCCGCGCTGAAGGCCACGACCAGGGTGGTCGCGAAGGGCGCGGTCACGGTGGGCGCGTCGGCCGGGGGGTCGGTGAAGAACATCAGGACGATGACCCGGACGTAGAAGAAGGCGGCGATGGCGCTGCAGAGGACGCCGATGATGACCAACGCGGCGTAGCCCGCACCGGAAGCGGCGGCGAAGACGGCGAACTTGCTGACGAATCCGCTGGTGAGTGGCAGACCGGCGAAGGACAGCAGCAACAGGGCGAATGCCGAAGCGAGCCACGGGGATCGGCGGCCAAGACCTGCCCATTGGGACAGTGCGGTCGCTTCGTCGCCGGAGGCGTCACGCACCAGACTGACCACCGCGAACGCACCGACTGTGCCGAGGCCGTAGGCAAGCAGGTAGAACAGCACGGCCGCGATGCCGGCGTTGTCGGCGGCGGCGACACCGACGAGCAGGAAACCGGCGTGGGCGATCGAGGAGTAGGCGAGCATGCGTTTCACGTCGGTCTGGGTGATCGCCATGATCGCGCCGACGAGCATGGTCGCCACGGCGACCGCGGCCAGGACCGGTCGCCAATCATCGCTCAGCGCACCGGTTCCCACCATCAGCACGCGCATGGTCGCGCCCACCGCGGCGATCTTGGTGGCGGCCGCCATGAAAGCGGTGATCGGTGTCGGCGCGCCCTGGTAGACATCGGGCACCCAGGCCTGGAACGGGACCGCACCGATCTTGAACAGCAGACCGACGGCGAGCATCCCGATGCCGAGCAGCCCCAGGGTCGCGTTCTCGGGCTGTTTGTCCAGTGCCGCGCCGATTCCCGGCAGTGACACCGTGCCGGTCTGCCCGTAGAGCAGGGCGACACCGTAGAGGAAGAACGCCGAGGAGAATGCGCCGAGCAGGAAGTACTTCAGCGCCGCTTCCTGCGAGAGCAACCGCCTGCGCCGGGCCAGTCCACACAGCAGATACAGCGGCAGCGACAGCACTTCGAGCGCGACGAACATCGTCAGCAGATCGTTGGACGCGGGGAACAGCAACAGACCGCCGACCGCGATCATCGTCAGCGGGAACACCTCGGTGGTCGCCACTCCAGAGCGCACGGCGGCGAGCTCGTGCGCGCTGCCCGGCACGGCGGAGGCCTGCGGGGTGAACGCGTCGACCCCGCGATCCAGCGCGGCAGCCGCCCGACTCCACGTGCCCGGTCCGCTGCGTGCCCGCGGCACCGCACCGCGCTCGGCGATCAGCAGCAGCCCCAGCAGTGCGACCAGCAGGATCGTGCCCTGCAGGAACAGCGTGACCCCGTCGATGGCGACCGCGCCGACCACCGCCGTGCCTTCGGACCCCGCGAGCAGTACTACCGCGACCAGTGCGCCGACCACACCGGCCAACCCGAGCACCAACTGCGTCAGGTAGCGGTAGGGCCGTGGCACGAACGCTTCGACGAGCACACCCACCACACCGACCGCGAACACGATCAGCATCGGGGCGAGCAGGTGGTATTCGATGCTCGGTGCGGGCGCGATGGCCGCGAGCTCGGTGATGGTCACGGAGTCCGTCCTCATTTGTGGCCGCCTGCGGGCGGGGTGGCCGCACCTGCTTCGGGGGCCGGGACCGTCGGGGCGGGATCGTGCTTACCGATCGTCGAGAGAGTGTGTCCTACGGCGGGATCCACCAGATCCAGGATCGGTTTCGGATAGAACCCGAGCACCAGCAGCGCGACCAGCAGCGGCACCACCACCGCGAGCTCGCGTGGCACCAGGTCGCGCAGGTGCTCGTTGCCCGCTTGCAACGGGCCGGTCATCAACCGCTGATACAGCCACAGCACATAGATCGCGGCCAGCACCAGCGCACCGGTCGCGATCACCGCCGCCACCTGGTACTTCGGGAATGTGCCGACCAGGACCAGGAATTCGCTGACGAACGGTGCCAGCCCGGGCAGCGACAAGGTGGCAAGGCCCGCGATGAAGAACGTGCCCGCCAGCACCGGCGCGACCTTCTGCACGCCGCCGTACTCGGCGATCATCCGGGTTCCGCGCCGGGAGACGAGGAACCCGGCGATGAGAAACAGTGCGGCCGTGGACAGTCCGTGGTTGACCATGTAGAGCGTGGCCCCGGATTGGGACTGGCTGGTCATGGCGAAGATGCCGAGGATGATGAACCCGAAGTGCGAGATCGAGGTGTAGGCGATCAGGCGCATCACATCGGTTTGGCCGATGGCGAGCAGTGCGCCGTAGAGGACGCCGATCACGGCCAGCGTGATGACCAAGGGCGCGAAGGTGTCCGAGGCCAGGGGGAACAGCAGCAGACAGTAACGCAGCATCCCGAAGGTGCCGACCTTGTCGACGACGGCCATCATGAGCACCGCGCTGGACGGGGTGGCCGAGACCGCCGCGTCGGGCAGCCAGGTGTGCAGTGGCCACAGTGGTGCCTTCACGGCGAAAGCGAACATGAAGCCGAGGAACAGGGCATTGAGAACCGCTGTGCTGCCCCCGAGTTCACCGTTGTTGGCCGCGGCGACCACGACCCGCAGATCGAAGGTGCCCGCCGATCCTTCGCCGAGGCCCGCCTGGGCGGTCAGTACATACAGCCCGATCACCGCGGCGAGCATGATCAGCCCACCGAACAGGTTGTAGAGCAAGAACTTCACCGCCGCGCGTGAGCGTTGGGCGCGGATCGCGGCGTCGGTGGTGCGGGAGCCGAAACCGCCGATGAGGAAGTACATCGGGATCAGCATCGCTTCGAAGAACACATAGAACAGCAGGATGTCGAGGGCGAGGAACGAGATCAGCACCATCGACTCGACCAGCAGCATCAACGCCATGTAGATGTGGATGGTCTTGCGGCCGTCGCCGGTGGCGGTGTCGTCGTTCCAGCCCGCCAGGATCAGCAGCGGCACCAGCACCGCGGTCAGCAGGACCAGAGCGGTGGCGATGCCGTCCAAGCCCAGGGTGTAGCCGACACCGAATGCCGGGATCCACTCGTGGGATTCGACGAACTGGTACTGCGCTGCGCCGGGTTGGAACCGCACTGCCAGATAAACCGCGAGGACGAGCACACCGATCGACACCGCGAACGCCACGCCACGCGCCACAGTGCGGCGGGCGGCGGGCAGGACGAGCACCACACCCGCCCCGATCGCGGGGGCGAGCCACAGTGTCGTCAGCCAGGGAAACGAGTTCACCAGAACCTCACCGCCAGCAGGGCAGCGGCCACCAGGGCCGCGCCGGTGAACATGGACAGGGCGTAGGAGCGCACGAAACCGTTCTGCACCTTGCGGATTCGCGCCGACAGGCCGCCGATCGAGGCGGCCGTTCCGTTGACGATCCCATCGACGCCCTTCGCGTCGAGGAAGACCAGCGCCCTCGTGAGATGGCGGCCGGGGCGTTCGAACACGGCTTCGTTGATCTTGTCGCCGTAGAGATCGTCACGCGCGGCGCCGGTCAGCACGCTGACTCGCTCCGGCGCGACCTCGGGGATCGCGGTTTCGGCGTACTTGCGGTAGGCGACGGCCACACCGATCGCGACCGCTGTCAGTGCCAGTCCGGTGACCACCGCTGCGGGGATCACAGGCTCCGCGTGATGGGAACCGACGACGGGTTCGAGCCAGTTCACCAGCGACGAACCCCACACGAACACCCCGCCCGCGAAGACCGATCCGAACGCGAGCAGGATCATCGGCCCGGTCATCACCGCGGGTGACTCGTGCGGATGGATGTCGGGCTTCCAGCGGCGCTCGCCGAAGAACGTCATCAGCATGACCC
This sequence comes from Nocardia sp. A7, assembly GCF_046549215.1. Taxonomy (NCBI): domain Bacteria; kingdom Bacillati; phylum Actinomycetota; class Actinomycetes; order Mycobacteriales; family Nocardiaceae; genus Nocardia; species Nocardia sp. A7. The sequence continues at coordinate 1,307,436 of NZ_JAJPWE010000002.1, read as the reverse complement.
TGGTCATGTAGAAGGCGGTGAGTGCGGCACCGAGCAGCGTGACCACACCGAGCAGGATGCCGGTGGATCCGCCGTGATCGAAAGCCGCCTCGATGATCTTGTCCTTGGAGAAGAACCCCGAGAACGGTGGCACGCCGATGATGGCGAGATAGCCGAGGCCGAAGGTGATGAACGTGATCGGCATCAGCGTGCGCAGCCCACCGTAACGGCGCATGTCGGTCTCGTCGTCCATCGCGTGCATCACCGAACCGGCACCGAGGAACAGCCCGGCCTTGAAGAAACCGTGGGTGAGCAGGTGCATGATCGCGAACGCGTATCCGGCTGGGCCGAGGCCGACGGCCAGGATCATGTACCCGATCTGGCTCATCGTCGACGCGGCCAGTGCCTTCTTGATGTCGTCCTTGGCGCAGCCGATGACGGCGCCGAACAGCAGCGTCACCGCGCCGACAGCGAGCACCGCGGTGCGCGCGTCCGGCGCGAGGTCATAGATCGGGTTGGCGCGGGCGATCAGGTACACACCGGCGGTGACCATGGTGGCGGCGTGGATGAGCGCCGAAACCGGGGTGGGGCCTTCCATCGCGTCGCCGAGCCACGACTGCAGCGGCACCTGCGCGGATTTTCCGCAGGCGGCCAGCAACAGCAGCAGCCCGATCGCGGTGAGTGTGCCTTCGCTCGCACCGGGAGTGGCCGCGAACACGGTGCGGAAGTCGAAGGAACCGAACGCCGCGAACATGACCATCATCGCGATGGCCAGGCCCATGTCGCCGACCCGGTTGACCACGAACGCCTTCTTGGCTGCCGTTGCGGCCGAGGGCTTTTCGTACCAGAACCCGATCAGCAGGTAGGAGGCCAGGCCCACGCCTTCCCAGCCCAGGTACAGCACGAGGAAGTTGTCGGCCAGGACCAGCACGAGCATGGCGGCCAGGAACAGGTTGAGATAGCCGAAGAACCGGCGTTTGCCCGGATCGTGGCTCATGTAGCCGAGCGAGTAGAGGTGGATCAGTGATCCGACGCCGGTGATGAGCAGCGCGAAGCAGATCGAGAGCTGGTCCAGTTGCAGGCTGAAACCGACCTGTAGGTCGCCGACGGGCACCCAGTTGAACAGTTCCTTGTGCACGGCGCGGTCGGCGTCAGGGCGGCCGAGCATGCCGAAGAACGCGACGAGGGCCACGACGAACGAGGCCACCGCGGCGGCGGTGCCCAGGTAGGGGCCCCAGCGGTCGGTGCGGTGACCGAACAGGAGCAGGACGATAGCGCCTGCGAGCGGGAGGGCGGGCAGCAGCCACAGCATTGCGGTACCCATGTCAGAACTTCAACAGGTTGGCGTCGTCGACCGAGGTCGACCGGCGGGCACGGAAGATCGTCATGATGATGGCCAGGCCGACGACGACCTCGGCGGCGGCGACCACCATGGTGAAGAACGCGATCACCTGACCGTCGAGGTTGTCGTGCAGCCGGGCGAAGGTGACGAACGCCAGATTCACCGCGTTGAGCATCAGCTCCACGCACATGAACACCACGATCGCGTTGCGGCGCAACAACACTCCCGCGGCGCCGATGGTGAACAACAGCGCGGACAGGAACAGGTAGTTCTGGGGGTTCACCGCTTGCCTTCCTCGTCGGCCGTCGGGGTGTCGTCGCGGACCGTGCCAACCGAGAGCGCGGCGGCTTCGGTGTGGGCGCGGTTGCGGCGGTGACGCAGGATCGTGCTCACCGAGAGTTCGGCGAAGGAGCCGTCGGGGAGTTGGGCGGGGCTGTCCACAGCGTTGTGGCGTGCGTAGACACCCGGTGTCGGCAGCGGCGTGGCCCGTTCGCCTGCGGTGCGGAAGCGGGCGCGCGACATTTCGCGCTGTCCGCGTTTGGGGGTGAACTGGTCGCGGTGGGCCAGCACCATCGCACCGATCGTTGCCGTGATCAGCAATGCGCCGGTGAGTTCGAAGGCCCACACGTAGCGCAGGAAGATCAGTTCGGCGAGTTCGGCGATCACGTCACGATCACCGAAACCGCGACCGGGGAAGCTGGTTCCGCTGTCGCGCAGGGCCGCGCCGATGCCGCCGATGAACAGCAACCCGAATCCGACTCCGACGACCGCGGCGGCAATGCGCTGCCCGCGCAACGTTTCCCGCAGCGATTCCGCGGAGTCGACGCCGACGAGCATCAGCACGAACAGGAACAGCATCATCACCGCGCCCGTGTACACCACGATCTGCACGACGCCGAGGAACAGTGCGCCCTGGGCGATGTAGAACACGGCGAGCGCGATCATCGTCGACGCCAGACACAGTGCCGAATGCACCGCCTTGGCCGCGGTCACCATGCCCAGTGCGCCGAGCACCGTGATCGGGGCGAGCACCCAGAACAACACGCCTTCACCGGTGGAGGTGGCGGCGACTTCGGCGGCGAGAACGTGTGCGGTGCTCATCGCAATACCTCCTGCTCCGACGGTGCGGGACCGACCCGGCCCAGGTAGTAGTCGGCCGCGTCGGTGCCCGGTGCCATCGGGTGCGGCGCGGGGGTCATGCCCGGCTGCATGGGCGCGAGCAGCTGGTCCTTCTCGTAGATGAGGTCGGCGCGGTTGTCATCGGTGAGTTCGTATTCGTTGGTCATCGTCAGTGCGCGGGTGGGGCACGCTTCGATGCACAGGCCGCAGCCGATACAGCGCAGGTAGTTGATCTGGTAGACGCGGCCGTACCGCTCACCGGGGGAGAAACGTTCTTCCTCGGTGTTGTCGGCGCCTTCGACGAAGATGGCATCCGCCGGGCACGCCCACGCGCACAGTTCGCAGCCGATGCACTTCTCGAGTCCGTCCTCGTAGCGGTTGAGCTGGTGGCGGCCGTGATAGCGCGGTGCGGTCGGCACCTTCTGCTCGGGGTAGGACTCGGTGTTGGGCTTTTTGAACATGGTGGCCGCGGTGACCGCAAAGCCGGCGAGTGGTTCGAACAGGCCGAGCTCGGGCTTGTCGTTCGCGGGCCGTGGTGGCATCGGCGGCACAGGGAAACCGAGGAACACCGCCGACGTCGACGGTTCCTCCGGCAACGGTGGCAGTCCGGCGGAGCGGCCTGCCCGCAGGAACATCGCGATCATCGCCGCGGTGATCACCAGGCCGACACCGACCAGGATCAGGTTCTGGCCGGGCAGGCCTTCGAGTTCGAGCACGCGCGCACCGGCCACGATCATCACCCACACCAGCGAGGTGGGGATGAGCAGTTTCCAGCCGAGGTTCATGAACTGGTCGTAGCGCAGGCGCGGCAGGGTGCCGCGCAGCCAGACGAACACGAACAGGAACGTCCACACCTTGAGGGTGAACCACAGCAGCGGCCACCAGCCGGAGTTGGCGCCCTCCCACAGGCTGATCGGGAACGGTGCCCGCCAGCCGCCGAGGAACAGCGTCGTCGCGAGCGCGGAAACCGTTGCCATGTTGACGTATTCGGCAAGCATGAACATCGCGAACTTCAGCGACGAGTATTCGGTGTGGAAGCCGCCGACCAGTTCGCCTTCGGCTTCGGGCAGGTCGAAGGGCGCGCGGTTGGTTTCGCCGACCATCGACACGCAGTAGATGAGGAACGAGGGCAGGAGCAGGAAGACGTACCAGGTGCCCTCCTGCGCGCCGACGATCTCGGAGGTCGCCATGGTTCCCGACAGCAGGAACACCGTCGCGAAGGTCAGTGCCATCGAGATCTCGTAGGAGATGACCTGTGCGGTCGAGCGCAGACCGCCGAGCAGCGGATACGTCGACCCCGACGACCAACCGGCGAGCACGATCCCGTACACGCCGATGGAGGTGATGGCGAGGATGTAGAGCACGGCGACGGGCATGTCGGTGAGCTGCAAGGCGGTGCGCGTGCCGAAGATCGACACCTCCGGACCCATCGGGATGACCGCGAACGCCATGAACGCCGGGATCACCGAGATGATCGGGGCGAGCACGAAGATCGGCTTGTCCACGATGGCCGGGATGATGTCTTCCTTGAGCGCCATCTTCACGCCGTCGGCGACCGACTGGAGCATGCCGCCGGGCCCGATCCGGTTGGGGCCGACCCGCATCTGCATCCACGCGACGACTTTGCGTTCGGCGTAGACCGCGATCAGCGGCACCAGCATCAGGTAGACGAACACACCCAGCGCCTTGACCACCACCAGCCACAGCGGGTCGGTGCCGAAAACAGGCCCGGCGTCGGCCGCGAGGAGTAGCACTCGATCACTCATGACGGTGTTCCTTCATCCTGTCGTCGGCGCGACGCAGGCGCACCACGGCGCCGGGTGTCACACCGAGTTCGGCGGCGACCGTCGAACCGGGCGAGTGCAGCGGCAGCCACACCACCCGGTCGGGCAGGTCCGTGATCATCAGCGGCAGCGAGATCTCGCCGCGGTCGGTGGAGACGATGATGTGATCGGCATCGTCGGCTTCGATCTCGGCGGCGGTCGCGGCCGAGAGCCGGGCGACCGGCGGGCGGGCAATGCCGGCGAGGTTGGGTTCACCGTCCTGCATGCGACCGGCGTCGAGCAGCATCCGCCACCCGGCGAGCACCGCCGTTCCCGGTCCCGGAGCGGGGCGGGTCTGGCTGGTCAACTCCGGCGCCGGGATGGGTTCGCCGGTCCACGCACCGAGCGCGTCGAGTTCGGTGCGGGCTGCGGCGGGGTCGGGCAGGTTGATCGAGACGCCCATCTGCGCGGCCAGCGAGTGCAGCACGCGCAGGTCCGACAGCGGGGCGGCGACGCGGCGAGTGGCGTCGAGCGAGGCCGCGGTAAAAGGGCGTGGGCGACCTTCCCAGGTGCGGAAGGTGCCGGACTTCTCCATCGCGGTCGCGACCGGGAAGACGACATCGGCGCGTTCGGTGACGGCGCTGTGCCGCATTTCGAGGCTCACCACGAAACGGGCCGCGTCGATGGCGGCCAGGGCGGCGGCCGGATCGGGCAGATCGGCCGGGTCGACACCGCCGATGACGAGCGCGCCCAACTGGGCTGCGTTCGCGAGGATCGCGGTGGCGTCGCGACCCACGGTGACCGGGAGTTCTGCGGACTGCCAACGGTGTCGAACCTGTTGGCGCGCGGCGGGATCCACGACGGGTCTGCCACCGGGCAACAGACCGGGGAGTGCGCCGGCTTCCAGTGCGCCCCGTTCGCCCGCGCGGCGGGGCACCCAGGCCAACGCGGCACCGGTGGTGTCGGCCAGGCGGGACACTGCCGAGAGTGCGCCGGGGCTGCCCGCGAGACGTTCGCCCGCCATGATGACCGCGCCCGGGGTGGCCAGCATCGCCATGAGTTCTGTTGCATCCTGCGATGTTTCGGCCAGCACGGCACTGATGATGTCGGCTTCGGCGCAGGGCGGGGTTTGGATGAGCGCGCCCGACATGCGTTCGAGGCCGCGGGAGGCGAACGGTGCCAGCGACACCACCCGCTGTCCGCGCGTGCGTGCGGCCTTACGCAGCCGCAGGTAGACGATGGGCGATTCCTCTTCCGGTTCGAACCCGACCAGCAGCACGGCGGGGGCCCGGTCGAGTGCGGCGAAGTCGACCTGCACGCCGCGCCCGGCGACACGGGCGGCGAGGAAGCGTTCTTCCTCTTCCGAGTGCACCCGGCTGCGGAAGTCGATGTCGTTGGTAGCCAGAACCATTCGGGCGAACTTGCTGTACGCGTAGGACTCTTCCTCGGTGACCCGGCCGCCGACGAGCACTCCGGCGTTGCCGATCGCGGCGCTCAAGCCCGCGGCGGCGGCGGTGAGGGCTTCGGGCCAGGAGGCGGGGGCCAGGACGCCGTCCCAGCCGCGCACCATCGGTGTGGTGAGGCGGTCGCGTTCGGTGGCGTAGGCGAAGGCCCAACGGCCCTTGTCGCAGTTCCATTCCTCGTTGACCTGCGGGTCGTCACCGGCCAAGCGGCGCAACACTTTTCCGCGGCGATGGTCGGTGCGTTGCGCACAGCCCGAGGCGCAGTGCTCGCACACGCTGGGTGTGGAGACCAGGTCGAACGGACGGGCCCGGAAACGGTAGGAGGTGCCGGTGAGCGCGCCGACCGGGCAGATCTGGACGGTGTTGCCGGAGAAGTAGGAGTCGAGGGGTTCGGCTTGGGCGATGCCGACCTGTTGCAGCGCACCGCGATCCATCAGTTCGATGAACGGATCACCGGCGACCTGCTGGGAGAACCGGGTGCAGCGTGCGCACAGCACGCACCGCTCGCGGTCGAGCAGAACCGCCGTGGACAGTGGGATCGGCTTGGGGTAGGTGCGCTTCTCGCCCTCGAAGCGTGATTCGGCGCTGCCGGTGGACATCGCCTGGTTCTGCAGCGGACACTCCCCGCCCTTGTCGCAGACGGGACAATCCAGGGGATGGTTGATGAGCAGCAGCTCCATCACCCCGCGCTGGGCCTTTTCGGCGACCGGCGAGCTGATCTGGGTGCGCACGATCATGCCGTCGGTGACCGGGATCGTGCAGGAGGCGACCGGCTTTCGCTGTCCTTCGACCTCCACGAGGCACTGGCGGCACGCGCCGACCGGGTCGAGCAGGGGGTGGTCGCAGAAGCGGGGGATCTGCACGCCGATCAGTTCGGCGGCACGGATCAGCAGGGTGCCGACGGGAACCTCGATGGTGGTGCCGTCAATGGTGACGCTCACCATGTCGGTGGGCACGACACCGCTGCTGTTGCTTGGCGCGATGGCCGGCCCACCCGCCACCCGACCGCCGCCCCTCACGGAATCGCTGCGCGATGCTGGATTCATCGGTCCTCTTTCGCTGGTGCCCACACGGTCGAGGCGGCCGGATCGAACGGGCAGCCGCCCAGTCGCTGATGCGCGAGGTATTCCTCGCGGAAGTACTTCAGCGAGGAGAAGATCGGGCTGGCCGCGCCGTCACCGAGCGCGCAGAATGATTTGCCGTTGATGTTGTCGGCGATGTCGGCGAGCTTGTCCAGGTCGGCTTCGGTGCCCTGACCTGCTTCGAGGCGGCGCAGCAATTGCACGAGCCAGTAGGTGCCTTCGCGGCACGGTGTGCACTTGCCGCACGATTCGTGGGCGTAGAACTCGGTCCAGCGCAGGACCGCCCGCACAACACAGGTGGTGTCGTCGAAGATCTGTAAGGCCTTGGTGCCCAACATGGATCCGGCGGCGGCGACGCCTTCGTAATCGAGGGCGACGTCGAGGTGTTCATCGGTGAACATCGGTGTCGACGACCCGCCGGGAGTCCAGAACTTGAGGGTGTGACCGGCCCGAACGCCGCCCGCGTAATCGAGCAGCTCGCGCAAGGTGATCCCGAGCGGGGCCTCGTACTGGCCGGGGCGGGCAACGTGTCCCGACAGGGAGTACAGGGTGAAGCCGGGTGACTTCTCGGTGCCCATCGAGCGGAACCATTCGGTGCCGTTGCGCAGGATCGAGGGCACGCTGGCAATGGACTCCACATTGTTCACGACCGTCGGGCACGCGTACAGGCCGGCGACGGCGGGGAACGGTGGGCGCAGTCGGGGCTGGCCGCGCTTGCCTTCGAGTGAATCGAGCAGAGCGGTTTCCTCGCCGCAGATGTAGGCGCCCGCGCCGGCGTGCACGATCAGGTCCAGGTCGAAGCCCGAGCCGAGGATGTCGCGGCCGAGCAGGCCTGCCGTGTAGGCCTCGGCGACGGCGGCGTGGAGCCTGCGCAGCACCGGCACCACTTCGCCACGGACGTAGATGAACGCGGTCGCGGCCCTGATCGCGTACGCGGCGATCACGATGCCTTCGATGAGGGTGTGCGGGGTGGCCAGCATCAACGGGATGTCTTTGCAGGTGCCGGGTTCGGATTCGTCGGCGTTGACGACGAGGTAGTGCGGTTTCGTTGTGCCGTCGGGGCCCGGGCCCTGCGGGATGAAGGACCATTTCATGCCGGTGGGGAACCCGGCGCCGCCGCGACCGCGCAGGCCCGCGTCCTTGACGGTTTGGATCACCTCGTCGGGGGTGGAGCGCAGGGCTTTGCGGAGTCCGTCGTAGCCGCCGGTCGCACGGTAGGCGTCGAGGGTCCAGGATCGGGGGGAGGCCCAGTGCTCGCTCAGGACCGGAGTCAAGGTCGTCATCGCGGACCCCCTGCCGAGTCATCTTCTGCTGCAGCGGTTTCCAGCCCTGCCAAGGTGGCTGCACCGGGTTTGCCTTCGAGGGCGCCGGGGCGTTCGTCGGGGAATCCGGCGAGGATGCGGGCGGTCTCGCGGAATGTGCACAGTGGTGCGCCGCGGGTCGGGCGGACCTGGTGGCCTGCCTGCAGGGCGTCGGCGATCGCAACGGCCGATTCGGGGGTCTGGTTGTCGAAGAATTCCCAGTTCACCATCATGACCGGGGCGTAGTCACAGGCGGCATTGCACTCGATGTGTTCGAGGGTGATGGCGCCGTCGGGTGTGGTTTCGCCGTGTTTCACGTTCAGATGTTGTTGCAGCGCTTCGTAAATGACGTCGCCGCCGAGAACCGCGCACAGGGTGTTGGTGCACACGCCGACGTGGTAGTCGCCGGTGGGGGTGCACCGGTACATCGAGTAGAAGGTGGCGACCGCGGTCACTTCGGCGCCGGTGAGGTTCAGGTGATCGGCGCAGAAATCTATCCCGGTGCCGGTGACGTAGCCTTCCTCTGCTTGCACCAGATGCAGCAGGGGGAGCAGCGCGGAGCGGGGGTGGGGGTAGCGGGTGATGATCTCCTTCGCGTCCAGTTCGAGGCGTTCGCGCACATGCGGCGGATACGGTTCGGGACGGGCGCTCAGGCTCAGGAGAATCGGTGTGCTGGTGGGGGTTTCGTTGTTCATCTATCCACTCCGCCCATGACGGGGTCGATGCTGGCGACGGAGGCGATGACATCGGCGAGCATGCCGCCCTCGCACATCGCGGCCACCGCTTGCAGGTTGGTGAACGAGGGGTCGCGGTAGTGCACCCGGTAGGGCTGGGTGCTGCCGTCGCTGACCATGTGCACACCCAGTTCCCCTCGCGGGGACTCCACCGCCGTGTACACCTGTCCCGCGGGCACTCGGATGCCCTCGGTGACGAGCTTGAAGTGGTGGATCAGCGATTCCATGGAGGTGCCCATGATCTTGCCGATGTGCTTGGGCGAGTTGCCGAGACCGTCGGGGCCCAGTTCCAGGTCGGCGGGCCAGGCGATCTTCTTGTCGTCGATCATCACCGGTCCCGGCCGCAGCTTGTCCAGGCACTGTTCGACGATCTTGATCGACTCGGTCATCTCGGCGACGCGAATGATGTAGCGGCCGTAGCAGTCACAGCCGGTGGTGGTCGGGATGTCGAATTCGTAGTTCTCGTAGCCGCAGTACGGATCCGATTTGCGCAGGTCGTGTGGCAGGCCGGTAGCGCGAAGCACGGGGCCGGTGATGCCGAGGGCCATGCACCCGGTGAGGTCGAGGTAGCCGATGTCCTGGGTGCGCTTCTTCCAGATCGGGTTCGCGCTGAGCAGATGCTCCAGATCGCGCAGGCGACCGGGCAGGATGTCGAGCAGCTCACGGACCTTCGTGACGCCGTCGTCGGGGAGATCTTGGGCCAAGCCGCCGGGGCGGATGTAGGCGTGGTTCATCCGCAGGCCGGTGATGGTTTCGAAGACATCGAGGATGAGTTCGCGTTCGCGGAAGCCGAACAGCATCGGGGTGAGCGCGCCCAGTTCCATGCCACCGGTCGCCAACGCCACCAGGTGTGAGGAGATGCGGTTGAGCTCCATCAGCAGCACTCGCACCACGGTGGCGCGTTCGGGGATCTGCTCGGTGATGTCGAGGAGCTTCTCCACCCCGAGGCAGTAGGCGGTTTCGTTGAAGAACGGGGACAGGTAGTCCATCCGGGTCACGAAGGTGACGCCCTGGGTCCAGTTGCGGAATTCGAGGTTCTTCTCGATGCCGGTGTGCAGGTAGCCGATGCCGCAGCGGGCCTCGGTGACGGTTTCGCCTTCGATTTCGAGGATCAGGCGCAACACTCCGTGCGTGGACGGATGCTGTGGGCCCATGTTCACCACGATGCGTTCTTCGGCGCCGCCGTCGATCACCTCGCTGACCTGGTCCCAGTCCTGGCCTGCGACAGTCACCACGGGTGGGTCGTCGCGGCGGAAGTCGGTGTCGGTCATCAGCTGTAGGTCCTCCGCTCGTCGGGCGGCGGTATGCGCGCGCCCTTGTACTCCACCGGGATCCCGCCGAGCGGGTAGTCCTTGCGCTGCGGATGCCCGCGCCAGTCGTCGGGCATGGTGATGCGGGTCAGGGAGGGGTGTCCGTCGAAGTGGATGCCGAAGAAGTCGTAGGTTTCGCGTTCGTGCCAGTCGTTGGTCGGATAGACCGAGAACAGGGACGGAATGTGCGGATCGGCATCGGGTGCGGACACTTCCAGTCGCACGCGGCGCCCGTGGGTGATCGACTTCAGGTGATAGACGGCGTGCAGTTCGCGGTCTGTGTCGTCGGGGTAGTGCACGCCGTTGACGCCGAGGCACAGTTCGAATCGCAGGGAGCTGTCGTCACGCAGCGTGCTCGCGACGGCGACGAGATGTTCGCGTCTCACGTGCAGGGTGAGTTCACCGCGAAAGACCACGATCTTCTCGATCACGGTGTCGAAGGCGATGACTCGGCCCATGAGGGCGGCGCGCAACGTGCCGACGAAGGCGTCGAACCAGCCACCGTACGGGGGCGGGGTGCCCGCGGGCAGGGCGACCGGGGTGACCAGTCCGCCGTAGCCGGACGTATCGCCGGTGCCGCTGACGCCGAACATGCCGCGTCGGGTGCCGATCACCTCGTCCTCGGGCGGTGTCGGTGGCGGCTGTGCCGGCGATTCCTCCGGGACCTCTTGTCCCGCAGGGTTGTCGGTGTTGTCGGGGGAGTCGAAGGTCATCGCAGCAGGCCCTCCATCCGGATGGTCGGCGTGCTGGCCAGTGCGGCCTTTTCGGCGGCGCGGATCGCTTCCTCGCGGTTGACACCCATCGGCATCTCGGCGATCTTGGCGTGCAGGGTCAGGATCGCGTTGAGCAGCATCTCCGGGCGGGGCGGGCAGCCGGGCAGATAGATGTCGACCGGGACGATGTGGTCGACGCCCTGCACGATGGCGTAGTTGTTGAACATGCCTCCCGAGGACGCGCAGACCCCCATGGCCAGCACCCATTTCGGTTCGGTCATCTGGTCGTAGACTTGGCGCAGCACCGGCGCCATCTTCTGGCTCACCCGGCCCGCCACGATCATCAGGTCGGCTTGGCGCGGGGAGGCGCGGAACGCTTCCATGCCGAAGCGGGCGATGTCGAATCGTCCGGCGCCGGTGGCCATCATCTCGATCGCGCAGCACGCCAGCCCGAACGTGGCGGGCCAGACCGAGCCCTTACGCAGGTAGCCGGCGAAATCCTCGACCGTGCTCAGCAGGAACCCGCTGGGCAGTTTCTCTTCGAGACCCATTATTTCCCACTCATTCCCAGCTGAGGCCGCCGCGACGCCACTCGTAGGCGTAGGCGACAGACACATTGACGATGAACAGCGCCATCGCGGCGAGACCGAACAGCCCGAGCGTGTCGAAATGCACGGCCCACGGGTAGAGGAACACGATCTCGATGTCGAAGATGATGAACAGCATCGCCGTGAGGTAGTACTTCACCGGAAAACGCTGTCCCGCTGTGTTTCCCGGGCCGCCCGCGATGGCGTGCGGGGTCGGCTCGATGCCGCATTCATAGGGTTCGAGTTTGGCCCGGTTGTAGCGTTTCGGGCCGATCAGCGACGCCATGATGACGGAGAACACCGCGAACGCCGCGGCGATGGCGCCGAGTACGAGTGCGGGCACCTCGATATTCACGACTGCACTTCCCCTCCTCGCTGGAGCAGGCCGAGCCGTGTGGCCCGGCCGCGGACGGCAGCTTTCGGCGAGACGGGGCCGACAACGTTGTCCGCCGAACCGGGGCTCGCGCAAGGCTGTGCAGCGATGGCGGAGCGTTATACAAGAGCCCGTGCTCGTGTGAGCTAGAGCACAGACTACCGCCGTTTCGAGGCTCCGCCGCACGTTTCCGGGGCGGGGTTTGATCGATATCGGCACCGCGATTCATGAGCGATACGGGGGTAATCGTCTGCGGGCATGCGGGGGCGAACCACAGGTGTCAGCAGTGGTGATGGACAGAAAGGGTATCGCGCGGACTATCCGATGGTTCGGGACGATGTCCGAACGGTCTGTTACCGGGCGTGCAGGACGCCGGCGACCGCGTTGGTGAGCTGCATGGGGTCGATCGGGTGCGAGACGGCGGCCTCGGCACGCGACCAGTTGGCCAGCCAGGCGTCATCGGGGCGACCGGTGAGCACGACCACCGGCGGGCACTGCGCGATCTCGTCCTTGAGTTGCTTGGCGATGCCGAGCCCACCCGTCGGCGCTGATTCGCCGTCGAGGATCGCCAGATCGATCCCACCGGCATCCATCTGCTCGATGACGACCGGCGCGGTGGCGACCTCGAAGAATTCGAGCTCCGGTAGATCGGCACGCGGCCTACGCCCCAGCGCCAGGATCACCTGTTGACGGGTATCGGCATCGTTGCTGTAGACCAGCACACGCAGCGGGGTGGAACCATCGGATTCGGCCACGCTCGGATCGTAGCTCCGGGGGCGGCGCCACCGTGGCAGGTTCGCCGGATCGACCAGTCGCGCAGCGGTATCGGCGATGATCAGCGGCTCACTGCGGCGTCCAACTCGGTGAGGAGCCGGGCCTTGGAGCGGGCACCGACGAGGGTGCGCAGGAGTTGGCCGTCGCGGAAGAGCAGCAGCGTCGGAGCCGCCATGACCTGGTAATTGCGTGCGGTGAGCGGGTTTTCGTCGGCGTTGAGGGTGCGAACAGCGAGGGTGTCCGCGCGTTCGCGGGCGACTTCGGCCAGCACGGGGGCGATCATTTTGCACGACGGGCACCACGTTGCCCAGACGTCCACCAGGACGAGGCCGGGGTGAGCGAGGACGTCGCGGTCGAATGTTTCATCGGTCACCGCGACGGTGCCGACGATCGCAGAGCTCTGGGTCATCATCATTCCTTCAGTTCGATCGATTGACCTGATGGGGGCTGGCGCGCGAAGACTGCCTCCGGCCACGGGAGCATTCGAGTGGTGTTGTGACGGTGTGCGGCGTCGCGGAGTCGATTGGTGAGTGCGTCTCTGCGAGCGGTGAGTGCATCGATTTCTGAGTTCAGCGCGTCGATGGTCCGCTGGTATTCGGCCAGTGAGGCGGGGCAGTCGTCGACGTTTTCGCCGCCTGTCGCCAGGCAGTCCAGGAACGGGCGGGTCTCCTCCACCGGGATTCCCAGGCGATTCAGGGTTCGGATTTCCTGTACCAGCCGGACAGTGTGGTCGTCGTATTCGCGAAAGCCGTTGGGGTGACGTTCCGGCGCGACCAAGCCCAAAGCCTCGTACCGCCTGATGGCCTTGGGGCTGAGCTGAGCCAGCCGCGCAAGCTCTCCGATCCTCATACGACAAATGTAAACGCTGCCCCCAGGGGCAAGGTCAAGCACGAGAGTTCACATTGCTTGTGGGCGGGTCGTGAGCCATTCTGGAAAGAGCAAGGGACACACCGGTTTTCACAGAGGGCTGTTACCGAATGCCGAATGGACTGAAAACACTTACTCGCTACACGATCGAGGAAGAACATCGGCATCCCGGTTCGTCGGGGGAATTCTCCGCGCTGGTCAATGTGGTGGCCACAGCGGCGAAGATCATTGCCAATCAGGTGACACGTGGGGCGATCATCGGGTCAGGGGTCGACGACGAGTCGTCGGTGAGTGGGCGCCTGGATGTGCTGACCGATGAGATCATGGTGGGGCAGACGCAATGGTCCGGGCATTTATCGGGGCTGTTGTCCGAGCAGCATGCGAGGGTGTTGCCCGCTACTCAGCGGCGGGGGAAGTATCTACTGGCCTATGACGCGTTGGACGGGTCGAGCAACATCGACGTGAATCTGCCTGTCGGTTCGATTTTCAGCATTCTGCGGGCGCCGGAAGAGGTTGTCGCCGGCGATGCGGAACCCGCTGAAACCGACTTCCTGCAACCGGGTGTGGAGCAGGTGTGCGCGGGGTTCACGCTGTACGGGCCCGCGACCGTGCTGGTGCTCACCACCGGCAGCGGGGTCGACGGGTTCACTCTCGATCGGGAGATCGGGGCGTTCGTGTTGACCCACCCGCAGATGCGAATCCCACAGGACACGTCGGGTTTCGCGATCAACGCCGCCAATGAGCGGTTCTGGGAGCGGCCGGTGCGCCGGTACGTGCTCGAGTGCCTGGAGGGAGTGGAGGGCCCGCGCGGGCGCGATTTCAATATGCGGTGGGTGGCGTCGCTGGTGGCCGACACGTTCCACATCCTGACCAGGGGCGGGCTGTACCTGTACCCGCGCGATACCCGCAATCCGGCGGTGCCGGGCCGTGTTTCGTTGCTGTACGGGGCGAATCCGATCGCGTTCATCGTCGAGCAGGCGGGTGGGGCGGCGACCACCGGGCACGAGCGGATGATGGAGGTGCCGCCGACCGACGTGCACCAGCGGGTGCCGTTCATCTTCGGTTCCCGCAACGAGGTGCTGCGCATCGAGCGCTATCACCGGGAACCGGACGCGGGCAAGCGGTTCGACAGTTCACTGTTCGGGACGCGATCACTGTTCCGGCCCGCCAAGCACGATCAGCGCACCTAGATACGCGACCGGGCAAGCACTTCTTCAGCCGATCAGGCCGGGTCCTGGTCGCGCTCTTGCTGTTGCCTGCGGGCTTCGCGACGCTGCTGTTCGGCGCGGTCGCGCAGACCGCGCAGGAAGGCCTCGTCATCGTCGGGATTCGACGCGACCTGGCGGCCGGGGCGATCGTATTCACCGAACCGGGTGTTCGAGGCAGGTCGTGACTCGCCCACGGGCCTGCCCGCGAACAACCACAACAGCGCGCCGATCGTAGGGATCAGGACGACGACGATGATCCAGCCCATCTTCGGTAGGTGCCGGATGCCCGCGTCGGGGCTGGTGATGATGTCGACCAGGCAATACACCCACAGGGCGAGAGTCAGAAAGCCGATGACGGCGTAAGGCATTCGGCGATTATTCCACGTCGGCTCGCGCGGTGGATCCGTAGTGGTCGGCGACGGCGGCGAAGGCGAGTTTCGGCTCCCATTCCAGGCCGGGATGGGTGTGTCCGGCGCGGTCGAGGACTTTGACGATGCCGTAGCTGGCGAGATCGAGGTCGTCTCGGGGGTCGCCGTCGGGGCGGTGCGGCATGTCGTAGAGGGCGAAGAGGAAGACGAAGGCGCTGTCGATACCGCTGTCGTCGAAGAGTTCGAGCAGTTCGCGCAGATATGCGGCCTGGCCCGCTTCGTCGCGGAGATAGGCGCCGCGCAGGCGAATCGGGCCGGGACCGTACTCGACGATCTCGAGTCCGCGCGCTCCGAGATCGCCTGCGCCGCGGAAGCTCGCGGCACCGAATTCGGTGACGGCCACGGGCTTTCCCTGCGCGACGAGGTCTCGGACGCCGTCGGCGAATTGGCCGGCGACCTCGGCGGAGCGGTACAGGTCCAGTGACACGATGTCGAACGGTGTCCAGTCGACCCGTTCCAATGGCACTGCGGCATAGGTGATCCTGCCGCCGAAGTGCGCACGGACCAGCGGCACCGCGGCGCCGAGGAAGGTGTTGACGCGCGCGCCCACCTCGCCGACCAATTCGGGGAGTGCGCCCGGCACGGTCAGTGCCGCGACTCGTTCGTCGAGGCTCTCGCCGGGCAGGAAGCCGCTGTTCATCAAGCTCAACTCGGCACCGGTCACGAACACCACCTCGGCGCCCCGCCGGCGGATGCGCTCCGCACGCTCGGCGCAGTCGAGGAAGAGTTCGATCATCTGCGCGGTGGTCTGCTCGAGGGGGTACGGCGAGAACCACACCTCCAGGCCCAGGTCGGCGGCGTAGGTGGCGGCGAGTTCGAGTCGGTCGGGGTCGCCGCCGACGATGCGGACCGCGGTGCAGTGCAGGTCGTCGCGGATGATCCGCAGTTCCTGGCCGACGATTTCGGGGTCGAAGTGAGGGCGGGACGACAGGCCGTCACGGATGAAGCCCGTGTCATAGGTGATTCCGTTGGCGCGCATGTTGTTTCCCTTGTTAGGTATTAAGGTACGTCACGTACCGTATATGAAGGATGAACAGGCTACAAGGGTGAATGGATACGGTACTGTCGTCTGAAAATCAGAGGGGATCGACGATGGTGGACCACGAGAAGTCGGGTGCGACGCGCAGGCGTGGTGTCGAACTCGAGGACGCGATTCTGCGCGCAGCCGCGGCCGAACTCACCGAGACCGGCTACGCCGGGCTGACCATGGACAAGGTCGCCCAACGCGCGGGAACCAACAAGAACGCCATCTACCGGCGATGGCCGAATCGACTCGCGCTCGGCATCGCCGCGTATCGGCAACTGGCCATAACCGTCGATGTGCCCGATACGGGTGACCTGCGCGAAGACGCCCTCGAATTGCTGCGGCGCGCCAACCGGCATTGGAGTTCGGCACTCGGTGCGATCATGCGCGAACTGCTCGCCGCTGCCGGCGGTGCCGCCGAGCTGCTGGCGCAGCTGCCCGAACAGTCGGCCGACGGGACGGCCGCGATGTGGTTGACGGTGCTCGGGCGTGCGGTGGCGCGGGGCGAGGCGCCGCCGGAGTGCCTGCATCCGCGGGTCGCCACGGTGGCGGTCGTGCTGCTGCGCAACGAGTTCGTGCTGCGTGGGGTGCCGACCGCTCCCGATGATGTGCTGGTCGAGATCGTCGACGAGGTGTATCTGCCGCTAATTCGCCGACGCGGCTAGTCGGGTAGCAGCGGGACCGAGATGCCTTCGCCGCTGCGCAGGAGTGCGGCACGGGTGACGGCGGTGGAGCCGAAGCGGCGGCGCAAGTCGTCGAGGGTGGCGTCGAGAGTGTTCTCGGCGCGTGCCTCCAGTGGCAGGGTGAGTTGCATGGTGTCGGCGTCGTCGAGGTTGGTCAGCGAGAGGCCGATCAGGGTGATGCCGCGTTCGGTGATGAGCGGTTGGGCGGTGTCGAGGAGCAGGCGGGCGGCGTGGCGGATGGCAGCGGAGGAATCGGTGGCTTCGACGAGGGTGTGGGAGCGCGTGGCTCGGGTGAAATCGTCGAAACGTAAGCGCAGCACTACTGTTCGGCACACCCGGTCGGCGGCGCGCAGGCGGCGACCGAGGCGGTCGGTGAGACCGTCGAGGTAGGCGGCGATCTGTTCGGGTTCGCGGGGGCGGCGGCCAAGGGCGCGTTGGGCGCCGATTGAGCGTCGGCGTTTGCCGGTCTCCACGCGGCGTGGATCGCGCGCCCAGGACAGGGCGAACAGGTGACGGGCGGCGGCGGGGCCGAGGATCGCGCGGAGATGGGGTTCGCCGAGTTCGGCGAGTTGTCCGATGCGGGTGATGCCGTTGGCGTGCAGGGTCGCCGAAGTGACTTTGCCGACGCCCCATAATCGTTCCACCGGGAGCGGGTGCAGGAAGTCGAGTTCCTTGCCGGGCTCGACGAGGCGCAACCCGTCGGGTTTGGCGACGGCGGAGGCGACCTTGGCGAGGAACTTGTTGCAGGCGATGCCCACGGAGATGGGCAGCCCGACATGATCGGCCACCTGCGCACGCAACCGATGACCGATCTCGATCGGCTCCCCGCTGATCCGGCGTAACCCGCTGACGTCGAGGAACGCCTCATCGATCGAGATCCCCTCCACCATCGGGGTGGTGTCGTGGAATACCGCGAAGACAGCCTTGCTCGCCTCGGCATAGGCCGACATTCGCGGCGGCACGACGATCGCGTGCGGACACAATCGCAGTGCCTGACCCGCGTTCATGGGAGTGCGGATACCGAACGCCTTGGCCTCATAACTGGCCGCCAGCACCACCCCGCCGCCCACGATGACCGGTTTACCGCGCAGCCTCGGCTGATCACGCTGTTCGACCGAGGCATAGAACGAGTCGAGGTCGGCGTGCAGGATCGAGGCCTCGG
Source organism: Nocardia sp. A7 (assembly GCF_046549215.1). Taxonomy (NCBI): domain Bacteria; kingdom Bacillati; phylum Actinomycetota; class Actinomycetes; order Mycobacteriales; family Nocardiaceae; genus Nocardia; species Nocardia sp. A7. Next base: position 1,289,524 of record NZ_JAJPWE010000002.1, on the reverse strand, counting down.
CGCGGGACTGGATACGCGGGCGACGGGTGGCGGCGGAATTAGACACGAACATATGTTCGCATCGGGGTATGACGAGTTCGGTCGGTCAGGGCGCGGTCGTAGTCCTGGCGCGCAAACTTTCGGCGAACACGCGGGCAGCCGTGAGGTCGGCGGCGTCGGGGTGGCCTTTGTGGATGCCGCCGACCAGACGTAGCGGTAGCCAGGTGTCGAAGCCTCGACTGTCGAAGGCGTCGATCACGTCGAAGCCCTTGCGCTCGATGTCGCGGGTCAAGGTGGTGACATAGCGGCGAATCGGTGTTTCCGGGAATCCGCTGGTGCGGAAGACGAACGCCTTGCCCTGATTCCCGGTCGGCAGCGCGGCGATGAATCGGCGCAGTTCCGGGTGGAAAGCCATGTTGTAGATTCCCGAACCGAAGCCGACGAGGTCGCAGTCGGCGAGCTCGGCCGGGTCGACGTCGGCGGGGTCGAGGACCCGGCCACCGAGCACCTGGTTCATGGCCTGGGCGACGCGCTGGGTGTTGCCGTGTGACACCGATTTGCACACGAGGATGACCTTCATGGGGATGGTCCTTTCGTTCCGCTGCATTGCTGGACACACTCGGAGACACCGCTCGGGTTCCCAGCGTGACACGCCCCCATTAGGTCCTCCGTCACAGCGCGCACGATCAGGGCAGGTCGACGGAGATGTCGAGTGACCGGATGACATCGACCGTTTGCAGTTTGTCGGGATTTCGGACCGCGTAGAGGCCGGTGATGAGGTCGTCGGTCAACTCGACCAACAGCACCGTGTCCAGGTCGCCGTTCTTCGCCCGGGCGAGCACTGCCGGTTGGGCGTTGAAATTGCCGAATTCGACAGTCGCGCCCGCCATCGAGTTGTGTGCCAGCCCGATCATGAACCGCGCGACGGCCTCGGCGCCGATGATCGGGCGACGTGCGGCGGAGACGCGGCCGCCGCCATCGGAGATCTCGACGACGTCGGGCGCGAGCACTGCCATGAGCGCGCCGACATCACCGGTGTTGGCGGCGAGCAGGAAACGGCCGATCACCGCCCGGCTGGTGTCGGAGTCGAGCTGGAAGCGTCGGCGCCGAGCCGCGACGTGGGCGCGGGCCCGGTGGGCGATCTGCCGCACGGCGGTGTCGGATTTGCCGATCATGTCCGCGATCTCGCGGTGGCTGTGGCCGAACACCTCCGACAGGACGAACACCGCACGCTCGGTGGGACCGAGGGTTTCCAGCACGAGCAACATCGCCATCGACACCGACTCCGCCAGCAACACGTCGTGGCCGGCATCGGGCGTGGTGCGGATCGGTTCGGGCAGCCAGGTGCCGACGTAGTCCTCGCGGCGGCGCCGGACCGAGCGGAGATGGTTGATCGCCTGACGGGTGACGATCTGCACCAGATACGCGCGCGGATGCGTCACCTCCGTCGCGTCGCGCCAGCGAAGGTAGCTGTCCTGCAACACATCTTCGGCATCGGCGGCGCAGCCCAGGATTTCGTAGGCGATCGTGAACAGCAGTGGCCGGAAGGTGGTGAACGCGTCGAGCTCGGTCATCGGGCCACCCCTGCCAACCTCATACGCCGATGATTCCGGGCGAGTGCGAGTCGGCGCAACCATGTCGACGCGCACTGGTCGTCAAGAAGACATCACACGTCACCTCGGCGGTCCTCCCCGCCGAACCAGACAGGCAGGTGGGCCAGCAGATCCTGTTGGTCGTCCCCGACCCACGCCACATGCCCGTCCGGGCGAACCAATACCGCGGGGGCATCGAGTTCCTCGCTGACATCGACGACGTGGTCGACCCGGTCCGCCCACCCCCGCACCGACAGACGCCCGGTCTGGTCGAGCAGGAGCCCGCGGCCCGCGTGCATCTGTGCGTAGAGGCGGCCGCGTTTCAGGGCGATGTCGCGCAGTCGCCGACCGAGCAGTGGATCGCCCTCGCCGAAGTCGTAGCGGATTCCGATGGCGATGATCTTCTCGGTCAGATATCGACGCACCTCGTCGAAGTCCATCAGTTGCGACACCAGCCTGCGGACCGCCTGTGGTCCCGGGTCGAGCGACATCAGCTCCATCTGGGCGCGGGTGTTGTCGAGCACGTCGGCCGCCACCGGATGGCGTTCGGTCTCGTAGGTGTCGAGCAGGCCCGCAGGCGCCCATCCGTTGATCTGCGCGGCCAGTTTCCACCCGAGGTTGAACGCGTCCTGGACGCCGAGGTTGAGGCCCTGGCCACCGGCGGGCGGGTGGATGTGGGCCGCGTCGCCCGCCAGCAGCACGCGCCCGACCCGGTAGTGCTCGGCCTGGCGGGTGCCGTCGCCGAACCGCGACAGCCAGCGTGGTGAATGCACCCCGAAGTCGGTACCGGCGGTGGCGATGAGCTGCTGTTTCAGCTCCTCGAAGGTGGGCGCGGCCGTACGGTCCTCGGCGACGCCGTCCGCGGGGGCGACCACACGGTAGACACCGCCGCCCAGCGGCATCGCGCCGAAGCGCAGCTGGGTTTTGCGGACTTCGGCCGTCACCGCGGTGATCGTTTCCGGTGACGCGGTCAGTTCCATTTCGCCGAGCAGGGTCTCGACCCGGCTCGGCTCACCCGGAAACGCGACGCCGAGCAGCCTGCGCACGGTGCTGCGCCCGCCGTCGCAACCGACGAGGTAGCGCGAATGCAGCAGGGTGCCGTCGGCCAGTTCGACCGTGACCGCGTCGTCATCCTGGCTCAGTCCGACCACTTCGGTGCCGCGTCGGATCTCGACGCCGAGCTCGATGGCGTGCTCGGTCAGCAGTTGGTCGGTGCGGGGTTGCGGGATGCCGAGCACGAACGGGTGGGCGGTGTCGAGTCGCTCGGGCGCGGGCTTAGGGATACCGGCGAAGAAGCCGCCGACCGGATGCTTGCGGCCGAGCGCGAGAAACCGGTCGAGCAGGCCGCGCTGGTCCATGATCTCGATACTGCGCGCGTGCAGGCCGAGCGAGCGGACGATCTCGGTCGGCTCGGCGTCCTTCTCCAGCAGGACCACACCCACGTCGTGCAGCCTCAACTCGGCGGCCAGCATCATGCCGGTCGGGCCACCGCCTGCCACGATCACGTCGATCATCGAATACTCCCCTTCGACCAGATATCCGCAGGTTGCGGGCTCGCCGAGAGATTGTGCAGCACGACCGGGGTCTTGCCGCAAGCCCCGGGGTGCGCTATAGATTAGAGGTGGCAAGGAGTGGTTTTCCCTCCTTGCCATTGCCATGCTCGCGTCTCTCACCGAGGCCGTGCCGGTACTGTGAAGCCGGTTCGGGCAAGGTGAAGGAGTCAGTCGGCGGTGCGTGGTTTCGGGGATCTCGAGGCAGTGCTGATGGATCGGCTGTGGGATCGCGATGTGGACACGACCACGGTGCGCGAACTGTTCGACGAACTCGCGACCGAGCGCGACATCGCCTACACCACCGTGATGTCGACCATGGACAATCTGCACCGCAAAGGCTGGTTGGCCAGGGAGCGTGCGGGGCGCGCGTACCGGTACTGGCCGACGGTGACCCGCGAGGAATACAGCGCCCGGCTCATGCACGAAGCGCTCGGTGTCGGCGGTCGGTCCGACCTCGTACTCAACTTCTTCGTCGACCGGATCAGCGAGGACGAATTCGCGGGATTGCGCGCGGCGTTGCGACGCGTCGCCACCCGCCGGACCGAGGCGAGCTAGCCCGGACGTGTCGGAGTGATCTGATCTGATGGGGACGTCCAACGGGATCGGTCACGGGGATGGGGACGCATGCTGAGTGTCGGCTGGGATCAGGTGTTCGCCTGGCGACTGGGTCGTCAGTTCGTCGCAGCACCGACCGGGGGTTGTGCAGCGGATGTCGCGGCCAGGTTGGCCGGGGTGCAGGCACAGGTGGCATCGGCGGCCGAGACAGCCGTCGCGGTGCGTAGTTCCGATGCCCGTGCACGCGGGGTCGGCGAGGCGTTGGGCGCGGGCACGCTGATGAAGACGTGGGCGATGCGCGGCACATTGCACGCGATGGTGCCCGAGCAGGCAGCGGCGGCGCTGTCACTGATCGGCTCGGCCCGTACATGGGAGAAACCGTCGTGGCAGAAGACTTTCGGTGCGACCCCTGAGCAGGTGGCCGCCCTGGTGGAGGTGGTGTCCGGTGTCCTGGCCGATCAGGTCCTGACCCGCGACGAACTGGTCGACGCGGTGCTCGCCGAACCCGGCTTCGCCCACCTCGGCGAGCAGTTGCGGTCCGGGTGGGGTGCGGTGCTCAAACCGTTGGCCTGGCAGGGCGCGCTGTGCCACGGTCCTGCCCGCGGCAGCAAGGTCACCTTCACCGCACCGGCAGGCCGCACTCCCGGGTGGAAGGGCTTACCTGAGCCCGAGAGCGCCGCACCGACGCTGATCAGTGCCTACCTCGGCGCGTACGGTCCCGCGACGCCGGAGGCGTTCGACGCGTGGCTCAGCCGCAACAGCTTGCGCAAAACCGTGGTGCGTGGCTGGTTCGCGGCCATGGGCGCGGCACTGACCGAGGTCGACGTCGAGGGTCGCACCGGCTGGATTCCGAGCGAGTTCGCCGACGATCTCGCCGCGGCGAGACTCGACGGCCGCGTCCATCTGCTCGGCCCGTTCGACCAGTACGTGCTGGGGCCCGGCACCGGCGACACCGCGCTCCTGCCGGCCGAGCACCGGTCGAAGGTGAGCAGGACGGCGGGCTGGATCTCCCCGCTGGTGCTGCTCGACGGCCGGATCGCGGGCACCTGGGAACAGGTCGACGACGAGGTCGTGGTGTCGATGTTCGACGGGCGCAAACTCCCGAAGCGCACGCTGTCCGCGGCGGTGAACCGGTTCGCCGAGGCGACCGGCGCAGGCGGACTCGGGCTGCGCGTCGGCTGAGATTTCGGATACCCCGGACGGCGAACCAAGCGCTTGCTACGGTGGCTCGATGATCCCCACGATCGTCTGGGGCACCGGAAACGTCGGCCGCGCGGCCATCCGCGCCGTGGCTGCCCATCCGGCGCTGGTTCTCACCGGGGTGCTCGTGCACAACCCCGACAAGGTCGGCCGAGACGCGGGTACGCTCGCGGGCCTCGACACCGAATTGGGGGTGGCTGCCAGTGACGACATCGACGCGTTGCTCGCCGCGGGCCCGCGGGCGGTGGTGTACGCGGCCTCCGGCGACATCCGCCCCGACGACGCGCTCGCCGATATCGTGCGCGCGATCCGGGCCGGCGCCGTTGTCGTGACCCCCGCGCTCTACGCCCTCTACGACCCACGCAACGCACCACCCGAAATGCGCGGGCCGGTACTGGAAGCCATTGCCGCGGGCGGTGGTTCGCTGTTCGTCTCCGGGGTGGATCCCGGCTGGGGCAACGATGTGCTGCCACTGTTGATCAGCGGGCTCGCCGGCACCGTCGATGTGGTGCGCTGCCAAGAGATCTTCGACTACTCCACCTACGACCAACCCGACTCGGTGCGCTATCTCGTCGGGATGGGACAGCCGATGGACTACCAGCCGCCGATGCTGATGGCGAGCGTGCCGACGATGGTGTGGGGCGGCCAGATTCGGTTGATGGCCAGGGCGTTGGGTGTAGAACTCGACGAGATCACCGAAACCGTGGACCGGCGCGCCCTCGAAGCGACGGTGCAGACCGCGAAGATGGGCACCTTCGATGCGGGCACGCAGGGGGCGGTGCGGTTCGAGGTGCAAGGCATTGTCGAGGGGCAGGCGCGCATTGTGATCGAGCACGTCACCCGCATTCATCCCAGCTGCGCACCGGACTGGCCGACACCGCCCGACGGTGACGGCGCCCACCGGGTGATCATCGAGGGTTCGCCCCGCATCGAGGTCAGCGTCGAAGCGACCGATGAAGGCGGCAATCGTGCCGCGGGTGGAAACGCCACGGCGGTGGGCAGATTGGTCAATGCCATCGACTGGCTGGTCGAGGCCAAGCCCGGCCTCTATGACGCACTCGATGTGCCGCTGCGTGCCGCGGTCGGCAAACTCGGAAGGACATCACGATGATCATCGACATTCCCGAGGGCAAAGACCCCATCGGTTACGTGTGGGGCGAGATGGTGCCCGGGATCGGGGTCGCCGCGGCGGGGTTCTCGCTGTCGGTCTACGAGCACTCCACCCTCGGCCTGCGCGAGTTCGAAGCGGCCCGGCTGCGGATCGCCCAGATCAACGGGTGCCTGTTCTGTCAGGACTGGCGCACCGAACGCGACGGGCAGAAGGTCGAAGCGGAATTCCCCGAGGCCGTCACGGACTGGCGCACCACCGAACGCTTCGACGAGCGCACCCGGCTGGCCGCCGAATACGCCGAGCGCTATGCCACCGATCATCACGGTCTCGACGAACAATTCTGGGCCAGGATGTTCGCGCAGTACTCCCAGGCCGAGGTCGTGGAGCTGAGCATGAGCATCGGTTCCTGGCTGGCTTTCGGGCGGCTCAACCGTGTCCTCGGGCTGGACACCGTGTGCGTGCTGCCCGGCCACTGACCGCCGGTTGCGTCAGGCGTAGCTCGGCTGGGCGCGAGGGACTGGGCAAGCCTGTCGGGCCGGTGCCCACTATGCTGCGGGCCGTGGTTGAACCTGCGCAACAGCTCGTCGATACGGTGGCCTGGGTGCTGATCGAGAACGGTCGCATCCTGTGTGCCCGCCCGCGCGGTAAGGACGTTTTCTTCATTCCGGGCGGTAAACGCGAGGGCGCCGAGACCGACCTGCAGACCCTGGTCCGTGAGGTCGCCGAGGAACTGACCGTTGACCTCGCGCCCGAGAGCGCCGTCCACGTCGGCACCTACGAGGCTGCCCTCGCCGACGAGCACGACACCGTGGTCCGGATGGCCTGCTACACCGCCGACTATCGCGGCGTGCTCACCGCCAGCAGCGAGATCGAGGCGTTGGCCTGGTTCGGGTTCGGCGACCGCGATCTGGTCCCACCGGTCGACCAGTTGCTGTTCGACGATCTCGCGGCGGCCGGGTCACTGCGGTGATCGGCGCGGTGGCCCGGTCGGCGGTCTATGAACTGCTGGCGCTGCCACTGGCGTTCACCCGTGTGCGGACCCGGCTGCGGGTGCCGCGGCGTCTGCTGAGCGAACATGTCGGTGCTCACAAGCTTTCGCCGACGCGGTGTCTGGTCCAATCGGTGCTGTCCGGCGGCGTCGGGCTGCTCGGCTGGTTCCTCGCGATGCTCAGCGTGCTGGTTCTGGTGCGTGGCCTCGCCTATCCCCTGGTCACGGGCGACGATTACGAGAACTCGTGGGGCGGGCCCACTTTGGTGGGAGCGTGGGTGGTGCACGCGGTGCTCGGTGTGCTGATCGCGCCGGTGTTCCTCGCCATGATCGCGATGTTCGGCCGGTTGCAGCTGCGGTTGACCAGGACCGTGTTGGGTGGCGACCGATCGTGGTGGGCGATTCCGGCCGCGCTGGTCCTCGCGGCGGCGGGCGGGTTGTTCTTCGTGGCGTGGGTGCAGCAGATCTGACGGTCGCCGCACTCAGCGGCCAGGGACAAGTCGGCGTCGTCCTCGACAGTGATCTGGGTCGCGCGATTCAGGTGATGTCGACCGGGACTTTCGTCGGGCTCACCCTGACCCTGGTGTTGTTGACCGCGGCCGTGCCGGTCAGCGGATCTGTGTGGGTGGGGTCGTGCAGCAGGTTCACGTTGGCGCCCGGCCGCGAAGCGGCGACCGTCCAGCCGACACCGGGTTCGCGATGCCCCCAGCCATGCGGGATGGCGACCACGCCGGGGCGGATGTCGTCACTGATCTCGACCGGCACCTCGATCGTGCCGACCGCGGACTCGACCGTGGCCTGATCGCCGTCGGCGAGGCCGCGGGCGGTGGCGTCGACGGGATGCATGAGCACGGTGCAGCGGTCGCGGCCCTTCATCATCGAGTCGATGTTGTGCAGCCAGGAGTTGTTGCTGCGCAGGTGCCTGCGCCCGATGAGGTGCAGGTCGTAGTCGGTGGCCCGCACGGTGTCCGCGTCGGCGAGGACCGCGCGCACCTCGGCGAGCAGGTCCGGCGGTGTCAACGCCACTCTGCGGTCCTTCGTGCCGATCAGTTCGCGCAAGCGTGGCATCAACGGGCCGAGGTCGACTCCGCCTGCGGTGTTTCGAATCGTGTTGACCGTCAGGCCTTTCCGGCCCCGCCGCAGCACACCGTACGGGCCGGTGGCGATGGCGGCCGCGGTCAACCGCAGCGGGCTGAGCTGTTCGAAGACGCCGGTGAGCGCACGGCCGGTGATTGCCCGGGCAGGCAGCGGCACCACTTCGGTCACCAGGCGGGCCAGGATCTGCCAGTCCTCCAGCCCGTCGGCGGCCGGGGTGAACACTCTGGCGTCGAAGCGCGCGTTGTTGCGCACACTGAACACCGGGAACAACAGGTTGAGGTCCTCGCGTTCCAGCGGTGAGATCGGCGGCAGGATGATGTCGGCGTGGCGGGTCGTCTCGGTGACATACATATCGACCGCGACGTAGAAGTCCAGTGATTCCAGTGCCTCGTCGAGCTTGCCGCCCTGTGGGGTGGACAGCATCGGGTTGCCCGCGTAGGTGATCATGGCCCGGATCCGGTCGGGTCCCGGTGCGAGGATGTCGGCGGCCAGCGCTGCCACCGGCAGTTCACTGCGAAACGATTTGTGGGTGCCGGAGCGGTCGGTCCAGGCGCCGTAGCCCATCGGCAGGTACTTGCCGTAGCGGGCGGCGTCGACGGGTGGCGTCGCGAACATCTGGCCGCCCGCGCGATCGAGATTGCCGGTGACCGCGTTGATCGTGTTCACCAGCCAGTGGGTGATCGTGCCCGTGGTCTGCAGGCACACCCCGATCCGCGCGTACAGCACTGCCGACGGTGCCGCGGCGTGGTCGCGGGCGAGGCGGGTGATGGTGTCGGCGTCGACACCGGCGTGCGGTGCCATGAGTTCGGGTGTCGTCGCGGCGACCAGCTCACCGAGCTGATCCAGGCCCGAGCACTGCGCGCGCACCGCCTGCTCGTCGCAGAGTCCCTCGGTGAGCAGCACGTGCAGCATGCCCAGCAGCAGGTACACGTCGCCGCCGGGCCGCACCGCGACGTGCTCGTCGGCCAGTCGTGCCGTTTCGGTGCGCCGCGGGTCGATCACCACGACGGTGCCGCCACGCGCACGCACGTTCTTGATGCGCAACTTCGCGCCCGGCATGGTCGAGATCGATCCGTTGGACACGGCCGGGTTGGCGCCGAGCACCACGAGCCGGTCGGTGCGGTCGATATCGGCCACCGGCATGAGCACGTTGGCGCCGAACATCCGCCAGGCAACGAATTCCTGCGGGAACTGGTCGATCGAGGAGGCGGAGAAGAAATTGCGGGTGAGCAGCGCTATTCGCAGCAGGGCGCCGTACATCACCGAGGAACTGTGCGCGGCCGGGTTACCCAGGTACATCCCGATCGCGCTGGGTCCGTGCGCCGCGCGCACCGCCCGCAGCCGCTGCCCGATCTCGCGGAACGCCTCGTCCCACCCGATCGGTTCGAAGGCGTCGCCGACCCGGCGGACCGGGGTGCGCAGGCGGTCGGGGTCGTGGTGCAGCCCGCCCATCGCCGTGGCCTTCGGGCAGATGTAGCCCTTCGAGAGCACGTCGTCGGGGTTGCCTTCGATGCGGGTGACCTCGGTGTCCTCGACCGTCACCAGAATTCCGCAGTGCGCCTCGCACAGTGTGCACTGTCGCGCGATCGTCGTACTGTTCACAGTTTCCCCGCTCTCACCGAACCACTCGACCCACGGTAACCCGGTGACCGGCCTCACAGATCCGCCTACGGGCGGAGATTTTCCGTGACTCGAGAGTCAGCGCAGCAGAGACTGTCACGGCGAGTCCCGCAGCACCGCGGCGATGGCGGTGAGGGCGTGGTCGTCGGTCATTCGCCAATGCGTCGCCGCCACCGGGTGATTGCGGACGGGGCCGGTGGTCGCGTCGGTCCACGACGACGCGCCGGTGGTGCCGGTGGGGTCGTCGTGGGCCGCTGTGAAATAGGTGATGGTGCCGTCGAAGCGGCGGGGGCGGTAGGCGGCGTCGAGGGCGACCGATGTGATCGCCGCGTCGACGATCCGGTCGACGCGGGCAGGGTCGAGCGAGGCCTGGGGGGCGGACCGTTCACACAGGGTTCGAGCCAGGTGGCGGAGGTCGACCGGCTCGTCGAGGTCGTCGGCGTGGGCGAATCCGCCGAGCAGGTCGGCGGTGGTGACGGTGGTCGCGATCGCTGTCGATGCCGATGCCGACGACAGGGTGCTGTCCAGCATGGCCAGCACGGCGACCTCCTCGCCGTCCTCCTGGAGTTGCACGGCCATGGCGTGGGCGATGACGCCACCCAGCGACCAGCCGAGCAGGTGGTACGGGCCTTCGGGTTGCACGGCGCGGATGTGCTTGAGATAGAGCAGGGCCCACTGTTCGATCGAATCAGGAAGGGGCTCGGTCGAACTCAGGGCCGGTGACTGGAGCCCGTAGAGCGGGCGGTCGAGGTGGGCGGCGAGGCCGCCGAAGGACCAGGCCAGGCCGCTGATGGGGTGGACGCAGAACAGTGGCTCGCCGGTGCCGTCGGTGCGCAAGGGCAACAGGATGTCGAAAGCGGCGTCGGTGCCGGCGCTGTCGGTGCCGTCGGCGCGCAACGCGGCCACGATGCCCGCGGGGGTGGGGGTGGTGAAGATCCAGGTGACCGGGATGGGCGCGGCTGTCGCGGTGCTGAGTTGGGTGGACAGGCGGGTGGCGCTGAGGGAGGTGCCGCCGAGTTCGAAGAAGTGGTCGTCCATGCCGACGCGGTCCAAGCGCAAGATGTCGGCGAAGATGTCGCAGACGGTGTGCTCGATGGCGGTGTCGGGGGCGCGGTAGGTGCGAGTGGCCAGCTCAGGGGTCGGCAGGGCGGCGCGGTCGAGTTTGCCGATGGGGGTGAGGGGGACTTCGTCGAGGACCATGATCGTGGTGGGGACCATGTGGGTCGGCAGTGCGCGGGTTGCCCATTGCACGAGGCTGTCCACGGTGATCTCGCGTCCCTGTTGTGCGACCACGTAGGACACCAATACCGTTGCCCCGGTCTGGTTCTCGCGGCCGATGGTGACGGCGAAGCCGACGTCGGGGTGCGAGGCCAGCACGGCGTCGATTTCCTCGAGTTCGATGCGGTAACCACGGATCTTGAGCTGGAAGTCGGTCCGGCCACGGTATTCGAGTTCGCCGCGCTTGTTCCATGCGGCGAGGTCGCCGGTGCGGTACAGGCGGGTGCCCGGGTGGAACGGGTTGGCGACGAAGCGTTCGGCGGTGAGGTCGGGGCGGGCGAGGTAACCAGTCGCCAACTGGGCGCCCGCCAGGTACAACTCGCCCGGAACACCCGCGGGGACCGGGCGCAGGCGAGCGTCGAGGACATAGACCTGGCTGTTCCAGACCGGTGTGCCGATCGGGACGGTGGTCGTGTCGGTGGCGCTCACCCGGTGGCTGGTGATCGAGACCGCGGCCTCGGTGGGGCCGTAGACGTTGAACAGGGCGGTATTCGGGGCCGCAGTGGCGAATCGGCGGGTCAGGGCGACCGGAAGGGTTTCGCCGATGGCCAGGACGCGCCGTAGTGACGGCGGCAGTTCTTCGGTGAGCAGGGTGTCGAGCATCGAGGGGACGACGTGCAGGGTCGTCACTTCTTCGCGTCGGATCAGCTCGGCGAGATAGGCCGGGTCGCGGTGACCCTCGGGTGCGGCCAGGATCAACCGACCGCCGCAGACCGCCGCGGACCAGAACTCCCAGACCGACAGATCGAAGGTCGCGGCCGTCTTCAGCAGCACGCTGTCCTGTGCGGTGAGGTCGAATTCCTCTGTCTTCCAGCGCAACTGGTTGACGATCGCAGCATGCGAGACCGCCACACCCTTCGGGCGGCCGGTCGATCCCGAGGTGAAGATCACGTAGGCGGTGTTCGCCGGGCGCAACGGTGCGCGGCGGTCGCGGTCGGTGATCGGGGCGGGGCTGTGTGTCGACAGGTCCAACTGGTCGATGACGAGAACGGGGGTCGTCGGACCGGACCCGTTGACTGCGGGCGAATCGGTGGCACCGAGCCAGGTCTCGGCGCCGGTGAGGATCAACAGCGGCGCCGCGGTGTCCAGGATGTACCGGGTGCGTGCTTGCGGCTGGTCGGGGTCGATCGGGACGTACGCGCCGCCTGCGGTACTGACCGCGTACATCGCGACGACCAGGTCGATCGATCGGCGCAATGCCAGTGCCACCGGAGTTTCCGGGCCCACCCCGGCCGCGATGAGGTAGCGGGCCAGGCGGTTCACCCGGGCGTCGAGGTCTGCGTAGGTGAGACGGATGTCGTCGGCGACCAGGGCGACGGCATCGGGGGTGCCCGAGACGGTGGCGTCGAACAGGGAGACGAGGGTGGCGGTCGGATCTGTTCGGCGCGCGGTCCGGTTCCAGGTGTCGAGGATCTGGGTGCGTTCGGCGGGAGCCAGCAGGTCGATGGTGTGTAGCGGTGCGCCGGGGGCGGTGACCACCGCGCTGACGAGGCGGGTGAGGCGGTCCAGGAACCCGTGCACTGTGCTCGCGTCGAACAGGTCGGTGGCGTAGGTGCAGTAGCCGGTGATGCCGGCGGGGGAACCCTCGGCGGTGTAGCGGTCGGCCAGGATCAGGTGCAGGTCGAACTGGGACAGCTCACGGTCGAGCTCCACCGACGACACCCTCGTGCCGGGCAGGTCCATCCGCACCTCGGCCAGGTTCTGGAACGACAGGCCGACCTGGAACAGCGGGTGGCGGGCAGTCGAGCGGGCCGGATTGAGGACTTCCACGAGTCGTTCGAACGGGATGTCGGCGTTGGCGAAGGCCGCCAGGTCGGTATCGCGTTGGCGGGTCAGCTGTTCGGCGAAGCTCGCGTCGGCGTCGACCCGGGTGCGGAAGACCAAGGTGTTGACGAACATGCCGATCAGGTCGTCGAGGACGGCGTCGCCGCGGCCTGCGACAGGGGTGCCGATGGCGATGTCGGTGGTGCCCGACAGTTCGGCGAGGACCACCGCGAGAGCGGTGTGTACGGCCATGAACAGCGTCGCGCCGTGGGTGCGGGACAGTTCGGCGAGGGCGGCGTGGGTGGCGGTGTCGACAGTGAAGGGAACTCGGCCGCCCGCATAGGACTGGATCGCCGGACGTGGGCGGTCGCGCGGTAGTTCGAGCTGGTCGGGTAGATCTGCCAGGGCCTGCTGCCAGTAGGCGAGTTGGGTCGCCGACATCGAGGTGGGGTCGGTTTCGTCGCCGAGCAGGGTTCGCTGCCAGATCGCGTAGTCGGCGTACTGCACCGGCAACGGCGCCCAGGTGGGGGTCTGTCGTTGTGCGCGTGCGGTGTAGGCGATCACGAGGTCGCGGGTGAGGGGGCCGCCGGAGAAGCCGTCACCGGCGATGTGGTGCACGGCCATGGCCAGGACGTGGTCGTGCGGGCCCAGTTCGAACAGGGTGGCGCGCAACGGGACTTCGGCAGTGACGTCGAAGACCGTCGAGACCAGTTCTGTCACGGCGGATGTCACATGGTCGTCGGTGTCTGCGCTCGGGCCGTGGCCGGTGTAATCGGTGTCGCGGACGAGCGTGGCGACCTGGAGGTGCGGCACGGCCGGGTGGTCGACCGGCAACACGATCTGCGCCGGTGCGTGCTCGACGGTCGGGTAGATCGTGCGCAGGATCTCGTGGCGGGCGATCAGATCGGTGAATGCCTGCTGCATGGCGGTGGTGTCGAGCGCGCCGGTCAGGCGGAGCACGACCGGGATGTTGTAGGCGGCGGTCGCGGTGTCGAAGCGGTTGAGGAACCACATGCGCTGCTGGGCGGGCGAGAGCGGGATGTGGTCCGGGCGCGGTCGGGCCTGCAGGGCGGGGCGGTGGGCCGCGCGGGTCAATCCGGTGATCTCGTGCGCGCATGCGGCGACGGTGGGTGCGGCGAACAGCACGCGCACGGGCACCCGGATCTCGACCGCCGCGCTCAGGCGCGCGGTCAGGCGGGTGGCGAGCAGCGAGTTGCCGCCCAGGTCGAAGAAGTTGTCGTCGGCGCCGACGCGTTCGGCACCGAGTACCTCGGCGAAGATCTCGGCGACCGTTCGTTCCAGACCGGGCGCGGGCTCGCGGTAGGTGCGTGTCGCGAACTCCGGTGTGGGAAGCGCGGTTCGGTCGATCTTTCCGGTGGCCGACAGCGGGATGCGGTCCAGGACGACCACGGCCGCCGGGACCATGTGGGCGGGCAGCATCGACGCCGACCAGCGTGCGATGGCATCGGGATCGATGTCGCGGCCCGTCACATACGCGACCAACGCTGTTTCACCGGCAGGGTTCTCGGTGCCGAGGGTGAGCGCGAAACTCACCTGTGGGTGGCGCATCAGGACGGCATCGATCTCACCCGGTTCGATCCGGAAACCGCGGATCTTGAGCTGGAAGTCGGTGCGGCCCAGGTATTCCAGCTCGTAGGTGTCACCGTGCACCCAGCGGACGAGATCGCCCGTGCGGTACATGCGTTCGCCGGGTTCGGCCCAGGGGCAGGCGACGAAACGGTCGGCGGTCGCGGCGCCGCGACCACGGTATCCGCGGGCCAGCGCTGGGCCAGCCAGATACAGCTCGCCGCAAGCGCCTACCGGGACCGGGTGCAGGCGGGCGTCGAGCACCACCGCGCGCATGCCGGGGACGGGGCGACCGATGGTGACGCGGTCGCCGGCGCGCAGGGATGCGTAGGTCGCGCCGATGGTGGCCTCGGTGGGGCCGTAGCCGTTGAGGAAACTGCGGCCGGGTTGCCAGGTGGCCAGCAGGTCGGGTGTGGTGGCCTCGCCGCCCGCGGACACGCACCGCAGCTCGGGCAGGGTTGCCGGGTCCAGGGTGCTGAGCAGGGCGGGGGTGATGATCGTGTGGGTGACCTGCTCGGTGCGCAGCAGGTCGGCGAGGTCGGTGCCTCCGAGGGTGTCCGGTGGGGCGATGACCAGGGTGGCACCGTGATGGAACGCGGTGCCGATCTCCTCGATCGACTGGTCGAAGCTCGTCGAGCAGACGTGCAGCATGCGGTGATCGTGGCGCAGTCGCATCAGTGCCGCCGAGTGGGCGATGAGGGCGCCGAGGCCGGTATGGGTGATCGCGACGCCCTTGGGGACGCCGGTGGTGCCGGAGGTGTAGATCATGTACGCGGTGTTGTCGAGGCGCAGGGGTGATCGTCGGTCGCGGTCGCGTACCGGGGTCGCCGCCTTCGCGACGATGCGGGCCCGGACTGTTGTGTCGTCGAGGACCAGCCAGCGCACTGATGCGGGGAGTCCGGTCGCTCGCGCGGCGACGGTGAGGCCCACTGTCACACCGGAGTCGGCGAGCATGTGACGGACGCGGTCTTCGGGGTAGTTCGGGTCGACCGGCAGGTAGACACCGCCTGCTTTGGCGATGGCCCACAGGGCCACGATCGAATCATAGGAGCGAGGGATCGCGCAGGCGACCACCGTTTCCGGGCCGACTCCGTCGGCGATGAGGGTGCGCGCCAGGCGCGAGGATTCCGCGTCGAGAGTGCCGTAGGTGTGGTCGGTTCCGTTGTCGCGCACGGCGATGCGATGTTGGCCGAACCCGGTGCCGCGGACCAGGAGCGCGGGCAGGGTGCCGGTTGTCGTGGGTACCGGACCGTCGCCGAGGTGGGTCAAGAACGTGTACTCGGCGTGGTCGACCAAGGGCAGGTCACCGGCCGGGGTTCGTGGGTCAGCGGCGATCGCGGTGAGCAGGCGGACCAGGCGCCCGACGAAGGTGTCGGCCGCGTGGTCGTCGAAAAGGGTTCGGGCGAAAGACATCTCGATCGTCGAGTGTGAGTTGGCCTCGACCACCGTGAAGGCGAGTTCATGAGTCGGCTCGGTGCTCTTGCCTGTCAGGGGCGGGATGCGGTCGGACCGGACCTCCACCGACACCTGTCCCAGGGAGCGCGGCTCGACACCGAGCAGGGCGACGAGGTCCGCGAGGGGGATGCCCGCGTGAGCCAGCGCCCGGTTCTCGGCTTCGTCGGCTTGTTCGAGCAGGTCGAGAAATGGTACGGCGAGATCGATTGCGTTGCGTAGCAACAGGTCCGGGGTGACGACGCGGATCACGATGTCGTCGGAGGCGGTGAGTCGCGCGAGGAGCACGGCCACGGCGGTGCGGATCAGCGACTGCCTGCTGACGTTCGCGGCGTCGGCGAGTTGGTGAAGTTCGCGGTGCACCGTCGCGGGAATCGAAGCCTTGGTGCGTCCGTACGGGTTGTCGTGGGCGAGCGAGCTTGCGGGCCGATGGTCGCGCGGCGTGGATGCGAGGTGCGGTCGGGTGGGTAGGTCGGCCAGGGTTCGGCGCCAGAACCGGGATCGGGTGATCGGGTCGGTCGGGTCGGTGGCGAGTTGTTCGGTGATGGTCGTCGCCGCAGTGTTCGGTGTCGCGACGACGGCGTCGATGGCGGTGCGAAGGCGGTCTGTCACCGCTTGGGCGACGGCATCGGAGACGAGGTCGCGCCGATATTTGATCTGCACCTGGGTGCGGGCGCCGAGGAAGACCAGGACCGTGATCGGGTAGTGGGTGTGGTCGGCGCCTCGGAGGTCGTCGATGCTCAGGTTGTCGAGGGCGCCGCCTGCCTGTTGCAGGCCTTCGACGTCGACGGGGTAGGACTCGAACGCGAGCATAGTGTCGAACAGTTCACCCAGGCCCGCGACCCGCTGGATCGCGCCGAGGCCGAGGTGGTGGTGATCGAGCACGCCCGCTTGCTCGGCCTGAACTGCGCGGATCAGGTCACCGACATTGTCGCCGGGCTCGATGCGGACACGGACGGGGATCGCGTCGACGAACAACCCGATCATGTCGCCGACACCGTCGAGCTGCGGCGGGCGGCCCGACACCGTGGCGCCGAACACGACGTCCTCGCGCGCGGTGCTCGCGGCGACGACCAGGCCCCAGGCGGTTTGGAACACGGTGTTCGCGGTGACCTCGGCGGCCGCGGCGAAGGTGGTCAGTTCGGCGGTGCGCGCGGCGTCGAGGTCGAACTCGCACAGACCGTAACCGGTTCCGGTCGCGGGCGGCCAGGTCAGTTCGGGGGCGATCATGGTCGTCTGCACACCGGCGAGAACCTCGGACCATGCGCGCTCGGCGGCCGTGCGGTCCTGGCGGGTGAGCCACTCGAGGTAGTCGCGGTAGGGGCGCACCGGCGGGAGCGGGGTCGCGTCGCCGTGGGTGGCGTAGAGGACGAGCAGTTCCTTCATCAGCAGCGGCATCGACCAGCCGTCGAGCAGGATGTGATGGCCCGTCAGCACGAGGTGGCTGCGTCCGGAACCGGTGGTGTACACCGTGAAACGCAGCAGCGGCGCGATGGTCGGGTCGAAGCCGGCCTGCTGATCGGCGGCGAGCAGGGCGGGCAGCTCGGCGTCGGCGGCCGCGACGATCCGCAACGGTGCTTCGACGGTGTCGGTGACGAGCTGGACGGGGGTGCCGTCGGGGGTGGTGATGAAGGCCGAGCGCAGGTTGGCGTGGCGCTCGAGTACGGCCGCGGCCGCGTGGCGCAGCCGGTCGGTGTCGAGGTCGCCGGTCAGTTCGGCCATGAGCTGGATGACGTAGGCGTGGACCGATTCGTCGAGCATGTCGCCCAGCGCGAGCAGTGAGTGCTGCAGCGGCGAGAGCGGCAGCACGTCCGACAGCCCGGGGTGGGTGCGCCGCCAGGTGTTCAGGTCGGCTTGCGAGACCTGGACCAGCGCGACGTCGGACGGGGTCAGCCCGCCCGCGCACGGGTGCAGGGTGTGGTCGGCCAGGGCGGTGAGCCAGCTCGTCCAGTCGTCGGCGAGTTCCTGGACTTCGGACTCGGTCAGGATGGCGGTGGCGTAGCGGAAGTTCGCCTGCAGTCGCAGGCCGGTGTCGGTGGTGACGGCGATCGCGTTGATGTCGAGAACGGTGTGCGCTGGCAACGCGGGGTCGTAGTCGACCTCGATATCGCCGAGATCGGCGGTGGGCAGCCACGCGGTGTCGTCGGTGGGCCCGGCGGCGGTACTCGCGCGGCCCAGGTAGTTGAAGCCGATCTGGCCGATGTTGCCGGACAACAGGTTCCGTGTCTGTGGTGCCTGGCGCAGCAGGCCGAAACCGATGCCGTTGTCGGGCACGGCCAGCAGTTGCTCCTTGACGGTGCGCACCGTGGCGGCGAGGGCTTCGTCGTCGAAGGTCGCGGGCGTGATGGCGGACAGGTCGATGGCAACGGGGTAGACGGTGGTGAACCAGCCGACGGTGCGGGTCAGATCGGCGCCGGGGACGGCGTCTTCCTGGCGGCCGTGACCTTCCAGGCGCAGTCGCAGCGTGGGGGAATCGACGCCGCGGCGGGCGCGCCAGACGCGCACGGCCAAGGCCAGTGCGGCGAGCAGCGCGTGGTCGGCGCCCGCACGGTAGCGGGCGGGCAGGGTGGTGAGCAGGGGTTCGGTGATCTCGGCCGGGAGCTGGACCGTGATCGAGCGCATCGTCGCCTCGGTGTCGAGGCGACTGTCGACCGCGCGGGTGCCGAGCAACGGGTCGGGGGTGGCCAGGACCTGCTGCCAGTGGTTGAGTTCGGCGGTGCGGTCGGCGGTAGCGAGGCCGTGTGCCCAACGGCGGAACGAGGTGCCGACCGGCGGCAGGGCGATCTGGCTGCCCGCGGCGTACTGGGACCAGGCGATGACGAGATCGGGGAGCAGGATTCGCCAGGAGACGCCGTCGATGACGTAGTGGTGGGCGGCGACCGCGAGGGCATCGCGGGCACCGTGCCTGCGGATCCAGGTGAAGGCGATCATGCGGGCTTCGGCGGGATCGAGGGCGGACAGTGCCGAATCCATTGCAGCGCTGCCGATTCGGGTCAGGTCTTCTGCTGTCGAGGCGTCGACCTCTGCAATCAGGGAATCCACGTCGATGGCATGCGGTGGCAGGACTTCGAGCTGCCATGTCCGGCCGTCTCGGCGCAGGCGGGAGCGCAACATGTCGTGGTGGCGAACGACGGCGGCGATGGTGGCGACCAAGCCTGAGCGGTCGATGGTGTCGGGGAGGGCCAGCACCATCGTCTGGGCGAAACGGTCGCTCGAACCAGTGGTCAGGAAATCGGCCAGCACCGGAGTCAAGGCGATCTCGCCGATGCCGCCACCGGGCAGTTCGGCCAGTATCGGCGTGTCCGGGCTGTCGAGTGCGGCGATCTCGGACAGCTTCGCCACCGTGCGGTGTTCGAAGACGTCGCGGGTGGTGAAGACGATGCCCGCGGCGCGGGCCAGTGAGACCAGCTGGATCGACAGGATGCTGTCGCCGCCGATCGCGAAGAACGAGTCGTGCGCGCCGACCTCCGGTACGCCGAGGACGCGGGCGAACAGTTCGGCCAGCAGGGTTTGCATCGCGCCCGACGGCGCGGCGGCGGGCGCCGTCGCGGTGGCCGGTGCGGGCAGGGCGGTGCGGTCGAGTTTGCCGTTGGAGGTCAGGGGCAGGTGGTCGAGGACCACGATCGCGGCGGGCACCGCGTGCGCGGCCAGACGGTCGGTGGCGTATTCGGTGAGCGCCTGCGGGTCGGCCGAATGCCCCTGTTTAGCAAGGACATAGGACACCAGCGAGGTCGAACCGGACGGCGTCTGCCGACCCACGGTCACCGCGAACTCGACGTCGGGGTGTGCGACGAGCACCGCATCGATCTCGCCGGGTTCGATGCGGAAACCGCGCACCTTCAGCTGGGTGTCCGCGCGGCCGAGATAGTCGATGTCGCCGGTGTCGCGACGGCGCACGAGATCGCCCGTGCGGTACATGCGGGCGCCGGGGGCACCCCACGGATCGGGGACGAAGCGGGCCGAGGTCGTCGCCGGCTGATTGCGGTAGCCGCGTGCCAGCGCGCGCCCGGTCAGATAGAGCTCGCCGGTGACGCCCGGCGGTACCGGGTTGAGGCGGGCGTCCAGGATCATCGCGTGCGTGCCCTGCACGGGCGTGCCGATCGAAACGGGTTGTCCGGCAGTGAGTTCGGCGTAGGAGGAAATGATGGTGGTCTCGGTGGGGCCGTAACCGTTGAGGTAGCGGCGGCCGGGCTGCCATTTCGCCAGCAGCTCCGGAGTCGTCACGTCGCCGCCGACAGACAACGATTCCAGTGCGTCCAGACCGGTGGGATCCACGGTGCCGAGGACGGCGGGGGTGATGATGGCGTGGGTGACCGACTCGGCGGCCAACAGGTCGGCGAGTTCGACACCGCCTGCGACGTCGGACCCGACCACGACCAGGGTCGCGCCGGTGGAGAAGGCGCACAGCCACTCGAGCACGGACGGGT
Source organism: Nocardia sp. A7 (assembly GCF_046549215.1). Classification (NCBI taxonomy): domain Bacteria; kingdom Bacillati; phylum Actinomycetota; class Actinomycetes; order Mycobacteriales; family Nocardiaceae; genus Nocardia; species Nocardia sp. A7. The sequence continues at coordinate 1,269,320 of NZ_JAJPWE010000002.1, read as the reverse complement.
CGAACCAGGGCGAACAGATGTGCAGGAAGCGGTGATTCGACGCGAGACGGTAGCGGCGCACGGCCTCGTCGACGAGCGGCGCCAGGCCGGTGTGAGTCACGGTGACGCCCTTGGGCAGGCCCGTGGAACCGGAGGTGTAGATGATGTACGCGGGGTGGTCGACGCGCAAGGGCGCGAGGCGGTCCGCGTCGGTGATCGGGGTGGTGGGGTGCGTGGCGCCTGCTCGGTCGAGGTCGTCGAGCGTCAGCCAGCTCAGGCTGTCGGGGAGGTCGTCGAGGTGTGCGGTGGCGGTGATACCCAGTGCCGCGCCCGAATCGGTGACCAGGTGCTGGAGACGGTGCGCGGGGTTGCGCGGGTCCATCGGCACGTACACCCCACCTGCCGCGGCGATAGCGAGGGCGGCGACGACCATGTCAGCCGATCTCGGAAGGGCAACGGCGACAGCGACTTCGGGGCCGACCCCGCGCGTGATCAGTACGCGGGCGAATCGAGCGGTCCGCTCGGAGAGTTCCCCGTAGGTGATCGAACGTCCCTCGTGACGGACGGCGATCCGGTCGGCGCCCAGTGCGCTACCGCGCGCGACGAGGCTGGGCAACAGAGCGTCGTCGAGGTGGGGGTGCGCGGTGCGCGCGGTCAGGGTCGCTTCCTCGACAGCGCTGAGGATCGGAAGGTCACCGACGCGGGTGTGCGGGTGCTCGATCGCGGCGGTGAGCAGGCGAATCAGGCGTTGCGCGAACACCGCCACGGTCTCCTGGTCGAACAGTGCACTGGCGTAAACGAATTCGGCGGCGATACCCTCGGCGGATTCGGTGGCACCGGTAGCACCGAGACCAACGGCCTGTCGGTCGTCACCTAGAGATGTTCGGTCATCGGCATCGCCTGACCGGAGGTGCTCGCCGACGAACTCACCGGACTGCGAGAGTCCCGGGACACGCAGCGACAGAACGAGATCGCGTGCGATCACCTCCGTGTTCGGACGTGCCTGAGTCATCAGTGCGAATCGCACCACGGACCGTTCACCGCCATGACGCGCGAACGCCCGGCGTGCGCCTGCGGTTGCGTCGGCGATCAGTTCCTCGACTTCGCCACTGCCGGCAACGTGCAGTCGCAGCAGCAGATCGGTATCGGGAGACTGCGGGCACGGGGTGTCGATGGCGATGTCGTCGGTGCCGGACAGTCGAGCGAGCAGCACCGCGAAAGCCACGTGCACCAGGCTGAAGGTCGTTGTCTCGCGAGACCGGGCGAAGTCGCGCATGCGCTGGTGAAGATCAGCGGGTATCTCGAAAGCGACACGGGCATCGGCGGTGACGGGCGTCGTGGGACGGGCGCGGTCGGCCGGGAGTTTCAAGTCCTGGGGCAGGTCTGTGAGAACACTGCGCCAGTAGGCAGACTCCGCGATCGGGTCGTTGCGCTGGTCCAGGGTGTCCTGGAGTTGGGCGGGGGTGTGGTCCGGTGTGCGGACCAGGGTGTCGAGGGTGATGCGCAGGCGTTGGGCCAGGGCTTCGGCGACGGCAGGGTCGATCAGGTCGAGGCGGTACTGGACACCGACGCGAATCCCTTCGCCTACCTCGACGCCGACCGCGACCGGGTAGTGCGTGGCATTGGCGGCCTGGACGTCGACGATCTCGAGGCCGTCGATCGAGCCGTGGGCGCGCTGCATTCCCTCGGTGTCGACGGGGTAGGACTCGTAGGCCATGAGGGTGTCGAACAGCTCGTCCGCGCTCGCGGCCCGCTGGATGTCGGCGAGGCCGAGATGATGGCCGTCCAGCAGGGCGATCTGTTCGGACTGCAGCTGCGACAACAGGTTTCGCAGCGGTTCGACCGGGTTGTAGCGGACTCGCACAGGGATGGTGTTCGCGAAAAGGCCGACCATGCCGTCGACACCGTCCAGCTGCGGCGGACGGCCCGAGACCACCGCGCCGAAGACGACGTCGTTGCGGCCGACCGCGCCGGCCAGCACCAGACCCCACGCTGCCTGGAACACGGTGTTGACCGTGACGTCGTTGGCCGCGGCGCAGGTCGCCAGGTCGTGGGCTTGTGCCGGTGACAGGTCGATCGCGCACATGCCATGGCCCTCGGTCTGCTCGGTCGGGGGTGAGACCGCGGCGGTGAGCAGGGTCGGCTCGTGGCCGGACAGCGCCTCACGCCAGTTCCGCAGCGCGGCGGAACGGTCCTGGTCGGCGAGCCAGGCGAGGTAGTCGCGGTAGGGGCGCACGCGTGGAAGTACCGCGGGGGCGCCGTCGGTGGCGTAGCAGAGCAGCAGTTCCTGCATCAGCAACGGCATCGACCAGCCGTCGACCAATAGGTGGTGCGCGGTCAACACCAGATGCATGCCGTCGGCGCGCCGGTACAGCGTGAAGCGCAGCAGCGGTGCTGTGGCGAGCTCGAAACCGATCCGGGCTTCGGAGGACAGGAAGCGGTCGGCGTCGCAATCCTCGGTGTCGACGATGTGCCACGGCACCGTGACACCCTCGGCCACGAAACCGACCGGAATGCCCGCCGACGACGAGCCGAAGGCGGTGCGCAGGATCGCGTGCCGGTCGAGAACCGCCTGAGCTGCCCGTCGCAGTCGGTCGGTGTCGACCTCGCCCGCCAGCTCGACAGCCAGCTGGACCAGATACGGGTCGGCCGGCGACACCTGGGCCAGGAACATCAGACCGAGCTGCAACGGTGCCAACGGCAGCACATCGGTCAGGCGCGGACGTTCGCGATGCCAGGTGTCGAGTTCTGCCTGGGTGACCTGGACCAGGGGAACATCAGCGGGGGAAAGGCCACCTGCTGCGGGGTCGCGCAGGTGGTCGGCGAGAACCGACAGGGCCGCGGTCCAGTCGTCGGCCAGTTCCCTCACCGATTCCTCATCGATGATCTCGGCGGCGTAGGAGAACGACGCACGCAATTGCAGACCGGCGTCGGTGCTGGTGGCAAGCGCGTTGATGTCGACGACGGCGGCAGCGGGCAGCGCCGGGTCCTGCTCCGCGACAGGCTCACCCCAGTCGGCGGTGGGTAGCCAACTGTGGTCTGTGCGTGTGTCGGCCACGTCGCCCGCGGAGATCCGGCCCAGATAGTTGAAGCCGATCTGGCCCAACGTGCCCTCGAGCTGCGCCGCCGATTCCGGGTCCAGATGGCGGAGCATGCCGAAACCGATGCCCTTGTGCGGCACCGCGCGTAGCTGTTCCTTGATCGCTTTGACCGCGGCGGCCGTGGCGCTGCCACCGTGCCACGCGGCATCACTGTCGACCTCGCTCAGGTCGAGTGCGACCGGGTACATGCTGGTGAACCAGCCGACCGTGCGAGTCAGGTCGGCGCCGTCGACCGCGGACTGCTCGCGGCCGTGGCCCTCCAGCCGGACCCGGGTCGCCGGCGCGTCGACACCACGGCGGGCCCGCCACGAGCGCACAGCCATGGCCAAGGCGGCGAGCAGGCCGTCCTCGGCGCCCGCGCGGTACACGGTCGGCAATTCGGTCAGGGCCGCCTGGGTGATGTCGGCGGGTACCTCGACGCTGATGGTTCGCACGGTCGACGCGGTATCGGCGGGGCCGAGCGGCCGAGCGCCCAGCAGCGGGTCTGGCACCGACAATGTCTGCTGCCAGTGCGCCAGTTCCTCGCGCCTGGTGGCCGCTGCCTCGGTCAGGCCGTGCGCCCAGCGTCGCAACGATGTACCGACCGGCGGCAGAACCACCCGTTGACCGACCTGCGCCCAAGCGGCGACCAAGTCCGACAACAGAATTCGCCACGAAACACCATCGATCGCCGCGTGATTGGCCGCCACGACCAGCCCGTCCGGGCCGTCCTCGCGGACGAGCCACGCGAAGCCGATCATCCGGTACGCCTGCGGATCCAGCGACGCCAGCACGGATTCCATCGCGGTGTCGGCGAAGCCACCGAGGTCGGCGCCTGCCGGAACATCGACACGGGTGAGCAGGTCGTTCACATCCACCGCGGCCGGCGGCAGGACATGCAGCTGCCACTGACCGTCGACCTGCCGCAGACCGGCACGCAACACATCGTGGTGATCGATCACCGCGGTGAGGGTGTCCACCAAGCTATTTCGATCGATACCGGCGGGCAGGGCGAGCACCATCTGCTGGGTGAACCGGGCGAACACCCGCCCACCGGCCAGCGAGGCGGCCAGCACCGGGGTCAGCGGCATCTCGCCCACACCACCACCGGGCAGTTCGGCCAAGGTGGGCGCGGACTCCGCGCCGAGCACCGCCACCCGCGCCAACCCGGCAACAGTTCGGTGCTCGAACACCGCCTGCGGGGTGAACGAGATGCCGGCGTTGCGCGCTCGCGACACGAGCTGGATGGACAGAATGCTGTCGCCACCGGCGGCGAAGAACGAATCCTCGGCACCGATCTGCTCCAGACCTAGGATCTGGGCGAACAGTTCAGCGATCGCGGTCTCGACCGGACCCTCGGGCGCGCGCGAACCGACCGCCCCGAAAACCGGTGTGGGCAGGGCATTGCGGTCGAGCTTGCCGTTGGGGGTCAGCGGGATCGCGTCGAGGGTCATCAGGACGGTCGGCACCATGTGACCGGGCAGCGAGGTGCCGACGAAGCGGGCAACTTCCTCGGTGTCGATCGAAATACCGTGCCGGGGCAGCACATACGACACCAGCACGGTCGCGCCCGAGTCGGCCTTCGTGCCGAGCGTGACCGCGTATTCGATGTCGGGGTGGGCGGTGAGGGCGGCGTCGATCTCGCCGAGTTCGACCCGGAAGCCGCGAATCTTCACCTGGAAATCGGAGCGGCCGAGGTATTCGAAATCGCCCTCCGGGGTGCGCCGGACCAGATCGCCCGTCCGATACATGCGGGCGCTGGAGAAGGGTGAGGCGACGAACCGTTCAGCGGTGAGAGCGGGCCTGCCCTGGTACCCCTGGGCCAAGGCGGGGCCGGACAGATACAGCTCGCCCGCCACACCCGCGGGAACCGGGCGCAAGCGCGAATCCAGCACTGTCGCACCGACTCCGGCGAAAGCAGAACCGATCGTGATCGGCTGACCGGGCAGCAGTTCGGTGGTGCCGGTGGCGAGGATGGTCGCCTCGGTCGGGCCGTAGCCGTTGAAAAAAGCACGGTTGCCCGCCCAACGGTCGACGAGGGTCGGGCCGAACGCGTCGCCCGCCACGACGACGACCCGCAGTGCGTCGAGGTCGTGCGCGTCGACGGACTCCAATGCGGCCGGGGTGATCAGCATGTGGGTCACCCGCTCGCGGCGCAACAGCTCGGCGAGTTCGTGACCACCGAAAACCGTCGAGGGTGAAACAACCAGCGTGGCACCGGAATTGAACGTCAGCAGCAGCTCGAGCACGGAGACGTCGAAGTTCGGCGAGCACACATGCAGGACCCGGTCGCCGGCGCCGACGGAATAACGTTCCCTGGCCGCCGCGACCAGGGCGCCAAGACCGGTGTGGGTGACTACGACACCTTTGGGCCGACCCGTCGAGCCCGAGGTGTAGATGACATAGGCCGGGTGCTGATCGGTCAGCGGACGGACGCGGTCGAGATAGGAGACCGGATGGGCAGGGTGCGCCGCGATGCGGTCGGAGGTGGCCGGGGCGTCGATGTCGAGCCACTCGACGGAGTCGCCCAGCTTCTCCCGATGGGCCGCACAGGTGAGTCCGAGGATCGTGCCGGAGTCCTCGAGCAGGTAGGCGATTCGCTCCGCGGGCAACGCCGGATCGACGGGAACATACGCGGCGCCGGTCTTCGCCACCGCCCACACCGCCGCCACCGATTCGACCGACCGGGTGAATCCGAGCGCGACGACATCGCCGGGGCCGATTCCATGCGCGAGCAGATCTCTGGCCAGTTGTGACGAGTACTCGTCGAGTTGGGTGTAGGTGAGCTCGCGACGTTCGCCGTCGATGGGGGAGTAGGACACGGCAACGGCATCGGCCGCGGTGTCGACCGCCGCCGTCAGCAGCTGGGTGAAGAGGGGAGTACTCGACTTCCGATTGCCTCGACCGCGCGGCGCACGACGAGCTTCACGGGGAGAGGTGCGCACTTCACGCATTCGAGTACAACATCCTTCAGCTATCCGGCCCACAGCTCTGCGATGACCCACGAACCCTGTCGGATTCGGCCTACCGGGGCGGACCAGTGTCGAACAAGCAAGAAAGGAGTCGATATCGGGGCGTTCGGCGACCATGACACCACATGTCACGCTGTCACGACCACATGACCGGTTTGTTTATCGACGGCAAGACCGAATCGGTCCGAAATTTGTGCTGATGGCACAATGCCATCGACAGTTTTTGTTCAACGGGCGGGAGCAGCCGTGGCGGCATACGGATCGCTGGTGTGGGTGGGGCAGGCGCTCGGCCCCCGGGTCGAGGCCATCACCGAAGACCTCATCCGGGTCACCGAGCAGATGATTCCGCTCAACGACGTCGCCGCCGACCTGGCCGAGATGCGCGCGGCCAGCATCGCGGAGAACATCGCCGCCGTGCAGTACGTCCTGGTGAACAATATCGACCCCGCCACCGTGAGCCCGCCCGCCGGCGCGGCCGCGTATGCCCAACGCCTGGCCAGACGTGGTGTGCCACTGACGATCCTGCTGCGCGCCTACGGGCTTGGCCAGTACCGGGTCCTCGACGCGGCGATCGGGCTCATCCTCGCCGTTCCGGGCCCCGACCAGCCCGCCCGGATCGCGGAGTTGCTCAGATTCGCAGGCGCCTATCTCGACCGGCTCAACTCGTCGATGGGCCGGATCTACGAGGCGGAACGGGACCGCTGGCTCAGCAGTCGCCAAGCTGCCAGACAACAGTGGATCGCGCGTCTGCTCGACAGCGACGATGTCGACGTCGCGGCGGCCGAAGAAGTACTGGGCTACCGACTCGACCAGCGCCATTACGCAGCCGAAGTCTGGTCGACGGTCACCGGCACCGACGCTGTGCGCGCGCTCGAGCAGGCACGCCAGCTACTGTCCACGGCGATGAGGACCGGCGGCACCGAACTGGTGGCAGCGTCGGGGGACCGGGCCATGTGTCTGTGGTTCCCCGCCGAGCAGCCGTGCGCCCTCGACGAACTCACCGCAAAGTTCGAGGCCACCGGCGTGCCCGTGCGGGTCGCCCTCGGACCGGCCGGCGAAGGACTGTCCGGGTTCCGGCGCTCGGCCCGCAGCGCCGCGCGAGCGAAAGCGCTGGTCGTCTCGGCGGGCGAGACCGCACCCACTGTCGTCGACTACGACACGATCGCGCCCTTCGCGCTGCTGTCCGACGACCCCGACGAACTGGCGGGCCTCGTCCACCGCGTCCTCGGCCCGCTGGCAGGCGACGGCGCCAAGGTCGAGCTCCTGCGAAACACCCTCGACGTCTTCCTCGCCGAAGGCGCCAGCTACTCACGCACCGCCCGCGTCCTCGATGTCCACCGCAACACCGTCCAATACCGCATCCAACAGGTCACCGGCCGCTACGGCATCGCGGTCGACACCGAGACCTTCGAACTTCGCTTCGCCCTCGGCATCTGCCGCTGGCACCGCCACGTACTGACTCGGACAATCTGAGTCCGAGTGGTTTGTGCGTCCCGCACAGCCGGTACGGACTGCGGCTTTCGGCAAGGACGGATAGCCGAAGGCTGAGGGGAAGTCGGGCAGAGTCCTGGCGGTGGCGGTCGAGGCCGCCGACATTCATGATGTTGGGGAAGGCACAGTTCACGCGCACGTCGTGGTCAGGGGTAGGGAATGAAGAAGAGGCTCATCGTCGCTGCTGCGGCGCTGTCCGCGGGGGTCATCGCAGTGACCGGGTGTTCGAGCGACGCCGACGTGGTGTCCGAGAACCTGTCCAAAGAATCGGACCAGTTCAAGATCAACCGACGCGTGGTGTTCTTCAACGGAATCACCGACAAGTACCTGCTGTCCATCGAGGGCCTGTGCTCGATCAAGGACGAGAACAACCAGCTCGAGGTCACGTGCAAGACCGGCGACGACGAATACAAGAAGCACTTCCTCGGACTCTCGGACAACGTGAGCTACTTCGTCGAACAGCTCGAGTCCGCCGAGGTGAGCCGTTACCACTACAAGGTGATCTTCAAGCCCGAGACCATCATCCCCGACATCGACCGTCCCTGAACCAGGGGAGCGGGAACGGTCACTCCGCTGATCTGAGGTCTTTGCGCTGGTTGGCGATGAAGCGCGCCTTCTTCTGACGATTCCCGCACGTGTTCATGTCACACCACCTGCGGGTGCGACTTCGGCTGGTGTCGAAGAAGGCGGCTCGGCAGGTCGGCGATGCGCACAGGGCCAATTGTCCGTCTCGTTCGCCTGCGAGGATGCTGATCGCATCGGCGGCGATAACCCCTAGAGCATCTTCTACGCAGGTGAGCCGCCAATGCCGATTGCCCTCGGCGGTCAGCACAGCCGCCGCCCGACCCTGCATGCTGCGGTCGTTGATGACTCTGACAGCAGAAGCTGGGGGAGCGTCCTGGATCGCGGTCGCGGTCGCGGCGGCGTGAATTGATCCCTCAGCTCCCGAGCGCATTCGAGTTGGGCGGCGGTGCGGGAGTCCACGGCCAGCCCGGTCACTGCCAGCCAGTCCACGAGGCGCTGTGGCGTGGGAATCCGCTCCACGGCCTCGCCATGACGCTCCGTCAGAGTCGCCGTGAAGCTGGTTGCCAGCAGACGAGCTGGCAGATCCGAAAAGATCGCGGCCGCATGGGTGGAACTGATGGGAAGGCTCGGCTACCGCAGGTTCGCAGCCCACGGCGGCGACTGGGGAAGCAACATCACCACCGTTCTCGGCGGTAGGTTCCCGGCACACGTTCTCGGCATCCACACCACGTTCGCGGAAGCGCCACCCGGGTTGCCGGCAGACGCCCTGACAGCCGTCGAGCGTGAGTGGACCGAGGAAACTCGCGATTTCTGGCGCCACCGCGCGGCCTACGCGAAACAGCAGGCGACCCGACCGCAGACAATCGGCTACTCGCTCGTCGACTCACCGGTCGGGCTCCTTGCCTGGACCCTCGACAAGTTCGCCGAGTGGTCGGATACCGAAGACAGCCCGTTCGAAACGATGTCCAGAGACCGCATTCTCGACAACGTCACCCTTTACTGGCTGACCCGAACCGGCGCATCAGCGGCCCGCATCTACTACGAAAGCCACAACTCACTCGACCCAGAACTCCGGGTCGACGTCCCGTCAGCACTCACCATGTACCCCCGCGACGTCGAGAAGTGTCCCCGCCCCTGGGCGCAGGAGCGGTACCGCCAAATCGTCCGCTGGACGACACCCGAAACCGGGGGACATTTCCCGTCGCTAGAGGTTCCCGAGTACTTCATCAAGGACCTACAAGAAGGCCTCGCGGCAGTGCTGACAAGATCTTCTACTTGACATAGTGTGCATTATCGGCGTTTGAAGGCGGCCCGTCGGGAGAGGTTTTTGGGCGGACGTTTGCAGTACATGCCGAGGTGCACTGCGGGTTGAGTGGCGCTCGCTGTCGCTTTGCTCTGTATTGCCCGTCTGCGCGAATACCTCCGCGGCGCTGACATTTAGCTTTCCGTTTTGTGAGACGAAATTGACGAAATCTGGGTGTTTTTCGAATTCGTCGATTCATGACCGTTCGCGCTGAATGCGCCATTCGGGCCAATCTCAGGGCCTGGCCTCGGTAATTGGTATCGGCTATCTCGAGGGCGGCACTCCCCCTCCCACTTCCCCGACCCTATTTCGTCACAGTGACGAAATAGGGTCGGGTGTCCGGAAGGCGGCCTACGCTGGAATTGGTACGAGGCGGCGGGATTCGGTGGCGTTTTCGGAGCTGGTTTCCGGGGCGTTGTCGGAATCGGCGGTGAGGTACTTATCGGGCAATGAGAGTTTCGCGATGGTGCGTAGGGTCAGGCCATATTGGCGGATCAGATTGCCGGTGGTGTACGGCAGGCGGTATTCGGCCGCGAGTTTGCGGACTTCGCGTTGGATTTCGGGGAGTCGATTGCTCGGCAGATCCGGGAACAGGTGGTGTTCGATCTGGTGGCTGAGCGTGCCGGTCAATATGCGCAGCACGGGGCCGACTTCGATATTGGCGCTGCCCAGGTACTGGCGCAAATACCATTCGCCGCGCGTCTCGCCCTCGATATCGCGTTTGGTGAACTTCTCCGCGCCATCGGGGAAATGCCCACAGAAGGTGACGATCTGCTCCCACACGTTCTTGGTGAGATTGGCGGTGACGTTCGCGCGGATCGTCGATTTCCAGTTTCGACCGGTCATCGCCGGGAAGATGACGTAGTCCTTGAGCAGCTGCTTTCCGGCTTTCTGGACGATTTCGTCCCTGGCCTTCAGGAAACTCTTCCTATCCTTCTTGCCCGCAAGCACCCGCGGGATCTCCAGGTGGTAAACGCACATACCCAGTTCGTACAGCAGCGACACCGGCACCAGGTAGACGAAGTTGCCGAGGTGGTAGGGACGCCAGCGGCGGTCACGGGTGATGCGGAGAAGGCCGTAGCCTTCGTCAGGGTCGAGGCCGAGCACGTTGGTGAACACGTGATGGCGATAATTGTGCGCTTCTTTCCAATGCGCGGCGGGCATGGCATGGTCCCATTCCCAGGTGGAGGAATGGATTTCCGGATCGTTCATCCAGTCCCACTGGCCGTGCATGACGTTGTGCCCGATTTCCATGTTCTCGAGCACCTTCGACAAGGTGAGCAGGCCGGTCCCCCACCACCAACTGCTTTTTCGGCCCGAGTCGAGCAGAACCAGTCGCGCGGCTATCTCGCAAGCTCGCTGGACGCGGATGACGGTCTTGATGTATTTCGCGTCGCGCTCACCCAAGCTGGATTCGATCTGCTCACGCAACTCGTCGAGCCGCTGCCCGAACTCTTCGATGTCGGTCGGCGAGAGATGCGTGTACGCCTCGACGTCAGATATAGCCATCTGCTGTTTTCAACCCCTGTTCTGGTGCCGCGCGGGGCGCGGTCCAGGAGAGAATACGAACTCGCGGGGTTGATTCGGTTGCGGTGCGGGGTAATTAGTTAGACGTAACAGCCAGAGGTTCGGGATTGCGGTGTCAGTGACCAATCTCGGTTGATCAGTTACCGCGCGGGTGCGTGTTCGATGCCGAGACGCAGCATGCCGCGCAGGTCGTAGGCGTTGGTGGCGACCGCGCCGAGGATCAGACCGATCGCCAGTCCGGCGAGAGTCATCCACAGGCCCTGTGCCATGCCTGCCTGGAGGTGTCCGTCGAAGAACAGGATGGCGCGCACGGCCAGGTAGATCTGGTGCATGGGTTCGAACGTGGCCATGTCGGCGATCCAGCGCGGTGTCGCCTCGAGCGGGATGGTGCCCGACGATGACGGGATTCCGAGCACCACGAACACGATGAGGTTGATCATCAGGCCTGCCGTGCCAAAGGCGGCCATCACCGACAGGGCGGTGACCGCGATGGCGGCGACGGCCAGAGTTCCATAGAGGAACAGCATCAGTGGTCGCTCGATCGCCATGTTCAGCAGGGTGCCGACACCGAGGAACACGCCGGAGGCCAGTGGGGCGCTGATCGCGGCTATCCCCCACTTGATGAGCAGGGTGCGCCATCGGCTGATCGGGGCTGGTGTGGTGGCCTTGTGCCATGGGCCGTATTCGGCGGGGATGTAGCCGAGTGAGGCGTCGACCAGCGAATTGATCATCATGGCGCCGCTGAAACCGACGATCAGCAGGACCAGGGTGTAGAAGAAGGCCGCCAGGCCTTGGCCGGTGCCTTCGGGGAGCGGGTGGTAGGCGGTGACCACGATGTCGATCGGCTCGCTGAGTTGCAGCTGCGCCGCGCCGCTCAGTGGTGTCGTGCCTGCCGCGGTTCTGACCTGTTCGGCGAGTTGGGCGCCGACGGTGCTGTTCACCTGGGTCATGGCCTGGTCGGCGACGGTGTTCATGATCTGCGCGGCGAGGGTGCCTGCCCGCGGGTTGGTCAGCACGGAGATCATCGGCCGCTCGACCTGGCCCGGGACGATCGAGGCGGCGCCGAGGATGGCGACGCGCTTGGTGAAGTCGCCGGGGATGACGATGGCGCCGTAGACCTCGCCGTTCTGCAGCTGTTGCTGAGCCTCGTTGAGGCCGAGTGGGCGTAGGTCGATCTTGTCGGCGGGGATGTTGTCGCGCAGTGCTGAGGTGATCTGCTCGCCGATATCGGTCGGCTTTCCGCCGACGGTGTCGCCGACGTCCTGGTTGACCAGGGCGATCGGGAAGTCGTGGAGATGCTTCTCGGGGTCGGCGGTGTAGCCGAGGTACATGGTGCCCAGCAGCGCCGCCAGGATGGTGACCAGGGTGATCGGGGCCAGCCATTCGCGGATCGGCATGCTGCGTTGTGTGCGGGTGGGCGCGGTGTTGTCAGTCATGGCCTTTGCCAATGTAGTCAGTGACAACAAAGTAGTCAACGCAAACATTTGGTTGGGTGTCGGATATCCTGCTCCTACCATGTCGCTGCACACCCCGTACCACCACGGAGACCTTCGCGCCGCGCTGCTGACGCGCGCCGAGGCGACGCTGCGCGAGGCCGGTGTCGACGGGCTTTCGCTGCGGCAGTTGGCCCGCGACACCGGGGTCAGCCACGCGGCTCCGAGCCGGCATTTCCGCGACAAGCAGGCACTACTGGACGCACTGGCCGTCACCGGACTGCACCGTCTGGGCGCCTGCTTCGAGCAGGCGGTGATCGAGGGACCGATCACGACACGCCTGCAAACGGTCGCCTACGCCTACCTGCGATTCGCTGTCGACAACCCCGAGCTCCTGCCGCTGATGTTCGCGCGCCGACACAGCTCCACCTCCGCCGACATCCAGCAAGCCGTCGACCGTGCGTTCGCGGTCCCCATAGCGCTCATCGCTGAAGGTCAAGCGGCAGGCGAGATCGTCGCGGGCGATCCGCGGCGCCTCGGGCTGAGTGCCTTGGCGGCCCTGCAGGGCTTGGCCACCTTCATCGGCTCCGGTTACACCGCCGACTTCGACTCCGAACAGCTACTCGACGACCTGGTCAGCCACCTGACCTTGGGCCTACTCCCCCGGTCGACACCCCACTGACGAAAACGAGATCACTGCGTCGACAACCGGTAACCGCGGACAGCGCCCGGATTTCAGTTGGGTCCGGCGAGGACTACCGGGCGTCCGTAGCGTGGTTGCGTCGGTCGGTTGCTGTGTGGAAACAGCGCGCGGTAACTGTCGACGTCGGCGATGGAAACCGGAGCTGAGTGGCGGAACACGGTCCACTCGACGCCCTCGGTGCAGGGAGGTGTCGTCAGCGAGCCCTGGTAGCGGAATTGGGCGAGGTCGATCGGTAGGAATTCGCGGGGATCGACGGCGGTGACTGTTCCGGTGCGACCGGGATGATCCGGCGACGCGGTGAGCACTCGGCTCAGCGGCGTCGGATCACTGTCGACGCTCAGCAGGACGGCGAGTACTGCCAGGCGGCCGGACGTGGCGGTGTGGACGAGGTGTAGCTCCATGGCGGTCTCGCCGCCGTCGACGGTGTGTTCGCTCGGTAGGTGGAAGTGAAATTGGGTCAGAGTGAATCGGGTGCCGTCGACGACGATGGCGTTTCCCGAGTCGGCCGGGACGCTCGCCTGGATGGTGTGGCCGTTGTTGAGCAGATTCACAGACGGAATGGGGCGGTAGTCGACCTCGATGTGGTCGGCGGGGTGGATTTCGGCGGGGCTGTCCAGGGCGATCGGTGATTGGGCGTGACCGGCTCGGCAGGTCGCGTAGCCGCGGTCGAGGTCGGCCCAGTGGTCGGGGCCCTCGGCGTCGTAATCCCAGTGCGGTTCGTGGGCGGCCACGGATCCGCCGCAGCCGGCCACCGCGAGCAGCGCCAGCGCGACGAGGGCACTGCGCCGGGTCACGACGGATCGAACGGGGCTCGCGCAATGTTGACCAACCGACACCGGTGCAGCTCCTTACCAGGATTCTGCCGTCGGCCCGGCGAGATGACGCGTTCCGGGACGGCAGTGCGCGCACGTCGAAATCAGCGAACCGTTCACTGGACACAACTGCCCGAATTGCCCCGAATATTCTTCTAGCGCAATCGATTTCGCCTGTACTCGATGACCCAGGCTATGCCTGTTCTCACAACGGAGGCCATAGCCGAAGGCGGCGAGATAGGTCACATCGGGGAGATCATCGGGTTCACAAGGGGTTGTCGGGCCAGTTCTTTTCCAGCAATTGGTCCGGTTTGGGGTGGGGGGCGAAGCCGTAGGGGCGGTACAGGTTTTGGGCGTCGGCTGTTGCCAGGAGCATGCGGCGCAGGCCCCAGGTGTCGGCGTCGGCCATGATGCGGTCAAGGAGGAGTTTGCCGATACCTTTTCCGCGGTGGGGGCTGTCGACATAGACGTCGGAGAGCCAGGCGAAGGTGGTGCGGTCAGTGATCAGGCGGGCGAAGGCGATCTGGGTGCCGTCGTCGAACACGCTGTAGGGCAGGGAGTTCTCGACCAGGCGTTGGACGCGCTCGCGGCTGCGGCCGAGGGCCCAGTAGGCGTCGGTGGACAGGCGGTGGTGGAGCCAGTCGAGGTCGACGGTGGCGGGATCGGTGGAGATCTCGAGCATCGGTCCAGGATAGGTGGGGGCGCGTGCAGGATCGCGGCCGACGCTCACCCCGAGCGCCGGCCGCGATTCTCAGGCGCCGACGTAGGTGGCGAGGTGTTCGCCGGTGAGGGTGGAGCGGGCCGCGACGAGGTCGGCGGGGGTGCCTTCGAAGACGATGTGGCCGCCGTCGTGGCCCGCGCCGGGGCCGAGGTCGATGATCCAGTCGGCGTGGGCCATGACGGCCTGGTGGTGTTCGACGACGATGACGGATTTGCCGGCTTCGACGAGGCGGTCGAGCAGCCCGAGGAGTTGTTCGACGTCGGCCAGGTGCAGGCCGGTGGTGGGTTCGTCGAGGATGTAGACCCCGCCCTTGTCGGACATGTGGGTGGCGAGCTTGAGGCGCTGGCGTTCGCCGCCGGACAGGGTGGTCAGTGGCTGGCCGATGGTCAGATAGCCCAGGCCGACTTCGGCGAGGTGGGTGAGGATCTTGTGGGCGGCGGGAGTGCGGGCCTCGCCCTCGCCGAAGAATTCGCGCGCCTCGTCGACGGGCATGGAGAGCACTTCGCTGATGTTCTTGCCCGCGAAGGTGTATTCGAGGACTTCGGCCATGAAGCGTTTGCCCTCGCACACCTCGCACATGGTCGACACGCCTGCCATCATCGCCAGGTCGGTGTAGACCACGCCCGCACCGTTGCAGTTCGGGCACGCGCCTTCGGAATTGGCGCTGAACATGGCGGGTTTGGCGCCGGTGGCCTTGGCGAAGGCTTTGCGGATGTGGTCGAGCAGGCCGGTATAGGTGGCGGGGTTGCTGCGGCGCGAGCCCTTGATCGGGGCCTGGTCGATGGAGATGACGCCTTCGTCGATCGGGATCGAGCTGTGCACCAGCGAGCTCTTGCCCGAGCCGGCGACGCCGGTGATCGCGACCAGGATCCCCAGGGGGATGTCGACATCGACCTTGTCGAGGTTGTTGGCGGTGGCACCACGAATCTGCAAGGCGCTGGTGGACTTTCGCACCGAGTCCTTGACCGAGGCGCGGTCGTCGAAGTGGCGGCCGGTCACGGTGTCGCTGGCACGCAGCCCGTCGACGGTGCCTTCGAAGCAGATGGTGCCGCCCTTGGAGCCCGCGGCGGGTCCGAGGTCGACGATGTGGTCGGCGATGACGATCGTTTCGGGCTTGTGCTCCACGACGAGCACGGTGTTGCCCTTGTCGCGCAGCCGCAGCAGCAGCCCGTTCATCCGCTGGATGTCGTGCGGGTGCAGGCCCGCGGTGGGCTCGTCGAAGACGTAGGTGACGTCGGTGAGCGAGGAGCCGAGATGTCGAATCATCTTGACGCGCTGGGCTTCACCGCCGGACAGGGTGCCGGAGGGACGCGACAGCGACAGGTAGCCGAGGCCGATCTCGACGAACGAGTCCAGGGTCTGGCGCAGCGATTCCAGCAGCGGCGCCACCGACGGGTCGTCGACCTGTTTGACCCATTCGGCGAGGTCGGTGATCTGCATGGCGCAGGCGTCGGCGATGCTGATGCCGTTGATCTTGGACGAGCGGGCCGCGGCCGACAGCCGGGTACCCGCACAGTCGGGGCAGGTACCGAAGGTGACCGCGCGCTCGACGAAGGCGCGCACATGCGCTTGCAGCGAATCGATGTCCTTGGACAGCACCGATTTGCGCAGTTTGGGGATGAGCCCTTCGTAGGTGAGGTTGATGCCCTCGACCTTGACCTTGGTCGGCTCTTTGTAGAGCAGGTCGGCGAGCTGTTTCTTGGTGTAATTCTTGATCGGCTTGGCCGGGTCGAAGAAGCCGGAGCCCTTGAAGATGCGACCCATCCAGCCGTCCATGCTGTAGCCGGGGATCTTGAACGGGCCGTCGTCGAGGGAGAGATTCTCGTCGTAGAGCTCGGTGAGGTCGATGTCGTTGATCGTGCCTTTGCCTTCGCAGGTGGGACACATGCCGCCGGTGACGGAGAAGCTGCGGCGTTCCTTGACGGTGACGCCGTTCTTCTCGACCTCGACCGCGCCGGCACCGCTGATCGAGGCGACGTTGAACGAGAACGCCTGCGACGACCCGATGTGCGGGTCGCCGAGGCGGCTGAACAGGATCCGCAGCATCGCATTGGCGTCGGTGACCGTGCCGACCGTGGAGCGAGGATCGGCACCCAGACGGGACTGGTCGACGAGGATGGCGGTGGTCAGGCCCTCGAGCACGTCGACGTCGGGACGGGACTGACTGGGCATGAAGCCCTGCACGAACGCGCTGTAGGTCTCGTTGATCAGGCGCTGCGATTCGGCGGCGATGGTGCCGAAGACCAGGGAGCTCTTGCCCGACCCGGAAACGCCGGTGAAGACCGTGAGCCTGCGCTTGGGGATCTCGATGCTCACATCGCGCAGGTTGTTGACGCGCGCGCCGTGCACGCGGATCACATCGTGGCTGTCCGCAGGCTCTACGGTCGTGCCGGACTTCTTGGCCGTGCTCATGGGTCTCCCTCGATCAGTCGACATCGCCGGATATCGAATCTACCGGCGCGCTGGCTTACTTGACCTGCTGGATGCGCACCATATTTCCGGCGGGGTCGCGGAAGGCGCAGTCGCGGACACCGTAGGGCTGATCGGTGGGTTCCTGGACGACCTCGATGTCGCTTGCCTGCAGCTTTTCGAACAGGCCGTCGAGGTCTTCGGTGGCGAGGTTGATGCCGGCGTAGGTGCCTTTGGCCATCATCTCGCTGATGACGCGGCGTTCCTCGTCGGTGATGCCGGGGTCGGCGGCCGGGGGATGCAGCACAACGGAGGTGTCGGGCTGGCCCACGGGGCCGACGGTGATCCAGCGCATGCCGTCGTAGCCGACGTCGTTGCGCACCTCGAAGCCGAGCGCGTCGCGGTAGAAGGCGAGGGCGGCGTCGGGGTCGTCCTGGGGCAGGTAGGTCTGGTGAATGGTGAGGTTCATGGCGACCACGCTAATTGCCGGTCGAAGCGGAAGCTTCTCGATTCCTGATCGGTCTGGTCACCTTCTTGACCACGCACGACGGCATTCCCACGGTCTGTTCGTCCTGCTGCTGTCTGTAGACGCTTGGCGGCACGCCGACGAGCTCGGTGAAGCGGGTACTGAAGGTGCCCAGCGACGACGAACCGACCGCGAAACACACCTCCGTAACGCTGAGATCACCGCGGCGCAGCAGCGCCATGGCGCGTTCGATGCGCCGGGTCATGAGGTAGGAGTACGGCGATTCGCCATAGGCCAGACGGAACTGACGGCTGAGGTGCCCGGCCGATATGTGCACCCCGCGCGCGAGTGCCTCCACGTCGAGCGGTTGGGCGTATTCGCGGTCGATGCGGTCACGCACACGACGCAGCAGCGCGAGATCGCGCAGGTAGTCGGGTTTCGCGGTCACCTGAGCGATCGTCCCACGTCGGGTGGTGGGCAGGACAGGGCGCGTCAGGTTTCGAGGACCTGGGCGAGTTCGGCGCGGAAGTGCGGGCAGGCGCGAAAGTCCTCGGCGTCGCAGTCGAGGACGTGGGTGACGGCGTCGAGGGCGGCGCGGGTGCGGGCGATCTGGTCGGCGAGGCGGTCCCGGTGGGCCTCGAGTACTGCGCGGCGGGTGGTGCGGTCGGGTGCTCGCAGGAACAGGATGGCGAGATCGTCGAGGGCCAAGCCTGCCTTCTTGCCGAGGACGATCATCGCGATCGTGTCGATATCGGTGCCGCGGTAGTGGCGGCGCCCGGCCGAGTCACGCGGTGGAGCGAGCAGTCCGCGGTCTTCCCAGTGGCGCAGGACATGGGTCGCGAGCCCGAACTGTGCCGCCACCGCACCGATCGTCGTGAGTTCGTCGGCCATTCACCGAGCTTATGCGGTGACCCGGTAACAGGTGATCACGGCGACCGGATGCCAAGGGAGACGGACTGTTTCGATCTCCACCGTGCCGAAGACCGCACCGAGTGCGCGCCGGATCTCGCGGGTGCGGGCGAAGCGGAAGTCGTAGATCGCGGCGCCGCCGCCGGGGCGAAGCACTCGACGCAGTTCGGCGACGGCCGCGGGCAGGTCCGGCCATTCGTGCATGCTCAGGCTCGAGACGGCGACGTCGATGCTCGCGTCGGGGTGGGGCAACTCGGCGACGTCGGCGACGGCCAGTTCGACCGCCTGCTCGGTGAAGGCGCGGCGGGCGATCTCGATCATGTGCGGAGACAGGTCGATGCCGTGCAGGTGCAGGTCGGGTCGTCGAGTTGCCAAATGGGCCAACAGTTTTCCCGGGCCGGTGCCGAGGTCGATGACGGTGGCCGAGTCAGGGGCGCGGGTGTCGACGTCGGCGGCGATCCGGCGGTAGAGGCCGGTGAGCAGTCGGGTGGCGCGCCGGTCGTAACCGAGGCTCTGTTCGTATCCGAAAGTGGTCATGGGACCACCGTGCGTGTTCAAGTCGACCTGAAGTCAAGCTCTTCTTCGGTCGGGCGGATCGCGGCGGTCAGAGCGGGCGCAGGACGACGATGCCGGGGATAGTCCGGAGGTAGTCGGCCAAGGGAGTGTCGACGACCTGGTTGTGCGCGGCGAGGGAGGAGGCATTGCGGAAGACGGGACCGGCCGAGGTTTCGACGATGATGCCGACGTGGGTGACGTCGAGACCGGCCTCGGGGGTGTAGGCGCCGAGGTAGTCGCCGGTGCGAAGGGCAGCCGAGACGCCTCCGTCGACGGCCGCCGACGGGATGTGGGTGACGGCGCGGTCGAGAACAGCGACGCCGGGCAGGTACAACCCGCCGTCGGCTTTCGCGTTGAGGTGCTTGGTGGTGGTGACGGCAGCGGGGCTCAGGCTCGCGGTGACGTCGGTGGCGGCCGGGCGCTCACGGGCGGCCCAATCCGTGAAGAAGTGCTTGCGCTGGGCGAATTCGACACGGCCATCGATATAGCGGGTGGTGACCAGGTTGGTGAGGAACTGGTCACGGTCGGCGGAACGGGACGCGGCGTCGATGTAGTCGAGATAGGTGAAGCAGTCGACGCGGCGCAGGTCGACGACGAGCTGTTCGGGTTCGGTGGCCGAGCCGATCAGCATGTTCGCACCGTAAGGAGTGCCGAGCAGGCGTGCGGAGAGGCGTTCGATGAGCTCGCCACGTCCGAGGTTGCCCGCGTCGGCGCGCACGGCGAGAAGTTCGTCGATCTTGCGTGCGGAGGCGTCGTCGACCGCCGGGGCGCCCGAGGCCGGGGCGAGCGCGCACACGAACGCGGCGAGCACGAGCAGGATCCGGACGATGATGCGCAAGACGCCTCCAGCAGGCCACGGTCGATCGGTGCGAGCGGCTTCCACCGTAGCCGACGAGTCCGACAGCGTGGGCGCGCTCGCGGGCGGGATCGCAAACGATTCGCGATCTCGGCGATGCTGTGCGATCGATGCTGCTTCCCGTACCGTTGTCGCAGGTAGTTCGCAGGTTCTGACACCATCGCCCGTTTCGGCGGAAGGGAAACCGACATGCGCGCTTTGACCGTTGTTCCGTATCAGGCCGGATCGTTGAGCATCCAGGACGTGCCCGATCCGGTCCCGGGGCCGAACGAACTTCTCGTCGACGGGATCTCGCTGGGTATCTGCGGCACCGATCGCGAGATCGCCACCGGCACCTACGGGTGGGCGCCGCCGGGACGCGAGCGCCTGGTTCTCGGGCACGAATCGCTGGGCCGGGTGCGCACAGCGCCGGACGGAAGTGGCTTCGCCGCAGGCGATCTCGTCGTCGGGATCGTGCGGAGGCCGGACCCGGTGCCGTGTGGTGCGTGTGCGCGCGGCGAGTTCGACATGTGCCGCAACGGGCAGTACGTCGAGCGCGGGATCAAGCAGATCGACGGGTACGGGTCGAGCCAGTGGGTGGTGCTCGCCGACTACGCGGTGAAGCTGGATCCGTCGCTCGAGCGCGTCGGGGTGTTGATGGAGCCGACCACAGTGGTGGCCAAGGCGTGGGATCAGATCGAGAGAATCAATCGGCGTGCCTGGTTCGAGCCGAAGACGGCGCTGATCACCGGTGCGGGACCGATCGGTTTGCTGGCGGCCCTGCTCGGGGTGCAGCGAGGGCTCGACGTGCACGTGCTGGATCGGTCGACCGAGGGGCCAAAGCCCGGGCTGGTGGCCGATCTCGGTGGCACCTTCCACACCGGTTCGGCGGCGGAGGTGGCCGAGCAGATCGACCCGGATGTCGTGATCGAGGCGACCGGCGCGCCCGCGGTCGCCCTGCAGGCCGCGGAGATCAACAATCCGGGCGTGATCGTCTGCCTGACCGGGGTGTCCACCCCGGGCAACGAGGCCGAGGTCGATGTGGGCGCGCTCAACCGCAACATCGTGCTCGACAACGCGCTGGTGTTCGGTTCGGTGAATGCGAACCGTCACCACTACGAGCTGGCGGCCCAGTCGCTGGCGAAGGCGGACCCGCGGTGGCTGGAACGGATGATCACCCGGCGACTCCCGCTCGAGCGGGCGACGGAGGCCTTCGACGCGGGTGGGTCCGATATCAAGGTTGTCATCGATCTGGCCTGACTCCGTGAGTCCGCGGTGGTCAGTCGGCCGTCGCGGACTCGGTCGCGGGGATCGCGCAACCATCGGGGCCGCAGGCGTCGCCGTCGGCGATGAGCGTCGGCGCGGGTCGATCGTTCCAGGCCGTGTTCAGTGCCTGAGCGAACGTTTCGGCGGGTTGGGCGCCGGAGACCGCGTATTTGCCGTCGAAGACGAAGAACGGGACGCCCCTGGCGCCGAGTGCGGCGGCTTCGGCTTCGTCGCGGCGGACCGCGTCGGCGTAGGCGTCGGGATCGGCGAGCACCGCGCGCACCGGCTTCTCGTCCAGACCCGCGCGCACGGCCAAGGCCACGAGACGTTCGGTGTCACCGAAGACGGGCTCGGGCTCGGCGAAATTGCCTGCGTAGAGCGCGTCGAGCATGGCTTCCTGTTTGCCCTGGTCCAAGGCGTGGTGCAGGAGTCGGTGCATGTCGAAGCTGTTGCCGGAGTCGCGGCCTGCCGTTCGGTAGGGCAGGCCCATCGCCTCGGCTTGGGCGCCGATGCCGCGTTCGTTGGCAGCGGCCTGATCGACGGTGATGCCGTATTTCTCGGCGATCGCCGGGATGACCGGGCGCGTGGACCCGGCGGGCAGGGTCGGATCGAGTTCGAAGGACCGGTGCACCACCTCGACGTCGTCACGGTGCGCGAAGCCGGCCAGCGCCTGTTCGAAGCGGGCTTTGCCGAGGTAGCAGAACGGGCAGTTGATGTCGGTCCAGATCTCTACTCTGGTGCTCAAGCGGGCCTCCTGCGGCGCATCGACGGTGTTGCGGCGGCCCGCCGGACAGTTCTGGACAGGCGTTCGAATTCGGGGAATACAACGCGGGCAACGAAGCCGCTATTCCCTGGCGCGTCCGGGCACGACGGGACGAGCACGAAGGACATCGATGGGGTTCGAGCAGCGAAGGGGGTGGGTGCAGGTGCCCGAAGGATTGGTGGTGCCGCGCGCGCTGGGCGGATTGTGGGCGGTACGGCACGCGCAGAGCACGGCCAATAGCTGGTTCGCCGACCCGGCGACCGAGCAGCGGCCGATGCCGGGGACCGACGCCACGGTGGAGCTGACCGAACACGGGCAGTGGCAGGCGCGACGTCTCGGCGGTTGGCTAGCGGGGTTGGCCGGAGTCCAGCGTCCGACGCTGGTGGTCTGCTCCCCCTTCCTGCGTACCAGGGTCACCTGGGCGGTGATGGCCGAGGCCGCCGCCGACCGCAATCGAAGCCTGCGCCCGATCCGCACCCTGGTCGATGAGCGGTTGCGCGATCGCGAGATGGGGGTGTTCGAACTGCATCCGTATCGGGCGATCCGGCGACGTGCACCCGAGGAGGGCCTGCGTCGGGAACGGGTCGGCAACTGGGTGTATCGACCGCCTGGCGGGGAATCGTTGGCCGATGTGACGCTGCGGGTGCGCAGCTTCCTCGACGAGCTGGATGTGGTGGCCGCGGGCGAACAGGTCTTGGTGGTGACCCACGACGCGGTGGTGATGTCGCTGCGCTACATCCTCGAAGGACTCGGTGCGCCGGTACCGGATTCGCTCGAACCGGTGCCCAACGCGTCGGTGTCACAGTGGCGGCGCGAGGGTCCGCGACTGGCGTTGCGGGTGTGGGGCTCGGTCGACCACCTCGCGTCGGTCGAGGACACCGGGTAGGGCGTATCGGTGCCGACGCGGCGCCGAACGGACTGACCGGTTCGCCGGTGGGAGAATGCGCGAGTGGATGTCGCGATCGGTCTGGTTGTCCTCATCGGCTCGGCGACCGCGCTGGCGGCGCTGGCGCGGCGATTCGGGGTGTCCGAACCGCTGGTGCTGACGTTGGCGGGAGTGGCCGCGTCGTATCTGCCGATGGTGCCGCAGGTGCACCTCGAGCCGGAAGTGGTGCTGCTCGGCCTGCTGCCGCCGCTGCTCTACACCGCCGCGCTGCGCACCTCGCTGGTCGATTTCAAGGACAACCTGCGCACCATCGCGTCGCTGTCGGTGGGGTTGGTGCTGTTCAGCACGTTCGCGGTGGCGCTGGTGGTGTGGTGGTTGCTGCCGGTGCCGTTCGCGGCGGCGGTCGCGTTGGGTGCGGTGGTCGCTCCCCCGGATGCGGTCGCCGCGACCGCGGTGGCGCGGCGCACCGGGATGCCGCGCAGCATCGTGACCGTGCTCGAGGACGAGTCGCTGTTCAACGACGCGACCGCGCTGGTGGCGTTGAGGTCGGCGATCGCGGCGATGGCCGGTGCGGTGACCGCATGGCAGATCGGCGGCGATTTCCTGCTGGCCGCCGTCGGTGGCGCTGTGATCGGAGCCGTCGTCGCGGCGGCATTGGCGATGCTGCGCAGGCGGATCACCGATCCGGTGCTGGATACCTCGGTGTCGCTGCTCGCCCCGTTCCTGGCGTATCTGCCCGCCGAGCACTTTCACGCCTCGGGGGTGATCGCGGTCGTGACGTGCGGGATGATCCTCGGTCACGGCGCGCAACGGTGGCAGGGGGCTGCCTCGCGCGTCGCCGAGCGCACCAATTGGCGCACCATCCAGTTCATTCTGGAGAGCGCGGTGTTCTTGATCATCGGGTTGCAGGTGCGCTGGATCGTCGAGGCCGCCTGGGGCAGCGGGTTGGATCACGGCACGCTCGCCGTCGCGGCGGTCGGGGTGCTGGCCGCGGTGATGCTGGCGCGTCCGGTGTGGGTGTTCACGCCGGTGTTGGTGGCCAGGCTGTTCGGGCGCGCGACCGAGCCTTTGAGTCATGCGGCGGTGGTGTCGTGGGCGGGGATGCGCGGGGTGGTGACATTGGCGGCGGTACTGCTGCTTCCCGATTCGACGCCGCAGTTGCCGGTGCTGGAACTGCTCGCGCTGGTGGTGGTCGGTGGCACGCTGCTCGTACAGGGCAGTTCGCTGCCGTGGTTGGTCCGGTTGTTGAAGTTGCGCGGGCCCAGCCGCGAGGAGGACGCCCTCGTGAAAGCCGATCTGCTGCAACAGGCTTCGACCGCCGGTCTGGCCGAACTGGACCGCCGGATCGGGCCGGACACCCCGGAACCGGTGATCGAGTCGCTGCGCCAGCGACTGATCTGGCGGTCCAATGCCGCGTGGGAGCGGTTGGGCCGCCCGGAAGCCGAACTGGTGACACCGACCGCCGAGTACCGGCGGCTACGGCTGGCGATGCTGGCCGCCGAACGCGATGCGGTGCTGCGGGTCCGCGACGCGGGGTCGGTGGATTACGAAGTGCTGCAACATGTGCTGGCCCGGCTCGATCTCGAGGAGTCGATGATCGACCGCTTCGACGAGAACGATGACGAGCGCCGCGCCGAACCGCTGTCGACCGCGGCGGGGGCGCAGGGGTGCGCACATCTGGACCAGGCGCCGCTGTCGGTGGAGCCTGCCGGTGAGCTGGTGTGCCAGGCGTGTGTCGAGGAGGGTCTGCGGTGGGTGCATCTGCGCATGTGCACCGCCTGCGGCAACATCGGCTGCTGCGAGTCCTCGATCGGCGATCACGCGAGCGCCCACTATCGGAACTCGGCGCACCCGGTGATGCGCAGTGTGGAGCCGGGCGAAGCCTGGCGCTGGTGCTACATCGACCAACTGCTCGGATGACTCCGGGCCCTCGGCCGGTTAACCGCGGTGGGAGTAGATCAGGCGGGCGTACTCGGCGAGTAAGTGGTCGAGTTCGGTGGATTCGCCTGCGGCAGCGAGCTGTTGGTAGCCGATGATCATCGCCATGCCGAATTCGGTGACGACCGTGGCGGTGGCCGCGTCGTCGACGACACCGTCGATCACGCGGTGCACGGTGCGCCTGCGTGACTCGTCGACCCGTTTGACGGTGACGTGCACCGATTCGTCGTTGGCCGCCCAGGCGCGCAGCGCGGCCTCGGCGCCGTGTTCGAGTCCGCTGGCGAGTACCGACATGGCGCGCACGTCGGCGTCGGCGTCGCCGTGGCCGACGTCGAGCGCGCGTAGCTCGACCATCTGACGGTTCTCCCAGTGTTCCAGCAGGGTGTCGACGAAGCCCTGCCAGGAGCCGAAGTGGTGGTAGAACGAGCCGCTGGTGACGCCGAGGCGACGGCAGAGCACCCCGATGTTGAGACCTTTGAAACCGAACTCGGCGAGCACCGCCACCGCGGTGTCGAAGTACTGCTCCTTGGTGACCACTCGGGACATCGCGATGCCGTTCTGTTCGTGCGGGCAGGGCCGAAGAATGCGAACAGTACCCCATCGTATCGAGCCCCCGCGCGTACGTAACGTTGTCTACGCTGTGCTCGAATCGGCCGATCGGCCGACGAAATACCAAGTGGCGGAACGAAATACGTGCACAAAGGGCCAAAAGTGCACCCGAACGGAATAGCAGAGCAGACGCTCTGTAAACTTTTGTTCATGCCGAGACCGCGCACGCACGACCCGGAGACCGTCCTGGACGCCGCCGAAAAGCTCGCGGCCGGTGCCGGTCCCGCCGCTGTCACCGTGCGCGCGGTCGCCGCCGCCACCGGAGTATCCAATGGCGCGCTCTATCACACATTTCAGTCGCGCCAGGTTGTGCTGGCGCGCACCTGGTTACGCGCAGCGCACCGATTCCTCGCCCTCCAGACCGCCGACATCGACCGCGCCGTCAAGGCCACCGACCCCGACACCCGCATCGATGCGGTCCTCGACGCCGCCGAAACACCGGCGCGCCTGGCCGAGGACCACCCCGACTCCGCGCGCCTGCTACTGCTCGTCGACCGTGCCGAACTGCTCGCCGGCGACATTCCGCCCGCGCTGGCGCAGGAGATCGCCGACACCGAGAAGGCGCTCGTCGCCGCACTCAACCGGCTCGCGCGCGCCCTGTGGGGTCGCGCCGATCGGCGCGGCGTCGCCACCGTCACCGCCTGCCTGGTAGACCTGCCCACCGCGCTGCTGCTGCGTCGCGACCGGCTCACCGATCCCTTGGCCCGCGCCCAGCTGCGTGCTGCCGTGCGTGCCGTCCTCGATCTCGGTCCCCACTGAAAAGGAAAACCCATGCCCACACTGCGCCACCACGATTCGATCGCCGTGCTCGACCTCGGCGACGGCGAGAACCGCTTCTCCCCCGACTTCCTCGACGAGATGAACACCCACCTCGACGCGGTCGTCGCCGAGGGCGCCTCCGCGCTGGTGACCACCGCGACCGGCAAGATCTACTCCAACGGCCTCGACCTGGACTGGCTCTCGGCCAACGGTGACCGGGCCGCCGAATACGTCGCCGCGGTACACACCCTGTTCGCCCGGGTCCTCACCTTGCCGATGCCCACGGTCGCCGCGATCGGCGGACACGCCTTCGGGGCGGGCGCGATGGTGGCGATGGCCCACGACTACCGGGTGATGCGCGCGGACCGCGGCTACTTCTGCTTCCCCGAGGCCGACATCCGCATCCCCTTCACCAACGGCATGGCCGCGCTCATCCAAGCCAAGACCACCCCCAAGACCGCCGTCGCCGCGATGACCACGGCTCGCCGCTTCGGTGGCGCCGACGCACTGGCCCTGGACCTGGTGGACGCCACCGCCGCCGAAGGCGAAGTCCTCGATGCCGCACTGGCTCTGGTCGCACCGCTGGGCGGCAAGGACCAGACCACCATGACGGCGATCAAATCGGTGATGTTCGCCGGTGTCCTGGACGCGTTGCGCAACCGCGACTGAGCTCAGCGCCTGAACCGATCAGGGCAGCCGGGGGCCTTTGCCCAGGTAGATGTCGCCACGGTCATCGCCTGCCCAACCGCCCCCGGTGTAGTCGCCCAGCACGAAACACGCGTCGCAGAACTGCTTTCCGAAGACCGTCAAATAGATGCTGCGGTAGGAGCTTATCGCGCGCATCTTCACCGACTTGTAGGCCGCCTGCGCCGGAGGTTGCGCCTCGAGGAACGCGTAGCGGCGGAAATCGGCGACCGGTTCGGTCGAGAAGCGAACCAGCCCCAGGCGACTCAGATTTCCCAGGTAGTGGTGGTCGCGGTCGGGCAGCGCGCACCCGGCCATGGCGGCGATCATGTTGATGCCGTCGGCCAGCCGTTGCGAGCCGATCCCGAAGGGGGCCTTGGTGCGGATGTCGATCGCGGGCTGCGGTCCGGCGACGGCGAGGAAACGCAGGATGCGCGCCTCGTCGGGAGTCAGGTCGTGCAGGATCGGCACGAACGAGGGGTGCAGCTCGCGT
Source organism: Nocardia sp. A7 (assembly GCF_046549215.1). Lineage (NCBI taxonomy): Bacteria > Bacillati > Actinomycetota > Actinomycetes > Mycobacteriales > Nocardiaceae > Nocardia > Nocardia sp. A7. Next base: position 1,242,202 of record NZ_JAJPWE010000002.1, on the reverse strand, counting down.
GGTTGTTGCGCGCAGTCCCAGCCCTCGGTGATCATCGCGTCGCCCATCGCCTTGAGATCGGCGGCGTCGACCTTGGCCTCGGTCGGACCGTAGACACCGTTGGCGGTGCTGGTCAGGCCGAGCGCGCTCAACGCGGTGCGGCGCAACAGGTCTACTCGTTCGTCGAAGATCTGCGACATCGGTTCGCCGGAGCGGATGTCGTCGACGAGATCGGTGGCGGAGTGCACCGCACCCTTGGTCACCGCGCCGACGATGTGGCGCAACGACAGTCCCGCGATGCGCGCCAGTCCCAGTAGATCGGTGGGGATCCCGGGTTCGCGATCAGGTCTGGGTTGCATGCTCACGCTCCGAAGATCAGCAGGTGCAGTGCGCCGATGAGGGCACCGAGCACGCCACCGTGCAGATACAGCAGCCAGGCGTCCTGTTCGATGGCGGTGTAGAGCATTTCGACGAACTCCTCCGGCGGCAGTTCGCGCAGTTTCTCGGTGGCGAGTCGGTCGACGCTGGCCGCGGTGGTCTGGGAGAACTCGATGTCTTCGACCAGCCATGGCTTCATCTCGGTGGCCAGGTTCGCGCCCGCGGTCGCCTGAATGGCGTCGAATTGGCGTGGGCCGATCGCGAGCCGGGTCACCGAGCGCAGCGGGCCGAGGATCCGGTCGATCTCGGCTTCGAGGAAATGGGCGATGACCGCGCGGGTCTTGTCACCGCTGGGCCCGTCGAGCAGTTGTTCGGTGACGACGTCGAGGGTGACGATCTGATACCCGATCGCATGCCCCAGATCCGCCGCGGCCTGGTACTGCCGTTTCGCGAATTTCGCGACCCGCCAGGGATATTTGTAGCGCGGCTGCGGCACGGCGGGCTCGAACACGACTTTGATCGCGATGATGTTGACCAGCACGCCCACCGCCGCGCCACCGGCGAGCACCCACGCCCACGGGGGCAGGAAATGCAGGATGCCGTAGAGCCAGCCGGGCGTGGAGATCACCGCGGGGGTCTCGCCGTGCGGTGTGCTGTAGTGCAGCAGCAACAACCACAGTGCCACGATCACCCCGAACGGAAACCCCAGCACCCCACTGCGCGTCATGAACCGTAGCTCCGGCGCGCCAAGCCCGTAGATCACATCCTTGAGCAGCTCGGGCCGCCGCCGCAGATAGCCGACCACCATCAGCTTCACGTCCAGGAGTTGGTCGATGTTCTCGCCGATGAAATCGAACGCGCGATCGGTGATCGCGGGCAGCTCGGCTTCCACCCGCGAGTACACGGCTTCGCGTGCGCGCGGCGGCATGTCGGCCCACAACTGTGGGTGCTCGGCGACCATGATCGAGTCGACCATCGAGCGCACATTCGGCAGCGCCACCAGTGCGACCTGCGCGGAGATCTTGCGCGGATCCATCTGGTCGAAGAAGTCCTTGGCGGTGCCGATCTTGGCGACGGCGTTGTCGACCATCAGGCTCGCCATCTTCTCCGAGCGGGCCGGAATGAACCCCTGAAAGCCCAGGATCCCGCCGGGGGCGAAGGTCGGCAGGATCTGCACCTTGCGCGGCAGCAGCGGGAAGATCGTTTTCAGACCCGGTACGTAGAAGCCGGTGAAACGTACCGGCGCGAACAGCATCATCACCCCGGTCCAGTTGGTGATCAGACCGGCCATGGCGCTGAAGATCGGGATGGTGATCATGTCGACCCAGAACCTGCTCAGACCGGTCGTCTTCTCCCAGTCCAGCAGGCCGAAGAAACCCGCCGCCTCGATCCCAGCATTCATCCGGCGTCCACTTCGTTGTGTGGCGAACATCGCACGTATGGCCATCATAGGCGAACGAAGTCCCCGGTCCGGGCAAGTTCCACCGTTACCCGCTATATCGGAGCAAACACCGGGAATGGCCGGACGCGTCACTCTTGCCGAGCCTGTTCGACGGCAACGACAAAGTCAGTGCGTGGTGTTGACGAGCAGCAGGTTGGTGTCGATGTCGTGGGTGACCTTGTTGGCCACCGAGCCCAAAAGTCTTGCTGGGCCACTCATTCCGCGGTTGCCGATCACAACGAGGTCATATTTCCAGGCCGAGTTGCAGATCGCCTCCGCGGCGGGGACGCCGGTGAGGACGTCACGGCCGAACAGTTCCGGGTCCTCGACCGCGATCTGAGCTTCCACTTCGATCAGGGTGTCGACACCGTCGTCGTCGGTTTTGGCGGAGGTCACCAGGAACGGGCGCGCGCCGAGCGCCTCGGCGACGTCGTAGCCACGCTGGACCGCGGTCAGCGAACTCGCCGAACCGTCGGTGGTGAGACCGACCGTGGTCCAGCGTTTCGGGATCTTGTGGGTGAACACGACGTCGGTCCGGCTGTGGTGGGACACGTGATTGGCCGTCGAGCCGAGCAGCCGGGCTTTGGAGCTGCCCAGGCTGCCACCACCGATCACGAGCACGGTGCCGGGTTCGCGTTCGGCGATCTCGAGCAGTAACGCCCCTGTCGTGCCGTCGAGTTCGATGCGCGCGACCTCGTCCACACCGGCGTCGAGAAGCGCTTGCGCGGCAGCGCGCGTGTTCTCCTCGGCCCACGCGACATCGGTGCCCGATTTGCGCCCCGCGTTCCACACACTCACCGCGGCGACCGGAACACCGAGACGCACCGCGAACTCCCCCGCCACCGCTACCGCCGTCTGCGCGGACTCCGACCCGTTGGTTCCCACGACGACCCGCTGGTAGCACCCCATGTGACGCTCTCCGATCGACGGCAGGTCAGCTGCGCTGTGGCCCACAGTATAAGCGCAGCACACTGCGAGCAACTGAGGCGTTCCACGACATAGCGCCAGGCGATCACCGGTCGATGATCACCCCAACTGTTCAGAGGGTGATGCCGAGGAGGGCGTCGACGGCGGTGCGGATCAGGGCCGGGGCTTCGGTATCGGTGCCGCCGTAGGCGATGGCCTGTTCGGCCCAGTTGTCGATGGCGTCGAGTGCTTTCGGGGTGTCGAGATCGTCGGCCAGGTGTTGACGCAACCGGGCGACGGTGTCGGTGGCCGAGGGGCCCGCGGTCAGTGACACGGCTTCACGCCAGCGGTCGAGGCGGGTCTGTGCGGCGGTGAGCACCTCGTCGGTCCACATGCGGTCGGCTCGGTAGTGCCCGGCGAGCAGGCCGAGGCGGATCGCGGCGGGGTCGACACCGGAGCGGCGCAGCGTCGACACGAGTACGAGGTTGCCCTTGGACTTCGACATCTTCTCGCCGTCGAGGCCGATCAGCCCCGCGTGCACGTAGTGGCGGGCGAAGCGGCGCGCGCCGGTGATCGCCTCGGCGTGCGCGGCGGAGTATTCATGGTGCGGGTACATCAGGTCCGAGCCGCCGCCCTGGATGTCGAACTCGGCGCCGATGCGGTTGAGCGCGATCGCCGCACACTCGATGTGCCAGCCGGGGCGGCCCGCGCCGAAGGGTGCCTGCCACGACGGTTCGCCGGGGCGTTCGGCTCGCCACAGCAGGGCGTCGATGGTGTCGCGCTTGCCTGCCCGGTCGGGGTCGCCGCCGCGTTCGGCGAACAGTGTGTCCATGGTCGCGCGGTCGTAGCCGGATTCGTAGCCGAACTGTTCGGTGGCGTCGGTGCGGAAGTAGATATCGGGGTACTGGTCATCATCGACGGTGTACGCGGCGCCGGCGGCGAGCAGTTTCTGCACCAGCTCCACCACCTCTTCGACCGATTCGATGGCACCGATGTAGTCGCGCGGCGGCAGCACCTGCAGTGCGCTCATGTCCTCGCGGAACAGGTCGATCTCGCGACTGCCGAGGTCGCGCCAGTCGATGCCGTCGCGGGCGGCGCGTTCGAACAGCGGGTCGTCGACGTCGGTGACGTTCTGCACGTAGTGCACGTCGTGGCCCGCGTCGCGCCAGATCCGGTTGACCAGGTCGAACGTCAGATAGGTGGCGGCGTGGCCGAGGTGGGTGGCGTCGTAGGGGGTGATGCCGCAGACGTACATCTTCGCGGTCTCGCCGGGGGTGACCGGGCGGATCTGTTGATCGGCGGTGTCGTACAAACGCAACGGCGGCCCTGTTCCGGGGACGGTCGGCAGGGCGATATCGGACCAGGACTGCATGTCTTCGAGGGTAGAGCCCCTGTCGATGTGCTCGGCTCGCGGCCCGGCTCATGGGGTTGCTCGCGGTGTCGCGCTACGGCCCGCTACCTGCACACAAACGTGTTCCGGCGCCGACGTCAAGGTTTGCGCTCAGGCAGATCCGCTGGTCACGGCGGTAGCGGGTCGATTCGGGCGTTTCGCGCCCAGTGTGCGTCGTGATCTGGGCGAACGGTTGCCATCGCGATCATTGTCACAGTCCACAATCTCTCAAACATCTCTATTGATCCCTATCAGTACATACGTTTAAGGTTGTTTTATGGCTGATAGTCTCTATTCGGTGGAACAAGTCGCCGAACTACTCGGGCTCCATGTCCGCACCGTGCGCAGTTATGTGCGCGAGGGCAAACTCCCCGCTGCCCGGATCGGCAAGCAGTACCGCATCACCCACGACGACCTCGAGGCGTTCACCGGACTACCGATCACCACCCCGCAGCCAGCACCCCACCGGCACGCCGAGTCGTCCTGCATCGTCGAGATCGACGACATCGACCGCGCCACCGTCGACCGGATCACCACCCTGCTCACCGCCACCGCCGGAACCCGAGGCGCGGGCGGTCAGCGAATGCGCGTGGAAACCAGCTACGACCCGGCCCGCCGCCGCCTCAAAGTGATCCTGCTCGGCAGCCTCGCCGACAGTGCCCGCCTGCTCGACTACCTGGACGGAATCCTCAGCTCATGATCTACAAGTCCGACGAAGGCCGACAGCTGATCGAGCAGCGCTACCGCGACCACCTCGACGCCTGGCCGGTCCCGCGCGAAGAACGACGGATCGACACCGGCGCAGGCGAAACGTTCGTCGTGGTCTCCGGCCCCGCGGACGCACCGCCGCTGGTCGTGCTGCACGGCTCAGGAGCCAACACCAGCACCTGGCGCGCCGACATCGCGGACTGGTCGAGAAATTTCCGCGTGTACGCGGTGGATCTGCCCGGCGAACCAGGATTCAGCGCGCCCACCCGGCTGGCGCTGGACAGCGATGCGACCGCGAACTGGCTCGATGACGTCATCGACGGACTGGGCCTGGACACCGTGGCGCTGGTCGGCATGTCACTGGGCGGGTGGACCGCACTCGATTATGTGCTGCGCAGGCCGGGCCGGGTCACGACGTTGGTCCTGCTGTGCCCGGGTGGGCTGGGTAAGCATCGCTACGGCTGGCTGGTGAAGGCGATCGGGCTGCGGATGATCGGCAGGCACAACGTGCGTGACATGGCCCGCACCGGCCTCGGCCTGGAAGGGCCCGCAGCGGACCCGATCATCGATGACATCGAACTGACGTTCACCCACTTCTCACCCCGCCCGGGAAAACTACCGATCTTCCGCGACGAGCAACTACGCGCGGTGGACATCCCGGTCCTGGTAATCGTCGGCGAACGCGACGCCCTGTTCGACTCGGCACGCACCGCCGAACGCGCCCGCGGTGCTTTCACGCGAGGCGAGGTTCGTCTGCTTCCAGGCGTCGGACACGGCCTGCTGAATCAGACTGCGGCGGTACGGGAATTCGTGCAGGCGCATGCCTGATCAAGCGTCGATGCCACCGCTCCCCGACGTGCGGCGACATCGAACAGGATCACATCACAGCGGGCGGCACTGCATCTGGGCCGCGTCCGGGAGCTGCTGCGTTGCGTAGAAGGCGGCACCGACTTCGTTGCCTGCCTTGACCGTGAGGTCCGGCAGCGGCGCACCGGCATGGTTGGTGGACGAGCAGACGTAGGTCTTCTCCCCCCACCAGCCGTTGGGAAACGCCTGCGCGGGTGTGGCAATGGCCACGGCGGCACCGGTGAGCAGCAGCGCGGCGGCGGAGGTGGTGACAACAGAACGGGTCGACATGTGGTTCCTCAGATCTCGCGGGGACAACGAAAGTGCTTGGAGCACACTAGCACCGGCACTGATCAGGCAACAGGCCTGCGCGGCCGCGAGAACACCTCAGTCGACGAGGTAGCGCAGCAGTACCGCGGTGGTGAACCGCCTCGTCTCGACCAATCGTAGGGCGATGCGCTTGTCCAGTGCCGGGAACATCGGTGTGCCGCCGCCGAGCACCACCGGCGAGACGAACACCTGGTACTCGTCGATGAGCCCGTGCGGCATCAGCGAGGCCGCCAGGCTCGCACCACCGACTTCCATGACCCCATCGCCTTCGGCCTTGAGCCTGCGGACCTCCTCGACCGCGTTCGCACCGACCAGCGTGCTGTTCCACCCGACCTCGGTGAGCGTCCGGGAGAAGACGACCTTGGGCTTGGCCGTCCAGAGCTGGCCGAACTCGCGCTGGATGAGCGGCGCGTCCTCGGGCACGTGCGGCCAGTACTCGGCCATCAGCTCGTACAGCCGGCGACCGTTCAACGCGACCTCGAGCCCACCGAAGCGGTCGTTGTGGAACTGGTGCAGTTCGTCGTCGGGGTCGGTCCAGTCGATGCTGCCGTCACGGTCGTTGACGTAGCCGTCCAGGGACACGCCGAATCCATAGATCAGTTTCCTCATGACTGTGTAGACCTCCTTCGCGCTCGAAACTCATCGGACCGAACAGGCCGGGGCGAGCACGACCGATTATCGGCCGGTGGTCAGAAGGCGGGCCAGGGAATCGGGCGCGAGGAGTTCGGAATCGGCATCACGGGGTGGTCGAGCAGCGCTTTCGCGCGTTCGGTGAGCGCGGTGATCTCGGCGTCGGTGATGTGCGGTGCCAGTGAATCGGCCACGGCGCCGGGCAGACTCGCGGCGAAGGTGGTGATGTCGGTGATCAGTGACCCGTGCACCGGTCGCCCGGCCCAGCCCCACAGCACGGTGCGCAGTTTCGGTTCGGTGTGCAGGCAGATGCCGTGGTCGACGCCGTAGACCTGACCGTCGACCCCTTCCAGCGCGTGCCCGCCCTTGCGATCGGCGTTGTTGAGCAACAGATCGAGCACCGCCATCCGTTGCAGGCGCGGATCGTCGGCGTGGATGAGGGAGACCTCGTTGCCCTGCTCGTCGAGGGCGCGCAGCACTTCGCAGAACCCCTCGGGCACGGTCCCCGGTGTGCACAGGTCGACCAGGTCCAGGCGCTGACGGGAGTCGGTGCGGTTGTCGACCGAGGTGACCCAGCGCTGCACCATGCCCGGCCCCAACGGCCCGTCGCGCAGCACCGTTTCGGGAATGACACCCCAGCCGAGATGTTCGGAGATCAGATACGACGCGACCTCGCGGCCGGCGAGGGTCCCGTCGGGGAAGTCCCACAAGGGTCGTTCACCACGCACCGGCTTGTAGACCACCCGCAGCGGGGCACCGTCGGGTTCGGGTGCGGCGATCTCACACACCAGCGTGAGATTGCTGGCGACGCCGACCCGCCCGACGATGTCGAGTTCGCCTTCGGTGATCACCGGCACGCGATCACTCCTCTTCGAGTTCGGCGGCGCCGAAGATCTCGCCACGCTTGTACCCGTTGGTGCGCACACACATGTGCCCGCGCGAGGACAGCGGTTCCCCACACAGCGGGCACGGTGGGCGCCCGGCCGCGATCACCCGCGCCGACCGCAACGCGAACTCGCGTGCCTGGATCGGGGTCAGGAACACCCGCACCGCGTCGGGGCCTTCGTCGGTGTCGTCGAGCACCACCGATTCGTCGACCTCGGTCTCGGTGATGGCGAGCAACTCGACCACGACGGCATTGGCGTCGGAATCCCAGCCCAGACCCATGGTCCCGACCCGGAACTCGGTGTCGATGGGGGTGACCAGCGGCGCGACATCGCGCACGTCCTCCCCTTCCGGTGGCACCTCGGCGCCGAAGCGGCGCGCGACCTCGTCGAGCAGCAGACCCATCCGGTCGGCGAGCACCTTCACCTGCTGCTTCTCCAGCAGCACACTCACCACCAGCGGATCCTGCACGGCCTGCAAGTAGAACGAACGATCGCCCGGTTCACCGACGGTCCCGGCGACGAAACGATCGGGGGTGCGAAATACATGGATTGCGCGTGACACATGCACCTCCTGATACGTGACCCTGATCGACACTCACGAACACACTCTTCTAAGGAGAATCGCGGTGCCCCGCATTCCCATTATCCGCGCTCGATTCTGTCGGCACCTCTCCACCGGGGGTCGGTGTCGGCGGTGCGGCCGCGGCCAGCGCGGAAAGATCGGAGCCGGTGTCGTTGAACTTCCACACCGAGGGACCGTGCGGGCTGTAGCGGACCACGCTGATCGAGGCCGGTTCCACCGCGATCCGCTGAAAACTGTCCAGGTGCAGACCCAGCGCATCGGCGAGGATCGATTTGATGACGTCGCCGTGCGCGCACGCCACCCACAACACATCGCGGCCGGCCTTGTCGGCCAGCGTGCGTTCGATATCGCGGATCGCGGCGACCGCACGCTGCTGGACCTGGGCCAGCCCTTCCCCACCGGGGAACACCGCACCGGAGGCGTGCCCCTGCACGACCCGCCACAGCGGTTCGGTGATCAGTTCGGCGATCGGGCGCCCGGTCCAGTCGCCGTAGTCGACCTCGATGAGCCGTTCGTCGTGGTCGGGTTCGAGGCCGAGCTTCTCCGCCAGCGGGGCCACGGTGCGCTGACAGCGCAGCAGCGGGGAGCTGGCGATGTGTTCGATCGGCAGCATCGCGAGCCGGTCGGCCACCGCGGCGGCCTGTTCGGTGCCGCGCTCGGTGAGTTCGACGCCGGGGGCGCGGCCCGCGAGGGTACGCGCGGTATTGGAGGTCGACACTCCGTGCCGGAGCAGGATCACCGTCATGGGACCAGCCTAGTGGGCGCAGTCGCGGAGCGTTCCCTAGTCGTTTCGCGCATGGCCGGAGCGAATGCGGAGGTACGCCTAACCATTGAATAGTGTCTTGCTCAGGTCGCGGAGACGACGCCGGCGGCCAGCAGGCCCATCACAGCGAGGCCGACGATTATCCGGTAGCCGACGAACCAGTACAGCGAATGGTTGCCGACGAACTTCAGCAGCCAGGCCACCGAGGCATAACCGACGAAGAACGCCAGAATGGTCGCGACCAGCAACTGCGGACCACTGGCATTGAGGCCCTCACCGGCCGGTTCGAACGCGTCGGGCAGGCTGAACAGCCCGGAGGCGGTCACCGCGGGGATCGCAAGCAGGAAGGAGAACCGCACCGCCGCCTCCCGCTTCAAGCCCAGGAACAGGCCCGCGGTGGAGGTGGCGCCGGAGCGGGAGACGCCCGGGATCAGCGCGAGACACTGCGCCAGGCCCATGATGATGCCGTCGCGGGTGGTGAGCTGTTCGATCGACCGTTCCTTCTTGCCGAAGTACTCACCGGCGGCGATGACCAGCGCGAACGCGACCAGCATGAACGACACCAGCCACAGATTGCGGGCACCGGTGCGGATCTCGTCCTTGAACAGGTACCCCAACACTCCGATCGGGATGGTGGCGATGATCACGTACCAGCCGACGCGGTAGTCGAGTTCGCGCTGGGTGTCGCGTTCGTGCGCTTCGCGGGCGCTGCGGTCCATCACCGGCAGTTTCGTGGTCACCCGGTCGCCGACCGCTACTTCACGCTGTGACCGTTCCCGCCACCGCATGCCGAGAGTGGTGAACCAGGCGACGAGGATGCGCCAGATGTCCTTGGCGAAGTACACCAGGACCGCGAGTTCGGTGCCGAGCTGGGTGACGGCGGTGAACGAGGCGCCTGCGTCGTCGCCGAAGAACACGCCCGAGACGATCCGAAGGTGTCCGGAGGAGGAGATCGGCAGGAACTCGGTGAGTCCCTGCACCAATCCGAGTACCAATGCCTGGAACCAGGTCATCGACTCGCCCACCACGTCCTCCTGCTGACTCGCGCCCGAAAGACGGCGTCCTCCTGGGCTTTTGCTTCATACCCGGCCGTGAGGCCACGATCTCGCAGCGACCCTACCTGTCGCCGCCGCCGCCGCGCCGCCTGCCCGTCGCCGCGATCGGGTTCTGCCGCGCCGTGGTACGGGTCGCCGAGCGGGGTTGTGCTGGTGCGCGCATTAGGCTGTCGCCGTGACGAAAGCGCGGGCGCGGTGATGGAACAGCGAACGGTGGGACGCAACGGACTTCGGGTGTCGCGGATCGGTTTGGCGACCCATACCTGGGGCACGCATACCGACGCCGACGAGGCATCGGTGCAGTTGGCGGCGTTCACCGAGGCCGGTGGCACGCTCGTCGACATCTCGCCCGTCTACGGCGAGGGCGCGGCGCAGCGGATCCTGGCGGACCTGCTCGGCGACCTGGTGTCGCGTGACGAATTGGTGCTCAGTGGCAGTGCGGGTGTGGTGATGCACGCGCCCGGCGCCGGGGTCGGCGACTCGGTACCCGCGCCCGCGGCGGTGGGCCCGGTGGTCGACGCGTCGCGGCGCACGCTGCTCAAACAACTCGACCGGACCCTGCTGGAACTCGGCACCGACCATCTCGACATCTGGAGCATCGCCGCCTGGGATCCGTACACCCCGCTCGACGAGGTCGCGGCGACCCTGGACACCGCGGTGCGGACCGGCCGCACCCGGTACGCGGGGGTGCGTGGTTTCGCGGCGTGGCAGTTGGCGAGTCTGGCCGCGATCGCGCCGATCACGGCCGCGCAGACCCCGTACTCGCTGCTCGCGCGTGCCACCGAGAACGAGGTGATTCCCGCCGCCCGCCACCACGGGGTCGGCATCATCGCGTCGGCGCCGCTGGCCGGTGGAATCCTGACCGGCAAGTACCGCGACGGTGTGCCCGCGGATTCGCGCGGTGCCGACGAGGCGACAGCGGCCGAGATCCGGCGCAGGCTCGACGACGATCGCGCGACCAGAGTGGTCGATGCGCTGGTCACCGCCGCTGACGGGCTCGGCACGTCACCGCTGGCGGTGGCGCTGGCCTGGATCCGTGATCGGCCGGGCATCGCGAGCATGATCGTCGGTGCCCGCGATATCGGTCAGCTCACCGGTGTGCTGGCCGCCGAGACCCTCGAGTTGCCGCGGGCGATCGCGGCGGCACTGGACGATGTGAGCGCCCGTTCCGAATGATGGCTAGCCTTACCTGCATGAAACTGCGTGGTGTGCTGACGGCGATGCTCGCGGCGACGGTGCTGACCGGTGCCGTCGCGTGCACCCCGAGCAATCCTGCATCGACTGCCGATTCCGGCGGGCCGGTGACCGCGCAGCTCGCCGACCTGGACCCGGTTCCGATCGGGCCCGCACCGACGCCGCGGCTGCCCGCGACGGTGAAGTCCTATGACGGCACCGACGTGACGGTCGCCGATGCCTCGCGGATCATCGCTGTCGACCGCTACGGCACCCTCGCTCAAACCGTGTGGGCGCTCGGTCTCGGCGCGAACCTCGTCGGCCGCAGCACCTCCGCCTCGTTTCCCGCCGTGGCGGCCGTGCCCAATGTGGCAGGCGGCAACGGCAGCCTCAGCGTCGAAGCGGTCCTGAACCTGCGCCCGTCGGTGTTTCTCACCGACACGACCAGCGCGGCGCCCGCCGTGCGGGAACAGTTGCGGGCAGCCGGGGTGACCGTGGTCTATTTCGACCCCGATCGCAGCATGGACGGTGTCGTCCCGCAGATCGAGGCGGTCGCCACCGCGCTGGGCGTTCCCGAGGCGGGCAAGCAGCTCGGCGCGCGCACCCACGACGAGATCGCCACCGCGACCGCCCGCGTGCCGAAGCAGGATCCGCAGCCCAAGATCGCCTTCCTGTACCTGCGCAGCGCCGCGATCACCATGATCGCGGGCCGCGGATCCGGCGCCGATTCGCTGGTCACCGCGATCGGCGGCGTCGACGCGGGCACCGCCGCCGGAGTGAACGAGCCGTTCGTCACCATCACGAGCGAGGCGATGATCGCCGCCTCCCCGGATGTGTTGCTGGTGATGTCGGACGGGCTGAAATCGGTCGGTGGCGTCGACGGGCTGGAGAAGGTACCCGGCATCGCCCAGACCCCCGCCGGGCGCAACCGGCGCGTGGTCGACATGTCCGACGCGGTGATCCTCAGCTTCGGCCCCAACACCGGCCGCGTCATCTCCGCGCTGTCCGACGCCGTCTACGGCAAACCGGCATGAGCGATGTGCCCGACCTGACGAAATCCGCGGACAGCCCGCGGATCACTGATGCCACACCCGATCCCCTGCCACCCACGAGTCACCGTGGGACGCGTGTGACCGTGGTGTTCGCCGTCGCACTGCTCGCCCTGGTGGTGCTGGCCGTGGTGTCGGCCGTCCTCGGGCAGGTGCCGACGACGGCCGCCGAGGTGCTGGGCAGTGTGGCGCACCGGATCGGCCTCGATATCGGGACCGTGCCCGCCCATCCGGCCGGTGAGGTGACGCTCTGGGAGGTGCGGTTCCCACGGGTGGCTTTGGCGATCCTGGTCGGGGCTTCGCTCGCGACGGCGGGTGCGTTGTTGCAGGGCGTGTTCGCCAATCCGCTCGCCGAACCCGGGGTGATCGGGGTGTCGGCGGGTGCGGCGGTCGGGGCGGGCACCGTCATCGTGGTCGGTGGCGCGTTCGTGGCCGCATGGTCGGTCGCGGCCGCCGCGTTCGTCGCGGGCCTGATCACCACCGCGCTGGTCTATGTGCTCTCGCGATCGAACGGGCGCACCGAAGTGGTGACGTTGATCCTCACCGGTGTCGCGATCAACGCCTTCGCCGGTGGCTTGATCGCGCTGCTGCTGTTCGTCGCCACCCCCGCCGCCCGCGATCAGATCGTGTTCTGGCAGCTCGGCAGTCTCAACGGCGCCACCTGGCCGTCGGTGGCGATCGTGGCGGTGCTGGCCGCGGTCGGCATCCTGGCCGCGATCCTCATCGCACCACGCCTGGATCTGCTCGCCCTCGGTGATTCCGCGGCCCGCCACCTCGGGGTCGACGTGGAACGACTGCGCAGGCAGGTGATCGTGGTAGTCGCCGTGCTCACCGCCGCGGGCGTGGCATTCAGCGGCATCATTCTGTTCGTCGGCCTGATCGTGCCGCACCTCGTGCGCATGATGGTCGGCCCCGGTCACCGGGTACTCGTCCCGCTCAGCGCGATCCTGGGCGCGGTGGTGTTGCTCGGCGCCGACGTCGTGGCCCGCACCCTGGTCCACAACGCCGACCTGCCGCTGGGCATGCTCACCTCCCTGATCGGCGGCCCGTTCTTCTTCTGGCTGTTGCGCCGCACCAGGGCTCGCGCAGGAGGTTGGGGATGACCGAGATCGACACCGCCGAAACCGCACTGCAACGCCGGGTCTCCTGGCGTTCGCTGTTCGCCCGAACCCCTGACGTGCCCGCGCGCCCCGAACTCGGCACCGTCACCCTGCGTGCCAGCGGGCTCACCGTCCGTCGCGGCGCGCGCACCGTCCTCGAAGCTGTCGACTTCCAGGTCGCGGCAGGCGAAATCGTCGCGCTCGTCGGTCCGAACGGTGCGGGCAAGTCCAGCTTGCTCGCCGCCCTCGCCGGGGAACTCGAACCCAGCGCGGGCACCGTGAAGCTCGAAGGCCACGCGCTCTCGCACTGGACCCCGGCCGACATGGCCCGCCGCCGCGCGGTCCTGCCCCAATCCCACGCTGTCGGCTTCCCCTTCACCGCCCGTGAGGTCGTCGCCATGGGCCGTGCCCCGTGGCTGCACACCCCCGCCGCCGACAACGACGACGCACTCGTCACCGCGGCACTGGCCGCGACCGATGTCACCCATCTCGCCACGCGTGTCTTCCCATCGCTGTCGGGCGGCGAGCGTGCTCGCGTAGCCCTGGCTCGCGTCCTGGCTCAGGACACCGCCACCCTGCTCCTGGACGAACCGACCGCCGCCCTCGACCTCGGCCACCAGGAAGCCGTCCTTCGCCTGGCCGCCACTCGCGCCGCCGAAGGCGCCGCCGTGGTCGTCGTCGTCCACGACCTCGGCGTGGCCGCCGCCTACGCCGACCGCGTCACCGTCCTGGACGCAGGCCGCGTCGCCGCCGACGGCCTCCCCCGCGAGATCCTCACTCGCGAACTACTCACCACCGTCTACCACCACCCCGTCGACGTCTTCGATCACCCGATCACCGGCGCCCAACTCGTCCTGCCCGAACGCGGCCACAACTGACGCAGCCACCGGCGTTGTGATCGAGCGTGGCCGCCGCAGGGAAATGTCCTTACCTGACCCACTGGGGCCCACCGACAGCTGCACACGCAGGTTCTGCACCGGACCAGAGTCGCCGAGGGCGGTTCGTGCCCGGTCGGTAAGCGCACTCGCCAGCGACAGTGACCTTCCACAATCGCGAGCCGGGGCTACAAAAGACAGCGGCGTGTCTCCTACTATCGGTCGCGGCGCCAACCGCTCGACCAGTTGCTCGGGCTGCTATGAATTTTATTGCGTTGTCCCGCAGAGGAATTGACATGCCGCCTGCACAGCAGAGCTTGACCGGCCTGAGCCGCCGCCGACTGCTGGCAACCGCCGCCGCGGCCACCACGCTGAGCGCACTGAGCCTGGGCCGCGCGTCCGCCGGCCCCGCGGACGACGCCGACGTCATCGTCGTCGGTGCCGGACTCGCCGGACTGGTGGCGACGTCGGAACTGGTCGCCGCCGGTCGGCGCGTACTACTAGTGGATCAAGAACCCGAGACCAGTCTCGGCGGTCAGGCGTTCTGGTCGCTGGGCGGGTTGTTCTTCATCGACTCCCTCGAGCAGCGGATCGCCGGGGTCCGCGATTCGCTCGAATTGGCGCGACACGACTGGTTCAACGCCGCCGGTTTCGACCGCGGGCCCGACGACCCGCTCGGCGAAGACTACTGGGGCACACGCTGGGCTGAGGCCTACCTGCAGTTCGCGGCCGGGGAGAAGCAGTCATGGCTGGCCGGGCTCGGGATGCGCTGGGTGCCTTACGTGGGGTGGGCCGAGCGCGGCGACAAGAGTCCGGGCGGACCGGGCAATTCGGTTCCGCGTTTCCATCTGACCCTCGGGACCGGTCCCGGTGTCATGGAACCGTTCGAGAAACTCGTGCGCGACGCGCAGTCCCGCGGCGCGGTCTCGTTCCGGTTCCGCCATCGGGTCGACGGGCTCATCACCACCGGCAACGCCGTCACCGGCGTACACGGCAGCGTGCTCGAACCCAGCGACGCGGCCCGCGGCACACCCAGTTCCCGCACCGAGGTCGGCGAGTTCGAGCTGCACGCCCCGATGGTGATCGTCACCTCCGGCGGCATCGGCGCCAACCACGACCTCGTCCGCCGCAACTGGCCGCCGCGCCTCGGCGCCCCGCCCGCCCGCTTGGCCACCGGCGTACCCGCCCACGTCGACGGCCGCATGCTCGCGATCAGCGAAGCGGCCGGCGCTCGGCTGGTCAACCGTGATCGGATGTGGCACTACACCGAAGGGCTCATCAACCACACGCCCATCTGGCCCGACCACGGCATCCGTGTGCTCGCCTCGCCCTCCTCGATGTGGTTCGACGCCACCGGCCGCCGCTTCCCGTCCCCCGGTATCCCCAGCTACGACACACTCGGCACGCTGGAACTGATCATGCGATCGGGCTACGACTACTCCTGGTTCGTGCTGAACAAAAGGATCATCGACAAAGAGTTCGTGCTCTCCGGATCCGAACAGAATCCCGAACTCACCCGCAAAGACATCCCCGGCTACCTCCTCAGCCGCCTGACCAACAGCACACCCCCGCCGATCAAAGCCTTCATCGACCACGGCCCGGACTTCGTGACCGCCAACGCACTACCAGAGCTCGTGGCGGGCATGAACCGGCTCACCGGCTCGGACCTGATCAACTTCGACGATCTGCACACCCAGATCTCCCTGCGCGACCAGCAGGTCGACAACCCCAACAGCACCGACGCCCAGATCATCGGCATCCGAAATTCCCTGGCCTACATCGGCGATGCCCTGGTCCGCACCACCTCGCTGCATCGAATTCTCGACCCCGCGGCAGGTCCGCTCATCGCGATCCGGATGAACATCCTCACCCGAAAAACCCTCGGCGGCTTGCAAACCGATCTCTCCGGCCGCGTTCTCGACGCCACCGGCAATCCCATCGCCGGGCTCTACGCCGCGGGCGAGGTCGCGGGCTTCGGTGGCGGCGGTGTCCACGGCTACCGCGCGCTGGAAGGCACCTTTCTCGGCGGCTGCCTGTTCTCCGGCAGGCAAACCGGCCGTGCAGCCGCCCAGGAAAGCGCTTGATCCGAGCGTCACCAGCCGCAGCCCGTCGACCTCGGTATCCCCGATCGTTGCCGTCGACAGTACCTCGGTATTGGATCGAGGTACTGCGTGAGAGTGATGTGGTCGGGTACGGGCCGTTCGTAGCGTGAGCCGCATGCCCTCAGTCTCGAAAATCGCCGCCACGATCGCGCTCGCCGGAACAGTCGCCGGTGCCGGAATCGGTGTCAGCTCAGCCGATTCCACCACGGCGTCGCGAGTGGCGGTGATCGGTCTCGGGGGCACCATCGCAGGCACCTCCGACCGGCGCACCGATTTCGAAACCTATCTGCCCGGCACCCGGCCGATCGCTGAACTCGTCGACTCCCTGCGCCCCGAAATCGGTGAGGTCGCCGCCGTGTCGACCGAGGATTTCGGGCAGAAGGGATCCGGCGACTACACCGTCACCGACCTCTACGATCTGGCGTGGCTGGTGGAAAGCCGCCTCCGAGATCATGATTCGGTCGTGGTCAGCACCGGTTCGGCCACCATGGAGGAGCTGAGCTACTTCCTCGACCTCACTGTGCGCAGCACGAAACCGGTGGTCGTGACCGGTGCGATGCGACCGTGGACCGCGATCGGCAGCGACGGACCGGTCAACCTGTACAACGCGATCCGGCTCGCGGCGAGCAACCGGACCACCTGTTTCGGCACGGTCATCGCCCTCAACGGCCAGATCCTGCCCGCCCGCGACGCCACCAAAACCGACTCGACCCGCGTGCACACCTTCACCACCCGCGAATACGGCGACCTCGGCACGATCGACCAGGCGGGAATCCGCCTGCAGCGCGCTCCCGCTCGCGTCCAACGCTGCGACGATCCCGCCCGCTGGACGACCCCGTTCGACCTGACCACGATCCACCGCGACACCCTCCCGCGCGTCGACATCGCCCACAGCTATCTCGACGCACCCGCCGAGCCCATCACCGCGGCCGCCACCGCGGGTGCCAAGGGCATCGTGTTCGCGGGCACTCCCTCGCCCAATCAGGCGGGCGCCGCGATGGCGACCAAGGGTGTCGCCCTGGTCGCCACCAACGCCTACGGTTCCGGCGCGATCACCGTCGACCCGAAAATGGGCGTCGTCAGCGGCGGTGACCTCGCACCGAAGAAGGCACGCCTGCTGCTCCTGCTGGCGCTGGCCAGAACCACCGACCACGACCAGATCGTGGCCTGGTTCCGCGATTACGGCAACCAGCAGTTCTGAGGCGGCTACTTCCAGATGATCTTCAGCAGGGCGGGGGTGAGCACCATCCGGATGATCGTGGCGTCGATGATCAGCGCCACGATCATCCCGTAGGCGATGTATTTCATCAGCACCAGATCCGAGAATCCGAATGCCCCGGTCACCACGATCAGGATCGCGGCCGCCGAGGTGATCACGCCGCCGGTGTGGGCCACGCCGTAGCGGATCGACTCGGCGGCATCGGCGCCCGCAGCGCGTTTCTCGGCGATTCGTGACAGCAGGAACACCTCGTAGTCGGTGGACAAGCCGAAGATCACCGTCACGATCAACGCCACCACCGCGAACATCAACGGTCCCGGCGTGAACTGGAAGGCCTCGGACCCGTGCCCTTCCACGAAGATCCAGGTCAGTACGCCCAGGGTGGAGACCAGGCTGAGCGCGCTCATCGCGACGGCCTTCACCGCCAGGATCACCGACCGGAACGCCACGATCATCAATGCCAGTGCCGCCGCGATCAGGATCGCCAACAGCAGCGGGAGCCCGTCGATCAATCCGTTGATGCTGTCGCGTTCGAGCGCGGGGATGCCGGCGACCATCACCTGCACGCCCGGTGGCGCGGGTAATGACCGCAGGGTGTCGATCACCCGGTCGGCGTCGCGTTTGTCGCCGAGCCCGGCGGAGAGCACGTTGACGTTGTCCTTGGTCGCCGCCGCCGGTTCGAAGCGCCCGGTCAGCCCGGGAACCTGATTGGCTTCGAACCGGATATCGCTCAACTGCTCTGGTGTGGCACCGACCACGATGAGTTTCAACGGTTCGGTGCGGAATCCGGGAAACAGGTGGTCGAAGTCTTCCTGGGCCACCCGCGCCGGGTTGTCGGCGGCCAGGTACTTCTCGCTGATCCCACCGAACTCGATGTGGCGCAACGGAATACTCAACGCCAGCAGACCGAGCACGATCGGGATGACCACCGCCCACGGCCGTCGCATCGCCCACTGTGCCAGTCGCGAGAAGAATCCCGCGTCGATCTGGGCCTCGGTTTTGCTGCGCGAGAAGCGTTTCCAGCCGAGCCAGTCGACCCGGTGTCCGGCGATACTCAATGCCGCGGGCAGGGCGGTCACCGACAGCAGCGCCGCCAACATCACCGCGGAGATGCCGCCGTAGGGTACCGACCGCAACACACCGTTCGGGAAGATGAACAGCGCACCCAAGCTCACCGCGATGATCGCCGCGGAGAACAGCACCGTGCGGCCCGCCGTCGCGACCGTGCGCGCGGTCGCGTCCTCGACCGAGCGCCCGGCGGCCAGTTCCTCCCGGAACCGGGTCACCGTGAACAGTCCGTAGTCGATCGCCAACCCCAGCGCCACCAGCGTCATCACCGCACTGGCGAACACGTTGACCTCGATCTGCGCGGTGAGCACCCGCAAGATCCCGGAGGTGCCCAGGATCGTGAGGCCACCGATCAACACCGGCAGCAGTGCCCCGATCACCCCGCCGAACACGAAGTACAGCAGGATCGCCACGATCGGTAGGGCGATGATCTCGGCGCGCTTGATGTCGTGCTGCATCCCGATATTGATGCCCTCGACCACCGGCTGCAGCCCCGCCAGCTGCACCGTCGTCGCGCCGGGCCCACCGCCGGGCACACCGGCGTCCAGGTGCGGTTTCAACGCGAGATAGTTGTTGACCGTCGCGGTGCCTCCGCCGCCTGCCAGCCCGATGCTGGCGAACGCGTGCTGTTTGGTCGGGTCGGAGGCATTCGCTGAGAAGGGGCTGTCCCAGTAGCTGTCGATCTTGTGGATCCGCTCGCCGTGCTCTTTGCGCAGCTGCGCCAGCGCCGATGTCACGGGTCCGCGCACGGCGGGATCGTCGACGGTGGTGCCGGGTGGGGCGGTGTAGATGACGATCAGATCGCCGTCGGTGTCGCGGCCGAAGATGTCGTCGGCCAGTTTCGACGCCGCCACCGACTGGCTCGACTCGTCGAACCAGCCTTCCTGGGTGTACCGGTCGGCCAGATCACGACCGAACCACCCCGAGACCAGCACGGTCAACACGAAGAAGCCGAGCACCAGGAATCGGTGCCGGTAGACGAACCTGCCCCACCGCATGGATCGAGATTCGCCCATCTCAGCCGCAGGCGGCGGTGCGATAGTCCGCGGAGCGCAGAATGCCGCACAGGTCGGTGCGCGAAATCTTCCACTTACCGTCGAGCAGCACGAAATGCACGATGGTGGTGCGGACATTGGTGCCCGAACCGTCCTTGTCCAGCCGCATGGTCGCGGTGAGCGTGCCGTCCCGGTTGTCGAACACCGGGTCGACGACGCCGTACACCGCCTGGGGGTTGTCGCGCAGCGCCTTGTACATGTCGGGGATGGCGTCGGAGAACGCGGCACCGTCCTCGATCAGTTCGGTGCGCTCCACATCGGGCAGGTTCGGGTCGAGCGCGCGCTTGATCTGCGCGTCGAGTTCTTGGGCGCTCGGCAGCGGCACATTGGCCTTGCTGGCCGAGATCGCGACGGAGGAAGCGAGGGAGGCGTTGGCCGAAGACCGTGCGGCGTCGACCGAGGCCTCATCGGCGGTTCCCCCGCACGCGGCGAGGGCGACGAGGGCCGTGAGGCAGGCGGTGGCCGCAGCGGCCCTGGCGGAAAGTGTGGAAGGCATCACCATCTACATACCATCAATGACGGCACTGATCCGTCCCAGGATGGCCCGAACTGTGGAGATGTCACTGGAAACGGGCGCCGCGACCGGGTCGGCGTCGGGGAGCAGATCACGCACGAAAGCGCTGACGCTGCGTTCGTCGCCGAGGTCGATATCGGTCACCTGAGCGTGCGCTTGGGCCACCACATCATCGGATCCGGGTACCGCATCGCCCAGGTCGGCGCGATAGATCTGCACGGTCAGGGTGGCGCGGTGGGTGCGGAAGGCGAAGGGGTAGCCGTCGTCGGTGGTGCCGAAGCCGTGGGCGAACGGGCCGACGGAAATGTCATCGATGCCGAAACCCACTGGCGTCCGGTCGGTCATCGTGCGCTTCTCCTGCCGTTGCCTGGCAACAAATTTGTCGACGCGTCAACAGTAACGCGCGTCACCGACACCTCCGACGCGCGCTACCCGGTCGGAGCTACTGGTGAGTCATCATGGTCAGATGGTGATCAAGGCAGTCACCTCGTGCGGATTGAAGGAGTTCGGTGCATGCGCCCTCGTGGCTCGGTCGCCTCTGCGTTGGTCGGCGCGGTGGTTGTGGTGATGCTGACCGGGTGTGGTGGTGACGACAGCGGTCCCGATGTCCCGACCAGGGCGCCTGCCACCGCAGCCGTGTCCCCTGCTGCCGCGAACCCGGCCGGGCAGGTCTTCCCGGCGGCCGCGACCAGAGCGTTGCTCGCCGAACGGTCGACGGGTCGGCTGGCCGCCCTCGACACCGCGGGCACCACGCTGTCACTGATCGATCCCGGCTCACCGACCGCCCCGCGCCCGGTCACCTTGCCCGCCGCCGGTGCGTCGCTTGCCCAGGGCAAACCCGGAGAAGTCCTCGTCGCCGCCCCCGACCGGGTTCTGCGGGTCGACGCGCTCACGGGCACCGTTGCCGAGATCCCCGTCGACGGTGACGTGCACAGCGTGCAAGTTCGCACCGACGGCACGCTCGTCGTCGGCACCGCCGACGGCACCCTGCGAGAACTGACCGCCGACGGCACCGTCACCCGCACGATCACCGGCCTGGTCTCGGCCG
This sequence comes from Nocardia sp. A7, assembly GCF_046549215.1. Taxonomy (NCBI): domain Bacteria; kingdom Bacillati; phylum Actinomycetota; class Actinomycetes; order Mycobacteriales; family Nocardiaceae; genus Nocardia; species Nocardia sp. A7. The sequence goes on along the minus strand of NZ_JAJPWE010000002.1, from coordinate 1,221,103 downwards.
ACGTGATCGCGGTGACCGGCGAGAACATCACGGTCCTCGACCGCAGGCAAACCGCCGTCGTGGCAGTGGGCGAGGAAGCACTCGGGCTGATGCTGCGCGCGGGCGACGGCGCCACCAACGCCATCACCGACCCGCACGGTCGCATCATTGTGGCCGACACCGCGGGCGGTGAGCTGCTGGTCTATTCGGCCGGTCCGCTCGTGCTGCGTCAGCGTTTCCCGGTATTATCGTCGCCTTACGCGCTCGCTTACGACCCGCGCTCGGAGCTGGTGTGGGTGAGCGCCACGCAGAGCAACGAGGTCGTCGGCTACGACCTGTCGACCGGCATCGGTGTCGAGGTGGCCAGGTTCGCGACACTGCGCCAACCCGACGCGATCACCGTCGACGAACGCACCGGCGACCTGTACGTGGCCTCCGCCACGGGCGAGGGCCTGCAGCGGATCGGCGCGGACGAGCAGAAGAGAGGGCAGTGATGGCCACACCTCGCAGTTCGCGCTCGGCGATACCGCCGAGTTGGGAAACCAGCAACGACGACTACGAATACGTGCCGCTGCGGCTGCCACCCGAGGTCAACCGGGTCACCGCCTCGATGCGACTGGCCATCCAGGCCGAATTCGGTGGCTGGGAGTTGTCCCGGGTGCGCGCCTACACCGACGGTAGTCGCCGGGTGCTGTTGCGCCGCCGCAAAAATGCCGTCCTGCCTGTGCCCGAACCCGGATTGTGAGCCGACCATGTACGCCCTCCTGCTACGCCTGATGTTCCTGATCCCGCCGGAGCGGGTCCATCACCTGGTGTTCGCCGCCCTGCGTTTCGCCACCTGGTTCGCGCCGACCCGCTGGCTGGCCCGCAAGCTCACCGTGGTGGGGGACCCGATCCTGGCCACCACCGCGTTCGGTGTCGACTTCCCCGCTCCGCTGGGTTTGGCCGCCGGTTTCGACAAGAACGCCGACGGCGCGAACGCCTGGGGCACACTGGGTTTCGGTTTCGCCGAGATCGGCACCGTCACCGCGCACGCCCAGCCCGGCAACCCGGCACCGCGCCTGTTCCGGCTGCCCGCCGACCACGCGCTGATCAACCGGATGGGTTTCAACAATCACGGTGCCGCCGCCGCGGCCGCCCGCCTGCACGGCGCGCACCCCACCGTCCCGATCGGCGCGAACATCGGCAAGACCAAGATCACCGAACCCGAGGCCGCGGCAGGCGATTACGCGACCAGCGCTCGATTACTCGGCCCGCTCGCGGACTTCGTCGTCGTCAACGTGTCCTCCCCCAACACTCCCGGCCTGCGTGACCTGCAAGCCGTGGAATCCCTGCGCCCGATCCTGCAGGCCGTGCTCGACAGCGTCTCGGTGCCGGTCCTGGTGAAGATCGCCCCCGACCTGTCCGACGACGACATCGACGCCGTCGCCGACCTCGCCGTCGAACTGGGCTTGGCGGGCATCGTCGCCACCAACACCACCATTCGCCGCGACGGGCTCGACACCCCCGCCGTCGAGGTCGAAGCCATGGGCGCAGGCGGCCTGTCCGGCGCCCCCGTCGCCGACCGCTCCCTGGAAGTCCTGCGCCGCCTCTACACCCGCGTCGGCGACCAGGTGGTCCTGATCTCCGTCGGCGGCATCGAAACCCCCGAGCAAGCCTGGGCCCGCATCCTCGCCGGCGCCACCCTGCTGCAGGGCTACACCGGCTTCATCTACGGCGGCCCGTTCTGGACCACCCGCATCCACCGCGGCATCGCCGCGAACCTGCGCGCCGGTGGCTACGCGTCACTGTCCGACGCGGTCGGCGCCGAACATCGCGCCCACTCGGTCTGAACTACCCGAAGTAGACGCGCCGCTTCGCGTTACCGTGCCCGAACAACTGCGGTGCGGTCCGCGGGCCGCCCGCCGACACCGCCCGATCAGCTACCTCCTCGGGGTCGTCGTTGTCGCACCGCGCGATCATCCGCTTGTACAGCCGAATGATCGCCTGCTCCCACACGATCCCGAGGGTGTCGGCGTACGCACTGATCTGGGCGTGCGACATGCGGTCGTGGGTGGCGGTGACATCGCTGATCAGCTCGTCGAGCAGCATTCCCGCGTGAGCCTGTGCACGGGTGAGCTCGCGTTCGGGCAACCAGCTCAGCTGCCAGAGTTCAGGGTCCGCGACCACACGCACGGCGTATTCGGGGCTGCGGGTACTGCGCATGTCGTCCGGGGTCAGGTGAATGGTCATCGGATTCTCCGATTCCAGCAAGGGAGCTCGGGCTCCCGGTTCCTCCAGATGCGCCGACGCGCCCGCCATCTCGCGTTCGGCACGTGCATCAGCGGTGGCGCCGACTGCACCTCGAGCTCGCCGTAGCGTGGTGAACTCGCTGTATCGCCACTTTCAGTGTGGCATTTGCCCTTCGCTGAGGTCAATTGCCGTTGTACGTTGGTAATTGCCGGAATCTGAGGGTGGCAAACCCCCGATTGTGGCGATCGCAGTCCGGCGTCCGCCCCGCTCCGGCGCCCGGTATGTCGAGAGTTCACGGGAGGCAACATGTCGATGGTTCCCCAGGATGCCCGCGTCGCCGCGATCCGCTCCATCCTGGCGAGGTTGGGAAAGTACGCGGGCCTGAGCGCAGAACGCTTGCGCCACACCGAGATCGACGCTGCGCCGCTGCTAGAACTGGTGTCGGTGCGACGACATGCCCGGCGCACCGGGGTCACCGTCGAGGAGTCGATCCTGCCGGTGGTGTGCGAGGTCGCGCACTGGCTACCGCCCACGGACCGCCTGATCGTGGATGCGGTGCTGTCGCTGGGACTGCTGCGGGACCGGGTCGGCGTCGGTATCGATATCGAACGCCTTTATGCAGATAACCTCGGGGAACGTCGAGAGGCATTAACAGAACAGTGGGTTGGTCTGCACACCCTGCTCGATGTCGACCCTGTTCCCGAGGCGCCCACGGTGAAGCGATTGCGCACGTCCTCCGAGCACAGCGCGTTCACCGCGCTGGCCGGCCTGCTCGCCACGGATTCGGCAGGGCCGTCCACTGCGCATTCCACCGGTCCCGCGCTGACGCGGCACGGTGTGGTCACCGTTTTCGGTGACGCGGTCATCGATCACCTCTACCGGGTGAACGCCTTCCCCGCCGCCGATGACGCGGCACACGGCAGCTTCACTGGACATCCGGGGGGCAAGGGCCTCAACCGCGCGGTCGCTGCGGCCCGCCTCGACATCGACGTCCACCTTGTCTGCGCGGTCGGCGGCGACGAATACGGCCGTCGCATCCTCGAATTCATCGAAACCGAGGGCGTGCACCTCGATCTGGTCAAGGTCGTCCCGTACGCACCGTCGCTGGTCACCGCAGTGGTGATCACCCCCAACGGTGAGTCCCGCATCATCGGATGCCGGGACAGCCGCGTCCAACTCCAGGACGAAGACCTACACCGCCCCGAATTGCGCACCGCGTTGGACGCCTCCGACGTGGTGATCCTCAGCTTCGAACAACCTCCCGCAGTGATCGAGCAGGTCCTGTCGATGGTGTCGCAGATGCGCCCGAAACCACCCGTCATCGTGTGCCCGACACCGGCCATGGCAGTTCCGCAAACCCTCTACCAGCATCTGGGCGCGGTCGACTATCTCGTCGGTGCGGCCGAGGACCTGGAAGCCCTACTGCCGAACGCACCTGTCGAATCCAACGGCGACATCGCCCGATTGCTGCGTGGCCTCGGTGTGGGCACCGTCTGCACCGTCGAGAACTTCTCCTGTGTCGTCGCCTCCGACACGGTCCAGGTCGTCATCGATCACTTTCCGCAGGTACTCAAAGCCTCCGTCGGTGCGGCCGCCGCCTTCACCGGTGCGCTGGCCTACCGGCTCGTGAACTGCGAAGCACCGCTTACCGCAGACGATTTCGTGTGGGCCACCGCAGCGATGATTCCCACCCAGAATTTGGGTGCGGTGGCGGTGTCGATGCCGACCGTCTCCGAGATCGACCGAATCGTGCGCCTGTACGCACGCGAGAACACTGACACGCTTAACCCTGACGTGACACCCAAGTGACCTGTCTCACCGTCTGCCCCGAGTAGAGTCGCGCCGTTGCCCTGCACATACCGTCCACGCAGCGGGTTTCCCGATGCCGGAACAGCCTCGGAGGAGCGCTTGACGATCACCGATCCCGTCCGTACCACGCCGGAAACGGCGAACGGACGAGGCGTTGACGATTTGCGACCGGTACATCAATTCAGCCGCAACGGCACTCAGATGCAGGTGCAGGTACACACCATCGACAGCCCTACCGACGGCGGCTACGTCTTGGTGTTCGGCGACATCGACACGGCGTGTCAGCGTCAGGACAAACCCTTGGTGCGCGTGCATTCCCGCTGCCTCTACGGTGACGCCCTCGGATCCGACGACTGCGACTGCGGCCCTGAGCTGGCTCTGTCGATGAACATGATCCAAGACGAAGGTGCCGGGGTGCTCGTGTATCTCGAACAGGAGGGGCGCGGCGCGGGTTTGATCTGGAAGGCCATCGGCTACCGGACCAGCGAGCAACTCGACATCGACACCTTCGACAGCTACGAGTGGCTGGGCCTGGATCCCGATACCCGCCGCTATGAACTGGTCGCAAAGACGCTGTGCGACCTCGGCATGACCCAGGTGCGCCTGCTCACCAACAACCCGGAGAAGGTACGGGCGTTGACCGACGCGGGAATAGCGGTCGAAGTGATCCCGCTGGCGATCGAGCTCGGCACCGAACGCGGCCGCCGTTACCTCGATGCCAAAGTCCGCCGCCGCAAGCACATGATCCCCCGTGATTTCGCGCCGTGGGCGCCCTTGCCGAACACAACGACCGAGGTAGCGAACCCGCCCGCGGACCAGGTCCGGCCACGATGGTGGCGCCGATTGCCCATCGGACGTCGCCGGTAACCCCGCTCACAATCCCGTATGTCCGGTTACGATGAGTGAGCTACGCCACTGCTGATGTCTCTGTCTCGAGATAATGAGGCAGTTTCACTTGCATTGGCTCGGCATCCAGCTCGGCCTATGGGAACAGGAATATGACAGACATCGGTTTCGCGCACGCATCCGGCGTCACGGTGCACACCGTGCCCGCCGCCTTCCAGCAGACTGCCGCCTTGCGGCCCGACCAGATCGCCTTGCGGACGGTCGGTGGCACCCAGGAGATCACCTGGTCCGAGTATGCGACCAGGGTCAAGGCGTTGGCGGGCGGATTGGCGAAGCTGGGGGTGCGCCACGGCGACGCGGTCGGCATCATGCTCACCAACCGGCCCGAGTTCAACCTCGTCGACACCGCCGCCCTGCACCTGGGCGCCGTCCCGTTCTCGGTGTACAACACCAGCTCCACCGAGCAGATCGCGCACGTGTTCGCCAATGCGGGCAACAAGGTGGTCATCACCGAGCAGGCCTTCCTCGACACCCTGCGCGCCGCCGGTACCGGCGTCGAGCACACCGTGGTCGTCGACGGCACCGCCGAGGGCACGATCACCCTGGCCGAGCTGGAATCCGAGCCCGCACCGGACTTCGATTTCGATGCGGCCTGGCAGGCCGTGCAGTCCGGCGATATAGCCACCCTGATCTACACCTCGGGCACCACCGGCCCGTCCAAGGGCGTCGAGCTGACCCAGAGCAATGTGATCGCCCAGGTCGTCGGCCTGGTCTCGGGTCCGCTGCCGGTCGGTTTCGACGACCGCGCCGTGTCGTATCTGCCCGCCGCGCACGTCGCCGACCGCATCTCCGCGCACGCGATGAGCTTGCTCACCGGCATCCAGATCACCACCGTCACTGATCCGCGCGAGATCGCCGCCGCGCTGCCCGACGCCCGCCCGACGGTGTTCTTCGGTGTGCCGCGGGTGTGGCAGAAGATCAAAACAGGCATCGAGAACAAGCTCGCCGTCGAACCGAGCCCGGTCAAGAAGGCGCTGGCCAACTGGGCGATCAAGGTCGGTGTCGCGCAGGCCAAGGCGAAGCTGGCCGGTGAGAGTTCGCTGCTGCTCGGCGTGCAGCACAAGATCGCTGACGCCCTGGTGTTGTCGAAGCTGCGCGCGGCGCTGGGGTTCGACGAGTTGAAGTGCGCCGCGTCCGGTGCCGCGCCGGTACCGCCGGAGACCCTCGAATACTTCCTCGGCCTCGGCTTCGCTGTCACCGAGGTGTGGGGGATGTCGGAAACCGCGGGCGTCGGTACCTACACCGAGCTCGACAAGCCGCGCCCCGGTTCGGTCGGGCGGGTGATGGACGGGTGCGAACTGCGCCTCGACGCCGACGGTGAGGTGCTGCTGCGTGGCCCGATCATCACCCCCGGCTACCGCAACATGCCCGACAAGACCGCCGAAGCCATCGACAGTGACGGCTGGTTGCACACCGGTGACATCGGCACCCTCGACGCCGACGGCTATCTGCGCATCGTGGACCGCAAGAAGGAACTGATCATCAGCGAAGCGGGCAAGAACATCGCCCCTTCCAATATCGAGAACGCCATGAAGGCGGCCTCGTCGATGATCGGTCAGGCTGTCGCGATCGGCGAGGCCCGCGCGTACATCACCGCCCTGATCATGCTCGATCCCGATGTCGCGGCGTTGCGCGCCAAGGACTTCGGTGCCACCGATGCCACCCACGCGGAACTGGCCCGGCGCAAGGAGATCGTCGACGAGGTCAGGGAAGCGGTGCTCGCGGGCAACGGCAAGCTGTCCCGGGTGGAGCAGATCAAGCGTTTCGTGATCGTGGACAACCTGTGGGAGCCGGGCGGTGACGAGCTGACCCCGAAGATGTCGCTCAAGCGGACCCCGATCGCGAACAAGTACGCCGAGACGATCGAGGAGCTCTACGCGGCGACTCCGCCGGAGCATGTCGTCAACGTGAAGTAGGTACCGACAAACAGCGGTGGCCCCGGAAGTCTCGGGGCCACCGCTGTTTTCGTGAGTCAGTTCTGTTCGTAGGTACCGATCAGGGTGGCCCTGGCCAGGGTGTGGGAGAACAGGTTGAACCCGAGGTAGGCGGGCGTCGCGTCCGGTCCGATTTCGAGTGCGGGGACGTCGACCGCGTGCACGACCACGAAATACCGGTGTGGGCCATGACCTTTCGGCGGTCCGGCACCGACGAAGCCGGAGAAACCGCCGTCGTTACGCAAGCTCACCGCACCGGCGGGCAAGCTCCCGCCTTCGCTGCCCGCGCCGGCGTCGAGGGTGGTGACCGACGCCGGAATGTCGGCCACGGCCCAGTGCCAGAACCCGGACGCTGTCGGTGCGTCGGGGTCGTACACCGTCACCGCGAAACTCTGTGTGCCCTCGGGGAATCCGGACCAGCTCAGCTGCGGCGAGATGTCCTTGCCGCCGGCACCGAACACCCCTGAGACCTGATCGTTGGCCAACGGGTGACCGTCGGTGATGTCGGCGGAGGTGACAGTGAACGACGGCACCTGCGGCAACGCGTCGTACGGGTTGTGGCTCATCAAAGACCTTTCCGTGTTGTTCGGCGGCCGGCCCGCGGGTTCTCGGCCGCTCAGCTGTGCAGAAGGAAGTGTTCCAGCACCCGGGTCCCGAATTCCAGTGACTGCACCGGCACCCGCTCGTCGACCCCGTGGAACAGGGCGGTGAAATCCAGCTCCGGCGGCAGCTGCAACGGCGCGAAGCCGAAGCAGCGAATCCCTATGCGCGCGAACGCTTTCGCGTCGGTGCCGCCGGAGAGCATGTAGGGAACGGTGCGCCCGTTGGCATCGTGGGCCAGGACCGCGTCGTTCATGGCGTCGACGAGGTGGCCGTCGAAGGTGGTCTCGTAGGAGTCGAGCTTGGTGATCCATTCCCGTTCGACGTCGGGTCCGATCAGCTCGTCGACCTCGCGTTCGAACGCCGCCTGCCGACCCGGCACCACCCGGCAGTCGATCACGGCTTCAGCGGTCTGCGGGATGACATTGGCCTTGTAACCGGCCTGCAGCATGGTCGGATTCGCGGTATCGCGCAGGGTGGCGCCGATGATGCGTGAGATGGTGCCGAGCTTGGCCAGCTGACCTTCGATATCGGGACCGTGCGGATCGAACGCCAGCCCGCTCTCCTCGCTCACCGCGGCGAGGAACTCTGCCACCGAATCCGACAGCACCACCGGGAAGGTGTGCCTGCCCAGGCGGGCGACGGCTTCGGCGAGGATGGTGACGGCGTTGTCCTCGTGCAGGAACGACCCGTGTCCGGCGCGGGCCTTGGCGCGCAACCGCATCCAGCCCAGGCCCTTCTCCGCGGTCTCCACCAGGTAGAGCCTGCGTTCGGTGCCGTCGGGGCGCGGCACGGTCAGCGAGAAGCCGCCGACCTCACCGACCGCCTCGGTGACGCCGTCGAACAGGTCGGGCCGGTTGTCCACCAGCCACTGCGAGCCCCATTTGCCGCCGTTCTCCTCGTCGGCCAGGAACGCGAACACCAGATCGCGCGGCGGCACGGTGCCTTCGGCTTTGAACTGGCGGGCCAGGGCCAGGGTCATCCCGACCATGTCCTTCATGTCGATCGCGCCGCGCCCCCACACGTAGCCCTCGCGCACCGCACCCGAGAACGGGTGCACGCTCCAGTCGGCGGCCTCGGCCGGCACGACGTCGAGGTGCCCGTGGATCATCAGCGCGCCGCGACTCGAGTCGGCGCCCTTCAATCGCGCGAAGACGTTGCCGCGCCCCGGCGCACCCGACTCGACGTATTCGGTCTCGTAGCCGACTTCGTGCAACTGCCGCGCCACCCACTCGGCGCACTCCCGCTCGCCCTTGGTGGTGGACAGCTCACCGGTATTGGAGGTGTCGAACTGGATCAGCTTGCTGACCAGTTCCACCACCTCGTCCTCCGCGCGGGACCGCCCGTTCGAACCAGAATTCTCGCCAGATGCCGACACGCCCCCTTTCCTACCACCATTTACGCACCCACCGCGCCACCTCCCGGTCGGTCCGCGCCTGCGCCGCAGCTCGCGCCCCAGACTCGGGGTGAGCAGAACTCCCCCGCGTCGACCGAGCGCAGATTCGCGCACCACCCCCTCGCGTGCTTGGCTTGCGCAGTGAGAGCGCAGGTAGTCCGGATCGCTGTCGGCCTGGTAGCGGGGACGGCGACGCTGGCCGGGGCCACGGGTGTGGGGTTGCATTTCATCCGGTGGCCGCTGGAACCGCTCGTGCTGGCAGCCTCGGGGGCGCCGTATCTGATCTGCGGTGCCGTGCTCGGGGCCGTCGGATTCGCGGCGATCAGGCAGTGGATCGCGACCGGTGTGGCGGTGGTCGTGGTGGCCGCGGGTATCGCCACCCAGGCGCCGCTGTATTTCGCGGAACCCGGCGGTGACGGCCAACCGATCATGGCGATGCAGGCCAATCTGCTCTTCGACGGTGCCGATCCGACGGTGCTGGTGGAGCAGGTGCGCACGCGCGATATCGCGATCCTCACCGTCAACGAACTGACCCGCACCGCCGTGGAAAGCCTGACCAGCGCCGGCCTCGACCAACTCCTGCCCCACCGCTTCCTCGCCCCTGGTCGGACTGCCAGCGGCACCGGTATCTGGAGCCGTTTCCCGTTGTCCGACACCGTCGAATACGACGGCTATGTCCTCAACCAGGTCTCGGCCACCGCCACCGTCCCCGACGTCGGCCCGGTCTCGATCTACGCCTTCCACCCGGTCCCGCCCGTCTATGACACCGGCGTCTGGGCAGACGAGCTGTCCCGCCTGCACGAGATCCTGCGCCGAGCCCTGGCCGACCGTCCCGCGATCGTCGGTGGCGACTTCAATGCCACCTACGATCATGCTCGCTTTCGCGCCATGGCATCGGGCCGTTTCGCCGATGCCGCGGTCCAGGCCGGCGCGGGACACCTGGTCACCTACCCGACCGACAAGCGCATCCCGCCACTGGTGGGCATCGACCACTTCCTGCTCGCGAACGCTTATGCCACCAGTGTCGACACTGTCGCTGTGCCCGGCGCCGACCACCGAGCGTTGGTCGCCCGGATAGTCCTCACCACCGTCGGCTAGTCACCTGTTCTCGGCGTCGCGTTCGGCAAGGCGCACTCGCCACTGTTCCATGGCTTGGCGCAGTGCCGCGCCGACGATGGCGACGAATTCGGCCGATTGTTCGAAGCGGGCACCGGCGGGGGTGTCGGGGCCGAGGATCTCGACACCACGCCGGGTCATGGCGGACAGGGAGTTCTGCATCTGGACCGAGGCGACGAGGTTGCGCAGCCAGATGTCGTCGTCGACGAGGTAGCGTTCGCGCCGTTCGCCGGGGATCAGTTCGCGGCGCAGCATGCCCTGCTGTTCGAGGAAGGCCACTGCGTTCGAGATCGAGGCGGGGCTCACGCGCAGTCGCGCGACCAACTCGGCGGCCGTGAGCGCCCCGGAGTCGGTGATCTGCAGGCAGGCGAGCACTCTGGCTTCCATGCGGGGCAGACCCTGTTCGATGAGCAGGGCGGTGAATGATTCGGCGAAGTCGGCGACTGCCCGGGGGTCACGGCCGTAACCGCCGTCGGGAATCGGGGGCGCGTCGGTCTTGGCCTGCTTGTGTCGGCGTGCGCGCTGCTGGGTGTCCTCCTGTGCGCGTTCGGCCCGGTAGTCGTCGGGTCCCCCGTTGCGGGTGACCTCGCGCATGACGGTCGAAGCGGGTCGGCCCAGTTTCCGCCCGATTTCGGCGTAGCCGAGTCCTTCGGCCAGTCCCGCGGCAATGTGCTCGCGGTCCGCGTCGGTGAGTCTGCCTCCGGGCATCGCTGCTGGTCACCTCTCTGTAGGCCGGTGCGGAGCTGGTAGCCCGCACCAGCATCAGTATGCATTCAGTGTCAGTTCATTGCAAAGTAGCCACAGCAGTCCCGTTGCATTCACTGTCATATTCATTGCAACAATGCATCTATATCAGTCTCTACCATGCATTTTGAGCGACCCGATCTGTTGACAGATTCATGAACGCAATCTATATTTTAGTCATCAGTAAATAGCAAACACCGAAACGCAAAGGCATGGCGATGACTTCCTCGAACCCCACCAGCACGACCACCGCCGCATGGACCGGCACGGTCGCGATCGACGACACCGAACTGGCCGTCACCGACACCGGCGGCACCGGCACACCGGTGATCTACCTCAACGGCCAGTTCGCCACCCAGGGCTACTGGCGCCGGGTCATCGCCGACCTCGGCCCCGGCTACCGCCACATCACCTTCGACGAGCGGGCCCGCGGCAAGTCGAAGAAGTCGGCCGACTACTCCTTCGACACCTGCGTGCGTGATATCGACGCGATCCTCGCCGCCAGGGGCGTCACCCAGAAGCCGATCGTGGTCGGCTGGTCCTACGGCGCCTACCTCGGCGCGCACTGGACCAGCCGCCACCCCGGCGCCGCCATCGGCGCGGTCCTCGTCGACGGCGCCTTCCCCTACGACTGGCTCGACGAGGCGATGGAGCTGCGAATCCGCAAGCTGTTCAAGCGTTTGAGCTGGGTCCTGCCGCTGGCTCGCCCCACCGGCCTCGCGCCCCGATTGACCGCACAGCAGCAGGCCGACAGCAATATCGAACTCGGCAAGCTCTCCAGCGTCAGCCAACTGGGCCCGGTACTGAATGCCATCACCGTCCCGGTGCGCTACGTGGTCGCTTCGGGCACCTCGTTCGGCAGCAAGGGTGACGAGCAGGAAAAGATCCGCGCCGGCCTCAACGACGTGCTCGCCACCAACCCGAACATCCGCATCAGCGCGAAGGTCCCCAGCAACCACGGCGCCATCCTGCGCAAGGACTTCCGCGCCATCGCCGACGCCGTCCGCGAGATCGAGACGACCGCTTCCGTAGACAGCTGAAGAATCCCCGCCGCGTGATGAAACATCGACTGGCGCAACCACGGCCGTGTCACAGGGCCCGTGACACGGCCATCGTGGTGTCAGGTGATCAACGATCCACGGCGGAGCTCCCGGTGAGCACGAGCGCCACCCGCGCCGCCATCGCGTGACCGGCCGCGCGCAACGGTTCGGCCGAACGCAGGGTGCGGCCCAGCACGAACGCCCCTTCCAGCGCGGACAGCATCGCCAGAATCAGCTCGCGCGCCGCGGCCTCCTCGACTCCGCGATCGACGAAATATGTTGTGCCCTGGCCGATCCAGTCGCGCATCACCTCGGCGGCGACCTCGCGCAACACCGGTTCGCTGTCGGCGATCTCCCCCGCGACAGTGCCGACCGGGCACATGTTCATCCACCCGGATTCCTCGAGTGTGCGGGCAGCGTCATCGAACGCGGCGGGCACGGCAACGCGGAGATCCTCGTGAGGGTCCAACAGCAGCGGTAGTAGCTGGATGTAGGCCGCGCCGGTGCTGCGCAGTGCCTCGGCCGCGATCTGCACTTTGCCCTGCGGAAAGTGGTGATACAGCGACCCCATCGGCGCCTCGGCGGTGGCGGTGATCTGTTTGACGGTGATCGCGTTGTACCCGTGCACGCGCATCAGTTCGGCGACCGCGGTCACCAGTCGGTCGCGGGTACTCGTTGACATCTGCTCGCTCACTCCACCAGACTAGAGCAAACACACTAGAGTGAACGCTCTAGCCTGAGGAGGGCGCCATGCCGACCGTCGATATCGATGCGGGCCGGATCCACTACCGCGAACGCGGCGAAGGACCTCCGGTGGTCCTGCTGCACGGACTTCTGATGAACCACACGGTCTGGGACGCGGTCATCGACCAGCTGCCCACCGGCTTCCACTACGTCCTGCCCGACCTGCCACTGGGCGCGCACCCCGAACCCTTGCGCCCGGGCACCGATTTGAGTCTGCGTGGCCTCAACCAGGTCGTCGCCGACTTCCTCACCGCGCTGAACCTGCACGAGGTCACCCTCGTGCACTCCGACTGGGGCGGCGCCCTGTTTCTCACCGCCTACGGCCTCGACGATCGCGTCGGCCGTCTGATCATCTTCCCCAGCGAGGCCTTCGACAACTTCCCACCCGGCCTGCCCGGCAAAACCGCCACCCTCGCCTCAGCGCTACCCGGGGGCTTCACCCTGGCGTTGCGTCAGATGCGCATCGGCTGGCTCCGGCGCAGTCCGTTGATGTTCGGCTGGATGGCGAAATCACCCCTCCCCGACTCCCTCGTCCACGCCTGGACCGCACCGGGCCTGCGCGACCCCCGCATCCGCGCCGACCTGCTCGCCTACACCCGCTCCGGCTTCGACAAGCGCGAACTCATCGCCAATACCGAAGCCCTACAGCACTTCCCCGGCGAAACCCTCATCCTCTGGTCCTCGGCGGGCAAAGTCATGCCGCGCGAGCACGGCCGCCGTCTCGCCGCCCTCATTCCCCGCGCGCGCCTGGTCGAGATCGACGACGCCTATGTCCTGTCCATGCTCGACCAGCCCGCCGCCGTCACCGCCGCTGTCACCGACTTCCTCGCCACCACGACAGCCGGCCGCCGATAACCAGAGTGACCCACATCACTCATCGATCCTGTCAGGAAATCGCGCGCTGTCTCGTTCAGGGGGCACGCTGACCAGACAGGAGCGAATCATGAAGCACCGCATCGTCGTCCTCGGGGCCGGATACGCCGGAGCATTCTCCGCCGGAGCCCTGGCCCGTCGACTCCATCCCGACGACTTCGAGATCTCTGTCGTCAACGCAGAACCCGACTTCGCCGAGCGGCTGCGCAATCATCAACTCGCCGCGGGGCAACAGTTGCGTCACCTGCCGCTGGCGCAGATGTTCGCGGGCACCGGCATCCGGCTTCGGGTAGCGCGGGTGACCGGTGTCGACGTCGAGCACCGGAGGGTCACCATCACCGACGGACGCAGCACCGACCGGCTCGACTACGACACCCTGCTCTACACCCTCGGGAGCACCGCCGACGACCACGCTGTCCCCGGTGTCGACGAACACGCCTTCCACGTCGCATCACGTCCGGCGGCACTGCGACTACGCGCCCACCTCGACGGCCTGGGCGAGGGCGGCACCGTGCTGGTGGTCGGCGGCAACCTGACCGCGATCGAGGCCGCCACCGAGATCGCCGAATCTCATCCAGAGCTGCGAATCAGCCTCGTCACCCGCGGAGAACTCGGCGGTTGGCTGGGCGGCAAGGCCCGCCGTCACCTGCTCGGCGCCTTCGACCGGCTCGGTATCACGGTGCACCAGAACACGACCGTCGCGCGCGTCGAGGCCGGGGGCGCCGTGGCGGTCGACGGCACCACTTTCACCGCCGACGCGACGGTGTGGGCGGCCGGGTTCGCGGTGCCTCCGATCGCCGCGGCCAGCGGTCTCGCGGTGGAACCCAACGGCCAGATCACGGTCGACCGGCAGATGCGTTCGGTCTCGCACCCCGATGTCTATGCCGCCGGTGACAGCGCCTTCGTCATCGGCGACAACGGTCAACCGTTGCCGATGTCGTGCGCTTCTGCGGGATTCACCAGCATGCAGGCCACGGCCACGATCATCGGGGACCGGACCGGGCGCAAGATCTCGACGACCTCGCTGTCGTATGTGGGCAACCACATCAGCCTGGGCCGCAAGGACGGGCTCGTCCAGGCGGTCGACGGTGACGCGCGATCGAAGTCGTGGGCCCTGCGCGGCCGGACGGCCGCTCGCGTCAAAGCGGCCGTCCTCGGGGCCAACCCGTGGAGCCTGGCCCATCCGACCTTCGGCATGCCGAGCCGCCGATACCGCGCGGCCGGCACCGGCGAACACACCGTGGTCCCCGCCTAGAGTCGTGCTCATGGACACTGCCACCGTCGAGCGTTTCGAGGCCAGCCGTGATCGGCTGGCCTCGATCGCCTACCGCCTGCTGGGCTCGGCCGCCGACGCCGAGGACACCGTGCAGGACGCGTTCCTGCGGTGGCAGTCCGCTGACCGGACCTATGTCGAGGTGCCAGAGGCCTGGCTGACCAAGATCGTCACCAACCTCGCGCTCGACCGGCTCAGGTCGGCCAAGGCGCGCCACGAACGCTCCGTCGGCACCTGGATGCCCGAACCGTTGCTCGACGGCGACCCGATGCTTGGCCCTGCCGACACCGTCGAGCAGCGCGAATCGGTGACATTGGCGGTGCTGGCACTCATGGAACGGCTCTCGCCGGTCGAACGCGCCGTGTACGTGCTGCACGAGGCCTTCGCCTACCGGCATGCCGAGATCGCCGAGATCCTCGACATCACCGTCTCGGCGAGTCAGCAACACCTGCACCGGGCCCGTGCGCGAATCACCGTCGCCCGCAACACCACCGGTATCGACCGGGTAGCCGCGCGTCGCATTGTGGCCGCGTTCGTCGATGCCGCCTCCTCGGGCCGCATCGACGATCTGATCGCGTTGCTCACCGACGACGCGACCGGCGTTTCCGACGGCGTCGGCGGCCTGGCCACGAAGCTGATCCACTACCTGACCCCGCAGCGCCTCGCCCGCGCGGTGCAGGCGGGCCTCACCCCGACTCCGGCCAAGCGCCGACTCGTCGGCGGCTCACCCTCGATCCACGCGATCGTGGTCAACGGCTGCCCGGCCATGGCCTTCACGCTCGACGACCGCATTCTGGGCATCGCGATCATCGAGATCCGCGGTGACAAGATCGCGGGCCTGCGCAGCATCGCCGCACCGACGAGACTGGCCCGCCTGGCCGAGCAGTGGCAGCGCAGCGAGCACGACGCCGCGCTGATCGAATCGTGGTAGCGCCCTCACCGCCGCCCGGCGACACCGAGTGACAACGCCGCCAACGCTTTCGGCGCACCCGGCTGGTAGAACCGGTCCAGTTCGGCGATCTCGAAGCCCGCGTCGGTGATCAGCCCCGCGATGTCACGGTTGAGGTGACAGCCCCCCGCGACCTTCTGCTGAATCGGGTCGAGTCGATGCTGCCAGGTCTGTACCGACTCCTCCGGCGCGAGTCCGTGTTCGACGAAGTGCAGGGTCCCGCCGGGCCGCAGTACCCGGCGGATCTCGGCGAGCGCTGCTGCGACGTCGGGGATGGTGCACAGGGTGAAGGTCGACAGCGCGGTGTCGAAGGTGGCGTCGGGAAACGGCAGCGACTGACCGTCCAGACCGGCCCGTTCGACCGGAATCGAGCTGGCCGCAACACGTTTCGCGGCGATCTTCCATGCCGTGTCCGCGGGTTCGACCCCGCTGACCCGCTCCACGGCGGCGGGATAGAACCCGATGTTGTTGCCCGAGCCGAAGCCGACTTCGAGTACCGCGCCGTGTAGTCCGGCGCAGGTTCGCTCGCGCAGTGGCCCGTTTTGGGCACCGCCGCAGACTTTGTCGGTGATGTGCGGGAGGATCCGGTCGGTGTAGAAGCCCATCTTTGAATCATCCTCCTCCCGCCAGCGGTCCGGTTCAGCCGAGGCGGCGGTCGAAGACCTTCGTACTCGCGCCCGAGGCCGGGTCGACGGTGAGCACGCGCAGATTCACCGAGTCCGCGGTCAGGTCCATGACCATGAACCCCAGTTCGTGCTGGGTGTCGAACAGCGCGCCGTGTCCGCCGGTGGTGAGCCGCGGTTGACCGCCCGAGGTCTTGGCCGCCGCACCCGAGACGATCTGGCGGGTGCCCTTGGTCGCCGGTGTCGGTTCCAGTACCTGCAAGGTGTGGTCGTGGCCCGAGAGCAGGAACGAGACCTTGCCGAGCACATGGTCTTCGAAGAACCGTTTGGCGTGCACGCCGTTGAGCGGCTCGATCGGCAGGCCCTCGTAGTTGCCCGCGTCGCCGTGCGGCCCGTTGCTGAGGTACGGGTGGTGGGTGCAGGCGATCTTCCACTGCGCACTCGATTCGGCCAGCGCGCTGTCGAGCCAGGCGCGTTGGGCGTTCATGTACGGGCCGTCCACTGCCCAGTAGGGGTCCAGCAGCGGCGGAATATAGGCCGCGAGGGGGTTGAGATCGAGGACGAAGAACTCGACGACCGGGTTCTGTTCGGGCACCCGCACCGAGTAGTAGCGACTCGGCATCCACCATCGTGGGGACCTGGCGTGGTATTCGACCTCGTGATTGCCGCGCGCGAGCCAGCCGCCGTCACCGGGGAACACCCCGGAGGTGTCGTGGTTGCCCAGCACCATTGCCCACGGAAAGTCCAGTCCCGCATTGGGATCCTCGAACTTGGTGGCGAACTGGATGTCGTCGGGGCCGCTGGGTCCCGAGTCGTAGATGTTGTCACCGAGTCCGACCGCCATCGAGAACGGTTCGCGGGCGTGAAGAGCGCGGGCCGCGTCGGCGACCGCCCACTGGGTGCGGGTGCCGGTGCCCGCGTCGCCGGTGATCAGAATCCGTGCGGTGCGTCCGGCCTTCGGGGCGAATTTGGGCACCTCGGCAGGCACCGCCGCGGCGGGTGTGAGCCCCACCAGCGACATGCCCGCGAAGACACCGGCGGCCCCGGCCAGGACGTCACGACGGCCGATTCCGGACGAGAACTGATCGCGCATGGTCACCTTCTGGAGAGTGGCTCTATTGGACAACTGACCTGATCGAAGCACACTGACATGTCGCGCCGCAGCATAGACCGTGCACAGCGACTGAAATGACACCGCACACGATCGACACGCCGCGTGCCCACTTGTGGACGCGTGGGCGGTCTCCGTGGAGTTGCTCAGCCGACCCCCGGTCGAACCTCCGGCACCGGGGTGTCGAGTAGTTCCGCCAAGTCGCTGACGACGATGTCGGCGCCGGCATCACGCAACGCCGACGCGCCGCTCCCCCGGTCGACACCGACCACCCAGAATCCGCCCCGCCGACCCGCCTCGACCCCCGACACCGCGTCCTCGATGACCACCGTGTGCGCCGGCTCCGCCCCCACACGCTGTGCGGCCGTGAGGAACATGTCGGGCGCCGGTTTGCTCGCGAGGCGTTCGTCCTGGGCAACGACACCGTCGACGACCACCGCGAACCTGTCCCGCAGACCGGCCGTGTCGAGCACGAGCACCGCGTTGCGCGAGCTCGACACCACCGCCAGCGGGATACCGGCGGCCGCGAGCGCGTCGACCAGGCGCAACGACCCCTCGAACACCTCGACGCCGTCCCGACCGATGATCTCGGTGAAGCGGACGTTCTTGCGATTGCCCAGCCCGTGCACGGTGTCCGTGTCGGGCGGGTCGTCCAGCTCACCGTCGGGCACGTCGACGCCCCGCGAATCGAGCACCGACCGCACGCCCGCCGCCCGCGCCTTGCCGTCCACCAGTGCGAAGTAGTCGGCATCGGTGTACGGCGCGGCCGCTGGTGCGACTCTCGGCAGGAACTCGGTGAACAGCGCCGACCACGCCCGCCGATGCACCGCCGCGGTGTCGGTGAGCACACCGTCGAGATCGAACAGCACTGCCTGCGAGGCGAAGACGCCCGTCATGACGCCTCGACCACGACGCCGGGTTCGAGAACCACCGGCCGACCCCACACGGTGATCCGCACCGCCGACCCCGCCCCGACCAGTTCGAATCGCGCGTCTCGATGCCCGAGATCGGCCCGCACCGTGCGCCCACGCCAGTGCACCGAGAACCGCAGCCGTTGCCAGGACGCCGGCAGCGCGGGCGAGAAACGTATCCCGTCGGCGGTGGCCCGCAAGCCCCCGAAACCGTGCGTCGCGGCCTGCCACGTGCCCGCGGCCGACGCGATGTGGATTCCCTCTTCGGTATTGCCCTGGTTGTCTTCGAGATCGACGAACGCCGACCGCCCGAAATACCTTTCCGCCGTGCGGAAATCGCCCACCTGCACACCCACGATCGCGTGAATCGACGGGCTCAGCGAGGACTTGTGCATGGTGCGCTGCTCATAGAACTCGTAGTTGCGCCGACGGGTGGACAGCGAGTATTCGTCGGGCAGCATGTGCAGCAACATCACCACATCGGGCTGTTTGAGCAGCGAGGTGTTCTCCCAGTTGAAATGGTCGGCACCGACCGGGTACACCGGCATATCGTGGTCGTCCCATTCGACGATGGGCACGACCGTGCGATCGAAATAGCCGTCGAATTGTTCGATGACACCGCAGTCGGGATCGGTCGGTGCCCGCAGCCGGTCCGCGGTAGCCAGCCACTGGGCCGGTTCGCCCGGGTCGAGCCCGATCGCGGTCACGAGGTCGCGCAGCTGATCGGGCCGCTCCTGTGACATCCGTTCGTACACCGCTGCAGCCTGGTGCAGATGCCAGTGCACCAGTTTGTTGGTGAAGGCATTGTTGTCGACGTGGGAATGGAATTCGTCCGGACCCATCACCGCCCGGATAACGAGCGAATCCCCCTCTTCGACACACCGGTGCACCCAGAACCGAGCGGTCTCGAACAGGATCTCGGCACCTTCGCCGAACAGGTAGTCGTCATCGGCGGTGATGGTGGCGTACCGCATGATCGCGTAGGCCACATCGGCGGTGATGTGCAGTTCTTCTTCACGCGTGTAGAAACGGTCTTTACCGTCGGGGGTGTATTGCGGGCATTCCTCCCGGCCGGTATCGGCGGACTCCCACGCGAAGCGAGCACCACCGGTTCCGTTGTCGGCGGCCACTTCTCGCGCACCCGGCAGCGTGTGGTGACGGTAGCCGAGCAGCGCGCGGGCCGCGCGCGGCTGGGTGAACAGGAAGAACGGCAGCAACATCACCTCGGTGTCCCAGAAGACATGGCCTCGATAGCCTTCGCCGGACAGCGATTTCGCGCCGATGCTCACGGTCGGGTCGTCGGGGTCGGCGGCGATGAGCAGGTGATAGATCGCGAACCGCAGCGCCCGGGTCACCCGGTCGTCGCCGACCACTTCGCAGTCGGCGACGGCCCACAGCCGCTCCCACGCCGCACGGTTCGCTTCGGCCGCCAGATCGAAGGTGGCTGCCCGCGTCACCGTGTCGACCGCTCGTGCACGCACGGGGGCCGATGCCCGATAGTCGCGGCTGGTCGCGATCCCGACGAGTTTGTCGACTCGCACGGATTCGCCCGCGCCGGTATCGAATTGCCACTCCATCTCGATCGCGTGGTGCCGGAACCGCTGCTGGCGCCGCCCGCCGTCGGCGGTGCAGGTGAAGGCGTAGACGAGGTCGATGCCGCTGTCGATGGTGCGGCTCTCGATGACACCGACCTCACCGTCGAACCCCGCACCGACCGACACCAGATGCGTGGACTTGGCCCACTTGTCCCACTTGCGTTCGTAGCCGAACGCGGTCTGCTCACGGTAGGTCGGCAGTCGTTCGAGATTGCGCCGGTTCGCGTCGATCCCGGTCCGCACCGTCACCGACGCCGTCCGATCCAGGCAGCTCACCTCGATCCGCACACCGCACAGGTCACGATCGGCGGTGCTGGCGAACCGCTGTGTGCGCAGCCGCGCCCGCGTACCGTCGGGCAGCTGAAAGACCGTGTCGCGGTGCAGGACTCCACTGCGCAGGTCCAGTTCGCGGCGGTGCTCGACGACCTGCGCGGTCTCGGTGTCCAGGCGCACACCGTCGACGAAGACCTCACTGTCGAGCCAGTCCGGCGCGTTCACCAGGTCGATGACCGGGCAGTCGTAGGCGTCGTAGACACCGGCGATGAACGTGCCGGGCAACGCCCCGGTGTGGCGTTCCTCGAGCGACCCCCGGGTACCCAGACGTCCGTTGCCGACGGTGAAGATCGTCTCGAAGTAGTTGGCGCGCTGCGGGTTCCAACCATCCTCGATGACCGTCCAGGTCGCGGAATCGAGAAGATGCATCGCCCAGCCTTCCTCGTCGAGGGTGACGCACACACGTCGGTCAGGCGCTGGCGGTAGGCCGTTCGTAGCCGGTGGCCTCGTCCATGTCCTCGAGCGACATTCCCTTGGTCTCGGACACGAACTTGGCGACGAAACCCAGTGACAGCAGGGCGAACACCGCGTACATACCGTAGGCGACACCGAGCGAGAAGGTCTTCAGGCTGGGGAACGAGACGGTGATCGCCCAGTTCGCCGCCCACTGCCCCGCCGCGGCGAGCGACAGTGCCGCGCCACGGATCCGGTTCGGGAACATCTCACCGAGCAGCACCCACACCACCGGGCCCCAGCTCATCCCGAAGAACACGACGAACAGGTTCGCCGCGACCAGGGCGATCGGGCCGGCCGCGCCGGTCAGCTGCGGCTCCATGACGCCCTCGGCGTCGGGTACCTGATCGGCGGAACTGAAACAGATCGCCATCGTGGCCAGGGTGACGGTCATGCCGATCGAACCGGTGAGCAGCAGCGGTTTACGCCCGACCTTGTCGATGAGCATGATCGCGACAATGGTGGTGGCGATGTTGACCACCGAGGTGAACACGCTGATCTGGAACGACCGTGATTCCTCGAAACCGACGGCCTCCCACAGCACGTTCGAGTAATAGAAGATCACGTTGATGCCAACGGCCTGCTGGAACACCGACAGCATCAGTCCCACCCACACGACCGGGTAGAGCCCGCCACCGTTGCGGCGCAGGTCCTTCCACGACGGTTTGGTGTCGCTGCGCAGGCTCTCCTCGATGCGGCCGATGGTGATCTCGAGGTTCTTCGCACCGAACAGCATCGACAGCACCCGGCGCGCCTCGCCGATCTTGTGCGTGGCGACCAAAAAGCGCGGTGACTCGGGAATCGTGGAGGCCAGCACGCCGTAGACCACGGCGGGCACCACCATCGACAGGAACATCCAGCGCCACGCCTCGAGGCCCAGCCACAGCGTCTCGCTCGCGCCACCCGCCAACTCGGCGAGCACGTAGTCCACCAGCAACGCCAGGAAGATACCGAGCACGATGGCGAGTTGTTGCAGTGACCCGAGCCTGCCGCGGATGCGCGCGGGCGAGGTCTCGGCGATGTAGGCCGGGGCGATCACCGAGGCCACGCCGACACCGACACCGCCGATCACCCGGCCGAGCACCAGGATCCAGACATCGGGAGCGAAGGCGGTGACGACGGCGCTGATGAAGAACAGGATCGCGGCGATCCGCATCACCTTGAGCCTGCCGATGCGATCGGCGATCCGGCCCGCGGTCATCGCACCCGCGGCGGCACCGAGCAGGGCCGAGGCCACGGCGAAGCCCAGAACGGCGTCGTCGACATCGAATTCGGTTTGGATCGCCGAGACCGCGCCGTTGATCACGGCACTGTCGAAGCCGAACAACAATCCGCCCAGCGCCGCGACCGACGCGATCCGGACAACGCGGCTGCCCGAGGCGGGCTCGCCGTCGGGAAGTGCGGACTGGTCGGTGAAGGAGCCTCCATCGTGCATCGGCGTCGTCCTCTCCACGGCGGGCATCAGCGCCTCGCGAATAGCGGCATGAATCAGATCTCAGTGTGCCCCGTCTGCGGTGGCTTCTGCCGGAACTCGCGAGCGCGCGTCCCCATCGCCGTGTTGGGTGGGCACCGCGTGTTCATCTGGGCGACACGCACATCATTTAGCGTCCGAAGGATGACCGATGTCGAGATTGGCCCGATCCCCCGTGTCGTCAGCGAGATCGCCGATCTCGCGACCGTCGTGAACCTGGCCGACACCAGCGGATTCACCGTCGACGACAGCGACGACGACGATCCGGTCCTGCTCACCGAACCCGGCGGCTTCATCGTCGACACCTGGCGCGAGGGCTACCCCTACGACGAACGTCTCTCGCGCCTGGAATACGACCTCGACAAACGGCTGCTACAGATCGAACTGCTGAAACTGCAGAACTGGGTGAAGGCGACCGGTCGCCGCGTCGTCATCGTGTTCGAAGGCCGCGACGCCGCGGGCAAGGGCGGCACCATCAAACGGTTCATGGAGCATTTGAATCCGCGCGGCGCTCGGGTCGTCGCCCTGGAAAAGCCCTCCGCGCGCGAATCCACCCAGTGGTATTTCCAGCGCTACGTCGAGCACCTGCCCGCCGCGGGCGAGATCGTGCTGTTCGACCGCTCCTGGTACAACCGTGCGGGTGTGGAACGAGTGATGGGTTTCTGCACGTCCGAAGAGCATCGTCGATTCCTGTCGCAGGTGCCGCTGTTCGAACGGATGCTCGTCGACGACGGCATCGACCTGGTGAAGTTCTGGTTCTCGGTCTCGCCGCTGGAGCAGCGCACCCGCTTCGCCATCCGCCAGGTGGACCCGGTGCGGCACTGGAAGCTCTCGCCGATGGACCTGGCCTCGCTCGACAAGTGGGACTCCTACACCGCGGCCAAGGAGGAGAACTTCGAGCACACCGACACCGACCACGCACCGTGGATCGTGGTCAAGAGCAACGACAAGAAGCGGGCCAGGCTCAATGCGATGCGGTATGTGTTGAGCGGGTTCGATTACGAGAACAAGGATTTCGAGGTCGTCGGCACCGCCGACCCACAGATCGTGGGCCGCGGGCGCGACGTGATCGGTTACTGAAAATTCTAGCGGCTCAGGGCTACTCGGTGCGCTTCGAGCATCAGCGTGGTGAGCTCGGCACGCTCGGTGTCGTCGAGGACCTCGAAACAGGGTGCGATCAGTTCGTCGGTCAGCTGCTCCGCCGCGTCCCAGCGCGCCTGGATGTCCTCGGTGACCGGCTCGAACGGTTCGGCCCAGCCGAGGAACTTCGCGTGGCCCGGTCCGTCGTAGATCGGTGAACCAGCGACCAGGATCGCCTGCAGCGGGGTGAGCCCGTTGGCCAACACCGCGATCAGGTGCAGTCCGCCGCGTAGTTCGCGCAGCACATGTGTCAGCTGTAGCACCGCGGCCCGACCGTCCTGCGGCACCGGCATCGCCCGCCATCCGGCGAACAACGGCACCCCGGTCGAGGGTGCGGCCTCGACCACGCGTCGCAGGAGTTCGGCGAGCCGGTCGGCCCGGTCGAACGCGGCGAGCTTGCGTTGCCCGAAATCACGGCACGCGACCATGTACGCCGTCGCGGCCTCGGCAGCGGGCATGGGCACCGATTCCCACGCGGTGCGCACACCTGCGGGTTCGAAGAAGCCGAAGGCCGCGGTCACGACATCGGCGTCGACGTCACCGAGAACCCCACCGCGTCCGCGCGTGTAAGCGCCCTGGAATCCTTCCACCCCGGTCGCCTCCCCGAACGTCCTCGCCTCACGCGAGATCATGAACGCCCCACCGAGTTCGAGTACCTGCCGTTTGACCGCTGCCGACGTCATTCGTCTGCCACCTTCCGCTGTAAGTCCACTCCAGGCAGACTTTAGCGTCCAATAGTCAGATGCGATAGCCTTTCGTAGGGACGACGACTGCACCCCGTAGGCTCGAGGGCATGATCGTCGAGACCGGCCGCACCAACCGGAAGGCCTGGCTCACCGTCGAATTCGTCGCCTTGTTCTTCGGCCTGACCGGGTTGTTCGCGACATTTCTGCGCGGTGTGGGTCCGCTGCCCTTCTTGCTGGTGATCACCGTCGGCATCGTGATCTATCTTCGCCGCACCGGTTTCGACCGCCGCGCCTTCTGGGGAGCGGATGCACTACGGCCGGCCCTGCCCGGCATCCTCGCGCTCTGGGCGGTCTCGGCCGTCGTCCTCACCGTCGCGGTAGCCCTCTTACGCCCCGACTCCCTGTTCGATCTACCTCGCGAACGTCCCCTGATCTGGGTGCTGATCCTGGTCTTCTACCCCTTGGTCAGTGTGTACCCGCAGGAACTGCTCTTCCGCGCGTTCCTCTTCCACCGCTACACCCCGATCTTCGGCGACGGCCCCCGCATGATCGCCGCCAGTGCCACCGCGTTCGGTTTCGCCCACTTCATCGTCGGCAACTGGATCTCGGTGCTGCTGAGCATCGCGGCGGGCGCGCTGTTCGCCATCCGGTACCAGCACACCCGCTCGCTGCTCACCACCTCGATAGAACACGCCCTCTACGGCATCCTCGTCTTCACCGTCGGCCTCGGCGACTTCTTCTATCACGGTGCCGCCGGCAACTGAGGCCCTGGGACTACGGGGCCTGCACCAGGGTCAGCATCGACTTCTTTCGCACGGTAAAGCCCAACGTCTCGTACAAACTGATCGCCGACCTGTTGTGCGCGACCGCATGGAGAAACGGCGTCTCACCCCGCGCCCGAATTCCCGCCCCGACCGCACGGATCAACCGCGACGCGATCCCCCGTCCCCGGAATTCGGCATCGGTGCACACCGCACTGATCTCGGTCCACCCCGGCGGATGCAGCCGCTCGCCCGCCATCGCCACCAACCGCCCCTCGACCCGCAACCCCAAATAGGTGCCCATCTCGATCGTCCGCGGCGCGTACGGCCCCGGCTCGGTGCGAGCGATCAGCTCCAGAATCTCGGGAACATCAGCGGCAGTGAGTGTTTCGAGATCGGGATCAACGCCGACCCGCAACCCGGCACCCTCCATCTGCACCGTGTCGAACTCGGCGAGCACCGTCCACCCCGCCGGCGGCACATGCCCTGTCCCACGGATCCCAGCACTCCCACCCGACCCGAGCGCAAACCCCAGATCAGCCCAGTCCTGCCCGTCCAACACCGCCGGATGCCCAACGAACCGCGCCACCTCCGGCTCGTAGCGCCCGATCCGCCCCACCCACTGCGCGAACCGCCGGTGCTCCCCCCGCAACGAAGCCCGCACCGGATCATCCAACGGATGCACCGCGACATCGACGTCGACCGTCACCACACCCTCCTGACCACCGAACCCGACCGCAGAAACGTTAGCCGAACACACAACCCACGGCACCGATTGCACTCACGATGATTGCGGCCCGAAGCATTCGACGTCATAGCGCCCGGAATGGTAGCGAGGTGGTAGCGAAATCTCTCTTCCTCCAACGATTTCCGGCCGGCAGACCGCTGTTTGACCCTTCGAGAAGCGGGCATTCGCACCGTGCAAGGACAAACCTCTACCGGAGGGACCTCCCGTGTTCACACACTTACGAGGCGCCGTGTTGATCGGGTTGCTGGTTGTGGCCGGGTGCGCTACCAGTACCGAGGCGCCCGATCCCGGTCTGCCACCATCGGCGGCGAACGCGCCGGAAATCTCCGACGAGGCCGCCAAGCACCTGTGCGAGATGATGGCGCCGGATCTCGACACGTGGCGGGCGCAGGGGGCCACGGTTGCTCGCGTGTCGTTCAACGGCACGGTGCAGAACTGGGCGGTGCGTAGTGGTGGCATCAACGTCGCGGTGGCTCGCAATCGCGAGGTGATCGATACGGTGACGAAGCAGCACTGCCCTGATGTGCGCGAGCAGGCCATACAGGCATTCGACGTGCCGGATCTGGCCTCAGCGCTCGTCGGCGTCTGAGCCCGCGGTATCGGAAACGGCAGGTTCTTGGACGGTGCCGTTCCGTCGGTCCCGCAGGACGAGCACACTCGCTGCAACCGTCCAGATCACCGCGAACGCGACCGCGCGCATCAGACTCCAGTTGACTATCAGCATCACGAGGGCGACGCCGCCGAACAGCGTCAACAGTCGGCCGGTACTCGTCTGACCTTTCATCGCCAGATCATCCCACGGTCCCCGCGACCTCTCGCGACGAGCTATCGTCAGCTCTCGGCCTGCACGGGCGAACTTTCGTCGCGGATAGGTGGGGGCGAGTGGCCCAGGCAAGCGCGGGCACGATCAGCAGTGCAATTCCGGCGCCGAGGAACGCAAGACCCGGGAAGTCGGCGAATGCCACAATGACCCCGGACCCGAGCCCACCGCCGGCGCCCGCGATGGCGATCCCCACATCGACCGTGCCCTGCGTCCGAGCACGGGTCGCGACCGGCGTCGCATCGGCGATCATCGTCGTCCCCGCGACCAACCCCAGATTCCAGCCCACCCCGAGCAACCCGAGCGCCACGGCCAGGGCCCCCACCGAACTCGGCGGAGCAAGGGCCGCGGCCGATCCGGCCGCAACCAGGGTGGCGGCGGCGGCCACCGCGACCAACCCGGATCCGAACCGATCGACGAGCATCCCCGACAACAACGACGGCAGATACATCCCCGCCACATGCACCCCGATCACAAAACCCGCCGCACCGACGCCGTGCCCGTGATGCTGCATATGGATCGGCGTCATCGTCATCACGGCAGCCATGACCAACTGGGTCACCACCATCACCGTCGTCCCGGCCACGATCGGTGCCGACCACCGCGTCGTAACGGTCGCCACGACACCTTCCTCGGGCTCGCGGGCCTCCTCGATCTCCTGCGCGAGTATGAGCGGATCCGGCCGCAACATCACCCACAACACCAGCCCTGCGAGCAGATACGCCACCCCGGACAGCACAAACGGCCCTGACAAACTCGGAATACCCCACCGCACAGCAAGATCCGACATCGGCGTCGTCAGATTGGGCCCGACCACCGCGCCGACCGTCGTCGCCACCAGGACCGTGCTGATCGCGCGTGCCCGATGCGCGGGTCGGGCCAGATCAGCACCGGCATAGCGAGCTTGCAGACTGGTCGCCGTGCCCGCCCCGTAAACGATCAACGACACGAACAGCAGCGGCAGGCTTCCGGTCACCGCGGCCGCCACCACCCCGAAACTTCCCAGCGCACCCGTCAGATATCCGAGAGTGAGACCCGCCCGTCGCCCCGCTCGCTGCGAAATCCGCCCGACACCCACCGCCGCGGCCGCCGACCCGACCGTGAACATCGCGCTGGGCACCCCCGCCCACCCGGTGGACCCGAGCATGTCCTGCGCCAGCAACGCACCGACGGTGATCCCCGCGGCAAGCCCCGCCCCACTGAAGATCTGCGCCGCGACCAACACGGCCAGCGTGCGCCGTTGCGCGGGATGCTCGCTCATGAGCGTCAACAGTGCGGCACAGATGGACGCGGGTCCAGTCGTTAGGCGCGGAAAGGTCCAGTGCCGACGAACCGGCCTTCTCGATCGAGGTGAGGTCCGCTGCTAACGCGAGAAGTGTCCCAGTCGGCGCCGTTTTCCGTGCCTCAGTGACCACATGGATCGGTCAGACGCAGACCCTCACCGACCTTGATCCGGCGATGCTCGACGAGCACGATCCCCACTCCGGACAGCACGCACACACCGCTGACGATCCCGGCGGTCACCGCCCACCCGACATGCCCGGAAGCGGCCGCCGTCAAGGTGGCCGCGAGCATCACGATGCCGATTCCGACGAGCAACAGTCCCGGCCAATTGAGCGAGTCGTGGACCAACTCACCCGCGTGTGAACGCGTCGTGCGTTCGGTGTCGGGAAATTTGTGTTGATGGGGATCGATGTAGTCGGTCATGGCACGGCCTCCTTGCGACGAGGGGTCCTCCCCATCCGGCGCGTACCCCCGATTCACTCGGGCAAACGAGCAGCATCCTGCGCGTTCTCGCGAACGAGCACGAAGAAATACGGATCCGGGAACGTCCGGTAGTCCATCAAACCCAACACGGTGTCGTCATCGACGCGGCGGAACACGTCGATGATCGCCAGATGGTCGTACACCATCGCCGTGGTCACGACCCCGCGATGATCGACCGCCCGCAGCCGCGCCCGGTATCGGCGGGTGCGCAAGGCCGGCTTCAACACCCCGAGCATTCCCCGACCCCGCTCGACCGCCTTGCTCGGCACCTTGCCGACCAGCCCCAACGGCACCCGCTGCGGATCGACAGCGAAAACGTCTCCCGACGGATCTCGAAACAGCAGCGGATGCACACTGTCGGCACCGTCGAACTGCTTGCCGTACCACCCGGACGCTACGAGCAGCCCGTCCAGCTGATGACCGGTGGCCAGCTCACGACCGTGCCACCGCCCGGTGAGCTGGGTCGCGGGCGCCGGGGCCAGGCTGTCGAACAGGGCCAGCGCCGCCTCCCGCGAGCACGCGGGTTCGAGCGCGGTGAGTTGGTCGATTGTCATGAATCTCCTCGTATCAGGCAGGCAGTCGCAGCGCACCGGGCGCCGACGCGGGAACAGCGGGCTGGACCGGGGCGACCGGACTGACCCGCTGGTAGGCGGCACCGAGGTCAGGTCGTGGATCCGGCTCACCCTTGTTGGGCCAGAACGCCATCGCACGCTCGGCCTGCGCGGTGATGGTGAGCGACGGATTCACACCCAGGTTGGCGGTGATCGCGCTACCGTCGGCGACGTGCAGGCCGGGATGGCCGTACACGCGCTGGTAGGGGTCGATCACGCCGGTGTCGCGGGAGTCGCCGATGGTGCAGCCGCCGATGTAGTGCGCGGTAGCGGGGATATTGAAGATATCGGTGGCGATATTGCCGGTGATGCCGTCGGATTCGGCCGCGTACCGGCGGGCGATGTCGTGGGCCAGCGGAATCCACTCCGGGTTCGGCTCACCGCTGCCCTGTTTGGTCACCAACCGCTTGCCCTTCAGATACGAGGTCAGCGAGTTGTCCAGCGACTGCATGACCAGCAGAATCACCGACCGCTCCGACGCACCGTGCGCATTCTGCGAACGCACGAACTGCACCGGATGCAACAAGATCGTCAGCAACAGTCGCAGGAACCGGAACGCCCCACCGTCGACCATCGGCACAGTCTGCACGAACAGCGCGTTCTGACCCTTGCCGTAGGTGCATACCTCCACATGCGTCTGCGGTTCCGGGTGAATCGAGGACGTGATCGCCACGCCCTGGGAGAAATCACGCTGGGACTTACTGGTCACCCCGATGATCGCCTCGGAATTGCTGCGGGTCAGCTCGCCGACCCGTGCGGACAACTCGGGCAGCGTGCCGTCGCGACGCAAGGTGTGCAGCAACTTCTGGGTGCCCAGCGCCGCCGCCGCGAACACCACCTGCTCGGCGGTGAACGTGCGACGCTGCTTGCGCACCCAACCGTTCGACTGCACCGTCTCCACGCGATAACCGCCGTCGCCATCCGGCGCCACCGACGTCACCGTCGTCAACGGATGCACCTGTGCGCCGTTGCTTTCGGCCAGATGCAGGTAGTTGAGCGTGGTCGTGTTCTTCGCATTGTGCTTGCAGCCGGTGAAGCACTCCGAACAGTGGATGCAGCCTGCCCGGCGCGGACCCGCACCACCGAAGTACGGGTCATCGACCTCGACACCTTCGGAACCCTCGTTGAAGAAGACACCGACGTGGGTGCGATGGAAGGTGTCGGCGACCTTCAGATCACGCGCGATCTGCAACAGCACGTCGTCCTTCGGCCCCACCCGCGGATTCTCGACCACGCCCAGCATCCGCGCGGCCTGGTCGTAATACGGGGCGAGCTCGGACTTCCAATCGGTGATGTGCGCCCACGCGCGGTCGCGATAGAACTCCGGCAGCGGTTCGTAGAGCGTATTGCCATAGATCAGCGAACCGCCACCCACACCCGAACCGCTGAACACCAGACACTTGCCGAGCACGCTGATCCGCTGCGGTCCGGTGAGGCCCAGGCGCGGCGCCCAGATGGCCTTGGGAATGTTCCAGTTGGTCTTCGGATAGTCCTCGACGTTCCAGCGCCTGCCGGATTCGAGAACACCTACCCGGTAACCCTTTTCGGTCAGCCGCAGCGCGCTCACGCTGCCACCGAAACCGGAACCGACGACGATCACGTCGTAGTCGTAGTCATTCATCGCGACACCACCTCGTAGTCGGCGGGATCGAACCGCGCCTGATTCTTGTATTGGATTCCCAGCAGCGGCCAGTTGGTCGTGATCCGGCCGTCGGCCTGGCGATACCAGGATGTGCACTGGCTCCACACGCTGCCGCGCAGGTGCGCCTGGATCCGGTCGTCATAGGCCTGCTCCACATCCGGACGCACCGTCAGCGCGCGACCGGACGCCGCCAGATGGGCGACGTAGTCGCCCAGGTACTTCGCTTGCGCCTCGAGGAAATAGATGATCGAGCCGCCACCGGTATTGGTGTTGGGCCCGTACATGATGAACAGGTTCGGAAACCGCGGCACGGTCATGCCGTAATAGGCGTGCGCGCCGCTGTCCCACTCCCGCGTCAGTTCCAGACCCTGTGCGCCCGTGATCGTCATCGGCGCCAGGAACTCGGTGGTGGTGAAACCGGTCCCCCAGATGATGACGTCGACCTCGTGCTCACGCCCGTCCGCGGTGCGCACCCCCGACGGGGTGATCTCGGCGATCCGCTCGGTGGCCACCTCCACATTCGGTTCGGCCAGCGCCGGAAGGTAGTTGTCGGAGAACAGGATTCGCTTGCAACCGACCGGATAGTCCGGCCACACCTTCTCGAACAGACCCGGCTTGGCCTTGGTCTGCCTGCGCATGTGCCATTTCGAGACGGCCTTGATCGCGGCGGCCAGCGGTTTCGCGTACACCCAGGCGACGCTGAGCCCTTCGACCACGCCGTACCAGGTGCCGCGCTCGGCGAGTTCGGTCACCGGCAGCTTCTCGAACACCCGCTGATGGCGCGCGGAGAACTCGCGGTCGGGTCGCGGGATGATGTAGGGCGCGGTCCGCTGGAACAGCGTCAGCTTCTCGACCTGCGGTTGGACCTCGGGAACGAACTGGATCGCACTCGCCCCGGTACCGATCACCGCGACGCGCTTGCCCGTCAGATCGACATCGTGATCCCACTCGGCGGAGTGAAAGCTGTTGCCGCCGAAGCTGTCCCGACCCTCGATCGTGGGCAGGGCAGGTCGGGAGAGCTGACCGACCGCAGACACCAGCACATCGACCACCACGGTGTCCCCGCCGCTGAGCCGGACCGTCCACTGCCCGGTGACGTCATCGAACGCGGCGCCGAGCACCTCGGTGCCGAAACGGATATGACGGCGGACATCGTATTTCTCCGCGACGTCCCTGATGTAGTCGAGAATCACCGGCTGCCGCGAGAAGCGGTGCGGCCAGCGCGGATTCGGCTCGAACGAGTAGGAGTAGAACGGGGACGGCACGTCGCAGGCGGCACCGGGATAGGTGTTCTCCCGCCAGACGCCGCCGACATCATCGGCCTTCTCGAACACCACGATGTCGTCGAAGCCGCGCTTCTTCAGTTCGATCACGGCCGCCAGGCCGCCGAACCCGGTGCCGATCACGGCGATGGACGGTGTCATGAGGTCCCTTCGAGAACGAGGCGAGCACAGGTATCGGGGTCGTCGCTGAACGGGAGATGCCCGCAGCCGGGGAGGTCGACATGACGCGCGAACGGCAGCACCACCCGGGCCCGAGCACTCTGGGTGCGGTGCACGAGCACGATGTCGCGGGTGCCCCACGCGATCGTCACCGGGATCTCACCCAGCGAGCCACGGTCGTCGCCGGGATCGAGGACGTAATTGCCGAAGTCGTCGCGTGCGGCCGTGAAGGAGGTGGCGCCCGCCAATCCGGCCAGGTCGGTCCTGGCAGCGTCGGGAGCGACGCGGACGGGGTGGCCGAACATGGACGAGAGCAAGGCGACGCGGCCCGCGGGGTGCTCGACCAGCCGACCCAATGCGGGCCCGGCGACGCGGGCGGCCCCACGCATGCTGGTGAGCAAGCTCTGTGTCCAGCGCCGACCGACGGGACCGTAGAAGCCGACCGGAGAGAACGCGGTGACCCCGGACGCGACCCCGGCGCGACCCAGTTCGAGAGCGATACCGCCGCCCATCGAGCTGCCGACCACATGCGGGCGTCGAATGCCGTTGTCTGCCAACCATTGCGTGAGCCAGGTGGCGTATCCGCGCGGGCCCGGCCGCACAGAGTCCAGCGCGGGTGAATCACCGAAGCCGGGTAGATCGATCGCGATGACCTCGTGCTGCTGTGCCAGCAGCTCGATGATCGGCGCGAAAACCTCCCGGCGACTGCCCAGACCGTGTACGAGCACGATCGGCGCACCACTGCCCCGGCGGAGGGTCGAGATCTGCGTCATCGCAGCCCTTCATCCAAATAAACAGTTACTACGTACGGTTTCTTGATTGCACCAGCTCGATCCACCCACGTCAAGAGGTGACGGCCGACACTTTTCGATCAATCTACCGAATCTTGTCGGCAGCACGTACGATTTCTGAGGTGACCGTGCAACAACCACGCCGGACCCAGGCGCAACGTCGGGCCTCCACTCGGGGCAGAATCCTGGCCTGCACCGCCGAATGTCTGCTCGAACGCGGCTACGCGGCGACCACCGTGAGCGCGGTCCAGGAACGCGCCGGGCTCGCCCGCGGCACCGTGCAGCACCACTTCCCCACCAGAGCCGAACTGCTCATCGCCGCCACCACCGAGGTGGTCGACATCCGGCTCGCGAAATTCCGGCGCGAAGCCGAACTCCTGCCACCCGGCCGCGACCGACTGCAATCGGTCGTAGACCTGGCCTGGCGCGACCTGAACAGTCCCGCCTTCTTCACCGCACTCGACCTGTGGGTCGCCGCGCGCACCGACACCGAACTCCGCGACCAGCTCGTCACCGAGGAACGCCGCGTCTTCACCGAAATGCGCAGGCTCTACCTCGAAGTCCTCGGCGAGCCCTACGCCACGGACCCGCGCGCCGAGGTCCTCGTCGAGTTCACCATCGACCTGCTCACCGGCCTGTCGATGACCGCCATGCTCACCGGCACACTCGGCGAACGCGAGGCGGTGCTGCGCCGATGGAAGCGTGCGCTCGCGGTGCTCGTCGGACAGCTCCCCAGCAGTGAACTCCTCGACGGCAGTCCACTGCCGGTATCGGCCGGCTGAACGACTTCGCCCCTCGCCGAGGTGTTTCGCGCCTACTCAGCCGTGGTCTGCACCCCGGACAATCCGTTCCAACACAACGCGACGACAGTGTCGGCCGCCTCGCCCTTCGGAATCGGACGACCCGCGTCGAGCCAGTGCCGGGCCGCCAGATGGCTGGCGCCCACCACGCCGAACGCGCACCCGTAGGCACGGACGTTGTCCATCCCCGCCGCGCGGAGCTCCGCACTCACCAGCACCGCGCATTCGCCCATCGCGTTGGTCACCCGCCACCGCACACACGGCTCGCTCGGCACCGGAGATTCGAAGACGAGGGTGTGCCCACCGGCGTCCTCGTCGACGAAGTCGAAATAGGCCAGCACCGCGCGGCGGACCTTGTCCTCTTGCCCGTGCGCGTCGGCCAGAGCGTCCCGGATTCCGTCGACCATCCGGTCCAGATACCCCTGCAACACAGCCAGATACAGGTCGATCTTGCTCGCGTAGTGCGTGTACAGCACCGGCTTGCTCATCCCGGCCCTGACGCTGATGTCCTCCATGCTCGCGCCGTGGTAGCCCGCAACGACGAACACCGCACGCGCTGCGCCCAGCACCGCGAGTCGTCGCTGCGTCCGGGCCGCCGTCTCGGAACCTTCTGTTGTCGAGGTGTCGTCGTAGAGAAGTGTCATGAGACGTCCGAGGATTCGAGGGTGTTCACCATGTGAGCACCGGCTTGACGACGGTGCCCGCGCGCTGGTCGGCCAGCGCGGTGCCGACCTCGGTGTGCGGGTACCGGGCGATGAGGCGATCGACCGGGAAACGCCCGGTCGCGAACAGGTCGAGCAGCTCGGGGATGAAGGTGCCCGGCACGCTGTCACCCTCGAGGCAACCGCGAATCACCTTGCCGCGCAATACGAGATCGCTGACATCTACCGGTGGCGTGCCACGGCCGAGCCCGACGGCCACCACGGTGGCACCGACGGCGAGCGCGGCGACGGCATCGCCGAGTACGGTCGCGATGCCGGTCGTGTCGAGCGCATGGGTAGCACCGTCCCCGGTGAGTTCACGGATGCGTGCCGCGGTCGGCCCGTCGGCGGGGTCGAGCGCGGCATCAGCACCGAGCTCGACAGCTAGTTCCCTTCGCGCAGCAGATGTTTCGACGACGACAACGCGGACATCGGGAACAGTACGAGCAGCCAGCAGTCCTGCCATCCCGACCGCTCCCGCCCCGTACACAGCGACCCACGCACCTGGCTCCGGGCGCAACGCGTTCAGCACCGCACCCGCACCGGTCTGGAATCCGCAGCCGAACGGCGCCGCCACCGTGAGGTCGATCGCGGGGTCGATCACCACAGTGTTGTCCTCGGTGGTCAGTGCGTAGCCGGCGAAACTCGACTGGCCGAAGAACCCGTCCAGGATCGGAGCGCCGTCGAGAAGGATGCGGGGCGTGTCGTGGGCGCGGCGCCCGAATTGATTGAGCGCGGTCGCATGGTGGCAATAGGCAGGGCGCCCAGCCGCACAGTTGCGACAGGTGCCGCAGTGCCGGAAGGTCAGCACGACATGATCACCGGGCCGGACCGTGCGCACATCGGGCCCGATCGCCGCGACCACACCCGCGCCCTCGTGTCCGAGCAGGATCGGACGATCCGCCGCACCTGCCCGCCGGGTCACCAGGTCGGTGTGGCAGATACCGGCGGCCACGATCCGGACCAGGATCTCGCCGCCGCGCGGCTCGTCGACCTCGATCGGCTCGATCGAGAACTCCGCCGCCGGATCGCGCGACAGGACCGCCGTCGTGCGCATCAGGAGACCCGTTCCAGCAGGAAGTAGAAGTATTCGCCGCGGGAGAGAACCAGTTCGGGGCGCCCGTTCATGATGCCCATCAGGGTGGTGTCGTCGAGCCACTTGAAGTGGTCGAACACCGCGCGGCCGTCGTAGACCATGGTCGCGGTGACCTCGCCGCGGAACTCGATGTTCCACAGAGTCGCTTCACCCTGCCCCAGTTCGACATTCGAGAACAGGGAGCCGTCCTCGGCCCGGCAGATCAGCGGTTTCGCGTCGTCGAGGGCAAGGAAGGTCTTTCCGTACCACCGGCTCGCGGGCAGTGCGCGACACAGCGGGTGACCGGTCTGGAAGGCGTCGCCGCGCCATTCGCCGAGGACGTCCTCGGCGCGGGCCGGTCGTAGCCGGGTCCACAGCTGATCCAGTTCGGCGGTCGTCACTCCGTCCGCCTGCTCCCTGAGCTGCTGCCACCGTGGTTTGTCCGCGCTCATCAAGCCCTCGTCTCACAGATTTCAGAACCGTCCGGTTCCGCATTGGACCATAGTTCCGAACCAGATGGTTCGGCAAGGGGTACGCTTCGGCCCATGCGGGCGGCAGGTCAGGCAACCAGGGAGCGAATACTCACCGCGGCGAAGGCGGAGTTCGCCGAATTCGGCATCGCCGGCGCCCGGATCAACCGCATCGCGGCCGCCGCACACGCCAGCAAGGACCGGCTCTACGCCTACTTCCCCGGCAAGAACGAGCTCTACGCGGCCGTCACCGAACGCTGGACCAGCGAGACCAGCAACGAAGCCGCCATGTCCGCCGACGACCTGCCCGCCTACGCGGGCCGCCTGTTCGACCACTTCCTCGCCCACCCTGACAACGCCCGCCTCCAAGCCTGGGCCGAACTCGAACCATCCGGCGAGATACCGCAGGTGCTGCGCCGCACCATCGACACCAAGATCGCCGAACTCCGCCGTGGCCAGCGCGAAGGGCTCATCACCACCGACATCCCGGCCCCGATCATGCTGCGCATGCTCACCGACCTGGCCCGCACGTCAGCAACCCACACCATGACAGGCTCGTCCGATGCCGGACGCACGGCGGCGCAGCGCGCGGCGACAGTGTCAGCCGTTGCGCGCATGGTCGCCCCGGCGTAGCAACCGGCGATCCAGATCCATCGCCCTCGCTCCCCCGGCTGACCAGCACGCATGGCCGCTGGCCTCCTTGTGTTTTTGAATGTTGATTGCTTGGCGCTGGTTGCAGCAGCAAATATGGATAAAATGTTTAGATGCGCATATCGCAATATCTCGATTTATTGCGCTGAGGTACTAGTCATCTAAGATCGCCGCCGCGTCCATTCCCCCGCGCATCGCGACTACAAGCACAATTCAAAACCCTTCTGCCCCTTGGTCCTTCCGCTCCCCCGGACAGGGTCAGACTGTGCAGCACACCCCACTCCCCCGCCTCGTAGCAATGAGTCGAGCATCGAGTTGGCAATGTCCGGATGGGCAGCGGACGGCACGCCCAAGCCGTGCGGCCAGGCGTGTGAGGCCGGGAGCCACCGACAGGCCACGTGTCTCAGCACACAGCGAACACATTCGCCACGATCTTGTTCGTAGCGAACATGTTCGTTACGATCAAATTCGTGACCGAGCATCGAGTTGTCCGTAGTCGCCGGGAGCGACCAAGCAAGCCGGCATTGACCCGAGACCGTGTTGTCGCCGCTGCGATGGCGGTGATGCGGTCGGAGGGTTTGGAGAAGCTGACACTGCGCCGACTGGCCACCGAACTCGATACCGGTCCGGCGTCGCTGTATGTGTATTTCCGCAATGTGGCCGATCTGCATGCCGCAGTGCTGGACGAGTTGCTCGCCGGTGTCGATCTCGGTCCGGTCGGCGCGTCCGGGGATTGGCGTGAGCGCCTCGAAGCGGTCTTGTCCTCCTACGTCGGCGTCCTGATGCAGTACCCCCCGTTGGCCCGCTCGGCCCTGCTGACCCGCCCGTCGGGGCCCTGTTACCTCGACCTCGTCGAAGTGTTGGTGGCGCTGCTGCGCGAAGGTGGCGTCGAGGCGGACAGGGCCGCATGGGCAGTGGATCTGCTGTTGCAGGTCGTCACCGCCACCGGTGCTGAACAGGCCACACGCCGGGAGAATCCCCAGGACGGCGACGACTGGAACGCGCTGGTCGCCGCGATCGAGAACGCCGACGCGGGGCGCTACCCGCAGATCCGTGAGTTGGGACCGCTACTGCTGACCGGGCCGGGCACCGCCCGGATGCGCTGGGGTCTGTCGGTCCTGCTCAACGGGATCGTGGCCACCGAGTTACCGGCGCCGGATCCGACTTCACCATCCGAAATCAACTCCAGCGAAGGAGAACGATCATGAACACCATCGACGAAGCCACCACCCCTGACCTGATCCCTGTTCTCATCATCGGCGGCAGCCTGGTCGGTCTGTCCGCAGCGACGTTCTTGGCTTGGCGCGGCGTGCCGGTCATAGTGGTCGAGAAACACGCCGGCAGCTCGCTGCACCCGCGTGCGATCGGCTACACCACCCGCACCCTTGAGCTGTTCCGCCGCGTGGGCGTCGAGGTTCCCATCTCGGGTCACAGCGGCCCGCCGCGGCGGGCACGAGTGGAGAGCCTGGCCGGGAACTGGATCGAGGAATACCCCTGGACACCGGGCGGGCGTGGGCAGGGACCGCGGGTCGAATACTCCCCCGCCAAAGCGACCGCGATCCCGCAGGACAAGCTGGAACCGATCCTGCGTGAGCGGGCCCGTGAGTTGGGCGCCGAGTTGCGACTGAGCACCGAACTGGTCGGGTTCACCCAGGACGAGGCCGGTGTCACCGCCACCCTGCGCCGCCGCGGCGACGGCCACGAATACCAGCTCCGCGCCCGATACATGATCGCCGCCGACGGCGCGACCAGCCCGGTGCGGGAGGCCCTCGGCATCACCCGCAGCGGCGAGGGTTTGCTGTCGGTGCAACGCAGCATCCTGTTCACCGCCCCGCTCGATGAGTACCTCGAACGTGGTGTGGTGCAGTTCGAGATCGAGCAGCCCGACTTCAAGGCGTTTCTGACCACCTATTCCGACGGCCGGTGGGTGGTGATGCTCGGCGAGGACGTCGACCGTTCCGAAGAAGAGCACAAGGCGATGGTGGCCAAGGCGCTCGGTCGCGACGACGTCCCCGTCGAGCTGATCACCAGCGGCCGTTGGGAACTGGCGGCACTGATCGCCGACCGTTTCTCCGCGGGCCGAGTGTTCCTGGCCGGCGACGCTGCCCACCAGCTCCCGCCCAACCGAGGCGGATTCGGCGCCAACACCGGCATCGACGATGTCGACAACCTGGCCTGGAAGCTCGCGGCGGTGCTCTCGGGTGAATCCCGCCCGGCGCTGCTCGACACTTACGACGCCGAACGCCGTCCGATCGCCGAGCTGCGGCACGAACAGATCTTCGCCCGCGCCGACTACAAGGCCTACCTCGACGGCCCACGCAGTGAGGTGCCGGTCCTGGACGACAACGCGATCGAACTCGGCCAGCTCTACCGCTCCGAGGCCGTGATCGGCGCCGGTCCCGAGCTGCCGCGCGCGCAGCGTCCCGACGCATGGGCAGGCCAGCCCGGAACCCGTGCTCCGCACCTGACCCTCACCGATTCCGACAGCAGCTCGACCCTGGACCTGTTCGGCCGTGAGTGGGTCGTGGTGTCCGAGGACGCCCGTTGGCGCGCTGCCGCCGCGACCGCCGCCCAGCAGCTCGATGTCGCGGTCGGGTTCGTCCAGATCGGGACCGATGTCGAAACAGTGGAGTCGGACGTCTTCGGCACCGCCTACGGGCTCACAGGCACGGGCGCGTCGCTGGTTCGCCCGGACGGCTACATCGCCTGGCGCGCGGTCGCGGTTCCCGAAGACCCTGCCGCGGCCCTGACGCAGGCCCTGGCACAGGTCGACGACACGACCCGCCGCCTCTCGGCGGCGAGCCTGTGATGCCCGCGCTCGATCAACGCCTCACCCCAGGAGGCCCAGACGGGTCAGGTCGCGGACGTATTTATTGATGAGAT
This sequence comes from Nocardia sp. A7, assembly GCF_046549215.1. Classification (NCBI taxonomy): domain Bacteria; kingdom Bacillati; phylum Actinomycetota; class Actinomycetes; order Mycobacteriales; family Nocardiaceae; genus Nocardia; species Nocardia sp. A7. The sequence continues at coordinate 1,182,023 of NZ_JAJPWE010000002.1, read as the reverse complement.
CTCTGGGTAGGTGCGGGATGTCGTTGTCGGGGCCGATCTGGGCGGCGCGGACGGCGGCGTGGAATCCGTCGGCGGGCAGGGCTGAGCCGGGCAGTGGACGGCCGGGTCTGCGGTAGGCGTCGAGTACGGGGAGCATGGTGTGTTTGCGTTGGGGTTCGGGGAGGGCGCGCAGGGCGGTTTCGAAGCGGGCGAACCACGTGTCGTAGTTGTCGATGCGATCGATGTGGTGGCCTGCTTCGGTCAGCCAGTCGACGAAGACGTCGAGGGAGATGCCGTCGTCGTGCGGGTTGAGGACGTCGTAGGTGCGGTATCCGCTCGTCGCGGCGGCGCCCAATTCGGTGATCGCCGTGGCGACGAAGTCCGCGGGGAGCCCGTCGTAGTGGGCGCGTTGGCGTTGTCCATGGGAATCGGTGCGGTAGAACGACTTCGGTGCCAGGCCGGTGACCAGCACGCTCAGCAGGAGCCGGGTGAAGACATCGGGCACATTGAGCTGACCACGGAAATGGCTGTGCGCCAGGATCATGTCCGAACGGAATACCGCGACGGGTAGGCCGAACCGCTCGGCTGCCTCGCGCAAGAGAACCTCGCCTGCCCATTTGCTGTTGCCGTAACCGCTGGCGTAGCCATCGTCGAGTCGGCGGACCGGGCTCATGGTTCGCACATCACCGTCTTCGGCGAAGGACTCCCCCTGCGCCGCGACAGCCACCGTCGACAGATAGCTCACGGGTTTGCGCGTAGTCGTCAGCGCCAGCCGGATGATCTCGGCCGTGCCGACCACATTCGGGCCGAACAGCTGCGCGTAGGGGAGCACATGGTTCACCAGCGCCGCGGAGTGCACGATCAGCTCGACCTCAGCGGCCAACCGGTCCCATGTCGACTGTGACAGACCCAGATTCGGTTCACCGATATCACCGGGTAGCACTTCCAGGGTGTCCTTCGCCAGGAGCTGGTAGTGGGTGTCGAGCTCGCTGTCGCTCTCGAATGCCGCGTCGAGGCGCTCGCGGGCGGCGACCGCGTCACCGCCACGAACCACACAGATCACCCTGCCACCCTGCGGGGCGAGCTTTTCCAGCCAGGCCAATAGCAGGAACCGACCGAGATAGCCGTTCGCGCCGGTGATCAACACCGTCTTCGCGGGGTCGTTCGCAGGCACGCGCACTGCCGCTTCGACATCCAGGAACTTCTCGAGTGTCAGATCCGCGGCGCGAATCTCGGTAGCGCCGACACCGTGTACCGCATCGGAATCGGTTCGGTGCGTGCCGGGTTCGCGTTCGCGTCGCACGTAGTCGGCGATGCGCGCCAGGTCGCTGTCCGGTCCGAGCAGCACATTCACCGGCACGTCCACCCCGAGAAGTTCGCGCAGCAGGGTCGAATACGACAGCGCGGCCAGCGAATCCCCGCCAAGATCGCCGAAGCGCGCATCCGGGCCGAGATCGGCCGAATCGCCGCCGAGCACCGCGCGAGCGGCCCGGGCCACGGTGTCGTACACTGGCAGTCCTGGTGCGTCGCGGCGCAACCGCCGCAGTTCGTCTTCCTGATCCCGAGCGAGGTCGGCATAGAGCTTCTCGAGACGATCCCCGTAGCGCTGTTTCAGCTTGGGCCGCAACAGTTTCCCGACCCCGGACAACATCCCGTCGGCCGTCGAGAACGGTTCGGCCTCGATGATGAAGTCACGCGGGATCTCGTAGGGCTCGAGCTCGGCCGCGACGGCGGCGCGGTGCAGCGACGAACTCACCGCCGCACGCAACTCGTCGGCAGGTCCCGCGAGCGCGGCCTCGGTGGGCACCACGACCGCCAGCAGATAGGACCGTTCACTGCTGCCGTAGACATAGATCTGCCGCACCAGCTCGGCGCCCGCGAACACCGCTTCGAGCCGCGATACTGTCACGAATTCGCCCTGAGACAGCTTGAGCACATTGTTGCGGCGGTCGACATAGGCCAGCCGATCCGGCGCCAGCTCGGCGACCACGTCACCGGTGCGGCAGAATCCGTCGGCATCGAAGACCTCGGCGGTCACCTCGGGGCGGCGGTAGTACCCGGCGATCATGGTGGTGGTCTTGAGCAGCAACTCACCGCGCGGATACGGCTTGTCGGTGGCGAAGTAGCCGAGCTCGGGCACGTCGACGAGCTTGTAGTCCAGTACCGGCGGGCGCATCACCTTCGTATCGAAGATCACCCCGGCGCCGGTCTCGGTGGAGCCGTACCCGTCGTGTAGGCGCAGATGCAGGACCGATTCGACGAAGCCGCGCAACTCGGGTGCGATCGGTGCGCTGCCGCACAGTGCCGACATCAGCCGACCACCCAGGAACTGTTCGCGCAGTTCGGTTTTCACCGCATCGATCGCCTCCTCGCCGCGTTCGGCGACCGCTCGCTGGAAGCGCTGCAGGATCATGTCGCACACGCGAGGGACCAGGAAGATCTCGGTGGGCCGCACGAGCGCGATGTCGGTGAACAGTGTGGACAGGTCCGGCGCCGCCGCGAAGTACGCGGTGCCGCCACGGGCGAGCACGCCGTTGAGGGTGAGCCGGGCCGCGATATGGCTCATCGGCAGGAAGTTGACAGTGATCGCCGCCAGCGGCCGCGGGGGCTGCCAGCCCACCGCGACCAGGCGCTGGGTGTACATCGCGCCCTTGGGTGTTCCGGTGCTGCCCGAGGTGTAGATCAGCAGGGCGAGAGGATCCTCGCCGTCGGCGGGCACGCTCAGCGGGGCCGCCTCGGCGCGACGGCCCTGGTCGATGGTGTCGTCGAAAGTGCTGGGTTCGAGGTCCGATCCCCCGGCCCGCAGACGGGCGCGAGCGGTGTCGAGGGCATCGCGGTGATCGTCGTCGTCGGCGTGATGGTCGAACACGAGCAGCGAACGCGGTCTGGCGCCGGCCAGGACCGCGTCGACGGCGGTGTCCAGGTGCGCGGTATCGACCGCGAACACCGTCGGCTGGGTCTCGGCGAGAATCGACCGCAACTGTTCGAGTCCCGCGCCCGCCTGCAGCGGCACCGCGACCCCACCGAGGTGGATCGTCGCGAGATCGAGGACGGTGTAGTCGGCGCTGGTGAACCCGAGCACCGCGACGAAATCTCCTGCGGCGACGCCGTCACGATGCCAGGCGGCGGCGAGTGCGCGGGTGCGCTCCCACACCTGCCCATAGGTCAGTAACTCGAACTCCGGCAACAGTTTTCGCGTCGATCTTCCGCCGGCCTCGACCAGTTCGGTACGGCGGGTGCCGAGTGCGGGACGGTCAGCGTAGGCGGTCATGACGGTCTCGACGATGCGCGAAGTCGGAAGTCCGGGGGTCGTCACGATGGCATGCACGTCTTCGGCAGGTCGCGCCGCACGGATCTGCTCGTCGTCGGCATAGAGCGACTTGATGCGGTCGGCCAGCAGATTCGCGGCGAGCTCCAATGTCATGCTTCCAACTTCCGAATGCCCTGCCACACCGCACGTTGCGCGGAATCGGGGTCGACCAGCACGCGGGGCGGATGGTCGATGATGCAGGTGGTCCGGCGTTCGGCGGTGTAGGGCAGCCAGGGTGCCAGCGGTCGGCCGGTGCGGGCGAAGCTGAGCCAGTTGTCCTGGATGTGGTCCTGCACGGCGAGGAACGCCCGTCTGCCACCGGCTGCCGTCATCGCGCGGCCGACCGGACCGTCGACCCAGCCGAAGACCGGGACGAGGTCGAGTGCGTGGGTGGCACCGAGGCCCGCCAGGTGCAGTGCGCGCGGGGCGTAGTCGTAGCGGTAGGCGTAGGTGGGGGCGTATCGGCTGTGGCCTTCGAGGACGGCCAGGGTCGGGCGCAGGAACAGGTGATCGCCGCCGACACGCACCGCGGTCCGGGCTGCCGGATAGCCGGGGTACGTGCTGGTCACCCGTTGCTCGGTGCCGGGCTCATAACGCCCGAAAATGGTGGTGAGCTGCGCGGGGGTGTGTGGGACCGCCGCCTTGGCGAAGCGCTGGAACAGCGTCGCCTCGTCGCGGTTGGTGCCGATGATCAACGGCACCGGATGCGCGCGGCCCGCCGCGATCGCCGCCAGGGGTGTCTCCGGCAAGAAGTCGCCGTCCGCGACGGGGGCGAAGGGGAAGCTGCCGGGCTCCTCGTGGAGCGACCGTGCCAGCGCTCGGTCGCCCGCCCGACCCAATTCCTTCGCGGACACGGTGCTCAGGACGGTCGCGGCGTCGGCAGGGGTGGCGCCGAGCCGGTCCAGGCAGCGGCGGGCGAACCGGCGCGCCTCGTCAGGTGTCGAGGTCCAGTCGGCGGGGGCGCTCTGGGCGATCGCTCGGTGGAACAGGCCGCGGGCGGCAGGCGTGGCCAGCAGGCTGACCACCGCGTGCGCACCGGCCGATTCGCCGAAGATGGTGACGTTGTCCGGATCCCCGCCGAACGCGGCGATATTGCGACGCACCCATTCGAGTGCCGCGACCTGATCGCGCAGTCCGAGGTTCGACTCGAAAGGCCTGTCCGGCGTGGAGAATTCGCTGAAGTCGACGTATCCGAGCGCGCCGAGGCGGTAGTTCACCGACACCACGATCACCTCGCCCCGCGCGGCCAGCCGCGCGCCGGAATACATGCTCGACGTGCCGATCAGGTATCCGCCACCGTGGAAGAACACCATCACCGGGCGCGGTGTCGACGAGGACTTCACCGGGGCGGTCACATTGAGCGTCAGGCAATCCTCCCCGGTGGGTTGCCACGTGCGCGGCCCGATGCGGGCACCGTTCGGGTTCTGCACCGCGGCGAAGCCGAACTCGGTCGCCGACCGCACCCCTTTCCAGGGTCGAACAGGCTGGGGAGCGCGCAAGCGCAACGCTCCGGTGGGTGGGGCCGCGTAAGGCAGGGCACGCCAGCGGGCGATTCGGCGACCCGCACGACCGCGCACGACTCCGTCGGCGCTCACGATCTCGGTGGACAACATTCCTCGAATGTACGTGGTACCGACGGTACCGCGCAGGTGGTTCGGCTGGCGAACTGTCTCGAAGGCGCATCGGCACTGCGGACTAGACTGTGCCGATGGCCGGTGAGGATCCGGAAATGGCCCCGCAGGCGGCGACGAACACCCCCGATATCGCCGCACTGGATCGTCTGGTTTCCACCTGCCGTGCCTGCCCCCGACTCGTCGCCTGGCGTGAAGAAGTCGCTGTCGTCAAGCGTGCGGCCTTCCGCGACGAGGAGTATTGGGGTCGCCCGGTCCCCGGATTCGGCCCTGTTGACGCGCGGATTCTCGTGGTCGGTCTCGCTCCCGCCGCCCACGGCGGTAACCGGACGGGCCGCATGTTCACCGGCGACCCGAGCGGCACCGTGTTGTTCGGCGCACTGCACGCGGTCGGCCTGGCGAGCGGCGCGCATTCGGTCAGCCGTGAAGACGGCGTCGAACTGGTGAATATCCGGCTCACCGCACCCGTGCACTGCGCTCCACCGGAGAACAAGCCGACACCCGAGGAGCGGCGCCGCTGCGCGCCTTTTCTCAGCCGCGAATTGGAACTGCTCCGATCGACGCTGCGGGTGATCGTCGTCCTCGGCGCCTTCGGCTGGCAGGCCCTTTTCACTGTCCTGTCGGCAGGTGGCTGGAATGTCGCACGCCCACGTCCGCGTTTCGCCCACGGCGCGCAATTCGTCATCACCCATCCCGACGGCCGATCGGTCACCGTTCTCGGCAGCTACCACGTGAGCCAGCGCAATACCGCCACCGGCCGGGTGACCCCCGCGATGATCGAAGAGGTCCTGCTGCGCGCGAAGTCGATCGCCGCCGGCCCGCCCCTCACGAAATAGTCTGTCCGGCACCAGCCGCTAGGCGATCAGGTTCGCGCTTTTCAGCCAGTCGTAGGCGACGTCGGCGGGGTCTTCTCCGTTGATGTCGACGCGGCCGTTGAGTTCTCGCATCAGGTCGTCGGTGAGACGTTCGGAGATCGTGTCGAGCAAGGGGCGCAGTTCGGGGTTGGCGTCGAGGACAGCGCCGCGGACGACCGCGGTGCCGCTGTACGGGAGGAAGAACTTCTTGTCGTCTTCCAGGACAAGAAGATTCAGGTTCTTGACGCGACCGTCGGTGGTGTAGACCATGCCGAAATGGCAGGGGGTGCCTTTGGCTGTCGCGGTGTAGACGACGCCGGCGTCCATGCGGGTCACATTGCCCGCGGGGACACCGTTGGGGTCGTTGTAGGGGATGCCGTATTTCTGCAGCATCGGGATGAAACCGTCCGAGCGACTGAAGAATTCGTCGTCGACGCAGAAGGTGCGCTCGGTGACCGGCAATGCGGCCACGTCCGAGAGCGACTTCACGCCGAGTCGCTGCGCGGTCGGTGTCGACGCACCGAACGCGTAGGTGTCGTTGAAGTTGGATGGGGCGAGCCATTCCAGGTCGTAATCACGCTTTTCGACATCGTGGACGCGCTGCCAGAGCTCCTGTGGGTCCACGATCGTCTCGGTCTCGTTGTGGTAGTTGACCCAGCCGGTACCGGTGTATTCCCACAGCACGTCGGCGTCACCGTTGAGCTGGGCCTGCCGCGACGAGGCCGAACCGGGAGCGCCGGTCAGATCGGTGATCGAGGCACCCGCCGCGGCCAGATAGGTCGCGGTGATCTTGCCGAGCAGCACACCCTCGGTGAAGCTCTTCGAGGTGACCGTGAGCTCGGCGCCGTCCAACGGACGTTCACCGCCGGGCAGACTGGCCTCGTGGAAGGTGCCCGACGAACTCACCAACCCACATCCGACGAGCAGGGACATCGTTGCGACTAGCGCGGAAATCAGCGGGACTCGCCTCATGAGACACCTCGTGGGGTCGCGGCCAGTTCGACGAGTCGGCCGAGCCAATCGATGATCAACGCCAGCAGCCCGACGAGCACGGCGCCGGAGATGAGCAACTTGGGCAGGAACAGCGTGACCCCGGTCGTGATCAGGGTGCCCAGGCTGGTCGCGCCGATGAAGGTACTCAGCGTCGCGGTGCCGACCAGGATGACCAGCGCGGTGCGCACGCCGTTGAGGATCACCGGCACGGCCAGGGGCAACTCGACCTGCACGAGGGTCCGTGCGGCCGAGAAGCCGATCCCTCGCGAGGCCTCGATGGTGCGCTGATCCACTTGCCGCAGCCCGACGATGGTGTTCTGCAGGATCGGCAGGATCGCGTACACGACGAGACCGACGACGGCGGTGCGGAATCCGGTGCCGAGCCAGAACGTGAACAGCACGAGCAATCCGACGGCGGGCGCGGCCTGACCGATGTTGGCGATATTGACCGCGATCGGTTCGAGCCGCTGCAGCGCCGGTCTGGTCAACGCGATACCCAACGGAATCGCGACGACGACCACGATCGCGGTGGCGACGACCGTGAGCCGGATGTGTTCGAGGATCGTGGTCTGCAGATTGGCCCACGCGAGCGATGCCTGCTCGGCCGCGGTGAAGGTCGAGGACCGATACCAGAGCACGTAGCCGATGCCGATCACCACGATGATGAGCGGTTCGAACCACACGTCGATCGGGACTCGGCGCAGCCGGTTCATGCCGGTCCGGCCGATCCCGGTTCGTCGTCGGCGGCGACGACCGGGGTGGGCGTGGGATCGGAACCGTCGACATAGGTTTCGTAGGACAGGTCTTCGACGGCGGCGTGTCCCTCGGCGAGCTTGGTCTGGATCACGTCGGTCACCGAGCCGATGCTGAGCGATCCGACGACGGCGCCGCGACCGTCGGTCACCAGGGTGGCGCCCTGGCTCGCCGCGAGCATGGCGTCGAGCGCGTCGTTGAGCGTTGAGGACTTGGCCACCACGGGCAGTCTGCGATCCAGGTAGTCCGAAACCTCCGGCTTGCTCGCCACTTCCGTGAGCGAGGGCCACGAGCGCGGCCGCCCTGCTTCGTCCACGACCACAACCCAGGTGTTTCCCGCGGCCTTCGCCCGACCGATCACGACCTGCGACGACTCCCCGATCCTGGCGGTCGTCACCGAGTCGACCTCCACATCGCGCACCCGCGACACCGTCAGATACGCCAGTTTCGCGCCGGATCCGACGAATTCCTCCACGAACGGCGTCGCCGGGTCGGTGAGGATCTCCTCGGGCGTCGCGTACTGCTCGACGTGCCCGCCTTCGGAGAGGATGAGCACCTTGTCGCCGAGTTTGGTGGCTTCCTCGAAGTCGTGGGTGACGATCACGATCGTCTTGCCGAGTTCGTGCTGGATCGAGATCAGACTGTCCTGCAAGCGAACTCGGGTGATCGGGTCGACGGCGCCGAACGGCTCGTCCATCAGCAGCACCGGCGGGTCGGCCGCGAGGGCGCGGGCCACACCGACGCGCTGTTGCTGGCCACCGGACATGTCCTTGGGCAGCCGGTCGGCGAATGTCGCGGGGTCCAGGCCCACCAGGTCGAGCAGATATTCGGTGCGCTCGGCGATCCGCTTCTTGTCCCAGCCGAGCACTCGCGGGATCGCGCCGATGTTCTTGGCGACCGACCAGTGCGGGAACAGGCCACCGGACTGGATGACGTAGCCGATCGACTGGCGCAGCTTGTCGGGATCCTCGCGGGTGACGTCGCGGCCACCGATGAAGATCCGGCCCTCGGTCGGTTCGATCAGCCGGTTGATCATCTTCAGCGTGGTCGTCTTGCCGCAACCCGAGGGTCCGACGAACGCGACGATATTGCCCGCGTCGATCTCGAGGTCCAGATGCTGGACAGCGGGCGCGTCCTGGCCCTTGTACCGCTTGACGACCCCGTCCAAGGTGATGGAATCACCGGTCACATTGCGCTGCGGGCTCGCCGGGGCGGGCCGGCTGGTCACGTCGGTCATCACAGTCCCTTGGCAATCGTGAGGCGTCCGAGCAGGACGAGGAGCGCGTCGAAGACCAACGCGATGGCAACGATGAGAATTGTTCCGGTGAGCGCCATTTCGAGGGCGTTGGCGCCGCCGAGGCGGGACAGACCGTTGAAGATCAGCGAACCGAGGCCCGGCCCGAGGACATACGCGACGATCGCGGCGACACCGACGATCATCTGGGTCGAGACCCTGATCCCGGTGAGAATCACCGGCCACGCGATCGGCAATTCGACAGTCAGCAGGATCCGCCACCGCGACAATCCGATGCCACGCGCGGACTCGACGACCGTGGCGGGCACCGACCGCAGGCCGACGATCGCGTTCCCGATCACCGGCAGTGCCGCGAAGAACGCCAGCATGATGAACGACGGCACCACGCCGAGGCCGAACGGGACCAGCAGCAATGCCAGCAACGCCAGCGAGGGAATCGTCAACGCGACCCGGCTCGAGGTCAGGGTCAGCGCCGAGGCCAGCGGCAATCGATACACCGCCACGGCAACGAGGATCGCGACGACGGTGCCGACCAGCACCGTCTGCAATGCCAGCGAGGCGTGCTGATAGGTGAGGAAGGCCAGGACCTCGCCTCGCCCCTGGACGTAGCTCCACAAGTTCACGGCATTCCCCTCGTCAGGCTGGGCCGGCGGGTACCTGTTCGCGCTGGGTCATCGGATGAATGTGCCGTCGAAGAATAGTCGATGCCCGGTGTCGATTCCGGGACGCGCGCTCGGTGATCGCTGATGGCTATGCCGCACGCTCGAGCGGGGCGGCGTACGGCTCGGCGTTGCCCGCGATCACGGTGCTCGCCGTGCCGTCGACCCCGACCGGGATCTCGCCGCCCAAGGTGATGCGGGTGAGCCTGCGGTGTTCGCTGCCGTCATAGTCGTCGATGGCGTAGTGCTGGGTGGCGCGGTTGTCCCAGATCGCGACGTCGCCCAGCGACCAGTTCCAGCGGGTGGTGTGCTCGAGACGGGTGATCCGGTCCTGGAACAGTCGCAGCAGGGCCCGCGACTCACTGCCCGACACCCCGACGAGCTCCTTGACGAAGCAGCCGAGGAGAAGGGCACGCTCGCCGGTCTCGGGGTGGACCTCCACCACGGGATGCTCGGTCTCGAAATAGGTGGACTCGAATTCGCGGCGGTAGGCACGGTCGGTGTCGGCGGACCGGTCCTCGATCTCGGCGGCGTAGTCGTAGCGGTTCGAATGCCGCGCGCGCAGGCTCTCGGCGAGACGCTGGAGTGGGGTCGGCAGTGAGTTGTAGGCGGCGACGGTGGAAGCCCAGGTGGTCGAACCGCCGTAGCTGGGCAGCGTGACCGCGCGCAGGATCGAGGCCTTCGGGACGCGGTCGACGAAGGTGACATCGGTGTGCCAGACGTTGGAGCGGGTCTGGTGCGAGTCGATGGCCAGGCTCTTCGCACCGGCCGAGGTGACGGTCGGGTGCGGGGTGGTCGGAGTGCCGAGCAACTGCGCGAATTCGTACTGCCCGTCCTCGGTCAGGTGGTGCTGGCCGCGAAAGAAGAGCACCTTGTGCTCGGCGAGCGCGGCGCGCAGGGCGTTCACCGACAACGCGTCCAGCTCGCCGCCCAGCCGCACCCCGTCGATCCGCGCACCGATGTGCGCACCCAGCCTGACCACATCGACAGACATACGAAGGCCTTTCGCTCGAACCCGGACGATCTGGTCACACCAAACCACCGGGAACTGGCCCGCGACCAGCATTGAACTCAGGCTGAGCCGAATCGGCGATCGCGCAACTCGACCTGGGCAGCAGGCCGCGGCGCGACGGAATTACGGTATGCGCATTTCCGACGCGTCGTGTCCCGGCGATGTCCGATCACTGAATCGTTGCTCGGCGGCTTCGGCTGACGGCGCGCCGATCTCCCGGGCGACCGCTCCCCACGACGCGCCTGAGGCGCGCACGAACCGGACGGCTTCGACGAGCCGCTGCTGCGCCGCGACCGTGTCCTCGAACGCCAGACGGACCGGGATCATCGCCTGCATCTCGAGCTGGTGGTAGTCCCATTCGGCCAGGACCGAGCGGGCCAGGTCGGCGTCGAGGCGGCCGGTCGCGCAGTGCAGCACGCGAGCGGAGGGGGCGTGGGCGGCCATGCGGTCGGTGCGTAGCCAGGTTCGGCCGTGCCAGCCTCCGCAGGAACACAGTGCCCGCCAACCGATCACCTCCTCCTCTCGGCGCGAGCACCGATCGTCGAAGGGCAGCGGTGGGGCGTCGGCAAAGATATCGGCGACCCATCCGCGATGGCTGTCGAGCAAGCTGTTCATTTCTGACTCCGATGTCGAATCCGAAAAGCTCGATCCCGAACCGGCCGGTCATGAGGCGATCGCCGGGGATTCGGTGTGTGGGACGTCTACTCCCAGATATTGACCATCGACCTCATCGACGCCGACGGCAACCACTTCGCCGCATTGTTGTACCTAGTCACACAATGCCCGGTCCTCGCCTGTGCCCCGCGCGCAGCAACGCGGTCACGGTGGCTCCGCGATCTGCGTCATCCCCGGCCGCGGCGTTGCCCAGGTGTTTACCGGTGGGCATGCCGGGAAGTCCGTCGGTAGCGTGGCTCGGGGTCGGTCGAGTGGATTCGTTCTCGACAACCGTCGCATCGTCTCGATGCTGCGGGATCGACCGTTCGACAAGGAGCACCGCATGACCGAACCTCTTGCCCACCTCACCTTCGGCCTGGGATGGGACCCCGCAGCCGACACCACCGCGTCGGCCCTGGCCAGCAAGGACATCGACCTCAATGCCGCGGCGTTGGCGTTCGTCGGCGACAACTTCACCGACGTCGCCTATCACGAACAACTGCTCTCCCGCGACGGTGCGCTGCGTCACCACGGGGACAGTGTCACCGGTGACGGCGACGGCGAGAACGAGGTGATCGTGGTCGACCTGACACTGCTCGATCCCGAAGTCACCACGATCGTGTTCCTCGTGACCTCCTACTCCGGCCAACGATTCAGCCAGATCGACCGCGGCTTCTGCCGCATCGTCGACAACGTCACCGGCATCGAGTTGGTCCGTCTCGAACTCGCCGAAGTCGGCCTGTACACCGGCATCGTCTTCGGCAAACTGCACCGCTCCCACCAGGGTTGGGCCTTCACCCTGATCGGCCAGCCCATCGTCGCCCAACACCTCGTCGACGCCGTCCCCCAACTCGCCACCTACCTCGGCTGAGGGCGGCGCTACTCCGCCAATCTGTCGCGCGCCCGTAGTCGCGCCTCGAGGGCGTCGAGCACGTTCGCCACGTCCGCGTCGAACTCCTGTGCCAGCATTTCGAGCAGCGCCGCACCGATCAGCACGAGCGTGGTGAAGACGACGGGCGCGATGGGTGCGATGGCTTCGAGCACGGGGCGGGTCCGGGGCGCACCGCCGCGATGCCAGGCCTCCAGCAGTGCCAGTGCGCCCTGCAGATAGATCGGCGGTTCCGGTCGGGCGCTCAGGGCGGGGACTGCTCGATCGGCCGCGCGGCGCGCGATATCGGACGTCGCCTCGGCGCCGGGGGCCATCGCCTCCAGCGCGCAACCGGCCAAGCGCAGGACCCCGTCGAGATGGTGCGGGGTGTAGTGGGCCGATTCCGGGATCTGGTCCCAGGGCAGGCGCAGCACGCGCAGCAGGTCGACGGTGATCGCGGTGGGCGAGGGGGCCTGCGCCGTCGCGGGGGACGATCCCGACGTGTGTTCGACACCGAGCATGATCTCGAGCCCGATTGCCGATGCCATGAGATCGCCGCGGCCACAGCGGGATTCACGTCGATGGCGGCGATCCTCGACCAGCAGCCAGCCGACCGTCTGCGCGTCGGCCGGCCGCAGCAGTTTCGCGTCGGCCTGCCAGCCGTTCGCGGTGTCGCACCGCGACAGCGCGCAGACGAGATCGGCCATGACGTGATTGCCGGTGACCAGCGTCGGCTGATGCCGTGGACGGCGCGACACCACCGGAAGATCGCCGATCCTGGCCGACGGGGAAACGAACGACATCGCGGTGAGCGCCGCTGCCGCCGTTCGCGCGGCGGACACGGCGTCGGCGGCGTTGGTGCGCAGCAGCGCGCGATGGATCGAATCCGCCAGTGGGTCGACGCCGAACTCCGCATAGTGCAGCAACAGCCAGGCCAGCGGCATCTCGCCGAGGACCGGCGCGAGCCGTTCGTTCAACTCGTACAGCAGCGCGGCCGACTGTTCCGGGCGACGAGACCGCGGCGCTTCCCCGGTGAGGTCGCGCCATTCCAGCAACGCCAGATAATTCGGCAACAACAAGCTATCGACCAGTTCACTCACCTGCGTGATGACGAATTCGAAATCCAGCTCCGTCATCGTGGCCGGACCGACCACATTCTGCACGGGATTTCCGTCGAACGGATCGATACCGGATTCACCCAGCGCGAGATCGAAGAACAACTCCGCGTGCCCGAGCCTGCCGACGACCCGGCCGACAAAGGGCACCACCCCGCCCTCTTCCACCGTGGTCGCCGCGCCGAGAAGGCAATTCACCATCGCACCTTCAGCTTTCGCGTGCGCACAGAATCTCCGCAGCCGTTGATGCACGGTATCGTCGGCATCGAAACCCGTCTGCACGATCTCTTCGGCAATCGTCACGATCGCGGCGTCGACGACATATTCGGGTCGGCTCCCGGCTTCGTCCGAGGCCGGCGCGGGGCCGGCGAAATAGAGTCGATCACTGAATGCGTCGCCCATTCGTCGCCTCACCACAACCTCCACTCGGATGCGCAGTATGCCGTGCCTCTGCCAGCCTTCCAGCAAATTGTTCGCAAGTCGCGGCTCACACCTCACAAGGCGATAACAGCATCGGCCTGGCGTGCACACACTGCGCCGTCTGCATACATGCCACTGTCGCCATATAGCCGTTTCGAAGGTATCTGTGCCCGAATCCGGGCAGGGAAGTTGGTTAACCCGGTCGGGCGGGGCATGATCGTTCGAGTGAATGACGGGGCACCTACCGAGCTGGTCCGCTACGTAGTGGCGTCCACCGGCTTGCCCGAACGCGTGGCAGCCCGGGTGGTCGCCGACATCGTCGGCTACTTCGACGAGACGGCCGAGCAGTTCGTTCGGCGCAGGCACGCCGAGCTGCAGGCACGGGACATGCGCAACGCCGAGATCTGGCGACAGCTCGACGCCGAACTCGCCCAGCGCCCGGTCGCGGCCCCGCCCTTCACCGAACGGCAACTACGTCGCATCGTCTACGGGTAAGGAGTTCGTCACGCATGTGTGGAATCGTCGGATACATCGGTCACCGCCAAGTTGTGCCCGTGCTGCTGGAGGGACTGCATCGGCTCGAGTACCGCGGCTACGACTCGGCCGGATTGGCGCTGCCCCATCGCGGGAAATTGCGCGTGTGCAAAACGCGGGGCCGGGTACAGGAGCTGCGCGACAAGTCCGACGCCACTCCCCTGCGCGGCACCGTCGGCATCGCACACACCCGCTGGGCCACCCACGGCGAACCGAGTGATGCCAACGCGCATCCCCACACCGATGCCGGCGGCCGAATCGCCGTGGTGCACAACGGTATCGTCGAGAACGCCGAACAGCTGAGGGCCGAGCTCACCGTGCTCGGCATCGAGCTGGTCTCCGACACCGATACCGAGGTGATCGCCCACCTCATCGCCCGCGAAATCGAGGAAGCCGAATCCCTCGAGGACGCCGTTCGCGTCGCACTGCACCGGATCCGCGGTACCTACGGGCTGCTGGTGCTCGACGCGCGCCGTCCGACCGAGCTGGTGGTCGCGCGCAACGGCAGCCCGATCGTGCTCGGCGTCGGCGACGGTGAGATGTTCGTGGCCTCCGATGTCGCCGCCCTCGTCCACCACACCCAGCGGGTGGTGTTCCTCGACGACGGCGAGCTCGCGACGATCCGCGAAGGCGAATTCCGTACCAGCACACTGGGAGTCGACTCCGAGCAGACCGACAAGATCCCGACCACCATCGACATGGTGGCCGAGGACTACGCCCTCGGCGGCTTCCCCGACTTCATGCGCAAGGAGATCGCCGAACAGGGCGAGGCGGTGCGCAGAGCGCTCCGTGGCCGCCTCGACGACCGCTTCGCCACCGCCCACCTCGGTGGGCTGAACATGGACGCCCGCGAACTGCGCGGCATCAGCAAGGTCGTCTTCCTCGGTTGCGGCTCGGCCTATTACGCCGGTCAGCTCGGCGCCCAACTCGTCGAGGAACTGGCCCGCATTCCGGCCGTCGCGGAGCCCGCCTCGGAGTTCCGCTACCGCAATCCGGTCGTCGACCCCGACGCGCTGTATGTCGCGATCAGCCAGTCCGGCGAAACCCTCGACACCCTCGCCGCGGTGCAGGAACTCCAGCGCAAGGGCGGCCGGGTGATCGGTGCCGTCAACGTGGTCGGCAGCGCGATCGCTCGCCAGTGCGGGGCAGGGGTGTTCCTGCACGCGGGCCCGGAGATCTCGGTCGCCTCGACCAAGGCACTGACCAACATGACCGTCTCCTTCACCATGCTGGCCCTGCTGCTCGGCCGCGTCCGCGATCTCTCGGCCGCCGACGGCAACCGCATCGTCGAGGGCCTGCGCGCCCTGCCGGCCGCCATCGACCAGGTCTTGACCGACGAGGACGCCATCGCCGAGATCGCCCATCGATATGCCAAGGCCCGCAGCATGTTCTTCATCGGACGGGTCCGGGCGTGGCCGGTCGCTCGCGAAGGCGCGCAGAAACTCAAGGAGGTCTCCTACGTCCACGCCGAGGCCTACCAGGCCTCCGAGCTCAAACACGGTCCGCTGGCCCTGATCGACCCAGAGATGCCGAGCGTGGTGATCGTCCCCGACGACGAACTCCTGGCCAAGAACCTCAGCACCATCGAACAGATCAAGGCACGCGGTGGCCCGGTCATCGCCGTCACGAACGCGGACCTGCCACCGAACGCCGCCGACGAAGTGATCCAGGTTCCGCGGGTCGCACCGGAATTGGACCCCATGCTGCTGACGATTCCCCTGCAGCTGCTCGCCTATCACACCGCCATCGCCCTCGGCCGCGACGTCGACAAACCTCGCAACCTCGCGAAAAGCGTCACCGTGGAGTAAGACGTCACACGACGACGGTGACGACTGGCAGGATCGAGGCGTGCACACCGCGAACCTGACCCGCTCCGAGACCGCCGCGCGATCGGCGACGGTCACCGTCCGCGCCTACCACGTCGAACTCGACCTGTCGGCGGCCCCGGATCAGACCCGGGAAGGTTTCGCCACGACCACGACGGTCGAGTTCGACGCCTCCGTCGAGCAGACGTGGCTCGACTTCATCGGTCTGTCCGTGGAATCGCTGACCCTCAACGGTGCGCAGGTCGCGGTCGAGTACGACGGGGCCCGGCTCGTGGTCGACGGCTTGTCCGAGTCGAATGTGGTTGTCGTTCGTGGCACCGGTGCTTACAGCCGATCGGGTGAGGGGCTGCACCGATTCCTCGATCCGGTCGACGACCAGACCTACCTGTACACCCAGTACGAGCCCGCGGACGCGCGGCGGGTTTTCGCCTGCTTCGAACAGCCGGATATGAAGGCGCCGTTCACCTTCGCGGTGTCAGCACCTGCCGGTTGGGAGGTCGTGTCGAATCGGCCGTACGCGGCGATCCAGAACAACGGCGTGCTGCAGAATGTCGTGTTCTCCCCCACCCTGCCGATCTCGACATACATCACCGCCATCGCGGCAGGCCCGTACCATCGGGTCGAATCCTCGTGGGCACGAGGCGAACTCACCATCCCGCTCGGGATCTACTGCCGCGCCTCACTGGCCCGTTACCTGGACGCGGACACCATCTTCGAGGTGACGGCGCAGGGTCTGGACTTCTTCGCCGAGCACTTCGACTACCCGTATCCGTGGGGCAAGTACGACCAGGTGTTCGTGCCCGAATACAACCTGGGCGCGATGGAGAACCCCGGGCTGGTCACGTTCACCGAGGCCTACGTGTTCCGTGGTGCGGCCACCGCCGCGCAATACGAGGGCCGGGCGAACACGATCCTGCACGAGATGGCGCACATGTGGTTCGGCGATCTCGTCACGATGGTGTGGTGGGACGACCTGTGGCTCAAGGAATCCTTCGCCGACTACATGGGCGCCCTGGCCAGCTCCGAGGCCACCGAGTGGACCGACGCCTGGGTAGCGTTCGCGAACCGCCGCAAGGCCTGGGCGTACCTGCAGGATCAGCTGCCGACCACGCATCCGATCGTCGCCGACATCACCGATCTCGAGGCAGCCAAACTCAATTTCGACGGCATCACCTACGCCAAGGGCGCCAGCGTCCTCAAGCAACTGGTCGCCTATGTCGGTAGGGAACAGTTCTTCTCGGGTGTGCGCCGGTATTTCCGGACGCACGCCTTCGGCAACACGACCCTCGACGACCTGCTGACCGAATTGTCCGCGGAATCCGGCCGCGACCTGGCGGGCTGGGCGCGGGCCTGGCTGCAGACGACCGGCATGTCCACGCTGACCCTCGAAGACGGTGCGGTCGTGCAAACCGATCCGCGCCCGCACCGGCTCGCCGTCGGGCTCTACGACTTCGATACCGCGGGCGAGTTGGTGCTTCGCGAGCGCGTGGAACTCGACATCGTCGACGAACACACCCCGGTCGCCCTCGCCACCGCTCCGCTCCGGCTGCTCAACGACGGCGATCTCACCTACGCGAAGGTTCGCTTGGACGCGGATTCACTGGCCACCGTCCAGAGTTCGCTCGATCGGGTGGCCGATCCGCTGGCGCGCGGGCTGATCTGGTCGGCGCTGTGGAACGCCACCCGCGACGGCGAACTCGGTGCCGACCGCTACCTGGCCATGGCTCGCGTTTTCGCGCCAACCGAAACGAATATGGCGTTGCTCACCGCCGTCCTGGCCAACGCCTCCTTCACCATCGGCCATTATCTGCCCGATCCGGCACGGGACCGGTGGCGTGGCGAGTGGCTCGAAGCATGCTGGGCCACGCTGCATTCGTCGGCGCCCGGTTCCGGTGCGCAGCTCGCGTGGGCACGTGCGACGGCCGCCGCCGCCACGGTCGACGGCCGCCGTGCCACCGATATTCGCGCGATCCTGCTCGACCGGGCACCGACCGGTCTGGCCTTGGATCCTGATCTGCGCTGGTCGCTGTGGACCGCGCTGGCCGCGACCGGCGAGGCGACGGCCGACGACCTGGACACCGAACTCGACCGCGACGACACGGCGTCGGGTCGAACCGCGCACCTGCGCGCACTCGCGGCGCGACCGCAAGCGCAGGTCAAAGCTGCGGCGTGGGACTCAGCGCTCAACGACACCACCCTGACCAACGACCACCTCGACGCCACCATCGACGGCTTCCGCGCGGGTCGACACCGCGAGCTGATCGCGCGCTACGACGGCGAGTACTTCGCGGCGCTGCGCACGGTGTGGGATCGACGCAGCATCGAGATCGCCCGCCGCATCGTGGTCGGGCTCTTTCCCGCCGCCGATTCGCTCGACGGGGTCGATCGGTGGCTCGCCGCGAACGCCGACGCGCCGAGCGCGTTGCGTCGCCTGGTCGTCGAACAGCGTGATCACCTCGCGCGGGACGTGCGCGTGCGCACGGTGAATTGACTGTTCCCCTTCTCACGAGGGGTTAAACATTTAAGTCCTGAATCGTCGTGCCGTCAACCCCTGTCGACCGATAACGGTTTAATAACCTCCGCGACGGTGAACCCTTCATCTATGACCACCTCACGTAATCGAACAACGAGTACGCCGAGCATGGATCTGACCAGCACCACCATCATGTTGGCCACCTGCGTGTTCTTCCTCTTCGGCCTGACCGCCCTGACCGGATCGCTGCCCGCCGCGCTCTTCGGCGCCGTCAGCCTGTGCGCGGGAATGGTGATGACCTTCAGAACGCTCGGCCCGCACAGCCTTTAGGTTCGCCTCCGCAGTACCCGGTGAGTATTCGAAGGCCAGGAGCTGATCACGATGTCCCAGACCACCAACAACAGGACCTACGAACACGCAGAACCGTTGTTCTCGCACTGGGCTCTGATCGATCCGAGCAGCCCCGAATACGACGTCGTACGGGCACAGATCATCGAGGTCTGTCTACCGCTCGCCGAGCACATCGCCCGCAAATACGCCGGTCGCGGTGAGATATTCGACGACCTGCTCCAGACTGCGCGCCTCGGCCTTGTCATGGCGGTCGACCGCTACGACGTGACCACCGGATCACCGTTCCTCGGCTTCGCGGTGCCCACCATCATGGGTGAAGTGCGCAGGCACTTCCGCGATCACCTCTGGCCTCTACACGTGCCGCGGCGCGAGAAGGAACTGCAGGGCAAGGTGCGCGTGGCGACCGACGAGTTGAGCCGTCGGCTCCAACGCTCCCCCACCGCGCACGAACTCGCCGCCGAACTCGAGGTGACAGTGACCGATATCACCCGCACCCTGGTGGCGGCCAACGCATTCCAGACCCGCAGCCTCGACACTCCCGCACACGAGGGCGAGAACGATCCCGGCATGACCGTCGCCGACACCTTCGGCGCCATAGATCCGAGCTACCGCCTCGCCGAGGACACGATCACCGTCGCGCCCCTGTTGGCACGGCTGTCACCCGAAGAACAGCAACTGCTGGTCTGGCGGTTCTACGACTCCCTCTCGCAAGGCGAGATCGCCGAACGCCTCGGTGTCTCGCAGATGAGCGTGTCCCGCAAACTCACCCGATTGCTCGGCAGTTTGCGCACAGAGGCCATCGGCGAACAACCGGTACCGGCGGCCTGAACCAACTCGCACCGGCCCAACCATTGACTGTGCGGTTGCTGGGCTGCACTGTTGATGGGAGCAGAACCTCGCGCGTGTCGTGGCGATGTCCACAGGGCCGGAAGGTGCGATCGATGACGATGCGTGGTCGGCGGAATCGACGGGATCGACAACTGCGCGAGGTGCGGGAGATTCGGGCCCGGCCACGTCACCAGACAGCACAATTCTTGCTGTCGGTGTTGATGGTGGTCTGGATCGGGGCCGGGCTGCTGGCCGCCGTGCAGCGAGACTATTTCACCAACACCCCGGTCAACTGCGGCGACTGGGGCACGATCGGGCTCACCGTGCTCGCAGGCCCACTCAACTACCTGGGCGTGAGTCCGAGGGTGTCGGAATGTCAGCTACCGGAACCGAGCCCTTGACCGCTGCCGGACGAGTTCGCGGCCGCTGATCCGTAGTCCGGCGCCGCACTGACTACGCTGGCAGCAGCCCGCATCCGGGCAGTGATGCAACACTCACCGACCCGCGAGGAGAACCACCCATGTGGCCGTCCGACTGGCCTTCGTCGGCCCGAGCCATCGCGACCGCCGTCGAGGCCGCGGTCACCGCGGCACGGGACGCCGACGAATCCCGGTTCGGCGCCGCCACCGCCGACCTGGCCGAACTCCCCGCCGACCAGGTCACCTCGGTACTGGCGGCGATAGTTCGAGAACTGCTCGAGACCGCCCACCCCGACGGGCTCACCGGCGACGATGTGCGTGCCGTGCTGGTAGCGGTCGTGCGGCGAGCGTCAGCCTGGCTACCTCGACTCGACGCCGCCGCGGTGTTCAGCGCGCTGGCCGGGGCGCTCGGGATCGATGAGTCGCAGGATCCGGACGGCGGCCGCACCGATCCCCAACCCGCGGCGGTACTGCTGATCGAGTACCTCGCCGACCTGGCCCGGACACCGCCCCACGAGTCCGTGCAGCGGGCCATCGACGAGATAGCCCGGGCCGAAACGGTCGAAATGCCTTGAGCGGTCCGCTCGTTCTCCGATTCCGCCTCAGCCCTCGCGTCGAGGCTGGTGAACCGTCAGCAACAGGTGGTCGAAGCGGGTACGGCAACCCGGAAGTTGGGGGTTGATCGACCGGACACCCTCGACGATCTGCGCAGCGATGTCACGCAACTTGACGTTGGTCTCCTGTGAACGCCAGCGCAGCACCTTGAATGCCTGCTCAGCGCTGATTCCGTACATGAGGATCAGCGCGCCTTTGGCCTGTTCGATCTCCGCCCGAGCCTCGAGGAGTTCCGGCACGGTCTCGTCGAGAGCTTCCCGGCGTTCCTCCTCGAGCCGTTCGGTGACGTCGATGAAGTGGCCCGCCGTGCCGATCACGACTTCGTCGTCGTCGACCAGATGATCGCCCACGACGAGGACCTCGTGAATCCGGCCCGCGGTGTCCACGATCCGATGCCGACCGCAGACCGGGTCGCCCGCGTTCACCGCGGCGTCGACGGCCGACCCCAGGTCTTCCTGATCCTCGGGGTGCTGATGGGAGAGCAACAGCTCGGTGGTCGGCTCGACTTCACCGGGCTGATAGCCATAGATGGCGGCCAGCTCGTCCGACCATTCCCACCGACCGTCAGCGAACCAGAAGCGAAACGTCCCCACCCCCGTGCAGGCTTCGGCACCGATTACTGTGCTGATCACGGCTGCCGCATCCGGCGCGGACTGTTCATCGAGGCTCACAACGAACATTATCCACCACCCCCTGGTCAGCGGCCCGCGGTGGTGAGGCGGTAGTCCGCTTCCATGAGCATCCAGCCGCTCAGTTGCACCGAGAGGTCGCGGCTGAGGTTCACCGACGACGCCGCGGACACGTCTGCGAGCTGGAGGAAGATTCCCGGCTGCTCCGGCACCGTCACCGGGCGGGCCCAGTCCGCGCCGAACAGCGGCAGGCCGTTCACCTCGGCTCGATTGGCCCAGGCCGCCCGGGCAGAGGCGTGCACGATGTTCGCCGCGGTCGTGTCGCCCAGTGCCAGTGCGGTTTCGGCGAGATAGCGCGCGAGAATTCCCATGAAGAGTCCCGAGTCGTTCGCGGCGGCCGCGGCGATCACTCCCGCGTCGGTGAGCCGGTTCTCGACTGCGGCAACCAGTGCCGCGGCGCGCTGCTGGTGGCCCGATTCGCCTGTGCGCAGCGCCAATTCGGTTTCCAGGCCGATGGTCACGCCCTGGCAGTAGGTGTGGATGGTCCGGTCCACCTGCCCGCCGGGCTCATGGACACCATCGAGGATCAGGCCGCTGTCGGTGTCGAGCAGGCGCGTGTGCAGGAAATCGGCCAGTTGGCAGGCGCGGGGAAGTTCACCCAGCCGTGCCAACGCGATGCCGGTCGGGCCGATCGCGGGGGTGTTGTAGAAGTCGTCGCCGTTGCGCCATGGCACGGCACCCACCTGCGGGTTCCAGCCCGCGATCAGCGCGTCGCGCAGATCCCCCGTCGCGTCGTCGAACCGGATGCCGAGCAGCCGTTCGGCACGCTCGAGCGCCAGTGCCAACCACCCCATGTCGTCGTAGTACCGATTGGTCCATCCGGTGACATTGCGCGCTCGGATACCGCGGGCGAGGGCGACGACCCGGTCGATGCGCTCGGGGGTGCGGGTGCGGTGCGCGGCATCGATCGCACAATCGAGCAGGTGTGCTTGCCACCAGTAACACCATCGCCCGAGCATGGACCGTTCCGTCAGGTCCGCGGGCCACGTGAGCACCCCGAGCCGATAGTCCCCCAGCCCGAGCAGCGAGCGCACGTGTCGCTGCACGATCGCCTGTTCCGCCAGGTCCGCGCGCTCCCCCGGACCGACGTCGACCGAACGGTTCCGGGTGATCGTCCCCGCCTGTGTCGGCTGCGCCACCACGGTCAGCGCGATCGCCGCCCCGGCCGCGCACAGCACACTACGCCGGCTGAACTCACGGTCGCGGCGATCCATCCGCTCGGACTCCCCCTCCTGGACAACGGCGTCGGCGCCGAAGCCCCAGGGTCCCGTGCCGGGATTGCCAGAGCTTGAACTGCTCCGGTTGGCCGTGAAAACGTTTGGCGGAACCAGCAACCGAACCAGCCTGGGCCCGAGCACGGCTACGACTCGTCGGTTTCGGTTCCCGGGGAGTACGGCGAGCCGAAATCGGAGACCCATTCGAACGGCGGGGCACCGGACTCGCCGGTCCGCCGGGCGGCTGCGGCGAACGCGGCGTTGTTCTGTGTCAGCCGGACGATGGTGCGTTCGAGCGCGGGCAGGATCTCGGTGATCGCGAGGTCGCCGTGCGCGAAGCGGGTCAGCAGGGCGTAGACCATATTGGTCAGCACCAGTGCGAGATCGGCGGCGTACTCCTCGTCGAGGCTGACGAACATCGTGCTTACGGCGGGCAACACCGCGGCGAAACCCTGGGCGTCGAGTCGCTGCCCACCGGGGCCGGATCGGGCGCGTGAGTAGGCGGCCAGCATCCGCGGGTGCCGCTCCCACGGTTCGAATATGTAGCGGGTGATCCTTTTCAGCACGTCGGCGAGAGATTCGTCGGCTCGCGGCGGGTCGAGTTCGGTGTAGGTATTGGTGGCCATCCACTGCGCGACGGCGGCCAGGACAAGCTCGTCCCGGTTGGGATACAGCTTGTAGACCGTGGTCAGCGAGACGTGGGCGACACCGGCCACCCGTCGCAGCTGAACCGCGTCGTAACCCTCCGACTCGAGCAGCGACAAGGTGGTTTCGGTGATCTTGCGCGCAGGATCACCTTCGCCCTTTCTGGCCACCAGGTCACACTAGTACATCGGCTTGTGTCGGCACCGAACCGATTCAGCTGCGAATCTTCTGTTCAGTTGAAGCTGCAGCCGGAAGCCGGCTTGTCCGCAAGGCGATCGAGAAGATAGATGAACGCGTTGTCGGGTCCGAAACCGTCGATGATCTCTGGCCCGAAGTGGTTCGGGATGGTGGTGCCGGGCAGGATCGGCGGCAGATCGTTCGTCCGGAAGGTGACTGTGGCGCCCTGGCCGCACCAGTCCTCGGCGAGGCGGCGGGCCTGGCCGTAGGGGACGGTGTCGTCGTTGAGACCACTGGTGATCAGGACCGGGGTGGTCGGAGTGGAGTTGCCGATGCGTAGTTCCGCGAGTACCGGTGCGGCTTCGGGCATTTCCCTGAGATGCTCGGTGAGCGAGCGACCGTCCCTGGTCAGCGAGTTGGTCTTCAGGAAGGGGTAGGTGGTGATCAAGTCGACGATGCAGGCGTTGCTCAGCGTCTCGAGCATCGCGCGCCCGTGCGGGCTGACGACCTGGTCGACCGCACGCTGCAGCTCGGGGTAGCGCGCGAGCATGCCGTTGACCGCGAACCCGATCGCACCGCCGATCAGCGCGCCATCGATCTTTTCCAGGATCGCGGGCAGGTCGGCGACCGGTCCACCGGCCCAGGTGCCTTTGAGGTTCAGTTCCGGCGCGTAGCTCGGCTGCATCTCCGCGGCGGCCGCGGTAGCGCCACCGCCCTGGGAATAGCCCCAGAGCACGACCGGTGTCTCCGGTCCGACCCCGCCGAGGTTGTTGGCCGCGCGAACTCCGTCGAGGATGGCGTGTCCGCTCTCGAACCGATTGGCGTAGGTGTGAATGCCGGGCGTGCCGAGGCCGACGTAATCGGTCACCAGCACTCGCGCGCCCAGGCCGCTCCACACCACCGACGACGGCAGCTCCTGGTTCGCCGAGAGCCCCAACGGCTCGGTGGACACCGTCATCCCGGTCGAGAACGCCATCGACATCGCGCAACGGTCGCCCTGACCCGAGGTGCCGGGACCGATGACCACCGTCGGCCGTGGGCCTGCTCCGCGCCATTCACCGGTCGGTTCGATGTAGGTCCCGCTGACGCCGACGGGGGACCCGTCCTGCAGCTTCGTCGTGTACATCACGTGCTGCGCCCGGCCCGGCCATCCCTGCTCGGTCGGCGGAGTCAGGACCAAGGTCATCGGCGCGGTCTTGATGATCGCGCCCGGTTCCTGCGGAATCCGGTCCGGCGGTGTGTAGAACGAGCTGACCGGATCGGCCGCCGCCTCCCGCGTCTGTGTCACCGCACCGGCCACCGCCGTCGTGGCAGCCAACACCAACACCGCGACGATGCGCCCGGCCTGTGGCCGCATCCGTCGAAGATCCTGTCGCTTCATCGCAACCTCTCAGTCGACACCACTGCCTGCGTCGTCGCCGCAGTGATTCAAGTCGCCGGAGATACAGATGATGATGCCTGTCACACCAGCGCCGAAAGAGAGTAACACGGTTACTACTGATGATTCACATACGGGCTCGCGGGTCCACGGCCAACTGCGACGCGGGGTCGCCGAAGATCATCACCGTGATCGGCGACGCGCTCGCCGAGGCCGACACGAGCACCGCCCGATACGAATCTACCTGCGTGGTGAAGGCTGTTCCAGCAAACCAGATTTCACACCACTTCGCCTGTGGGATGGTGCCGGAATGCTGATCGAATACGGAGTGTGGGGTTCGCGATTGGTACTGGCCGGGGCCTTCGGACTGTCGACATGGGGGAAGTTGGCGGACAGGCCCGCGACACGGAAGGCGTTGGTCGACTTCGGGATACACATCAGGTGGGCACCCTGGGTGGCGGTCGGGTTACCGGTGATCGAAGGGTTGGTGGCGGTGGGGGCGGTGCTGCCGTGGACGGCGGGAATCGCGGGCGCCGTGTCGGTTCTGCTGCTGGCGGTGTTCACCGCGGCGATCGTGCGGTTACTGCTGCGGGGCGAGCACCCGAACTGTTCCTGTTTCGGTGCGGCGAGTGCGGGGCCTATCGGGCCGGTGACACTGGTGCGGAACGGACTCCTGCTGGCGCTCGCCGCACTGGTCACGGTGGGCGCACTGAGGTATCCGCAGGTCCCCGCCGGTTTGCCGGCCGAAGCCACGGCAGGGCTCGCGCTGATCGCGGTGCTGACGATGGTGGTGATCTGGACACTCGGCGAGTTGCACGATTTACGTCGACGGGTCGACGAACAGGCCATGTCGACGCTCGGCGCCGAGGGCCTGCCTGTTGGCGCCGTGGCCCCCGAGTTCGAGTTGCAGGCGGTTGAGGGCGGGCGGATCAGCCTGGAGTCGCTGTTGTCGCCGGGGCGAGCGGTACTACTCGTTTTCGTCCATCCCGGGTGCGAAATGTGCGCGGCGCTGGCCCGTGAGCTGCCCCGCTGGCAGTCGCGCGTCCGGGAAACGCTGACGATCGTGCTGGTCGGCAACGGTGATCTCGCCGAACACGCCGACTGGGGCCGCCGACAAGGGGTGGGCGATATCCCGGTTCTGGTGCAACAGGGCAACGAGGCGGCCCTTCGCTACCGGGTCAGGGGGACGCCGTCGGCGGTACTGATCGGTGCGGACGGTCGGGTCGCCGGCGCTGTCGCCCGGGGAGCTATGGCGGTCCGCGAGTTGATCATCACCTCGGGAAAGGCGAATTCGGGGCGGCGGTCACCGCGTCGCGAGGAGCTCGCCGCAGGGACGCGCCGATGAGCGCTCGCCGTTGCCCCGTTTCACGCACAGAAACCGACTGATTCCCTAAACCTGTTGCTTACCAACATCATTCATCGGCAATGCGCGCATGTGGCCGCGAATCGGCCGATACACTCGACCTCGCAACACGCTCGACTCCCGCTCGCTCGGACACATCGACAAGGGGAAATGTCATGGCGCTCTTTGCATTCACCGACCACAGCGAAAAAGAGTTCGTTTTCCAGCTCAACAATGAACAACGGATCGCCGAGGCGCGTCGGATCCTGTCCGGCGAGGAGACGATGTCCACCCACGTCATGGGCAGGATCCGTAAGACCAAGCAGAGCTACAACCCGCAGTGGAGCTTCCACCTGGACCCCGACACCATCACCTTCTTCACGATGGCCATCGAAGTGTGCGATTCGAGCATCCCGTACACCGACGACTTCATCGACGAGGCGTGCGGCGCGTTTCTTCCCGGCTGTTTCTGGTGCCCCTGGTCCTCGCGACTGACTCGTGAAGTGACGGCCTCGGTCACCGCCTGACCTGGGTTCCGGCCGACGCACCGAGCGTCGGCCGGAACTCCCGTCGAATCAGGGCTTGTGGGTGATACGCGGTCTAGGTGGTGGCTTTACGGTCACGTGGCCCGTCGAGCGCGGTGAACGCCGCCGCGGCGAGGATCATCAGCGCCGACACGAGCAGAGCCACGTCGAGGCCATGATGGAATGCGACCTTGCCGGTGTTGAGGACCTCGGTCACCTTCGACAGGTATTGCAGGTACGGGCCGATGTCGACGCCCTCGGGGATCTTGCCGAGTTCGACGGCGCGGATGGCGTCGGGCTGTAGCGAGGTCGGCAGACCCAACTCGGTCATGCGCGCCTTCAGGTCCGCCGAGAGGAAACCGCTCACCAGAGCACCGAGCACCGCGACACCGAATGCCGAACCGACCTGACGCATCGTATTGGTCACCGCGGCAGCCATTCCCGAGTGTTCGGCCGGAACACCCGACATCACGGCCGAGGTCAGCGGTACCACCGCGATCCCGAATCCGAAGCCCGCCACCCCCATCGCGGCCGCCAGCCATGGGTCGCTTATTTCACCGGACAGCATGTGGCGGGTCAGCAAAATCCCGCCGGCGCCGACCACACAACCGAGGATCATGGGGGCGCGGGCGCCACGCCGACCCACCCACCAGCCCGCGACCAGGGACCCGATCACGATCGTGGCGGCCATCGGGGCGAAGATCGTCGCGGTGCGCGCACCCGAATACGACTGCATCACTTGCAGATACAGCGCGGTGAAGAAGAAGATCGAGAATATGCCGAAGTACACGGCGAAGGCGACCACCAGCGCACTACGCACCGCTGGTAGGCGCAGGTACCGGAAGTCGAGCATGGGTGCGCGCGCCCGCATTTCGACGGCGATGAACGCGGCCAGCGCCACGGCACCGAACGCGAACAGGGCGAGCACCGCGGGAGCGGTGTAGCCCTGATCCTGACCCAGAATCGCCGCGTAGATCACCGAGCCGAAGGCCGCGGCGCCGAGCACGGCACCGGCCCAGTCGATGGGCTCGGGGCGCGGGTCGGAGCTTTCCGGGATCGACCACGCCGCGGCGACCAGCGCCACCGCGGCGATCACCAGGTTGAACCAGAAGATCGAACGCCAGCCGTACGCATGAACCAGCACACCGCCGAGGACCGGCCCCGCCGCGAGCGCGAGACCCGACACCGCCGCCCACACACCGATCGCCTTGGCCCGAGCCCGATCGTCCGGGAAAACGTGGCGCAGCACCGACAGCGTTCCGGGCTCCGACGCCGCGGCTCCCAGACCCATGATCGCGCGCCCGGCGATGAGCACCGCGACGCTGCTCGCCAGCGCCGACACCACCGACCCCACGCAGAAGATCAGCAACCCGATGATCATCACCCGCTTGCGCCCCCACCGGTCGCCGAGCGATCCACCCGCCAACATCAGCCCGGCGAACACGACGGTGTAGGAGTTGACCACCCACTGCAACATCGTCACATCGGCACTCAGATCACGCCGGATGTCCCCCAGCGCCACACTCACCACTGTGGTGTCGAGGAATGTCACGAACACCACTACCGCGACTGCGGTCAGCGCGATGCGCGGACGCGCCGCCCCGCCCGGCGCTTTGCCCATCGGTATCACGGGGCACACGCTACTGGTGGGTTCATCCGGGCGCCAGATATACGGCGACCACCGGAGGTGAACGCTCGCCCAACGAATTCGGTACTCGAATATGCGAGACTGAGGAGGTGAGCGATGCTGATGCGGGCACTTACGTCGAGGCGGGCGAGTTTCGCCGCGACACCAACTACATCACTACGCGGATCACCGCCGATGGACGTGATGGTTACGCCGTAGAGCCCGGTTGGTACCGGCTCGTCGCGGCCAGGGCCTGTCCGTGGGCCAATCGCACGTTGATCGTGCGCAGGCTGTTGGGCCTGGAATCGGTGTTGTCGCTCGGGCTGTGCGGGCCCACCCATGACAAGCTGAGCTGGACCTTCGATCTGGATCCAGGCGGGGTCGATCCAGTCCTCGGCATCCCTCGGCTGCGCGATGCCTACCTGGCGCGGTTCCCGGATTATCCGCGGGGAATCACAGTTCCCGCAGTGGTCGACATCGCGACCGGCAAGGTCGTCACCAACGACTACGCGCAGATGACCCTCGATTTCTCCACCGAATGGACCGCCTATCATCGGCCGGGAGCACCGCAGCTGTATCCCGAATCGTTGCGCGCGCAGATCGACGAGATCAATCGAGAAGTGTTCCGCGACATCAACAATGGTGTCTACCGGTGCGGTTTCGCCGGCGATCAAGAGGCTTATGACACCGCCTACGTTCGGCTGTTCACCGCGCTCGACCGGCTCACCGAACGCCTGAGCAGCCAGCGCTACCTGGTCGGCGACACCATCACCGAGGCCGACGTGCGGCTGTTCACCACGCTGGCTCGCTTCGATCCCGTCTATCACGGCCATTTCAAGTGCAACCGCACCAAACTCAGTGAGATGCCGGTGCTGTGGGCCTACGCCCGCGACCTGTTCCAGACCCCCGGCTTCGGCGACACCATCGACTTCGGCCAGATCAAAGAGCACTACTACGTCGTGCACCGCGACATCAACCCCACCGGAATCATCCCGGCGGGCCCGGATCTGTCGAATTGGCTGACCCCGCACCACCGTGCGGAACTCGGTGGACGCCCCTTCGGTGACGGCACCCCACCACCGCCGCCGTTGCCCACCGAGCAGGTTCCCGCGATCGGCTGAGCCGTCAGCTGTCACGCAGACGTTCGACCTGCTCGTCCGCGCTGTCGGGTCGGCGTCCGGCAAGCCCGATCAGGGCACCAAGCACGACCAGGGCCGTCAAGATCAGCACGTGCGCACCGAGTAGCGCCAGCATGGGCAGTGCGAAACCCTCGTCGGTGAGGACGCCGCGCTCGCTGACGCAATACAGCGTGTAGTTGATCGACCTGCCTTCGGAGTCGTAGAAAGTGTCCGAGACGACCATGGGTTCGGTGGTCGGGGCCGAGCAGAACAGGGGTGCGGTGAGTTTCGCTTCGCCCGGCCAGATGGCAACGGCGACCAAGATGGTGGCAAAGGCGGCGGTGACGACAATCGACACGGCCGACGCCAGAACTCCTCGCATGCGCTATACCTGCTGCATCCGCAGGAATGTGCCGGCGCGATCGAATTCGGCGACCAGCTCCGAGCGTGGCGACAACACATTGGCGACGATGCGGATCTCGCGGCCGAAACGGCTCACCACGATCACGGTCACCTGGCCGTCGACCAGCGCGCTCCGCGCACGGGCGGTGTCGACGATCTCTTCGATCCGCGACAGCCCCGGCACCTCGCTGACGGTAAAATTCTCACCGTCGAGGTCGTCGGATGCGGATACCCGGACCGGGCGTGGTGCGCTGAGCTCGCCGAGGGTGAACGAGTAGTCGTCGAGTTGCCGCGAACGATCAGGTGGTCGAACGCGCAGCCGGACGGTGGGTGACGAAGTGGCCAGCACAGCATCGTCGGCCATGAACCGGGTGATCTGGGCGGGTTGGTCGCGCAAGGTCAGGCGGAACTGGGTCGAGTTCGGTGGGCTGAGGATGATGACGTTCACTGCGGGGTCGGTGGCGCCGGTGCGCTGGGCGAGCGCCGCGACCGCCTCCTGCGGCAGCGCGCTCACCAATCCGCCGCCGCGCGTGCGCATCTGATCCTCGAATTCGGCCCGGTCCACCGCGCCTACGCAGCCACCGGTACTGCCGAGCACGACGACACACACGAGGACCCGGAACCATTTGCCACGGTGCACATCCCGAATGCTAAGCGCTGCGCCCGGATCGTGCCGGTTCTCAGCCGCCGACCGGTTGCAGTACGCGCAGGATCGGGTCGTAGGCCCAGTTCAGCATGCGTTCCGCGTCGTCTCGCGCCGCGGCGCTGCTGTGGTCGGAGCTGTGCAGCACCACCCCGATCAGCGGAATGCCCGCGCGGACGGTCTCGAACAGCAGGCAGTGTCCGGCGGCGTTGGTGTTGCCGGTTTTGAGGCCGATGGTCCCGGGATACTCGTCGAGCATGCGGTTCGTCGTTTCCCAGTGATGTTCGCGGTTGGCGGGTCCGGCGGGAACGTGGAAGTGCCGCGCACCGACGATCTCGCGGAACAGCGGCAGGTTCATCGCACGCACGCCCAGTGCCACGAGGTCGGCCGGGGTGGAATAGGTGGAGTGGTCGGTGGGGTACGGCATGCCGGCCGGGTCGCTGAAATGTGTTCCCGCCAAACCCATGACGCGCGCGGTGTCGTTCATTCTGGCGAGGAATCCGCCCTGACCGGGACCGAACGACTCCGCGACGGTGTAGGCGGCGTCGCAGCCCGACGGCAGGAGCAGCGCGTACAGCAGTTGGCGCGCGGTGAGCACCTCGCCGGGAACCAAGCCCGCGGTGCTCCCGTTTTCCCTGGCGCAATAGGCGCCGGCTTCCTGCGGCACCGTCACCGGCCGCTCGAGGTCACCGCTGACGATCACGACCACCGCCGTCATCACCTTCGCGATACTGGCGATCGGGACCGGTGTGTTCGCCTCCCGTGACCACACCACCGTCCCGGCGAGCCCCTCGGCCAGTGCCGCACCCGAGGCCTGCACACCCTCCGGCCCGGCCGCGGCCCACGGCAGCAGACCATCAGCACTCCCGGAGGGTGCGGCCCCCGCAACGCCGTGACCAGCCGCGACGACCAGCACCCCAGCAGTGACGGCGTGCAACATCTTGACGAGTGTCCGCATAGCGACATTCTGGCGCACAACTACGCGGACCTGCGGGATTTAGCCGCCTCGATTCGGCAGCACTCTCCGTTGTCAGAGGATCTCGACGTAGCCGTCCGTGCCGTTGACCCGGATTCGCTGTCCGTCGCGGATCAGGTCGGTGGCGTGTTCCACGCCCACCACGGCCGGGAGACCGTATTCGCGGGCGATCACCGCACCGTGGGTCATCAGGCCGCCGACTTCGGTCACCAGACCCGCGATGCCGACGAACAGCGGGGTCCAGCTCGGATCGGTGTAGGCGGTGACCAGGATGTCGTCGGCTTCGAGGGTGGCCTGCGCGATATCGGCGATGACGCGGGCGCGGCCTTCGATCGTCCCGGTCGACACCGCCAGGCCGGGGAGTGCGCCGGTGGGCAGGTCCGCGCGCCGGTACACACCGGTGAGAGCCTCGCCGTCCGAGGTGAGCACTCGCGGCGCGGTGAGTGACCGGTACGAGCGGAACGCGGCTTTGCGTTCGTCGATGAGTCTTTGGTCGGCTCGCTGTGTGCGAACGACTTCGTGCAGTTCGTCGAATCGCAGGTAGTAGATGTCGTGGGGCTCCCGGAGCACGCCCGCTTCCACCAGCCGTTCGGCCTCGCGGAGCAGCGCCTGTTTGTAGACGAAGTAGCGGCAGACCATGCCGTACTTCGGGTACTCGCGATATCCGGCGTAGGTGCGGACGCGCTCGATCAATCGCTCGGTCTCGGCGACCTTCTCGTCCCCGTCCGGTAGGGCGCGCAACCGTCCCAGGATTCGTTGTTTCTGTTGCTCGGCGTCGCGTAGGCCCTCGTCGAAGCGCTGCTTGCCCGCGTGTGGGCCGAAGTTCTTGATATTGCCGAGGATTGTCGGCACCAACGTGGCGGGGCTTTCGCTCCATCGCGGCCTGGTGATGTCGATTTCACCGGCACACCGCATTCCGTACTTGGCGAGAAAGTCCTCGATGGCGGACCGCACCTCGGTGGGACAGTCGGGCGGACCGGTCAGGAAATCGTCGTCGCCGATCTGCTCCAGGTACGCCACCACGTCGGGATACGGGCGGATCACATCGGCGACATCCAGCAGCGCCAGACCCATTTCCGCGGTGACGTTGCCAGGAATCGACTGGCTGAGCGCGTCGGCGGCGTTCTTCTCCCCCAGCCATTCGCGCAGCCGCTCGTTGAGCCGTTCCGTGGCGTCCATCGCGGCCATGATCACTTGTAGACCCCTCGGCGCGAACAGGACCCGTCGCAGCTCTCCCTCGATATCGGACCGGATGAAGTCGAGCAGTGCCGGTCCGGATTCGGCCGCTATGTCACGCTTCATCGCCGCGAGGGAAGCCTCGCTCTCGGCGATCAGCTCGGTGACGATGTCGGGATCGGTCTCGATCGGCGCGGGTGCGTCGTGCGACGGCGCGGCCGGTGTGCCGGAATTCTCGTCCGGTACTCGACGAACGAAATCACCGCGGTCGAGCACGGTCCGCAGCGCGTCTCCCATCAGCGGATCGGACTTACCCAGATTCGCTGCCAAGGCGGCGCCTTTCGCGGGCGAGGACAGCATCGCGGTGACGTCGACGAACAACCGGCCTCCCGCGTCGCGCATGGGCGCATTGCTCGTCAGCTGCCATACCGAAATCCCCAGTGGCTTCATCGCATCGGTCATCATCTGCTGATGCCCGACCGACACATACACGTGGTTCTCCCCATCGGTGGCGACAGGAATCGGGAACAGAGTGGTGATCGGCCTGCTCTGCACGATGCGGAACTCCGCACCGTCGCAACACCATTCGATGTCCTGGGGGGCACCGAAATGGGCTTCGATGCGGCGGCCGAGCCGCGCGAGCCGTAATACCTCGTCGTCGGAGAGCACCGGCTCGTTCCGTCGCTCCACCGCGATGTCGCGCACCTGTGTTCCACCCGTCGATATCGGCTCGACGGCGAGCTTCTTCGTGGCGATCGTCTTGGTGGTGATGTGACCGTCGCGGACCTGGTAGAGATCGGCGTTCACGAGGCCGGACACGAGCGCCTCGCCGAGTCCGTAACCAGCGTCGATGGTCACCGCGGTGCGATCGGAGGTGACGGGGTCGGCGGTCATCAGAATGCCCGCGGCGCGCGCGAACACCATCCGCTGCACCACCACGCCCATCTGAATCTTCTTCTGGTCGAAGCCATTTCGCAGTCGATAGGTAACGGCCCGCTCGGTGAACAGCGAACCCCAGCACCGACGCACATGCTCGAGGATCGCGGCCGGTCCCATGACGTTGAGGTAGGTGTCCTGTTGACCGGCGAACGACGCGGTCGGTAGATCCTCGGCCGTCGCACTCGACCGCACGGCATAGGCACCCTCGACTCCCAGCCGGGCATGCGCGGCGAGGATCGCGGCCGCCACATCGTCGGGAACGACCGATTCCTCGACCGTGCGCCGCACCTGCGCGCTCAGCACGGAAATCGCGGTCCGGTCCCCCGGCTCGAGACGCGACAACTCGTCGAGCCGATCCTCGAGCGACGCCACCCCCGCCACCGTCCGCGCGAAGGCCTCTGTCGTCACACAGAACCCTCCCGGCACCTCGACACCGCCTATGCGCGCCAACTCACCGAGGTTCGCCCCCTTCCCACCCACGACCGCGACCTGGGTCGAATCGACCTCATCGAACCCGAGCACATAGGCCATCCCGCTACTCCTCACCTGGTGGTTTCGGTCTTCGCGAGCGATTATGGACCACAGATCCGCGCCTCATGAGGGCCCGAAATCGTGTATACAGTAGAAGGGGGAAGCAACCGACGGGCCGCACCACTTACGGTTGGACGCGCGCCGCCGCTGTCGGGTCTGCGACGGTCGTATCCGCGAACGAATGGTGTTCGTGGGCGATCACCCACCGTTCACCGTCCTTGCGCAGGCCCAGGGTGAGGCGCAGGCGTGTATCCGGCTGTGCGGCAAGGTCTTCCGGCAAACCGCAACGGAGCAGCGCGTGCGCGAAGGCCACGTCGGGCCCGGCCGTCACCTCCAGTTCGACGATCTCGAAAACCGCACCGCCGGCGAGCCAGGTGAAGAACGGCGGCCAACTCTTGCGGTAGGCGTCGATGCCGCGGACGCCGTTCTGCGGTGGCGGCACATCGAACATGACGATGTCGGCGGTGTGGTCTGCGAGCACCGCCTTGAGGTCACCCACACGGATGGCGGCGGTCCACTCGTGGATCAGGGTGCGGATCTGGGTCTCGTCGTGCGACATGACGGTCTCCCTTCGGTGTGCCGAGATCGGGTCTCGGCAGGTGGGAACATCCCACTACCGATATGACCCAGCGATGTGGGCCGAAATAATCGTCGGGCGGAAAATCAGTCGGCCACGGTGTCGGGCAGCGCGAAACGGGGAAAGAGCGTCGGGTCGAGAAACGACACGACCTCGGTGATCGCACCGTCACGCAGTGTCAGTACGTCGAGCGCCATCGCGGCGAACAACGAGCGCTCGGCATCCCACCAGTAGGTGCCGAACGCGAGTCGCCCGTTCGCCACGGTCGGCAGAAAACGCCAACGCCAGTGCAACGGGCCGGTCACCAGGAAGTCCTTGATGGCGGCGTGCCCGGCATACCATTCGGGCAGCGGCGGCATGGCGTATCGGGCGTCGGCGGCGAGCAGGGCGACGATGCCGTCCACGTCGGCGTCCTCCCAGGCAGCGGCGTAGCGCTGGGCAAGTAGACGAGCCCGCGGATCGTCGGGCGCCTGCGATGGCACGCTCTGTTCGATGCGGGCACGTGCGCGTTGCAAGGCGCTGTTGGCCGCCGCCACGGTCACATCGAGCAATTCGGCGGTCTCGCTCGCCGTGAAGCCGAGAACGTCACGCAACAGCAACGCACCGCGCTGCACTCCCGGTAGCTGCTGGACCATCGCCACGAACGCCAATTCGACAGACTCGCGCGCCGTGTAGCGGGCTTCCGGTCCTGGCTCGCCGACACCGACGCCCGGATAAGGTTCGAGCCAGACTCGTTCGGCCGCAGGTGAATCCGCTGCGATGTCCATGGGCAATTCGCGACGGCCGCGCCGCTCGAGCATGGTCAGGCACCGATTCGTGGCGATCTTGTACAGCCACGGCCGGAACTTGTGCGTATCGGTGAGATTCTCGCGCGAGCGCCACGCGCGCAGCAATGCCTCCTGCAACGCGTCGTCGGCGTCGTGCACCGAGCCGAGGAACCGATAGCAGTGCACATGCAATTCCGCGCGCAGCGGGCCGACGAGACGATCGAACTCGGCGCGCGCAGAAGCGGAATCATCGACACTGTCCACCTTCGCGATCATGGCACACCAGCACAGGTGGCAAACCTGAACCATCGCAGCGCCCGGTGTCTCGAAGAGCTCGTGGGGCGTGGAGTCACGAGGGTTGCGGCACTGGTCGAAGTTTTCACTTAGCAGGCCGATCCAAGCGGGTCGGTGTCCTCGAATATGTGACAGATCAGCAAGTACGCAGCATCCCTGCACCGGACGCACACGACGTGGTGTCGACCGCATCCACCGGTACTGCCGTGAGGACACTGATGGTCACCGAGAACCACTGCGATTCCCCGCTCACCCCCACCGCCCCGGCGCCGACCGAAAGGTCGGCCGTGCCGGAACCGCCGTCGTGGGCCGCCCCCGCCCTACTTTTGTCGATCCTGATGCTCGGCATCGACCTGGTGGCTTTGATTCCGCTCGGCGCCTGGATGCGCGACTACGGCATCGGCCTGGTGTGCTCGGTCTACCTGGTGCATGTGCTGGCATCGACCGCGCTGGCCGCCTGGACCGTGAGCCGCATGCCCATGCTCGCGTTGGACACCGACCTGCTGGACTAGCGCCAACGGTTCCCCAGCTCCCTCGGAGCACCGATCTGAATTCTCGGCCAACACCCGGCACACAGCGCCTTCGTGCCTGTCGCCGACCGTGCGGCGATGGCAGGATCGGTGTGTTGGCTGATCTACACAGAGCGGCGCTGCACCATGACCGAAACCCGCGCACCGGGCACCTCCGGTGTCTCGCGAGCGGTCCGCGGCGACCTGGTCAATGTCCGACTCGCCGTGCTGGCGTTGGCCATCGGCGCGATCCAGCTGTTCGTCATCCCACTGGCGCTGCTTCCACGCGACACCGCCTGGGGCTGGATCCTGGTGCCGCTGGCACTGACCACCACCCCGTTCTGGTCGCTGATCCACGAGTCCATCCACGGGTCACTGCTCCGGGATCGGCCGCGCAACGACCGGATCGGACGCATGCTGGCGGTCGTGTACGGGTCGCCGTTCGCGATGCTGAAAGTCGGCCACCTGCTGCACCATCGCTACAGCCGGGTCCGCGAGCGCAGCGAGATCTACGATCCGGCCACGACCAGTCGGTGGCGTGCCGCACCCCCGTTCTATCTCACCCTGTTCGGCGGCCTCTACCTGCTCGAGGTGATCGCACTACTGTTCGCGGCGATGCCCGAACGCACCATCCGCGCGCTGGGACGCTGGGCGGACGCACCGGATTCGGTCGACGGTCTCGTGCTCGAACGAGTGGCGCGGCCGGTGGTGCTGGGAAAGTTCCGCACCGACGCCGCCGCGATCGTCGTCCTCCACACCGCCGCGTTCCTCGCCTACGGCGCGCACGGCTGGATGCTGCTCACCGCGATCGGCGCCCGCGCGCTCATCATCTCGCTCTCCGACAACGCCTACCACTACGGCACCGACCTCGAATCACCAAGGGCAGCAATGAATCTGCGCCTCCCCCGCACACTCGAACGCTTCGCCCTCAGCTTCAACCTGCACGACGTGCACCACCGCCACCCCGGCCTGCGCTGGTACGAACTGCGCACCCGATTCGACGCCGAAGGCAGCCACTACCACCTCGGCTGGTTCAGCGCGGTCGCCCGCCAACTCCGCGGACCGATCGAGCTGTAGCGGTGTGGAAGCCTCCCAGTGGGAAGAACGGCACGTAGGCGATGCCATCGGCGGCTTGCGGCACGTCTCGGGGCGCCGGGCTGTGGGCCAGCCGCCCTGGACGTCGCGGGTCGCACCCACCTTGGTGGCGATGAACGGTGCCGTCGTAGCGATGTCGCACCGGGGGCTCGTAGGCTTGCGCTATGGCACACGACTCCGAACAGCCCGTCGACATCAAGCCGCGCTCTCGCGACGTCACCGACGGACTCGAGAAAACTGCCGCTCGCGGCATGCTTCGCGCGGTGGGGATGGGTGACGAGGACTGGGTCAAGCCGCAGATCGGCGTGGCCTCCAGTTGGAACGAGATCACCCCGTGCAATCTCTCGCTCGACCGGCTGGCCAAGGCCGTCAAGCGCGGGGTACACGCCGGGGGTGGCTACCCGCTCGAGTTCGGCACGATCTCGGTGTCCGACGGCATTTCGATGGGACACGAGGGGATGCACTTCTCGCTGGTCAGCCGCGAGATCATCGCCGATTCCGTCGAGACCGTGATGATGGCCGAGCGCCTCGACGGTTCGGTGCTGCTCGCGGGCTGCGACAAGAGCCTGCCCGGCATGCTGATGGCCGCCGCGCGGCTGGACCTCGCGAGTGTGTTCCTCTACGCGGGTTCGACCCTGCCCGGCAACATCGACGGCAAGGACGTCACGATCATCGACGCTTTCGAGGCTGTCGGCGCCTGCATCAAGGGGCTGATCACCCGGGAGGAGGTCGATCGCATCGAGCGGGCGATCTGTCCGGGCGAAGGCGCGTGCGGCGGCATGTACACGGCCAACACGATGGCATCGGCGGCTGAGGCGCTCGGGATGAGCCTGCCCGGGTCGGCAGCCCCGCCTGCACCGGACCGTCGCCGCGACGACTTCGCCGAGAAGTCCGGTGAGGCTGTCGTCGGGCTGCTGCGCAAGGGGATCACGGCACGCGACATCATGACGATGGAGGCGTTCGAGAACGCCATCACGGTCGTCATGGCGCTCGGTGGGTCGACCAACGCCGTGCTGCATCTGCTGGCCATCGCCCGCGAGGCCGGTGTCGACCTCACGCTCGCCGACTTCAACCGAATCGGTGACAAGGTGCCGCACCTGGGCGATCTCAAGCCGTTCGGTCGCTACGTCATGAACGACGTCGACAAGGTCGGCGGCATCCCCGTCGTGATGAAAGCCCTGTTGGACGCGGGTCTCATGCACGGCGACGTCATGACCGTCACCGGTGCGACCATGGCCGAGAACCTCGCCCATATCGAACTCGGCCTCGACGGTGATGTCATCCGACGCCTCGATCAGCCGATCCACCGCACGGGCGGACTCACCATCCTGCACGGCTCGCTGGCACCTGAGGGCGCCGTCGTGAAGAGCGCGGGTTTCGACTCCGACGTCTTCCGTGGCACGGCGCGGGTGTTCGACGGGGAACGTGGCGCGATGAACGCGCTCGAGGACGGCACGATCGTGGCGGGCGATGTGGTCGTCATCCGCAACGAGGGCCCCAAGGGCGGACCCGGCATGCGCGAGATGCTCGCCATCACCGGCGCCATCAAAGGCGCGGGCCTCGGCAAGGACGTTCTGCTGCTCACCGACGGCCGATTCTCCGGCGGCACGACGGGTTTGTGCGTGGGCCATGTCGCGCCCGAAGCGGTGGACGGCGGCCCGATCGCCTTCGTCCGCGACGGTGATCCGATCGTCCTCGACGTCGCCAACCGGCTCCTCGACGTCGAGATCGACGACGACGAACTCGCCGCGCGCAAGGTCGGCTGGGAGCCGCTGCCACCCAGGTACACCTCGGGTGTGCTGGCCAAGTACCGCAAGCTCGTCAGCTCGGCCGCACACGGCGCCGTCACGGGCTGACCGGCACGAATCCTGACCGATGAGGGCCTGAACAAGCACGGAAGTGGTAGAACCGGTTCACCGACGAGGTGCGCGGAAGGAGACGTGATGGCGACCGACCAGAGCTTGCTGCACCGTTTCGTCATCTCCCAGTTCGGGGCCGCCGGGCTGGATCGTGCGCAGCTGATTCGGGAGACCGGGGTCCCGGATTGGTCGATGACCGGCCACGACGTGCATCTGCCGAGTTCGACGTTCTCCCGATTGTGGGAGGTCGGCGAACATCGCCTCGGGCCGGACGTCGCCCTGCAGGTCGCCCGGCGCTACGAACTGTCCAGCCTCGGTCTCTACGACTACCTGTTCGCGTCCGCGCCGACGCTGGGCGCCGGGCTGGCCACCTGTGGTCCCTACATCACCGCGGTCACCACCAATCATCGGTTCGACCTGGTCGCCGAGGCGGAGGGCGAGTCCACCCTCTACCTCGAGATGCTCGATGGCGAAGGCCGAGGAAGGGACCACACCCAACTGTGGGGATTATCGGCCGTGCTGAGCCGCGCGCGCCGGGTCGTCGACGATCCGTTGGACCCGGTGCGCGTCTCACTGCGCCAATCCGCACCAGCGCACATGAATGGCTTTCGCGCCGTATTCGGTTCGGCCACATTGGAATTCGACGCACCCACGGATTCGATGACCTTCCGCTCCGCGGATCTGGCGCTGCCACTGACCACCGCGGATCCCGTACTGGCCGCGGTGCTGCAGCCGCTGGCCGCCGCGCTGGACCCCCCGCCGACCCTCGCCTCGGCCTGGCCCGACCGGGTGGCCGACGCAGTGGACGAGGCCATCGAGGCCGGCGACGTCTCGCTAGACAGCGTCGCCCGGATCCTCAACATCAGCCCGCGCACCCTGCAGCGGCGGCTGGCCGAATCGGGCACGACCTGGCGGGCCGAACTGGATCGCGCCCGCAGCACCCGGTTGTCGCGAGCGGTGTCCGCCGGGTCGGTCGGCGGCGCCGGACAGGCGGAGCTGCTCGGCTACTCCGATGCGAGTTCGTTGCGCCGCGCTGCCCGGCGCTGGTCAGCGGGTTCCCGTCCGGTTCGGGCCGTCACGTCCTGAGGTAGGTCGAGGCGACCCGCCAGAACATTTCCCGTTCCAACAAGCGGAAGTCCCATCCGTCGATGAGATCGCGGAAGGTGGCGACG
This sequence comes from Nocardia sp. A7, assembly GCF_046549215.1. Lineage (NCBI taxonomy): Bacteria > Bacillati > Actinomycetota > Actinomycetes > Mycobacteriales > Nocardiaceae > Nocardia > Nocardia sp. A7. Next base: position 1,141,820 of record NZ_JAJPWE010000002.1, on the reverse strand, counting down.
ATACCGGCTACATCGAAATCATCCCGGGTTGCGGTGCCCTTCGATTCCAACGCGGAAATCACGTATGCGGTGGCACTCTCCCTTGTCACGGACACCGCACTCTCCCATCGTTCGTACTCTGACAATACGAACGTAATTCTCGAATCGAGTCGGGATCACGACAAGAACAGAACGCGCCAACCTCGTGCCGAACGCGCCAACCGGTCGCAGATCAGACCTTCTCGACCAGGTCCGTCCCGTCCTCATCCATGACCGCTTCCCCGCGTGCGACCATTCCCGCTTCGTCGGACAGTGTCAGGTGCGGGATGAACAACGCGAGCCCGAACGCCAGCACGGCACCGGGAATCAGGTACCAGAACCCGGGGACCAACGCGTCGACGTAGGAGCTGACGATCGCGTCGTGCAGATTCTCCGGCAGATTCTTGACCACCGAGGGGATCAGCGCACTCGGGTCGAGTTTCGCGGCCGCCGCTTCCTGCCAGTTCGCCTGGAACGCGCCGGTGAGATTCTCGGTCAGCCTGCTGGTGAAGATGGAACCGAAGATCGCGATGCCGAGTGCACCACCCATCTCACGGAAGTAGTTGTTCGCGCTGGTCGCCGTGCCGATCTGGTCGGGCGCCACCGCGTTCTGCACCACGAGCACGATGATCTGCATGATCAGGCCGAGGCCGGCGCCCATGACGAACAGCATGGCCGACACCACCCACATCGAGGTGTCGGCGTTCAGGCGGGTCAGCCACAGCATGTCGATCCCGATGAGCGCGGCGCCGATCGGCGGATACACCCGGTAGCGACCGGTTTTGGTGATCACGGCCATCGAGGTGATCAGCGTGAGCATCATGCCGATCATCATCGGGATCATCAGCAGGCCAGACACCGAGGCGGAGGTGCCGCTGGCCATCTGCAGGTAGGTCGGGAGGAAGCCGATCGCCGCGAACATCACCAGGCCGACGAGGAATCCGATCGCCGAGGTCAGCACGAAGGTTCGATTGCGGAACAGCCACAGCGGCAGCAACGGCTCCGCGGCCCGCGACTCGACGAACACGAAGGCCGCGACCACCACGATGAAAGCCGCGATCATCGACACCATCACCGTCGAGCCCCACTCGTACTGCTTGCCGCCCCAGTCGGTGATCAGGATCAGCAACGTGGTCGCGCTCGACAAGAGCACGATGCCCAGGTAGTCGGGCCGGAACTTGGGCCGATGGCTGGGGATGTCCAGGTAGCGGAAGGCGATGACCAGTGCGGCGATACCGATCGGCACATTGATCCAGAAGCACCACCGCCAGTCGAGGTGGTCGGCGAACAGACCACCGAGCAGCGGTCCGGCGACCGAGGTGATCCCGAAAACGGCGCCCATCGGAGCCATATACTTGCCGCGATCCTTGGCAGGCACCACATCGGCGATGATGGCCTGCGCCAAGATCATCAGACCACCGCCACCCACGCCCTGCAGGCCACGGAAGGCGATGAACTCCCAGAACCCGGTCGACGCAGCGGCACCGACGGACGCGGCGGTGAAGACGGTGATCGCGAACAGGAAAAGCCACCGCCTGCCGAACATGTCGCCGAGCTTGCCGTAGATCGGCATCACGATGGTGGTGGCGAGCAGGTAGGAGGTGGCGGTCCAAGCCATGTGCGAGACGCCGCCGAGTTCGCCGACGATCGTGGGCATAGCGGTGCCGACGATCATCTGATCGAGGCTGGCCAGGAACATGCCCGCGATCAGCGCGGAGAAGATCAGCCAGATCCGCTTCTGTGTCAGGACGATCGGGGCGGGCGGCGAGTCAGCCGTCGTGGTCATCGGAGCGTCTCCCTTGTGCTGTCGTCCGGCCGATCGAACAGCCGGGCGGCCATGGCGCACTGCGCGTGCAGCGCGGCGGCCAGCGACCCGTTCGGGTCCGCGGCCAGCGACATCGCTGCCCGCGTGGTGATGGTTGTCATGATTCCCGCGGTGAGCGAGGCGAATTCGGGGGCGACGTCGGTCCCGAGCCGGGCCGAGAGGAGCACAGCGGTAGCGGCCTCCAGCCGGGCGCCGGAGGCGATGAACACGGCGAGCACTCGCGGTTCGGCCGTCACCAGTTCGGTGACCAGCGAAATACCCTCGCGCACTTCGTCTTCCGGCTGGAAACCGGCGGCGTGCAGCCAGGTGAGATCCTCGATGAGCACTCCGGTGGGACCGCCTGCGATGAATTCCTGCCTGGCTTCGGGGGTGCCGATCTCCCCGACCGGGCCGACCACCGCGTCGAGTTTGGTGTCGTAGTAGTTGAAGAAGGTGCGTGACGAGACGCCCACCGCCTTGGCGATGTCATCGATGTTGGTCGCGTCCAGCCCGTGCTCGACCGCCAGTCGCCGCGCGGCGAGGCAGAGATCGAGCAGGGTTCGCTGCTTCTTCTGCTCGCGCAGACCGACCGAGGCCTGCTTGGCCGACTCCTGTGTCACGCCCGACAAATTAGCACAAACTGCAATATTTCAGAAACTGCAACTATCTCGCCGACAGCCGCGTCGGTGCCGGGAAACGGGCCGGTCCGGGGCGACACTGAGTCGTGGACATCGACTCCGACGACACTGCTCCGCAGGCGCCCGCGCGCACCAGAATGCCCACGTGGCTACCCCGGGCGATGGTGCTGGCACTGGTGTTCTTCGGGCTGTTCCTGCTCGCCGACTGGGCATTCCATCGGCTGACCGACCTCCTGATCATCTTGTTCGTCGCGTTCTTCATCTCGCTGGCGATGGAACCAGCCGTCGCGGTACTGGTGCGCCGAGGTGTGCCGCGCGGGCTCGCCACCGGGCTGGTATTCGTCGGTACCTTCGCCTGCGTGCTGGCCTTTCTGGCCGCGCTGGTGACATTGCTGGTGGAGACGGCGACCAACCTGGCCCACGAAACGCCACGACTGCTCAACGAGGGCGTCGACCGGTTCAATCACACCTTCGGTCAGCACTTCACGATGCACGACTTGAGCCAGCGACTACTGCGCGAGTCCGACCTGCTCGAGACCTACGCGCACACCGCCGCCGACAATGCCTGGGGCGTGTCGACCACGGTCCTGGGCGGTCTGGCCCAGGTCCTGACCATCGCACTGTTCAGCGTCTACCTCACCGCGGGCGGCCCGAAGGTGCGACGCACGGTGTGTTCGCTGCTCCCGCCCGCACGCCAGCAGACCTTCCTGCACGCCTGGGACCTCGCCATCGACAAAACCGGTGGCTACCTGTTCTCGCGGATCCTGCTGGCGATCGTGTCCGCGGTCGTGCACGGCGTCTTCCTGTCGATCCTGCACCTCCCCAACCCCATCGCCCTGGGTGTGTGGTTCGGCGTGATCTCCGCGTTCATTCCCACCATCGGCACCTACATCGCCGCGATCGTGCCGGTGTTCGTGGCGCTGACGGTCGATCCGATGGACGCGGTGTGGATCGTCTTGTTCGCGGTCGTCTACCAGTGGTTCCAGGACTATCTGCTGCAGCCCCGGATCACCGCGCGCACAGTCGACGTCAACGCCGCGATCGCACTGCTGGCGGTGCTGGCCGGTGGCGCGCTGCTCGGAGCGGTCGGTGCGTTGCTGGCCATCCCGGCCACCGCGACCGTGCAGGCGTTCCTGTCCGAATACGTGAAACACTATGCGGTGAAAGAAGATCCGCGCATCGAGCAGACGACAGCGCGCCGAAAGCGGGCCGCAGGCAAAGCCGAAGGTGTTGTCGCACAACAGGAAATTCAGAAACCTGATTGATCTGGCGAGCGTCTGGCTCGCGCTACGCACAGGTGGTGCGGCCGATCTGTCGTCCGATTCGAGTCAGCAGTTGCCTGGTCAGCTCAGGGTCGCCTGCGGTATCACGGTCGGTGTAGTCGCCGAGGGAGTAGATGTCGGCGAATCCTGCCGGACCCCACTGGTCCGGGGACAGCGTGCTCCGACCAGCAACGGCGACGACCGGAACGGGGTGGGCGCGGCGGGCCAGCACCGCGGGCAGCTTGCCGTTCGCTGTCTGCTCATCGATACTTCCCTCCCCCGTGACGACCAGGTCGACCTCGCTCAGGTGGCGATCGAACTCGAGCAAGTCCAGAAAGTACTCGGCACCCGACACGATCGTGCCGCCGAGCAGTAACGCGGCGAAGCCGATTCCGCCCGCGCTGCCCGCCCCGGCCACGGACGCCACAGCCATCGCGTCCGCGTAGCCGCAGCGGGCGAACGCTCGGACGAGGTTGTGCAGACCGGCGTCGAGAAACTGGACCTCGGCGGCGGTGGCTCCCTTCTGCGGCCCGTACACGGCGGCCGCGCCGTTCGGCCCGAGCAAGGGATTGGTGACATCACTGGCGACCACGATCTCGACCCCGGTCAGCCTCGCCGCCCGGGACGAGTCGACCGTGTGGACTCGGGCCGAGTTCCGTCCGCACGCTCGCAGTTGCCTTCCCTGCGCATCGGCGAACGTGAAGCCGAGCGCTGCGAGCAGTCCCATCCCGCCATCGGTGCTGGCACTGCCACCGAGGGCGAGCACCAGCCGGTGCGGGCGAAAGCGCAATGCTTGCGAAATGGCTTGTCCCACACCCAGACTGCTCGCGTCCAGCGGCAGCCGGCGACCGTTCGGCAGGGTGGTGAGGCCGCACGTGTTGGCGACCTCGACCACCGCGGTGCCGTCGCCGACGGCGATCTGACCGTAGCTCGGCGTTCCCGCTGCCCCGGCCACCGTCACCGGATGCCGAGTGAAACCGGCCGCTATCGCAGCCTCGACACTCCCGTCACCGCCGTCGGCCAACGGCATTCGGTCACTGTCGATCCCCGCTGCCGACAAGCCCTCGGCCAGTTGATCGGCTACCTCGGCCGCGGAGAGGCTTCCTTTGAACTTGTCCGGGGCAAGCAGCACCCTCACGCCGTTGACTTCCTCTCAGTACCGACGATGATCAATCCGCGTGCGCCACCGAGCCGAGCAAGTCCCGGACCCGGTTGGCGACGGTGATGAACTCCGGCGTTTCCATCGTCGTGGCGTAATCCCGGTGCGCCGGCAGGTCGACATCGAGCAATTCGATGATCCGGCCGGGCCTTGGGCTCATCACGACCACCCGGTTGGCGAGGTAGACGGCCTCGGCCACCGAATGGGTGACCAGCAGCACCGTTGTGCCCGTTTCCCGCCAGATCCGATGCAGCTCGACGTTCATCCGTTCCCTGGTGAGCGCGTCGAGCGCGCCGAACGGCTCATCCATCAGCAGCACTTCCGGTTCGTGCAGCAGGGCCCGGCACAGCGAAACCCGTTGCTGCATACCGCCGGAGAGTTCGTGCGGCAGTGCGTTCTCGAAGCCGCTGAGACCGGTCATCTCGATGAGACGCGCGCATTCGGCCGCCGCGGCCCGCTTGTTCATGCCACGCATCTCGGCTTGGAGCAGGATGTTCTTGCGGACGGTCCGCCATTCCAGCAGCGCGGCTCGCTGGAACACGTAGCCGATATTGCGCTGCGGCCCCCGCACGGGGGCACCGCCGAGTTCGACGCTGCCCCCGCTCGGATCGGTCAGGCCCGCGACGACTTTCAGCAGCGTCGACTTGCCGCAGCCGGACGGGCCGACGATCGAAACGAATTCGCCGCGTCGGACCTGGAGGTCCACCTCGTGCAAGGCGGTGACCTCGCCACGTTTGGACGAGAACCGCACGCTCAGATTGTCCACGGCTACCGCGGTATCGGTGCGGGCGATGGTGTCGGTGGGTGTGCTCATATCGTCACCTACTCCGGTCACGGTGTGCTGGTGGGCGTGAACTTGGCATCCCAGTACTTGGCCGGGTCCTCCGCCTTTTCGAGGAGCTTGGCATTGCTGAGCACCTCGACGGTGGCGCGCCAGTTCGCTTCGACATTGGTTCCCGGCGCCTTACCCGCGGTCTCCGGCGTGCTGAGCAGCGGGATGGTCTGCTGCCACTGCTGCAGCAGCACCTGCGTCGGCGGCAGCTGCGGATCCTTGCCTTCCATCGCGGCGACCGCTGCCTCGGGCTTGGCGACCGCGGCGGCGAAGGCCTCACTCGTCGCGTTGACCATGGCCTGCACCAACTCGGGCGAGGACTCGATGGTGGCCTGGTTGGCGATCAGGCCGTTGCTGAAGAAGTTCAGGCCCTGGTCCGAATAGCGCAGGTAGCGAACCTCTTTGCCACTCTTGTTCGCGATGGTCGGGCCCTGGTCGTGCGCGAATCCGATCAGCCCGTCGACGCGACCCGAGAGCATCGCCGCCATCTTGCCTGCCGAGTCGAGGCTCTGCTGGATGACCTGATCCGCCGGAACCCCCGCCTTGTCGAGATAGACCGGGAAGGTGGTAGTCGGTGCGTCACCCGCGGAGACAGCGATGGTCTTGCCCACCAAGTCGGCCGGGGTCCGGATATTCGAATCGGCGTAGACCTGCACTGCCGACGGCGTCGTCTGGAGGAAAACGCCGACGCTCTTGACCTTCACGCCCTTGTCGATATTGCTCAGGACAGCCGGGGTGTCGGCCCAGCCGAAGTCGGTCTGCTTCGAGCCGGTGGCCTGCGTGGTTTTGGTCGAGCCCTGCCCGGCCGAGATCTTCAGATCGATCCCGTGCTTGGCGAAGATGCCTTCTTGCACCCCGTAATAGAACGGTGCGTGTTCGCCGTAGGGATACCAGTTGAGCATCAGCGACACCGCGGTGGTCTTCCCGTCGGCGCCGGGGGCCTTCGCGTCGTCACCGCCGCCCCCGCAACCGGTCAATACCAGGACCGAGGCCACCGCGGCGGCGCCGATCGACGTGAGTGTGCGAGTTCTGAAATTCATGCGAGTTCTCCAGCTGTGGCGCGAATACAATTGTTCGACATGCTCATGCCCCGCCGACGACCGAAGCCGTTGACCGACGCGAGGCGTGCCATGGAATGAGGAACTGCTCGGCGATTTCGATGATCGCGAACAGGATGATGCCCAGCATCGACATGATGATCAGGGCGGCGAACAGCATCGCCGTGTCGATATTTCCGTTGGCTTGCAGAATCACATAGCCGAGCCCTTCGTTGGCGCCGACGAATTCGCCGACGACCGCACCGGTGACCGCGAGGGTGGCGGCGATCTTGAGGCCGGACATCAACTGTGGCAGCGATGCCGGAAAACGCACCTTCACAAAGGTTTTCCAATTGCTCGCGCCCATGGTGGAGGTGAGTTCGAGGATTTCGGGATCCACCGACCGCAATCCGGCCATGCCGGAGATGACGATCGGGAAGAACGCCATCAGCACGGCCACGAGGATCTTGGGGCTGGTGCCGAATCCGAGCCAGACGATGAACAACGGTGCGATCGCGATTTTCGGGATGACCTGCGCGAACAGGATGAGCGGGTACATCGTGCGCTCGACACCGCGGGAGTAGATCATCACCAGGGCGACCGCTTCACCGACCAGCGCGGCGATGAGGAAACCGACCACCGTTTCATAGGTGGTGACCCAGGTGTTCTCGAGCAGATAGGTCGAATTGTCGACAGTGGTTCGCCAGGTGTCGCCCGGCGACGGCAGGATGTACGGCTCGACGAGCTCGAACTTCGTGACTGCCCACCAGGCGACGACGAGCACCGCGACCAGGGCGAGCGGCCGCCATACGGTCGACCACAGCGCGGAGAGGGATGGGAGCTTGCGGCGCCGAGTGCGAACGGGTTGCGCCGCTTTCGGTGCGGAGGAACTGGCCTCGACGGACGTGACTACCGCCATCTGGAGTCCTAAAGCTAGTAGTGGAGCGGGGTTCGAACTGCACCCGCCGGGAATGCGCTTTCCGAAGCTGGACCCGAGGCTAGTGTGACCGGACCCACAGTGTCAAGGGTTTCGCATTTTCCCTGGTCAGATCTGGCGGAAATCGCTACTGCCGCGCAAGATCACGCGACCGGGCACGAATTCGTGCGCCCGCGAAGGCGTCGCGGCGTCGTCGAGCGCGAGCGCGACGGCGCGCTCGCCGATCTCGACCAGCGACAGCGCTACCGTCGACAGACCGGGCACATGGTCGCGCAGCGTCGGGATGTCATCGAAACCGGCGACGCAGACATCGTCGGGGACGACGAGGCCGCGCTCGCGCCACGCCGCGATCGCCCCGATCGCCATCACGTCGCTCACAGCGAAGACGCAGGGCGCGACCCCACCGACCTGCCCGGGGCGCAGGTCCAACGCGGCGGCGAGGCGGCGAGCGGCGCTGAAACCACCGTCCCGAGAGAAGTCTCCCGCGATCTCCACCAGCGGTGTCACCCCCTGCGTCGCGAGCGCTTCGACGAAGCCGTTGCGCCGGTCGACGGCGGTCCTGATATGGCCGGGACCGCCGATGACGGCGAAATCCCGGTGCCCCTGGCCGAGCAGGGCATACGCCAATTGTGCTGATGCGGCATAGTTTTCGGGCTCGACAGCGGCACCGAAGGAGAGCGGTTGCCCGATCACGACCACCTTGCCGCTGTTGTCCAGATATCGCGCGCATTCCTTCTCGAGATCGCGGTCCAGATCCCCGCTCTGACGGGAGCCCGCCAGGATGATCGCGTCGGCGCGGTGCGAGATGAAGGTGCTCACGGATTCGCGTTCGATGTCGAAATCGCGTTGCGTGCTGGCCAGCAGGACGAGTTTGCCCGCCCGGCGCGCCGCCGTCTGGACGCCCTGCACGATCGAGGAGAAGTAGGGGTCGGCGATATCGTGCACGACGAGCCCGATGAGCCCCGTCGACGACCGCGCGAGGGCCTGGGCCTGGGCATTTGCCACATAACCCAATTCGGCGGCGGCGGCGCGAACGCGGTCGGCGACCCCTTCGCCGGGAACCCGTGACGATCCGTTCAGCACGCGCGAGGCGGTCGCCTGGGAAACCCCCGCCCTGGTTGCGACATCCTGCAGTCTCACAGCCGCCATGGCTTCGTGCCTCGCTCTCTCGGTGCATGTGGGGGTTGACCGAACTCGGTGACTTAGCATAGCTTGGAAAGCGCATTCCGACGCTGCCTTGTCCACCCGCATTGTGCGGGTCCCACCGCACCGTGCGCGACCCATTCTGCGGTCGTCAGCCACGCAAATCAGAAGAGGCACAACCCAATGCCCGATTCCACTTCCCCACGCACGCTCCGCATCGCCATGAACGGCGTCACCGGCCGCATGGGCTACCGCCAGCACCTGATGCGATCGATCCTGCCGATCCGCGACGCCGGCGGGCTGCTGCTCCCCGACGGCACCCGCGTCCAGGTCGAGCCGATCCTGGTCGGCCGCAATGCCGCCAAGCTCGCCGAACTCGCCGAAGAACACGGCATCGCCGAATGGAGTACCGATGCCGCCGCCGTGATCGCCGATCCGTCCATCGACATCTACTTCGACGCGCAGGTCACCTCCCGTCGCGCCGAGGCGCTCGCGGCGGCGATGAAGGCGGGCAAACACGTCTTCACCGAGAAGCCGACCGCCGAAACGCTGACCGAGGCCGTCGAGCTCGCCAGGGTCGCTGCGAACGCCGGCGTCACCGCGGGAGTGGTGCACGACAAGCTCTACCTGCCGGGCCTGGTGAAGTTGCGCAGACTCGTCGACGAAGGTTTCTTCGGCCGGATCCTCTCGCTGCGTGGCGAATTCGGCTACTGGGTCTTCGAAGGCGACGGCCAACCCGCCCAGCGCCCCAGCTGGAACTATCGGGCCGAAGACGGTGGCGGCATCGTCGTCGACATGTTCTGTCACTGGAACTACGTGCTCGAGGGGCTGCTCGGCAAGGTCGAGGCGGTCACCGCGAAGGCGACCACCCACATCCCCACCCGATGGGATGAACACAGCGAGCCGTATCCGGCCACCGCCGACGATGCCGCCTACGGGATCTTCGAGATGGAGAACGGCGTTGTCGCACAAATCAATTCCTCGTGGGCGGTGCGGGTGTACCGCGACGAGCTCGTCGAGTTCCAGATCGACGGCACGCACGGCTCCGCCGTCGCCGGCCTGCGCAAGTGCGTTGCGCAGCATCGCTCGCACACACCCAAGCCGGTCTGGAATCCGGATCTCCCGGTCACCGAGCCGTTCCGCGATCAATGGTTGGAAGTCCCGGCGAACGCGGAGCTCGACAACGGCTTCAAATTGCAGTGGGAGGAGTTCCTCGCCGATGTGGTGAACGAACGCCCGCACCGCTACGGTCTGCTGTCGGCCGCCCGCGGCGTTCAGCTGGCCGAACTGGGGCTGCGCAGCTCCGCCGAAGGCCGTCGGATCGAGATCCCCGAGGTCACGCTGTGACCACGACGTCCACCGGCATGTCCATCATGCTGCCCGTCGACGGCCGACTCGAGCGGTACGTACTCGGTTCGCCTGGCGCCTGGACACGGCCGACCCGACCGATCACTTCGCGCGTGGCTTTCGCGGCCGCGCACGTGATTCCGCACGCGACGGCGGACAACACCCCGGGTGCGCCCGCGTCTGTCGACTGGGAATCGACCCTGGCCTACCGGCACGAACTGTGGTCCTACGGACTCGGTGTCGCCGACGCCATGGACACCGCACAGCGCGGCATGGGCCTGGATTGGACGGCGACAGCGGAATTGATCCGCCGATCGGGGGCCGAGGCGGCCACGGTCGGTGGCAGGCTCGCTTGCGGCGCAGGCACCGACCAACTCGACCTCGACGGGCTTCCCGCCGGATCGGCCGGACTCGCCAGGATCGTCGATGCCTATCGCGAGCAGATCGACGTGGTGACCGAGTCCGGAGCCCAGGTGATCCTGATGGCCTCGCGGGCCCTCGTGCGGGTCGCCCGATCGGCCGCCGACTACGTGTCCGTCTACGAGAAATTGCTCGCCGGGGTGGATCGACCGGTGATCCTGCACTGGCTCGGCACCATGTTCGATCCCGCACTGCACGGCTACTGGGGCAGCGCCGATATCGACACCGCCACCGAGACCTTCCGCACGCTCATCGAGAACAACCGAGCCAAGATTGACGGAGTCAAGGTCTCGCTGCTCGACGCGGCACACGAGATCGCACTGCGACGCGCGCTACCCGACGGGGTACGGCTCTACACCGGCGACGATTTCAACTACCCCGAGCTGATCATCGGTGACGCGCAGGGACATTCGGACGCTCTGCTCGGTATCTTCGCCGCGATCTACCCCGCTGCCTCGACCGCCCTGCAGGAACTCGACAACGGCAACGGCGCGCGGGCATCCGAAATCCTCAGTGCCACACAGGCACTCGGTCGGCACATCTTCGCCGCACCGACCTATTACTACAAGACCGGTATCGCGTTCCTGTCGTGGCTCAACGGTCAGCAACAGGGCTTCTCGATGGTGGCCGGGCTGTCCACGGGCCGATCCGTTCCACACCTGGCCGAATTGCTCCGGCTCGCGGACAAGGCCGGACTGCTCTCTGACCCGGAACTGGCAGCGCACCGCATGCGGATCTATCTCGAACTGAACGGAGTGCACTCATGACATCGGTTGCGGCACAGCACATGCCATTCGATCTGGACCACCCGTACCGGTCGCTGTCGCTGAACACGGCGACGACGAAGAAGTGGACACTCGCCGAGGCAGTGGACGGGGCTGCCCGTGCGGGGCTCGGCGCGGTCGGGCTGTGGCGCGATCGGGTCGATGAGATCGGTGCAGTCACCGCGGCGAAGATCGTCGCCGATGCGGGGTTGCGTGTTTCGAGTCTGTGCCGCGGCGGCTTCCTGACCGAGCCGGGCGACGGGCAGTCGGCACTCGACGACAACCGCCGCGCCATCGATGACGCGGCCACGCTGGCCACGGGAGAACTGGTGATGGTGATGGGCGGGATGCCGGACCGGGACCTCGCCGCCGCGCGGGCGCGGGTCGAGGAGCGGCTCGCACTGCTGGTCCCGTATGCGGCCGAGCGCGGTGTCCGTCTCGCGCTGGAGCCGTTGCACCCGATGTTCTGCGCCGACCGTGCGGTGATTTCCACACTGGCACAGGCATTGTCGATGGCGCAGCCGCATCCGGCGCACGTCGTAGGGGTCGTGGTCGACACCTTCCACATCTGGTGGGATCCGACCCTGGAACAACAGATCGCCGAGGCCGGTGCCGCCGGACGGATCAGCTCCTATCAGGTGTGTGACTGGCTGAACCCGATGACGGCCGATCCACTGTTGTCGCGGGGCATGATGGGCGATGGTGTCATCGACTTCGCGACGATCGGTCAGTGGGTCCGCACCGCGGGCTATCGCGGCGACGTCGAGGTCGAAATCTTCAACGCCGCGGTGTGGTCCACCGATGGCCAGGACGTGATCGAGACGATGAAGGCCCGCTACCGAGATCTGGTCCTTCCGGCCCTCGTGGACTGACCCGAAAGGCTGTCGGCGGACCGCGAACCCGTGGTCTGCCGGCTAGCTGGACGTTGTCGCCTGCGGGTAGGGCACGCACCGCCTGTCCGACGCAGGCAACACCGTAGAACCGGCGAGGTCGGCGGGTTCGTGTCGGTAGTGCCCGCGACTTTCGTGAACACTCGATGGCATGAAACCCGTTGCCCCTGAAGCGACCGGCACCGATCCGATGCTGGTCACCACACTCGACGACTGGCAGGCGGCAGGTGACCAGCTGTCGGTCGACGACGACCGGACCGTCTGGGCGGCAGATGACGAGGCCGCGCTCCTCGCCGCCGACGCACTGCCCGCCACCGCACAGATCCTCGTGATCACCCCGCGCGAGGCCACCACCGGGCATCGTTGGGTCGGCGATGTCCGGTGGGCCCGGCGCGGACCCGCAGGCCGCCACACCGAACTCCTGCACCGGCCGCCGACCGCGGAAACCCTGGACCTGTTGCCGCATCCCGAAGGCGGCTGGTTCCGCGAAACCTGGCGCAGTCCGCATACTTTCGTCCCCGCCGACTACCCGGGGCCGCGCGCCGCCGCGACCGGCATCCTGTTCCTGCTGCCCCAGCACGAGCAGTCGATCTGGCACGCGGTGCGCTCCGACGAACTCTGGATGTGGCACCGAGGCGGGCCACTGGAACTCGCGCTGGGCGGCGACGGCGACACACCCGCCGCGACCGAGACCGTGATCCTCGGCCCCGCCATCGAATCAGGGCACCGCGTGCAGCACCTCGTCCCGGCAGGCACCTGGCAGGCCGCCCGGCCCTGCGGCGGCGAGGAGGTGCTGGTCAGCTGCGTAGTCGCGCCGGGCTTCGACTTCGAGGACTTCCGGAGCTGAGGGATCGACCTCCCCGCAACCCTGTCGACCGACGGGTTTATAGTTGCATCATGCAACACCAGTCGGGCGGATGGTCGCCCGAGCTCGTCGCGGTCCACGACGCGCTCACCCAGATCGTCCGCGAAACAATCGCGGGGCGCCCCGCGGCGGAGGGCATCCCTTCGTTCGCGCAGCGGTCGGCGTTGTCCTACATCGAGCGGAACCCCGGCTGTCGTGCCACCGAGCTCGCCGAAGCGTTCGGTGTGCATCGCTCGACGGTGTCGCGACAGTTGCGGACCTGCATCGACGCGGGCTGGGTGGCGGCGGGCGAGGGCAATCTGCGTGCCGGATATCCGCTGACGCTGACCGCCGCGGGGCGCCGGGCGCACGAGGCCGCAATCCAGCAGGACCTCAGGCTGCTCGGCGAGCGCACGAACGACTGGACAGCCAACGACATCGCCGACTTCGCCGCGGCGCTGCGGCGATTCGCGCACCCCGACCAGACCCTTGGAGGCGAGCATGCGTGAGTTCACCGCGCCGGCCACATTCACCATCGCCGAGGACGAGACCATCGTCGGCTCGGTCTACACCCAGGCCGCACAGTTCCCGGAGCGGGTGTTGTTCTCCCGGCCCGCGGGGGATCGTTGGCTCGACGTCACCGCCGAGGAGTTCGCGCGTCTGGTGTCCGCGGTCGCGAAAGGCTTGATCGCCAACGGAATTCAGCCCGGAGACCGAGTCGTGCTGCTGTCGGCCACCCGCTTCGAGTGGACGCTGCTCGACTTCGCGATCTGGGCCGCCGGTGCGGTCACCGTCCCGGTCTACGATTCGTCCTCCGCCGACCAGGTGCGGTGGATACTCGAGGATTCCGGTGCGGCGCTCGCGATCGTCGAGACCGTCACGCACAAGGACCTGCTCGCGGGTGCGCCGGACACGCTTCGGCGGACGGTGGTCATCGACGACGGCGCCGAAACCGTGTTGATCGCCGACGGCGCCGATCTACCCGCCGACCGCCTGCGCGAACGGCTCGACGGCCTGCGCGCCGACGGCCTCGCCTCGCTGGTGTACACCTCCGGCACCACCGGCCGCCCCAAAGGCTGCATGCTCACCCATCGCAACTTCCTCTCCGAAGTCCGCGGCATCCGCAGCGCCAGCATCGGCGAGGTGGCCCGTCCGGGGCAGCGGATGCTCACCTTCCTGCCGTTGGCGCACGTGCTGGCCAGGGCGGTGTCGCTGGCAGCGTTCGAATCCGGGATGACGCAGGCGCACTGGGCGGACTTCAAGACCATCACCGGACAGTTCACACGCTTCCGCCCACACACCATTCTCGGGGTGCCGCGCGTGTTCGAGAAGGTGCGTGACGGCGCGGAGAAGAAGGCGCGCGACGGCGGCAAGATCAAAGCCGCGGTGTTCGGATTCGCCGAACAGACCGCGGTCCGATGGAGTGAGTCGTTGAACCACACCGGCGGTTTCGCACGACGGCCGTCGCTGCTCCTGCGTGCGCAATACGCGCTGTGCGATCGGCTGGTCTACACCCCACTGCGGGCGGCGCTGGGCGGTGACTGCGAGTTCGTCATCTCCGGCGGCGGCGCGCTGACGCCTCGACTCGGGCACTTCTTCCGTGGCGTCGGCGTCCCGGTGTACGAAGGCTACGGCCTGACCGAATCCACCGCGGCGCACTGTGTCAACGTGCCGGGCTCGGTGAAGATCGGCTCGGTGGGACAACCGTTGGGCGGCAACGCCGTTCGCATCGCCGACGACGGCGAGATCGAGGTGGGCGGCGGTGTGGTGTTCGCCGGGTACTGGCGTAGCGAGGAAGCCACCGCCGCCGCGCTGCACGACGGGTGGCTGCGCACCGGCGACCTCGGTGCCATCGACGAGGACGGATTCCTGTCGATCACCGGCCGCAAGAAGGACCTCCTCGTCACCGCGGGCGGCAAGAACGTCTCCCCCGGCCCGATGGAAGATCGCATCCGTTCGCACGCGCTGATCTCGCAAGCCGTGGTGATCGGCGACGGTCGCTCGTTCATCACCGCGCTGATCACCATCGACCCGGAGACGTTCACGGCATGGAAGACAGCAGGCGACCGACCGGCTGACGCCACCATCGCCGAGCTGCGCACGGATCCGGCGCTGCTGGCCGATGTTCAGCAGGCGATCGACGACGCCAACAGCACTGTCTCCCACGCCGAATCCATCAAGAAGTTCGCCGTCCTCGACCGCGACCTCACCGAGGAAGCCGGTGAGCTCACCGCCACCCTCAAGGTGAAGCGGCACGTGGTCGCCGAGCGGTTCGCCGACGAAATCGAGCAGCTCTACCGAGCCTGATCGCCGCCCCCGGCCGAGCAGCAGTGCCAATTCGACGGGCAGCGCCGATCGGTACGGAGCAGGTAGGTCAGCCATGCCAGCGGCGGTAGACCTCAGCGGCGCCCGGATGCAGTGGGACGGTTCCGGTGCCGATCAGGAATCGACTGTCGAGGAACTGGGTGCCCGCGGCCTCGGTGGGGACGAGGGTGTCGGCGTGGCGGACCAGGAGTTCGACGATGGCGCCCGCCGTCTCGTCGGGCAGGTCGGCGGCGGCGAGCAGGAGGTTGGCGACGCCGATGGTGTCGACCGCCGGGCTGCCCGGATAGGCGTCGGCGGGGATGGCGACCTGGTCGTAGACGGGGCCGTACCGTGCTCGCATCGGGGTGGCGAGGGCACCGAGGTCGATCAGTCGCATCGGGTCGGGCACGGTGAGCGCGGCGGTCGGCACGCCACCGGCCCACAGTAATGCGTCGATGCTGCCGTCCGTCAGTGCCTGCGCGGCGTCACGCAGCGGACGGTGCTCGACCATGACGTCGACGGGATCGAGACCGGCCGTCGCGAGCAGCCGCCGCCCGGTGACCGCCGCTCCCGAGCCCGCGGCACCGAGATTGACTCGGCGTCCCCGTAGGTCGGCGACCTCGACGATCGGACCGTCGGTGCGAACCGCCAGCTGCAGATAGTTCTCGTACACGCGGCCGAGCGCGACCACACGACCCCCGAAGTCGCCCGCCGAATCCGCCAGCGCCAGTGCCGTTTCGACATCGCCGTCGGCGACCATCCGCAGATTCTGTTGCGATCCAGCGGTTTCCACCGGTTCGATGCGGAGGTCGCCGGTTTCGTTCGCGGCCGCGGCGGCCAGCAGTCGCGCGAAGGCGTAGTAGAAACCACCGTCCTCGCCCGAGGCCAGCCGCACGGGCACGCGGTCGTTCGCGCCACATCCGAACACGCCCGCCGACGCGAGGGCGGCCAGTGCCAGCATCCGGCGACGCGAGATCGGCGCGGCGGCCCTCATCGCGCCACCGCGGGCACCCGGACCGCCACCGCGAGCCCGTGCGGCCGCACCGCCTCGACTGTCAAAGTCCCGCCCCGCGCCTTGGCCAACGCCTGCGCGATCGACAGTCCCAGCCCCGTACCGCCTGCCACCGCGGTGGTACCGCGGAAGAACCGGGCGGTGAGTTTGTCGAGTTCGTCCGGCGCGGCGCCGATCCCGTCATCGGTGACCGCGACCGTCACCCAGCCGGGCTCGGCCGTCACATCGACGACCGTGTGCGCGCCGGGCCCGGCGTACCGGCACGAATTGCTCAGTGCCACATCGAGAATCTGCGCGAGCGCCGCCGGGCTGATCGCCGCCGAGGCGCGACTGTCGCTACCCGGCAGCGGAGGGCGAACAGGCGTCGCCGAGATGTTCTCCCCGTGGTCGGGCTGTGCCGCGGTCAACCTTATCTGCGCCTCGTCGAACGCCGGAGCCCATGCGTCGATGCGGTCGGCCGCGACCTGCGCGGGGTCGCAGTACTGCTCGACGGACGCGGCGGTCCCGAACGATGCGGGGGCTTGCGCCACGGCCAGCTCGAGCAGATCGTCGAGCAGCGCGGTCAACCGTTCCACTTCCACGGTCGCCCCGCGGAAGGTCGCCGAGGCACGGTCGGGGACGGCGGCTTCCAGCGAGTCGAGGCGAATCATCAAGGCGGCCAGCGGGTTTCGCATGGCGTGTGCGGTATCGGCGACGAGTTGGTGTTGCGCGTCGGCCGAATCAGCGACTGCGGTGGCCATCGCGTCGACGGATTCGGCGAGGTCACGAACCTCGGGTGGGCCACCGTATCTCCTGGAGATCGGAGCGCGCCCGCGTGGCTTGGGCAGAGTCGCGGTGAGTTCGGCGACCGCGGCCGACATCGCGGCCAACGGGCGCAGCACCCAGCGGCTCAGGACCAGCGCCAACAGCACGAAGACGACCATCGCGCCGAGCCCGCCGAGCGCGATCACGGCCCACATCCTGGCAATCGCCGCGCGTGCCGCGGCAGTGGACGCCTCGATGACAACGGCACCGTTCACCTGCACGCCGGTGCCCACCGGACGCGCGATGAGCATCGCCGGCGCGCTCCACGGCATCAGCCGATCCACCTGCTGCGGGCGCTGATTGCGGCGGGCCGCGGCCACGGCGGCCCTGATCCGCGGATCGCTCACCTGCACCCCGGCGTTGACGATCGGCGCCCCGCGCGCATCGACGACCAGCACGTTCTCCCCGTACAGCTCGTGATAGCGGCCGACCTCGTCGGCCAGCGCCTGCACCCCGCCCGCAGTCCCCGCCGCGTCGGCGAGAGCCGCGAAACGGTCGGCGTCACCGGAACGGCCGAGGATCAACTGCTGGGTCCGGCTGGTCGCGGTGGTCAGCGACAGCGGAACCGCGAAAGCCAGCACCGCCAGCGCCGCGAACACCGTGAGAGCGATCAGCAGTCTGCGGCGCATGCCCGACCTCCGGCGCTCACTCGCCCCACCGATACCCGTAGCCGCGAATGGTGGTGATCAGTCCGGGCCGGTTCAGTTTGGCGCGCAGCCCGGTCATGTGGACGTCGAGCGAGCGCGAGACCGCGACGAACGCGTCGCCCCAGATACGGTCCATCAACTGCTGTCTGCTCACCGCGGCGCCCGGCCGTTCCACCAGTACCTCGACCAGCTCGAATTCCTTCTGCGTGAGCGCGATCGGGGTGCCTGCCACCTCGACGACCCTGGCGCGCAGATCCACCCGGACATCGCCGGTGACGACTTCGGTCCTGGCCTGCTGGGCAACGGCCGCGGCTCGGCGCAGGACGGTTTCCAACCGTGCCATCAGCTCGGCGATCCGTGGTGGTTTGACCACATAGTCGTCGGCGCCGCCGCGCAGGCCGCGCACGATGGAGCGCTCATCGCTGCGGGCGGTCAGGATCAGCACCGGGATGGTGCTGACCTCACGCAGCTGACGCAGGATCTGGAGCCCGTCCGCATCGGGCAAGCCGAGGTCGAGGAGCACGGCGTCGTAGTCGCGGTGGGCGATGAGCAGGTCGGCGCCACGACGCATCCGCCCGGCCCGGTAGCCGCGCGCGGTGAGCGCCTCTACCAGGGCGTCGCCCACTCCGTCGTCGTCTTCGACCACCGCAAGCCGCACGCGCCGATCCTCCCATAGCGGCAGGACCGGCGCGTTTTCCGGACGGTCAGCCACGCACGGCGGCCATCGCCCGATCCTGCTCACCCGGCTCGGCATCGACACCGATTTCGGCCTCGATGGTCGACTCGGCCGAGGTCTCCCGCATGAAGTAGTAGGTGATCAGCGAGATCGCGATACATCCGGCGACGTAGAAGAAGTACAGGGACTCCAGGCCCGCCTTCTTCAGCGCGAGGGCGATCATCTCGGCGGTACCACCGAAGATGGCCACGGTCAGCGCGTACGGCAGACCGACACCGAGCGCGCGGATCTTGGTGGGGAACAGCTCCGCCTTCACGATCGAGTTGATCGAGGTGTAGCCGGTGACGATCACCAGTGCGAGCATCATCAGGCCGAAGGCCGCCAGCGCGTTGGAGGTGTGCGCGAGCATCGTCATGATCGGCACCGTCAGCACCGTGCCCGCGACACCGAAGAAGATGAGCAGTTTGCGTCGGCCGATCCGGTCCGACAGACCACCAGCGATCGGCTGGAGCACCACGAAGACCAGCAGCGCGACGAAGTTGATCCAGGCCACGGTGTCCTTGGAGATGCCCGAGGTATTGATCATGAACTTCTGCATGTAGGTCGTGTAGGTGTAGAACGCCACGGTTCCGCCCAGGGTCAGGCCGACCACCAGCAGGCATTCCCTGGGGTATTGCAGCAGGACCCGCAGCGAACCGCGGGAACTGCTCGCGGCCGCTTCGCCGGTCCCGGACGTCTTCTCCATGGACTTGAACGAGTCCGACTCGTCCATGCCGCGCCGCAGCAGCATGACCACGATCGCGCCGCCGGAGCCGATCAGGAACGGAATGCGCCAGCCCCAGCTGTACATCTGCTCCGACGTGAGCAGCTGCTGCAACACGATCTGCACCCCGAGTGCGACGAGTTGACCCGCGACCAGCGTCACGTACTGGAAGCTCGAGTAGAAGCCGCGCTTGCCCGGCGACGCGACCTCCGACAGATAGGTGGCGCTGGTGGCGTATTCGCCGCCCACCGACAGTCCTTGCAGCAGCCGCGCCATGAGCAGCAACACCGGCGCCGCGATACCGATCGTCTGGAATCCGGGTGTCACCGCGATCATCAGCGAGCCGGCGGCCATCACCGTCACCGACAGGGTGAGGGCGGAACGACGGCCGAACCGGTCGGCGTAGCGCCCGAGTGCCCAGCCGCCGATCGGGCGCATGATGAACCCGACCGCGAAGACCGCCGCCGTCGACAGAAGCTGCGCCGTGGGATCGCCGTCGGGGAAGAACGCTTTCGCGAAGTACACGCTGAACGCGGCGTAGACGTACCAGTCGTACCATTCGACCAGGTTGCCGATCGAGCCGCGCAGCACGTTCGCCACTACTCGCCGTTCACCACCGGCCTGTGCCGTTGTCACCTTGGACCCTCCTCTATCGGCGCGGCTTTGCACCGTCGCAGACCACTGTGTCGGCTGTCACAAGCCGAAAGGAAGCCGCACGGGCGGTTCCTAACGTTCCCTTAGGACGATGACCGCAGAACTGTCCGGCCTCACGGTCCGCATCAACACCGGCCGCTGGAGCGAAACGGTGCTCACAGACGTCGATGTCGCCGTAATTCCCGGTCGAATCACCGCCGTGCTCGGCGGACCCGGCGCCGGAAAGACAATGGTCGCTTCAGCTCTCACCGGTCGATTGCCGAGCACCGCGCACCAACAGGGGCTCATCTCGATCAACGGTGAGACTGTCGACGGTCGGCACTGGCAGTCACTGGGTGAGCGCGTTGTCGGCTACGTGCCGCAAGAAGGTGTGACCACTTTCGACACCGACAAGGCAGTCGGCGAACAGTTGCAGACGCTGCAAATGCGCCACCGAGCGTGGAGTGTCGAGCGAGCGTGCACCGCTGCGCAGTATCCCGCCGACGCCTTGGACCTTCTCCCCCATCAACATTCAGGCGGGCAGATCCAACGCGCCGCACTCGCCGCCGCGCTGCTGCCCGCCCCACCCATCCTCATCGCAGACGGACCGACCAACTCCCTCGATATGGGGACGGCATACGCGGTGTGGAAATCGTTGCGCGACTACGCCGACTCCGGTGCGGCAGTGCTCGTGGTCAGCAACGAGGTCCACATGCTGGCCCACAGCGGCTTCGCCGACCGCATGGTGATCTTGCACGAGGGCAGGGTCCTCGCCGCAGGCACGGTCGCGGAGCTGACCGAATCAACCGACACGTTCGTCCGGGCCATTCTCAGCTCGGGCCTCTGACGCAGGTGAAATTCGCACGGCCGGTCGTGTCGGCGTCGAGCCAGTGCAAGGCCGACGTGGCGAAGTCGTCGTTTCGCGAGGACACTGAGGGCTAGCGTCCAACTCGTCCCCAGGAGCACATGCGATGGCAACCAACGGACCATTCGGCCTCGATCCGGAAGATTTCGAGCGTGCACTGCGCGGGGCGGAAACCGAACTCCGGGGGCTGCTCGGAAAAGCAGGCGGGTATCTGGATCGTGTAGATCAGGTCGGCGTCGGTTCATTGACGTCATTGTTCGGTCAGTTCTTCGAGCCGGAGCGGCCACGTCCGCCGGGGCCCGAGGGTGAGACCACCGGTGAGACCGGCGCGGGGGTGTGGGCGATCTTCAGCATCGACGACCTCGGCCAGGCTCGGGTCGACCAGGTATTTCCGACCGAGCTCAAGGCTCTACGGGCACATCGCGACAACACCGACGATCGCCGACGGGTGCGGTTCCTGCCCTACGGGGTTCCGGCCAGTGTGTTGGATACGCCCTGAGAGCCA
Source organism: Nocardia sp. A7 (assembly GCF_046549215.1). Classification (NCBI taxonomy): domain Bacteria; kingdom Bacillati; phylum Actinomycetota; class Actinomycetes; order Mycobacteriales; family Nocardiaceae; genus Nocardia; species Nocardia sp. A7. Next base: position 1,120,516 of record NZ_JAJPWE010000002.1, on the reverse strand, counting down.
CACACCATCCAGCTCCTCGACCGCAAACGCACGCCGACTCGGAGCCTGCGCGGGAACAGCTGTACTGACGGACGGAAAGTGCGGTGGGGCACACTGCCCGCCTCGGACTTTTCGTTGGCGGCAGCCCACCCAGTATTGTGAGTCGTTCACCTGCGGGGACGGGTGCCGATCGACGGGACTGGACTGAACGACACATGAGCGACGCGCGACAAATCCTCACTCCCGGCGAAACCTGCTGGCAGATCGCCCAGGCAGATCGCCTGGCCTGCATCATCGACGCGGCGGACTATTTCCGCTATGCCAAGGCCGCGATGCTGCGGGCTCGCAAACGCATCGTGCTGATCGGCTGGGACTTCGACACCCGGATCAAGTTCGAACCGCAGGGCCAGACCCTGCAGGGGCCCGATCGGCTCGGCAAATTCCTGTCCTGGCTGCCGAAACAACGTCCCGATCTCGAGATCTACCTGCTGAAATGGAATGTCGGTGCGTTCGCCGCGATCGGCCGGGGGATGACGCCGATCTTTGTCGTCAATTGGATGACCGACCGACGACTGCACTTCGAAATGGACGGCGCGCACCCCATCGGCTCGGCGCACCATCAGAAGATCATCGTGATCGATGACCAACTCGCGTTCTGCGGCGGCATCGACATGACCGTCGACCGCTGGGACACCAGCGACCATCACGACGACAACACCTACCGAACCGCCCCGAACGGCAACCGTTACGGCCCGTGGCACGACGCGACCACCGCCGTGGACGGTGCCGCGGCGAAGGCGATCGCCGAACTGGCCGCCACCAGATGGAAATCGGCCACTGGGCAAGAACTGCCCCCGATCGACGAGATCACCGGCGACGGACCGTGGCCGGAAGACCTGGAGCCGACGATGCGGTCCGTCGACGTGGGGATCGCCCGCACCCTCCCCGAGCTCGCCGACCGCACCGAGGTCCGCGAGATCGAGGCGCTGTATCGCGCGGCGATCGCGGGCGCCACCCGCTCGCTCTACATCGAGAGCCAGTACCTGGGGTCGCGCACCATCGCCGAGGCGATCGCCGCCCGCCTGCGCGAACCGAACGGCCCGGAGATCGTGCTGGTACTCCCCCGCCACGCCGACGGTTGGCTCGAACAAGCGGCGATGGACGGCGCCCGCCGACGCCTCCTGCATCTGCTGTGGGAAGCCGATATCAACAACCGGCTCGGCGTCTACTACCCGGTCACCGCCGCCGGTGCGCCCATCTACGTCCACGCCAAGGTGTTGGTGATGGACGACCGGCTCCTGCGGGTCGGATCATCGAACCTCAACAATCGGTCGATGGGCTTCGACACCGAATGCGATCTCGCCGTCGAGGTCACCCCGACAACCGCCGACGGCGAACTCCTCCGCGACACCATTCTCGGCATCCGCCGCCGACTGCTCTGCGAACACCTCGACGCCGACCCCGCGAAGTTCGACGCCACCCTCGCCGAAACATCCTCGCTCGTACGCACCGTCGAAGCACTGCGCGGCGACGGCCGAACCCTGATCCGATTCGACCCCGAAACCGTCGCGAACGAGGACAGCCTCCTGGCCGAAAACGACCTGATGGATCCCGAACGCACCCCGACAAGACTGTGGGACGGACTCTTTCCGAACCGAGACGTTCGCCGCACGCGCATCCACGAGAACGAATCCGGTTCTGGCACACAGCAACATCGTTGACACCGACCCGATCGCCGCGTTGACTGGTGTCATCCGCAGCGGCCGTCGGCCGCCTGTCATCGTCATGTGTCAGTGAGTATTCGGTGGCTGACCGCTCGAGGAGTAGCGCACAACCATGAGTATCAGCAAGAAGCTCGCGTATTCAGCTGAGGCCACCAAGGGCAAGGTGAAGAAGGTGATCGGTCGAGCGGTTGGTAACCAACGCCTCGAGGCCGAAGGCCGTGCCGACCAAGCCAGGGGCAACCTCAAACTGGCCGCCGCCAAGGTCAAAGACGCCTTCAAACGATAGTCCCGCACACACTTCAGCTCGAGGTCCTCGGCCGGCTGGTCGATCAGGGCGACGGCCCGGTCAACCGTTTCGCGGTCGGCAGCGGGCGCCGGTCACTTGCTCACCGGAAGGAAGCGGTTGTCGATCAGCGTCGCGTAGTCCGGCAGCGGGGTACCGGCTTTGATCTTGCCTTGGCTCTCGGCCCATCGTCCCAGCTCGTCGAGCTTGCCCGGAAGCGCGGGCGGCAATTGCAGCGTGAAGTCGAACTGCGGAAGCACAGTGCGCAGCAGGTCGGGACGCAGCTGTGTGGCCGCCGAGACCGCCTCGACGGCGGGATCCGCGAGAGCCTTCAACTGCTCGCTCGCGTCGGACAGGGCCGCGAAGAACGAGGTCACGGCGTCGGCCTTGCGGGTGACGGCGTCCTGCGTGGCCAGGTAGAGGCTGTGCTGGTTGTAGCTGCCGCCGGACAGTTCGACTGCGTCGGCGCCGAGCGCGGAGATGACCTGGGCCTGGTAGGGCTGGAAGATCGACACCGCGTCGACGTCGCGTTGGGTGGCCGCGGTGACCATCGCCGAGGGGGCCACCTGAACCAGGTTCGCCGCGATGTCGTTGTGCGCCAAGGTGTTCGCGACGAAATACGCGGCACTGGTGCCCAATGGTGTGCCGATGGATTTGCCCGCCAGGTCCGCGACGTCGTTGATGCCTGCGCTCCGTCGGGCGACGATGCGCGAGCCCTGCCAGCGTGAGCCGTCACCGACGATCCGCAGCAACGGTGACCGGGTCAGTACGGCGGAGGTGGGCACATCGGCGGCGGTGGCGATGTCGACCTGTCCGGCGGCGACCGCCTGCAGTGCTTCGACCCCGGAGGGAAAGTTGATGACTTCGACCTTGACGTTGTGCTTGCCGAACAGCCCCAGCCGGTCGGCGACGGGTATCTGAGCCCAGGACGGGTCGACGACGAATCCGACGGTGAGCGTAGCGGGATCGGTGTTGCCTGCTTCGCCGCAGGCGGTAGCGCCCGAGAGGGCGAGTACGGCCAAGGCCGCGGCAACGGTGCGTCGGAGAGATTTCTTCACGATGTGTCCTAGCTCGAAAGGTGGGTCAGGCGATGGCGTGGTCGATGCCGAGCTCGTGGTGCAGGAGCTTGCGGATCTGGCTGTAGCCGGGTTGTTCGGCCAGTGCGTCCGAATGACGCGGCCGGGTCAAGGGATTCGCGAGGTGTTCGACGATGTGGCCGTCACGCAGCACGCTGACGGTGTCGGACAGCCGGATCGCTTCGTCGATGTCGTGGGTGACGAACACGACGGTGCGGTGATATCTGGTCCACAGGTCGATGACCAGGTCCTGCATTTTCAGGCGCGTCAGCGCGTCCAGTGCCGCGAAGGGTTCGTCCATCAGCATCACGGTGGGCTCGCCGGCGAGCATGCGGGCGATGCTCACTCGCTGTCGCATGCCGCCGGACAGTTCGCTGGGACGGCGTGCGCCGACTCCATCGGGCAGCTCGACAACATCGAGAAGTTCGACGACGCGCGCCGGTCGTTCCCGGGCGCGAACACCCCGCGCCCGCAGGGTGAACTCGATATTGTCGGCCACCGACATCCACGGAAACAGCACATCGCGCTGAAAGGCCATGCCACGGCGCGGATCCGGGGCCAGTACCGGCGTGTCGTTGTCGGTCACCGTCCCAGTGGTGGGGGTGATGAGACCGGCAAGACAGTGCAGCAGGGTCGACTTGCCGCTGCCGGAGGCGCCGACCAGCACGGTGAACGAGCCGTCGGGGATCGACATGCTGATCCCGTTGAGCGTCGGGGCCGACTGTCCGGGGTACTGAACGACGAGGTCGTGGGTGTGTAGTGCCATCTCAGTGCTCCTTTTCCGACCATTTCGTCAGCGGCGCGGTCAGCGAGGCGATCGCCAGGTCGCAGACGGCGCCGATGATGCCGAGCACGATCAGGCACGCGATCACCCGGTCGGCTTGGGAGAACATCTGCGACTGGTAGATGCGATAGCCGATGCCCTCGGTCGTTCCCGTCATTTCGGCAACGACGATGAGGACGAACGACATCGCGGCACCGACACGCAGTCCGGAGACGATGTCGGGCGCCGCTTCGGGCAACACGATCCCGAAAAGCGTCTGACGCCGCCCGGCGCCCAGGCAGCGCGCGGCTTGCAGGTAGTCCTGTGGAGTGCCCGACAAGCCGGCGTGACTGTTGATCCACACCGGTACGAAAACGCCGAGCGCGATCACCAGCGCCTTGCTGTCCTCGCCGAGCCCGAACCACAGGATCGCCAGCGGGACCAGTCCGATCGTCGGAATGGGCGAGAGCAACCGCAGGACCGGTTGCAGCAGTTTGCGTCCGGTCGTGGTGTTCGCGGTCAGGACCGCCGCGGCGATGCCTGCCAGCGCGCCGATGACGAATCCCGTTGCGGCACGGCGCAAGCTGGCGATGATGTCGTCGGCCAAGATGCCGTCGAGCCACATGCTGTACCCGGCTCGCCCGATCTCGGGTAAGGCCGGAAACAGCTCGTCCGGGAATTGCCCACCTGCCGCGACCAGCGACCACACCAGGGCGGCCAGACCGAGCCCGGTGATCGTCCACGCCAGTGCCTTCGCGCGGGCGATCCACGTTGATGTGCCGGTGTGGTGTGGGCGTCGTGCGTTGCGTTTCGAGGTTGCCGGTGGATCGGATGCTGTCTTGGTTCCCACGCTGGTTGTCACCTCGTCGTCCTTTCTTCGGTTCTGTGTCAGCACGAGCGGGCTGCCCGCACCGGCGGCGACGTGGTCGGGTCAGCTGTTCGCGGATTCCGCGGCGAGGTCGGGAACCCATTCGAAGGGAACCGACTGAGCCCGATACACCAACGGGGTCAACGAGAGTCGGTCGACTCCGGGCACGCGAGGTACGCGAACCTCGGGCTCACCGGCGACGCCGTAGCCCTCATAGGGGCTGTGGTACTCCCACACCACCGCGCCCTCCGGGGTCACCTGGAACAACCGGCCCCGCATTCCCTCGGTGATGAGGGTGTTGCCGTTGGGCAGTCGCTGAGCGTTGCTGACGAAGGAACTGAAGAACGTCCACGGCGGCCGCTCGGAGTCCTCGGCGGTGTACTGCCAGACGATCTGCTCGGTGGTCGGATCGATCTCGAGCACTCGCGATCCCGCGTAGATACCCAGCGGCGCAGGCGGATACCCGGCACCACCCTGATTGTCGAAGACCAGGATGTTGCCCGCACCCGGCAGGCCGGGCGCGATCATGTGCGGATTGTGCTGGCCCGAGATCTGGTCGACCGGGCGCGGTACCTTGTGCACGCTGATGCGCTGATGCTGGGCGCCGGGAACGGCGTCGAAATACGGGCCGAGTTTCCAGGCGATCGAGCCGGATGCCCTGTCGATCAGGGCGACGATATTGGCTTTGCGGAAGCTGACGACGATGTTGTCCGGATGGAAGACCGTGTCGGGGTCCTGGGTGTGCCAGGTATTGGGGCCCAGCGATTTCGCACTGTTCATTTCCAGGTAGCCCCACGGGTCTTCGGGATCACGGGCTGCGGTGGCGCGCAGCGCCTGCCACCCGAGTTCGGTGAAGCCGAACTCGTGCAGGTGGTCACCGGCGAGCCACTGCCACACGATGGCGCCGTCGGGATCGACCTCGTACAGTCCTTGATCACCGACGGTCGCTTCGCCGAGATCGGGCACCACCCGTGGCACGGTGACGAGCAACAGCCGGTTGCCGTTGGGCAGCAGTTCCCAGTCGTGATTCTGACGTGCGGCGCCGCCGGGCGCCTGGCTCCCCCATTCCCACACCGTGTTCCCCTGCCAATCGAGTTGGCCGACAGTTCCGTTGGCGTAGATGCCGCCCCGCGCGTCGCCGCTCTCGCTGAGCTGAACTCCGATGTCACCGATGCGGCCGCCGTTGAGCGCCGGGTCGATGATCCGGGGCGGGACCCCGGTGAACGGCCACTGCCGAACGACGGTGCCTGCCAGGTCGATCAGGCGGGTGATCGAGTCGGCACCGGTGAACAGGACATAGCTGTCGTAGGCGTTGTCGGGTTCGTGATGGGTGACTCCGCTGAGTCGTGTGTGGGACATGTTGTCTACTTCACCTGTCGTATGTTGCGGCACCGGGTCGCGCTCGTAACGTGTCTAATCGATTAGCGTAATCAGGATTCGAGCGCCGGATAGGGTAGGAATCCGCATGAACAAAACCCGAACGGCCTCCGGCGGGGGCTGCGATACTGGAGCGAATGTGACCACTAAACGGCCCACTCTCGCCGATGTCGCAGCACTGGCCGGCGTCTCGACCGCCGCGGTGAGCTACGTCCTCAACGACGGGCCGCGGCCGGTGTCGGATGCCTTGCGCGCCAAGGTTCTCGCCGCCGCCGACGAGCTGCACTATCGCCCCGACCGCAACGCCAGAGCACTGCGACGACCACGCAAGTGGCGTCAACTCGGTCTGTTGGTACCCGATCTCACACTGCCGCTGTATGCCGCGCTGGCCGGGCGACTCGAGATCGAGGCGCGCGTCCGCGATCACCTGACCATGATCGGCAACACGGGATACGACCCCGACCGCGAACTCGAGTTCGCCGCGGCGTTCACTGACGTCGGCATCGAGGGACTGATCGTGGTCGGCGCGGTCAACACCCCCGAAATCAGTAAGTCCTGCCGCCGCGCCCGCGTGCCCGTCGCCTGGGTGCACAGCCGACGCGGACCGGTCGACGCCCCGACACCGCTGGTCTGCGCCGACCATGTCGCGGCAGGCAGGCTGGCGGCCGCCCACCTCGCCGAGGTCCACCACTGCCACGACATCGCCTTCGTCGGCGGATTCACCGCCGACGATGTCGAATACGGTGACCGGGAAACCGTCGCGCAGCGCTATGAAGGCTTCGTCTCGATCACCGGCTCCGGCACCCTGATCCACACGGATCTGACCCCCGAGGGCGCCTACCGCGCAGTCAGCGCCCATCTCGCTTCAGGCAGTCCTCCCCCACAGGGTCTGGTGGTCGGCACGAATGGGCAAGCTGCCGCGACCATGCGCGCGGTCACCGATGCGGGCCTGCGTGTGCCCGGCGACATCCGCATCGTCGGATTCGACGCCGGTACGACTCAGAACTTCGGACAGATCACCCTTACCTCGGCGCAACAACCCATCGAGATCATCGCGCAGCACGCGATCGCCGACGTTCTCGATCGCGCGACCACAGATGACTCCGTGGAGCGCACCCCGATGCCCGTCACCCTCGATCGGGGCGAGTCCTGCGGGTGCAGACCCGACATCGACATCGACCCGCATTCGGCGATGCAGCTCGAAGCGAGTGGAACTGGAGGAGCGCAACCATGACTGCCGAGGACTGGCGGCACAACGGTGTCCGGGTGATCAAGGCGGATCAGCTCGATCCGAACACCGCGCAGACACCCGGGATGGAGCGGGCGGCCGCGATCGATCTCGCCCGGGTCGGCGCGCAGAAGATCTGGGCCGGGACCGTCACGATTCATCCGGATGCCAAGACCGGCGCCCACCATCACGGCGCACTCGAAAGTGTCATCTACGTGATCCGCGGCCGCGCACGGATGCGATGGGGCGAGCAGCTGGAATTCGTCGCCGAGGCCGGGCCGGGCGACTTCATCTTCGTGCCACCGTATGTCCCGCACCAGGAGATCAACGCCAGTACCCACGAATCCCTGGAATGCGTGCTCGTGCGCAGCGACAGCGAAGCCGTCGTCGTCAATCTCGAGATCGAGCCGATCGAGAAGCCCGAAGCCGTGCATTGGATCGACCCCATCCACCACCAGCCATAGAAACGCGACCCTCGCGGACCAACTGCAGGCGGCGGCCTATTTCCCGTCGATCGGGCTGAATTCAACGGTTGACGTCGCCGCAGCGGGCCGGTCCCGATCACCCAGCACCCCCGCTGGCCACCTGTGATCGTTGCCGACATCGAGGCGTTGCCCATCCTTCGACTGCGCCGCTCCTACCCGCCCCACAACACGGTGCCCGGCATCGAGCGTTGCACCAGGGACCGTTCACCGAACCACAGAAATGGCAGACGATGGCACCGAACCCACTGCACCTGGGTGTCGCGCTCGACGGCGCGGGCTGGCACCCGGCCGCCTGGCGAGCACCGAACTCGCGGCCCACCGAATTGTTCACCGCCGCATACTGGACCGACCTGGTCACCACCGCGGAGCGTGGCCTGCTCGACTTCGTCACGATCGAGGACAGCCTGCGCGTCCCCGGCCCAGTGCACACCCGCGGCGATGACGCCGTAGACCAGGTCCGTGCCCGGCTCGACGCACATCTCATCGCCGCTCGACTCGCCCCGATCACCCGACACATCGGCCTGATCCCGACGGTGACGACCACCCACACCGAACCGTTCCATGTCTCCACCGCCATCGCCACCCTCGACTACACCTCACGTGGTCGCGCGGGCTGGCAGGTCAGGGTCTCGGCCGGTGCCGAGGAAGCCGAGCACTTCGGGCGCCGCGAGATCACCGAACCGACACCCGCCGAGTTCGCCGAGATCATCGCGACCGGCAAGCTTCCCGAATACGCCGAAGCATTGTTCGAAGAGGCCACCGACGCCGTCGAAGTGGTGCGGCGCCTGTGGGACAGCTGGGAGGACGACGCCGAGATCCGCGACGTCGCCACCCGCCGCTTCATCGACCGCGACAAACTGCACTACATCGACTTCGAAGGCCGCTTCTTCAGCGTGCGCGGTCCCGCCATCACCCCGCGCCCACCACAGGGTCAACCAGTGGTCACCGCACTGGGCCACGCGCCACGCGTCTACGAGTTCGCCGCTGCGGCAGCAGATCTCGTCTTCATCACACCCACGCGCGAGCACGGACCGACGGGAATCCTGCGGCAGGTCGCGACCGCCGGCGCGACCAGGGTGGGCGAACCACTGCGGGTATACGCCGACCTGGTCGTCTTCCTCGACACCGACGACGAGAGCGGCGCGCAGCGCCTCGCCCGGCTCAACGATCAGTCCGGTGCCGAATTCAGCTCCGACGCAGCCCTTTTCACCGGCAGCGCCGAGGAGCTCGCCGATCTGCTCATCGACTGGGACACCCAGGGCGTCGACGGGTTCCGGCTGCGACCCGGGGTCGCGGTCGATGACCTGGCCGCGATCGTAGGACGACTCGTGCCTGCCCTGCAGCATCGCGGAGTGTTCCGCACCAGCTACCCCGAGGATTCCCTGCGCGGACTGCTCGGTCTGTCGACCACCGTGCCCAACCGCTACGCCAGAGTGTGAGGTCCCACCGATGAGTACACCCCGTAAGCAGGTCATCCTCGGCGCCTACCTCGGCGGCGTCAACCACCACACCGCCTGGTGGCACCCTCGGGCGGGCAGCCAAATCGATTTCAGCTCTTTCGAACACACCGCGCGCACGGCCGAACGCGGCAAGTTCGACTTCTTCTTCCTCGCCGAAGGTCTCATCCTGCGTGAACGCGCAGGCCAGATCTTCGACCAGGACATCATCGGCCGCCCCGACACCTTCGGGGTGCTGGCCGCTATCGCCGCGGTCACCGAACATCTCGGCCTCGCGGGCACCATCAACGCGACCTTCAACGAGCCTTACGAACTGGCCCGCCAGTTCGCCACCCTCGATCATCTCTCCGGTGGTCGCGCCGCGTGGAACGTGGTCACCTCCTTCGACGCCTTCACCGGACAGAACTTCCGCCGCGGCGGCTTCCTCGACCCGGCCGACCGCTACGTGCGTGCCGAAGAGACCCTCAATGCCGTGCGCGCACTGTGGGATTCGTGGAATGTCAATGACATCGTCGCCGACAAGGAAACCGGGCAATTCCTCGCCCGGCCCGATGCAGGCACGTTCGCCGTCCAGGGCAAGCAATTCGACATCGCGGGCAGGTTCACGGTCCCACGCAGTCCGCAGGGCAGGCCGGTGATTCTGCAGGCCGGTGTCTCACCGCAGGGCCGCGATTTCGCCGCGGCCAATGCCGACGCCATCTTCTCCCCGTACGGCAAACTGCCCGAAGCGGCGGATTTCTACCGCGACATCAAGGCTCGCGCGGTAGCCGCCGGACGCTCGGCCGATGACATCAAGATCCTGCCCTCGGCGAGTTTCGTCCTCGGCGACACCGAGGCCGAAGCGATCGAGAAATACCACGCGATCCGCAACGAACAGGTCACCGGACAGACCGCGCTGATCCTGCTCGAACAGATCTGGAACCGCGATCTCTCCGGTTACGACCCCGAGGGTCCGATTCCCGATATCGACCCCGATCCCGACGCGCCTGCGTTCATTCAGGGCCGCGCGTTTCTGCACCAGGATCGATTCGGCACGGTCCAGCGGTTGCGTGAGGTCGCCGAGGCCAAGAAGCTGACGCTGCGCGAGACGGTGATCGATCAGTTCGAACGCGGGCCGATCGTCGGAACACCGGCCCGGGTCGCGGAGAAGATAGACGAATTCGTCGGCAACGATGGATCCGACGGCTTCATCCTCGGCTCGCACCTCGTCCCGACCGGCCTGGACGAATTCGTCGACCACGTGGTCCCGCTACTCCAGGACCGCGGCGTCCTGCGCACCGAATACACCGGAACCACGCTGCGCGACAACCTCGGCCTACCCGACCTACGATCGGCCAACGTACCCGCCGACGCCTGAGTTGTGTTGCTGCTGTGGGCACTTCGTATCAACACCCACAGCAGCAACCTACGTCGCCAACCGACCTCCCGACCATATGCGCCGATCGCACAGACCCTGGCCGACGTCGAGGCGCCCCGGTACTCGGCTGCTCAGTCGAGACAGAACTCGTTGCCCTCGACGTCCTGCATCACCAGGCACGACTCATTGACACCATCGGCACGCAGTAGTCGCACACGTGCCGCGCCGAGCGTGACCAATCGAGCGCATTCGGACTCGAGTACAGCCACGCGCTCCTCACCCACAAGCCCGGTGCCGACCCGCACGTCGAGATGCACCCGATTCTTCACGACCTTCCCCTCGGGCACACGCTGGAAGTACAGGCGAGGGCCCACACCTGAGGGATCGATACAGGCCGAGCCCCGGTGCTCGTACCCCAACACCTCCGACCAGAAACGAGCAACACGCTCAGGTTCTGCGCAATCGAAGGTGACTTGGATCTGCTTAACCGATGCCATCGATCCACCATAGGGACCGGGTCCTACCTCGTCTCCACTTCGAATCGACACGCTCACAACGCGATACACAGGTCCGGTCCGCGATATGAGGTTTCCGCGATGCCATTGACGTCGACGATGCCACCTGGTTGCGCGGGCGCGGTTGGGCGCTGTCTATGGCCGTCATGCAGCTCCCATACTGCGTTCAGGCTATAAGCAACCGAAGGCCGAGATCTGCCATGTCGAGACCGGTGAGATCACCGTTACGCGCGGCCCACCGCCCCGAGGCCAGGTCGTCGCTCAGGCTGCGCACCGCCCGATGCTCGGCCTCCGGTCCGACCCTCGTCCAGGTCGATACCGCACGGCGAACATGATCCTGCAAATACGCCCTTGGCCGACGCCAGTACGCCTCGAACAGACCATCGGTGCAGTCCCACGGAATGGGCACCGGCTCCGCGATGGCGCCGATCGGCTCGGCCATTGCCGCAAGCGAGGGGAAGTCTGCAAGGAGGTCGCCGAACTCTGGCAGATAGTCGCGAGTCAGCCAGAACCGGTCCTGCCACCCGGGCTCGCAAGCATCAAAAGTGAGCACCACCACCCGGCGGGCCACACGCCGCATTTCGCGCAGCCCGCAGATCGGGTCGCGCCAGTGGTGGACGGTGGACACGGCCATCGCCGCGTCGAAGGACTGGTCGGCGAACGGCAGTCTTTCGGCTGCGGCAGCCACGCACGGTGCTGAGCCGGCGGGGCGCTGCGCGCGCATGACCGCCGACGGTTCTACTGCGGTCACCTCCCGGTCGGAGGGCTCGTAGGACCCGGTTCCGGCCCCAACGTTCAGCACCGTCTGCGCGTCACCGAGCCCGTCCCAGATCTGCGCGGCGATGCGAGGGTCAGTGCGCCGTGTGGCGGTGTAGGCGCCGCCGATCGCGTCGTAGAGCTGTGCGCCGAACGTCTTCAGTTGGTCCTCTGGACCCACCATGACTCCCTTCGCCCGTGCCTCGAGTTCTCGATCTATGGCGGCGATCATGGCATCGGTGTGTTCGCGCCGTTCCAGCAAGAGACCACGGAGTCGATGCAAATGTGCGACCGCGTCAGTGGACGGGTCGCCGACCAGGTCCGCGATCTCCCGCAGCCCGAAACCCAAGCGGCGGTATACAAGTACCTCGCGTAGTCGCTCCACGTCACCGGCCGAGTACGCCCGATACCCGGCTGCAGTCCGCATCGACGGCCGAACCAGCCCGATCTCGTCATAGTGATGCAAGGTGCGAACGCTCACGCCCGCCAACTCGGCTACGCGCCCCACGGTCAGGTGCTCCTCCACGACACCGACTATGCAGCCTGACGCCACGTGAGAGTCAAGCACCTGGAATCTGGCAGCGAGAGCCGGTGCCCCGGGACACATGACGACCGTCAACGAGCAGGTAGGTTGTCGCCCCGACGGCCTCAGCTCTCGTCTGCGAATCTCTCAGTGCCCGTTCACTAGTCGATCCCGGCCGCAGAGCCCCGCCGACACCGAGCGGACGGCCCGATCTCGGTCATAGCGCTACGATTCGGCGTTCTCGACGACGGGCTCGGCCGCTTCTGGCGTAGGTGCCGGGGAAGGCAACGCGAAGCAGAGTGCCGCGCTGACCACCAGCGCTGCGCTGATCGTGAACGCGCAGGCCGTCAAAGCGCTGCGGTAGCCGTCACTGGCGGCAACACCGAAGAAGATGGCGCTCAAGGAAGCGACACCCACTGCACCACCGAACTGTTGGCCGGTAGTCCAGATTCCCGACGCCGACCCCGCGTAGCGCGTCGGGACCGTCGACAGGAACAAGGTAGTCAACGGAGGCTGAACCAGGTTGATGCCGACACCGACGACGAACAGTCCAGGCGCGAGCAGCCACGGATTGACATCGGTGGTCGCGGTCAGTGCCGCGCCCAGTACCGCCAAGGTACCGACGGCGCCGAAAAGGGTGCCCGCGACAACGGCGTATCGGCCGAATTGCATGGTGAGCCGTCCCACCAGTGGGGCGACCGCCAATCCACCGACGGAGAACGCGACGGTCACGACGCCGGCTCGCAGTGCGGTGTAGCCCTGGCCTTCTTGGAGCCAGAGGACGAAGACGAGCAAGAATCCGCTGAAGGCGGCGAAGGCGACCAGCTGAACGACGAGTGCGACGCTGCTGATGCGCGCGCGAAGAAGCTCCAGCGGCAAGAGCGCGCCGGCCCGACCGGCGGCATCGCGATTCTCGCCGATGGCGACGAGCGCTACCGCGGCGATGCCCGCGACCAGCAGCAGCCAGATCCACGGCGCCCAGTCGTAGGTGCGGCCCTCCAACAGCGGGAACACGATGGCGACCAACCCCGCGGTCAGGCCGATCGCAGCGAGCCATCGTGGCCGCAGCGCACCTTCGCCACGGTTCTCCGGGACCAGCCAGGCGCCGAGGCCGAGCAGGATGAGGGACGCCGGGACGCTGATCCAGAAAATCGCTCGCCACCCCAGACCGGCGACGTCCGCGGTGACGAGCACACCACCGAGCAGCAGCCCCCCGGCTTGCGCGAGTCCAGCGACCACACCGAATATGCCAAGGACAGTGGCACGCTCGGGCCCGCGGAAGAGGACGAACAGACTCGAGAGAACTTGCGGCGCCAGGATCGCCGCGGCCGCGCCTTGGGCGGCGCGGCTGGCGATCAGTTCGCCCGGGCTGTTCGCGAGCGCCGACCAGGCCCCGGAGGCAGCGAACAGGGCCAGACCGACGAGGAATACCCGCTTGCGGCCCCACAGGTCACCCAACCGGGCCGCGGTGATCAGCGCTGCCGCGAACGCCAGCAGGTAGGCCGTCGCGATCCAACCGACCTGTGAAGGAGTTCCCCCGAGGTCGGCCTGGATCGCAGGCAGGCCCACGTTGACGATCGTGACGTTCAGCAGGTCCAGGGTGAACCCGAGGACGAGCACGACCATCGCGGCCCAGCGCCGCGGGAACAACGCTTCGGTCGCGTCGTCTTGCGTGGAAGTCGATGTGGTCATCAGGTGTAGCTCCCTGCACGGCTAGGTGTCCGGTGTGTGGTCATCAATTGCTCCGGCATCGCCGGTGGCATCGCTGTGCACAGCGCCTCGTGGTCCGACCTGGTGCCGACCAAACCGTGGCGGCGCAGAATCGCGTGCACTGTGGACACAGCCGGGACACGAGTCGAACCGACTCGCAGCAGGTGCGCCCGGATTCTGCGTGCTCCCCACTGCGGACGGTCCAGCCGTACGCGCACCACGACGGCCTCGATGTCGGCCGATGTCCGGGCGGGAAAACTCTTCGGGCGGCGCGACCGCGGTGCCAATCCCGCCACGCCGTGTGCCCGGTAGCGCGCGAGATAGCTGTAGTAGCTCTTGCGCGAAACGTTGTATCGCCGACATACCTCGGTGACCGTCAACCCGTTGCGGTCGGGCGCCTGCAGGATCTCCAGCCACGGCTCGGCCGCGAGCCCGATCACTGCACCGCGTTCGTCTGGCGGGCGGGTGCCGCCTCGCCGAACATGCTGGAGCGCAATCGGATCGAACCTGTCTCCGGGGGGTTGCATCATAGATATCTCCCGACATGGAACAGAGCAATTGAACTTGCCAGTTCACTTTAATGTTCTCCCATATGACTCGCAACTCGGTATACAAGAATGAACCCATGAGGAAACTTGTGACGCGATTGAGCTATGGTTCATGGATGGCTGTAGCAACACCGCCGACCGGACAGTCGGCCTCGCGAGGACGGATCGACAAGCGGCAGGCGATCCTGGATGCGGCGTTCGTCGTCTTCGCTCGCCGCGGGTACGCGCAGGCGGGCGTGCAGGAGATCGCCGAGGTCGCCGGTGTCGCCAAACCGACCATCTACAACCACCTCAACGACAAGGAAACGCTGTTCCGGCACACCCTCGCAGCCGTGAGCGACGCGGTGCTGGCCGAGAACCTGGCGGTGATCGAGCGGTTGCGCAACCCCGGTGAGAATCTGCGCGCCACCCTGGAAGACGTGGCGTACCGGCTGATCCGGTCCTGTTGTACCGAGCAGTCCCGGTCGCTGCGCTGGCTCACCTACGGTCAGGTCGCGCAATTCCCCGATCTGATGGATGTGGTGGTGAGCCGGACCTCCGATCAGCTCGGTGACGCGCTCGCCGATCGGTTGGCGCGCTTGTCGCTGTCGGGCGACCTGCGCGCGAGCGATCCGGCGATCGCCGCCGAGCAATTCCTCGTACTGATCACCGGCCCGATGGAAGGCCGCACTCGGCTCGGCACCCGCAAGGTCTCCACCGCCGAGATGCACGCAGTCGCCACCGCTGCCGTCGACACCTTCCTTCGCGCCTACGGGACACCGGAGACCCCTTGAGCCACCATTCTTTTCGATTCGGCCTCGTCACCGTTTCCCCCGCCGACACGAAGGCATGGACTTCGACCGCGCGGTGGGCCGAGGACACCGGGATCTCGGCGTTGTTGCTGCCCGACCTTCCCGCACCGGTGCCCGCGCCACTGACCGCGCTCGCCTACGCCGCCGCGGTGACGACCACACTCGAGGTCGGAACATGGGTGCTGGCCAACGACTTCCGCAATCCGTTCGTCCTCGCCCGCGAAGCGGCCACCCTGGACCTGGTGTCGGGCGGGCGCTTCCAGCTCGGGCTCGGCGCCGGTCACACCGCCATCGGCTACGGCGAACTCGGGATCGCGGCCGAGTCCGACCGGATTCGGTTCGAGCGCCTCGCCGAGTCGGTGGGCATCGTCAACGCACTGTTTCGCGGTGAGCGGGTCGAGGCGACCGGCACCCACTACGCGAATACCGGAACGTCACTGGTTCCTCCACCGCCGAGGAAGGTGCCGCTGCTACTCGCCGCGGGCGGGCGACGGGCGACCGAACTCGCCGCGGCCGAGGCCGACACCGTCGCGTTCAGCACCTTCTCCCGCCACCAGCTCACCCGACAGGTCGGATGGCTCGAAAGTGCGTCGGGCCCAAGGCTTTCCGAAATCGAACGGGCGCTGCGCTTCAGCACCCCGACGAGCACCATCGGGCCGCCGATGCCCGATGACGCCCCGAACCTGCTCATCGGATCGCCCGCGCAGGCGGCCGATCAGCTGCGCCGTCTTCGCGACGAGTTCGGTATCTCCTACATCGTTCTCGACGACGACGCGGCGCGCGAGCTGGCGCCCGTGGTGAGCCTGCTGTCAGGCACCTGAGCTGCCCTCGACGAGGTCGGCGCCGGGGATGGCTGCCAGCAGCTGACGGGTGTACTCGTGGGTGGGATTGTCGAAAAGCTCTTCGGTGGTGCCGATTTCGACGATGCGGCCCTGTCTCATGACCGCCACCCGATGGGCTATCTGGCGCACCACCGCCAGATCGTGCGAGATGAACAGGTACGCCACACCGGTCTCGGCCTGCAACTCGGCGAACAGGTCGAGGATCTGCGCCTGCACCGAGACATCCAGCGCCGAGACCGGTTCGTCGCAGACCACCAGCTCCGGCGACAGGGCAAGCGCCCTGGCGATCGCGACCCGCTGACGCTGTCCGCCGGAGAGCTCCGCGGGCCTGCGCCCCAGCGTCGACGTGGGAAGGGCGACCCGGTCGAGCAGTTCGCGCGCCCGCGCCGCACGCGAGGCGCGGTCACCGACGCCGAAGACCCGCAGTGGCTCGCTGATCACCTCCTGGATCGAGAACCGCGGATCCAGCGACTCGTACGGGTTCTGGTAGATCACCTGAGCGCGGCGCCGCAGCGCCCGCAATCGCGCGCCTTTGCCGGCCGTCACATCGTCGCCGTCGAACACGATGCGCCCCGACGTCGGCGGCGCCAGGCGCAGAATCATTCTGGCCGTGGTGGACTTGCCCGACCCCGACTCCCCCACCAGCGCCAAGGTCTCCCCGCGGTGCAGCGAGAAGCTCACGTCGTCGACGGCACGAACGATCTTCGCGCGGATCTTCGCGCGTGGCAGCGGGAACTCCTTCACCAGGTTCTCGACCGCGAGCAACGGCTCGGTACCCGGTCGGCGCGGCCGGGCCCGGACACCGGAACGTCCGGGCACGCTGCGCAACAACTGCTGAGTGTAGGGATCGCGTGGGTTGTCGAGTATCTCGCGGGTCGGCCCGCTCTCCACGATCCGGCCTCGCGACATCACCGCGATCCTTTGGGCGCGATCGGCGGCTACGCCGAGATCGTGGGTGACGAGAAGTACTGCGGTGCCGAGGGTTTCGGTCAGGCTCGTGATGTGGTCGAGGATGAGCCGCTGCACGGTGACATCCAGCGCGCTGGTCGGTTCATCGGCGATGATCAGCGCCGGGTTCGCGGCGATGGCGATCGCGATGAGCGCCCGCTGGCGCATGCCACCGGAGAGTTCGTGTGGATACTGGTCGGCACGGGTTCTCGGGTCGGGCATCCCGGCCCGTTCGAGCAGGTCCACCACTGCCTCGGGCGCCGATCGCCGGGTCGCCAGGCCGTGGATGAGCAGGACCTCGGCGACCTGGGTGCCGATGCGCTGCACCGGATTCAGCGAGACACCGGGGTCTTGCGGGATCAAACCGATCTGCGCCCCACGGATCGCGCGTAGTTCCCGGTCCCCCGCCCTCGTCAGGTCCCTCCTGCCGAACTGGATCCGTCCCGCGTCGATATGCCCCGCGGCAGGGAGCAATCCGGTGATGGCGTGCGCGGTCGAGCTCTTCCCCGAGCCGGATTCACCGACCAGCGCGACGATCTCGCCCGGCGCGATGTCCAGATCGATCTCCCGCGCGGCCCGCACCCGGCCGGTGCTGGTGCGGTAGGAGATCGACAGGCCACGCACTTCGAGCAGATTCCCGGTCATCGACGATTCGCCCACTCTCCATCGAGTGCCCGCGCGATCCGGTTGGTCGCGAGCACGACGAACGCCACCATGAGGCCCGACATCGTCGAGATCCACCACGCGTTGGCGAGATAGTTGCGGCCGCTCGAGATGAGCGAGCCCCACTCCGGCGCCGGTGGCACCGCGCCGTAGCCGAGGAAGCTCAGCGACGACACCGCCAGCACGGCGGTACCGAGATCCAAGGTGGCCAGCACGACCACCGGGCCGATCGCGTTCGGCAGGACGTGGCGACCGAGCACCGTGTACCAGCGCGCTCCCGACGACCACGCGGCCTCGACGAACACCGCTTGCCGCAATCGCAGCACCTCGGCGCGCATCACCCGGGCGAAGCCGGCCACGCTGGCCACACCCACCGCGATCGCCACCTTCACCGTGCCGTAGCCGAGCGCGGTTACCAGCGCCAACGACAGGAACAGCGACGGGATCGACAGCAGCACATCGGCGAAGCGCATCAGCACGTCGTCGACCCAGCGGCCGACGAACCCGGCGACCAGGCCCATCGCGCCCCCGACGACGAACGCGACGGCCACCGCGATCACCGTCGCTTGCAACGACAGCGCGGTGCCGTGCACGACGCGGGTGAACAGGTCGCGGCCGAGTTCGTCGGTGCCGAACCAGTGCTCTCCGCTGGGTGGCGCGAAGATCTCCGACGGGACGCCGAACAGCGGATCGCGCGCGGTGAACAGCGTCGGCCACACCGCGGCCAGCACGATCAGTACGAGCGTCACCACCGAGAGCACCAGGCCCGGCCGGTACAGCAGGAACCGCGGCAGTCTGCGCCAGTCGAAACCCGTGCGGTGCTCGTCGTCGAATTCGTCGACGACGGTTCGGATGACGGCCGCCTCGGTCAGCACGGTGTCGGTCACGCGTAACTCCTCGGGCGCGCGACCACGATCCGTGGGTCGAGCACCGGGTAGATCAGGTCGACGATGAGGTTCACCACGACGAAGACGAACGCGCCGAACACCACAACGCCCTGCACGAGCGGAATGTCCTGCACGCTCACCGCGCCCGCCATGACCCGCCCGAGTCCGTTGCGCGAGAACACCGTCTCGATCACGACCGCGCTGGCCACCAGTTGTCCGACGAGCAGTCCGACGATGGTGAGTGCGGGCAGCGACGCGCTGCGCAGCGCGTGCCGCAGATGGACCCGGATCCGGCTCGCTCCCTTGGCCCGAGCGTTTTGCACGAACGGCGCGTCCAGGGTGGTCAGCAGGCTCTTGGCCAGTACCTGAGCGATCAGCGCACCGGTCGGGATGGCCAGCGTGACCGCGGGCAGCACCAACCCGGCCAGTCCGGCGTTGCCGAACGCGGGGAACAGCCGGATCCGAAAAGACAACAGCTGCACCAGCATCAGGCCCGCCCAGAAAGACGGGATCGAGATCGCCAGCGGCGGCAGCGACAGCAGCACCTGCCGTAGCCAGCGCCGCGAGGTGTAGGTGGCCGCCACGGCGAGACCGCCGCCGAACAGTACGGCGAGCACCAGCGCCGCCGCCGTGAGCTGCAAGGTCGGCGGAAGCGCCGCGGCGATCGTGCCGGTCACCGACCGGCCCGTGGCCACCGAATCACCGAAGTCGCCGACCAGCGCCCGGCCGAGATAGTCGAGGTACTGCACCACGATGGGCTTGTCGAAGCCGTACTCCGCCCGCAGTGCGGCGAGCTCGGCCGGATCCACCGGCGAGGAGTTCAGTCCACCGCCCGCCATCGCCGACACCGGGTCGCCCGGCAGGAATTCGAGCACGAAGAACGACACGGTGTACGCCGCCCACAGCACCCCGACCGCCTGAGCCAGGCGGCGTAACACGTACCGTCCCATGCCGGTTCAGCTCCGCCAGGTGTCGTGCAGCCGGGTCCGGCTCGACGACTCGAAGGTCAGGCCGTGCACGGTCGGCGCCGCCGCGAGCACGGTCTCGAGTTCCACCACCGGGATCACATAGGCATTGCGCACGACCAGCTGCTGGGCCTGTTCCACGAGGGGCGCGCGTTTGGCCGGATCGGCCTCGGCCGCCTGTGCGGTGAGCAGTCCGTCGAGCTCGCTCGGCGGCAGCCGGTAGGCGTTGACCTGTTGGGTCGAGTACAGCGTGCGCAGGCAATCGGGGTCGGCCCGGCTCAGGTCGCCGCCCCACAGTCCGTCGAAGTCACCGGAACCGAGCAGCTGCGGGAACTGGGTGACCTGCAGCTCCTGCAGCTGCAACTCCACCCCGACCACCTTGAGCTGCTGCTGGACCAGTTCCAGCGCTGCCCGGGTGTTCTGGGAGTTGTTGAACCACACCACGGTCAGGCTCAGTCGGGTGTTGTCCTTGCGCCGGATGCCGTCACCGCCGACCTGCCAGCCGGCCGCGTCCAGCAGCGATTTCGACCGGGCGACATCGAGGGCGAGATCCGCCGACAGATCGGTGTAGCCGGGGGTCGTGTGCGAGAGGATGCCCGTGGCGGGCACAGTTCCGCTGGCGAAGACCGCCTCCACGATCTGACGTCGGTCGACCGCGGCCTGAATTGCCTTGCGCACCTGAACATCCCGCAGGATCGGCCGAGAGTTGTTGAGGCCGAGGTTGAACACTGCGCCCGGGTGCGATCGCGTCAACAGGGAGATGCCCGACGCCTTCAATCCCGCTTCGTCGGCTCGGCCGAGGCCGGTGGCGACGTCGAGCTGCCCGGACTGCACACTGCCCGCGCGCACCCCGGATTCGGGAATGACGGTGAACTCGATGGAGTCGAGATAGGCCTCGCCCTGCTTGGTCCACAACGGCGAACCCCACCCGTAGCCGACCCGCTTGGTGATCGTGATCGACTGGTTGGGAACGTATTCCGACAGCACGAAGGGACCGGAGCCAATCACACCGTCGCTGCAGCGCTGCTGGGGCGTCTTCGCGGCGTCGGCCGTCGAGATCAGGCCGAGCGCGGCGGTCGAGGTCGCCTGCAGGAACTGCGCGTTGGGCTGTTCGAAGGTGATCTCGGCGGTGTGCTCATCGACGACCTCGGTGCCGACGTACCCGGTGATATAGCCCTTGGACAGGATGGCGAGTGCGCCCAACTTCGGGATCGCGTCGAAGTTCGCCTTCACCACCTGCGCGTTCAGCGGGGTGCCGTCGCTGAACGTCACGTCCGGTCGCAGCCGGAAGGTGAACGTTCGGGCGTCGGGGCTCACCTCCCAGCTCTGCGCCAGCCACGGCACCGGCTGGCCGGTGGTGGGATCCTGGTCGGTCAGCGAATCGACCGTCTCGCGCAGCGAATACAGGGTGTCGCTGCTACCGACCTGCTGGGGATCGACACAGCCCGCGTCGGAGGCGACCGAGAACCGCAGCGTGCCACCGGATCTCGGTGGACCGGCATCGCCGCCTCGCTCGCCACCGGTGCCACAGGCACCGGTGAACAGGGTGACCACCGCCGCGGATGCCACGGCACAGCGAATCGACTTCGAACGCACAACACTGCTCACGCCAGAATTCCTCTGTCTACTGCCCGGATTCACGTGGGACTCACGGCGGGCGACACGACGAAACATTTCACACCTCGAAATACCCGGTCAACAATTCGGATCACCGCGCTCGGAATACATCGTCGCACCGAATAGTGCGATACACCATCGGGCGGTGTTCGGCACCGTGCTAGCTTCGCACCGTGTCGATAATCGAACGACGTGTTGTCGTCCGGCAGAGAAGGGACCGACGTGACCGCTGTACATGACAACCTGCTCGCCACGATCGAAGCGGAGCGGGCGATCTTCCGAACGTTCTACAAATTCTTCCGGATCGCCGACACCCAGGAGAGCGAGCGATTCAGCGAGTGCTTCACCCCCGACGCGCTGATCGAGTACCGGATCATGCCGGGCCCGCCGGTGCTGTTCCACGGCCGTGACGAGTTCACCGGTCACATGAGCCGGGTGCCCAAGTCGCAACGCTCCCTGGTCGCCCACGTCATCGGGCAGGCCAGCATCGAGTGGAACGGCGACAAACCCCTGCTCACCGCGTATGCCACGGTGTGGCATTGGTTCTCGAGCACGGCCGCCACCGACGTGGGGCGACCGGCCGACTGGGTCGTCATCGGGCTGGTCCAGGACGAGTTCGAGCAGTACGAGGGTGAGTGGCTCATCTCGCATCGCGATGTGCGCCATGTGGCGGGCCGGGTCGCCGCGGGGCACGGACCGGGCTGAACACCGCCACCGAAAATCGGGCCGGACTCCTCACCGAGTCCGGTCCGATTTTGCGTGCACAGGACTTCGACGCACTCGGTCGCCGAATTGTTCGGACACATCGGTGACAATATGTTCCGACGACTTCGGAAACAATTCACCGCGCAATTTCCGACACCACGCTCGAACTGTCACCGATGTTCCGACAACACTTATCCGGTCGCCTCCGTGATATCGCAACCCTGCGGGAGCGACAGCCGAAACCTACGGTCGAACCGCAGGGTTTCGAATGCGATCTTGTGACCTCCGAATATCGCGTGCGAAGGTGATTTCGGCCCGGCCGGAGAAACACGACGGCCCGGAAACGAGAGGTGCCACAGCGATGTCAGAAGTCCTGGACCTGGTCGAGCAGGTCGAGCAGCTCACCGAACGCCTCGCGACGCTCGAGGCCGTCCGCGCGCTCAACACCTTGCGTCACGACCTACCCCGCTACATCAACGAGGGCAGATGGGACCAGGTCGGCGAACTGTTCAGTGCCGATGCCTTTCTCGACTACCGACATCTGGGCCAGGCCGATGGTCGAGCCGCCATCCAGGCGTACTTCGCGGGGCTGCCAACGCACAGTTGGGAGGATGCCAGCGACAAGGTCTGGGCGTAGGCCTCGGATCTGGGCTCGTCCGCGGCCCGGCGCGACTGGTGCCGGGCGAGTTGCCTCCTCGTCTCGTCGAACAGTCTCGATGATCACGGTAACGGGATAGTTCATCGATGTCATCTCAGAAGACCAGCTAACTGTATCGGTGAGTTCAACTCAAGGGCACGAGAGAACCTGGTTTCATTCACGACGATCGGTGGTCTGGCGATCACCTGACGATGCTCGCTAGATTCGGAATCCAGTGCCCACCAGCGTGATCGGAGGTCCACATGGGGCAGACTGCCCCCCACGCAGTGTCCGTCTCCTGGCTCCGTGACCATCACGGCGAGCCCGATCTACTCGTCGTGGACGCGAGCACCGATTTCACGGCGCTCGCAGACGGAACGTTCACACTCGAGCCGGGACGCCTCGCGTACGCGGCAGCACATATCCCGGGCGCGGTGTTCGCGGACTTGCTCACCGACTTCGCCGATCCCGCGTCCGAGCAGCCATGTACCGCACCGGAATCGGAGCGTTTCGCCGCTGCCGCGGGCGCGATCGGGATCGGCGACGGGGTGCGCGTCGTCGTCTACGACCAGCACGACGGAATCTAGGCCACCCGCTTCTGGTGGCACTTGCGGCTGGAAGGGTTCGACGACGTCGCGGTTCTCGACGGCGGCCTGCCCGCATGGCGAGCGGCGGGCGCCAGGGTTTCGAACTCCCCGGTGACGCCCTCACCAGCCACCTTCACCGCCCGCCGCCGACCCGGCCTCATCATGTCCACCGACGAGGTGGCGGCTGCGATTGCCGACAACAAGTTCCACATCGTGGGCGTCCTCGATGCCGCGACGTACCGCGGCGAGACAGACGTTTTCGCTCGACCCGGCCATATCCCGGGCAGCATGAACCTGCCCATCGACCGGATTCGCGACCCGGAGACCGGCACACTGCGCCCTATCGAGGAACTGCGGGCATTGTTCGCTGCCTCCGGCCTGTTCGATCCAGCGATCACGCCCGTCACCTACTGCGGCGGAGGCGTCGCGGCGACGGCACTCGCCCATGCGTTGGCCCTCGTCGGGCGCGACGATGTCTGCGTCTACGACGGATCTCTGACCGCATGGACCGCCGACCCCGCGCTGCCTCTGGTCGTGGGCGAGCAGCCTGGTTGACCCAACAGCGTCCCGCCATCGCTCGCCGCCACAGCATTACACTGCCTCCATGACAGTCGGGTGGATCGTCTTCATGGTCATCGTCATCGTGGTCGCGACACTCGCGGTCATCACGCTCATCGCCCGATTCACCCTCCGCGCCATCCGCCGGAGCGCCGAGACGGCGATCTCGGCGAACTTCGCCCCCGGCGAAGCCGTGCGCAGCGACCCTGTCGCCAACTACTTCGGGCGAGCCTCGAAGGGCGGAAAGCAGGTGCGCGGCAACGGCGCGCTCGTACTGACCGATACGCGACTGTGGTTTCGACGAGCGGGATCGGATGACCCACTGGAGATTCCGCTCGCGTCGATCACGTCGGTGGAGATCGTGCGTTCCCACGCAGGCAAATCGGTCGGTCGTCCGCTTCTCAGCGTGAGCTTCGACGATGACAGCGCCGCGTGGTACGTCCACGATTCGACACAGTGGCGCGACGACATCCTGCTCAGGTGCCCGGCAGCGCCTGACAAGTGATTCGACCGCATCAGGCGTGTCTCCGGCGAGATGCGAACTGATGTGTTCCCACGGGACGGTGTTTCAACCCCGAAATCCGAAATCGTCGCTGTATCAACATCGTCGACCAGTTCCGGTTTATTCGTGTCCGCGACGGTCAACCCTGCGCTCATGACCAACTCACGCACTCGGGCACCGAGCACGCCGACGGTGGATCTGACCAGCACCACCATCGTGTTCGCGACCTGCGTGTTCTTTCTGTTCGGTCTGGCCGCCTCGACCGGGTCGCTGACCATCGCCTCCTTCGGCGCCGTCAGCCTGGGTGCGGCGATGACGATGTCCTCCAAAATGCTGAGCCTCACCAGCCTGTAGTCCACCTCCTCCACACCGTTGAGCATTACGAACGCCAGGAGCTGATCCGCATGTCCAAGACCACCGCCCACACCACCTACGAACACGCCGAACCCTTGTTCGTGCACCTGGCACTGACCGACCCGCGCAGCCCTGAACACGCTGCTCTGCGCGAGCAGATCATCGAAATCTGCCTGCCGCTGGCCGAGCACATCGCTCGCAAATATGTCGGCCGCGGTGAAATGTTCGACGATCTGCTCCAGACCGCGCGGGTCGGCGTGGTCATGGCGGTCGACCGCTACGACGTGAGCACCGGATCACCGTTCCTGGGGTTCGCGGTCCCCACCGTCATGGGTGAAGTGCGCAGACACTTCCGCGACCACATCTGGCCGGTACACGTCCCGCGTCGCGAAAAGGAGCTACAGGGCAAAGTCAGGGCGGCGACCGACGAGTTGACCCGTCGACTCCACCGCTCCCCCACCGCCCAAGAACTCGCGACCGAACTCGATGTCCCGGTCACCGATATCGCCCGTACCCTGGTGGCGGCCAACGCGTTCCAGACGCGAAGCCTCGACACCCCCGCGCGCGACACCGACGGCGATCCCAGCATGACCATCGCCGACACCTTCGGCGACGAAGACCCCCACTACCAACTGACCGAAGACACGATCACCGTCGCGCCCCTGCTGGCACAGCTGTCGGCGGACGATCGCCAGCTGCTGATCTGGCGGTTCTACGACACCCTCACCCAGGGCGAGATCGCCGAACGACTCGGTGTCTCGCAGATGAGCGTGTCCCGCAAACTCACCAGACTGCTGGGAGATCTGCGTGCGCAGACCACCGACGACCAACTCGCGCTCGCGGCCTGAACTCCGGCCCTGCGCGACATACCTTCGGCCGTTCCTCAGATTGCCGCTCGGCCCGCACGTCCGACCTCGGGTTTCCGGCGCGTCCGCCGCCACAGCGCCACCGCCGTGATCACGACGAACAACGCGGCGGCGGCCGGGAAGCCAACCGCCACTATGTGCTGCACAGAGGTGGCGGCCGCGTAGCCGACGCCGGCCTCGGCCGCGGCCCACAGCGGGGCCACCCCCGCGCTGTAGGGCGCGATCCGGCGGTAGGGCAGCCGGGTAGCTCCAGCGAGATGTGGGACAAGGGTGCGGATCACCGGGACGAACCGGGCGACCGCGACCGCCTGTCCACCACGCCGTTCCATCAACTGCTCGGCCCGCAGCCACGCAGTGCCCGGGATTCGCCGGCCGATTCCCGCGGTACGCAGGCGCGCCCCTAGTACGCGTCCGGTCCGGTGGGCGAGGAAATCGCCGACCACCACCGCTGCCGCGGCAACGCCGATCACGAGAAGCAGGTGCAACTGACCGGTGCGGGCGAGCGCGCCGGCGGTGAGCATGAGGGTCAAGGTGGGGACGAACGCACCGATCAGCAGGACGGACTCGGCCAGCAGCGCCGCGGCGAGGACAGGGTAGGCAACGGCGGGCGGTACCTCTCCGAAGAGGACAGACAGGTCGGTCACCGGCCGACTTCCGTGGCGCCGGGTGTCGCGATCGGTAGCTCGAGCGTGCCCGCGAAACCCTCGAGCTGCCATACCGCGGCCGGCGGTAGGTTGGCCCAGACTGTCCGGCGCCGGATGCCGTGGCGGCGCTGGTATCCGCTCATGAGTTCCTCGACCACTCCGTGGCGGCTTGCTTCGGCGCGGGAGGAGAAAAGCGTGCGTGCCCGGCGCGTGCCGAGATAGGCGAAGTAGGTGAGTGTCCCGCCCGGGGCGAGCAGGTCGAGGTAACGGGTCATGATCGTCGCGACCTGTTCGGGCGTGAAATTGGACAGCGGCAGACCGGAGACGATCACGTCGTAGCGGCAGTCCGGGTCCAGCTCCTCGACGTAGCCCTGGTGGACTCGAACCAGCCCCGGTTCACCGTCCGCCCGCGAATACGGTTGGACGAGGTGGCGCAGCCGATCGGCGAAACGCGGGTTGGCTTCGACGATATCGAGCCTGCTGCCCGGTGCCAGCCACCGGAGCAGAGTACGGGTCACCGCGCCTGTGCCCGCCCCCGCTTCCAGGACCATCAGCGGCCGGGGACCCCGCGTGCGCACGGGGTCGACGAGCGCCTCGGCCAGGGCCCGTCCGCTCGGTGCGACGGCGCCGGTGGTGCGCAGATCCTGGGCCGCCTCGACGAGAAACATCCAACCCTCCGGTCGGCGCCGCGCGCGGGAACAGTCGTTCGATGTGGTCCGGTCATCCATGCACTCGACGCTAGAAACGCTCGGACCTGTGCGAATCCGCCGAACGACGACCGCGTCCCCCGACGAAAGTAGGGGTCGAACCGGTCAGATCGGCGGAGGTCACCTGCCGCGTCACCGCCTAGGCTTCTGTACGTGACTCGGATCGCGCGACCCACGTGGAAGCAGTACGGGCGCTGGGCCTTGGTGGTGCTGCTGACGTTCGTGGCCGTCCAGAACACTGCCTCTGCCACGGGCGGTCGCTATCTGACCATGCCTGCCGCGGCGGCTGTGCTGTGCGGTGCGGCGCTGCTCGCGCCCCGGCTGCCGTGGCCGGTAGCACCGGCGCTGGCCACGGTGGCGGCCGCGGCCTGGGGGTGGCCGCTGCTGCCCCTGCTGCTGGTCGCCATGTTCGAACTGGCCGCGCATCGTCGCGCACCCGTCGCGGTCGGGTGCGCACTGGTCGCGCTCGTAGCCAATGTGTTCACCGACCCGGTGACCGCGCTGTGGACGCCCCAGCAGTACGGAGCGACCCTGTTCCTGATGGTGGCCGTGGTGGGTGGTCTGTGGCTGGGTAGCCGCCGCCGCCTGGTGGAGTCGCTCAATTCCCAGGTCGAGCACCTGCGCGTGGAGCGGAAACTGCGCGAACAGGCGGCTCGCGCGGCCGAACGGTCCCGGATCGCCGCCGAAATGCACGATGTCCTCGCGCACCGACTGAGCTTGATCGCCTTGCATACCGGCGTGCTCACCACCAAGGCCGACACCCTGCCGCCGCCGATCGCCGAACGGCTGGCCCTGCTACGCACCGCCGCCACCGAAGCCCTGGCCGACCTGCGCGACGTGCTGGGCGCCCTGCACGATACCGAAACCGGCTCCGCCCCACGCGATCCCGTGCTACGCGAGGTGGACGAACTCGTCGAGCAGAGTCGGGTGGCCGGGCAACACGTTCAGATCGACGCCACCGGGCGCCCCGAGGAAGCTCCAGCAGCCCATCGCCTCGCCGTTTACCGGATCGTCCAGGAAGGATTGTCCAATGCCCGCAAGCACGCCCGCGGCGCACAGGTCACCATCCGAGTCTGTTATCAGCCGCCCACCACCACAGTGGAGATCACAAATACGGCCGGAGCCCCGGCACCGGGTGTTGTCGATTCCGGCTTCGGTCTGGTGGGACTGCGGGAACGGGTCACCGCCCTCGGAGGCGACCTGGTCGCCGGTCCCACCGGCGCCGGTTCCTGGCGACTTTTCAGCACAATTCCCCATCCGGCAGATCTCGCACAGAACGGTTGGAGTACATGATCCGTGTGCTGATCGCCGACGACGACGCCCTGGTCCGCCTCGGACTCGCCGATCTGCTCGCCGGCGACGACGATGTCGAGGTGACCGCCCAGGCATCCGACGGGGTGCACGCTGTCGAGCTGGCCACGACCCATCACATCGACGTCGCCCTCGTCGATATCCGGATGCCCCGGATGGACGGCATCACCGCCATCGCTCGTCTCCGGGCGCTGCCCCATCCGCCGAAGGTGATCACCCTGACTACCTTCGACCTCGATGAATATGTTTACAACGCCCTCGCCGCCGGCGCCGACGGTTTCCTGCTGAAAGATACCGACCCCGCCGAGATCCTGCGTGCGGTTCATCTCGTCGCTGCCGGATCCGCCATGCTGCACCCCCGAGCGGCCCGTCGCGTCATCGACCGCTTCCACCGATCCGATCAGCGGCGGATAGCCGCCGCCCTGGCCCGCGCCGACCGCCTCACCCCCCGTGAGCGGGACGTACTCGCATTACTCGCACAAGGCGAAACCAACGCCGACATCGCGGTCCGCCTGCGTCTGCGGGAAAGCACAGTCAAAGCCCACGTCAGCCGCATCCTCTCCACCTTGGATGTCACCAACCGCGTCCAAGCAGCCCTACTGGCCCACGACGCCGGCCTCACCCGGTGACTCGTCGGAGGTGCGGCCGCGCGTTTCCCCTCATGCGGGTGCGGCTAGTGGACCTTGCGGAACCGGGCGTCGAGAAACGTGAAGAACGCGAACGCGGCCAGGCCGACCGCGACGACGAGCAACAGCAGGGTGCCATCCCGCTGGACCGCCAGGGTCCTTAGCGCCATGTCCAGCCCGGTCGCCTTCTGCGGCTGGCTCTGCACGGCAGCCACGATGACGAGCAGCCCGGCACCGGCGTACACCCCGCCGAGCGCCACGTACCCGACCTGCCCGAGCCGGATCACGGCCCGTTCCGTCGACCGGCTCGCCTTGCTGAAGTCCTGCTCCTCGTGAAACCGCTTCGACCAGCCATGGTGGGCGACGAACAGGCCCGCGGCGACGATGGCGAGCCCGATGACGATCACCACCGGCTTGCCCCACTCCTCGCTGAGCAGGCTACCGATGAGACCGAGCTGTGCCTGGTCGGTCGAGGAGGCCGGCGAGCCGTTCGCGAGCTTGGCCGCGCTGTAGGCGAGGTAACCGAACAGGACCACCTCACCGAAGTTCATCGCGCGCAGCAGCTTGTCCTTGCGGCTTCTCCGCGCGCCGGTGAAGGTCTCGAGCAACTGCCACAGCACGGCGAACCCGAGTCCGACGGCGATGAGCCAGAGCACGAACCCGCCGCCGGGGTTCGCCGCGAGGTTCTGCAGCGCGCCGGTCTTGTCCGCTTTTCCGACCCCGCCGCCGTCGAGGTCGCCGAGCGCGACCTGAACACAGACCCAGGCCACGAGGAGGTGGACCACGCCATACGCCACCAGGCCCACCCGCGCCGCTAACTGGAACGGCGCGCTCCCGGCCACCTCGTGCGAGACCTGATTCGACTTGCTCATAACCACACTCTTCCGGCTGACCGAGGCAGAATCGGCGGGACGGCTACCGCGGGTCGGCCTCCGCCCCGGCTGACAGCTCGGCCCAATCCTGCCAACCCTTGACCCGGTCAGCGTAGCGAATACCCGCAGGCAAGCCCCCTGAACGATAACCGTGTTACCCTTTCGGCAATCGGCGACGCCACGCGGCCGTTCACCTGCCGCGCACGACCGAACATGCTCACCACCACGCATATAAGGGCAACGCATGAACACAGAGCCACCGCGCAGATCGTTCACAGCGACAATCAGTCGGCAGTCACCGGCAACAGTCGTGGATCGCGGCTGGTCGCACAACGGCTCGGTTCTTACCCCCGGAGGCCGGGGAAGCTTCTGATGTCACTGCGTCGATCTCCACGCCCCGCCGAACCCGACACTCACCTCCGAGTGATCACGGATGGCCTGGTGGTCGACCTCTGCGGTTGCCGTACCGCGGTGCGGAACTTCTTGCACGACTGGCTTTCCCATCCTCACCCCTCGATCACTGCCAGCGAGATCAGCGATGGGTTCCTCCCCAAACGGCGAATGCCCTGCGAAGCGCTGTGGCTGGACCCGTAGTCGAGCCACAGCTGGTATCGGACTCGTCAGCGTGGCTCGACCGACACCGGATCGCCGCAACTGTCGGGCAGCGCAACCAATGAGCACGGGGCTGGTTGGCGCGTCGGCCGGTAGGTGGATGGCACCCCGTGGTGTTCGGTGATCTCACGGTAGGCCGCCACCGCGACTGTCGGTCGGCGGGTCAGGGCAGGGTCGTGGACGGCATCGACGCTGTAGAGACCGAATCGGGATCCGTATTCACCCCACTCGTAGTTGTCGGTGAGGCTCCAGTAGTTGTAGGAGACGATATTGATGCCGTCTCGGCGCGCGCGCTGAATCCAATAGATAGTGTCGCGGAGATGGTCGTCGCGGCGGTACCCGTCGGCACGGTTCTGATTCGCGTCGGTAGCCAATCCGTTCTCGATCACCCGCAGCGGCTTGTTCGGATATTTGGCGGCGAAGTGGCGCAGCACGTAGTACATGCTCTCCGGTGATTGCGGCAGGTTCCAGAACGATCCGCCCGAGGTGATGAACGACGACAGTTCCGAGGGCGCGATCGAGTAGTACTGGTCGATGCCGATGAAGTCGAAGGAATCGACCATACGGTCGGAGAACACGGTCTCCAGCGCCGGCTCCACACCGGGCACTGGGATGTAGGCGATATTCGAGGAGACCTGGCCGCCGGGCTGCACGGCATGGATGTAGGTCGTGATCGCTCGATGAGCCTCGATGATCCCATCGACCATGAGCCCGGTGTTCAGCGGCGCCAAACCGCCGTAGGTCAGTTCCCGCCGGACGTATTCGCTCGGCTCGTTGAAGGTGATCCAGATCGGCTCGGCCCAGGTGTAGCGATCAACGACACGTCGCCCGAAAGCGGTCAGGGCCGGGGCCATCTCCGGGTTGTTCCACCCTCCACGATCGACCGCCCAACCAGGATGAACCCAGTGATTCAACGTGATCATGGGGCGCATGCCCGAGGCCACGACGGCGCCGATCACCGCATCGTAGAACGCCCAACCGGCCGCATCGTCGACACCGGGCTGCGGTTCGACGCGCGACCACTCCACCGACATCCGATAGTTGTCCACACCGATCGAGGCCGCCTTGGCGACATCGCCTTCGTACTGGTGGTAGAAGTCCACGGCGTTTCCCACCGGCTCGTGCAATTTCCCTTCGTTGCCGTAGCGCAGATAGTTCGAGTCCTGGTTGAAACCTTCGGACTGGAAACCGGATTGAGAGATCCCGAACTCGAAGTCCGCCGGTAACGCGGGCAGGTCTTCGGCCGCTGAGGGCGCCGCAAGGGCAGTGAGAGCCAGCACCGAGACCACTGCGGACAGCATCGCGGTGACAGTTGCCGATTGACGCATAACTTCCTCTGTTCGGAATTCACGAAACTGAGCCGTGTTCACCTCACCGGCGCATGTGCTGGTGGCCCCGGCGTCAACAGGCGGGGGAACGCGTCTGCTCCAGCATGGACAGTGGGATCGTATCCGCCATTGCCTGATAGCCGGCGGGGTTGGGGTGTAGGCGGTCCGGACTGGCATAAACCTCTTGCAGGACAGCGGGGTTGGCAGGGTCACGCAGGGCGGCGTCGAAGTCGACGACGCCGTCGGCGAGGGTTTGGTTACGTATCCAGGTGTTGATCTGCTGACGGTCGGTCTCGCTGCGGGGGGCCGACATGACGCCGTTGACGAGGGCGTCGGAGGCTGGAAGCAGGGTGCCGATCCAGATCTTCTTCCCGTGCCGGCGTGCTGTGGTGATGAGTTGCTGATATCCGGCGATCATTGCTGCCGCGTCGGCCTGTGGTGGCAGACCGAGGTCATTGATGCCCTCTTGGAGAAGAACTCCGCCGACTCCGGCTTGTTCGAGTACGTCTCGTTCGAACCGGGAAAGGCCACTCGGACCCAGAAGCAGTGGTTCGCCGCTGGTCAGAAGTCGATTACTGCCGATCCCGGCGTTGACGACCGAAAGGGGAATGCCCGCGGCATCGAGTCGCCGTTGCAGCAAGTCCGGGTAGCGTCCGTTGGTGTCGGCCACCGCACGGTCGGCGGGGACAGCGGCCGCGGTGGTACCGACGAAGCCGTCGGTGATGGAGTCGCCGAACGCGACTATGGCTCGGGTCTGGGCGGGTGCGAGCACATCCAGGGCATTGACATAGAACCAGGCGTTGGTCGTGGAAGTGAACCGCGCGGAGTCGGATTGTCCTGTCAGGTCGCCACTGCCGGCGGGGGAATAGTAGGAGGTGGCGTTGGAATTCCAGTGTTTCGTCGGCGGACCGACTGAATCGGCGACGTGGATACTGACCGCCAGCGGACCGAACGAGGCGACAGTGAACGGCACCGGGTCGCTGAGCGCATCGGCTCCGGCAGCGAGGGTGGTCGAAGGCTTGCCGTCGAACAGCACCGGTGCGATGTTCGCCGCGGCCGCACCCGACACCTGATCACCGACCCTGACCGCGTCGAAAGTGACAGGTGTGAGCCCGAATCGGTTCGTCAGGCGGACACGTAGCTGGGTGCCGCCCAGATGTGGGGTGATGACCATGCGAAAGGTTTGATTGTTCACCGTCAGCGGGACAGGCCCACCGGATGCATCCAACGGCGTGACCGAATCGGTAGGGCTGGCCGCCCAGGACGCTACGAAATGCTCTCCATCGCAACCGTATTCCTCGGCTTGCGCGGAGGCGGGTTGCAGTGCGCCCAAGACCATGGTGCCTGCGGTAGCGACGACCACGAACGGCACGCGCCAGGCCGATGAGAGCCATTGCGCAGGTGAGTGGGTTGTCATGTCGGAGAATTGCCCCATTCCCTGTAGTCCCGAGTCAGATGAGGGTGCCGATATCGCGGGCGACGATATTGTCCAGTGCCCGTTCAGCGACCGCGGCGATGGTCATCGACGGGTTGCAGGCCGCGGTATTGCCGGGCATCAGCGCACCGTCGAGGACGTAGAGACCGGGTTGGTCATGTACGCGGCCGTCGAGGTCGCAGACCGCGCCCATGCTCGCCCCACCCAGCGGGTGCCAGGTGGACGGGAACAGTGCGTTGGTGTCGAGGAGCATGCCGTCAGGTCCGGCGATGCGGTGTACGGCGGGGTCGATGTGATTGTTCTGAATGTAGCTGTCGCCGTCGGCGGGCCAGTGCAGGATCGCGTCGTCGCGACCCGAGTCGTAAATGAAGGTGCCCCGGCTGTCGCTGACACCGAAGCCGACCATCATCGTGCTGCGCGGGTCGAGCGACAGCGGCGGGATCGACGCCTGGATGACGGTGTGCGCCGAACGCGGATCGTCCCAGTTCTTGCTGCCGTAGACCACCGGACCGCCTTGGGGCGCACCGAATTCGGCCGACGGGTCGGTCCAGACATAGATCCGGTCAGCATTGGTCCCCCAGCCCTGGCCGAGTTTGTCGGGCAGATCGGGGATCAGCCCCTTGGCGCCCGCGCGGACCAGTAGGCGAGTCGTGTTGAGGCTGCCCGCGGCCATGATCAGGGTGCCTGCGGTGAGGATCTTGTTCTCGACCACCGCACCGGTGGTGTCCAGGCGCAGCACGTGCACGATCCAGCGGCCGTCGGTTCCGCGTTCGACGTCGGTCACCTCGTGCAGCGTCTCGACCTTCACCAGTCCGGTGGCCTCGGCAGCCGCGATGTAGGTGACGTCGACCGAATGCTTGCCGCCGTTGTTCACACCCATCGCGCCGTCACCGTTGGTGTAGGACGGTTTCATCTCCCCGCGTAGTTCGGCGAGCGCGAAATCCCAGTCGATGGGCATCGGGATCTTCGCCAACGGCATCCCGGCGCGCTGTACGCGTTCGGCGAAAACCCTTGCTGCTCGGTAGTTCTCGCTCGCGACCAACTCGTCGGGAGCCTCGGCCAGTTTCAGCATCCTGGCCACCCGCGGATAGTGCACCCGGTTCATCAGCGCCCAGTCGAGTTCGGCCGGGAAATGGGTGTCGAAGACATCCCTGGTGGGCTGGAGTGACATCCCCTGGTAGACCAGGGAACCGCCGCCGACCCCCGCCGCGCACAGGGCGGTCATGTTCACTCCCGACACAGCTTCGACCAGGCCGGTGTAGGGCTCGAAGATCATGGGGCGGCCGAACAGGTTCGGGCTGGAGCGGTGCCAGAGTAGTCGTTTGTCCGGAGATGAGGCCCGGGGGAAGGTTTCGGCGTTGGGGCCGGTGGGCCAGCGCAGTCCGCGTTCGAGCACCGTCACCGGCACCCCCGCCTGCGCCAGTCGCAGGGCGCTGACGCCACCGCCGAATCCCGAGCCGATGACCACGACCCTGTGCTCTTCCCGCGTCAGTGGGACCGTGCCGGGCTGCGCGGCGGCCGGAGCAGCCGAACCGACCGAGCGTGCGCCGAGAGCGAGAGCGCTGGCGGCGGCAACACCGCTCAGCAGTGAGCGGCGGGAGAATGCAGGCATCACGAGATCCTTCGTATTCGTCTGACCAAGCAGGCAGAGCGGGTGTGGTTGCGTATTCACACGCGGAGCGGCGGCAGGGTTGCGGCAGACGCGTTGGCGGTGTCGGCCCCGACCTCCGACACCGCAGCCGTACGGCGGATGGACACCACCTCGCTGAGCCGTCCTGCCGTCGCGAACTCACGCTGACTCAGCCGACACATACGACACGCTCCATGTACGCCACCCGTTTGCTTCATTGCTCCGGTGTGCTCGCTTGCTGTGCACCATGAGGTGCGTCACAGCAAGGCTGTCGTACAGTAACACGGTTACTCATCGCTGCGGGTTCAGCGCGCACGAATCCGGTCACGACCGACGACCGGCGCACCCGGGTGCTTGCGTCGGAGACAACTGGGTATGGCTGTCTCATGCCTGACTCGCTGAAGCGGGCGGTCACCACCCCGCTGCTGTTCTTCTTCATCCTCGGCGACGTTCTCGGCGCAGGCGTGTACGTGTTGGTCGGATCCGTCGCGCGTGAGTCCGGTGGCGCGGTCTGGCTACCGCTGCTGACCGCACTCGTGCTGGCCACGCTCACCGCGGGCTCCTACGCCGAACTGGCAACCAAGTACCCGCGAGCGGGCGGCTCGGCCCACTACGTCACCACCGCGTTCGGTCCCGCGGCCGGCTCGTTCGTCGGTTTCTGCATGCTCGCCGCGGGCATCGTCTCGGTGGGCGCGCTGGCCAGGGCGTTCGCCGGTGACTACTTGCAAGCATTGATCACGGTGCCGACTCTCATGGTCGTAGTCGTGTTCCTTGCACTGCTCGCCGCGCTCAATATCCGCGGGATCAAGGAGTCTCTCGGTGCCAATGTGGTGGCCACTCTCATAGAGGTGGGCGGCCTGCTGCTGATCATCGGCTTGGGCGCCTGGGTGATGCTGCGAGGCGACGCGGATCTGGACCGGCTCACCCAGGTCGGCACCGCCGAGCACGGCGCCATCGGGGCAGTGCTGGCAGGCTCGGTACTGGCGTTCTACTCGTTCGTCGGGTTCGAGACCTCGGTGAATCTGGCCGAGGAGGTCAAGGATCCGCGGCGGTCCTACCCCACGGCACTGTTCGGGGCGTTGCTCACCGCGGGGGTGGTGTACGTGCTGATCGGCGTGGTCGCCAGCGCCTGCGTGCCCACCGATCAGTTGGCGCAGTCCAGCGGGCCGCTGCTCGAGGTGGTTCGCGCCGCCGGTGGTATCCCCGACTGGCTGTTCAGCGTGATCGCCTTGGTCGCCGTCGCCAACGGCGCGCTGCTCACCGGCATCATGTCGTCACGGTTGGCATACGGCATGGCCAACGACGGTCTGCTACCGCCGGTTCTGGGCCGTGTCCTGGCGAGCAGGCGCACACCGTGGGTCGCGATTCTCGCGACGTCTGCCGTATCGCTGCTCTTGGCGTTGACCGGCGAAGTCGACTCGTTGGCTGCCACCTTGGTGCTGTTGCTGCTGTTCGTCTTCGCAAGCGTCAACGCGGCAGTGCTGGTTCTGCGCCGAGACAACGGCGAACCCGACCACTTCCGAATTCCGACCATCTTTCCCTGCCTCGGCTTGGCCTCGTGCCTGTTCTTGTTCACCCGCATCGACGGTGAGGTATGGCTGCGCGGGCTCGTGCTCGTCGCCTTCGGCGCCGTACTCGCCCTCGTGAACGCGATCCGCGCCCGCCGAAACGGCGTGATCGAGGCAGACCGCAACGAGCACGGCGCAGCGACGACGACGGAGGATTCTCCTGCCGAGGATCAACAACACCGATAGAACGCGGTTGAAGCTCCCCGATCACCATGCCGTCGAGGTGCGGGACCAGGACCCACGCTCGCGGCTGTCAGACGCCGCCGATCGGCGGGCCCATGCCTGTTCCCACCTGGATGCCGACTACGCAGGTGTCGTCGTCTGTGTCGGAGTCGCTGCAGTCGAGCAGGTGGTCGAGACGGTCATCCAGGCTTCCGGTGAATTCGGCCGAGATCGTGAGAAGTCGTTCTACGCAGAGGTCAAGCCCTAGGTCGCGACGCTCGATGAGGCCGTCGGTGTAGAGCAGCAGAGTGTCGTCCAGTTCGAGCTGGATTTCGCCTTCCTCGTAGCTTGTTTCCGCCACCGCGCCGAGGATTATGCCGTCGAGTTCAGGCAGCGACCAGGCGCGGCCGGCTCGGACCAGCACTGGTGGCGGGTGGCCCGCGCGAGCCCAGCGCAGGACCCGAGTCTGTGGGTCGTAGACGCCACAGACGGCGGTGGCGAAAATGCTGTCGGTGAGGTGGTGTGCCACCAGATTCAGCCATGCCAGCATCTGGCCCGGTCCGGCGCCGGTTGCGGCAAGGCCACGTAAGGCGTTGCGTAGCACGACCATTCCGGTCGCGGCCGTGATGCCGTGGCCGGTGATGTCACCGACCGATACCAGAATCTCCTTCGACGGCAGCACGATGGTGTCGTACCAGTCGCCACCGACGAGGTCGTCCTGCTCGGTCGGCCGGTAGCGCACCGCGATGCGCAAACCGAACGCGTCGGTCGACGGCTGCGCCTCGGGCATGATGGCCTGCTGGAGCTGCCTTGCCAGACTGCTCTGTTCGGCGGCGTGCATTTCGGTGTCGGTGAGCCGGTCCCGGGTCGCCGACAGCGCGATCTCGGTCCAGTGTTGGGCCGAGACATCCTGGTACGCACCGCGAATGGCGTGCAGGTGCCCGGCCGCGTCGACAACCGGTTCGGCGATGATCCTGACGTGCCGGGTCACGCCGTCGGATCTGGTCAGGCGGCATGCGGTGGAGGCAGGACGGCGGTAGCGCAGCAGCGTGCGCAGAAACCGTCGCACCGCCTCGGTGTCGGCGTCATGGACGTGGCCCGGCAGCTGGGCCAGCGGGACCGGGTCGGTGGTCGGTGCCAATCCGTAGAGCGCGAAAAGCTGATCGCTCCAAGTGATCTCGCCGGTGGCCGCGTTCTCTTCGAAACCGCCGACGCGGCCGAGCCGTTGGGCGTGCTGCAGCAGCGTCGCCAATCGCCCCGACTCGTCCTCCATCCGCCACACCATGAGCACGGCGTCGCCGTAGCGGCTGATGCTGAGCGCGGCCGCGACGGTCAAGGGGATCTGGTCGACCAGTTCGGTCAGCATGACCCGGTCGGCGCGGTAGGTCTCACCGGTGGCGAAGACATGCTCGATCCGCTCGAACAGTCGCCCCTCGACCGCGGCCATCGGGTACATCTCGAGTAGCGACGAGCCACTGATCAGGCCGGGAGGTCGACCGGCCGGGTCGACGAAGCAGCTGTTGAGGTGGTGGATGGAGAAGTCGGCGAGCGTGCCCTCGTCGAGTTGGGGCATGAGCACCAGTGCGGGATCGAACAAGCCGTCGGCCAAGCGCACGAGGTCGGCGACATCGGCGCGTTCAGTGGTCCGCACCGCGGCCGAGTCGGACTCGAGCGTGTGCGCGCACAATTCGGCCAGCGCTTCCAATTGCCGGTGGATCTGGCGCGGTTGCACGTCGATCGGCCGAGGCCAGCACACCTCGAGCACCCCGAGTATCTTGCCGGCCGAGCCGACCGGTATCGCTGCGCGGCCGCCTGCACGGTCTCCGATCGACGGCAGCCCCGACACACTGAGGTCCTCGATCCACTGCGCCTTGCGTTGGATCAGCGCCTGCCGCGCCGGGGTCACCACCCCCGGCGGCACATAGCGCCACCGCTGGGCCTCGTGCTCGGCGATCCCGGCGAAACCCGCCAGCGACAGCGACGCGTCGATGCCCGCAGACCAGATCGCGACCGCCGTGGCACCCAGCGGTGACACCGCGTGTTCGAGCACCGACTCCGCTACCCGCTGGGTATCGCCCGCCGCGAGCAGCCCGCTCTCGGCGGTGCGCAGCCGCACGACCGCCGTCGGCTCGCCGGTGGTGGCGGTGCTCTGCAGAAACTCCCCCACCACCGCGCTCATTTTGTCCTGCGCCGCCTGGTTCACCAGGTCTACGGCCAACTCCAGGGGCGCGACCCCGGCTCGGGCGGACAGGATCTCGAGTTGGGTTGCCGCCTGCGCGGGCCCGCACTGCAGCCGTTCGACCAGCACACCCTTTGCCATCTCGATCAGCGCCCGGCCGTCTGCCGTGGCCTGCGCCTCCCGAATCTGCTTGTGCAACCGCTCCACCGTGGCCGCGAGGCGTGGCACTCCGGAATCGGTCATCTGGCACCCAGCCAGTGCACGATGCAGGCGAGGAGCGCATCCGCGTCGACCGGCTTGGTGACGTAGTCGTTGGCGCCTGAGGCCAGGCTCTTGTCCCGGTCACCCAGCATGGCCTTCGCGGTCACCGCGATGATCGGCAGCTTCTCGTACTGTGGCATCTCGCGGATGGTGGATGTCGCGGTGTACCCGTCCATCTCGGGCATCATCACGTCCATCAGCACCAGATCCGTTTCCGGGTGCGTGAGCAGCTTGTCGATGCCCTCGCGCCCGTTCTCGGCGTGCAACACGGTGATGTCGTGCAGTTCGAGGATGCTGCTGAGCGCGAACAGATTGCGGGCATCGTCGTCGACGATGAGCACAGTGCGCCCGGCCAGCTCACCGAGCGGGCGATGCGGTGTGGCGGTCGGTGCCTCGTCCCGGCGCACCAGGGGCAGTACGTCCCCGGGTGCCTCGGCGGTGACGTGCAAGGCGATCCGCTCGCGCAGCTCGTCCAGACTCGACAGCAACTCCAACGGCCGTCGCCGCATGTGTTCCTGCAGTAGGCGTTCCTGCTCGGCGTCGAGGCGGCGGTTGTGGGCGAGCACCGGCACGCTGCTCAACGCGGCATCGCCGTCCATCGTCTCGAGGAAATTCAGCGCGGCGCTGTCTGGCATGTCCAGCTCCAGCACTACGCAATGGAACGACTCGGCCGCGAGTGCACCGGCCGCTTCCACCACACCGATCGCACTGACCACCTGGACAGGCCCGCGCGGGTCATTGTTGTCGGCGAGGTCGGCCACCGCGCTCTGCGCGACCAGCGACAGCAGGCCCTGCGGCCGCTCCTCCACCACCAACAGCCGACGCTGCGGTGGCGTCGCCGAGCTCGACGCGAGTTCCAGCCGGTCGTGCGTCTGCTCGCGGTCCTCGTGCTCGACCTCGAGCACTTCCTGGAAGTCCGGGCGAGCGACCGGCAGATAGAGGGTGAAGGTGCTGCCCTGGCCGAGGGTGCTCTCGGCCGCGATGGCACCGCCGAGCAGGTAGGCGATCTCGCGGCTGATCGACAGACCGAGCCCGGTGCCGCCGTATTTGCGGCTGGTCGTGCCGTCCGCCTGTTGGAAGGCACCGAAAATCGACTCCAGCTGATGCTGGGCGATGCCGATGCCGGTGTCGATCACTCGCAGGGCGATGGCCATGCCGTGGCGGCGTACCGCGGCGGGCAACTCCCGCGTCTCCGTCGGCTCGATGCGCAACTCCACCGACCCGCTCTCGGTGAACTTGAC
Organism: Nocardia sp. A7; assembly: GCF_046549215.1. NCBI lineage: Bacteria > Bacillati > Actinomycetota > Actinomycetes > Mycobacteriales > Nocardiaceae > Nocardia > Nocardia sp. A7. The sequence goes on along the minus strand of NZ_JAJPWE010000002.1, from coordinate 1,080,369 downwards.
CGCGTTGGACAACAGATTGCCGAGCACCTGCCGCAGCCGAGAATCATCGGTGAGCAGGTCGAGTGGCAGGCCCGCACCGGTCGTGATGCGGAAACCGAGACTCTTCTGCGTGGTCACCGGCCGGAAGGTCGCCTCGACGTAGTCCAGCAATCTACGCAGCGGCACCCGCTCGGGCGTGATGTCCATCTTGCCCGCCTCGACCTTGGACAGATCGAGGATGTCGTTGATCAGCTGCAGCAGATCCGAACCCGCCGAGTGGATGATGCCCGCGTACTCGACCTGTTTGGGTGTGAGGTTGCGGGTCGGGTTCTGCGCCAGCAACTGAGCGAGGATGAGCAGACTGTTCAGCGGTGTGCGCAGCTCGTGGCTCATATTGGCCAGGAACTCCGACTTGTACTTGGAGGCGAGCGCGAGTTCCTGGGCGCGGGTCTCGAGCTCCTGCCTGGCCTGCTCGATCTCGAGGTTCTTGGCTTCGATATCGCGGTTCTGCTGAACCAGCAGCGCTGCCTTCTCCTCCATCTCGGCGTTGGACAGCTGCAGTTCCTCCTGGCGTACCTGCAGCTCTTCCGAGCGTGCTTGCAACTCAGAAGTCAGGCGCTGGGATTCGACCAGCAGTTCGTCGGTGCGCGCGTTGGCCACGATGGTGTTGACATTGACGCCCACCGTTTCCATGAGCTGATCGAGGAAATCGAGGTGGATGCGGGTGAAGCGATGCAGGGAGGCCAGCTCGATCACCCCGAGCACCTGGTCTTCCACCACGATCGGCAGCACGAGGAGATTGACCGGCGCGGTTCGCCCCAACCCCGAGGAGATGGCGAGGTAGTCCCCGGGAACGTCGTCCACGGCGATCGTGCGGCGGCTGCGCGCCGCCTGCCCGACCAGTGACTGGCCGAAGGTGAGCCGAGCCGCGCTGCCCGTTCCGTCCGGGCTGCCGTAGGAGCTGATCAATCGCAGCTCCGGCTGCTCGGCGGTCTCGTCGGCCAGGTAGAACGCGCCGAACTGCGCCGACACCAGCGGCGCGAGCTCGTCCATGATCAGCTCGGCCACCACATGCAGATCACGCTGGCCCTGCATCAGGCTCGAGATGCGGGCCAGGTTGCTCTTGAGCCAGTCCTGGTCCTGGTTGGCCATGGTGGTCTCGCGCAACGACTCCACCATCGAGTTGATGTTGTCCTTGAGCTCGGCGACTTCGCCGGAGGCTTCGACGGTGATCGAGCGCGTCAGGTCGCCCTCGGCGACGGCGCTGGTGACCTCGGCGATAGCGCGGACCTGGCGGGTCAGGTTGCCCGCCAGCTCGTTGACGTTCTCGGTCAACCGCTTCCAGGTGCCCGAGACGCCCTCGACCTCGGCCTGGCCGCCCAGTCGGCCCTGCGAGCCCACCTCGCGGGCCACTCGGGTCACCTCGGCGGCGAAGGCGGACAACTGGTCGACCATCGTGTTGATCGTGGTCTTGAGTTCCAGGATCTCCCCGCGCGCGTCCACGTCGATCTTGCGGGTCAGGTCGCCCTGCGCGACCGCGGTCGTGACCTGGGCGATGTTGCGCACCTGGTTGGTCAGGTTGTTGGCCATCGAGTTGACGTTGTCGGTCAAGTCCTTCCAGGTACCCGCGACGTTGGGCACGCGGGCCTGACCACCGAGCATGCCCTCGGTGCCGACCTCGCGGGCCACGCGGGTGACCTCGTCGGCGAACGCCGACAGCGTGTCGACCATGGTGTTGATCACCCCGGCCAACGCGGCGACCTCACCCTTGGCCTCGACGGTAATCTTCTGGCTCAGATCACCGCGCGCCACCGCGGTGGCGACCTGGGCGATCGAGCGCACCTGGTTGGTCAGGTTGGAGGCCATCACGTTGACGTTGTCGGTGAGGTCTTTCCAGGTACCCGACGCGCCGCGAACGGTCGCCTGCCCGCCCAGGTTGCCCTCGGTGCCGACCTCGCGGGCCACGCGGGTGACCTCGTCGGCGAACGAGGACAGCTGGTCGACCATCGTGTTGATGGTCTCCTTGAGCTCGAGGATCTCGCCACGGGCATCGACCCGGATCTTCTGGGTCAGGTCGCCACCCGCGACCGCCGTGGTGACCTGCGCGATCGACCGCACCTGTGCGGTGAGGTTGTCGGCCATGACATTGACCGACTCGGTGAGGTCCTTCCAGGTCCCCGAGACGCCCTTGACATCGGCCTGCCCGCCCAGCCTGCCCTCGGTGCCCACTTCGCGCGAGACGCGGGTGACCTCGTCGGCGAACGAGGACAGCTGGTCGACCATCGTGTTGATGGTCTCCTTGAGCTCGAGGATCTCGCCGCGGGCATCGACCCGGATCTTCTGGGTCAGGTCGCCACCCGCCACCGCGGTGGCGACCTGCGCGATCGAGCGCACCTGTGCGGTGAGGTTGCCCGCCATGAAGTTCACCGAGTCGGTGAGATCTCGCCAGGTCCCGGACACACCCTTGACATCGGCCTGCCCGCCCAGCCTGCCCTCGGTGCCGACCTCACGGGACACACGGGTGACCTCGTCGGCGAACGAGGACAGCTGGTCGACCATCGTGTTGATGGTGTTCTTCAGCTCGAGGATCTCCCCGCGCGCGTTCACCGTGATCTGCTGGCTCAGGTCACCGCGCGCGACCGCGGTGGCGACCTGAGCGATGTCACGCACCTGGCTGGTCAGGTTGCCCGCCATCGCGTTCACCGAGTCGGTGAGGTCCTTCCAGGTGCCGGACACACCGGGCACCTCGGCCTGCCCACCGAGGCGTCCGTCGGTGCCGACCTCGCGCGCGACACGGGTGACCTCAGAGGTGAACAGCGACAGCTGGTCCACCATGCCGTTGAACACCGTGGCGATCTCGCCGAGCAACCCGTCGGCGTCGGTGGGCAACCTGGTGCCGAAATCACCGTCACGCACCGCGGTCAAACCGGCGAGAAGCCGCCGCAGTTCGACTTCGTCCGTGGCCTGCTTCGGCGGGGCCTGCTCGGGCACTGCTCGGGCCGGTGCTGCGGTATCCGTCATTGCTGTCCTCATTGGTCGACCGGTCCGAACCGAACACCTATCCGATCGGTGTGAGGTATCGCCGACCCGTCGTCACCCACACACGACGCAGCGGTGAGTTGTCGGATTCGGATGACCACCCGCCGCAGAACTTTACGCTGCGATCGTTCGGCGTGAACCCGACTACCCGGATTGAGCCCTACGGGTCTACCGCGATACGCGCGGCCGGATTCGCAGATCCCGATTCACACGTCGAGATAGAAGCGGATCGTGGTGCCGTCCTCGCCGGTGTGTATGCGCACCAGATCTGCCATGTAGTGCACCAGCAGCAGACCCCGACCACCGAGCTGTCCCTGGTCAGGTGGCCTGCGGCCGGCCAGCGGATCGCTCAGGCGCCCGCCGTCGCGAACCTCGAACACGAGGCGCCCCGGCTCGGACCACATTGCGAAAAGACCCCGGCCGCCGCCGTGCACCACGCTGTTGGTTGTCAGTTCTGCGACCGCCAGCTTGGCGTCTTCGAGCCGTACGGCGTCGAGTCCCCATCTACTCGCGTGGTCGACGGCGAACTGCCGGACCGATCGAAGCTCGGCCTCGCCGAAGGGGAAGACCACGGCATCGGGCGCCGACACCAGCGGTTCGTTGTAGCGAGCCACGATCGCCTGCCAGTCGTAGTCGTTGCTGGCCTGCTCGCGCCCCTGACTGATGACGGTGGGGTGGGTGAGCCGCGCATCGGCCAGGACCGCCGCGTCCAGGCGTGTTTCGTCATAGGGACACAGGATGGTCACCGCGCGGCCCTCGAAGGCGGCATTGATCAGCGCTTCGTGCTGCGCGCACGCCGGGTATTCCACGGCGCTACGCCCAGCCCAGATCGGCTCGCCGATGATGCGAACCCGCCCCACGGGATGCGCGTCGGCGAACCCCTTGAGCACCTTCGGAATGATCCGCCCCGGGTTGCGGCCGACTTCGGTCATATCGAGGAACGAGATGCCGCGAGCATCGACGCCGAGCTCGTCCTTGATCAGCGCGAGGTTGGGCCCCGGCACCGCGACGGCCATCGGCTCCCCCGCCGCCGCACCCTCGCGCAGGAATGCCGCCGTCTGCTGCCTGTACTCCTGCTCGTTCCCATAGAAGAGGGCAGGGTGTTCGAACGCCTCGTGTGCGGTCACAGTACTCATCGGGGCATTACCGTCGATTCGATTCGGGCGGACAGCGTTGATACACGCGGCCACCGGAAGGGCGTTTCCACGCGGGGACTCCTTCGTCACCGTCGGCCGACTCTCAGCCGGAATCGGCAGAAGGCAAGACCCTTCCGGGCGCACAGTCTAGCCCGCCGCGTCGAGCACGGATGATCGGACACAGAGTGCCGAGCCTGCTCGATGCGTGAAACCACACTCTCCGCTTGCTTAGCGACGCGGCGGAGACGGCAGGCGATACTGCGGGGTCACCTCGGTCCAGCGATACCGACTGTTATATAGCCGCCGACTTCGATATTGCCGACCGTCTGGACGAACTCGTGGACCTCCAGGTCGTCCGGGCCGAGGTCGGCGGACGAAATGGTCAGTTCAACTTCTCTGAATGTTGCATCGGGGAGAGCGAATTCGGCGAAGGGCTCGCCGGTTGGTTCGCCGGGACGTTGGGTGAGCAGGTCTGCGGTGTCGGGGTCGATGGTGTCGGCCCGACCCTCGTTTCCGGTGTCGGACAGCTCGATTCGCGATTCCACCTCGTGCGACAACCCGACCTCGTACCGGCGCAGCATGCGTTGCACACGCGGTTCGAGGGCGTGCGTAGCGAGGTCCGCGGGATGGATGCCGAGAGTCTCGCAGAGCTCGGGGGTGACGCCGGTCAGGCGCCAGCCGCGGTGGCGCAAGACGGCGAGGTTTTCGTGGTCGAACGGGTTACTCACGGTGAGCAGCATCGGCTGCCCGTGGGCGGTGATGGTGAGGTTGCGTTGGCCCACGTGGCGGGCGAGGTCAGGTCGGAACGCCAGGCCTGGTGGTGTGGTGGGGAGGGTGTCGTTGAGACATTCGGCCTGCACGAGCAGGCACTGGTGGGTACCGAAGTCGGCGCTAGGGGTCCATTCGGTGGTGCAGGTGAGCAGGTCGGCGCCGCCGGGCGGTATCGAGGTCGCCGTGGCCGTCCCGATCCGGGTGATGTCGACGAGCGCGCCGAAGCTCGGTCGGGCGAACCAGAAGGTCGCAGTGGTACCGAGCGCCGGACCGTTGGAAAGGTTTTGCACGATCACGCTGACGCCGGCCGGAACATCGACGGGAATGACGCCGGTCTGCGGGTCAGCGGTCGACACCTCTATCATCGGCGAGGCGTAGAACACGGTGTTCGCCGCGAGGGGGCGCGCACCGGTGTCGCTGTAGGTGTAGCCGACTACCAGTCGGGGTCCTGTTCCGCCGGTCGGCTCGCCGGGTTCTTCTTCGCCTTCGCGCATGTGTCAGACTCCTTCGCTACCCGCCGCCGAGGACGTCACCGGGGCTCCCGGTCTGGTCACGCCATATCCAGGCCGGCCAGCCGAGTCCGCGATCGGCATCGAGATCCCAGTCCAGATAAGGCGTTTCGTCGGGATTCGCATCCAGCAGTGCTCGGGCGAGATCGACAGCGTTGCCGAACCCGGACACGTCGAGTGCGCCCTGACCCGAGGTGACGATATCGACTCGTCGGCGCCACTCGTCGGCGTCCAAAACGGTCGGGAGAGCACCGCTCAGTGCGAGTGGGTTGGACTGGGTGCCGGTGTAGCGCGGGACAGTGCCCACGCCGTTGTCGGTGAAGGTCCAGCCGTCGAGGAAGATCAACGGCCACGCCAGCGTCGTCCCGGCCGACACCTGCACCGGCGGTTCGGGAGCCTCACTCGGGTACAACGGCCAAGTGCTCGCCCCGCCCGCCGGTTTCCACATAGAGCGCGGATAGCCGTTTTCGGCCGCGGCGGCACTGCGACAGGTGTTCAATGCCGCCGTGACCGGCCAGATCTGGCCGCCCCCGAGTGGACTGAACTGGATCACATTGTGTTCGAGATCGGAGGTGTAGGGCAGCGCGAGTCCCGCGGCGACCAGCAGTTGACGAATCGAATTCGAGAAGTTGGTCAGATACACCTCAACCCATTCGAGGTGGCACAGCAACTCGTCCCAGTCCGGTGGCGTCGCTTCATCGACTCGTTCGACCGCGCCGACGATCAGCGCGCTGCCCACGACGACGTTGCCCATCGCGTAGTTGAGCGCGGCCAGCACGACAGCGGCGATCGCGCTGGCGATTTCGGCGACCGACACGCTTCCTGATGGCGCCTCCGGCGGCTGGACGACCTGGCCGTCGGGTAGGAAGACCGAGCCGTCGCTGTCGACCCAGGGTGGTTTCGCACCGCAGTTGTCGGGCAGGTTGATCCGCTCTGGCGGCACTTCGGGCAGGAATTGCTGTGACGTCTTCAGCCACAGCGTGAGCCAGGTCAGGGAGTAGGCGCTGTGCACGCCTCCCGCGTCGATGCCCGCTGCCGGCAGAGGTGGCCCGTAGACGGAGGTGTAAGCGTCCAACCACAGCGTCACCAGCTGGGGCGGCAGCTCGGCGGGCAGAGCGGTGGCGTTGGCGATCGCGCTGAGCACGCTGGGCGCATCGATGTTGCCGAACCGAATCCGGTCCTGGAGTTCAGAACCGCAGGCGTTGTCCCAGTAGCGCAGCCGAGGATTGGGCAGGGAATTCGACGCGGTGAACACGATTTCGGCGCCCTCTGCCCGGACGGCTCGCCGTTTGTTGACATAGCCCCACGACCAGGTATCGATGTAGTTCGCCACCCAGGTGTGGCGCCACCACTGGTTGCGGTGCGGTCCACCGACAACCCCGTTGAGGAACGGCTTACCCGAGAGTGCCGCGGCGTTCGCGACCGTGTATCCGTCAACGAATGCCAGTAGTCGGCTGTCACCGCTGTCCTTGGCCAGGCGACGCAGTTCCTGCAAGAACTTCCCAGTGCGGCTGCCGTGGACGGTAGCGCGGGGCCGCCACTGCTCGGGCGGCCGCGACTTCCAGCGCTCATACGACCCCAGTACCGAGGTTCCATCCGAAGCCTGGGGGCCCGCACTCAACGCTGTCGCCGCGAATCCGCCCAGCAGGCCCGGCACCGTAGCCAACTGGCCGGAGAGAGCGGGGACCAAGTCACGCAGGCGCTCGGCACGGTCGCGGTTCTTGATCAGCTCGACCTTGGCTGCAACGTCTGCCTGCTCGGCCAGCCCACGCAGCCACTCGAGTGTCCCACGTATCTCGACCAGGTTGCCGTAAAGCCCCGGCGTCGTCGGGGTACCGGCCAACAGTCTCAAAACCGGCAACCATGCCGCGAAGACCCGGCTGTTCGGCTCGGCGGCGGCGAGTTCGGTTTTGGCCGGTAGGAGCTCGGCGAGTTGGAGCCCGGCCGCACCGAGATAGAAGAACCGAAGATCATCCCCTTCGGGTACCGGCTCACCGGCGGCACGACGTGCTTCCAACACCAGATCGGCGATGGCGAACTGCGTCACGATCCCTGGCATCAGACCTCCCGGTCAACCCACTGAGACACGCCATCGGTACAACAAGTTACTTAGGCAAAGCTGTTGTGCCGGTGCTTATTTGAGCAATAACGGTAGCAGCCGAGCCAGCTTTCCCCCGGGCATTGCTGTTTCTCGTTCTGTTCGACCGCGTGTCGACCCTCCGTCAGCAGTACCTAGCAGGTGCCGGTGTCTGCGCAATCGCTCAGCAACCGAGCCCGATAGAAGCCCTTAGGACAGCGAACCATCGGTGACATTCGTGCCTGCTGCGAGGAGGATCGACAGAGAATCAACTGATCGCAACCAAGATCGCGTTGGAGCGTGACATCCCGACAGCTCCACTCTCGCTGAATGAAGAGTCTCCCCCAGGAGGTTGCGGTGACAGATGGCGCCGCCTCAGCCGAGACGTCCGTTCGGGTAGAGCGCTGCGACGTCTGCATCGTCGGAGCCGGCATCGCCGGAATCAATGCCCTGTTCGTCGCCAGTCGATACCTGTCTCGATCGCAGAAAATTATCCTGGTCGACCGCCGCGATCGTTCCGGCGGCATGTGGGTCGACACCTACGCTTACGTACGACTGCACCAACCGCATGGCCTGTTCACCGCTGGCAACATCAAGTGGACCCTTGGCCGAGATCGCTCCTACCTGGCAACCAAGGACGAGGTGCTCGCCCACTTCGACCACTGCCTCGAGGTTGTCAAACAACGAGTGCAGGTGGAGGAGTACTTCGGCTGGACACTGGAGTCACACCAGGAGTCCGACAGCATTGTGCGCCTAACCTGCAAGTCTGACGGCCGTCTGATGGTGATCGAGGCGAAGCGACTGATCAAAGCCGGCGGATTCGGGGTTGTACCCAATAGCCCGCTCGCGATTTCCAGCCCACGTGTCGTGTCGGTGTCACCCGACTTCTGCGATATGCGGGGGGACGAGATGCGGGCGAGCGAGGCCCCTGTGTGGATCGTGGGTGGGGGAAAGACCGCGATGGATACCGCGCATGCGCTGATCACGGAATACCCAGGTCGGGAAGTGAACCTCGTGGCAGGTTCAGGCACGTTCTTTTCCGACCGTGACCGTTTGTTCCCCGCAGGCAGCCGACGATGGTGGGGCGGCACGCTGGCAACCGGTGTCTTCACGGAACTGGGTCGACGCTTCGACGGGACCAACGAGACCGAGGTCGCGACGTGGTTACGCACGACCTACGGCACGTGGTTGACCCCCACCACGGGCAACTTCCTGCTGGGCTTGCTGTCCGGATCGGAGACCGAGACGATTGCCGCCGGTCTGAACGAGGTGATCATGGATCACGTCGTTGATGCCGTCGACCGCGACGGCCAGATCGACTTGGTCCTCCGGAGCGGATCAGCGAAGAAGATCCAACCGGGCAGCTGGATAGTGAACTGCACCGGATACATACTGCGCGGCGATCCGCCGTTGCCGTACGAGCCCTACGTTTCCGACAGCGGTGCGGTCGTCTCGATGCAGCCGCGCTCTGCCACATTCCATCTGACGTCGTACATGGGCTATTTTTTGACCCACCTGCTGTTCTTGGACAAGCTCAGAGAAGTTCCGCTGTACGAACTCGACGCGCCGGACCTGCGGAAGAAGTCGAATGCGGCACTTCCCTATGTGCTCGGCTCGCTGGCCATGCACAATCTCAGCCTCATCCTCGACAGCGTCCCGAACAGAGTGTTCCTCGATTGCGGAATAGATCTCGATCGCTGGTACCCGCTGCCGCGCCGCATGATCGGAACCACGAGGTTCATGCTCACCCACCGCCGCGGACGCGAGCACCTCCGGCAAACTCTGGACACTGTGCGCACACGATTCGATGTTCGCTGCGGCCCACTGAGCCGGGCGTAACCCCGGTTACCCCCGACCGGGCCACCACGGTGGTCATGGTGGCCCACGTCCCGACCTGCCGCAGCCGAGCGTGTTCCGATCCCCGCGCGTCTGGCGAACGCGCCGGTATCGACGCGCATCGCCGCGGCGAGGTGCCAACGGGTGCTATTCCACCAGTCGCCAGTCGCTGTCACCCGAGTTGCGGGCGGTCACCTCGATCGTCGCCGAGTCGCCCTGCGCATCGACCGCTGTACACGGGAAGGTGCTGCCGACCTCGACGATCTTCAGTCCCTGCCCGCAATCCACCGTCACCGCAAAGCCCACCTGGCTCGCGACATCGGTCGTGAGTCCGCTCGCGGTCGCGGCGAGGTCGAACACGACGTCACGGGTCACGAACTTCACCGCGCCCTCGTCGTCTTCGACCGTCACATCGACGCGCACGTCGTTGCCGCCGAGATCGGCGATACAGACGAAGGTGTCGCCGGCCTTCGGATCGTCGGCCAGCCGTGGACATTTGACCGAGGAGACTTTGCGCGACATCGACGCGTAGGCGTTGTCCAGCTCCGTGGTGATGTTCTTCTCCAGCGCCCCGTAATCCGGGCCGCCGATCGAGACCGACGCGTTACACCCGAACAGGGCGAGCGTCATCGGAATTGACAAGGCACTCAGCGCAACCCGAGTACGGGAACGGCGCACAGCATCAGTGTTGGACACATAGATCAAGTTACGCAACATCGAGCCTCGAACACACAAGAATGCTCGAGCGAGTTCTCCCGAGTACATCGGCGCGCGACGCACGCCGGAACGCTCGGACCCGCGGGCGATCGACCTCATCGTCCGCCGCCGGAAGGGTTGGCTGCGAACCGAGCGAGGGTCGTGGAAACGACCTCGGGGCGACCGTCGTTCTGAACCGGCGCGGCAGTGAGAACGTCGATGTGGTTGTATCCGGGCAGAACGATGGGGACGTCGGTGGGGTTGCTCGACTTCGGCAACGAGATCCCGCCGCCGCCCTGGAATGTGACGATCGGATTGCGACTGACGCCGTCCAGGTGAAGGTGGTTCTCGGCGATGGACGGGGCCGTCGTCTGGGCGAGGTCGAAATTCAGTCGCGAGGGGAAATACCACTCGGTGAAGTCGAGCGGCGGCTCGCTGAGGCTACGTGCGACCTTGGCGACGGAGGACACCTCACTCGCTCGGTTCGTGAAGGCACCCTCGTTGGGTAGCGAGGCAGCGCTGCCGACTTCGTCGTAATCCAACCACCGGTAGGTGACGTCCGGGTTGCCGTAGACCGACGGTGACGCTTTGGGCGCGTCTCCGAAGGCGCTGTTTGCGGTGTCGGCGAGGGCAATCGAGGATGGTAGCGGGAACGACTTCTCGACGACGGGCCCTCCGGCGAAGAACCCCATGCTGGCCTGCAGGAAACCGAGGGGCTGGGAGTTTTCGTCGAGCAGGGCACCGACGGTGGCTTCATTGGTGACGTTGAGATCGCGCACGTCCGGTGATCCAGTGACCGCCATGGCTGCGTCCTTGGACAGCAGCGTACGGAGTGTCAGCTCGATGTTGGTGTTGTCCGGCGCCTGGTCGAGGAGGGCGTTCACGCCGTCCGGGTCCAAGGTCGCAGCCAAACCGGCCAGTGCGAGCAGGTTCGTCGTTTCCGGATTGATGACCGCAGGGAGGCGGAGCACGGGGAGGGCGCTGTCGAGTGCAAGCGACGCCTGTTCCAACGGCCCAGCCAGCAATGGCGGTATCTCGCCTGCTTCCGGCCCTCCCAACGCGGGCATTCCGGCCTTGATGACGGTGTCGAGGGCGAAGTATCCGCCGCATTGGTTGTATCCGGCGTCGTCTGTGGTGGCGGGGTTACCGTCGAAGTCCCATTCGGCGAAGTACCCGGTGAGGAATCCGCCGAGTGAGTGCCCACCGCAGAGAACCTTGTCTTTGCGCACACCGGGGTCCGGGAGTTCGAGTCTCAAAATGTCGTACTGGTCCCGCAATGTTTGTTCCAGACCTTGGCTTTCGAGCCACTGAGTGGCCGGCCCGTCCGCGTACCCGGCGAATTTTCGGCCGTCGACCTCAGCGCCGCGGAAATAATAGTCGGCAGCGGTGTCGAAATTCTTGGACTTCAGTGCGGCTTGAACGCCGCGGTGGTCTTCCAAGCAGTTCGATCGGCGGTCCAGTGCCCAGAACTCGACCGACCTGCCCCCGGCTGCCGCGGCGGCCACAGTATTTCGTGCGACGCTGTCGAATGCTCCAGCACCTTCGAATACGCCCGGTTGAGCCACGAGGATGCGATCTGCGGCCGCGGAGTCCGCTGGGCCCGAAGACGAGCGCCACCGAAGGTAGGACAGGTTGTCGCACTGATCCGGGTGCGGGGCTACGTCGGCAGGGAGAGGCACCCGCACAGTGATCTCGGAACTGATGACGCCGTCGACCGGAGAGCTCGATGTCCACAGAAACTCGGTCCGCTCGCTGAGCGGTGCCGCGGTCGACGGCGTTGCGGCGTTCGTCAGTAGGCTCCCCGTCAGCACAGCAACAGCCAGTACCGGATGAATATAGCGATAACGCATTGATACCTCATCGGATGATGCCGCAAAAGGGACCGCTGAACAGCAGAAACAGATTTGCAGCGTACATTGTTCGCTAGGAGGTTAGAGACACGTGCCACGAGATGTCAACCCCTTGGTCCCCGGATCAGCGGCGTGGTGGAAGGCGCAGCTGGAGCGACAGCGCTCGATGAACACCCGCCTGCTCACCATGGACTCCATCAACGTCGCCGCGTGTCAGATCCTCGACCGCGACGGCGTCGAGGGCCTGACCATGCGCAACCTCGCCGCCGCATTGCACTCGCGGGCGCCCTCGCTGTACCGGCATGTCGACGGCCGCGAGGAATTGCTCATCCACGTCACCGACTACGTCCTCGGTGCGGTCTCGGTACCGGAAGGGCACACCCACTGGCAGGGCGCGGTAGAGCAAGTCGCGGTCGCCCTTCGACAGGTCATGCTCGAGCATGCGTGGATGACCAGGGTGGGGATCCGCTCACCACTGTTCGGTCCGAACGCGCTGCGGCTTCGCGAAATGTTCTGGCAGCCGATGGATCAGGCCGGATGTCCGCCCGAGATCACCATTCGGACCTATTACGCGGTCGTGCACTACACAATTTGCTCCGCACTGTTCGCGGCGAACGCGTTTCCCCCGCAGTACCGAGATCCGAGTCAGCGTGTCAGCACCGGATTGGATGAACTGCTCGACACATTGTCCGCCGATGAATACCCCACTGTTGTCAAACTCGGGAGATATGCGTTGCACCCCAACTTGGAACGAGACTTCCGCGTGGGCTTGCGTGCCTTGATCAACGGCTTTGCCACCGACGATCTCTGAATACGCTTCTGCGGCAACAGTTCCCGATAAGGTACCTCGATCAGGGGATGACGATGTCGAAGTCCGGGTTCGGTGTATCCAACAGCCCGGACAGGGTCGCGAGGACCTGCGGGTCGCCCTCGACATCGACATCGTGGAGGCCTTTGCCCGCCAGCACCCCGAGCAATTGCGGTTTGGTCAACGTCAGCGTGAGGTCGGCGGAACCGATGTGGGGCACCTCGGCGGTGGCGGTGCGCGGGGTGAGCGCACCGTTGGACAATGTCAGACGGACGACCTGGTTTTCATCGGTGAGCTTCCAGTCCATCGTGAAGCCGCCGATGCGCGCCGCCCGTGGCCCGTCGATACGGACAGCGAGCGAGTCCGCGATCATGTCCACCGTCAGCGCCGAGGCCATCTCGGGGTTGGCGGTGTCGAGTTCGGTATGCCCGGGACCATGGCGAAGTTCTTGCGCACCGGTGAGATAGAAATTTCGCCACGTACCGTTCTCCGCGCCCCAACCCAACTGCTCGTACACCCCGGCCAACGCGGCCTTTGCCGCCGTGTTGCCCGGCTCGGCGAAGACCGCGTGATTGAGCAAGGTCGCGGCGAACCGCAGATCACCCTCCTGCACATAGGTTTCGGCTTTGGCGAGCACGGCGTCGACGCCGCCGTAGTCTTTGACGTACCGCTGGGCGGTAGCGACGGGCGGGTGCTCCCACAAATGGGCGGGATTACCGTCGAACCAGCCCATATACCGCTGATAGACAGCCTTGACATTGTGGCTCAGCGACCCGTAATAGCCTCGGTTGCACCATTTTTCGTCCAGGGCGGGCGGCAACTCGAGTTGCTCGGCGATCTCCGCGCCGGTGAGTCCTTGGTTGGTCAAGCGCAGTGTCTGATCGTGGAGGTAGGAGTACATGTCGCGCTGGCTGGCCAGCAGGTCGACGAACCGGTCGGGCCCCCACACCGGCCAATGATGGGAGGCGAACGCGACATCGATCTTATCGGCGAACATCGCGATCGCCTCGTCGAGGTAGCGCGCCCAGATCCGCGAATCACGCACCACCGCACCACGCAGGGTCAACACGTTGTGCATGTTGTGGGTGGCGTTCTCGGCCATACATATCGCACGCCGATCGGGGAACAGGAAGTTCATCTCGGCAGGAGCCTCGGTGCCCGGCGTCATCTGGAAGATGATGCGCACACCGTCGACGGTTTCCTCCTGCCCGGTGTGGGTGATGTCGACCGTCGGCGGGATCAGGGTGATCGTGCCGGTCGAGGTGGTCATCCCCAACCCGCAACCGATCTGCGCGTCCGGCGCTTTCGGTAGCGTCGCGCCGTACATGTACACCGCGCGCCGTGTCATCGCGTTACCGGCGTAGACGTTCTCGCTCACCGCGTGTTCGAGGAACCCCGCAGGCGCGAGCACCGGCACAGGGTCGTGGCCGTGCGGGACCACCCCGCGACTGCCACCGAAATGATCACCGTGGGAATGGGTATAGATGAGCCCCGTCACCGCACGATCACCACGGTGCGCCCGGTACAGCTCCAGCGCCGCGGCGGCGGTCTCCGCGGAGATCAGCGGGTCGATGACGATGACGCCACGCTCGCCCTCGATGAGCGTCATATTGGACAGATCCAGATTGCGGACCTGGTAGATCCCCTCGGCGACCTCGAACAATCCCTGCTTGGCGCAGAGCTGGCCCTGTCGCCACAAACTCGGGTTCGCCGTTGAAGGGCATTCACCGTCGAGGAAGCCGTACGCGTCGGCGTCCCAGATCGTGGTACCGGCCGCGTCGGTGACGACAGCAGGTTCCAGAGCCGCGACAAACCCTCGCTCGGCATCTTCGAAATCGGTCTTGTCATCGAAACGCAGGTCGGTCATCACACCATCCTCGAGATCATCGCGCCTGGTCATCACCAGAAACCGGCCCTGTGGGCACCGGTCTCGACTCCGAAGTTTTCGGATACGTCCCATCGTCGCAACAGACGCTGATGTAGACCTCATCCGTTTCGGGTGAACCGCTGCGCGCGGAACAGTCGCGACTCAGCCGTGCACCAGCGGACTCAGTGCCTTGCCTGCCAATTCGAGGATGCCCGGCTCGTGACCGTTGGCGACCATATTCACGATGATGCCGTCGACTCCGTGATCCAGGATCCGGCGCTGGATCTGCTCCGCCACATCGTCGGGAGTGCCGGCGAACACACTGTCCTCCGAGATCACCACCACAAGATCCCGCTGCATGAACCCCTGCGCCAATTTGCGCGCCCGATCACCGTCCTCATCGACGACCACGACCGCCCGGAAGCTGGTCTCCAAGGTCTGTGGGTCACGCCCGGACTCCTCGCAGCGCTGCCGCAGTGCGGCCAATTTCTGCGGCAGGTCGGTGGTGTGACAGAGGATGTTCAGGTGGTCCGCGTACCGCGCGGCCAGCCCGAAGGTCTTCTTCTCACCGCCGCCACCGAGCAGGATCGGCAGGTCGTCGCGCACCTGCGGCTCGTTGATCGCGTTCTCAGCGCGGTACCACTTGCCGTGAAAGGTCGGCCGCTGCCCGCGCAGCATCGGCGAGATGATCTGCAAGGCCTCGTCCAGGCGCTGGAACCGGTCGGTGAAGCTGCCGTATTCGAAGCCATAGCCGATGTGCTCCTGCTCGAACCAGCCCGCGCCGATGCCGAGTGCCGCGCGGCCGCCGCTGATCACGTCGAGTGTCGTGACGATCTTGGCCAGCAGCGCCGGATTGCGGTAGGTGTTGCAGGTCATCAGGGTGGCCAGCTGGATTCGCTCGGTCACGGTGGCCAGCCCGGCCAGGGCAGTGTAGGCCTCCAGCATCCAGTCATCGGGCTGCCCATAGACCTGATAGAAGTGGTCCATGAAGAGCACGGCATCGAAGCCGGCCGCCTCCGCCTCCTGCGCCTGCGCGATGACCCGCGGGAACAGTTCGCGCGGTGAGGCCGCGTAGCCGAAGTAAGGCATCTGGTATCCGAGACGAATGCTCATGCTCTGAAACCCTACGGTCGTCTCCCGCGTCGACCGGGAGCGATAATCCATGCCGATCAACCAACCGCACACGGCAATGACTCGGAGGTTCGCCCGCTCCGCGATCACACCGCCCAACAAATGCAGCCCCGCCAGGACACTTTTGAGCAACTAAGAACTCCTGCTCGTTGATCTTTCGGCGGTCGGGCAACACCATAGATTATGGCTACTGATGAAGCTCAGCAGATCAATGAGGTCGTCCAACGCCTCGCCCAGCGATATCCCAGCATCCCCGCTGACGACATCGACGATACCGTCCAACACGTCTACGACGGGTTCGCCGACGTACCCATCCGCGACTTCGTTCCGCTCCTGGTCGAACGCAAAGCAATGCGGAGCCTCACCGCCCCTCACTGACCGGTTCCCGTGCGGCTGTCTCGTCGATTCCTCGGCGTGCACGACCGGCGACAGGTCAGATCAGGTTCAGTTGACGGAGGTCGGTGCTGTACTTGCGGATGAGCGAGGCTGACATTGGGGGAATGTCGATTTCGGCTGTCCAGATGGCGGAGTGGAAGCGGTTGGTGGGGAATTCGGGGCGGTCGAGGGTTTCGCGGGTGTTGCCGAACGCCTGGAGTAGGGGCTGCAGTGAGTGTCGTCGCCGGCTTTCCGGCATGGCGCGGATAGCCGTTTCGAAGCGGGTGAACCACTCGTCGTAGTCGTCGATTCGCGCGATGGGATGGCCGGCGTCGATGAGCCAGTCGACGATCACGTCGAGCGAGACGCTGCGCGGATCGACGACGTTGTAGGTGCGATATCCCGTCACCGTTTGCTCACTGAGTGTGGCGATGGCCGCGGCGGTGAAGTCGACGGGAAGGCCACCGTTATAGGTGCGTCCTCGGTCCTCGGTCGGATAGAACGATCGCGGCGCGATGCCGGTGGCGATGAGGCTGAGCAGCAGGCGGGTGAAGACGTCGGGCACGTTCAGCTGCCCGGAGTATCTGCTGTGCGCGAGGATCATGTCCGACCGGAACACCGAAACCGGCAGACCGAAACGTTCGTGTGCCGCGCGCAGGAGAACCTCGCTCGCCCATTTGCTCGTCGAGTAGCCGTTGGCGTAGGTCTCGTCGAGTTCGCGAACCGGGCTGGTGAGCCGGATATCGGCGTCCTCGTCGGCGGACGATGTCGCCGTGGCGAGCACCCCCATGGTCGACACGTGGCTGACTCGTTTGATCCGCGCGGTGAGTGCCATTCGGATCAGCTCGGCGGTGCCGATGACGTTGGGGCCGAACAGTTCTGGATAAGGCAGAACGTGATTGACCAGCGCGGCCGGGTGGACGATCAGGTCGACGGTGTCGGCCAGTCGGTGCCATGTCAGCTCGTCCAGGCCGAGGCCGGGCGCGCTGATATCGCCCGGAAGGACCTCGAGACGGTCCGCGGCCAGCTCGTTGAAGTGGCGGACCAGGTCGGGGTCGCCCCGATCGAACGCCGCGGCGAGCCGCTGGCGTGCGCTGGCGGCCGTAGCGCCACGGACCAGACAGATCACTGTGCCGCTCGTGCGGGCCAGCCACTCCAGTAACAAGAACCGGCCGAGGTAGCCGTTCGCGCCGGTGAGCAGCACCGTGTTCGTCGCGCCGCTCGGCGGCGGTAGGGCACGTGCCGCGTCGAGGGTCGCGATGTCGATGAACTTGTCCAACGTGAGGTCACTGGCCTGGACTCGGATGCTGCCCGCGCCGTGCACTGCCGCGAACGTCGGCTGTCGCGGACCGCCGAGCAATGCTGTCTCGATGTGTCTCGCCAGTTGTCGTAGGTTGTTCGCGGGGTTGATGATGACGCTCACCGGCACCTCGATATCGAAGATCTCCCCGAGCAAGCCGGACAGCGACAGCGCGGACAGGGAGTCGCCGCCGAGGTCGGTGAAATGCGCCTCCCCGAGCAACCCGCCGCTCTCACAACCCAGCAACGCCTGGGTGGCCCGCAGGACGGCGTCGGCGACCGGCTGGTTCCGACCGGCACGACGCAGTGCGCTCAGCTCACCGGTCTCCCGTTCCGCCAGCTCGGCGTACATCCGCTCCAGGCGCTCGCCGTAGCGGTCTTTCAGCCTGGGGCGCAACGGTTTACGGATGTCGGAGAGCAGGCCGTTCACCGTGCTGAACGGCTCGGTCTCGATCAGGCAGTCGCGCGGGATCGCGTAGCGCGGCAGGTCCGCGTCCTTCGCGATCCTCCGCAACGATTCGCCGATCAGCGGTTTCAGGTCCGCAACGGCCGCGCCGACGCGTTCGAGCGCCGCCGAGGTCGGCACCACGACCGCGAGCGGATAGGCGCGCTCGCTGTTGCCATAGACGAAGATCTGCCTCACCAGCGGGCTGGTGACGAACAGCGCCTCCAACCGGGCGATAGCCACGAACTCGCCGTTGGACAGCTTGAGCACGTTCGTGCGGCGATCGAGGTAAACCAGGTCGTCCGGCCCGATCTCTGCCATGATGTCGCCGGTCCGGTAGTAGCCGTCGCGGTCGAAGATCTCCGCGGTGGCCTCGGGACGCTGGTAGTACCCCGGAATGATGGCATCGGTCTTGACCAGCAGCTCCCCGCGCGGATATGGCGAGTCGGTACGCGAGTAGCCCAGTTCGGGCACGTCGACCAGCTTGTAGTCGCGCACCGGTGGTCGGCATACCTTCCCGTTGACCATGATTCGACCCGCTTCGGTCGAGCCGAAGCCGTCCTGTAGTGGAAGGTCGACACAGGATTCGACGAAGGCGGTCATCTCCGCGGACATCGGCGCCGACCCGGTGCCGACCCACACCACGCGGCCGCCGAGGAACCGTTCACGCAGTTCCTCGCGCACCCGCGCCGCGACCTCGACCTGGTCGCCGGACGCCGGTCGGTCCAGTTCGCTGTGGTAGCGCTGGAAAAGCATGTCGCAGACGCGTGGCACCAGCCGCAGTGTCGTCGGCCGGACCAGGGCGATGTCCTCGAACAGCGTGGACAGGTCGCTCTTCGCCGTGAAGTAGCCGATGCCGCCTGCCGCGAGGGTGCCGGAGAACGCGGCACGTCCCGACACGTGGCTCATGGGTAGGCAGTGCACGCCGATGATCGGCAGCTCGTCGGTCCCCGGCCAGAACCCGCGCCACGCCGGGATGACCATGCGGTCGGTGTAGATGGCGCCCTTGGGTGCCCCGGTGCTGCCTGATGTGTAGATGAGCATGGCCAGTCGGTCGTCGGCCGGATCGGCTTCGAACGGCGGTATCGGCGGCAGGGTCGCTGCGCGCGTGAGCACGTCGGCCAGTGTGTCGAGCGCGATCGGGCTGTCTGCCAGGCGTCGGCACGCTGCCTCGACCTGCTCGCGGTGCTCGTCGACGGCCGCCTGATAGTCGAAGACCACAAGGCGGCGCACCGATGTGCTCGCCAGTACGCACTCGACGGCGGTGCTCAGCCGTTCGAGGCTGGTGGCCAGCACGCGGGGCGCCGTCTCGGCGATGATCGGTGTCAGCTGGTCGGCGGAGGCGCTGGCGGGCAACGGCACTGACACCGCGCCGAGCCGGACGCAGGCCAGCTCGATGGTGGCGTAGTCGGTACCGGTGAAACCGACGACGGCGACGAACTCGCCCGCGCGCAACGGCGACTCGGGATGGTGGTGCCATTCGGTCGCGACGGCGCCCGCCCGCGACCACAGTTCGCCATAGCTGATGGTCTCGAAGGCCGGCAGCAGGCGCAGTGTCGTCCGACCGGTCGCCGGATCGGTGCTCGTTTCCCGCGCGCGTTCCCCTACGGCGGGCCGATCCGCGTAACCCTCCATGATCGTGGCCACGATCCGCCCCAGCGACAACCCCGGCTTCCGGATCGCCACGGTGACCGCCGTGTTCGGCTCGGTGTCGCGGAACTGTCGGTCTGCGGCGTGTAACTCGGCGATACGGCGCGCGCGTCGAGCGTCGAGATCGCTGGTCCCCGAGCGCGAAACCGTCACCATTGCCAGCCTCCGTATGCAATTTCCCTGTTCGCCACCCGCGACCCCGGATAGGGAATATACGGCGATCGACCACTGCGCATTCGATGGTGAAGTCGATAAATCGCTTTCCTATCGACCGATTCGAAAATGCGACCAGGCCACACGAGATCGGCTCTCTTCCTTAAGGTTTCGATTCAAACGAGGACGAATCAAAGGATTTGACGTGAACAGACTCGGCGCAGCGGAGGAACTAGAGGCGGCGGCCTCCAACCTCACCGGGCTCACCGACTTCGGCCCGTCGGAGTACCGGGAAGGGCTCGGGGTGCTCCTGTCCTCCTACCAGGACGAGGCCGATCTGAGCCCGCAGGGCATCCAAGCGGTTCAGGGCGAGCTGACCGGCATCCTCGCGTCCCGCCTGATCAGTCAGGCCCAGTGGGCGGCACGCCCCGAATACGCCGAGGTCGCGATCGAGCGGCCGGTGTTCATCGTCGGCATGCCGCGCACCGGGACGACGACCCTGCACCGGATGTTGACCGCCGACCCAGCGCACCAGGGCCTGCAGATGTGGCTCGGTTACGCGCCACAGCCCCGGCCGGCGCGCGCGGACTGGGCGGCCGACCCGGTCTTCCAGATGGTGCAGAAAGGCATCGACGGGTTCGTCGAACAGGTCCCCGGCTACCTGGGTATTCACAATCGTCGAGCCGACGAGGTCGAGGAATGCTGGCTGTTGACCCGCCAGTCGATGCTCTCGGCGTATTTCGAGTTCACCGGGAACCTGCCGTCGTATTCCGCGTGGCTGGCTGAGCAGGACTTCACCGAGACCTATCAGCGGTACCGTCGCAACCTGCAACTGATCGGGCTGCCCGACGCAGGCAAACGCTGGGTGCTCAAGTCATCGAGCCATCTCGTGTGCCTCGACGCGCTGTTGGCGACGTTCCCGGACGCGCTGGTGATCCAGACCCATCGTCGGCCCGCGAGCGTGGTGCTCGCCTCGGCGTGCAGCATGGTGAACAAGATGGTCGCCGGCCGGTCAGCGAGCTTCCAAGGCGAGGCGATCGGCCCCATCCTGCTCGAATTCGCTGTTCGCTCGCTCGAGCGCTACGCCACGGACCGGGCGAAATACGACCCGGCCGTTTTCCACGACGTCGAGTTCGACGAGTTCACGGCCGACCCGCTGGCCATCGTCGGCGACATCTACCGGCGTCTCGGCCGCGAGATCACCGACGAGGTCCGAACCGCGATGCTCGCGGTGGTCGCAGAGGACGATCGCCTCCGCTCACACACCTACGATCTGACCGACTACGGCATCACCGCCGACGAGGTCGACGCCCGACTCAGCACTCTGCTCTGAGAGGAACGATCATGGCGACGCAGTCCTCGGTATCGGCATTGGATCGCTGGGGCTTCTCCGCCTGGCTCGAAAGCGCACGCGAGAGCGGCGAATTCATCACCTTGCCCGAGCTCGACGGCATCAACGACGCGGTCGTGAGCATCAATGGCAAGAAGCTGGTCAACTTCTCCGGCATCGGCATCCTGGGCTGGCAGCACGACCCGCGGGTGCGCGAGGTTTTCACCGAGACAGCCACGGACTACGGCCTTGTCGTCGGCGGCTCCCGGATCATCCAAGGCGTCTCCCGGCCGCACCTCGAGCTGGAGACGCTCGTCGCCGAGATCACCGGCAAGGAGCGAGCGCTCACCTTCGCCACCGGAATGCTGGCCAACCTCGGTTTCGTGAACGCGATGAGCACCCGGTTCTCGTTCAACAACACCCACGGGGTCGACAACACCGACACCGTGCTCGTGCTGGACCGGGAATGCCACTGGAGCATGTGGAAGGCCGCCGAACGATTCAAGTTCGGCCGCAACCTGATCATGTTCGACCACAACGACACCGCCAGTCTTCGACGCGAGCTGGAGCAGCTGGCGGGACGCAAGATCATCGTCGGATTCGAGGCCGTGTACTCCGCGGACGGGTCGCTCGCCCCGGTCGCCGAGATCCTCGATCTGTGCGAGGAGTTCGGCGCGATCAGCTTCGTCGACGACGCCAACGGGTTCATGGTCTACGGCAACGGCGGTCACCGGTTCGCCGCCGAGTACGCGGCGCTGCGCCGGGCGACCTTCCTGATGGTGTCCTTCGGCAAGGGCGTCGGGCTCAGCGGCGGTGCGCTCGCCGGACCGGCCGACGCCCTGAACGCGTTTCGCTTCCTCTCCGGCACAACGGTTTTCACCACCAACATTCAGCCGCCGACCGTCGGCGCCATCGTGCACGTGCTGCGTCGGATGCGGCGTGACCCGTCGATCATGGAGAACTATCTCGACCGGGTCGATCGGTTGCGGGAGCGACTGGTCCGGATCGGCTGCACGATCAACCCGACACCCACGTACGTCACCTCGATCCTGGTGGGCGCGAACGACACCGCCGTGCGGGTGCGACAGGAGTTCATCGACCGCGGCTACCTGGTGCCGATGTTCGGCTACCCGGCGGTGCCGAAGGACCGCGCGGTGATCCGCCTGCTGATGAACAACCGGATCTCCGACGAGCAGCTCGACGGCTTCGTCGACACCCTCGCCGAACTCCGAGAGAAGTACGGGTTCTGAACATGACCGCCGCGCCGGCGATCTCGCTGCCGCCGGGTTCTCGACTACCCCGTTCGGTCCAGGGACTTCTCTACCTCAGCGGTCGCCGCCGGATGATGCGGCGCTCACGCCGCCGGTTCGGCCCGGTGTTCACGCTGAATCTGCCGGTCATCGGACCGTCGGTCTTCGTCGGCGACCCGGTGCTGGCCCGTCAGGTGTTCGCGGCCGGTCCCTCGGTCGCGGGGAAAGCCGAACCCAACCTCGGTGCGTTGCTCGGCCCCGGGTCGTTGTTCAGTCTCGACGACGATCCCCACCGCCGACGGCGCCGGCTGCTGTCTCCGCTCTTTCACGGCACACGGATGCGCGAGTACGAGGCGCTCATCGAACGGGCGTACGCGGACGAGGCGGCGACGTGGCCGGAGAACATCGAATTCCCGATCCTGCCCGCGACCATCCGCATCACGCTCGACACCATCCTGCGCGCGGTCTTCGGCGCGGACGGCGCGGAACTCGCTGCACTGCGCCGACTGATGCCGACCCTCGGCGCGATCGGCTCGCGGTTGGCGACCGGCCGTGCGATCGGGTTCGGTCGTGGCCGTTCGGCGCGGACCCGACTCGATGAGCACCGCAGCGAATACGACGCGCTGATCGCGAAGCTGATCAACCGCGCACTCGCTGATCCGCGCCTGTCGGATCGAGGGGACATCCTCGCGCTGCTGCTGCGAAACCACTACGAAGACGGAAAGACGCTGTCGCACAGAGATATCGCCGACGAGTTGGCGACCTTGCTCACCGCGGGCAACGAGACCTCCGCCAACACCCTGGCTTGGACGTTGGAACGCCTGCGCCGACACCCGGAGGCGCTGGCCCGGCTGGTAGACGACCTGAACGCCGGAAACGACGAGGTGCTCCAGCACACGATCTGGGAGGTTCAGCGCGTTCGACCGGTGATCGGCACGGTTTCCCGGCAGGTGAAGGCACCGAGCTTGCAGTTGGGCGAGTGGGTGATCGCGCGCGGCCACCGGATCATCGTCTCGATCGCCCTGATCCACGGCGACGAAACCGTCTATCCCGACCCCGATGTCTTCGATCCCGACCGTTTTCGCGGACGCCGACCGGATCCCCTGTCGTGGCTTCCGTACGGCGGCGGGAATCGCCGCTGTCTCGGTTCCGACTTCGCCGATACCGAGCTGAAGGTCATCCTGCGCAGCCTGCTCAGGGATTTCGAGCTGTTGCCGACTACCGCGACCGGGGAGCGGATGCGCGATCGCGGTATCGCCTATATGCCGGGGAAAGGCGGTCGGGTGGCCTTGCGTCGTCGACAGGTCAGTCGAGAGCGCGACACTGCTCGATGAAGCGGACCAGCTCGTCGGCCCGGTCCGAGCGCACGTCGACCGCGCGGTCGACCACCTTGACCAGGTGCGCGTAGGCGGCGGTGTGGTCGTAGTCGGCGACGTCTGCGATGCGCAGAGCCCAGCGCCAGTAGCCGCGCATGGTGTCGGCCAACGGCATCCGGAATCCCTCGATGACCTCACGGATCGGTTCGACCACCGCGTCGCCGTGCACCCGCACGTACCGGCTCACGACGTCGGCCATGAAGGTGAAATGCCGGGCCTCGTCACGGGACAGGCGAGTCAACACCGCGCCGAGCACCGGATCGGCGACCACATCGCGTAATTGCTGGTAGTACAGCTGAGTCGCCTTCTCCTGCACCAGTGCGTAGGCGAAGAACTGCACCGGATGCCGGTAGGGCAGATCGAACGGCTTGCGCCCCTCCACCGCGAGATCGGTACGCAGCGACGCGCGGTCGGCCATCCCGGCGGCCTCCTGATAGCGCGCGAGCGCCCGCGCGTGAGTGTCCTCCTCGGCCGCCCAGCGCACGGTGAAGTGATACAGCTCGCGATTGTGGACGAAGGTCTCTGCGTCGACCGAGTCGTCCACGGGGAAATACCGGTGATAGACATCGAAATAGCCGGGCAGGTGATCCTCGATATAGGTGATGAACTGCACGGCCGAGCGCTGACCCTCGGTGAGTCGGCCCGCGTCGGCGCAAGCCCAGTCGAAGGCGGTTTCCACGTCCCAGCCGCGCGCGGCCGGGGAGGCGGCGAAGAATCCGTCGACGGCGGCACCGACGTCGCCGGCCGGGATCATCTCGGCTCCGACCATCGGGCGTTCGGCCGAAAGACGCTCAGGCATGGACTTCTCGGACATGGGGACTCCCTCCCGGTCAGCGGGCATTGCGGCAGGTCAGGGCGTAATGCTTGGTGGTGTAACCCCAGCCGGCGTTGGCGATCTCCAGATACCGCCGCAGCTTGGCGGCCAGTCCCGGCCCGTGCGCGTCGATCCGCTCCGCGGCCGCGTCCACGTTGGCGATCCAGTCGTCGATGGTGCGGCGGTAGTCGTCGGTGAGATCGTCCACCGAGTCGATGGCGAACCCGGCGTTCTCGGCACCGGCCACCAGCTCCGACAGCGGGCGCAGCTCGCCGAATCCGAAGATGTCCGAACGGATGAACCGGGTGCCGGTTCGATCGTCGAACGCGGTTCGCGCCCGAGCGTTGCGAAAGCAGCTCTCCGACACGTAGAGCATGCCGCCGCGTCGCAGTGCGCGCCGGGCGCGGGCGAACGCGGTGTCCAGGTCGGGCATGTGCACGATCGACCCGAGCATCGTCACCGCGTCGAAGGTGGCGGCGGGCAGTTCCAGCTGCTCGAAGTGCGCGACCTGCGTTCGCACGCGGTCGGTGAGGCCGCGGGCAGCGGCCTGCTCGGCGATGTACTCGTGCTGGCGCGGCGCGGGGCTGACCCCCACCGTCTGACAGGCGAATTCCTCGGCCATGAACAGGATCAGCGAACCCCAACCGCAGCCGACGTCGAGCACCCGCTCACCGCCAGAGAGGCCGAGCCGCCCCGCCACGAAACGCAACTTGTTCCGCTGCGCCTGTTCGAGGGTGTCGGTGTCGGTCGAGTACCGACCGGAGCTGTATTTGCGCAACGGGTCGAGGAATTCGCCGAAGACCTCGGGATCGAGATCGTAATGCTGGTTGGTGTCGGCGACCTCGGTCACGCGGGAACCTCGGCCAACGCCTTGTGCACCACAACCGCCACGTCGTCGAGAGTGGACATGCCGAACACGTCCTGGTCGTCGAGCTCGATGTCGTAGGCGCGCTCGATGCGGGCCACCATGCGCAGCACGCGGACCGAGTCGACGCCGGCCACACCGCGCAGGTCGACGTCGGACCCCAGTTCGGCGGCGGGTACGCCGATCTCGGCGGTGGCTATCTCGGTGACGGTGAGCAGGATGTCGGCGACGGTAGGGGTGCTCATAAGCGAGCTCCGTTCTGGGTTGACATGGCGTGCTCGAGCCGGGCGGCGTCGGCGTCGTCAAGGGTGAGCAGGTGGCGGACATCGCCGAGAGCGAACGGCCGGTAGGTAGCCGAGGCGGACGCGCAGAGCTCGTCGTCCACGTCGTGAATCTCCGCGCTCGCCGTGATGACTGCGGCGCCCGCGCGGGAGATTGTCGCGGTGCAGTGGTAGTCGCGGTCGACCCGTAGCGGCGTCAGGAAGCGAGTGCGCATCGAGACGGTGAAGGCAGGCACGCCACGCTCGAACATGATCACGTTGGCCATCACCTCGTCGCAGATCACGCCGACCAGACCGCCGTGCAGGACACCGGGATAGGACTCGAAGGACCGGGTCGGGCGGAAGCCGGCTCGCAGACCGCCGGGGTGGCGGGTGAAGCGCAGCCCGAGACCCGCCGGGTTGTGCGGCGAGCAGCCGAAGCAGTGGTAGTCCGGCACCGCTTCCCAGGGCAGCCGTACCGCGAGGTCGGGGGTGCCCGCGCCGGCGGGCTCAGGGGTACGCATTCAGCTCAGGAGATCGCGTCGGCCAAGGCGCGCCGCACCCGGGCGTTGGAGGACAGGTCGAGTCCGGTGATGCCGGCGAAGGTGCGCCGAACCTTGTCGTGCAGCACCTCCAGCTCGCCTTCGGCGGCGATCTGTTCCAAGAACAGCTCGAAGCCGGTGTCGATGGTCTCGTGCTCGCCGAGTTCGGTGAGGCCGGACTTGAAAGTGCTCACCGGATGCTTGATCTTGGCCTCGGAACTGTAGACGTAGAGCGTTTCCAGCACCGACGGCAATTCCTCGGGTCGCGCGGCGAGACGCTGCGTGGTGTAGTGGATGAATTCCCGTGCGTGGCCTGCCTCGTCGCGGCTCGCGTTCAACAGCAGCCCCTCGAGCACCGGCTCCTCCACCCACTGCGACACCGCGCGGTAGACGTGGTTGACGGTGAGCTCGGAGATGATGTTGGTGGCCAGCGTCGCCGACGGCGTCGTGCCAGGCGCGTACGGCGCACGCATCGCCCCGACCGCCTTGTCGTCGACGCTCTCGCCGACCGCGGCCAGCCAAGCCCGGAAGGCGTAGTGGTGCTGCACCTCCTGGTAGCCCCACACCACGGCGAAGGTGGAGAAATCATAGTCGTCGACGAATTCGTTGAGGAATCCGTGCACGGCGGCGATGACATTGGATTCGCCCATGGTCGCGCTCTTGGCAAGGGTCACGTACTCGGGCCGGACCAGTGCGGGGTCGATGGAGTCGAGGTCGAGGTCACCTAGCCGCCAGTGCTGGCGCTCGTAGTGGCGGAAGACGTCGTAGCTGTGCATGGTTGCTCCGAATCTCTTTCGGTGACGATCAGTTCCCTGGCGGCCAGCCGCCGCAGTTTGCCGCTGCTGGTTCGGGGGATGCTGCGCGGCGGCACCAGATGCACCCGCACAGCGGTCAAGCCGAGCCTGGCGGTGATCCGTCCGGCTATGGCGGCGGTGAGCTCCGCTCCGGCGGTGACAGCGAATTCGGTTTCGGCGATGACGGCGATGGTGTCGCCACCGTCGGGGTCGGCCGCGGCGGTGCAGCGGCCCTTGTAGACACCGTCGAGATCACGTACGACGGCTTCCACGTCGTGCGCGTAGTAGTTGACCCCGCGCACGGTGATCATGTCCTTGCTGCGACCGGTCACATACAGCTCGCCGTCGCGCTGGTAGCCCAGATCGCCGGTCCGTAGCCAGCCCTCGCTGAACAGCTCGGCGGTGGCTTCGGGGTCGGCGGTGAGGTAGCCGTCGGTCACCGACTCGCCGCGAATGAGGATCTCGCCGACCTCGCCGTCGGGCACGGTCATGCGCGAGTCGGGGTCGACCACGCGCAGCTGCAGACCGGCGACCGCCGTGCCGACGCCCGCGACAGCCCGGGCCCCCTCGGCCTCGGGGCAAACCCGCTGTGCCCTACCGGAGTCCGACAGCGTCACACGGTCGACCCAGTCGAAGACGGGTTCGCGACCGAGCGGCGGGAAGGTGACCGCGAGGGTGGCCTCGGCCATGCCGTAGACCCCGAACATGGCCGCGGGGTCGAATCCGGCCGGACGGAAGCGCGCGCAGAACTCTCGCACCACGTGGTGAACGATGGGTTCGGAGCCGTTGAAGGCGATCCGCCAGTTTCGCAGGTCGTAGTCGGCCGCGCGGTCCGGCGGCACGGCGGCCAGCAGAGCCTCGTAGCCGAAGTTCGGCATCGCGGAGATGGTCGACCCGCTGGCGGCGAACTCGCGCAACCAGCGCTCGGGATCCTTGACGAACGCCGTCGGCGACCACAGATGCGACGGGATACCGCGCAGGATCGCCGACAGCGTACCGATCAGGCCCATATCGTGGAACAACGGCAGCCAGAACCCGCCCTGATCAGCCGGGCCGAGGTCGATCCCGGTGCGGATGGCGGCCAGCCCGGCCAGCACCTGCCGGTGGGTGAGACGCACGCCCTTCGGTGCGGCGGTGCTCCCCGAGGTGAACTGCACGACCGCGACATCGTCCGGATCGACCCGGGGCAGCCCCGCTGTCGTCGATTCAGCGAACAGGGTTGCGGTATCGAGGAATTCGACGTCCATGGCCGCTCGCAGTGGTTCGACGATGGCGGCGAACTGCGGCGACACCAGGATGGTCCGCATCCCGGCTGCGGCGGCGATTCCCGCCAAACGCGCTGGGTAGGAAGCTAATTGGCGGGCCCCGGCGGGCAGTGGCAGCGGGGTGGCCGCCCCGCCCGCGGTCGTGGTCGCGAACAGGCCGATGAGGAACTCCGGCGAGTTCGGGCACAGCAGGCCGACCGGCTCACCGCGCCCGATGCCGCGGGCGACCAGCGCCGCAGCGCCGACAACGGACCGTTCCCGGAGTTTGGCGTAGGTGAGCGTCGACTGCGACAATGACCAGAACGTGGTGCGGACCTGCGGGTGTGCGGTCGCGACCTCGGCCAGCCGCTGATGCAGCGTCGGGCCCGATGCGGACGATGTCATTGTTGTATGACAAAGGCCCCAGGTATCCAAACCCTGAACGATCAGTTAAATGCGGGGCGGCGATAACATAGTCCGCTGCGCCAATAACAATACCGCGAAAATTCCATAGCTTCACCGCACGGCAGGCGGCATAATGCTTCGCGGACCCTGGGTTGACGGCTCTGCCACTAGATCCTGACCATTGACAACCGACAACGCAGACCGCTGAGATTGTCCGACGATGATCGAATCCGACCCCCAACTCGAAGAAGAACTCCACACTGCGCATCGCCTCTATCCGATCGGCGACCAGGTAACCGGGGTGGTCACGCTGATCCCACCCATCGCAGCCAAATCCTGACCGCGATCACCCACGAGTTTTATCGAACGACTACTCCCGACGACCACGGCTCGCCCGCGGCGATAAGGGTGCGGGTCGCGCGGAGTTCTCTCGGCCTCGCCATGGCGACGGCGCCGACGGGACGGCCGTCCAGCAGGGCGATCGCGAGGAAGTCTCTGGAGTCCAGGTCGCCGTCGACGACCAGTTCGTCGTGGGGGTGTATCCAGCCTGAGAACTGCATCGACAGTCCGTGTTGGTCGGTCCAGCCCCAAGGGATTTCGGCGAGGGCGGCGGGGTGGCCGAGGATAGCTTTCGCCGCCGCGGCGCCGTCCGACATCGCCGTGTTCCAGTGTTGGCCGCGTTCGAATTCACCACGGCGGGGGTTGAATCCGGTGGTGGCATCGCCCGCGGCGAAAACTGCGGGTGCCGACGTACGGTAGTGCTGATCGATGACGATGCCGTCGTTCACCGCTATGCCCGCGGATTCGGCCAAGGTTGCGTCGGGGACCGAGCCTATGGCGACCAGGGCGGCGGCCGCAGTGAAGGTGCGGCCGTCGGCGGTGGTGGCGGTGACGCCACCGTCGGTATCGACGAGCTGCGTTGTGGCGACACCGTTTTCGACTACGACGCCGTGCTCGACATGGATGTCGCGCACCAGATCCGACACGGTCTGTGGCACTACCCGATCGAGCAATGCCGGGCCCGCGTTCAACACGGTCACCTCGGCACCGAGACCGCGGGCGGTGGCGGCGACTTCACAGCCGATCAATCCGCCGCCGATGATGAGCAGCGAGCCATCGGTGTCGATCGCTGTTCGGAGGGCGGCGACGTCGGACTGTGTCCGCAGCGTATGCACGCGGGTGGACGCGGTGTCGATGGTGCGTGCCTTGGCCCCGGTGGCGAGTAGCAGACTGTCGTAGCCGAGCACCTCGCCGGTACTCAATCGTACTGTCGCGCTGCCGGTGTCGACCGCACGCACCCAGGTGGCCGGGCGCAGATCGATCGCGTTGTCGGCCCAGAACTTCACCGGCTTCAGTACCGCGCGCTGAAACGGCGCGGTGCCCGCGAGCAGTTCCTTGGAGACCGCGGGCCGCCGATACGGCAGGTCGGGTTCCGCGCCGACGAGCACGATCTCGCCTACATAACCCTCCCGTCGCAGGGTCTGGGCAGCGGTAGCACCGGCGACACCGGTACCGACGATGACGATCCGCCCGGTCATCCGCGGCTCACCTCACGCATGTCGAAATCGGCTTTGGCAGCGCCGCAGTCGGGGCAGGACCAGTCGTCGGGGATGTCGTCCCAATGGGTACCGGGTTCGATGCCGTCCTCGGGCCAGCCGAGCGCTTCGTCGTACTCGAAACCGCACTGGACGCACTGGAACAGTTTGTAGTCGCTCATCTGGACGCGCCTTCCCGCAGTTCGAAATCGACCTTCTCGCGTACACCGCAGTCAGGGCAGCACCAGTCGTCGGGAATCTCCGACCACACCGTGCCGGGGGCGAAACCCTCGCGGGGAGCGCCGGATCGCTCGTCGTAGACGTAATCGCACACAGGGCAGACGTAGGCCATCAGTTCACCCCGTACTTCGCCAGGACCTTCGCCCGCTTGCTGGGCTGGATATTCACCCGGGTGATGTCGCCGCTGTAGTGGGCGAGGACGCGATGGTCCATCACCTTGCGCCACATCGGAGGCAGATATGCCAGGCCGATCAGACTCGCGTAGCCGCTGGGCAGTTCGGGCGCGCCGTCCATGTGCCGCAGGATCTGGTAGCGGCGGGTGGGGTTGGCGTGATGGTCGCTGTGCCGCTGCAGGTGGTAGAGGAAGATATTGGTGACTAGGTGGTCGGAGTTCCAGCTGTGCTCGGGGGTGCAGCGCTCGTAGCGGCCGGAGGCGGTCTTCTGCCGCAGCAGACCGTAGTGCTCGAGATAGTTCACCGTCTCCAGCAACGAGAATCCGTAGATCGCCTGGATCACCAGGAACGGCAGAATCGACGGACCGAACACCGCGACCAGCGCCGCCCACAACACGACCGACATGAGCCACGCGTTGAGCACGTCGTTGCGCAGGGAGAACGTGCTCTTGCCCAACCGCTGCATGCGGTTGCGCTCCAGCTCCCATGACGACGTCAAGCTGCCCCACACGCTGCGTGGCAGGAAACCCCAGAACGACTCGCCGAATCGAGCGCTCGCCGGATCCTCCGGCGTCGCGACGCGCACATGGTGGCCACGGTTGTGCTCGATGTAGAAGTGGCCGTAAAACGTCTGTGCCAGCGTGATTTTCGACAGCCATCGCTCGAGTTCGTCCTTCTTGTGGCCGAGTTCGTGCGCGGTATTGATGCCGACACCGCCCATCGCGCCGATGGTGAAGGCCAGCCCGATCTGGGAGATCAGGCCGAGACCCCCGTCGATGCCGAGCCAGGACAGATTGTCCGCTGTCCACAGGTAGCAGGCGAACACCAGGCTGACCAGCTGCACCGGAATGTAGGCGTAGGTGCAGTAGCGGTAGTACTTGTCGTTCTCCAGCTGCTCCATCGCCTCTGCGGGCGGGTTCTTGCCGTCGGGCCCGAAGAACAGGTCCAGTGTCGGCAGCAGCACGTACACCAGGATCGGCCCGAGCCACCACCACACGGGCGCGACCACCTGCCAGCCGAACTGGTTGAAGACCCACACCAAACCGGTCGCCAGCAGGGTCGCGCTCGGGGCGACGAGGCCGAACAGCCACAGGTAGCGCTTGGGGTCTCGCCAGTGCGACGGCGTGGTCGATGCTTCGTGGTCACCGATTCGAGATGTCGTCATTGCCATTCTCCTGATCACCGAGACTTCGAACAACAACCCGCTCGAAGTCGTTTCGTTTACACAATAGCGCGTTGTGTTCCTATTGGATACACCATGAGAATATTGTCAACGTTCGAGCACATCGCCCCACACATGTAGGATGATCACGTGGCCGAACCACCGAACTTTCAAGCAGAAATGCGCCAGCTATTGCGCGACCGGATGATCGACGCCGCGCGCACGATGGTCGTCACGGAGGGCTGGGGCGCGGTCAACATGTCGCGGGTCGCCAAGGAGGTCGGCATCAGTAGGCCGGTCCTCTACAAGGAGATCGGCACCAAGCAGGCGCTCGCGGATGCCCTCATCGAGCGCGAGACCGGCGTCTACCTGGCCGGGATCACCGAGACGCTGGCCGAACACCCGGCCGATCCGATCTCGGGCATGACAGCGGCCGCCGAGTACACGCTGCGCACCGCGGGTGACAACACGCTGATCAAGGCCGTGCTGTCAGCTCGTCAGGACGGCGACACCGCCTTGCTGCCTGCCCTGGTGAGCGACCCGGAACCGGTACTCGGCCGGGCTGTCGCCGCACTCACCGCCACCGTCCGCGAGCGGTATGAATTCGCCACCCTGACCGATGACGAGCTGACCTCGGTCGTCGAGATCATGGTCCGGCTGACGCTGAGCCACCTGTTCCAGCCGACCGGCAGCGTCGACCGCGCGGTGGCGCAGATCGGCGCTGTCCTGTCCGGAGTGATGCCCGCCGCCTGAGAGTCGGCTCCGCCACCTCGTCGGCCCGACAACTGTGGAATCCATCCACTTGGCTCTCGGGCCTCGACCTGTCCGCTCCGCGCACCTGATATGCGCTGATTCACTATCAGTGGCAACGCTTCTTCTATCGGACCAGGACGCATTCCCTTGGGCAGCACGCGTTTACGCGTGGATCGTGCAATCGATGCCCCCACATCATTTCGCCCTGTCAGAAATGTCTGATGAATGACGGGCCTTGCAGACCGGGCGGGACAGTGCTGCTGACCGGGCTGCCCAGTTCAGGCAAAACCACCATCGCCACCGCCACCCGGCACCGCGTGGCAGACGCCGGGTACCCGGTCGAGGTACTCGATGGCGACGACGTGCGCGGGCGGCTGTGGCCGGAACTCGGCCTGACCCGCGCCGACCGCGGGCAGAACCTCGGCAGGATCACCACCCTCGCGCTGATGCTGGCGGGCCACGGCGTGCTGGTCCTCGTGGCGGCCATCGCGCCGTACGCTGCCGATCGTGAACTGATGCGGGCCCGCCACGATGAGGCCGGCCTGGACTTCGTCGAAGTACACATCGCCACCGCGCTCTCTGCCTGCGAACAACGCGATGTCAAAGGCCTGTACGGGCGCCGGTTGCGGGGCGAGCTGACCCAGCTCACCGGGGTCGATGCGGCTTACGAGGAACCTCTGCTCCCCCATCTGCGGATAGATACCACTGTCGAGTCGGTCGCCGAATCTGCCGACCGCGTGCTCGAACTCCTGATCCGACGGGGTCTGTTCACTGCCCCCGTATCGGGCCCACAACCGTGAAGCAGGCGAACCACCTCGCGCACGCGCGATCTTCGGCCTCTGACCGCGCCCCGATCCGGTTCGACCCGGCGGCGTTCGGCCTGAATTGAC
This sequence comes from Nocardia sp. A7, assembly GCF_046549215.1. Lineage (NCBI taxonomy): Bacteria > Bacillati > Actinomycetota > Actinomycetes > Mycobacteriales > Nocardiaceae > Nocardia > Nocardia sp. A7. Next base: position 1,047,115 of record NZ_JAJPWE010000002.1, on the reverse strand, counting down.
TCAACGTAAGCGCGCGGAGACAACGGTGGCGATGTCGACGGTCTTGGCGCACACGTCCCAATCGACGCCGGTGGCAATCCCCGGAGCGGCGGTGCCGAGGTAGAACGAGCCACCGGAGGGCACCGATACATGCACACTGCAGCTGCCGTTTCGGCCATCGGGACGAACCTGAGGGTTCAACACCGCGCGCTGCCCCGCGATCGTGATCTGTCGTTCGGCCGGATTCGACACCCTGCGCTGTGCGAGATCGGTGAGGTCGCTTGTGGCCGGAGCGAATCGGATGTTGAAACGCCCTGCCAGCGACGTCTGGATCGAGAACCACGAACACGCGGGCAGATCCTGCGGGGGTGTTTCGGCTCGGGCGGCGGGGTCGAGCACGAAGCGCGCGAGATACTCGCTGTCGAGCACGCTGCACGGATGATAAGTGAGGTCGGCCAACGTCCACGGCTGCGGTGCCAATGTTGGAGGTTGCGAGGTCGGTGTGCTCGCCGTCGTCACAACCGCAGGCCCCGAGCCGACACCGATGCCACACCCGGCCGTCGCTGCGGCAACCATCCCCACAGCCGACCATCCCAGCCACCATGGACGGGCACAGGAATTCACCGCCATCAGATATCCCTCCCACCACAATGAAACCAGAGCTCGCTTCACGGCGCACAATTCGGCGCTCCAACCTCGACGACGTCATCGCCTGGGAACGGCGCGAGATTCAACGGCGGCCTGGACGACCGGCGCCGGGCTCGTGCGCATCAGCCACAGCGCAGCGGCGAGCGTCAGCACCCAGCCGATCACTTCGATGAGCAGATGATCTGTCGCGTCGGGGACCGATTGCAGCAGGTACACCCGGACGCTGTTGATCGCCCCGTGCGTCATGACTGCCGGCCAGACACTCCCCGACCGCCAGCGAAGCGCGAGCAGCAGCGGCGCCCACGGCAGCATGCCCGCGAAATAGATGACGATGTCCCACGGTGGGCGGTCTCCGATGACGGCGAGCACCGGCAGGTGCCAGACGATCCAGACCACACCGCTGACAAGGGCCAGCGGCAAGAATCCCCATGACGCGGCGCGGGTCGCCAGCCAGCCGCGCCAGCCGAACTCCTCTCCGATAGCGAAGACCGACTGCAGGAGGAAGACCGGAATGACCCATACTGTCGCCGCCAAGATCTGGTCGAGCGGGTTGAGCGGCCAGATCCCCGATGTCAGTGCGATGCAGGCCTGGATGGCGGCAATCGCGGCGATGAGGCCGATGCCGATGCCTGCCCACTTGGGTGCGCCGCGCCACCCGGTGGCGAAAGTTTCTCCGAACGTTGCGGGTCGTCGGGCGAGCCACATGATGATCGCAGCGAGCAGCGGGGTCATTTGCAGGATCGGAACGATCAGGTTGTTGAAGTCCGTGGAGACCAGCCGAAAGACCATCGGAACGGACAGCGTGTAGCACAGCACGATGGCGATCGCGAAGAACAACGCGACTTCGATGAAATTCGATCCGGTAGCACTGCCGCGCGCACGGACGGTCGTCATGACTGTCTGCCAGCTCTGGCGACAGAATCCTCGCCGACCCGTGTTCGCTTCGATCTCGACGGTGACAACGGGCCACAACGACCAGAGTTCACTGTTGAAAAGCAGCCATCATGGTTCATTCACGGACCGTAGCAATAGGTTTCGGTCTCCGAATCCCGGAAAGACCCGGAATTTACCCTGAAAAGCTCCCCTACCCGACGTCCTCGCCGCCGATGAATATCGCTAATCGGCTCGCATCCGTCTGGTGTCGTATGCCCACATCGCGATCTCGACGCGGTTGCGGGCGCCGAGCTTGGTCATCAACGATGCGACGTGGGTCTTGACCGTGCTCAGGCCGACGAAGAGGTCGGTGGCGATCTCGGCGTTGGTCCGGCCGCGTGCCACCAGTGCGAGCACCTCCTCCTCGCGCTCGGTGAGCGGGTCGATGGGCTGGACCGGTACCACCGGCGCCTGGTCGGCGAAGGTCGCCAGCAGCCGGCGGGTGACGTTGGGGGCGATCAGCGCGTCCCCGTTGGCCGCCGCGTGGATGGCCTGCACGAGGAGCTCCGGCCCGGCGTCTTTGAGCAGGAAGCCGCGGGCGCCGGCGCGTAGGGCTCCGAGGACGTACTCATCGAGGTCGAAGGTGGTGATCACGACGACCGCCATCGGGCCTGTGACGCCTGGCCCGGCGAGGCGTCGCGTCACCTCGACGCCGTCGAGCCCGGGCATCCGGATGTCGACCAGGAGGACATCGGGACGCAGCCGGGTCGCCAGGTCGAGCGCTGCGAGCCCGTCTGCCGCCTCCCCCACGACCTCGAGGTCGGGTTGCGCGCCGAGGATCATCACCAGCCCGGTCCGGACCAAGTCCTGGTCGTCGGCTACGAGCACACGAATGCTCATGTCGGCGCCGCCACCGGCAGCACGGCCTCGACCACCCAGCCACCCTCGGGCCCCGGTCCCGCGCAGAGCGATCCGCCCAGGAGCTGGGCGCGTTCGGCCATGCCGAGCAGGCCGAATCCGGGCTCCGGGACCAGCCCCGGCTCGGTCTTTCCATCGTCGCTGACCCGCAGCCTGACGGTGTCGCCGTCCCGGCGTACGTCGATCCCGATGCGGGTCGCGCTCCGGGCGTGCCGTACGGCGTTGGTCAGTGACTCCTGCGCGAGCCGGTAGATCGCGGCGTCCACGGGTCGTGCCAGCCGGGTCGACGAAGTGTCCAGCGAGACCTCGACGGTGGGCGTCGTGTCGGCGCGCGCCAGAGCAGACAGGTCCGCGACACCCGGCTGCGGTGAGTAGGTGACGGCTTCGTCCTCACGCAGCACCCGCACCATGGATCTCATCTCTGCCAGGGTTCGCGACGCTTCGGACTCTATCGCGGCAAGGACCTCGGCAGCCTTCTCGGGCTGGATGGCGGCGACCACGCGACCGGCCTGCGCCTGCACCGCGATGGCCGAGACGTGGTGGGCCACGGTGTCGTGCAGCTCGCGCGCCAGCGCCACCCGTTCCTGATTGCGGATCTCGCGCTGTTGGCGATGCCAGAGGTCCGCGCGGTAGCGGAACACCGCCGCCAAGGCGACGAACAACAGCAAGAGAACGCTTCCGCCGAAAACGTCGGCCCAGCCCGCGGCGGAGGCGTACATCCCCAGCGCGACGACGACTGCCACGAATGCCGTCCCCAAGACCATCTCCCGTCCCGAGCCCCACCGCACCAGGGAGTAGAGCAGGATCAGGACGGCCATCATGGAGTAGAGGCCGAGGTCCCCGGTGTGCGCAGTCAACTGGAGGACCGAGAGCAGCCCGGCGACGCCCCACCCGAGCAGAGCGGCCGTCAAGGGTCGTTTCCGCCGCCAGAGCAGGGCGGGTATCAGCGTCAGGGCGAGCACCGCCACCAGGGGGCGCCAGGCCGAGCCCGGCGCAACGATGCTCTCGACCGAGGCGGCGGCCGCGAACACGCCAACCAGCAGCCAGTCGAGACGACCGATGGGTGGGGCGTCAGCAGGCCGCGGCTCATGCCAGATGGAGCGCCGGACAGTGACCACTGCTCCAGCTTAGGGATCGGCGAGTGCCGGCGTATCCGCCGAAAGAACGAGATGGAGATCATGCCATCGGCCAGGTGAACTCCAGCCTCCGGGCCGGTGTGCCCGCCGCCGGGTTCAGCGATCGTGGACCTACCGATTCGCACCACAACGGAGCCCATGATGAGAACACGTCAACCCACCACCACCCTGGACGACCAGCCGATCCCGGTGCGAGCCAAGCTCGCCGCAGCGTGGACGAGCTTCATGTTCCTGTACGCCTACGTCGACATTCTCAACTTCTTCACGCCCGGCACCATCGAGGACATCCTCGACGGCAGGGTCTTCGAGTTCGACCTCTCCCAGACCTTTTCGACCACGGCGCTGACCCTCATGGCCATCCCGATCTTCATGATCGTGCTGTCGATGACGCTGCCCGCCAGGGTGAACCGCATCGTGAACCTCATCGTGGCTTCGCTCTATGTCCCCGTCACGGTATTCAACGTGGTGGGCGAGTCCTGGCTGTACTTCTACGGCCTCGGCGTCGTATTGGAATTGATCCTTCTCGTGCTCATCCTGCGGTACGCCTGGACCTGGCCCCGCACCGCGCCTTCGGCGACCAGCCCGGACCTCGAAACCGTTCGCGCGCAGCAGCAAGCCTGAACCAAGAGCAGTCCCCGTCCTGTTCGTAAAGTGGTTACCCCGGAAGCCCTTTGGTGTCGGACGTCTCGCCGCGAAGCGTGCGGTCGATCCACGCGATGACGTCGGCCAGGATGACCGGCCCCTCGGCTTCATCCTCCAACCCGTGGTAGACGCCCGGACAGGTCCTCAGTGTCGCCGACGGCACGAGGTCGACCACCCGGCGGCTGGCGGAGAGCGGATTGATCAGATCGGCGTCTCCATGAACCACGAGTAGCGGTACGGCGACTCGGGTGGCAGCCGATGCCACGCGATCCATCTGTGCCAAGACGTCGATCGCGAAGCGTGCGGTCGCTCGCCCATGGACCAATGGATCGGCGTACCGTTCGGCGACGACGTCGGGGTCGCGATTGACACGCTCGAACCGCAGCCCGTTCGGCAACGTCAGGGTGGCGAAGGCGCGGCCGAGGCTCCTGACCACGGCCACCTTCAGCCGCTGATTCCGCAGCTCCGAGTCGAAAGCGGGTCCGGTCACCACCACCGCGGCCACGTCCGTCCCCGGCCGGTCCGCTGCGTAGAGGAACGCGTATAGCCCGCCCAGGCTGTGGCCGTACAGCACGACCGGTGCGCCGCCCGTTCGCACACGCTCGTGTGCGATGAGATGGTCCACGGCCCGCGCCGTCGACTGGTATCGGACGTCGCCGCGGCGCCCTTCGGATCGCCCGAATCCTTCGTAGTCCATGGCAAGCACGGAGAAACCGGCCGCAGTGAACAACCGAGCCGTGCTGTCATAGCGGGCGGCGTGCTCGCCGAGACCGTGCATGATGACGACACTGGCCCGCGCGGGCCCGCTCGGGACCCAGCGCAGTGAGGTGAGTCGGGGGCCGCCGCCGTCCGGTGTGAAGGAGTCGAAGATGGGTGATTTGTGCACGAGCAGTTCCTTTCTGGTCTGCTCGAGCATCGCCGCTTCACCTTGGTCCAGGATTGGACCAACCTGCTAGATCGGCAGGATCTCCCAACGGATCGTGCTGAACGCGGTGGGAGCGCCGCCGAAGGTTCGGCGACACGTCCTCGTGAGATGGGAGCTGTCGGTGAACCCCGCCAGGTGAGCCGCATCGGTGAGCGTCCGGCCCTGCGCGACCGCTGCGGTCGCCCGGAGCAGCCGAAGCCATCGCACGTAAGCCCGGAAGGTGATTCCGAGGTCCTGGGCGAAGAGATGGGACAGCCGGCTCTCCGACAGATGAACAGTCGCGGCGAGGTCGCGAAGCCGGATGGGTCGTGAGTCCAGCTCGGTCTGAAGGCGGGCGCGCGCGGCGGCGACTCCCGGATGAAGCGGGTGCGAGGTGTTTCCGGGAGAGCGCAGGCGCCCTTCCTCGTACGCGCTGTGCCCCTTGGTCAGGGCCTGTCCAGCGTGATCCCAGGCGCGAGCGTGGGACGGATCGTCGACCAGCTCGATCAGCTCGGCACCCAGAGATGACTCGGGCTCGACGTGCGCCACGACGCCCCAGGCGCCGGCGGCGCTGAACGCGTGCGACTGATCGGCGGGAACGATCGCCGCGTTCGTACGTCGCTGACGGCCCTGGCGATCCTCGATGACGAACGTCCCCTGGTGGGCGACGGCCACCTGCACGGAGTGGTGAGAATGTCGCGGCAAACTTCCCAGCGGACCCTCGATCTCGAGTACACCGGGACGCAAGCGCCCTGTGCCAGACCACCGCGAGATCAATGGCTGTCGCTCGTCCGACGCGTGCATCGGCTGGAATATACGCGACACGGAAGCGCTCCGACACCGCCGCGAAACGGCGGCCCTTGAATCGTCACCGTGGATGGCCGGTCGTCAAGATGGATGGCCGAGTCCTCGAGCCGGCGACAGCCGGCCCGCGCCAGCGCGGCCGAAACATCGAGTAGACCGTGCAGACCGCGGTCGGGCTTTCCTAGCTGACCGAACGTGCAGGCTCACCGAGGAGGCGACCTGCGTGGCAATCGATCGGTGCGTAGTCCGCATAATCGCAGGCGGGGGAGGTCGTCGACTCGCGATCCGATGTGACTGTGGTGCAACAGATCTCCCGATAGTCCGCGACGCTCTAGAGTTGCCGCTGGGTCGGGCGGACCGACCCGAGATAGGCGGGAGAGCCGATGAGCGACCACGAAGACGACCTCAAACACGCGCTGATCGAGGAGCAGCAGAAGAACCGCGAATTGGACGTCAAGGTAGCGGGTCTCGAACGGCAAGTCGGCGAATTGCAAGTCGACCTCGAAGCGGCCACCACCAAGTACGAGGAGCTCGACGGCCTCTACAAGAAGGTCCTGACAGAAGCCGCGGACCTGATACCCGACTCCTGAGCCGCGCCCGGGTGTGAGTTCGGCACCTGGGCCGATGTCGACGATGGGTATCCGTCATGCCGAGCTCGCCGCCGGTGGCCGCGAGCTCGGCACGGGCAGCGCGCACACCGTAGCCGAAGTCAGCAGAGACCGGGGAAACCCATGGGATCGCCGGGCTGCGTCTTGGAGCCGGTCGTCAGACAGCGCAGCAGCCACCGGGGCGTGTTCGCCAGATTGGTGGATCCGGACGACGACGCCGTGGCCAGCGGTTCGAGCAAAGCCGAACCGCTGTTCGCCGCGACCGGCGCGGCCGAAGCTATGGCTGGCGCACTCCCGATTGCCAATGAAATACCCGCCACCGCAACCATTTTCGCCGCGAAACTGTTCACTTCATCGGCCCGCTGAATCCAGCCCACCCCGCCCGCACCGCATCGGCAAGCTCGAGCGGATCACCCACATCGGGGTTGGTAGGCAACGCATCCGGGCTGTGCGCTCACAGCGGTGCGGGTTCAGGCGGACTCGGGCGATCCGATCGGTCACGCGTCATGCGCCAAAGATCCACGCGCTGAGATCATCTCAGCGCCTGACCTGCGTTGCCCCCAAACCTGCGCGCCAGCGATGTCGGAACAGGAGCGGCGCGAGCCCTGGCTGGCGCATCGCCGCGTCCACCACCCGGAGTCGCTCGCGGCGTAGTTGGGTCTGCGAGGTTCGCGCGGCTCCCTACCATTGCGCCGTCCTGACCGATACCGCGTTCTGCCTGCGGCAGAACAGCAAGCTGGCCGGGTCGGAGATCACTACGGTTGATCTCATGGCAACGGTTACCACGCGCACGGTCCAATACCATGCCGACGGCCTGACAATGGCCGGACACCTCGCTCTCCCTGCCGGTGACGAGCGCCGGCCGGCGGTGCTCCTCGGCCCAGAAGGGCCAGGGCTCAGCGATGTCGAGCGCCGCCGGGCCGAGGCCTTGGCCGAGCTCGGCTACGTGGCCCTCGCCTTCGACCTGCACGGCGGCCAGTACCTGGCCGACCCCGAGGCCATGCTGGCTCGTTGCATGCCGCTGCTCGACGACCCCAGCCGGATGCGGGACATCGGCTACGCGGCGCTCGACGTGCTGCGCGCCGAACCACGGACCGATCCCGGCCGCATCGCCGCGATCGGCTACGGCACCGGCGGCGCGATCGCACTGGAACTCGGGCGGGCCGGAGTCGACCTGCGCGCGATCGCGACTGTCAATGGACTGATCACCGGCCAGCCGGGCGAGGCGGCGCGCATCCGCTGCCCCGTCTGGGCCGGGATCGGGTCCGAAGACCCGATCATGTCCGCCGCGAAACGCGAGGCGTTCGCCACCGAGATGCAGTCCGCGGGCCTCGACTGGCGCCTCGTGGTCTACGGCGGCGCCCTGCACGCCTTCCATCACCCGCCGGTCGACCAACCCGTGGTCCCCGGCGTCGGCTATCACGCCCGGCACGCGCAACGGGCTTGGCGCGATGTCGTCGAGCTGCTCGGTGAAAATCTCAACGACGAAGCGGAGATCATCGTCGGCTCGTAACCGGAAACGTCGGCTCCGCGTAACCGGGCACTCGGTCGGATCGGTGGGCGGCCCTTCCGCGTGAGCCCACCAACGCAGTTGCCGGCCTGTGGCGCGAGTTGGGTTGGGCAGGATGACAGTTAAAGCAGAGCACGGCGGTTCGACCGGGCGGGTCCTGGGGCTTCGATGTCTACGTCACTGTGGCGGCGGGCTCGGTCGGCCCGACACCGTCCGATAAACAATGGCGCTCTCGCCGGTGCCGTGATCGCGTTCGATCGCGCGCGCTTATCGGGGACGACCGCAGTTCGAGCAGAACACCGCGCCCGCACCGATCTGGGAGCCGCAGCCTTGGCAATCGACGCGGATGTCGAGCGCGGTGCCACAGGATGGGCAGAACCGGCCGCCGTCGGTGGCCGCGGCGCAGGTGGGGCAGGCCACGCGCGCCGGAGTACCGAGGTCGTGTTGTCCGGCCCACTCCTGCCGCTGGGCCGCCTGGTGGATCTGCGCGCCGCGGGCAGCTGCCTGCGCCCGCGCGATCTGGTGCCCCACCTGCGGCGAGCAATTGGTGCATTGACTGACATGGTCGTTCCAGCAGATACGCGCACACGTCCACGAACCGCAACCCGCGCACAGGCGGAACTCACGCGCGACCTCGTCGACGGCCTTGGCGAACGCAGCGTCCTTGGTGCTCGACGCGGAGCCACCCCAACTGTTGGAGTAGCTCTCTGCCGCCGCGGATGCCTTGTGAAGGAGCGGGATTCGATCGCCGAGTAGATCACGCATCGAGCGCAGCGCACCGCGACCACGAGACAGGTAGTTCTGCTGGAACGCTGACCGATGGACGGTGGTGCAGCGTTCGCAACGGAACTCCCACTGGAAACCGTTGTCGTTGGACTGATCGGAATAGTTGCTGGTGAAAACCACCGGTGCGGCCATGTGTGCTCGGTTCCTCTTCCGGCGCAGGAAATTTCGGCGTTCGCCGAATCCTTATCGCCGGGGCCGCGAAGAACGCAACACACGACCGCACCATGGCCGCATCAGTCCTTGACCACCTGCGAACGCGTCTTGCCAGCCCTGCTTACTCGGGCTCGAACTCACCGTGACCGCGATGCCGATGGCCGCGATGAACCACAGCAGCCCGCCGAGCCACCCCCTTCGAAGACGACGAAGTACAGGAACCCGAATCCGGCGCCCGGCAGGATCGCGATCCAGCTGGGAAGATCGGTGACTGACTCGAGTAGGTCATCGGATGGTTCTGGTCCGCGCCCACTGCCATCGTGCAGCGGACACCGCAGTGGATCAGTTGCCGCTGCCCTTGCTCCGAGAAACACCGAGCACCACGCCAAGACCCGCACCCACCAGCAGGATCGCGCCCACAACCAGGATCCACATCGGCACTCCGGCGGGGTCGTCTTCGGATTCGGCCGCCGCGACCGGTGTGCTGGTAGGAGCGGCAGCGTCAGTGGCCGCAGGAGCCGGGGTCGCCGCACGGGTGAGTTCGAAGCTGTAGCTGCCCTGAATCGGGTGACCGTCTTCGGACACCACCCGGAATCCGACCGTGTACTGCCCCGCCGCCCCGAGAGCGCGCAGGTCGGTGGAGAGATCGCTTCCGTTGGCGCGCAGGTCGCCGCCTTCGTAGTGAGTGCCGTCGGGCCCGAGCACGGTCAACGAGGCGAAACTCAACTGAATGGCTTCGTTGAAGGTCAGGGTGACGCGTGTCGGCGCGGTGTCGATCCGCGCACCGGCGGCGGGGTCGCTGCCAGAGAGGGCAGCATGGCCAGCGGCGGGCCCTGCGGTCAAGGCGAGAGCGGCGAAAACAGCGGCGAACAAGGTAGCGGTACGCACCAGCGTGCGGGTGCTGAAACGAACCAGGGGACGACTCATATCGGCACAGTACCGAGCCTCACTCGTGTGATCACCTGCCGGAATCTGAAACCGTACCGAAGACCTTGTCCGCTTGTGCGCCGACCGGGTCCGATATTTCCTCATCTCGAACGACTTCGCCCGTTCGCCTCGATGTCTGTCGCACACGCACGAGTTGATCGCCCTGAAGTACGAGATCTGTGTCGTAGCCGCGCGGTGTCTGAATAGCTCCAGAATCGACGAGGAACTGGCCGGACGACATGATGGCTTCTGTGAGTGTTCGTGGCAACCCGAGTTGGGCATGCCATGCCGTACCGATGAGCGAACTCGCTTCTTCCTGGCACGCAACCACTTTCAGGCTGATTCATCGTGACGAACGGCGCACCTGTTCGATCTATATCGGCGCGGCCGAACCATCCCGACGCGCGATGCCCTGCGGGCCGTCAGCGATGATGTGGGCGTGGAGTATGTGTCCATAGTGCCGCCTCCGCCGCTGGACGGGCTGATCGACGATCTCTACTACCTGGAGGGCGTGCCGCCGTACGCCCGGTTGATGCTGCCTGCGGCGCCGGCGCCGTTGCTCATCGTCAACCTCGGGGCGCCGTTCCACATCCGCGCCGGCACCGCCGTCGAGGCGGCGGAGTACGCCGACGGCTGCGTGGTCACTACGCCCACCCGCGCATGGGAGTTCGGCTACCCACCCCAGACCAGGTCCGTCGGCGTGCACTTCAAGCCGTGGGGGTTGGCGCCGTTCCTGCCGATGCCAGCGGCCGAGTTGTGCGACCGGCCGGCGACGGTGGAGCAGATTTGGGGCCAGCCCGCGATTGCTGAGCTACGTAACCGACTGACCTCGGCGGACGCGCCGAAACAGATGCTGATGCTGCTTCAGGAGGCGCTGATGCGACGGCTGCACGAGACCGACGGTCTGGAACTGGTCCGCCGAACGAGCAGCGTCATCGCGGCGACCGGCGGGGCGGTGGCGGTCAGCGACCTCTGCGTGGCAGCGGGTGTCAGCAGCACGTATTTGGCAAAGCGGTTCAAGGAGATCATCGGTGTCACGCCGAAGCGGCTGGCGCGCAGCTACCGCTTCACCGCCACCACGTTGGCGATCAACGTCGCTGCACCGATCGACTGGGGTGACGTCGCCGCGGGCGCGGGCTATTTCGACCAGGCCCACTTCGGCCACGAGTTCCGGGAGTTCACCGGGCTCACGCCGACCCGGTACGTCGAAGTCCGGCAGCGATTCCTGCGCGATCATCCCGGCCACGTGCTGGACGGCTGGCCGCTGCCGGCCGATTGATTTCTTACAAGAGCGACAGCTCACGACACGCCACACTTGGGGCACCCAAAAGCAGAGGAGGAAGCCCGTGAGCAAGGTGGTCATGTACGCCTCGGTGTCGGTGGACGGTTTCATCGCGGCCGAGAACGACGACCCCGGTGCACTGTTCGAGTGGTTGTCCAGCGGTGACGTGCTGTTGGACGACAGCGGCTTCTTGAAGGTGTCGCAGACGTCCTACGACTACATCCGGCCGTACTGGGACCAGATCGGGGTGACAATCACCGGCCGCCACGTCTTCGACATGACCGAGGGCTGGGACGGCACGCCTCCGAGCGGGATCGACCACGTGGTCGTCGTGACCCACCGGGGTACGCCCGAGGGCTGGCGGGCCGAGGCGCCGTTTCACTTCGTCGACGGCATCGAGGCAGCCGTGGCCAAGGCGCGGGAGCTTGCCGGTGACCGCATTGTCGAGGTAGCCGCCGGCGACGTCGGTGGGCAGGTGTTTGCCGCGGGACTCGTCGACGAGGTTCGCATGGACGTTGCGCCCGTCGCGTTCGGGTCCGGCAAGCGCTACTTCGGTTCCGTCGACGCGCAGCACTTGTTGGAGGATCCAGACGTGGTGATTCAAGGCAACCGAGTGCTTCACCTGCGCTATCGGGTGCGCCGGTGACCGATCTGCGTGGCTACTGGCAACCCGCGCGGACGCGCAACCATCACACAACCCCGAAATCGAAGTGGCCCGACAACTGCTCTGTTGGAGATAGTGCCTTCGAAGACGATGACGCCGCGGGCGGCTTTTGAAACCCACTGCACCGCATGCCGCCACCTGTTCTCGATGTAGGCGTCGAGCACCTGGCTATAGCATTTCGTCGGAATATACGACTCCATGGGAAGTCCGCGAATTCGTTCCACGCAATCAAAACATGAGGCCTGCACCATGTTGAAGAGCGCCTTGAACTCCATATCCATCCTTGGCTTCGGTGGTCTCGCCGGATCCAAACCACCCCTGGAGAAATTCGCCACGGGACAGGTCGACGCCGTGCCCTTGTTGGTTATCCGCGAGTGACCGCCGCACCCGGTTCCAGGATGTCGAGGCACAGCGAATCGATCATGGACTCGCGAACATGCGGCAACGTGACGATATGCGCGCGCTCGCCTTCGGTGGCGAGATAATATTTGCGGCAGATCCACTCGGCGGGCCGGTCGAAGACGACGATGATCGACTCCCGATGCCGCATCGGATTCAGCCCCGACGCCGCCAGGGTGGTGACGGCGTATTCGGCCGTCGTCAGAGCGCGTCGGGCGTGCTGTTCCAGCCCCGCGATCCCCTTGTCCGACAGCGCGTACCACAGCAGGACACTGGCCATTCCCGCGCGTGAGCAGCCGAGTGTGGCATCGGTCGCACCGACGTATTCGCCTTCGACCGCGGTTCGCACCAGTTCCGCGCGGCACAGCGCCAACGCGCAGGGCACCGGCATCCCGAGCCCCTTGTGCATGCTGATCGCGAGACTTCCTACCTCGGCCTTCGCGAACCCCCACGTCGTACCGTGCTCGGTGAACGGCACGATCAGGCCGCCGAGCGCGGCGTCCAGGTGCACGTAAACCCGACCGGCCGACGCGGCCGCGTCAACGATGGCGTCGACATCGTCGATCGCTCCGGTCATGGTGGTACCGAGGGTCGCCACCACCACCGCGCCGCGGCCCGCGTCGCGGCGGCAGGCGTCGGCGAGCGCGTCGACATCCATTCGGCCCGACTCGTCACAGTCGAGGACGACGAGTTCTTTTCGCATCAGACGCGCGGCCTTGCGGACCGAGTAGTGAGTCGCCGCGCTGCAATAGATTTTCGCGTCGGGTAGCAGCGTGCACCCACGGTCGAGGCCGAACAGATTCGCCTCGCTACCACTCGCGCCGACGTAACCGTAGGTGTGTTCGGGACGACCGTTCGCCAATTCCGTGATGGCGTCCACGACAGCGCATTCCATCGGTTTGGCACTGATCGCGGCCTTCTCCGTGCTCCTGGGATCGCCCACATTGTTGACGAAGATGTCGAGAAGTCCACTCAGCCCGCTGAAGGAGAAATCCAGGTTCGCCGGGAACCCGAGGAAGTAGGGTTTGTCCGCCCTCAGTTCGGAGATGAAAGTGTCCACGCGGTCGCGGATCTCTCCGGTCGGCCGGGGAAACGACCCGATGGCGTAGTCGTCGGCCGCCGACCGACGGTCCCCGCTCACGATTCCGAGTTCAGCAGTCGTGTTCACCAGTTCTCCAGTTCTCCAGGCACTTTCGAGCAACCGCATCGCGGTCAAGCTATCGCTGATCGCCCGCCTGCCCTTGGCCCACCGGTGAACCAGCAGTGAACTCTGCCGGTCCGACGCAACGCCGCCATCGACCGCGACCTGAGAAAAGAGCTACCGATCCGCATCACTCGACCCACGCGACATTCATATCGGTCGTGACCGCGTCGACAGGCAAATGCTCGCCGTTGAAGAACGGAGTGATGTCGTGGTCGATCATGCTCCGGTATTTACGCTTGGTCTCTTCCTCGACGCTCTCGCCGAGCGAGTCGAGGTGACGGCGAAGCCACGGTGTCAACATGATCACATCCGGCGCCGCGGCGAGCTGGGCGGCGAGTACGCGCTCGGCCTCGACGGGGCCGACGCGGTCGAGCAGCTCGGCCCAGCGGATCGCGGCGGCATGGTCGTCGAAACTCTGAGAGGTTGCGATCGGCTCGGGGAGGCCGGGGCGAGGGATCCGGTAGTGCACTTGGCTCACGGTCGAGCCGTCCTCGCGAACACGGACGCGTGGAGTGGTCTTGCGGGGACGTGCCATCGGCATGGTCCTTCGGCTGAGGCCGAATCCCCTCAGATTCCTTAGTTTGTGGACCGCAATGTGGACGCAGAAGGGGCGCAATCTTTCGATTACGCCCCCTGAACTGCTATTTCACTTGTCCGGAGGACGACTCGACCACTACACACCAACTGTCCCAACGGATCTCGATCACGATCGGTTGATCAGGACCTGTCGACTCGGGTGCACTTCGGTCCGCATTCATCTGGGGTCGAGGAGGTCTGCGGTGGCGCGCAGAAATGCAGCCACGGCGAGGGTCCGGGCATCGCCGTCGGTCGCGGCCAAGCCAGATCCGGGCACCGGGATTCGGTCAGCCGCGACCGGGAGATCTCCGACCGTCTTGATCAGAAACTTCCTGTCGTAAAGGTTTGGCGCACCGTGGATCTCCGGGGTCTGCCGGGAACCGAACCCGGCGAGGATGCGGTCCAGGTATTCGCGGTTGGTGAGGGATCCAGCGGACGCGACGACGAGGGGCGCCGCCCTTGCGGTGAAATCGCCGTGACCGGCCGTTTCGAAAGCGAGTTCGGAAGCGCGACAGGCGCTGAACAGCAGTTCTTTATCCAGTCGTTCTACCGCCCGGGACGCATGGCCACGTAGTTTCCGATACTTTGCCCGGGTGTCGTTGTCGAGCGCCACATAGCGTGGGCGTGTGTCCGGCGGTGTGTCGTCCTGGGCACCACCGATCTCCGCAGCGGTGAAGCCACGGTGGGCGGAACCGGAGTGGCAGGAGTCGAAGATCAGAGTGAGGACGACTCCGTCGGGCAGCAGGTCCCAGACCCGTCCGAGGTCGTCGTCAATGAGCAGTTCCCCGTCACGGAAGTTCACCGGGCACAGTGCCTCGTCCCGGTCGTCGCCGAGATCGCCACCGAGGCTCTCGTCGTGGTCCAGGTCGTCGACGTTCGTGCCGTGTCCGGCATACTGCACGATCAGCTCGTCCCCGGCGGTGGCGCCGGAGACGAGTTCCACCAGCGCACGCAGGATCCCGTCCCGGTCGGCCCGCGCGTCGTGCAGTTCTGCGACGTCGAATCCGACGCCGCGGAACGCGGCGGCCCAATCGCGGGCGTCGGCGACGCATCCGGCGAGGCGGTCCTCGGTGTTCGGATACCGGTCGACCCCAATGCACAGCGCCTTCCGGGTCGCCCTGTTCGACCATAGCGGCGCCGCTACCGATGCTGTATGGAGGACGGAGGATTCCGCTGCACGCTGCGTGCCGCGCGGCGCCGGGAAGGAGACGATGTCGTCGCGGTCGAGAACGCGGCGGGCCACGCTGTCCATGGTGGTGGTGTCGTCGTCGAAAGCCCCGTGGCTGAGTGCGGTGCTGGAGTCGCGAGGGCCCGCGTTAACTGACGACCACACCGCTGTGACCGAGTTCGACGCACCGGAGAACAGGTTGTCGAGCCGGCGGTCGGCATGGACGGATTGCTGTAGGCCGAGGATCGGCGCGCCGATCTCTGGCTCGAACGACGCGCTGACCAGGTAGAGCAACGACTTGCCATAGATGTCGCCGCACGTGTCGTTGAGTTCGGCCTGCTGGTTCATAGTGAACATCGTCAGATGGCGGACGCGCTCGTCCTCGAGAGCTGGCAGCACGTTCCGTGCGAACAGGTCAGCGCGCACGGCCGGGGCCAGGAACGAGATGGTGTCGACGTGATCGACGCCCGCATCGAGCAGCGTCGGCAGCAGATGGGCGTGGAGGATGGAGCCGGCACTGTGCCCGACCAAGTGCACGGTGACGGCCCCGGGGTGAGCCGTGATGTACGTGCCGAGGACGTCGGCGAAAAATTGCCCTCCCCCGCCGTCTGCGCACGCGGCCTCGGCATCGTCTTTCATCGCATCCCACAGGCGTTTGCCTTGGCCGACCCGAGCGACTGTTTCGAGGACTCGATCCCTGGCGTCGCCGAGCCAGCCGCGGGTGCTCGGGCTGAGCCAGCCGGCAAGAGCATCGGAGAGCGCCTCGAGAAGTCCGGTCTCCCAGATGAAGTGAATGGGGTAGGCGCCGTTATCGAGCCACCAGCGGACCTGGCGGTGCGCGATTCGCAGGCCGTTCGCCTCGGCGATAAGCCCCCCGTGAGCGTAAAGCACCAGCGGGACGGGGCGCGTACCGTTCTTTGCTACGAATGCCGGCAGGTACTCGTCGAATATCGCGGCAACATCTTCGGCGGTGGTGAAGAACTCGCCTTCGCCGACCGGCGTCTCAGCGAGGCGTCCGTCGCGGAGGTTGATGACGTGGGGGCGCAGTGCTTCCAACTCATCGCGAGTCAAACCGGAGCTTGCTCGCGCGGATGAGACGGGGTGTGTCATGGTTCATCCTCTCGATCGTCGGCGGCGCTGGTGTCGAAATCGACCGTGGCCAGCGGATGTGTGTACAGCGTGTAGGCGAGCCAGGAAGCATTGCCCTGGCCTCGGACCGTGGCGCGCGCGGCGGCCAGGGCCTGCGCCACGGTGCGATGTCCGCGCAACTCGGCGTAGAAGGCCCGCACAAAGTCGGTAGCCGCGTCGTCCTCGATGCGCCACAGACAGCCGAGGACCGCGCCGGCACCACCGGCAATCAGAGCCGGTGCGAATGCCTCGACACCGGTCCGGGCGTTGCGGCCGACACTGCAGGCGTTGAGGACAACAATGGGACAAGAGTCGGGTGGGCCGGACGGGCCGGACTGTGATCCTGCCGCGGACGGACGGGCATAGTCCTCAGCGAGGCGGTCCGCGTGGTAGACGGTGGCCTCGGACGGGTTGTTGTCGTCGAAGTCTGCGAGAAGCAAGCGCTGGGTGAGGATCCCGTCCCGCAACTCGACATCACCGTGCCCGCCGAAGTGGAGCAGATCGATGGTTCGGGTGCGAAGCTGCCGCCCGAGTTCGTCTGCGTTGCCGGGAATAATCTCGTCAGCCTCGAGGATGTCGGTAAGAAAGTCCCGTTCGAGCTCGAGATGCGGCAGCCGGTAACCGGTGTTGCGGTAGTTCGGGCAGAGGAATCGTCGATGTCCGCGACGCAGCGTGAGCGCGATCGGGTGGGCTCCGTCGCAGAGCCATCGGGTCATGCCCTTCTCCGCGAGGAACCGCGGTCGAGGCCCGCCACCATCGTCCACCTCGACGGCGACAAGCTCCCACGGGATGTCGGATTCGGTGGTGACCACAGCGAGTCCGTCCAGTCGACTCCAGTTTGCCCTGAGGTCGGTGCGCAGCGCACCTGGCAGGAAGTCGGCGGCCAGCTCGAGGCCGTACTGGGCGAGATCCGCATCGAATGCCCGGCGACGTGCGGCCACGGTGGGTTGCACCTCGTGCCGGACCCACAATGCCTCGACGTTGTCGTAGAGACTGGCCAGGTACCCGGCCTTGTCCGGGCGAGCGCGGGTCGCGTACGACCGCCGCTGCCCGGACGGCAACTTCAGTTCGAAGGTCAGGGTCGACTCGCCGGCCACTACGTCCTCGTCGACCGCGAGGACGGGGCACGTCCCGCAGTCGCGGGTCGAGCCGCTCGACGGCGGCTGTGCCGGTGACCAGCGAGGTGACGTCGGCAACAGGATCCGTGGTGACGGTCACGTCCAGTCGCAGGGTGGCCAGCGGGAAGGTCTCGGTCTGGAAGACTGCGAGCAGCGCGACGGCGTCGCCAGGTTCAGCGCCGATCACGTGGAAGGTGCCGGTGGCGGTCTGCCCGGCTGCGGGACAGGCTATGTCGAGGCGATCCGGGGTGCCAGGCACCACACGTAGATTCCGGCGCCGCAGCTTGATGTGAACCATGCGCTGAGGGTCGATCCGGATCGCGTCTTGTGCGTTGCGATGCCCCGTGATGTCGGTGAGTCCCTCACGGGCGAGTCTGACTGTAAGGGCCACCGCCACGCCGACCTGTAGCACGAGCGGCAGGTCCGCCGCGATGAACGCGTCCACGACGTCACGGCTGTTGATACGTTCGAGGGCAACTCCCTCTTCTGGGAATTCCGGGGCAGCCATGGGCGGGAGGGCAGCTCGGGGGCCTCCATCGTCGGATGCGGCGAGCTCCGTAGGCAGATACCACACCACGAGCAAGCGCAGCGGACTTGCGGTGGGCAATTCGATCGCAAGTTCGAGTTCGGTACCTCGATCGTTAATGGAGTCCGACTCCCGGGTTCGAGCGAGAAGCCGGTCCGTGCCCCCCTCCATACCCCCTTCGTTCGCGACGGCGACCATTTCGCTGCCCTCGACCCTCACTCGGAGCAGCAGGTCCGCAGCGGCGCGGCGCGTGCGTCGGGTGAGCACCAGGCGGACCGCGTGGGTGCAGTGAGCGCGGATGCCGGGCAGTAGTAGCCGGAGCGGCTCAGGGCCGAGGGTCTCCGTATGTACGCGCCAACCCGGCGCGTACATACCCGAGATTCGTGCATCGTTCCGGTCCGGCATCTGCCACTCCAGGAAGTCCGGGGCGAACGACCCCTCTACCCTAGTTATAATCATCCCATGGCGGAGCCGGCACGCGCTAATTTGCCCATATCGCAGACTTGCCCAGAAACTTTGGAATTTTCCAGCGCTTTGGACTAGGCGTCGACCAGGGTACGCCTGCGTTAGTCGGCCAGTGGTTGACTGAGAACAAGACCGCTGAAATCGTTGCCGTAGGAGAAAATGTCCGGCCTCTGTTCGTACTGTTGTTCGGCGAGCTTTTTTCTAACCCCGGCGAGGAGAGTGTTGTGATTGCCTTTGAATCGCCCGTTGTCCCAGACGTCAAGAAATGCCGCAGTGAACGCTCCGTTGTTTGTTCCATCCATTGATTCTTGGTCATCTCTACATCCGGAAAGCAAAATCACTCCTGCGCCGGTTGTAAATTCGACCTTCGGATTCGGCATCGACGGCCATTCGTCTGCCCGCTTGTCGTAATCAGCCTTGTGCGCTTTGTACTCTGCTTCGGTTGTCGCTAAGGGCGCCCGCTTGCTGCCGGGACGCGTCCCGAATTCGGCATCACGTTTTTCAGCGTGGCCTCGGGTAACCGAGCCACTGTGGCAACTGTCGGAGAGTACGAGGACCCGAACACCTACCGCGAACTTGCTCAGGATTCCGTAGATTTGATCGTCGACGAGTTGTCTGTCGTACAGCATCCAGGTTTCGTCGAGTTTATCCGACTCTTCGCCGGTTTTGTCGGGGACCTGACCCCCATGCCCGGAGTACGTGAGGAAGTAATAGTCACCAGACTTGAGATCCATTGTGGCCTTCTCGATCTCGGCGTAGACGTTCTTGATTGTGGCATCTTTCGTCCGTATGACTTCTGCCTCGAAGTTTCGAGCGGAAGCGACGTCTTGCATAGAATAAGCGTCGGCTTCGCATGCCTGGAGTTTGCCGGTCCAGCCGCCGTATGAGTCCGCGTCGACCGCGTTTAGTCCGATATGAAGCGATCGTCGTGTTGCCATGAGATCTCCTTATCTGGTGGGGTTTGAGCGAAGGCCGAGCCGTAGATCGTCATACAGCACCAGTCCTGCACCGGGAATTCCTGTGATTGCAGCGCCAGCAGTTGCGCCGCTCGCAGGGCGTGGATCGGGTGTAGACCGGCGCTGCGTTGCCGGTGGTAGGCCCCGGCAAGGAACGCCGAGGCCTGGTCTCCGATTGGAGCGGTACTGACGACCAGTGCCCGGATACCGGAGGTGAGTAGTGCGCCGGGCAGCGCGAGTGCTTCGTCACCGAGGAGGTCTTGTGCCCCGATACTGTTGGGGCGCCATCCGATCGAGCAGGCGCTGGCGAACATCTCCGCGGGGGCGATGTCGATGTCCAGTAGCGCTGCGGCGTCGACACGACCGTCAGCGACGATGAAGCAGCAACTCAACGGGTCGTCGATCGCAACACGGCCGTGAGAAATCAGGTGGATGCCAGAAATATCTTGTCGCTGCAAAATTTCCAACAGGGCGGTGCTCGTCGCGCTCGCACCCGCCAAGGTCGCACCGATCCTGGCGGAACCGAAGGTTTCTGCGATCGCGTCGCGTTCGTTGACGCCGGCGGGAAGCGCCAGCGACGGAATGGCCGGTGCGGGCGGACCGAACAGCCCAAGGAGCCCAATCGGTGAAACGACGAAGTCGAGATACTGCAGGCAATCCAGGTTGGGGGTCACTGCCACAGCGACCCGCTCAACGAAACGGGCGCCTTCGTGGTTGCAGCGCATCAATGCCCACGGAATCAGGTGCAGCTGACGATGTGCCGCGATAACGACAGCGCTCGCATTACCGGCTCGCTCGATCAGATGCGCAGGGACGAACTGATCGAGCCTCAATCCCAGCATGTCCGGATCGAACCACTCACGGACAGGCCTAGAGTCAGCCAAGTTCGATGTATAGGTGTCCAAAGCTGAGACAATTTCGGGGGCCAGCGTGGCGGAGCCCAACTCCAGTCCGGCGCCGTCGACGAGGACCGTGACGATCCGCTCTCTACAGCGGTACACCGCGATCGCTGCAGTGCCGCTGTCACCGCACCTGCGCTGTAGCGCGGCGACATCGAGTGTGGTGGCGTCTGTCATGGCCGTCCACGCCGGATCGTAGAGAAGCGACTTATTTCGCGACGCCTGGCGCTCCTGGCGCAGCTGAGCGCGTTGCTGGAAATCTGTTGTATCCAACCCACTGTTCTCGATATCTCGACGATCCATCCGTGCGAGCTGCTCATCGAGGTGATCTTGTTCAGCCCTAAGCTCAGCCCGTATCCGGTTGCCCTGCTGCTCGAGTGGCTTCGGCACGATCGCTCCATCGTCCCGTCGAGGGCGCGCTAGGATCGCCCGCAACCGGCTGGCCTTCACGCTGTCGCCGACCCGTAAGATGTCTGCGGCGTGATCGTTGTCGGCGAGGTAGGCGATCGCCTCGTCGGCGATAGGGATGATCTCGCGCATCGAGGTGCTGTCATGGGGGTGGTCCAGAGCCGCACGACGCGGTTCGAGTTTTGCCCTTACAGCGGCGAGGTAGCAGGCCGCAGCCTCTTCCACCTTGTCCTCTGCTTTGGCTATCCGCGCACGCAGAAGATGCAGATCACCGACGAGATCGGCCGTGA
Source organism: Nocardia sp. A7 (assembly GCF_046549215.1). Classification (NCBI taxonomy): domain Bacteria; kingdom Bacillati; phylum Actinomycetota; class Actinomycetes; order Mycobacteriales; family Nocardiaceae; genus Nocardia; species Nocardia sp. A7. The sequence continues at coordinate 1,026,144 of NZ_JAJPWE010000002.1, read as the reverse complement.
TGGATTCCGACAGGGACTCGGCATAACCGCTGGCTTCCCGCACTTGCCCCGCTCCTATCGCGGCGAAGCCAGCGACCAGGGCGGCGTGGGGCAGGACAGAGCTCCAGTGTTCTGTACCGCTGAGGTAGTCGATAACTCGTCTGGCGCTGCCGAAGTTCTCGCTCTCGATCAGGCACGCCGCCGCGTTCACGACCAGAGCCCACCCGTGCGAACCGTATGGCTGCCAAAGCGATTGGTACAACGCTACTGCGGTTACCAGGTCATCCGCTCGTCCTGCGACGTCGGCTTGGAGTTGACGGATCCACAGCACGAGGTCTTCAGTGTTGGCGATCGCCTTGATTACCAACACCGGCGTCATCACGCCTGCAGCGAGCCGATCGACGGCCGTATCCATCACCGGTTGCCCCAATGGTGGGATCGGGTCGAGGCCTAGAGCACCTTCGGCCTGAGCAAGCAGCTCACCGGCTTGCTCATGATCACCGAGTTCGAGCAACGCGGCAGCGCGGTAGCCCAGATGACGAATGCGTGCCGACCGGCGGGACTTCCCCTCTCCTTCTCCATCAACTATCGACAGTGCCAGGTCGGTCGCGCGCAGCAGATCGGCGTAGCCGGAGAATCCCAAGGCCAGACCGTCGAAGTGCAGTCGCACGCCCAGATCGGCCTGATCGTATTCCGACAGGGAAGATCCGTAGTCCACAAAGGTGGCACTGACCGCGAGAAATACATCGTTCGACCACGGTCGAGGAATCGAATTGCGCCTCAAGGCCGCCCCGAGCACTAACGGCGCACCAGCGGCGCCGTGCGCGTATGCCATCCGGATGACCTGGTCCCATGCCCCCGCGCAGGTATCGACGTCAGGTCCCTCTTCGGTTCTGACCGCTACCTCGACAGCGCTCTGAATCCCCGGGAAAGACACAGGTGACCATTCGGCATCGCTCACAGCGACTAGCTCCCATCGACGCCGCGTGGGCACCTTGGCGTCTAGCCGCGGCGCCAAGCTCCCATTGCGACGTCGTAGTCCTTCTTCGTTTTGGATACTTGGGTCTGCAGAAACCCCGTGACCCCTCCGGCGACTACGCCGGCAACCGCCACGACGATCTCCTGCAACTGTTCCGCCGTCGAGTCTCCGCCCGCCAATCTCCAGAGGCTCACGACAACCGTCGCGACCGCAGCTATCGCCAAAATCGCTACCAAAGACTGGAACACGACCCAGAACGTGTACTGGGTCCGCACCATCAATCCCAGCTGAGCGCGCTGCTCCGCCGACAGTTTCGGTTTGGTGACGCCCCTGCCTCCAGGCCGCGCAAAAGCAGCATCGACCATATCGTCGAAGTCCTGCTCCCGAGGATCGGGATCGGGGTCAGGCGTATCAGGAACTTGCGGAGTCGGTGACATCTCTCACTCCTCTTCTCTTACGACAATGAGAGCACGTTAAACCGTCCACGCAAAGGCTCCCGAGAGTTTGTTTGCAGTGTCGCGACCGAGTCCGGCGTCGTCGAGGATCGTGGCTACGGCGTGGTGGAAGCTAGACGACTGCTCCCCATGAGTGACCGAATCCCTCTACGTCGGGCCGGTCACTCATCGAGAGCAGAACAACCAGACGTGACAGGCACCCTGGGACGACGACCTGGTGTCGCCAGCGCCCTGCTACTTCGAGGAATCTCACGTGTGCGGGTGCGACGGGGAGGAACCCGACTTCGACCCAGGGTAGTCCCGGGCTCACGCTCGTTCCTGTAGGGAAGAACAACCGGGCCCGCCAGGCCACACAGTCCCTCGGCCTCACCCCACGCATGTGGGGTCGACGGGGTGCGCAGCTCGATGTGGCGACGCCAACGCGGCTCACCCCACGCATGTGGGGAGGACACTTTCTGACCAGCACTTTCGCAGCGAGATACCTAGATTCTCATTCACTTCGATCAGCGCCAATACTCTGAAATCTGGGCCAACTCCGCAACTATCTTCCAACTCTTACTCGTGGCACCGCTGAGTTTTGTCAAGGAAAATGAGACGCGCGAAATTCGTCGATTGAATAAGTGGTGACTTAGTGGGGTGTAAATGGGTCAGGCCGGGTCATGAAGACTTCTTCGGAACCCGGCCTGACCTGTGCCGATCCTGTCACTGTCGCAGGTTGGACCAGACAGACACAGGCCGAGCGACAGGTCGCGGCGAACAGGCTCGCGACCTTGGAGCAAACTGTCGGTCACCATCCGCGGCTGACCCGTCGAGACATTCGGGAGCTGGTCGAGGGTCTCGGCGGGATGCTCGCGGCCCTGCATCGAGCTGAACCTGACGATAAGAATGTGGTCTACCGCCAACTCGGGCTCAAACTCACCTATAGAGACAAAACACGGGTGGTAATCGCCGAAGCGACCCCACCCGTGGGCGTACTGGTTGTGTCCGGAGGGGGACTTGAACCCCCACGCCCTAATACGGGCACTAGCACCTCAAGCTAGCGCGTCTGCCATTCCGCCACCCGGACTTGCTGGTGTGCCAAAAGATTATCCGACGCGTCGTCGGAAACCAAATCGCCAGGCTGACCTGCAGTTTGTTCGGTTCTGTGCAGTGTCAGCCGATTCGTAACGTGCGTGCTCGAGCATGTCGTGACGGCCGTCCGCGCGCCGAGGCCACGGCGACGTCCTGGTTCGGGGAGGCGGCGAATTCGAACGCTAGTCGGCGTGCAGATACACCGGGACAGTTGCGTGCCCGTTGGAGATGAAGCTCGGCACCGGCGCCAACTCGGCCTGACTCGTGGCCAGCCTCATCTGGGGGAACCGGTCGAACAGTGCGGGCAGCGCGACGGCCACTTCCAGCCGGGCCAGCGATGCGCCGATGCAGTGGTGGGCCCCGTGGCCGAAGGCGAGGTGCTGCTCGCGGGTGGCACGGGTGGGGTCGAACACGTCGGTATCGGCGCCGTGCACTTTCGGGTCACGGCTGGCGCCTGCGTAGGAGGCCAGGATCGCCTCGCCCTTGCCGATTCGATACCCCCCGGCGATGTCGATCTCCTCGACCGCGTACCGCAGCGGCAGGTGTGCCACCGGCGCCTGGAAGCGCAGCGTCTCCTCGACCACGTCCGCCCACGACACCTGCCCAGCGGCGACCGCGGCACGCTGTTCAGGATGGGTGAGAAGGGCGACGATCGCCTGGTCGAGCAGATTGACCGTGGTCTCGTGGCCGGCGTTGATGACGAGCATCAAGGTGTCGACGAGCTCCTTCTCGGACAGCTGAGAGTCGTCCTCATCGCGCGTGGCGATCAGCACGCTGGTGACGTCGTCCCCAGGATGCGCACGACGGTAGGCGACGAGTTCGCCAGCCAATCCGTACATTTCGAGGTAGTTGGCCTGTGCCTGCTCGGCCGTGAACGAGCCGTCGAAGAAGCCGTTCACGCACTTGTGCAGCGCCGACCCCAGTCCTTCCGGCACACCGACCAGTTCGGTGATGACCCGGATCGGAACCGGGTACGCGAAGCCGTCACGCAGATCGACCGGCTCGTCGGCAGGGGTGGCCGCCAGTGCCTCGAGCAGGTTCTCGGTGATCTCGGCGATCCGAGGACGCAGCGCGGCACTGCGGCGATGACTGAAAGCCGGCGAGACCAGTCTGCGCAGCCTGCGGTGATCGGCGCCGTAGGCGGTGAACATGCTGTCCACCGCCACCCAGGGCAACAACGGCCACGCCTCGGTGATCTCGCCGTTGATGAACGACGTCCAGTGCTGTCCGGGATCCTTCGACACCCGAGGGTCGGCGAGCAGGCTCCGGAGCACGGCCTGATCGGTGACCGACCAGGCGAGCACGCCGCCGGGCAGCTCGACCAGCGCCACCGGGCCACGCTGCCGAATGCGTGCCGACTCACCTTGGATGTCGGCACCGGTCGGATCCAGCACGATCGGTTTCATGGCAGTCTCCTCAGCACCAGGATCCGCGGCCGTGATCGCCAGTGCCACAACCAGTTTCGCCCGCGTGGTGGGAAACATACCCTGGCGCCGGGCCCTCTCGGGCCGAATAGGGGCTCGGACGGCGCAGAGCTGAGTCGTTCCGTGGTGTCAGACCCCGGCCAGCGGCGTGTTCCAGGCGTCGTACTCGTACACCCAGTCACCGTTGCCCGCAGCTTTGAGCCATTCGTTCGACCGGGAGCCGTGCTGGATCCGTGCGGCCCGGTCCATCCGGGTATTCGCGTATCCGGCCAGGGCATCGGCCGCGTCGGCGTAGCTGTCGGATCCGAGGCAGCGCGCCAGCACCACCGCGTCCTCGATCGCCTGACCTGCCCCCTGCGCCATGAACGGCATCATCGGATGGCACGCGTCCCCGAGCAGCGCTACCGGGCCTTCGGTCCACGACGGCAGCGGATCACGCACGTACAGAGCGGATTTCAGTACGTCGTCGCACGCGTCGAGCAAGGCGCGCGCCTCCGGATGGAAGTCGCGGTACAACTCGCGCAGTTCGTCGACGCTGCCGGGGGTCGTCCACGACTCCTCGGTCCACTCGTGCTGCGCGCACGTGGCGAAGATGAAGATATCCTTGCCCTGGCTCAGCGGGAACGTGACGATCTGCGTCGCGGCGTCGGGTCCCCACCATTTGGTGAAACTGTCCAGATTCGGCACCGCGGCGACCGCCGAAGCCGGGATCACCGCGCGGAACGCCACGACACCGGTGAACGTGGGGTGTTCCTGGCCGAACAACGCGGTGCGCACGACCGAATGGATACCGTCGGCACCGATGATCACGTCGGCCCGATGCGTCCCGCCGTCGGCGAAATGGATCATCCCGTCGCCGACGTCGACGACCTGCCTGCCCAACGAGACGTTTTCCGCCGGCAGGGCCGCCTCGAGGGTGGACATGAGGTCACCGCGGTGCAGGGTGAGCTGCGGTGACCCGTAGCGTGCCTCCGCGGACGAGCCCATTTCGAGCCGCGAGGTCTCCGCGCCCGTATCCCAGGTCCGGCTGATCCTGAACTGTGGGCGGGCAGCCGAATCCCGCAGCGCTGCACCCAGACCGAGCCCATCGAGGGCCCGGACGGCATTCGGCGTCAGGTTGATATCGGCGCCGACCCGGGCGAATCGGCGGGTCCGCTCGAAAACCTGCGCGTCGATACCGATCTTTCGGAGCGCGAGGGCAGCGGTGAGACCGCCGATACCCGCCCCACAAACGGCCACACTCAGTGCCTTGCTCATGATCTCTTTCCTCAACTTTTCGAAAGTGCCGATCCGATGCGGACCAGCGGTGAATCAGGTGCGACTGTGTGATCCGACGACCCCCTGGGCCTCGATCTCCACTTTCAGGCCGGGCTCGACGAGTGCCGACACCTCGATGAGCGTCGAGCACGGGAAGTCGCCGGCGAACACCTCGGATCGCGCCCTGCCGACCAGCGCGCGATCGGCGATATCGGTCAGATAGACGCGCAAGACCAGGATGTCGTCCACGGTGGCCCCGCACGCCTCGGTGAGCGCCCGTACCCGCCGAAATGCCTCTCGAGCCTGCGCGTACGCGTCGGCGCCGCCCACGGGTCCGTCGGGCCCGCCGGCGTGCATCCCGGACAGGAAGAACTGATCGCCGTGGACCCTGGCGTTGCTGAACATGCCCGGCCGCGGCGCTTCCGGAACCGTCTGCGCCGCAACCCTGGTCATGCGCTGCGCCGCTCGCCGGATTCGCGGGTCAGCCGCTCGCGGACCGGCACGAAATCGTAGGTCGGGTAGAAGTCGGTGTGGAACACACCCCACGCCCGCCGTTCCAGCTCTACGTTGACGGCGGCGAGCGATGCCGCCGGTAGCCGCAGCGTCACGATCTGTCCCACGCCCATCGCGACGACCCAGGAGACCACCTCGCAGCCGGCCGGCGGGAAGTGCTGCCACCAGCCGGCGTCGTCGAGCCTGCTCTGAAGCTGTTCCAGGTTCTGCGACTGATCATGCCGCAGGAACACGGTCAGCATCATGCTGTCGGCAGGGTCCGCTTTGGTCGCGCTCATACCGGTTCGCCCGCCAGGATCGCCGCCTGCTTCTTCGCGTCCGCCCGGTAGATGCGACGGATCCGCGAGACACCCAGATCGTGCTGATACAGGTGTTCCTCGTGATCGGCGTCGGCGGCCAGCGCCTCGAGCACCTCGCGGTCCTGTTCGAGTACCTCCCAGTGCCGGGCCTCGAGCCGGGTGCGGTACAGGAAGCGCCACACTTCACGCTCCCAGCCTGCTACTCGGCGGGTGCGCCAGTGGAAGATCGCGGAGTTGCCCGCGTCGATCGGCGTGGCCATGCCGACGATGCCGAAAACGCCGCCGGGGCCGGCGGTCGGGCCGTAGGGGATCTCCAGGTCGACGTAGTCCATGGATCCGCGCACGTACTCGACCCAGTCGAAATTCACGCCGACCTGATCGGTCTTCTCGAAGAAGAAGCCGCGATCGGTCTCCCGGATCCGGAAGCGGGCCGACGTGTCACCGCCGAACATCGAATGCGAATCGCGGTGCAGGAACGCACCGTGCATGGGATCGAGGACATTGTCCATATAGAAACGCCAGGGTCCGGCCCACTCCGCGAAGTTCGGAAACCAGGAGACTGCCTCGTCGGTGAGCCGGTCGGGCAGGACGAACGGCGTCGGCTCGGAATCCTTGGTCAGCGGAACGAAGGCGAAGATGGTGTCGGCGGCCTCGACGACCCGCAACGACACCGTCGCCTGTTTACCTTCGAGCGCACAGCCGGGCATACCGGGCACGGAGACGACGGTGCCCGTGCCGTCCACTTGGACGCCGTGATACTTGCAGGCGAGCCGGTCGCCGAGGTGCTGACCGACCGACAGCGGAGCGCTGCGATGCGGGCAGCGGTCCTCGAGCATATGGACGGTGCCGCGCGGGTCTCGGAACAGCACCCAGTCGACCGACAGACGGGTGACCTTCTTGGACTCGCCGGGCTTCACCATGCGCGAGGGCAGAATCGGATACCACCGGTCGCGCAGCCCGTCAGCGGCGATATCGGCCGCGGTCATCTCTCTACGGACGCCGACCGCGCGTTTCTTCGGACCGCCGGTCGCGGTCGGGACAGATGTGGTCACGGTGCTCATCTCAGTCTCCCAGTCGTCGCATCTCGGCGCGGAAATTGTCCTCGTTCCAGTCCTGCCCGTCGGGGGCGTGCAGCCCCAGATCGTTCAGTCCCGCGATCAGTCCGGGCAGATCGTGGACGCCCCTGCCGAAGATCTCCATGATCGAACCGGACAGCTTGATCTCGTAGGGGCTGATCGGTTCGGGGTGTGTCTGTTCGGGTTCGAGGTAGTGCGCGGCTTTCTCAGGCATTGGCTTTCTCCTGTCGTTCCGATGCCATGGCATCGAGACCTTCGGCGATGATGGTGAACGCGGTGACCCATTCGTTGAACGAGCCGGCACGTTCGCGGTGAGCTGGGATCGTGGCGCCGTCGATGACGACGAACACACCGTTGTCGATCCCACCGGCGATGCTCTGTGCGCGGGCGATGTCGGTGTGCTCATCGGGGACCGAGGCGATCACCAGGCTCGGGGCGGTCACGCGCGCCAGGAGTTCGCCGTAGCCGGGAATGTCCGGCTCGACCTCCGGATCGCCGAGCACGAGGCTGGTGACCAGCGCGGGGCGGCAGGCGGCGAAAGCGATGGCGCCGTATGCCGTGGCGCCCGTGGCCAGCAGGTGCACGCGGTCGTGGCCGAGGGCTGTCACGGCGGACGCGACCTCGTTCACCCAGGCGTCGACGGACTCCGGGTCGGCCGGATCCAGCGCGCGGCACAGGTGGGCGATCGCGCCGAGCGCCGCGACCTGATCGGCGAACCAGCGCGCCGGCTCCGGGCCGGCATGGAGGCACACCAGCGCGTGCGTGGGAGTGTCGTCGTCCCATTCGTCGGCGGTCACCGGATCAGCCCTCTCGAACCGGGATGTGCACGGGCGGGGTGAACGGGCCGGGCGGCGGTTCGACCGCCGCGACATCGACCTCGACGATCGCCGGACCGCGCAGACCCACCGCGTCCGCGAACGCCCGCTCGAAACGTCCGGGGCCCTGCACCAGGGTGTAGGGAATATCGAGCGCGGCCGCGAGCAGATCGAACCGAGGCGTGAACAGGTCGACACCGGATCGGTCGAAACCGTTGGCCTGCTGCATATTTCGCAGTACGCCGTACCCGCCGTCGTTGAAGATCACCACGACGCACCAGGCGCCGCTGCCTGCGAGCGAGGCGAGTTCGCCGAGGTGCACGGCGAGACCGCCGTCGCCGACGATCACGGCGGTCGGTACCTCGGGCCGGCCGAGCGCGGCGCCGATCCCCATGGCAAGCCCCTGACCGATACCACCGCCGAGGGGGAAAATGTTGGTCTCGCGTTCGTAGAAGGGCAGCAATCGGTTGCCCCACTGGCTGGACGGGATGGTCACATCGCGCGCCACCACGGATTCGCGCGGCAGTACCGACCGCATCCCTTCGCAGATCTCGGCGTAGCCACCGATATAGTCCGTGAGCGCGGCACGGACCGCCACCCTGGTGCCGGTGACCCGATCAGCCCAGCCCGGGTCCACCGATGTGTTCGTCAGGCCGTCGTTGATCGCGGCGAGGGTGGTCGCGGCGTCCCCTACGATGCCGACCTTCGCCGGATAGACACGGCCGATGGCCGCCGGATCCACATCGATCTGGATCTGCGTAACAGGTAACCGCAGGTGGTAGCTCTTGGTCTCGTTGGAGCGGAAGTGGGTACCGATCGACAGCAACAGATCGGCATCCGCGAGTAGCGGCGCGACCTCCGGCGCCGTCGCGAAGTTCCCGATCACCAGCGCATCGTCCTCGGGCACGATCGCCCGCCCGGAATTGCTGGTCAGCAGGCCCGCCCCGAGGGTGTGCAGCAGGGCGGCCAGTTCGTCTTTCGCGCCAGCCGCGCCCCCGCCCACCCAGAGCAGGGGACGTTCGGCCGCCGACAGCAACGCGACGGCCTCGGCGATCGCGTCGCTGTCCGGTACCGGCGCGTGGAGAGCCGGCGGCTCGTACTCACGCTGATCGGCCGGGCGCGCCAGATACTGCAGGTCCGATGGCCATTCGACACTGGCAGGACCCTGCGGAACGGCCAGGATATGGGCGATAGCGGTTTCCAGGTCCGCTTCGACGTCCTGCGCGCGTTCGACGGTCGCCGCATAGCGGGAGACGGCATCGAGCATCTGCAGTTGTTTGGGCACCTCGTGGATGACGCCCCGCGTCGACCCGCCGGAGCCGAGGTACTCGCTCTCGATCTGACCGGTCACGTGCAGCACCCTGCTGCCCGCGGTCAGTGCTTCGAGCATGGAGCCCGCGGCGTTGCCCGCGCCGGTCCCCGTGCTGGTGATCGCGACACCGATCTTTCCGGTCGCGCGGGCGTAACCGTCGGCGGCGTTGACCGCCGCCGCCTCGTGGCGCACCGCTACGAACTTCAACTCTCGCGCCACCGCTTCGACCAGGGGCAGATTGTGGATGCTGATTACGCCGAACGCGGTGTCGATGCCGTGCCTGCGCATGACAGCGACGAGCACATCGCCCCCGGTAGGCCCCTTCGAGCCGGGGCTGTCGGTGGTCGTCATGGTGTGTCCTCCGGAGAGATCTGGGAACGGCGGATACGCCGGGCCGGGCTGATGGTCAGATGTAGCGGCCGACGCCGCCGCCGACGTCGATGCTGGTGCCGGTGGTGTAGCCGCTCAGTGGCGAGAGCAGGGTGACGACAGGGAACGCGACCTCCTCGGCGGTGCCGAACCGGCCGAGCGCTATTCCGCGGTCGGCGGCGATTTCCGCGCTCCACGCGTCGTAGTCGACGGCGGTCCCCGAGTCCTCGAAGCGGCGGCGCCACTGGCCGGTGTCGACGAGCCCGAGCAGCACCGAGTTCACCCTGGTTCCGTCCGCGGCGAGGTCCTCGGCCATCGAGTGGGTGAGGTTGAGCAGGGCCGCACGCGCGGCCGAGGTGACGGCCAGGCGGGGCTCCGGCTGACGCGCCAGGATCGCGTTGACGGTGACGACGGAGCCGCGGTCCGCGGCCGCGAGCGGTCCGCGGGCCGCGCGCACCAGATTCCAGGCGCCGAAGATCTTCAGGTCGAACTCCGCGCGGATCTGCTCGTCGGTGGTCTGCGACAGCGGCGCCATGAGCGAGCGTCCGGCATTGCACACCAGTCCTTCGATACCGCCGAAGTGCCCGGTCACGGCGCCGACGAAGGATTCGACCTCGTCGCGGTCGGTGACATCGCAGGCGGCGAGGTAGATCTTGGTGGGATCGACCCCGTCGATCGAGTCGATCGCGGCGCGTAGTCGATCCAGGTCGCGCGCGCAGGCGGCGATCCGGGCGCCCTCGGCGAGCAGCATCCGTGTCGTCGCGAGTCCTACACCGGAGCTCGCGCCGGTGACGATCACGGTGCGGTCGGTGAGTTGCAGATCCATCGAAGGTCGGTCTCCTTGTGCGGGAAGGTTTTCCGGATAGCCGGGGACAACGGTCAGTTCATGACGAATCCGCCGTCGACCACCAGGGTCTGACCGGTCAGATAGCTCGCCGCGTCCGAGAGCAGGAACTGCACCGTGCCCGCGACATCGCCGGGGGTCTGTTCGCGAGCCAGCACCTGGTTGTCGGCGTAGAGCTGATATCTCGACGCCGGCACCGTGGCCGTCGCCTCCACCCGGGTCAAGCCGGGTGCGACGGCATTGACCCGCAGCCCGTGTGGGCCACCGTCTCGCGCCATCGTGCGGGTCATCGCCATGACCGCGCCCTTGGAGCCGACGTAGTGCACCAGGCGCGGCGAGCCGTACAGGGCGGCGTCGGAGGCGATGTTCACGATGGCGCCGTTGCCACCGCGGACCAACTGGGTGAAGAGGTGCTTGCTGACCAGCCAGGTCCCGAACGCGTTGACGGTCATCACCTTCTGGAACAACCCCTCATCGAGTTCCCAGAAGGCGTCACCGCCCACACCGTCAGCGAGCGCCGCGTTGTTGACCAGCGCGTCCGCGCCACCCATAGCCTCCACCCTGCTCGCGAGGGCCACCACCGAATCGCGATCGGCGATATCGGTGACCACCGAGGTGACGTCGTACCCCTTGTCCCGCAGCGACTTCTGGGCACCTTCGGCCAGCTCGGCACGCATCTCCGCGATGACGATCCGATCGCCCGCGGCGGCCAGCTGTTCGGCGATCGCGAAACCCAGTCCACGGCCCGCGCCGGTGACCACGATCAGTCTGCTCATCGGTCCAGTTCCTTCCAGAGCCGCAGGATGTGCGCGGCAGTCTCGGTCGGCTTCTCCTGTATTGCCGCATGGCCGGCACCCAGGATCAGCCCGAAGCGCGCCCCGGGAATCGCGTCGGCGAGCAACCGGGATTCGTCGACGCCCGTGACGATGTCGTCCGCTCCGACCAGCACCAGCGTGGGTGCCGCCACGGCGGCCAAACTCGGCCCGGTGTCGGTGCTGGCCATGAATTCGGCGGCAGCGGTGTAGCCGGACAGCCGGACTCGGGCCATCTCCGATTCCACAGCGCGCGCGATCTCGTCGTCACAGTCGGGCGAGACCAGCCGTCGCGCCCTGGCCGCCGCGAACGCCGGGCCGCCGAGCTCGCGCAGTTCACCGATTCGCGCCCGCATGCCCTGCGCCCGATCCGTGTTCACGCCCGAGCCGCGGGTGCTGTCGGCCAGCACGAGCGAACGGACCGACGCCGGATTCGCGGCGGCAACCGCGGTCGCGATCACCCCGCCCCACGACGTGCCGATCAGATGGATCGGCTCGCCACCGAGCTCGGTGATCAGTTCCGCTACCACGGCGGCGTGGTCGTAGCGCTCGGCAGGTCCGTCCGCACCCGGCGCCGGATCGGCGGACCGCCCGTATCCCGGCGCGTCCCAGCAGTAGGTGCGATAGCCACGCGCGCTCAGCACCTCGGCCAGCGGACCGCACGCCGAGGCGCTTCCACCGATGCCGTGCAGGAGCAGCACCGGAGCACCCGCGCCACGAATCTCGAGCGAGATCCCGCGCGCCGAAACCCACCGGGCGGTCGGCTCGGCCGTGCCGGTCACCGCTGCACCCTCCACATATCACTGTCCCCCGTAGAAGTAGTCGTCGATGCCCGGGGTGACCCGGCCGCGGTGCCCGAGATCGGGGACTCCGGCCATCGCCGCCCGGACCGTGCTCGTCGGCGGACCCGCCGTCCCCCACTGGTCGGAGAGTTCGGGGGTGCGCTTCCAAGTCCGGCACAGCCATCGGTCTTCGTCGATCTGGGCCACCTCGGAGGTGTACTCGCACACCAGCCCGGCCGGATCGGTGAAGTAGGAGAAGGTGTTGTCGCCCGGTCCGTGCCTGCCGGGACCCCACTGCGGGTCGATACCGCTGCGCTTGAGGCTGCCGAGCCCACGCATGAAATGGTCGAGGCTCTCCATCTCGTAGGCCACGTGGTTGATGGACGGGAAGTCGGCTTGGTTGAGGGCGATGACGTGGTGGTCGGAATTGCACCGCAGGAAGGTCATCTGGTGTTCGGACCAGTCCGAGATCCGCATACCGAGCACCTGTGTGTAGAAGTCCGCGGTGCGATCGATATCGCTGGTGTTGAGCACGATATGCGCGAGTTTGCGCGGAATCGCGCGGCGACCTGCCGGTTCCTGCGCCGAGACGGCAAACGTATCAGCGGACAGTTCGAGGCAGCGTCCCTCGGGATCGATGAGTTGCAGGCCGTAGCCGCCACCCGCGTCGTCGAGCCGACCGGGCTCGCGCAGCAGGGGGATTCCGAGCTTCTGCAGTGCGCCTGCCGCGTCGTCGACCTCGCGCGGAGTCCCGACCGCGAACGAGATCCGGTCCAATGCGTTGCCGGTACCGGCGCGCAGTTGCAGGACGTGGTGCTCGCTGCCGGTGGCACGTAGCCAGAAGGTGTCACCGTCTTCGTCGACGGTGCTCAAACCCCAGGCCTCGTGGTAGAAGTCGCGCGAGCGGGCGGGGTCGGGCACCGTGACCGATACCGACCGCAACGCCCGGAGAGTACAGACCGGTGTTCCAGAGAATCGCATGATCGACCTTTCTGTCGAGGGTGGCCGGCTACAGGTCGAGGACGAGTTCGGCGGAGCGGCAGCGGGAAACGCAGACGAACATGGTGCTGCCCGTCTGTTGTTCCTCCGGCGAGAGCAGGAAGTCACGGTGCTCGACGTCGCCCTTGACGACGCCGACCTCGCAGGTCCCGCAGATTCCCTCCGTACACGAGCTCTCCACCGGCACACCGGCGTTCTGCAGTGCGTTCAGGACCGAGACATCCGGGGCGACCGGGATCCGCCGACCGCTCTCGGCGAGGACCACGTCGAAGGCGGTGTCCGCGCCGGTGGTGATCGGTTCGGGTGCCTTGAATCGTTCGATACGCAACTGCCCGGGATCGGCCAGTGCGTCGGAGCAGGCGGTCATCAACGACTCGGGGCCGCAGCAGTAGGCGACCGCATCGCCGTCGATATCCCCGAGCAGCCCGGCGATGTCGGGGTATCGACCCGCTGCCGTGTCGTCCGCGTGGATCGTCACGCGGTCGGCGGGCAGGGAGTCGATCTCGTCGAGAAACGCCATCGTCGACCGGGATCGTCCGGTGTAGAGCAGCGTCCAGTTCGCGTCCTCGCGGTGCAGATTCCGCACCATCGACAGAATCGGGGTGATACCGATTCCGCCCGCGACCAGGATGTGGCGGGGCGCGGTGTCGAGCGCGAAGTTCTGGCGAGGGCCCTCGACCTCGAGGAGCCCGCCGACCGGCAAGAGGTCGTGGATATAGGTGCTGCCGCCGCGCGAATCCGATTTGCGCAGCACCGCCACAGTCCACCGGGACCGGTCGGCGGGATCCGAGCAGAGTGAGTACTCCCGAACGAGCCCGTTCGGGAGGTGCAGCGCGAGGTGCGCACCTGGTTCCCAGGCCGACAGCTCGGCACCGGACGGGTCGGTCAGCGTCACGCTGATGACACCGTCGGCTTCCCAGGTCTTCTGCTGGACGCGAAGCGTCCGCCTCATCGGCTCGTCCATCGGGTGCCCTCCTCGTACGTCTTCTTCCGGTACTCGATCAGCGAGTGACGCCGAACATTTCGGAGCTGGGCGGGTAGGTGGGCAGTTGCGGCTTGGGGGTGCCGATGATGACGCAGAACAGCGCGTCGGCGTCGGAGACGTTCGCGAGGCTGCGCGGCACCCCGGCGGGTACGCGGATCAGATCGCGGTAGCCGAGGGTGCGCACCGCCTTCTTCGTCCCGTCCTCGACATCGTGGACGGCGACCTCGATTTCGCCTTCGAGAACGTAGAAGACCTCTTCGACGTCGTGGTGGGTGTGCTCGGGGCCGACCGCACCCGCGGGCAGACGCATATTGGAGAAGGTGAAGTGATCGGCCTTGATGATGTTGTTGTCGGTGTCGTGGTTGCCGGTGGCACCGGAGCCGATGTAGCGGATCTGTGCCCGCTTGAACCGGTCACCGCCCTGGGCCGCCTGGAACCCGAGCGTGTCCCAGTCCTCGTAGCGGGTGTCGGCGGCGGCGATGCAGGAGTCGATCAGGGCGTCGAGGTCGACGCCGGTCTTTTCGGTGCTGGACATGATGTGTGCCTTCCTCTATGGGTGAACCGTGTTGTGCGGGTGCGCTACCCGCGGTGGGCGATGGCCTCGATCTCGACCGTCGCGCCGTAGGGCAGCGCGGCGACCTCGACGAACGACCTGGCCGGACGCGGTTCGGCGAATACCGCCTCGTAGTGCCGGTTCGCCTCGTCGCGCAGGGCGACGTCGGTGACGAAATAGGTGGTCTTCACGACGTTCTCGAGCGTCATATCGATGGTCGAGAGTCGTTCGCTCAGCCGGGCCATCGCGGCTTCGAGAGCCGCCCGGGGACCGGGGACCGCGATACCGTCCGCGTCGACCGACAGTGCGCCGGAGACGAATCCGAAGCCCGCGACACCGAAGGCCGGGCTGTAGGGATGAGCGCTCATGGTGCTCCCTTCTCACAGACCTGCCCAGGGCAACGGCTGCCCGGACACGTCGAGGTAGATGCTCTTCTGGTTCATGTAGGACCGGATTCCGTCGCGGCCCTTCTCGGTGCCGACACCGCTGTCCTTCAACCCGCTGAACGGAGTCGAGATACTGAACTGCTTATAGGTGTTGATCCACACCGTTCCGGCCTGCACGGCGCGGGCCGTCCGCCAGGCACGCCGGTAGTCCGCGGTCCAGATCCCACAGGCCAGACCGAACACCGTGTCGTCGGCCTGCGCGATGACGTCGGTCTCGTCCTCGAACGGGAGCACGACGGCGACGGGCCCGAAGATCTCCTCCTGGCAGATCGTCGCGCTGTTCGCGACGCCGGTGAGCACGGTGGGCAGGTAGTACGCGCCGTCGGCCAGTCCTGGATCCGCGGGGACCGTACCGCCGCACAGGACCGTCGCGCCCGCGCGTACCGCATCGTCGACCATCGCCGCGACCCCGTCCCGGTGCTGGCGGGTGACCATGGGCGCCACCTGGGTTCGTGGATCGGTGCCCGGTCCCACTCGCAGTGCCGTGGTCGCCGCGACCAGGCGGTCGACGAATTCGTCGTACACCGCGCGCTGTACGAAGATCCGCGATCCCGCGATACAACTCTGGCCCGACGAGGAGAAGATGCCGAACATGACCCCGGCGAGCGCCTGCTCGAGGTCAGCGTCGGCGAAGACGATAGTGGGTGATTTGCCGCCGAGTTCGAGGGTGATCGGCATCAGCTTCTCCGCGGCGACATGTGCCAGCGCGCGACCGGTCGTGGTTCCACCGGTGAACGAGATCTTGCCGATTCCCGGGTGCCGGGCGAGCGCGTCGCCGACGCTGCGCCCCGGGCCGGGCAGGACCGACAACAGGCCGGCCGGTAGGCCCGCCTCCTCCGCCAGCCGCGCCAGCAGCAGGGTCACCCACGGCGCCCAGACCGGCGGTTTGGCGACCACCGCGTTGCCCGCCGCGAGAGCGGGGGCGATCTTCTGCGCGTCCGAGGCGATCGGCGAGTTCCACGGGGTGATGGCGCCGACGACGCCCATCGGCTCGTAGGTCGCGAAGGTGAGGAAGGGGCCACGACGGGGCGTGATCGCGTCCTCCATGGTCTCGAGGGCCGCCGCCATGAACCGGAAGGTGCCTGCGGCGCTGCGCGCGAGGGCACCGGTCTCGACCAGCGTCTTTCCGGTGTCAACGGTTTGCAGTGCGGCGATGCGGTCGATATTGGCCTCGATAGCGGTCCCGATCCGGTACAGGACGGCCGCACGCTCGTGCGGTAGCCACTCGGCCCAGCCGGAACTCGCGACGGCCCGCCGACCACCGTCGACCGCCAGGTCGACGTCGCTCGCGACGGCACCGTGCAGGCGGGCGAAGACTCGGCCTGTCGCCGGATCGACCGACTCGATCACCGCGCCCGACCCTCGGACCCACCGGCCGGCCACGAAGATCTCGTCGGTCGTATCCGGCACCGGTGCGGCCACCGGCGACCGATCGAGGTCCGCGGCGTCGGCGGCCACGGTCCGGGCTTCCGGCCCGAAGGCGGAGATCTCACTTGCCGCCTGCTGCGAACGAGTGCTCGTGCTGCCTTGTAAGTCCATCGGAGTCTTTATCCGTTCTCTGTCGCAGCACTGTCCGGCCCATATGAGCACCGAATGCCTTCTTGGAAAGAGTCTGAGCTAAAAGATACTTTGCGTCAAGATATCTGCGTTATTTTGTCGAAATGGGCACCGTTCGGGGCCTTTTCAGGGTGCTCGTCGTTGCGCCGCGCGGATCGGTCAGGCGATGAGGTTCGGATGGCCGGTCAGGTGGGCCAGCGTCCGCAGGATGGAGTACGGCACCACCGCGCTGGTGCGCGGGTTGTCCGCACTCGGCAGATTCTCGATCTTGATCGAGTACCTGCCGATCGGACCCGAGGCCTCTATCTCGTGACAGGTCAGGTCCGCGTCCGGATCGGCGTACAACTCGACCGATACCGTCTCCCAGTCGCGCACCGCGAAACTCACCGCGGCAGCGACATTGAGCGATTTCGGAAACAGTCGCGCCGCTTCGGCCGGACTGCCTGCGAACACACGCAGCCGCGTCGCCGTGGTGCTGATCCGGTGCCGCTGCGCGGCGTCCATCCACGGCTGTACCAGTGATCCCGGCGATTTCGTCGACCGGACGAGCACTCGTTCGAAAGGCGCGGCGTCGCGTGCGGCGGCGAGCAGGTCGAGGCCGCCGACCGCGCCGTGTGTGCACACGACCCGTCCCGGCCCGCTACCCGCGATCCGCTGCGCGAACGCAGGGTCCGACAGTGCCCCGACCGACGACACCAGCAGGTCCCGTCCGGCGTCGACCACGTGCTGGGCGACCTCCCACACCGCCTCCTGCGACGCACATTCGACCACCACATCCGCGACTTCGAGCGCCTGCGCGAGCAAGAGCGCGGGCGCCGGGAGATTCTCGACCGGTGACCGATTGACGATCCCGACCAGTTCGGCACCGGGCACATCCCCGCGGA
Organism: Nocardia sp. A7; assembly: GCF_046549215.1. NCBI lineage: Bacteria > Bacillati > Actinomycetota > Actinomycetes > Mycobacteriales > Nocardiaceae > Nocardia > Nocardia sp. A7. The sequence goes on along the minus strand of NZ_JAJPWE010000002.1, from coordinate 1,008,733 downwards.
GGAGCCGGTCGGCCACGACCGCGCCGATACTCCCGTAACCGAGCACGCACACCCGCACCGGATCTCGGCCGCCGACCGTTGCGGCGGCAGGGTGTGTGCCGTTGTGCGTCAACGTCATCGCCGCACCTCGGCAGCACGCGCGGCGATCGCCTCGTAGACCCGTTGCGGTGACAGCGGGAGTTCGGTGATCTGCGCACCCACCGCGTCGGCGACGGCCTGGGCGATGGCGCTGGCCACGGGTAGCATCCCGCCCTCCCCCATGCCCTTGCTGCCGAACGGTCCGGGGCCGTGGCCCTGCTCCTGGGTGATCGAGACGAACCGTTCGGGGATGTCCTCGGCGAGCGGTACCCGGTACAGCAGTGCCTCGGCGTTGAGCAGTTCGCCATCCGGGGCGTAGCGGAGTTCCTCGAACAACGCCTGCCCCAGTCCGAACACCGCGGCCCCCTCGTCCTGACCGCGACACGCGATCCTGTTGATCACCTTGCCCGCGTCACCGCTGACGGCCAGTTGCAGCACGGTGACCCGGCCCGTCTCCGGGTCGACCTCCACTTCCGCGGCCGCCCAGCCGATCTCCCAGAAAACACACGGCGCCTCGAGTGGCGCTCGGTGATCGTTGCGTGCCTTGTAGAAACCGTCGGCGGAGAACTCGAATCCAGTATTCCCGAAAACCTCCATGATCATCGGAAACAGGTTGTGCACCGCCCCGTCGGGGGTGTGCACATGCCAGTCCACGAGCTCGAGCCCGGCGGGATCGACGGCGAGTTGCGCACCGGCCCAGTCGAGTACCTGATCCCGCAGCTTCTCGGCCGCCGTCCGCACCGCCTGCCCCATCACCGCCACTCCCGAGGAGGCATTGGTGCCCTGGTCGAACGGGGTGTTGTCGGTGTCGATACGCGCGTAGGCCACCCGGGCGGGATCGCAGTGCAGCACCTCGGCGACCAGTTGCGCCATCGCGGAGTGCCCGCCCTGCCCCATCTCGGTGAGTGCGCAGTTGAGCAGGACGTCGCCCCGGGTGGTGACCTTGACCCGCGCCATGGCCGGCTTGTTGATACCGCCGCCGTCCTTGACCCCGACCGAAACGCCCATCCCCCGGTTTCCGGTACGGGCGCGCTCGTGGTAGCCGATCGCGTCGGCCACCACCCGCATCCCCGCCACCAGATCGGAGTCGATACCGGACTCGCCCGGAACGAATTCCTCGCCGAGTGCCTTGAGGTTGCGCACCCGCAAGTCGTACGGATCGAGTCCGAGGCGATCGGCGATCAAGTCGACCTGCCGCTCACTGGCCCACGTCGCCTGCGTGCCACCGAATCCGCGGTAGGCACCGGCCGGGACGGTGTTGGTGGTGACGACCCGACACACCGAATCGATGTGCTGCCATCGGTAGGCGCCGGGCATCCGGTAGCCGGCCTTCTCCGCGACCGCGGGGCTGTGCTCGGCGTAGGCACCGCCGTTGAGCAGCACCGTCGACTGCCGCGCGACGAAGGTACCGTCGGCCCGCACACCGGATTTCACGATGAGGGTCGCCGCGTGCTGCGATACCGTGAGGAACACCTCCTCGGTGGTCATACAGAACCGCACCGGCCGCCCGCCGCTGAGCTGCGAGAGCCGGATCGCGACCGGATCGGCCTTCGGCCCGTTCTTCGCGCCGAAGCCGCCGCCGAGCAACGGCACATGCACGCGGATCCGGTTCTCCGGCAGCCCGAAAACGCGCGAGAGCTCCTTCCGCAGGTTGAACGGCGACTGCGTCGAGGTCCACACCTCGATCTCGTCGGCGCTCGCCTCGGCGACGGTCACGAACGGTTCGAGATGCATGTGGTTCATCCGCGAGAACTGGAAGGTGTCCTCGAAGACGTGGTCACAGCTTTCCCAGACCGAGGGCGAGCCGGTGCTGTAGCGGAACTCGTAGCTCACGTTCGGCGCACTGCGCAGCGACGCCGACGCGCCCTGCCCGTACTTCGGGATCACCCCGAACGGCTCGTCCGGATGGATGACCGGCGCCGATTCCGCGAGTGCCTCATCGACGGTGAACACCGCGGGCAGCACCTCGTACTCGACCCGGATCAGATCCAGTGCCGCGAGCGCGGTGCGCTCATCGACGGCGGCGACCGCGGCCACCACGTCACCGACGTACCGGACGACGCCCGTCGCGACCACCGGCTGGTCCTTGACCATCGTCCCGTAGCACTGCAGCCCGTCGATCTCGTCCTGGGTGACGACCGCGGTGACACCCGGGAGCGTTCGCGCCGCCGAGGCGTCGATGGAAAGGATGCGGGCGTGCGCGTGCGGGCTGCGCAGCACTTTCGCGTGCAACATGCCCGGGCGCACGATATCGGCCCCGTACACGGCCCTGCCGGTGACCTTGGCCGTCGCGTCCGCACGCGGGCCGTCCCGCCCGACCACCCGGTGTAGCGGCGATGCCGTCGGCAGTTCCCGGATCCGGTACCCACCGATCGCCCGGTCGTCCACCACGTGGGTACGGGCTTCGCGGCTGCTCGGCCGATCCGATACCGCGGTCACTCGCGCTCCCCGTTCGGCGCGGCAGTCAGTGCCGCCGCGCGTTCGACGGATTCCATGATCATCTCGTAGCCGGTGCAGCGGCAGGTGTTGGAACTGATCCACTCGCGGATGGTGCCGCGGTCGGGCCGGGGTTCCCGGCGTAGCAGACCGGTCGTGAGCATCAGCATGCCGGAGGTGCAGAAACCGCACTGGTAGCCACCGCATTCCGCGAAGGCCTGCTGCTGGGGCGAGAGAGTTCCGTCCGCGGCCGCGAGTCCTTCGACGGTCTCCACGGCGGCTCCCTCGACCGCGAACGCGAACGTCGAACAGGAGGCGACCGGGATATCGTCGACGAGTACCGTGCAGGCCCCACAGACACCGCGTTCACACGAACGCCGCACGCCCCGGCAACCGAAGTCCTCGCGGAGGACATCGAGCAGGACCGCGCTGGAATCTATTGTGCAGTTACGCTTTTCGCCGTTCAGACTGAACTCTATCGAGGTTTCGAGCGCACCCTGCGGCACATCCGCGTTCGCCTCGGACTCGGGGTCACACATGCGGTTCGTCCTCACGATGATGGGTGGCGGTGGCCGCCTCGCAGAGCAGCCTGCGGATCAATACCGCGACAAGGTGCCTGCGGTACTCGGCGGACCCGGTGTAATCGGCGACACCATCCGGGAGTTGGGCGGCGAGCACTGCGGCGGTCGACACCGCGTCGATATCGGCGACCGCTGTCGCGGCGGTGTCGGCGCGCAGCGAGACGCCCCGGCGGTACTCAGACCCCGCGGTGGCGTGGACGGACAGGGTGGCATCAGCACTCCGGCGGATCGCCACGGCGACAGTCGTGGTGGGGCGCATCGAACGCTCGTATCCGAACCACACCAGATCCGCGGTGGACACCGCGATATCGGTGAGCAGCGCGGTGGTGTCGTCGGTCCACAGGTCGCCGGGGACGAGGGTGCGCCCGTCCGAGATCGACAACCGGGCATCGAGTGCGCCCAGAATCAACGGCATCTCGTAGCGGTATCGCCGCGCCATCAGATTCCCGCCGACCGTGCCGGTGTACCGGATCCGCACGGTGGCGATCCGCGACCACGCCGCCGCGAGTCCGGGGATCGCCGTGGCGACCGTCGCGCTGGTCGCGCCCTCGTGATGGGTGACCATCGACCCCAGGCGCAGTACACCGTCACCGTGCGTGATCGCCGTCAGGCCTGCCACTTTCCGCAGCGATACCAGGGCCGCGGGCGCACAGCCCTCACGGATCCTGGCTACGAGATCGCTGCAGCCGGCACCGATCACCGCCTCCGGGTCCGCCGCGAGCACCGCCTTCACCTCGGCGATCGACTCGGGGCGGTATAACCGGAACGGCGCGAGTGCCGATTGACTCTGCGCGACGATGCCGGATCCGTCGACCGTGGCCCGCATCAGTGCGCCTTGCTCACAACCGGGTGACTCGGGTCCTCGGCGGTCACGCCGTCACCGCGCAGCAGCCTCGTCACGTGCGATCTGATCTCGACGAATCTCGGGTCCGTTTTGGTGGTGATGTGATCTCGCGGGCGAGGCAGGTCGACCTCGATCGTCTCGGCCACGATGCTCGGCGGCTTCGACAACACGATGATGTGATCGGCGAGGTAGACGCTCTCGTCGATGTCGTGGGTGACGACCAGGACGGTGATCCCGAGCCGCGCCTGGATCGTGAGCAGCAGATCCTCGAGTTCGGCGCGGGTCTGGGCGTCGACCGACGCGTACGGCTCGTCCATGAGCAGCAGCTTCGGGTGGCTGGCCAGCGCCCGGGCGATGGCGACCCGCTGCTGCATACCGCCCGACATCTGCCAGGGGTAGAGCTTCTCCTTGCCGGACAGACCGACCGCGTCGATGGCCTCCTGTACCCGGGCGGCGCGCTCCGGGCGCGGTAGCCCCGCGAGCGGGAAGGCGATGTTCTTGTCCACCCGCATCCACGGGAACAGCGAGCGCGCGTAGTCCTGGAAAACCATGGCAAGGCCGTCGGGGACACCGGATACCAGTCGCCCGTCGAAGGTAGCCGCACCGGTCGTCGGCACATCGAGTCCGCTGATGATCCGCAGCAGGGTCGATTTGCCGCAACCGGAGGGTCCGACGATAACGCTGACCTTGCCCGCGGGCGCGACAGCGGTGATATCGCGGACTGCCAGGTTGGTTCCGTACGACTTCGAGATGCCGGTGAGGACCAGCTCCGCGGACGTGGTCGCCACATCTGTACTAGTCATTTTGCTGAGTCACTCCTCGGTGCCAGGCCAACGCCCGCCGTTCGACGAACACGAAGATGAAGTTGAGTGCGACGCCGAGCGCGGCCAACACGATCAGAACGGACCAGAATCCGGTGTAGTCGAAGTTGCGCTGCGTCTGGATCAGCAGATACCCGAGACCGTTCTCGGCCTTCTGCAGCTCGGAGATGATCATGATGATGAGCGACAGCGACATCGCGGTCCGCACACCGGCGAATATCTTCGGCGCCGCTCCGGGAAGGATCACGTGCGCCAGCACATTCCACCGCGAGATCTTGAACACCGCGGCGGTCTGCATCCGGCCCGTTCCGACGCTCTGGACACCGTCGATCGTGTTGAACAGGATCGGCCAGACCACGGAGAACGCGATGAGGAAGATCTTCGGGCTGTCCCCCGTTCCGAACAGGAAGAAGAACACCCCGAGCAGCGCCGGGCTCGGCAGCGATCGCCCGAGGTGGATGAGCGGCTGGAACAGCGCCGTCAACACCGGAACGATGCCGAGCGCGACACCCAGCGCGACCCCGATCACGACGGCCAGCAGCAGTCCCACCATCGCGCGGTAGACGCTGGGGACGAAGTGATCGAAGGTCGCGTCGCCGAGGAACAGGCGGCCGGCGTCGGCGCTGAAGAAGTCGGTGAAGACCCGCTCGAAAGCATCGAACGGCGCAGCGACGATCAGCGAACCGACCTCCGACTGCGACAGTGCCCACCACGCGGCCAGGATCAGCACCGGGACCAGCAGCCGGATGCCCGTGTTGCTCAGCAGCAGCGACAGGGAGCCGCGAGTGCGCGCCGAGCCGACGGCACGAGATTTCGGATTCGGCCGAACCGCAGGCGCGGCGACCACGGTCTCGTCGGTCGATGCGACCATCACTGGGCCAGCCCCTTCTTCCATGCGAACACCTTGTTGTCCAGGGCGGTGAAGGCCGTGCTCACCGCAAGGCCGAGAACTCCGGCCACCAGCGTCGCGGCGTAGACGGTGTCGAGGTTGGTGGCGTTCGCGCTGTTGAGCAGGATGTAACCACCGATCCCCTGACCGTTGCCGATCAGCAGTTCCGCGCTGACGGCGACGATGAGTCCGATCGACGCGGCGATCCGGATCCCGGTGAACGCGAACGGAAGTGCGCTGGGAATCTTGATCCGGCGCAGGATCGCGAGCCCCGAGAGACCGAAGGTGCGGGCCGTCTGCACGGCGGTGGCGTCGGTGGCTCGGACTCCGTACAGCGTGTTCAGCAGGATCGGCCACATGCAGGCGAGCGCCACCGTGATCGAGAGCGGCAACATTCCCGAACCCAGCAGTAATACCAGGACCGGGCCCAACGCGACCGAGGGCAGGACCCGGAAAACCTCGACCGGGAGTTCGAAGGCGGTGAACACCTTCGCGAAGGCGCCCATCAGGCCACCGAGCACCATTCCGGCCACGGTGGCGATCAGCAGGCCGAGCATCCACTCCTGGAGTGTGAAACCGACTTCCTGCCAGAAGATTTGATCTCTGAACAGTGCGCCGGTCTCCGCCAGCACCCGGCTCGGAACGGGCAGACCGGGTGTGGAGATCAATCCGGTTCGGATGACCACTTCGGTCAGCGCGGCCGTCCCGAGCACGCCCACGATTCCGTAGGCGATCCGCTGATTCCGCCCGAGTGGCTCACTGAGCAGATTCATCTCAGTTCTCGAGCGTGAGGAGACGCGAGGTGACGTCGAAGCCCTCGGGGATCCGTCCCTGGGCGCCGAGCATATCGGCGACGGCCTGCATCTTCGCCGGATCCATGCTCGACGCGAAGATCGGCAGCGACATCGACCGGGCCACTTCCGCGGGAACCTTGGCGACACCGGGCAGCCAAGTGCGGAAATCGGCCTCGTGGGCGGAGATATCGGCCCCCGCCGCGTAGATCGCGCGGGCGAACGCCGCGGTGGTGTCCGGGTTCGCGTCCACGAATTCGTTACCCGCGACGAAGATCGACGCAGGCAGTGCGTTGTTGATGCCCGTCGTGAGGTCCGCGATCTCCCGCATACCGGCGCCGCGCGCTGCCGAGGAGAACGGCTCGGGGGCGTACCCGACGTCGATCGACCCGGCCTGCACCCCGGGCAGCATCTCGGGGAACGGCACCTCGACATACCGCGGCTCGATCTGGACGCCCCGGTCGGTCGCGAGGTTGGCGATGGTGACATCGCCGATGTTGTTGGTGGTGTTCACCCCGACGGTCTTGCCGTCGATATCAGCGATCGATGTGATCGGCGATTCCGGCGCGACATACAGAATTCCGCTGCGGTCGCCGAGCGAGGATGTGTGCACGACGGTGGTGATCGGTGTCTTGCGGGACTGCGCGATGGCCGCGGAGATCGAGTTGGCGATGCTGAAGTCGAGTTCCCCCGAGGCGACCTTCTGGATGCCGATGGGCCCACCCTGGATCGGCTCGAGCGTCACTGTGAGCCCCTCCCGCTCGAAGAAGCCCTTCTCGTCCGCCCAGTACACCGCCGCGTAGTCGGCCAGCGGAAGCACGCCCACCGAGACCGAGGTCTGCTCGAGTGTGCCGTCGGTCGCCGCGGCGGTGCGCTCGCCCGAGCCGCCGCACGAGCTCAGAACCAAGGCGGAACCGGCCAGCAGAACTGCGGCGGCGAAGCGGATTGTCGTCATGAACGTCTCCTGTCGGGACGATGGTGGCGACCGGGGCTGAGTTCATCGCCGCGGTTGCCGAACATCTTGGCTGCAAGAGATTTCTACTTCCTTACCGCTAAGAGGTCAACGCCGGATGCACCCGAATTCGATGATTAACAGCCGTTTAACGCCACCGGAATCTGCCGCTCCGAATGGAGAGATGCAGGTCACACCTCTGATCGATGGTGTGACGTCCCCCACAAAAAACACCAAGAGGTTTTGCGAAGTTGCCCCGAAAAAAGACGAACGCTCCCAGATCGTGAGATCCGGGAGCGCCTGAAACCGGCCGTTCATGCAGTGCGATCGACCGTGGCGTCCTCCCCCAGCGACAACTCTGCTGTCCGTAGCGATCCCTCGAGCACCGTGAGCAGCCCCGCCAGCTGAGCTTTCTGCTCGGTGTCCAGACCCACCAGCATCCGCGCGAGTTCGGCGAAGTGCTCATCGGCGACACGGTCCACCAGTTCACGCCCCGCATCGGACAGGGTCACGTAGACGACCCGGGCGTCCTCGGCATCGCGTTCCCGGAGAACCAGCCCGGCCTCCTCCAGTCGGTTGACCCGCAAAGTCAGGCCGCCCGTCGTGATGAGCGTCTGCTTCGCCAACTCCCCCGCCGTGCGCCGGAACTCCGGTTCCGCGCGGCGCAGGCACGCGAGCACGTCGAATCCCGCCTCGTTGGTGCCGAACTGTTCGAACACACCGTTGATCCGTGCGCGATAGAGCAGGAAACTGCGGTGCATTCGCCCGAAGATCTCCAACGCGGAGACATCGAGTTCGGGCCGCGACTGGGCCCATTGTCGGATGATCTCACCGACACCGTCCAAGTTATCCGTCACTGCCTCTGCCACAACCCATCTCTCGTCGCCGCACTTGCCTTAGCGCAAAGGCACTGTACGATCTTTTCTACCACCCCACCAGTGCTGGACACCGGCGATCATCTCGCCGGGACAGCTCGGCCGCGAAGTCGACGCGCACGCCGACGGCGGCCACCGGCAGCGAGCCGGGTACCGACCGCGGCAGTGCGGCCGTTAGCCGGACCTGCAAGTCAAGGCAGAGGGTAGCCCGAATGCACGAGATGGTGAACACCATGACTCCATGGCAGACAGCCGGAATCGACTGCGCCTGTTCACAATCACCCGATCGGCGGGCCCGATCCGAAGTCCTGGATCCGCAGAGCCAGCAGTACGCCACCATGATCGAACCTCGGTTCCGCCACGTTCGAACTCCTGGCGTACCCCTGCGACGAGTCGTACTGTGCGGGTGCTGCGAGCTTCATGCCCGCGCGATGATGTTGCGGGGCAAGGTGAGTGGCAGATCGTTATAGGTCGCGATGCCGGGTGCGGCCGCGACGACCGCGGGTATCGCGTGGATGGGCGGCATCGCGGTCATGATGTGGCCGAGGACCATGAAATCGGCGATCGTCTCGGCCTGGAAATCGGGCGGGGGAAGGAACCCAACGGTCATGTTCACGGTCGGCCGGCCCGCGACGGTGATCTTCCAGCCGTCGCCGTCGATCTTCCAGTCCGGCTCCAGCGTCCGACCTTTCCGCCAGCGGACATTGATGTCGATGATGACGCGATCGCCGACGCGGCCCTGCCAGCTGGCGGCCACACCGGCCACGCAGCCCTTGGCTATGGTCCAGGAACCGAGGTCCAGATCCTCGGTGGTCTGCGCGTATTCGGCCTGGCACACGATCTCGTCGAGTTCGATGTTCAGCGAATCCGCCACCAGCCGAACGGCTTCGGCGAACACCGCGGTTCCGTGGGCGGCCATGCCGGGAAGGTCGGGATCGTCGATCGGGGTGCCGAAGCCGACCGGACGTTCGGTGGCCGGCGAGTCGTAGAAAGTGGTGTCGGCGGATTCGGCGATGGTCACCTTGTCGACCCGGTCGCACGCGTTCGCCGCGACGATCGCCAGCAATTGGGCGAAACCGGGACTGACCCCGGAGCCGAATATCGTCGACCCGCCGCGCAGGCACGCCTCTTCCAGCCGATCGCGCTCGTCACCCAGATTGTGGCCCGTGATGAACGATGCGGTGGTCACCACGTTCGCGCCCGAGGACAGGATGCGCACCGCTTCCTCGACGTCGAACCACATCGGGTTGTAGACCACGCAATCGGGTTTCAGTGCCAGCAGCGATTCGATGTCGTCGGTGGCGGTCACGCCAAGCGGCGCGTCGCCTGCCAGCTCGCCGACATCGCGCCCGACTTTGTCGGGTGACCAGGCGAAGCATCCGACCAGCTCGATGGTGGGATCGGCGGTGAGGGCCCGCACGGAACTCGTTCCTACATTCCCGGTGGTCCACTGGACGACGCGGTATTCGGCAGATGACATCGGTACCTCTTCCATGCTGAGAGTGACGTTCTCAGCGCGACTGCGAGCGACGATCGTGGGCTTGTTCCGCACGGTCACACCGGTCTTGTCTACCCCCGCGATCGTCTGCTCGGGGCGGTTTTGCGCAAGTTTTCCCCGGAGCGGAAAAATTCATTCTCGAATAGGAGAGTTAGCCTCTCGCCGAGGTCTCTAGGCTGAGACGGTGAGCGGACAGAAGTTCGGCGGACCCGATACGCCTGCGGAATCAGGGCAGACGCGTGGTCGTGGTCGACCGCAGAAGATCAGCCGCGAACAGATCCTGCGCGCCGCTCGGAGTGTGGCGCCCGCAGCGCTGACGATGCAGGCCGTCGCCGACGTGCTCGGAGTCGATCCCACCTCCCTCAACTATCACGTGGGCGGAAAAGAGGGCTTGCGCGAAATGGTTGCCCGGGATGTTTTCGAGTCCGAGCTCCGCCGCGTGGTATTGCCGGCCGCGGGCGATTGGCGCGATGTACTGACCCTGTTCGCGACAGCGTTGCGCGATGCCGTCGTCGTCGTGGGGACGTTGATCCCCTATCTGCAACCTTCCTACACAGGCGGCTTGGGCACATTGGCTTCGGTGGAGCGCGTCCTGCAAGCGTTGACGGAGGCGGGTTTCGGGATCGAAGAAGCCCGGGGCGCACTGATCCTCGTCACCGACACCGCCGCTTCGGCCGGGCGCGACGCGCTCACCGCTCGACGGGGCGCAGATCCCGAGGTGGCGGAATTAGCAGCAGCGTTGCGCGCGGTCCCCGAGACGGAATTTCCGATGCTTCGCGAAGTGGTCGCCGTCAGCCAGCGGGACCGTCGAGGCGCCGATGAGGATCGGCTTTCCTTCGATCTCACAGTGATCATCGCCGGGTTGCAGCAGAGGCTCACTTCGCGGAGATCGCCGGGCATGCCGATCCCCCGGCTCAGGGTGCCGCGGTGATCGGCGCCGCGAGGCGCTGCTCGTGCACCATCCGCTGTAGTTCGTCGATCGTTTCGTTCAGTCCGGGCCCCAGCCGCGGTCCAGGGGTGAAGGTCGCGGGGAGTTGCCGCATCCCCTGGATGAGGCCGATCGTTTCGTAGTGGACCGCGCCGTCGGGGTCGCAGTGGAAGTCGGGCATGCGATCGACAACCGCGGCCAGCATCCGCTTGAAGACCGTGCGCGCCACATTGGAACCGATGCACCGGTGGATGCCGAGTCCGAAACTCAAGTGCCGGTTCGCTTTTCGGTCGAGCACGACTTCGTCGGGGGACGGGAAGACGGTGGCGTCGCGGTTGGCCATCGCCCAGGACAGCCACAGGCGCTCCCCCTCCTTGAACTGCTGCCCGGCGACCTCGCAGTCCGCGGCGATGGTCCGGCCGTCCCCCGGCGCCGGGGTGAAGTACCGCAGGAACTCCTCGGTCGCCGAGTTCAGCAGCGTGTCGCGTTCCCGGCTCAGGGTTTCCCGTTCGGCGGGGTGCTGCGACAGCCACTCCAGCGAGTGGGCGGTGAGCGCTGTCGTGGTATCGAATCCCCCGCCGATGAGCAGGCCGAGAATACCGAGAAGGTCGATCTCCTCCGGCTTCTCACCATCGATCTCCATGCGCGCCAGCGCATCGATCAGGCCGGGGCGCGGCGTTTCGCGGATCTCGTGCAGGTTGGCCATCAGGTCCATGCCCATCGCCATGTTCAGGTTCTGGACTCGGTCCCGATCGGGTGAATCCGGCGGGGTGTAGACCGCGGCATGAGCCGGCTCGTTGTAGACCGCCCACTGTCGCAGGGGGACACCGAGCATGGCGAGTGTGAGGACGGCCGGAACGATGTTCGCGAGGTCGTCGACGAAGTCGATCTGCCCGGACTCGATCTTCTCGTCGAGGCAGGCTCGCACGATCTCGTCGATGAAGGGCTCCCACCGCCGGACCGCACTGGGCGACAGGTAGGGATTGAGAACGGCGCGGAACAGGCGGTGTTCCGGATCGTCCATCTCGAGAATTCCGTTGCGCAGCGGGATGACCGGCTCGCTGTAGGGAATGGTGATCCCCAGATAGCCCCGGCGCTCGTTCTTGTAGTCCCGATCGTTCGAAACATGGGGGCAGCGGGCGAGTTCGAAGACTTCACGGTTGCCCGCCGCGACCCAGTGGCCGTCGTGGGTGTCGGTCCAGGCTATCGGACACCGCTGGTGCATCTCGTGGGTGACCGCCTCGAAACGTTCCCGGTAACCGGGATTGTGGCGGTCGAAATGAAAGCGGTTTCGCTTGCGCTGGGACTCCGTCGACGGGTGACTCGAACTCACGGCTGCGTCCTTTCGAGAGGCCCGTATCGATCGCCTGCGTCGCCATACAGTAACCTCTTACCATAAGTGTTTACCGTAATTTCGGGCCCGGCACAACCAGTCGTGGCACCGGCGCGGGTCGGCATCATCACGATCGAGCAGGTGCCGCTAGGCTCCGATCGAGGCGATGACGGGAGGCCTGTGAAGGGCGAGGAGAGCGCGGTACGGACTCCGCGGCGACAGCGGCGGCAACGCAATTCGATCACCGCGGCGGACATCGTGAGCGGCGCGTTCGCGCTGGCGACGGAAGTCACGGTGGAGAAACTCAGCATGCCCGCACTCGCCCGCCGTCTCGACGTCGGCGTCACGAGCATCTACTGGTACTTCCGCAGCAAAGACCTACTGCTGCAGGCGATGCGCGATCGCGCCCTCGAGCAGTACGAGATCGCCCTGCCCTTCACCGGCCACGGCCCGTGGCACGAACTGCTCCGCCACCATTTCCGGACGATGCGCACGTTGTTCCTGGAAAATCCCGTCCTGTGCGATCTACTGATCGTCGACACCTCGAATTACGGTGACAATCCTGATCGGGTCGCGCGCGAGCGACTCGAAACCATCCTCACCACCCTCGTGGCCGCCGGTTTCACGCCGGAGCATGCGCTCGACACCTACTTCTCCCTGGCATCGCACAGCAGCGCGTTCGCGCTGCTGGAACGCCAAGAGAACCTCGAGCCCGCCCGACTACCTGCGACCGCTGCGATCGACCCCGCCACCATGCCGCTGCTGGCCGGGCTGGCGGAGAGCGGGTATCAGTTCCGGCTCGCGCAGGACCGCACGTTCGAAGCAGGGCTCGATGCCCTCCTCGAACGCGCCAAGAGCCTTCTGCCCACGGATGTCGGCTAGGCGCGGTATCCGTCGGTACCCGCGCGGGACATGACGATCGTGGGGACCACAGCGCGGGCGGACAGCCGCAGCAGCGAGTCGACCATCTCGACGATGTCGTTCACCGCGAGCATCTGCTCCGGGGGAACCTGATCGTGGATCCAGGCGCTCATGTCGGTGTCGACGTAGGCGGGCGCGATCGCGGTGGCGGTGACGCCGTTGCCGGATTCTTCGGCGTTGAGGGTGGTCAGCACGGAGATGAGCGCGGCTTTGGCCGCGCCGTAGACGGCCAGTCCCGCCTCGGCGTAGACGCCGGTGATCGAGGACAGCGCAACGACTTTGGCGCCGTGACCGGGATCGGCGAGTGCCCCCGCGCGCAACATCGGCAGCGCGCCCTGGATGAGCTGGATCGGGGCGCGCACGTTGACCGCGATGGTCTTGTCGAAGCGCCGCATCGACGACTCGGCCAGTGTGCCCGCGGTGCCGACACCCGCGTTCAGGATCAACGCCGACATCGTCGCGAACCGGTCGGTGTGCGCGCTGAGGACCCGCGCGACGCCTTCCTCGTCGGACATGTCCGCGGCGACGGGGACTACCTCGGCCGCGCCGTTCGCATGCAGCTCGGCAGCGACTGCCTCGAGGCGGTCGGCATCGCGCGCGGTGATGGTCAGCGAATAGCCCTGTCGGGCAAGCCGATTCGCGATTCCGAGGCCGATGCCCCGGGAGGCGCCGCTGATCAGTGCGGACTTGGTCATTGCCGGTGTCCTTTCAGTGCGCGCAGCCCGGCGGCCATGAATTCCGGGGTCGCCTCGGCGGCGCGTTCGGCCGCGGCGCCCGCACCTGAGCCCTGGAGTGCCCGGTGGGTGATGCCCTCGCCGATCACGCCGAGTTTGAAATTGGCGAGCGCGAGGTAGAAGCCCCAGTCGCCGAGGTCACGTCCGGAGGCCGTCGCGTAGGTCTGCGCGAGGGTGTCGGCGGTGGGCATGCGGTCGCTGGTCCAGGCCGCCGATGAGCCGAGGACCAGGTCGAACACCGGCGAGCGGTACACGCACATCAGGGCGACGTCGGTGAGCGGATCGCCGAGGGTCGACATCTCCCAGTCGACGACGGCGCGCACCCGGCCCGGATCGGCCGCGTCCAGAATCGTGTTGTCGATGCGGAAGTCGCCGTGCACGATCGAGGCCGAGGATTCGCGCGGGACCGCCTCGGACAGGGCGGCGTGCAGCACCGCGACATCGGGGAGTTCGCGGGTTTTCACCCGATCCCATTGGGACGCCCACAGATTCACCTGACGTTCGACAAACCCCGCAGGTCGTCCGAACTTGTCGAGACCCACCGCGTGCGGGTCGATCTCGTGCAGTCGGGCCAGCACACGCACCAACTCGGCCACGCTCGCCGCGACCTGAGAATCGGTCAGAGTTGCGAGGTCGTCCTGGTCGCGGATCACCAGGCCGTCGACGAATTCGACCACGGTCATCGGGGCCCCGAGCGCGGTGCCCTGCGCATCGAACGCGACGGTCTTCGCGACCGGCACCGCCGAACCTTGCAGTGCGTCGGTGACGGTGTATTCGCGGGCCATATCGTGCGCCGACGGGGTGAGCCCGGCGACCGGCGGGCGGCGCACCACCCAGCGCGAGACATCATCGGCGGCAGCGAAGGTGAGATTGGACCGGCCACCACTGATCAGTTCCACGCGCAGCTCCCCGCGCACCTCGACACCCTGGGCGCGCAGGAACAGCTCCAGTGCGCCGATGTCCATGCCCGGCAGTGTCATTCGGAGTCCCGCTGTGCCCGCTTGGCCGCGCTCACCGCGCGTTTGGCGATAGCCCAGCGATGCACCTCGGAGGGGCCGTCATAGATCCGAAACGGGCGTACTTCGCGCGACAGACGAGCCAGCGGCAGGTCCGCGGAGACACCGAGGCCACCGCACATCTGCATGCTGCGGTCGACGATGCGGAAGATCGCTTCGGCAGCATAGGTTTTCGCGATCGAGGTCGCGTTCGCGGCGGGTTCGCCCCGGTCGAGCTCCCAGCAGGCGCGAGTCAGCAGCGCGCGGGTGGCGGCGATGTCGATCTCGTTGTCGGCGATCATCTTCTGGATCATGCCGAGATCGCCCAGGCGTGAGCCGAAACCCTCGCGGTGCGCCACGTGCGCGAGGGCGACATCATGGCCGCGGCGCGCGGCGCCGAGCCAGCGCATCACATGGGTCATGCGGGCGGGACCGAGCCGCACCTGGGCGTATTCGAACCCTCGATCGACCTCGCCGAGCACCGCCGACTCCGCAACGAGCAGGTCGTCGAAGACGACTTCGCAGTGGCCACCGATCATCGACTTGTCGAGGGTGTCGATATGGCGGCCGACGCGAATGCCGGGGCTGTCGGCGGGGGCCAAAAACATGGTGGCGCCGCCACGCTGGCCCGGTTCACCCGAGGTGCGGGCCATGATGATGAAGAAGCCCGCGCCGTCGGCGCCGGTGATGAACCATTTGTGGCCGTTGATGCGCCAGCCGCCGTCGGCGCGGACCGCGCGGGTGGTCAGCGCCGACGGATCCGAACCCGCCCCGGGGGCCGGTTCGGTCATGGCGAAGG
Source organism: Nocardia sp. A7 (assembly GCF_046549215.1). NCBI lineage: Bacteria > Bacillati > Actinomycetota > Actinomycetes > Mycobacteriales > Nocardiaceae > Nocardia > Nocardia sp. A7. The sequence goes on along the minus strand of NZ_JAJPWE010000002.1, from coordinate 993,258 downwards.
CCGAGCGCACCTCGCCACGGGCGAGCGGGGCGAGGAACTGCTGCTTCTGTTCCGGGTCGGCGATGTGGGCGAGCATGTGGACGTTGCCCTCATCCGGGGCGGCGATGTTGAGGGCGGTCGGGCCGAACAGCGAGTAGCCCGCCTCCTCGAACACCGGCGCGCGGTTGGACATGTCGAGGCCGTGGCCACCGAATTCGATCGGCGCGTGTGGGGCGAAGACTCCGGCGTCGCGGGCCGCCTGCTGCAGTTCGACGCGCAGTTTCTCACCACCTGCCGCAGCGATGTCACCGTCGTGCGCGTCCTCGATCGGGAGCACATGTTCGCGAATGAACGTGCGAGTGCGTTCGGCCAGGCTCTGCACCTCGGACGGATAGGACAGGTCGATCGCCACGAAACCACTCCTCGACTCACGTGCCGAACGATCGCTCGGCATTGAATATCCTTGACACTGACACGTAGCAATAAGACCTGTCAAACGCCGCATTGAAGCCTTTACGGCTGTTCAGTTATGCTGAACAGCGTGAGCTTGTCAGACGGTGAACCGACCGACCTCGGCGCGCGCCTGCGAGAGGCGAGGGTCGCAGCGGGCCTGTCGCTGCGCGAGACCGCACGTCGTATCGATGTCAGCCCGGCCACGCTCAGCGCCGTCGAGACAGGCAAAACGGGTGTCTCGGTGCCCCGACTCCGACTGCTGGCCGCAGAACTCGGCACGACGACGCAGTGGCTGATCGGCGAGCCAGCGAGCCCGACGACTCCGCCCCGCAGGCACGGCGCCGTCGTCGATCCGGTCGACGGGACAGCTCGCGCGTGGCGCGAGTTCCCGCGGCTCGATATCGATCCCATGCTGGCCGCCGCGATCGAATCCTTCGTGGAGACCGGCTACCACGGCGCCACCATGCGGTCGATCGCGCAGCGAGCCGGTATGAGTGTGCCGGGCGTCTACCACCACTACCGCGACAAACAAGACCTGCTGGTTCGGGCACTCGACCTGACCATGGACGAGCTGCACTGGCGGGTCGGTGCGGCCCGGCGCGAGGCGAGCACCGGCCGCGACCGGGTGGCCCGAGTCGTCGAGGCACTCGCCCTGTTCCACACCCACCGCCGCGAACTAGCCTTCATCGGCGCCAGCGAAATGCGCAGTCTGAACCCTGGCAATCGAGCGCGAATCGCCGCTTCCCGCAATGAGATCCAGCACTTCCTCGATGAGGACATCGATACCGCACTCGCCGAGGACAACCTCACCGCCGAACACGCGAGGGCCGCCGGACGCGCGATCGCGACGATGTGTACCGCCCTGCCCCAGTGGTTCCGTCTCGACGGCCCGGCCACGCCGGAGCAGATCGCCACCGCCTACGCCGACTTCGCCCTCGGTCTGCTCGGTATCCGCCGGTGACGGCGAACCGGCCTCATTCTTTCTCGGAACTCGCAGACCCGCTGTTCAGTCCGGTCTCGGCCGTGACCTCCCGGCGTGAATCGACAGGCTCCACAGCGGAAGGCGGGGTCGCGCGGCGTCGGCCTGGTGTCCATCCGGCCAGGAGGACGGCAGCGCCGATGGTCAGCCAGCCCAGAGCTGTCGCCGACTGGTGCATGCCGTGGATGAACGCGGATTTCGCGAAATCCGCGAGTGGCTGCGCGGAGGGACCTGCGCGCTCGGCCACCTGCAGTGCCGCCGCGAGTGAGTCGCCGACCGGTTCGCGCGCGGCCTCGGGGAGGTTGGGTAGTGCGGGGGCGATGCGTTGGCCGTATCCCGCCGCGAGCACACTGCCCGCGATCGCGATGCCGATCGCGGCACCGACTTCGCGGGCAGCGTCGTTGACCGCCGCGGCGACGCCGTGCTTCTCCACCGGGGTGCCGTCGACTATCGCGGCGGTGGCAGGCGCGGTGCACAATCCGATCCCCGCGCTCATCAGCAGTAGTGGGCCGAGCAGATCCAGGTAGGACGAATGGGCGTCGACCTGCGCGATCATGAGCAGCCCGCCCCCGATCGCCAACAGGCCCGCAAAGGTGGGGATTCGCAGGCCGATTCGTTCCGCCAGCCGGGGTGCGAACGCGGAGATCACCACCATCGGAATACCCATCGGGGCCAGCGCGAGCGCCGACAGCAATGGCCGGTAGCCGAGAATCAGCTGAAGATATTGCACGATCAGCATGAACAGGCCGAAGGTCACCAGGAATTGCACGGTCACTATCGCGGTGCCACTGCCGAATCCCCGGTCGGCGAAGAGCCGCAGATCTATCAGTGGATGCGTGACCCGCTTCTCGATGACGACGAAAGCGATGGCCACGGCGATCCCGATCACGGTCGCGCCGATCACTATCGGGTCGAGCCAGCCACGCGCGGGCACTTCGATCGCCGCGACCACGATCGCGCCGACTGCCAGGGCGCTGGTGATCGCGCCGAGCGGGTCCATCGCGGGCCGTGACGTGTCCACCGATTCGGGCACGGTGAAAGCCGCCGCCGACAGCACCGCGCCCGCCACGGCCATTCCGACGAAAATCGAGACCCAGGACCAACTTTCGATCAGGATGCCCGAGCCGAGAATACCGAGGATCGCGCCGACACCGGCGACACCGGCCCACAGTCCGATCGCGCTCCCTCGCCGTTCCGCCGGGAATCCCGCGGTCAACAGAGACAGGGTGGACGGCATCACCAGTGCCGCGCCGACCCCGGTCAGGGCCCGCGCGGCGATCAGCCAGATCGGGGTGTCGAGCAGCAATGGCGCCGCCGAAGCGACCGAGAAGATCAACAGTCCCACGATGAGGACCACGCGCCTGCCGTACCTGTCGCCCAACGCGCCCGCGGGCAGGACGAGGCAGGCCAGCGCCAAGGTGTATCCGTCGACGATCCAAGTGAGTTCGGCCTGACTGGCACCCGTGTCGGCCGCGATCTCCGGTAGTGCCGTGTACAGCGCCGCCATGGAGGAAGTGACGAGAATGACCGCCAGACAGGACAGTGTCAGTAGCCAGCGCTGGGCCGCGGACAGTCGCGCACGTCCGGTGGGATCCATCGGGGGCCTCCGATACTCTTAGTATTGCTACGCTACAACTTGTAGCACAACTGTGCGGCAAGAGATAGGCCGATGAGCTGACGTACCTGGACGGAGGAATACTGGGCTCCATGAGCGGATCTGACGACGTCGAGGTCGACCCACGCAAGGCTCGCTCGCGCGCCCGCCTCCTCGATGCCGCTGCCGACCTGATGCAGGCCGGTGGATTGGAAGCGGTGACCGTCGAGGGCGTCACCAAGTTGTCGAAGGTCGCCAGAACCACCCTGTACCGCCATTTCGACAATGCGATGCAACTGCGGGCGGCCACCATCGAACGTCTGCTGCCACCGGTAGTGGAGACTCCGCCGGAAGGCCCGCTGCGGGACCGACTGATCACACTGCTGGAACGGCAGGCCGACGCGATTCGGGACGCGCCACTGCAGGTGTCGACATTGGCGTGGCTGGCGACCGGCTCGGACCGCAACGCCGACAACCCGGCCATCACCTCGCTCAGCCGGCGCATCATCGACCAGTACCGGGTGCCGTTCGACCAGGTGCTCGAAACCCCCGAGGCCCATCGGCAACTGGGCGAGTTCGACACATACTTCGTGCTGTCGCAATTGGTCGGTCCGCTCGTTTTCGCGAAACTTCTCGGCTTGCGTGAGTCGACTCCGCAGGATTGCGCCCGCATCGTCGACGACTTCCTCGCGGCACGTGCCGCGACGTCACCTCGTGCACAGCAGGCGTAGCACCCGACCCGTCAACCGCTGTTGCCAACGCGCCGTTCACCTTCGACCTCACGGAGGAAGGACTCGATGAGGTCGATGACGTCGGCGTGGCCGGTGTCGACGTCGAAGGCTTCCTCCATGCGCAGGAAACGGGACACGCTCGACATGAGTAGCACGAGCGCGCCGGGGGTGTAGCCGGCGGCGCTGTTGCCGTATTCGGCGAGCACCGCGGTCACGGCATCGAGCTGGAGCGCGCGGAATCGCCGCGAGGATTCCGAGATTTCGGCGCGAATCGCTTTCCGATGATTGGCCAGCGCGACGAATTCCATCGTCAGGGCGGTATGGGACTGGTCGTGGATGGCTTCCCACAGCGCCCACAGCGGCTGGGCCGATTTCAACGCCAGCAATTGACGTTCGTAGCTGCGGTCGGCACCTCGCCGGAACAGTTCGACGAACAAGTTGTCCATGTTGCCGAAGTAGTAGTAGACCAGCGCCGGGTTGGCCTCGGCTCGGGTGGCGAGTCGGCGGGAGCTGACGGCCGCGTAGCCCTCCTCCAACATGATGTGCTGGGCCGCATCGAGTAGCGCGGATCGGGTGCTGGAGTCCTCGGTGCCTGCGCTGCGCTGCGGCTTCACACGGAGACCTTTCTGTTGGACGGCAGGCGCACGGCCTGCCACGTGGGTCATCTGTCGGCGCCCAGCGGCGGTGGAGTTCAACAGCTTACGTCCGCGCGGGGCCGTTCATCGTCGGCAAGGCCGGTTCACGAACCCGACTCTTGACAGCCGTGAGCGCCGTCACGTATATCTTAATCACTCGCTCAATTTGAGCAGTCGATTAAGGCCTCCGAGCAGGCCTCGAACGGTCATCCCGGGCCGGCAGAAGGCCTGCTCACGGCAGCCGACCCCCTTCCCCGAATCAAGCGCTCCCACCGCGCTGACGACACCGGGACCCTCTCCCAGCGGCGGGGATCGACGAACAGAGGAATTCCGACATGAGCAACACACCTATCGCGAAATCGGCACCGATACACGGTCGGTCGACGCCGACGAGGGTCGCGGTCGTCACCGGTGGCGCGTCCGGCATGGGGCTGTCGATCTGTTCGGCGCTCGCCGAAGCCGGACATCGGGTCGCGGTCCTCGATATCGACGGCACCGCTGCCGCACGAGCCGCGGAGCAGTTGCAAGCAGACGGCGCCACAGCGATGGCATGCGCGGTCGATGTCACCGATCGAGCCGCTGTTCGCGAGGCCGTGCACAAGGTTCGCGTCGAGTTCGGCCCGATCGAAATCCTGGTCACCAGTGCGGGATTGGTTGATTTCGCGCCGTTCACCGACCTCACGCCGGAGGCGTGGGACAGGGTGGTCGCGGTGAATCTGAACGGGGTTTTCCACTGCGCGCAGGCTGTGGTCCCGGACATGCTCGCCGCCGGATGGGGTCGGATCGTGACGATCTCGTCGTCGAGCGCGCAGCGCGGGTCGCCGGGCATGGTGCACTACACCGCGTCCAAAGGCGCCGTCCTGGCGATGACCAAAGCGTTGGCGCGCGAATACGCCGCCGCCGGAATCACGGTCAATACGATTCCGCCCTCGGGTATCGACACACCCATGTCACGCCGCTCGCAGGCGGCCGGGCACCTGCCCGACAGCGCGGTGATGGCCAAGGCGATTCCCGTCGGACATCTGGGCACCGGTGCGGATATCGCCGCAGCGTGCGCGTTCCTGTGTTCGGAGCAGGCAGGCTACATCACCGGACAGGTGCTCGGCGTGAACGGCGGATCGGTGATATGACCGAATCCGTCGCTCCCCGCCTGGCGCCGTTGCCGGTGCACGAATGGGACGAACAGACACGAGCGATGCTGCGCGGGCACGTGAAGACCGCCGATCAGTACCTGTCCGGCGCTCCCGACGCACCGGCGATGCCGGGCATCCTCGGTGTGCTCGCCCACCACACCGAACTCGCGGGCGCGTGGCTGGCCTACAACGGCCTGCTGCTCGATCGCCCCCTGCTCGACCCACGCGATCGCGAACTGGTGATCCTGCGGGTGGCCTGGCGCAGCGGGTCGGATTACGAATGGGCACAACACGTTCGGATGGCAAGGGCGCTCGGCGTCACCGACGAACAGGTCGAGGCGGTCCGGCACGGGCCGCAGGCCCCGGTGTGGTCGCTCGTGCAGCGATCACTGATGGCCATGGCCGACCAACTGCTGGATCGCCATCGTGTCGACGACATCACGTGGGCCCAGCTCGAACGCCATTTCGACAAGCGGCAGCTGCTCGAGCTGCTCTTCGTCGCCGGCTCCTATCTGTGCCTGGCGATGGTACTCAACAGTGTTGCCCTGCAACCGGACCCGGAATCGGAGGAACGACCGTGAGCGAACCAGTGAGCGCACCGGCCACACCACACCAATGGCCGCGGCCTGCCGAGGGCAGTTGGACCAAGCACTATCCCGAGCTCGGAACGTCGATGATGTCGTTCGAGGATTCGGTCTCCCCGGAGTTCTTCGAACTCGAGCGCGAGGCGATCTTCAAACGCGCGTGGCTCAATGTGGGGCGGATCGAGCAGGTTCCGCGCACCGGCAGCTATTTCACCAAGGAACTCGACGTCGCACGCACGTCGATCATCGTGGTGCGCGATCGCGACGGTGGCGTCAACGCGTTCCACAATGTGTGCCGCCACCGCGGCAACAAACTCGTCTGGAACGAATTTCCCAAAGAGGAGACCTCGGGAATATGTCGCCAGTTCACCTGCAAATACCACGGCTGGCGCTACGGACTCGACGGTTCGCTGGCATTCGTGCAGCAGGAAGGTGAGTTCTTCGATCTCGACAAGAAGGACTTGGGGCTTGTGCCGGTGCACTGTGAAGTGTGGGCTGGATTCATCTTCGTCAACCTCGCCGCCGTGCCAAGGCAGACGCTGCGGGAATTCCTCGGCCCCATGATCACCGATCTGGACGGCTACCCGTTCGACAAGATGACCGAGTGGTACGAATTCAAGGCCGACAACCAGAGCAACTGGAAGCTGTTCGCCGACGCGTTCCAGGAGTACTACCACGTCCCGGCCCTGCACACGCAACAGGTGCCGAGTGCGGTGCGCACCCCGGGCAAGGGCTTCGAATGCGCACACTTCCAGATCGGCGGTCCGCATCGGCTGGTATCCACCGGCGGTGCGCGACGCTGGACGCTGCCGGCGGAGTTCATGTATCCGATCGAACGGCTCACCCGCAGCGGCCTGGTGGGGCCATGGGAATCACCGGATATCGGCGAGACTCCCCCGGGACTCAATCCCGGCCGCGTCGAACCGTGGGGCATCGACAACTTCCAGATCTTTCCCAATATCGAGATCCTCATCTACCGCGGTTGGTATCTGCTGTACCGGTATTGGCCGACTTCCCACAACACCCACCGGTTCGAGGGCATGCTGTGCTTCCAGCCGGCGCGCACGGTTCGCGAACGGGTCGAGCACGAAGTGGCCTCGGTGGTGTTCAAGGAATTCGCGCTCCAGGACGCAGGCATGCTCACCGGCACGCAAACCGCACTCGAGTCGGCGTACCGGACCGCCGGTCTGACGCATTTCCCCGTCAATGACCAAGAAATCCTGGTTCGCCATTTCCACAAGGCCGTCGCCGATTGGGTCGATGAATACCGTCAGGATCTCGCCGGGACCGGTGCGCGATGACACCGACCATGCTGCCTCCCGCCTTCGCCGACCTCGAGCGTTTCGCGCACACGTGGTGTCTGCCCAGCGAATCCGAGCGCTACGCCCGCCGTTTGAACAGTTCCATGCAGGAGCTGATCACCTTCTACAACGCGTGTTTTCCCCGTGTCGAGGACGCGCTGGCCTATTGCGACAAATTTCCGCTCGAGGAACTCCCCGAGGACGCGATACACCTACTGCACCTGGTGTATTCGCTGGTGATGGTCGCGATGGCAGTGGAGATCTTCCAACAGCCCAAGCCCGTCGACAGCGCCGATGCCGAACTCGAACGCGTCGCACAGCCCTGGCCGTAATACCAAAGGAACACCCACCATGACGATTACGATCGACAAGATCGGCGACACTGTCGGAGCCGAGGTCATCGGCGTGACACGTGAACAGTTGCTCGCCGATGACACCGTGGCCGATGCCGTGATGACCGCTCTCGAAGCCAACGGGGTCCTGGTTTTTCGCGACCTTCGATTGGACCCGGAAACCCAGGTCGCGTTCTGCCGCACCCTCGGACAGGTCGACACCTCACCGGGCCATCATCCGACCGAGGGGATCTACCGGGTCAGCCTCGACACCGCCAAGAACTCCTCGGCGAGCTACCTGCGCGCCACCTTCGACTGGCATATCGACGGCTGCACACCGGAGGACGACGCCTACCCGCAGATGGCTACCGTGCTCACCGCCAAGGCCGTCGCCGCCAGCGGTGGAGAAACCGAATTCGCCAGCACCTACAAGGCTTTCGACGACTTGAGCGCCGCGGAACAGCGGTATCTCGCGCCCCTGCGCGTAGTGCATTCACTCGAGGCATCACAACGTGGCGTCACCCCGGATCCGACGCCGGAGCAACTCGCGGTGTGGCGGCGGCGGCCGAGCAAGGAACATCCGCTGATCTGGACCCACAAATCCGGCCGTCGCTCGCTGGTGCTCGGAGCCTCGACCGACCATGTTGTCGGGATTCCCGCGGCCGAAAGCCGGGAGCTACTCGACGGACTGCTGCGTCGCTGCACCGCACCGGACCGCGTCTACCGACACACCTGGGCTGTCGGCGACACCGTGATCTGGGACAACCGCGGCGTCATCCATCGTGCCGCACCGTATCCGGCGGGTTCGCCGCGAGAGATGTTGCGTACCACCGTGCTCGGTGAAGAACCGATCGAATAGGAGAACACCATGCCTCGTTGGCCCAAGCCGGCCGAGGGTAGCTGGACACAGCATTACCCCGAACTCGGCACCGCACCGATGTCCTACGAAGACTCGATCTCCCCGGAGTTCTTCGCTCTCGAACGCGACGCGATCTTCAAACGCGCCTGGCTCAATGTCGGTCGCATCGAACAACTGCCGCGCACCGGCAGCTACTTCACCAAGGAGATCAACGCCGCGCACACCTCGCTCATCCTGGTCCGCGACCGCGACGGCAGCGTGAACGCCTTCCACAACATCTGCCGGCACCGCGGAAACAAGCTGGTGTGGAACGAATTCCCGCGCGAGGAGACCTCGGGGACGTGTCGCCAGTTCACCTGTAAATATCACGGCTGGCGCTACGGACTCGACGGCTCGCTGGCCTTCGTGCAGCAGGAGAACGAGTTCTTCGACCTCGACAAGGCGACCCTGGGGCTGGTGCGCGTGCATTGCGAAGTCTGGTCGGGATTCATCTTCGTCAACCTGGCCGCCGAACCGCGTCAGACGCTGCGCGAATTCCTCGGTCCGATGGTGACCGGGCTGGAGGGATACCCGTTCGACAAGCTCACCGAACGCTATTCCTACCGGGCCGAAGTCGGTGCCAACTGGAAGCTCTACCTGGACGCTTTCCAGGAGTTCTATCACGCCCCGATCCTGCACGGGAAGCAGACACCGGACAACTTCTCCGTCGCCGCCCAGCAAGCCGGCTTCGAGGCGCCGCACTACCAACTCGACGGACCGCACCGGCTGGTCAGCACGTCCGGTGTTGTCACCTGGGAACTCGACCCCACCATGCGCAAGCCGATGGAAGACATCACCCGCAGTGGGTTGTTCGGTCCATGGGACGTGCCCGATCTGGGAGCGATGCCGACCGGGCTCAATCCGGCGGGCTGCGACCCGTGGGGGCTCGATTCGTTCCAGCTGTGGCCGAATTTCAGCATTCTCATCTGGTCCGGCGGCTGGTACCTGACCTATCAGTACTGGCCGACCTCGCACAACACCCACATCTTCGAAGGCAATCTGTACTTCACGCCCGCGCGCTCCCCGCGCGACCGTGTCGCGCACGAAATGGCCGCGGTCACCTTCAAAGAGTATGGGCTGCAGGACTCTTCGACGCTCGAGGCGACGCAGATCATGCTCGAGTCCCGGGCGGTCACCACCTTCCAACTCAACGATCAGGAAATTCTGCTGCGCCACCTGCACAAGGTCGCCGCGGACTGGGTCGGCGATTATCAGCGCGAGCGCACGGAGGCCAAGCGATGAGTGCGACTCTGCTACCTGTCGAATTCGCCGATCTCGAGCAGTTCGCCGCGGTGTGGTGCCTGCCCACCGAAACCGAGCGCTACGACCGGCGCCTCGGTTCGACGATGACCGAGATGCAACGGTTCTACGATGCCATAGCCCCGCGCGCCGAAGACGCGCTCGCCTATTGCGACAAGTTCACCATCGACGACATTCCCGACGACGCGAAAAACCTGATGTATCTGCTGTATTCGATGATTCAGGTTTCCTTCCCGGTCGAAGTGTGGAGTCAGCCGCGCATTCCCGATACCGGATCGGCGTCGCTGACCTGTGTGATCGAGCCGAGCCTGTGACCGGGCAGGTCGTCGTGCTGCGCGCCGCGGCCTGGGTCGATGTCGAGACCGGGCAGCGACACACACCGGCGGTGATCGTAGTGGAAGGCAACCGGATCGCCGCGGTCGATCCGGTCGAGGTGCCCGCGGGTGCGCAGGTCATCGATCTGGGTTCGCTCACGCTGCTGCCCGGGTTGATGGATATGGAGGTCAACCTGCTCATCGGCGGGCCCGACAATCCCTCGGGGCTGCCCAACCCGATGCACGGCGTGCAGGACGACCCGGTGTACCGGACCTTGCGGGCCACGGTGAACGCCAGGACGACCCTGCACGCCGGTTTCACCACCGTCCGCAATCTCGGTCTGATGGTGAAAACCGGGGGCTATCTGCTCGACGTCGACCTGCACCGCGCCATCGAGCAGGGCTGGCTGGAAGGTCCGCGCATCGTCGCGGCCGGGCACGCGATCACGCCCACCGGCGGCCATCTCGACCCGACGATGTTCCAGCGGCTCGCCCCGCACATCATGCCGATCACTGTCGAGGAAGGCCGCGCCAACGGGGTGCCACAGGTCCGCGAATGTGTGCGATACCAGATCAAATACGGTGCCGAGGTCATCAAGGTCTCGGCATCGGGCGGGGTGATGTCACACGGCACCGTCGCCGGCGCACAGCAGTACTCCGATGAGGAGTTGGCCGCGATCGTCGACGAGGCTCATCGCGCCGGTGTGCCCGTCGCCGCGCACGCCCACGGCGACGCCGGAATTCGCGCCTGCATCCGGGCCGGCGTCGACTGCATCGAACACGGCTCGCTGGCCGAGGACGACACCATCGCGCTGATGGTCGAGCGAGGCACCTTCCTGGTGCCGACCAGCTATCTCTCCGAAGGTTTGGACCTGTCCAAAGCCGCACCGGCACTACAGAAGAAGGCGGCCGAGGTCTTTCCCCGAGCGCGGGAAACGCTGCGCAAGGCGATCGCGGCCGGGGTCAAGATCGCCTGTGGCACCGACGCGCCCGCCGTCCCGCACGGGCAGAACGCGAAGGAACTGTGGGCGCTGGTCGACCGCGGGATGACGCCGGCGCAGGCGTTGCGGGCGGCCACCGTCACCAGCGCCGAACTGATCGGCGTCGATGATCGCGGACGCCTGGCGCCCGGGCTGCTGGCCGACATCATCGCGGTGCCCGGTGACCCCACCGCCGATATCACCACCATCGAGGACGTGCGGTTCGTGATGAAGGACGGTCGCGTCCACAAGCGACCGTAGTCAGCGAAACCCGTTCGCCCGCAGTCCGAATGCGCGAATCAGATCCGAGGTAGCAATGTCGCCACGTCATCAGCTCTATATCGGCGGGCAATGGGTCGACCCCGCCACCAGCGCGACGAACGAGGTGATCTCGCCGCACACCGAGCAGGTCATCGCGCGGGTCGCCGACCCGGCACCTGAGGATGTCGATCGCGCTGTCGCGGCCGCGCGCAGCGCATTCGACGCGGGGCCGTGGCCACGCACGGATCCGCAGGACCGCGTGGCGATCGTCCGCGAACTGGCCGAGTGCTACCGCGCACGAGAAGACGAACTCGCCGAGCTGATCACCACCGAAATGGGTGCGCCGATCACGTTCGCACGCTCGGCGCACGCAAAGCTGCCCGGCGTCATGATGCGCGCTTTCGCCGACACCGCCGCCGGTTACCGCTGGCAGGAGACCAGAGCCGGCTTCCTCGGGGGTGAGGTCGTCATCGGCCACGAACCCGTCGGGGTGGTGGCAGCGATCATTCCCTGGAACATGCCGATGTTCCTGATCGTGGCGAAGCTGATTCCAGCGCTGCTCGCCGGCTGCACGGTAGTGCTCAAGCCGTCGCCGGAGACGCCACTGGACGCGCAGCACATGGCAGAGCTTCTCGAGCAGGTCGGATTGCCGCCCGGGGTGGTCAGCATTCTACCGGGTGGGCGCGAGGTCGGTCGGCATCTGGTCGCGCACCCAGGCGTGGACAAGGTCTCGTTCACCGGTTCCACCGCGGCGGGTAGGCAGGTGGCCGAGGTCTGCGGTGGCGCACTGCGCCGGGTCAGCCTCGAACTCGGCGGCAAATCCGCCGCGGTGGTGCTCGACGACGCCGATCCTCAGGCCGTCGCCACCGGCATGATGGTCGCCGGGCTGATGAACGGCGGACAGGCCTGCGTCGCCCAGACCCGGGTGCTTGTCCCCCAGCGCCGCCGACACGAGTTCGTCGACGCGCTGGTGAGTGAGATCGAAAACCTCACTGTCGGAGACCCGTTCGATCCCGCGACACGCATCGGTCCGATGGTCTCGCGCCGTCAGCAGCAGCGGGTTCGCGACTACATCGACCTGGGCCTGCGCGAAGGAGCGCGCCTGCTCGTCGGTGGCACCGACCTGCCCGCGGGCATCGAGCGCGGCTGGTATGTCCGGCCCACCCTGTTCGCCGACGTGGACAATTCCATGCGGATCGCGCAGGAAGAGATCTTCGGACCCGTGCTGAGCGTGATCGCCTATGCCGACGACGAACACGCCGTCCACCTCGCCAACGACAGCGAGTACGGGCTCTCCGGCTCGGTGTGGTCACCCGACATCGAGCGCGCCACCGCGATCGCCCGCCGAGTGCGCACAGGAACTGTCGGCATCAACGAGCCCTACAGCATGGATCCCGTCGCGCCGTTCGGCGGCGTCAAGAACAGCGGCATCGGCCGCGAGTTCGGCACCGAGGGCCTCGAGGGCTACCTCGACACCGTATCGCTCTCGATCCGCCCGGCAGCGGCGAATTCCGCTGCACCGCAGGCAGATACCGTCGGCGCTGCTCGCGCCGCGGGTCCGCCGAGGGGAATCCGCGGCTCATGAGCGGCCGGTGCGGGCAATCGCGATCAGGGCAGTTTGATCGCCGACATGTACATCTCGAGGATCGGTCCGTAGAGGTCGACGCCGTCGAGTTCGGTACCGAGCACGACGGAGGGCGTCGTGTGGATGAGCACCCGCGCCATCGTCATGGGCGGAATCAGCGAGGTCGCTCCCAGGCGGTCGAGATTCTCGATGATGAACTGTCCCAGGGCTTCTACGGCTTCTTCTCGCCGGGCAGCGACTCGTTCCCTGACCTCGGGGTTGCGCAGCAGGTACAGCGTGAACTCCATCCCGAGCGCGGCGTGCTCGGTGCCGCGGTCGGCGCCGAGCCGACGCCACAGCTCGCCGACTCGGTCCAGCTCTTGTACTCCCACACTCGATGCCGCCGCCAGTACCTCGGCGAACATGTCGAAGTAGCGCTGCAGGTATCGATCGTTCACCTCGAGGAAGAGCTCTTCCTTGGTGGCGAAGTGCTTGTAGATCGCGCCCTTGGTGTAGCCGGCGGCATGCGCGATGTCATCGAGTGTTGCCGCCGCGAAGCCTTTTTCGGCAAATACTTCTTCGGCCGCATCCAGGAGCAGCCCCCTGGTGCGTTCGAGTCTGCGCTCTCTGGTCCAACGCTCAGCCATGTCAGCGATTATGGCACGAATCTTAGAAACCCTCTGGAATCTGAGATCCCCAGTGGTATATTTCTCTTCGTACAGATACTTCAGGAGCGTGACCGATGACTCCCTCATCGACTTCCACGGCCATCGCCGATTCCATTACCACCACAACAATTCATCGAGGAGGTGCGCTGTGAGCGGACCGTCGGAGCCGAAAAAGGGAACCACCATTACCGAACCACTCGGTAGCGTGGCCACCCTCGGCGCAAAAGTTCAATCCACCAGCAATGCAGTCAAGATCTGGGCCACCGTCGGTGGCTTGATTCTCGCCTTCCAGATGTATGTATGGATCCGCTGGATCACCGGTCCCAATTTCGAGCGCGTGCCCACCGGACCGAGCGATCCGCCGACTTTCATGAAAGTTATTCTCACCGTCTGGACCGGGGTGATCCTGCTCGGTCTGCCGATCGGCATGTATTTCTTCATCATCCGGCCATGGCTGCGTGAGCGGCGAATAACGCTGGACGGCATGCTGTTCGTCGCCTGCGGCCTGATGTTCTTCCAGGATCCACTGCTGAACTACTTCAATACATGGAGTACGTACAACACCTGGATGTTCAATATGGGCTCGTGGGTGCAGGATGTGCCGGGCTGGCAATCCTATGGCGAACCGGGCGCCATGATGGCCGAACCGATCCTGATGAACGCACCGGGCTACTCCTACGGCGTGCTGCTGTGCACGATCCTCGGCTGCTGGGTGATGCGAAAGACCAAGCAACGGTTCCCCAATATCAGCACTATGGGGCTGATCGGGGTGCTGCTCGTCTGGACATTCTTCTTCGATCTGATCATCGAAGGTCTGTTCCTGATGCCGATGGGTCTTTTCACCTACCCCGGCGCACTCCAGGCATGGTCGATCAACGCGGGCACCTATTACCAGTGGCCGCTGTACGAAGGACTCATGTGGGGCGGTGTTCAGGCCGGCCTCTGCTCGCTGCGTTATTTCACCGACGACCGCGGCCGGACCATGGTCGAACGTGGCTTGGATCAGATCCAGGGCGGATTCGTCAGACAACAGTTCACGCGTTTCCTGGCGATCTTCGCGGCGGTCAGCACCTTCTTCTTCGTGGGCTACAACCTGCCCGCGCAGTTCTTCGCCCTGCACACCGATCCCTGGCCCGAGGATATCCAGAAGCGCTCGTACTTCAACATGGGTATCTGTGGTGAAGGCACCGACCGGCTCTGCCCGCATCCCGATCTTCCGGTTCCCTTCCGGAACAGCGGCTACATAGATCCGAATGGCCGACTCATCTTGCCCGAGGGTGCGGAACTGCCGAAGATCATTCCCTTCGCCGACACCGACAAAGGAAACTGACATGACCAGTCGATCCAGCGCTGTGCTCGACGTTGCGCAGGCACCGTTCTATCGGGCGGTCGGCAACGAAGTGGAAGTCTTTCGCGCCGCGGCCGTCGGCGGCCTACCGCTTCTCCTCAAGGGTCCTACCGGCTGTGGCAAGACCCGCTTCGTGGAAACCATGGCCGCCGAGCTCGGCCGGGAGCTGATCACCGTCGCCGGTCACGAGGACATGACCTCGGCCGATCTGGTCGGCCGTTTCCTGCTCAAGGGCGGCGAAACGGTCTGGGTGGACGGTCCGTTGACGCGGGCCGTGCGGGCGGGCGCCATCTTCTATCTGGACGAGGTCGTCGAGGCGCGCCAGGACACCACCGTGGTGATCCATCCGCTCGCCGATCACCGTCGCGAACTTCCGGTCGACCGGCTCGGGGTGACGTTGCCCGCGGCACCCGGGTTCCAGCTGGTGATCTCCTACAACCCCGGCTACCAGAGCGTTCTGAAGAACCTGAAGGAGTCGACTCGCCAGCGGTTCGTGGCCATCGAACTCGGTTTCCCGCCACCCGAGATCGAGCGCGAGGTGGTGGCTTACGAAGCCGGGGTCGACGCCGAGACCGCGCGGGCTCTGGTCAGAGTCGGCAGTGCCATCCGCAACCTGGACAACTCGCCGCTGCGCGAGGTGTCCTCCACCCGGATGCTGATCCTCGCCGGTGGTCTCGTCGCCGGCGGGCTGAGCCTGCGCGCTGCCGTGCAATCGGCCGTCGTGCAGGCGCTGTCCGATGACGCGGATATCGTTGCCGCCCTCGGCGAACTCGTCGACGCCGTCCTGCCGCGGCCATGAACGCCGACGATGCGAACGGGCCGGACAGGTTCCGGCTCCTCGCCACCTACCTCGCAGGCAGGTCTGTGGCTGTCGCAGAGCTGCCTGCGGGCGGGGTCCCGTATACGAACGGCCAGATCGTCTTCGTCTCGGGAGGCGGTACCGACACCGAGCAGCGCCGCGAAGTACTCGTGCAGAGCGCGCTGCTCGGGGCCGGGAGCCTGGACCCGGCATGGGTGCGGTCACTGCGGGGGCGTCCCTCGGTAGCGCGCCGCTATCTGGCACTCGAGGGCCACCGTGTCCTCGCTGAACTCGCCGAACGCCTTCCGCTCGCTGCCGGACTCGGGCTCGACGGAGAACCCAGAACCGCGACCGCCGCGGATTCACTCGCGGCGGCCAAGGGAAAAATGAAGATCGACGAGCCACCGGTGTGGTTCGGCACCATCAAGCCCTCCCAGTTGGTGGCGTCGGACCCCGGCCCCGGCGGGCGGGCGACCGACCGAGAGCTGCGTCTGGAATTCGATCTCAGCGAGATACCGGAGGCCGACGAGGAACTCGAGGACAGCGTCGAGAAATCCGAGGAGAGCAAGATCCTCAAACTCTTCGAGAATCCGCTCTTCAGCGGCAAGTCGGTGATGGACTTCCTCCGCAAGACAGCGGGCAGTTCACGTTCGGACGGGGACTCCCCCGCCGGCGCCGAAGCACCGGTCAGTGCGGTGCGGCGGGCGCGGATGGTCGGACCGGAAGCCCGGCCGCTGCCCACCCGGATCAAGTTCACCGATGCCGACAAGCCCGGTGCCGCCGTCGGAATCGGTGGCGCGCTCTATCCGGAGTGGGACGTGTTCAACGACCGGTACAAACCGGATTGGTGCCGAGTCGTCGATTTTCCGCTGACGGTTCCCACCGATATCTCGGCGGCGCGGGTTCCCGAAGACGACGTGCTCCGGCGGCGGCTGGCTCGGGTGGGGCTGGGCCCGAAGGTGTTACGGGGTCGCCCCGATGGTGACGAGCTCGATATCGAAGCGCTCATCGATCTGTTCGTCGACCTGCGCTCCGGCTATTCGCGGCCGGAGAACGTGTACCTGGAACACCGCAGGCTCGAACGCAATCTCGGAGTGCTGATCCTGGTCGATGCTTCCGGATCAGCGACCGATGCCGATCTGGAGGGTCTGTCCGTACACGAACATCAGCGGCGCGCGGCCGCCACCCTGGCCGTCACGCTCGAAGAGCTCGGTGACCGTGTCGCGGTGTACGCCTTCCGCTCCGAGGGCCGCCACGCGGTGCACCTGCCTGCGATCAAGACCTTCGATCAGCGGTTCGGCGCCGTCGGACGAGCCCGACTCAATCAGTTGCAGCCATCGAACTACACCCGGCTGGGGGCAGGCATCCGCGGTGCGGGCGAAATCCTCAAAAACGAAGCGGGAACACAGAATCGGCTGTTGGTCGTGCTGTCGGACGGCTGCCCTTACGACGGCGGCTACGAAGGCCGCTACGCCGAAGCCGATGCCGCCAAGGCACTCGAGGAGTTGCGCGTCGACGGCGTGGCCTGCCTGTGTCTGTCCATCGGCACCACCACGCCCGCCGACGCCCTCGAACGTGTCTTCGGCTCCGCCAGTCACGCCGGCGCGGCGACCCTGAGCGAACTGAGCCCGCACATGGACGAACTGTTCCTGTCCTCGCTTCGGGAACTCGCCGCGCCCGCACCGCGATAGCGCGACATCGAACCGGAAAGAGGGAGGCTCGCAGTGGAACCCAGCACATCCGCGGTCACCGAGATCAAGGACTGGTCGAAGCAGTACAACCGGCGACACCCGATCGCCTCGCTACAGACCGTCGGACGACAGGTCGTGCTCGGGCGAGACGCGTTTCGCTACCTCGTCACCGATATCGCGGCGCGGCGCTTTCCCTTCGACGAGTTCGTCGGGCAGGCGGCGTTCATGGTGAAGACCTCCCTGCTGCCGACGGTGGCGGTGGCGCTACCGATCAGCGCCACGCTGTCCATCCAGTTCGGTTTGCTGGCCGGGCAGGTCGGGGCCACCTCACTGGCCGGGGCGGCGAGTGGGCTGGCGGTGATCCGCCAATCGGCACCGCTGGTCACCGCCATTCTGCTGGCGGCGGCGGTCGGTTCGGCGCTGTGCGCCGATCTGGGTTCGCGCAAGATCCGCGAGGAGATCGACGCGATGGAAGTCATGGGCGTCTCGGTGCTGCGCAAGCTCGTGGTGCCTCGGTTGGCCGCGGGAATCCTCATCGCCATGGCGCTCACCAGTATCAGCTGCTTTGTCGGATTCCTCGCCGGCTACCTGTTCAACGTCTATGTCCAGGACGGGACGCCGGGCAGTTACATGGCGACCTTCTCCTCGTTCGCGACCGCGGGTGACCTGTATCTGGCGATGGTCAAGGCGGCGGTGTTCGGGGTGATCGTCGTCGTGATCGCCTGCGAGAAGGGCCTCAACACCCGGGGTGGGCCGGGTGGTGTCGCGAACTCGGTCAATGCCGCCGTGGTGGCCTCCATCGTCGTGCTGATGGTGGTAAACCTCGGCTTCACCCAGATCTACACCATGCTGTTCCCGAGGACGACGCTGTAATGGCCGCCACCTATCTGCCACCGGGTGTGCGGAGCGTTATGACCGCGGCGGCCGTGCCGTGGCGCGGCATCATCAGATTCGGGCACATGTTCACGTTCTTCGTGCGCGCGGTGGTCTCGATTCCGGTGGCCCTGCGTCAGTACAGCCGCGAATCCATGCGAATCCTGTCCGATGTGACCTGGGGCAACGGCTCGCTGATCGTCGGTGGCGGAACGGCGGGCGTGATGATCATCCTCGGTGCCGCCGCGGGGGGCATCGTCGGTATCGAGGGCTTCAACGCGTTGAAGCTGCTCGGCATGGAGCCCGCGACCGGGATGATCGCCGCGACCGCCGCCACCCGTGAACTGGCCCCGATCATGGCCTCGATCGCCTTCGCCGCGCAGGCGGGGTGCCGGTTCACCGCGCAACTGGGCGCGATGCGGATCGCCGAGGAGATCGACGCCCTCGACGCCATCGCGATCCGCCCTGTCCCCTTCCTCGTCTCGACGCGGCTGATCGCCGCGATCGTGGCGGTGATTCCGCTGTACCTGGCCGCGCTGGCCGCGGACTACCTCGCCGTCGAGTTGTTCGTCGGATTGGTCGGCGGTCAATCGTTCGGGACCTACGCGCACTATTTCGACCTGGTTCTCGGCGGTACCGACATCGTGTTCTCACTGCTGAAGGCGATCGTGTTCGTCACCATCACCACGACGATCCAGTGCTACTACGGCTATTACGCCAGCGGCGGACCACAGGGAGTCGGTGTCGCGGCCGGCCGCGCGATGCGCGCGAGCATCACTGTGATGATCTCGGTGAATCTGTTGATGACGTTGGCGCTGTGGGGTTTCGACGCCGGTTCCAGGATCAGCGGGTAGTGCGATGGCGATAGTGTTCGAATCCGATGACCGGCGCCTGACGAACCCGAAGCTGTTCGTGCGGGGGGTGGCCGCGCTGGCAGTCGTCGCCGCCGCGGTCACGGCGATGATCGCCCGATCCGAAGGCGCGTTCGCGCAGACCGTCGAGGTCACCGCGATGCTGGTCGACGTCGGCGACGGCCTCCCGAAACGTTCCGACGTCAAATACCGTGGTGTGCTGGTCGGCAGCGTGGCGGAAGTGGTTCCCGCCGCCGGCGGCGGAGCCAACAGGATTCGCATCGACCTGGTTCCCGAGCACGCGGCGGGCATCCCGGCCACCGTGACCGCCCGTGTGGTCCCGAGCAATGTGTTCGCGGTGCCCTCGATCCAGCTCATCGACAACGGTCCAGGGCCGGTCCTGTCGGCGGGCGCGTCGATTCCCGAGGATCACAGCCGTGCCAGCGTGCAGCTGCAGACCTCGCTGACGGCGTTGAGCCGGATCGCCGCCGCGGTCGCCCGACCCGGCACCGATCCCACCGTCGGGATTCTCGAGACCGTCGAGCGAGCCACCAGCGGCCGCGGCGACGACGCGCTGGCGGCCGCCTCCCAACTCGAGCGAATCGTGCGCGCCTACAACGCCGAAGCGGCCTCCGACGGCGAGCTTCCCCTCATTACGGGGCTGTCCGAAGGCGTTCAGGGGTTGCAGCAGTCCGCCCCCGACCTGCTCGCCGCGCTGCACGCCGCGGTAGGGCCGATGCGCAGCATCGCCGAACAACGAGATCGCTTGGCGCAGTTGCTGACCGGCGCGGTCACGACCTCCGAAACAGTCGGTACGGCGATGACCAATCGGACGGACACACTGATCGGCCTCAACTCCCGACTGGGTCCGGTCCTGCAGGTGCTCGCCGCGGGCAGCGACAACTTCGTGCAGATGACGACTTCGCAGACCCGGATCGCGAGCGTGTTCGCCAACGACTTCTGGCAGGTCGATACGCAGAGCGGCACCGCCAAGGTCATCGTCGAACTCACCCCGCACAAGTACTACACCCGGACCGACTGCCCTCGCTACGGCGAACTCGCGGGGCCGAGTTGCCACAACGGCCCGGTGGCGGGCGCACCCGTCATCGGCGACGCCGACCAGGTCGTCACGCAACTCGAGCCCCGCGAAGACATCGCCGAACGCCTCGGCCTGCCGCTGGAATCCGTCGGCCTCGCCGAACTGTTCGGCCTGGCGGCACCGACGGTGGGAGAACCACGGTGAAACGCAAACGTGAACTCGCAGGCCTGACCGCGTTCCTGCTCGTGGCCGCGCTCTTGATGTGGATGGTCAGGGTGACCCTGCAACGCGATGTCGCCGGTGACACCCATGCCTATTCCGCTGTGTTCAGCGATGTCTCGGGACTGCGTGTCGGTGACGACGTCCGGGTCGCCGGGGTGCAGGTGGGTCGAGTCGACACCATCGCCGTCCACGGACCGCACGCGAAGGTCACCTTCCGGCTGCACCAGGATCAACCGGTCTACGGCAACACCCGCGCAGGCATCATCTACCAGAATTTGATCGGCCAGCGCTACCTGGGGCTCAGCATGGCCGATTTCGGCGACCCTGCTCGGCTGGCTCCCGGCGCGGTGATCCCGCTCGAACACACCGAGCCATCCTTCGATCTTTCGGGGTTGCTCAACGGTTTTCAGCCGTTGTTCAGCACTCTCGACCCCGCCGATGTCGACAATCTGACCTCCGCGCTGATCCGCGCACTGCAGGGCGACGACGGCGCGGTCGCCGCGTTGATCACCGAAACCGCCACGCTGGCAGAGTCTTTCGCCGGGCCGGACCAGATTCTCGGCGCACTCATCGACAATCTCACGGTGGTCATGACCACACTGGCCGGGCAGAGCGCCGGAATGCAGACCACGATCGCCCAGACTCGCAAGATCTTCGACGGGCTCGAGGGCAAGCGTGAGGCACTGATGGACCAGACCGGCCGGATCGCCACCGTGCTCTCCGACGCCGCGACCGTCGTCAACGGCGCCAGCCCGTCGCTGACCGAGTTCATGCGTCGCGAACCCGGCTTCGCGAGCCATTTCGTCGACGGCAAAGAGCGTTTCGCCTATCTCGGTTTCAATCTTCCGCAGCTGTTCGAGTCGATGGTCCGGGCGACCGACAGCGGCGCGTTCGTCAACGCCTATGTCTGTGACATCGCGTTCAGCATTGTTCCGGGGATCGATCCGGTGATCTCGCAGATCCTGGCGGGCGCCTCCCCGACCGGCCGTCCCCAGTACTCCCCGATCTGTAGGTAGGACCATGATGAAGACACTGCGTGCCCTCGTCCGTCGGCTGCCGCGTCCCGGCACGGCAGGCGTCTCCGACACGGATCAGTCGCTGCGCATCGGACTCATCGCCGTCCTCACGATGGTGCTGTTGCTGGTCACGATGGTCACCGTCAATTCGCTCCAGCTCGGGTCGCGGACCTGGCGCGCGGAATTCGCGCAGGCCGCCGGGATCGCCGCGGGCGATTCGGTGACCTGGGCCGGCATCCCGGTGGGCACGGTGACCGGCACAGCGCTGGTCGGTGACCGCGTGGAGGTGACCATGAAGATCGACGAAGAGGTCACCCTGGGGGCAGACACCGCGGCCGCGATCAAGTTGACCACGCTGCTGGGCTCGCGTTATGTGGAACTGCGCTCGAACGGCGTCGGCACGCTGCCCGGAAATCGAATTCCGTTGTCGCACACCGCGGTCCCGTACGACCTCGAGACCGCGCTCCAGGACGCCACCACCACCTTCGATCAACTCGACGCCGACCAGATCGCCCAGTCGATGACGGCGCTCTCGCACGGACTCGACGGCGTACCCGCCCTGATCCCCGCCATTCTGCGAGACGTGCGATCCCTGTCGACCGTCATCGCCACCCGCCGCCAGCAGATCGGCGACCTGCTCACCACAACCAGTCAGGTCAGCAGCGTCATCACTGCTCAACAGGGCGAGATCGGCGCGGTCATCGCTCAGGGCAGCACCGTGCTCGGCCACATCGTCACCCGACAGGAAGCGCTGCGCCGACTGCTCGACGCGGTCACCACCCTGGTCCGGCGACTCGAACCGCTCGTGGTCGGCGAGGCGGCCGAGATCGAACAACTGCTGACCGACCTGCGCGAGATGACCGCGATGCTCAGCAGCCACGACGACCTACTCCGCAACATCCTGCAAATCCTGCCGGTGCCATGGCGAATGTTCGCCAACGCCACGGGCACCGGCGCGGAACTGAACGCCAACGCCCCCGACGGAGCTTTCATCGACTCCTGGATGTGCGCGCTGAGCACCACCGCTGTCGCCGCGGGCCGAGCCCCCTACCTCCAGGACTGCCGATGAGCGTCACCCTGTCCACCTTCAAACTGGCCATCGTCAGCCTGACCGCGGCGTGTCTGGCCGGATGCTCGTCCGGCGCGGACACTTCCACCACCATCACCGCCCAATTCGCCAACGCCAACGGCCTCTACGAGGGCAACGCAGTCTCGGTTCTCGGGATGCGCGTGGGCCGGATCGTGCGCATCCGAGCCCACGGCACCGCGGTCGAAGTCCAGATGCGCATCGACGGCGGCATTCGGCTGCCCGCCGACGTGCAGGCGGTCACGATCTCGGACTCGATCCTCACCGACCGCCACGTCGAACTCACCCCGGTCTACCGAGGCGGGCCCACTTTGCGCACGGGTGCGGTACTGGACACGGCCCACACGAAATCTCCGGTCGAGTTCGACGCCCTGTTGTCGATGGCCCAGCAACTGTCGGGCTCGCTCGGCGGCGACGGCAACGGCTCGGGGCCGGTCGCGGACCTGATGACTCTGGGATCCGCGGCGACCAGTGGCAACGGTGCGGACATGCGGGCCGCGCTCGGCGAACTTTCCCGCGCGCTGCAACTGGGTGAGGATCACGGTGCCGCCACCCGCGACGCGATCACCACCGTCGTCACCGACCTCGACGCACTGACCGCCGCAGCCGCGCGCAATGATGTGACACTGCGTGAATTCGGCGGTGCCGTAGCGCAACTCACTGATTTTCTGGCCGAACAGCAACTGGGTACCGGCGCGACCGGGGCCGCGATGAACAGAATCATCGTGGCTGTGACCGACCTGGTCCGACGCCACCAGGGCACCATCGCCGGCTTGACGACCGACGCCAACACCCTGACCGGTTCCCTGGCCGCCTACGACTACAACCTCGCCGCGTTCCTCGACGTGTTTCCCATGGTGGTCGACAACGCCTACCACGCCGTCGATCAGAACGTCGGCGCGCTCCGCGCCTCGGTCGACATCAACCGGCTACTGCTCGACGGCCAGATGGTCAAGGAGGTCTGCAACCTGCTGCAGCTGCAGAATCTCGGCTGCGCCACCGGGACCATGCGCGACATGGGCCCGGATTTCGGAATCACCGCCATCCTGGCGGGCATCGCGGAAAAGAACGGCCGATGACACGCCACCACAGGGTGATTCGGATCGTCGCCGCCACCGCCACGCTCGCCTTGTCTGCCACCGGATGCGCCGTGGGGCTGGACCGGCTGCCACTGCCCGCACCGGGGCTCAGTGGTGACACCTACACCCTCACCGCGACATTCTCCAACGCCCTCAACCTCCCGACCAAAGCCAAGGTCAAGCTCAACGGCGCCGACATCGGCCAGGTCGATTCGATGTCGGCGCGCGACTACACCGCGGTGGTCACGCTGCGGATCACCTCGACCGTGCGTCTTCCCGTCGGCACGTCGGCAGAACTGCGCTCGGCCACCCCGATGGGCGATGTCTTCGTCGCGATGAAACCACCTCGGATCATCGAGCCCGGCACCGCCGCCCTCGACGACGGCAGCGCGATCGCGCTGGAATCGACCTCGGCCGCGTCGACGATCGAGGAAATGCTCACTCGCGCATCACTTCTGGTCAGCGGCGGCACCATCGAATATCTCACCACAGTGATCTCCGCACTCAGCGAGCACGTCGGCGGTCGCGGTGAGCGACTCGCCGAACTGCTCACCGAGACCCGCACACTGCTGGGCTCACTCTCGGCCCGGTCGGGACAGATCAACGAACTCCTGCACTCCGCCGCCGATCTCAGTGCGACCGTCGCCGCCCAGCAGGGCACCCTGTCCGATACCGTCGCCGCGGCCGGACCGGCGATGCAGGTGCTGGCCGAGAACACCGGTTCGATCGTCACGCTGGTGGAGCGAATCGACACCTTCGCCACCCAGCTCGCCCGGTTCCCCAGCGTCCAGGGCACCAACACCACGAGCATGGCCGCCAATATCAACCGGCTCGCCGCCGGTCTCAACGCCGCGGCCATCAACCCCGAGGCCGACCTCGGCGAGATCAACACCATGCTGGGCATCGTCATCAAAATGATCAGTGGCCCCAACGGTCACGTCAAAGCCGACGTGACCGGCATCGCGATCCCCGATCCCGCATACCCCGCCACCTCCGGTGCCCGACCTCCCGATCTCACCGACTGGACGGCCTTCGTCGGCTCGCTCCAGTACATGCTCGCCCGACTGGGCAACCGTCTGGAAGGCGGGCCACGATGACCGAGACCTCGCGCCGCAGTGTGTGGGAAGGGCCCGCCGCCCTGCTCGTCGGCGGAGTCCGCCGCGCACACCGCTATCGGGTGGTGGTCTCGTTACTGGGCCTGTTCGCCATTCTCGGTGGCGCCTGTGGACATCTGATCTTCAACACCCTCGGCATCGATCCGTTGAGTCGGCCGTATCAGGTCCGCGTCGAACTGGACCGATCCGGCGGACTACTGCCCGGACAGGAGGTCACCTTGCGCGGGGTTCGCGTGGGGCGCATCGATTCCGTCGCGGTCGCCGGCGAGGCTGTGGTCGTCGTCGCCGCGATCGACGAGCATGTTCGCATTCCCACCTCCGGCAAAGTCCGTGCCGCGGCCCTGTCCGCGGCAGGCGAGCAGTACCTCGATTTCGTCCCGGCCGGTGACGACGGACCTTATCTGACCGACGGTGCGCTGATCACCGCCGATCGCACGTCCACGCCGGTGCCGATGTCGGACATGCTCGAAAGCCTCAGCGGCACACTGTCTCAGATCGATCCGGCCCGGCTCGCGGCGATCTCCGCGGAACTGGGTGTCGGCCAGACGGGCCCCGACAAGCTCGCGGCGATCATCGACGGTGGGACGTTCCTCATCTCGACCCTGGACACGACATTGCCCCAGACGGTGAACCTGCTGCGCAACAGCAGAGTCGTGCTGACCACGCTGCACGACGGTCAGGACGCGTTGCGGTCCACCTCGACGAACCTGTCCACCACGCTCGGCGGCGTGTCCTCGATGACCGGTGGATTCGAACAGCTCGTCGCACAGACACCACCGCTGCTCTCCACCCTCGACATCATCCTCGCGCAGAACTCACCGACGATGGTCCAACTGCTGGGCAACCTCGTCACTGTCTCCCAGGTCGCCTACTCCCGAATCCCGGCCCTCAACGAATTCTTCTTCCCCCGGCAACGCGCCGGCTCGGCCCTCGATGCGGTGACCTCGGCATTCCATGACGGGGGCGTGTGGGCACTGGCCAGCATCTATCCCCGCTACGCCTGCGACTACAACGTGCCGCGGCGGGCCGGCTCCACTCCCGACTACGCCGATCCGTACGTGAACGCGGACTGTACCGACCCCGACCCGACCCTGATGCCGCGCGGCGCGCGCAACGCTCCCCGCCCCACCGACGACCCCGTGCGGCCTCCCCCGGTCGGTGACCCCTATCAGACCGCCGGCCCAGCGCCGACCGGACCGCTGACCATTCCGACTCCTTACGGCGGCCCCTACGCCCCGGTCCCGCGCTGACGACAGACTTCGCGGGCACTACACCCGACGGCGTGTGCGAATACTGCCGATTCAGCTCTCTCCATCGTCCTCCAGTGGTAGCGTCGCGCAATCAGTAACACGGTTACTCATGGATGTGGCAGACGACGGCTGCATCTGAATGCTGCAGCCGCCAACAGCTTCCATGAAAGGCGACCCCATTCTCGGGGCCGATTCCAACCCATGACCTCCTTGTACACACGGACGGCGCGACGCTGCGCCGCCGTCGCGGCGGTAACGCTGCTGATGCCGCTCGGCGCGGCATCCATCCAGCCGGCCACCGGTGCACCGACGGGGCAGGCGGTGAGCCCGGCCGACTGTTCGCCCGGATCCCTCCCGGAAACCGGACTGCAGGGCGATGTTCCCGCCGTCGACCGTGACAGCGGCCGCAGCCGTGACGGCTTCCGATGCAATATGCGCCTGCTCGGCAGCTCGGCGGCCCGCGGTGGCGGTGTCACCTCGGTGACCTACGACCACTGCGCCTATATCGGCAGCATCTTCGCCGGAGATCCGTTCGGCCCCGACGCAGGCGTGCGCGTGCTCGATGTCGCCGACCCGACCGCGGCGGTACACACCGCGACTCTCACCGAACCCGCCATGCTCGCGGGGACCTGGGAAACCCTCAAGGTCAACGCGGCGCGAAAACTGTTGGTCGGGGCAGGCGTTCCCGCACTGACCGGTGCGGGGCTGCTGTCGGTCTATGACATCTCGGACTGCGCGCACCCGCGTCTGCTCAATCCGGGCCCTGGAACCGACCTGGCGCAGCCGATACCGATCACCGCTCACGAGGGCGGCTTCTCCCCGGACGGGCGGACCTACTGGGCATCGGGAACCGCGCCCGGGCTACTCAGCGCCGTCGATCTCACTGATCCGGCGAACCCACACGTGATCTGGCAGGGCCTGGCCGGGTTGTCGATGCACGGATTCGGCATCTCACCCGATGGCAACCGAATGTATCTGGCCAACAACACCGGTGGTCTCAAGGTCCTCGACATCAGCACGGTGCAGCGTCGTGACGCCGAACCGCGCGTGCTGGAACTGGCCGATATGCCATGGTCCGACGGCTGGGCGACCCAGCATGCCGTTCCCGTGACCTACCAGGGGGTGCCCTATGTGTTCGCCGTCGACGAGGCGGGTTCTGGTGGGGTCAAGCTCATCGATGTCAGCGACGATCGCCGACCCCGGTTGGCGCAGTCGATCAAACTCGCGATCAACCTGGCGGAGAACCAGGACAGCCTGATCGCCTCGGCCTCGGGCGGCTCACTGTTCGCCTACGACGCGCACTACTGCGCCGCCGACCGACCGACCGACCCCACCGCGCTGGCCTGCAGCTGGACTTCCTCCGGCATCCGCGTGTTCGACGTGCGCGATCCTGCGGCGATTCGTGAGATCGCCTACTTCAACCCGCCCGCGCGCATCGACGAGAACGCCGAGCTGTCGAACTCGCTGCACGCGCGCACCTCGATCATCGGGCCACCGTTGCTCGCGGCGCCGAGCGTGGTTCAGGCGATACTGCAGGGACAGTTCGATCCGCAGCAGGCACTCAGTTCGCGCACCGGCATGCTGACTTCCGGTGACCTGTCCACGGACTGGTGCTTCTCGCCGCCCGAGTGGCGTGGGAACCAGCTGTGGACCACTTGCGCGGACAACGGATTTCTCGCGCTCGAGCTCGCACCCACGGTGTACACCCCGCCCGCCGATCAGGCATCGATCACCGGATCATGAACCAGCACAGCCTTTTCCGTGTGGTGACTATGGCGGGTCTCGCCGTGTTGCTGCTGTCGATGGGCATGGCGATGCGGCCGGTGCTGATCTCGGATGAACCCACGCGACGGCCGGTGTTGAACGCGACCGAAATCGGCTTCGCGCAGGACATGGTCGCCCATCACACTCAGGCATTGATGCTGGTGCAGCGACTCGATCCCGGTGTGGAGCCATCGGTGACGACGTTGGCCGACCAGATAGCCGACACCCAGCGCACCGAACTGGGAATGCTGCTCGGCTGGTTGCGGTTGGTCGACGCACCGGTCACCGCCGCGCATCCCATGGCCTGGATGCAGCAGTCCGAGGCACACAGGCACAGCGCTACGGCCCCGACGCCGGGCAGCCCGGCGATGCCGGGAATGGCGAGCACCGCCGAACTCGACCAGCTCGGCGCCGCCCGCGGCGAGCAGGCGGCGGTGTTGTTCCTCCAGCTCATGCGCCGCCACCACTACGGGGGAATCCAGATGGCCGCCGCCGCCGACGCACTGCTCGCCGGCGGCGAAGTCGAGCGCACAGCGCGCGGCATGGTGACCGAGCAGGGGCGCGAGGCCGGTCTGCTCGACCTACTACTCGCTCGACGTGGCGGTTGAACCCGCCGCCACACCGCGTCGACCCTGACTCGGCGGCACGAATATGGCCCGGTCCGCGATCTGAGTCGTCGACACCATTCGCTACCGCCGGTCGGTGTACGCACCATCCGCGCGTGCGGCGATCCGGCGAGCATGGGTCAGGATCGGCGCGTCCACCATCGCACCGTCGACGGCGAAGACTCCCCGCGAGTGCTGCGCCGCGGCCAGGACGCGCCGCGCCCAGTCGAGTTCGCCGGCCTCGGGGCGGTACGCATCGGCAATGACCGCGACCTGCGTGGGATGCAGGGCCACCTTGATGTCGAATCCGGAAGCGACGGCGTCGACGGATTCCGCGGCCAGTCCGTCGAGATCGGGGATGTCGAGATAGACCCCGTCGACAGCGAGCTTGCCGTGGGCTTTCGCCGCGAGCAGCGTGGCCGAGCGCAGGTGCTTGGCGACATCGCGATAGGTGCCGTTCGCGTGCCGGGACGAGCTTCCGCCCAGGGCGGCGACGAGGTCTTCGGCACCCCACATCACGGCGATCACCGTGGGCGACCGGGCGATGTCGTCGAGCTGCCGAACACCGGCCGGGGTCTCCACCAGTGCGACGATGTCGTAGCCGCCCAATACCGACGGGATGTCGCCGGTTTCGGCTTTCGGGAGCATGAGTCGGCGGTAGGGCGTGCGCTCGATGACGCCGATGTCGAGCGCGAAATGCGCCGAACCCAGCGGGTTGATCCGGATGATGGTCCGCGCCGGATCCAGTTCACATCCCCGGATCGCCTCGCGCGCAGCGACTTTCGCGTCCGCACCGACACCGTCCTCCAGGTCCAGGATCACCGTGTCCGCGCACGCCGCCGCCTTGGCGAACCGCTCGGCGCGGTCCGCCGGACAGAACATCCACACCGGGCCGATCGGTTCCCCGCTCATCGAACGGCTCCACTCGCCGTCACCGTGCGGCAGCCCTGTTCACTTCGTCCATCGACGTACCAGTTCATGGCATCAACGATAACGTCATTCTCGCTTGTAGTTCAACATATTTCGCCGCAATTGGCCGTCACAGATCCACTGGTACCAGATAGGATGAAAATGCGATTCTCCGCACCTGCGACGCAGACTGATCACACAGAAAACGGACATCATGGGAACACACACCACCGGCAGCGCCGCAGCACGCAAAGGTGCACCTCGAACCGCGGATGTCCGGCGGCGGCGGCCCGATGTCGTCGTTGCGTCGCCGCGCCCGAATCTACCCGCCCCCCAGGAGAAGCCCCAGTCGCAGGCGGTCCACCAGGCACTCGACTTCTTCGAGAAATGCCCGGACTGCGGCTATCCCGCCGAGGCCACCGAAACGCTGCGCATTTTCGCCGACGGACGCACGGACACGACACTGCAGCCGACCTGCGGGCTCCCGTGCGGATGGCGGGGAGCCCCGCGCGAGAACCGCGGCCGATGAGCCCGTCAGCGCTGGGACAGGTCCTCCCGGCGCCGACCGCTCAGCGACCGCTGACAGCAGGCGTCGCGGCACCGACGCGCAGTGTCACCCGATCCTGGTAGAACGCCACGTGTCCGCGCAGCCGCGCGACCTGCGGGGCCGGGTCCTCGTAGCTCCACACCAGCGGCTCGTCGCCGTCGCCGTCGAAGCGCCAGTAGGTGGCTTCGCCCTTGAACGGGCACGTAGTGCGGTAATCGGGGACTCTGCGCAGCGAGACGCCGACATCCTCGCGGGGCAGATAGAAGACGACTCCGTGATCCTGCTCGTCGACCAGCAGCGCCCGCACCGATTCCGCGACCAGCAGCCCGCCCACGTGGACGGTGACCCGGTTGCGGCGGGCGTGGATGTCTATCCGGTAGTCGGGGCGGGTCACGAACCCGGGGTGATCGGTCATCGAAATCCTCCTGTCACAGCCTCGCGCGCGCGGGCACTGTCGCCTCGTCGACACGCGGCCTGCGGATCATCGCTTCCTGGGTGAACGAGGCGAGCAATCGGCCGCTTTCAGTGTGCACCAGTCCACGCACGCACGACATTCCGGCGCCGATCTGGATGCTCTCATGGGAGTACAGCAACCATCCCGCCCACTCGACCGGCTCATGGAACCGCACCGAGACGGTCATGACCGCGGTGGACAGGCCGTGGTGCGCCTGCGCGGTGCCGATCCCGGGGTGCGCTCGCAGGGTGGTCGACACCGACAAGTGCCCGGTGAAGTGGGCCAACAGCGCCTTGCCCAGATCGTCGCGTTCGGGAACCGGGTCGTAGTGCAGCCATGCGTGCAGTTCCGGCGGGCCCACTTCGTCGGGGTCGTTCACATCGGCGACTCCGACGACGCGCAGATTCCGGCCGATCATGGGCATATTCGCGGGCAGCGCGACCGTTGGCCCCGGCACCGCGGGGCGCGGCACATGATGGCGCACAACGTCTTCGGTCGGCGTATCGGCCAGCACCGATACGGTGGCACACCGTCGGCCTGCCTGCTCGACAGCGACCACGGTGCTCGCCATGGAACGGCCGCAGTGCGTCACATCCACGGTGAACCGCACCGGCACCGCAGCGTCGACCGCGCGACTGAACACCGCGTGCGCCGACCGAACAACCTTGTCCGGCAACGTCTTCGCGGTGGCGACCAAAGATTGTGCCAGCAACTGGGTACCGTCGACCACCTGTCGCGCGCCGCCATCGCTGGCGCCGACGAAGCTGCTCGGACCGTCGGGCTCGACGTCGAAGATCCGCAGCATCTCCGAGACGGACGACATCGCCGACGTCTGCTGATCCGGTGTGATCGCCATTCGACCTCCGTCGCACCAATGCCGAGAAGGGCATTCTCTTCCAATGAGAATGTATATTACACTGATTGCATGCCCGACATGTGGAACGACCTGCTCGCGTGCCTGGAATTGAAACCGGCGGCGAGCACCGACACCATCGCCTACGAGGCCGTGAACCAGACCCTGCCCTACCACCGAGTCTTCGGCGGTCAGATCCTGGGACAGCTCGTGGTGGCCGCCCGGCTCGCCGTCCCGGACAAGAGCGTGAAGTCGCTGCACACGGTCTTCACCCGAGAGGGACGGTCGGACACACCGATCCGGTACGAGGCGACCATCCAGCACGAAGGCCGTTCCTTCGCCACCGCCACCCTCCTCGCCTACCAGGGCGATCAGGTGATCGCGACGTCCGTGGCCTCGCTCCACACTCCCGAGGACGGCCCTGGGCGCCAGACCCTGCCGGCCGTCGACGAACCGCTCGGCCCGGAGCACGAGGTGGCGTTTCCCTTGCTGCCGTGGGAGGCCCGCTCCACCGACGACCTCGACAGCACCGCGGCCGGTCCGCCCACGTACACGATGTGGATGCGCACCCCACCGGTCGCACCGGAACTGAGTGCCCCGTTGACCGCCTATGCCACCGACCTGACCCTGATCGGGACGGCACTGCGACCCGAGGACGGGATAAGCCACACCGGCAACGGCACGCAATTCCTGTCCGCGGTCACCTCCCACACGCTGTGGTTCCATCGGCCGGTCCGCAGCGACGCCTGGCAGGTGCTGCGCCAGCACAGCCCGATCCTGGCCGAAGGCCGCATCTTCGGCCGCGGCGACGTGCTCACCGAGAACGGCGAGTTGGTGGCCTCCTACGCCCAGGAGGCGATGTTCCGCACGCGCCCGTGAAACACGTGCACATAGCGGACCGGGCCGTCGACACCATTGTGTCGGCGGCCCGGTCGCCCTTGCAGGTCAGTCGCTTGCCGGAAGCGGCGCAGCACCTTTCACGGCCAGCGGCTCGGTGCCAATGCTGAGCGTGCCCGCACCCGCCTTGGTCACGAGAACCTCGGCGCCGGACTCGTCGACGTAGCGCTTTCCCAGCACATTCCCGTCAGCGAATTTCACGTCGGGCTCACCGTCGGCCCGCGCATTCTCGAGTGGAATCATCGGCACTCCCCCGGCCCGCAGATCGTCGAGACTGCTGCCCGCTTTCACCACGATGACTTCGGTGTCACACACCTGGCTGCGCAGTCGCGCACCGTTGTTGACCATTGGCACTTTCTCCTTCTGTGACTATCTACCCGCGGTGCCGCCGGGCACCGGTTGCGAGCTGTACTCCGCGACCAGGTCGCGCCGCAGGATCTTCCCGGTCGGCGTCGCGGGCAGCGTGTTCCGGAAAACGACCCGGTCCGGGGTTCGCGAGCCGCGCAGGCTCGCGCGGACGAACTCACGCAACTCCTGCGGGTCCGGCTCGCGGTCCCCGTCCGGTACCACCACCGCGACGATGATCTGACCCCACTGCGGATCATCGATCCCGATGACGACGACCTCGCGCACCCGGGGGTGCTCTACCAGCACGTCTTCGATTTCGGCCGGGGCGATGTTCTCCCCGCCGCGGATGATGGTGTCGTCGGAACGTCCACCGATATACAGGAATCCGTCGACGTCGAGTTCGGCCACATCCTTGGTCGCGAACCAGCCGAACGCATCGAGGACCGAGCCGATCCCGGTGTAGCGACCCGATACCTGGGGCCCGCGCACGTAGAGCTCACCCGTCCGGCCCGCGGGCAGCACGGCACCGCTCGCGTCGCGGATCTGCAGCTCGATACCGGGGACCGGGGTGCCGACCGAACTGAGCCTGCGCGCCACCGCCGGATCGTCCGAGGTCAGGGCGGCGCGGTGCTCATCCGGCCCGAGAACAGCGATGGTGGAACTGGTTTCGGTCAGGCCGTAGGCGTTGACGAAACCGACCTCGGGCAGCAGGTTCAGTGCTGACCGCAACAGCGGCAGGGCGACCTTGGAGCCACCGTAGGCGAGGGTCCGTAGCGACGGCAGCGTCGCGCCGGTGCGTTGCAGCTCGGCGACGATGCGGGCGAGCATCGTCGGCACGACGGTTGCCGTGGTGACCGCCTCGCGATTGACCGCGGCGATCCATTCGGCCGCGTCGAACGCGCGCAGGTACACCACTTTTCGTCCGGCGTACAGGTGTGACATCGCCGCACCGATACCGGCGATATGATAAGGCGGTACGCACACCAACGCCACGTCCTGCGCTGTGGCGCAATCGAATTCGATCGTGCCGGTGATATAGCTGACCAGGTTGTTGTGCGTGAGTTCGACCGCTTTCGGGGTCGAGGTGGTGCCGGAGGTGAACAGCACGACCGCGACCTGTTCGGGATCCGCCGCCACCGAGACCGGCGCGGCCACAGCAGCCTGTTCCAGGAACCGCGCCGAACGCACAACGGCCACACCGGAACCCGATACCTCGCGCGCGACGATCTCGTGGAACTCGTCATCGCAGACGAGCAGCGGGGTGTCGAGTCGTGCGATCAGCGCACCGAGGGCATCGGCACCGAGCCGGTAGTTCAGTGGCGTGAAGGGCACCGAAGCGTCAGCGGCGGTGAACAGCAACAGCGGTAGCAGATGCCCGCCGGTCCCGACATAGACGAGGCTGCGAGCGCCGGAGTCGGCCACCACACCGGCCCCTCCCTGTGCCAGCTCCCGCAGTCGCGCCACGGTCCAGTGCACCTGCCCGCAGGCCACCGCCTGCCGATCGGGGTTGCTCGACGCCGCCATTTCCAGCAGCAGCGAAATGCTCATGTCGCGCCCTCTCCGCCCGCACCGCTCGACGGCACGCTGAGGGCCGTCCGTACATCAAGTGCCGTGATATTGCATTCTCCGTAGAAGAGAATAGCATATTCACTCACAGTGACTGCGAGCTGAAGAGGCGGGCAAACCGTGATCCGTGTAGTCGATGCGCTAGCCGATCCAGATTTCGATGCCGCGGCGACACCTCCCGGAGTTGTCATCGCGGTGGCCGACGATCCCGCAGCCGCCGCGGGCGCCTACTGGCTCGAGCACGCCACCCTGACCCTGACCGCGACGGCATCGGTCGACCCACGGGTGGTGACCGTGCCGTCGGTCGCCGACGCGCTCGATCGTCTCGACAGTCACTGCACCAGTAGTCCATTGGCCGCGACCGTCTGCGACGACGTGCTGCGCGCCGGTCAGCCAGGAACGGGTTTCGACCAGGGGCTGCTCATCGAATCTCTGGCGTACTCCACCCTGCAGGGCGGGCCGGAGTTCGCCGCCTGGCTGCGCGACCGCGTGACGAAGAGCCGCACACCCGAGTTCGGCGACCCACTCGTGATCCGCCGCGACGGGCAGACGCTGCACATCTGCTTCGATCGCCCGCACCGGCACAACGCTTTCGACGATCGGACGCGCGCCGCGCTGCTCGACGCGCTGGCCATTGCCCGCTGGGACGATTCGATCCGCGCGGTCGAACTCACCGGCAACGGTCCCACGTTCTGCAGCGGTGGCGATCTGGCCGAATTCGGGACCTTCACCGATGTGGCGAGCGCCCACCTGGCTCGCACCAGATACAGCCCGGCGCGTGCGCTCCACGCGCTCGCACAGCGTCTCGGGCCGAACCTTCGGGCCCACATCCACGGCCGCACAACGGGTAGCGGACTCGAGATGGCCGCCTTCTGCGGCACGGTGAGCGCCCACCCCGACGCCGTCGTCGGGCTGCCCGAACTGCGGCTCGGGTTGATTCCCGGCGCGGGCGGAACAGTGAGCGTGCCACGCCGAATCGGTCGCTGGCGCACCGCGTACATGGTGCTCAGCGGGAGCGTGATCGACGCACCCACCGCGCTGGACTGGGGGCTGGTGGACGAGATCGTCGGACCTGACGACGCCACGCCACCATCGACGGCGCACTCCACCGCAACACTGTGACAGCCACCGATTGGGCCACCTGCGGGGCACTGTGGCTCACCGGTGACCCGGACGGCGCTCCGGATCAGAGCCGAGCCGCGATTCTGCCCCGCGCCCGCGCGGTCGCCGACGGATTCACCGCGCGCACCGGGATTGCGATCGATGTGGGTGTCGAACTGACCGGGCGGGCCGCGTTACTCGGGCTGTCGCGCCGAGGTCGGATCTCCGCGGGCGGGGCAACGCGACTGATCGCGACCCGGGACGGGTGGTGCGCGCTCACCCTGGCCCGAGATGTCGACCGGGAGGCGATTCCCGCGCTGCTCGAAACCGCCACTGTGTCGGACCACTGGGCAGCGATCACCGAGTGGGCCACGAACATTCCGGCGGCGGAAGTCACGGCGCGAGCCCGCCTGCTCGGGCTGCCCGTGGCGGCACTCGGCGAGCAGGCACCCGCCGCGCCGGTCGTTCGGCGGATCGGGCCCGTCGGACCACCGCGGAGCCCATCCGGTTGCCTGGTGGTCGACCTGTCCTCGATGTGGGCCGGTCCCTTGTGCGGCAGGCTGTTGAGGCAAGCGGGCGCCACCGTCATCAAGGTCGAAAGCCCGTCACGCCCGGACGGCACCCGCCGCACACCGCGATTCTTCGACTGGATGAACGCCGGAAAGCTCTGCTGTTCCATCGATTTCGATGAACCCGAGACGTTGCGCACCCTGCTCGCTCGTGCCGACGTGGTCCTGGAGTCCTCGCGCCCTTCGGCATTGACCCGGCGTGGACTCGGCCCCGACCTGCCGGCCCGACCCGGCCGGGTGTGGGCGCGGATCACCGCCCACGGCAGCGGAATCGGTGCGAACCGGGCCGGATTCGGCGATGACGCCGCGGTCGCGGGTGGACTGGTCGGCATCGCCGAGGGCGGTCCTTATTTCTGCGCGGACGCGATCGCCGACCCGCTCACCGGACTGGAAGCGGCACGGTCGGTCTCCGAGGCGCTGGCCCGCGGCGGTGGTGAACTGATCGAGGTGTCGTTGAGTGCGGTCGCGGCCGAATATGCCGCGCTTCCAACGACTCCCGCACTCCCCCGCCAGGTCGCTGCCCGGCCTGCATCTCCCAGGATCGCCGGGCGAGCGTCGGCACTGGGCGCGGACCGGGACGCGGTCCACGCACTCGCATCGGTTGCGCGCACTCAGTGAAACCGATACCGGTTGCTCAGTGGAGGCAGAGCGAAGCTTTGAGTGCCCGAATATCGCTCTCGTTATTGGAGAAGTGTATTCTCTTCGGTGAAGAGTGTATCCATTTCGAGTGGCGCCTGGTTGATCTCCACGCGCCGGGCAGGAGGCCATCATGGGCCTTTCCCCGCTTCCCGAGGACCAGTGGGATGACGAGGTCGACAAGGCACTGGCGCGAATGCTGCCACCGGAGCGGCGCAATCCAGCCGGGGCCGGGAACGCGCTGTCGGTCCTGGTCCGCCACCCACAACTGACTCGCGCGTTCCTCGGCTTCAACGTGCACCTGCAGTTCAGCTCCACCCTCGAACCCCGGTTACGCGAGCTGGCCGTCCTGCGCGTGGCACACCGCCGCGACTGCGACTACGAATGGCAGCACCACGCCGCGATGGGTCGCGATGCCGGACTCACCGAGGCCGATATCGAAGCGGCACGGCGCAACGGCACCGCGGCCGACGAATTCGATCGCCTGGTACTGGACGCGGTGGACGAACTCGACGAGAAATCCGCGTTGTCCGACGAGACGTGGACAGCTCTCGGCGTCCGACTCGACGACCGCCAGCGCATGGACCTGGTCTTCACCGTCGGCTGCTATGCCACTTTGGCCATGGCGTTCAACACCTTCGGTATCACACCGGACGCGACCGCCGGCTACCCGCAACACTGAGTGCGGACGCGCCACCGAGTGGATTCGTCGGACGCTTCGAGGTCTGACGAATCCACTCGGCCGTGGCCTTGTCCTGGTCAGGCCCGTGGCAGGCCGAGTACCCGTTGGGCGATGATGTTGCGCTGGATCTCCGAGGTGCCGCCGGCGATGGTGCCGGCGAAACTGCGGAGGTATCGCTCGAACCAGCTGCTGGTGAAGCACTCCAGATTCAGCGGGTTCGGTGGTGCGCTCACCGCGGGATGCGCGAGACCGGCTGGGCCGATGTTGTCCAGGGCCCGTTCGGCCGCCGACTGCACTGCCTCGGAACCGAGCACCTTGAGTACGGACAGGGTCGCCACATCCTGCTCGCCGCGTGATTCCCTGCCGAGGGCGGCCGAGCCGAGCAGCCGTAGCGCGAAACTGTCCATCACCAGTCGGGCGTAGCCGTCGCTGTCGAGTGCGGTGCGCGGGCGGAAGTCGACGAGCATGTCTTCGAGGCGGTTGGCGAAACTGAGCCAGAGCAGCGTGCGCTCGTGGCCGAGCGAACCGGTGGCCACCGACCAGCCCTCGTTCTCCAGCCCTACCCGGTTGGCCACCGGCACCCGGACGCCTTCGAAGTAGACCTCGTTGAAATCCAGGTCATCGGCGGCGCACGCCGACGCGAACGGCCGCACCGTCACGCCCGGGGTGTCGGTCGGGATCAACAGAACGCTGATCCCCTTGTGTTTGGGCGCGTTCGGATCGGTGCGCACGAAGGTGAGCAGCACGTCGGCATCGTGGGCACCGGAGGTCCAGACCTTCTGGCCGTCTACGACATAGTGGTCCCCGTCGCGTACCGCCCGGGTGCGCAGCCCGGCGAGATCGGACCCCGCACCGGGTTCGCTCATCCCCAGCGCCGCGGTGATCTCGGCGCGCAGGATCGGCACGGCCCAGTCGCGCTGCTGTTCCTCGGTGCCGAACGACAGGAGCGAGGCGGCGATGATCCCGACGCCCTGTGGGTTGAAACTGTGGTAGATCCGCCGCTTGGAGAGTTCCTCGAGATAGACGTACTGCTGCAGGACCGAGGCATTGCGGCCACCGAACTCCGGTGTGTTGGTCGGCAGCAGCCAACCGCTGTCGAACAGCAGTCGTTGCCAGCGCCGCGCCCACTCCGGGACGTGCGCGCTGGATTCGGACCGCTGGATCGCCTCCGCCTCGCTCGGCAGGTGTTCGGTGAGGAACCCGACGAACTCGGCGCGGAATTCCTCGACATCAGGATCAAAGGTGAGTTGCACGGTATTCCTCCGCCACGATGGCCCGGTGCTCGGCCGCGCCGCCGAGCAGCAGTTCGCCGGCCTTGGCGCGTTTGAGCGCGAATTGTAGGTCGTTCTCCCAGGTGAAACCCATGGCCCCGAACAGCTGCACACCGTGCTTGAAGACCAGCGACTGGCACTCTCCCGCAGCGGCTTTGGCCATGGACGCGGCCAGCTGTCGGCGGGGGTCGTCGGCGGCCAGACACAGCGCGGCGAAGAAGCCGAGCGCTCGCGCCCGTTCGATCGCGACGTGCATATCGGCCGCCTTGTGCTGCACCGCCTGGAACGAGCCGATCGGTACCCCGAACTGGCTGCGGCCGCGTACGTGCTCGAGCGCCAGGTCGAGGATCCGCCGACAGGCGCCGACGGTGGTCAGCGCCATGCCGGTGATCGCGCACTGGCGGGCGCGCACCACATCGACGTCGACCCGGTCCGAGGCGGCCACCGCGACGGCATCGAATGTCACGTCGGCCAGGTGCAATACCGGGTCGAAAGCCGGTATGCGGCGGGTACTAACCGCGTCGGCGTCGACCACGAACACACCGGCGTCGGTGACCACGGCGAGTCGCGCTGCTCGGTCGCCGTCGAGCACGTGGTGCGCGGTGCCGTGCAGGCGATAGCCCGCACCGTCGTGGACGGCGGAGATCCCGCCGTACACCGCGGCCCCCGGGCGATCGATCCGTCCCGCTTCCGGTACCAGCGGGGCGAACTGCGACATCGTCGCCAGGAACGGGGTGGGGTCGGTCGCCCTGCCCAGTTCCTCGAACACGATGCCGAGCTCGACCGCCGCGGCGGGATCGGCGAGTTCGGTCCAGCCGAGGCCGACATAGGTCTGCCACAGCGCGGCGGGATCGGCGCCCTTGTCGACGACGTCCCTGATCAGCGGTGGTGGGCACTCTTTCGCCGTGACGTCACGGACGATCTCGCGCAACAACCGCTGATCGGAGTCGAACTCGAACAGCATCGATGCCTCCGCGCTACTTGAGCATGCTGCCGGCGTCGACCGGCAGCGATACGCCGGTGACGAACCGGGCCTCGTCGGAAACCAGG
This sequence comes from Nocardia sp. A7, assembly GCF_046549215.1. Classification (NCBI taxonomy): domain Bacteria; kingdom Bacillati; phylum Actinomycetota; class Actinomycetes; order Mycobacteriales; family Nocardiaceae; genus Nocardia; species Nocardia sp. A7. The sequence continues at coordinate 953,970 of NZ_JAJPWE010000002.1, read as the reverse complement.
TAGAGCACGGCATTGCTGACATCCGCCGGATCCACCCACGGTGTGGGCAGGGTATGGAACATCCGGCAGATCGGCTCGAGGTCGGCCGGCCCCGGGTTCTCCAGGTCGGGGCGGAACAGCTTGTAGGTGCCCTCGTTGAGCAACATGGAGGTGCTCACGTGCGTGGGGTGCACCGAGTTCACCCGGATGGACTGGTGGCCGTGCTCCACGGCGAACGTGCGCATCAAGCCCACCACCGCGTGCTTGGCAGCGACATAGTGCCCGACGTTGGGGTAGGCCTTGAGCGCGCCGACCGAACCGGTCAACACGACGGCGCCGCCACCGGCGGCGATCAGATGCGGCACACCGGCTTTCACGGTCTTCCAGACGCCGCCGAGATTGACGGCGATCATGTCGTCCCACAGCGTCTCGTCGAGGTCGGCCAGCGGACCGCCCTCGTTGCCGATACCGGCGTTCGCGACGATGATGTCGAGTTTGCCCAGCTGCTCCACACCGCTGTCCACGGCCTGCTTGAGCGCGTCGTAGTCGCGCACGTCGACCTCGGCGGTCACCACCCGGCGGCCCTCGGCCTTCACCAGTTCCGCGGTCTCGGCCAGGTCCTCGGGGGTGGACATCGGAAAGGGAACGTTGTCGAGCTGCTTGCAGACATCGATGGCGATGATGTCGGCGCCTTCCTGGGCCAGCCGCACCGCGTGGCTGCGACCCTGGCCGCGTGCCGCGCCGGTGATGAAGGCGACTTTGCCGTCGACCCGTCCGGTCATGGTGAACCTCTTCTCGTTCAGGGGAATTCAGGGATTGGGAGTGAAGGTGATGTGCAGATCGCTGAGGCCGCGCAGAATGAATGTCGGCTCGTAGCGGTAGGTCCGGTCATCGGGCGCGCCGTGATGGGCTTCGTCGATGCCGATGTCGAGCATCCGGTCCAGAATCCGCTCGATCGACACCCGGCCCTCGACGCGGGCCAGCGGGCCGCCGGGGCAGGAGTGCACGCCGCGCCCGAACGCCATGTGCTCGCGGAAGTTGGCGCGGTCGAGGCGGAATTCGTGCGGATCCTCGAATCGGCGGGGGTCGCGGTTCGCCGCACCGGGGCAGAACATCACCGTCGAGCCGACCGGGATGTCCACCTCACCGACGGTGGTGGCGCGCGTGGCGAGCCGGAATCCGGACTTCACCGGCGAGTCCATCCGCAGCGTCTCTTCGATGAAGGTGGGGATCAGGCTGCGGTCATCGCGCAGCGCCTGTTGCACTTCGGGATGGTCGGCGAGGATCCGCATCGCGGCGCTGAGCAGTTTGGCCGTGGTCTCCTGCCCGGCGGCGAAAAGGAAGGTGGCCGAACGCACTACGTCGATCACCTCGGGGGTGGAACCGTCCGGGTATTTCGCCAGCGCGAGTGAGGTGAGCACGTCATCGCGCGGATTGTCGCGGCGTTCGGAGATGTAGCCGACGAACTTGTCGTCGAGCCATGCCAGGGGGTTGGTGGCGAGGGATTCGCTGTCGAGCGCGCCGACTCGCTGGCCGGGTTGCGCCGCACCGAGCGCGATTCTGAACTGCTGGTGGTCTTCCTCGGGCACGCCGAGCATGTCGGCCACCACCAGCAGCGAGAACGGCTTGGCGTACTCGGCCAGGAATTCCGACTTGCCCGCCGCGAGGAACTCGTCGAGCTGGCGGTCGGCCAGCCGCCACATGAAGTCCTCGTTCTCCTTCAGCCGCGCCGGCGTGAGCAGCCGGTTCAGTACGGACCGCGCGAAGGTGTGTCGCGGCGGGTCCATGGTCACCATGTGCTCGAACATCGGTAGTTGCGCGCGATGCGCCTCGATGAGATCGGTGATGTCGTCACCCTCGACCGCGAAGGGCAACGGCGGGAACGGGCCGCCGACGGCGACCGCCGAGGAGAACAGGTTCGCGTCGCGAAGAACCTCCACCGACTCGTCGTAGCCGGTCACCGCGTAGACCCCGTAGTGCGATTCCTTCTTGACTGGGCACTGCGCGCGCAGGTGGTCGAAATAGGGGTGCGGATCCGGCACCAGCGCTGGATCGGCGAAGTAGTCGACGGTGTCGAAATCGGTCATTCGGATCCTCCTCGGAAACTGCATTATCTTCAAGTGAGAATAGCATTCTCTTACGGCAATAAGAGAGTGCGGGCGAAATGAATGCTGACGAATTCAGGGCAGGTAGACCCGGCTCGCCAACCAACGCCCGTCGACGAGTTGCATCGTCATCAACACGCGGCTGCGATCGACGCGCGGATCGGCGGAGGCGGCGTTGGTGACCGTCTGGTCGATGAACAGCAGCACCTCGACTTCGGTCTCGGTCGCCGACTTCACCGCCGCGTCCAGGACCGCGCCTTTGCCGGTTGCCTTGTTCTCCTGCAGCAGCTGGCGCAACTGACCGCTCGAGCGGGTGTACATGTCCCGGAACTCGCCGGTCGACCCGTCCAGCACCGCGGTGAAGTCGCGATCGAGGTTGCTCGAATCGACGCTGGTCAGGGTCACCGCATAAGCCCGGGCCGCCTGCAGTGCCGCCTCGGCCGCGCTGTCCACCGCCCGCTCCTCGCGCAGCTGCCAGCCCAACACGCCCGCGCCGACGAGCGCGGCGACCGCGATGAGCGCGAGCGCGGGAACGGCCGCGCGACGCGCGACACTCGCCAGGCGCCTGACCCGGTCCTTTCCTTCGGTCGACGGCGGATCGTCGGACCCCGACTCTGTGGCAGCCGCGTCCGATTCAGCGGCCGTGGATTCGTCGGACCGCGCAGGCGAGGGCGAATCATGCTTCTCGGCAGTCTCTTTCACCTCGTCGGTCGACAGGTCGGCTACGGCAATGTCGGTATCACTCATGGTGTCGTTCCTCGCGGTAGAGATCGGGCTGGGTCGGCTGTGGTCCGGTCATCGGTGCGGAGCGGGAGGCGGGTCCGGCAACGGCGGGCCGGCGAAGGTCAGCGGCAGCGACAGCGGTCCGACCGGTGTCTGCATCGTCTGGCGGACAGTGGGCTCGCCGGGCGGCGGCGGGCCGGGGATCGCGGCGCCGGTCGGGCGCGGAGCGTTGGCAGCACCACGGATCAGCACCGAAGGATCGGTGTTGGGGCAGTAGGTGTATCGGTACGGCTCGGGAAAATCGGGCAGCGACGGCGATCTGCGAGGCAGGTCGTAGTCACAGGAGTAGCGGGGATACAGGTTCACCAGGCCCCAGACGCCACCGTCGTGGAAGGCGACCGCGATCGCGTCGAGGGTGGATCCGCCGCGCTCGGTCGGGAAGAAGAATTCCTGGAACGCCGGCACTCGGGCGCCGGTGACATCGGCGACGACACCCAGGTTGTCGAGCAGCTTCCCGCCGCCGTCGGCGTTCTGGACGAGCACCGCGTCCAGCGCACGCAACGTTCCCGGCGTCGCGTCGAGCAGGGCCGCGTAGCCACCGGATTTCGCACTCACCCCGGCCATCACCTCGTTCATGTCGGTGGCGAATCCGTCGAGACCGGGGCCGAAGTCACGCACGGTCCCGAGCACCTGCCTGCTGTCCCGGAGCAGGCCGACCAGCTGTGGCAGCACCGCGTCGAGGGTGGAGATCAGGAAGACTCCGCCGTCGATGATGTCGGCCAACTTCTCCGGTCCCCGCGGTCCCACCCCGAACCCGTCGACGACCGCCGCGAGCTGAGCCGGATCCACCTGAGCCAGCGTGGAATCCAGCTGACTCAGGGTTTGCCACAGCGGAGTCGGCGTGCTGGTGCGTTCCACCGCGATCTCCGCGCCGTCGGTCAGGTAGGGGCCGTCGTCCCCGGTGGGCCGGAAGTCCAGGTACTGCTCCCCCGCCAGCGACAGGCTCGCCACCCGGACCTCGCCGTCGGCGGGAACCGCAGTGCGCGAGTCGATCGCCGCGACCGCGACCAGCCCGGATCCGGTGAGTTCCACCGACTCCACGGTGCCGACCGGCACCCCTCGCAGCGCCACGGTCCGGCCGGTCAGCAGCCCGCCCGAATCGGCGAGATGGACGCGAACCCGATAGGTCGACGCGGTGGGATTCACCCCCAGCGCACCGAAAGTCAGATAGCCGACACCGATCACCAGCGTGAGCACCAGCGACACCGCCGAGGCCGCTGCCCGCCGCGCACGGACCGCGCCCACCACGTTCACCAGCAAGCGCGCCGATGTCTCGCCGACCCCGCCCGTCATCGGCCGGCTCCGGCGATCCGGCCCTGCAGTCGAAGCAAGGTGTAGGTGAGCGTGCCGATGAAGTTCGTCCAATCCCGGGCATCTGGCAGCCTGCTCTCCGGATCGCCGGGGTGGTTCACATCGGGCAGCACACCGAGTGCCAGGTCCTGAAAATCCGCGTCGGTGCTGGCCGAGGTGCTGGTGGTGACCGCGATGACCGGGCCGAGCATCGAATTCATCGCCGCCACACTGGCATTCGGATCGGTCGCTGCGGCGTTGAGCTGCTCGGCGATCCGATTGATGTCGGCGATCATGCCGGTGGTCTCGGTGCCGTCGAGACCGGGAAACCGTGCGAGCTGCTGGGAGATCTGATCGACCTCACCGACCAGGGACAGCGCCTGGTCGGAGTTGGCGCGCAGGGTCGTCAACGCGGGGCCGGCAGCGGCGAGGACCTCGTCGATGGTGCCGGATTGTTCGTTCACTGTGCGAGCGAGTTGATCGACCTCCGCCAAGGTGGCGCGGATGTCGGCCGAGCGGGCGGCCAGCGCCTGCACCACCCGCGTCGACTGCGCGATCAGCTCGGCCATGCGATCACCGCGGTCACCGACCGCGCGGCCGAGACCGTTGACAATCGTCGTGAGATTGCGCAGGGCACCGCCGTTCACCAGCAGCGATGCCGTGGTGAGCAGTTCCTCGACGGTCGCCGCGGCGGAGGTGCGCTCGCGGGCGATGCGGTCGCCGTCGGCCAGGGCAGGCGTGGCGGGAGTGGCCTCGGCGGGCGCGGTCAGCGAGACGAAGATGTCGCCGAGTGGGGTGGCCGAGCGTAGTTCGGCGGTGGAACCCAACGGCAGCCGAACCTCACGACGGATGCGCAACGTCACCACAGCGGTGTAGTCGCGCACCACCATCTCGGTCACTTCGCCGACATCGGCGCCGGCCAACCGCACCTTGGCTTTGGCGGGCAGGTTCAGCGCGTTCTCGAATTCGGCGTGCACCGTGTAGCTTTCGCCGCTGCCGCCGGGAGCGGGCAGTGGCAGGTCGCCGAGCCCGACCGCGCAGCCGGTCCCGCAGACCAGCGCCGCGAGCGCGAGCGCTGCGACACGCGACAGACGCCAGGCGCTCATCGCGGCAACCTCGACATCGCCTCGAGCATGTCGGTGATCCCGAAGTCGGGACCGAAATCCTGCAATGTCCCTGTCGCACAACCGAGTTGGCGCAGCCCGAGGATATTGCAGAATTCCTTGACCAGCTGACCGCCGAAGAAGACCTTGTCCAGCAGCGCGTGCACCCGGACACCGCGGTAGTCGAAGTCGACAGCGTTGTAGGCGTTGTTCAGCAGCAGCGGTGTGACGTCGATGAACTCGGCGAGCTCGCTGCGATAGTCGGCCATCGCCTTGGTCACGGTGGCGCCGTTGGACAGCGTGGCCGCCAGGGTGCCCGCGTTGGCGGTGAGCAGGGAGTCGGTCTGGCCCATGATCTCGACGATCTGGGCGCCCGTGTCGCCGGTGCCGATGCCGAGATCGGCCACCACATCGCCGAGTTGCCCTGTCGCGGTGCCGAATTCGCGAATCACGCGGTCGTTGTCGGCGGCGGCGCGCAGCAGTTCGGCGAGTTGGTTCACCAACTGGGTGATCGTCTCGCGCGTGGCGTCCCCACCGTCTTCGCCGAGCTTCAGCGCCACCGCGAGCTGATCGAGGGTCTCGCGCAGTGGCGCACCGCTGCCGGTGGCGATCGCCGACGACGCGGTGAGCAACCGTGCGACCGGGCCGTCACCGGGCCGCTCACCTTCGAGTTCGCCCGCCATTCGATCGGCGGCACCGAGCAGCCGGTCGAACTCCACCGGTGTGCGGGTGCGGTCGAGGCCGAGGCGCGCACCGTCGGGCAGCGTGGGCCCACCCCGGTAGACGGGGGTGAGTTCCACATGACGGTCGGTGAGCACCGATGTCGACAGGGTGACCGCCCTGACATCGGCGGGAATCGAGACCGCACGGTCGACGGCCAAGGTGACCTGCACCTGGGAGCCGCGCGGCTCGACCGCGGTGACCTCCCCCACCGGCATGCCGAGCACGGCAACGGCATTGCCCACATACAGGCCGGCGGCATTGTCGAACATCGCGGTGACGGTGGCCCTGCGCTCGCCCCGGATCGGACTGTCCGCGAATCCGGCCGCGACGCCGATCCCCAACACCACAGCGACGCTCAACAGCGCACGTCCGGCTCTCATCGACAATCCTCGAAGTAGGGGGGCAGGTTCGCCATCTCCGCACGCCCACCCAGCGCGCACATCCACGAATCGATCATCGGCCCGGCGGGCGCGGTGAAGTCGACTTCGTTGGCGGTGCCGGAGGCATTGGCGAAGTTGCGCACCGGGATCGGCAGGATCTCGAGCGTGCTACGCAAGAGCGCGTCGTTGCGCGCGAGACTGCCGAGTAGCCCTTCGAGACCGCTCAGCAGGTTGTCGACGGCCGGGCGGTCGTGCACCACCAGGGTGCGCACCTGATCGGCCAGGTCGCGGGTCGCGTTCATCAGGCGCACCACCGCGTCGCGGCGCACCACGATCTCGTTGAGCAGGTCGCTGCCCTGGGTCATCACGGCCGCGAGATCGGCTTGCTGGCCGTGGATCACCGAGGTGAGTGTCGCCGTACTGGCCAGCAGCGCGCTGGTCTCCCCGCGCCGCTCACCGATGACGGCGGCCAGTGCGCGCACATTGGCCAGCATGGCGGGCAGTACCGACGGCATTCCCTCCAACTGCCCGGCCAGGGTGGTCAGCGAGTCGCCGATCTGGGCGGTGTCGATCCGGTCGAAGGTGACGGTGGCGTTGTCCAGCGCGGTCTGCAGGTCGTAGGGAACCTCGGTGTGCTCCAAGGTGATTCGCCGGTCGGGTAGCGCGCCATCGCCCGCGGGCCGGATCTCGACATACCGGGCACCGAGCAGGGTGGTCAGTTTGATCGCCGCCCCGGTCCCGGCACCGAGCGGCACCGCGGAATCGATGTTCAGCGAGACCAGCACTCGATCGCCGACCAGCCGCGACCCACTGACCGTGCCGACCGCGACCCCCGCGATCGTCACCGAGTCCCCGCTGCTGATCCCGGCCGCCTGGGCGAACTCCGCCTCGTAGCGCACCGTGCCGACGCCGAAGGAGCTGACGCCGACGGCACCGACGGTCACGGCGAGCAGGACCACGACCGCGATCAGTCCGAGCAGGCCACGTGGATGATCCTCGATCGGCCGCTGCGCCAGCCGAATCCACTGTCGTACAGGTTGTTTCATCGTCGCCTCACCGGCAGATCGGGGAATACTCGGGTTGCCCGCTCGGCGTGGCGAGGCCGACAACGGTCGGCACCAGCGCCGTCAGCGACGGCAGCAGGGTGATGTTGAAATTGCACAGATAGGTGTTCAGGTACGCGCCTTCTTGGCTGACCCTGGCCAGCCCCTTCATCAGCGCGGGCAGGTTGAAGCCGAGGTAGGCGAAGTTCTCCTTGTTCTCCTCGAAATGGCGGGTGAAGCCGGGTTCGCGGTAGAGCATGGCGTTCAGCTCCGGTTCCACATCGCGGAGCAAGCCGGCCATCCGGTTGGTGACCAGCGCCGTCGAGTCCAGCGTTGCCAGCAGTTCGTCGCGGTGCGCGGCCAGCCCGCCGATGATGACGCGCGACTGGGTGATGAGTCCGCTCACCTCACCGCTGTGGCGCGCCAGGTCGCCGACCACCAGGTTCAGATTCCCGATCACCGCGCCGAGCACCTGGTCGGGTCCGGCCAGCGACTGTGCCAGTTCCGATACCTGCTCGATCAGCAGCACCAACGAGGTCTGATCACCTTGCAGCGCCTTGATCAACGCGCCGGTGACGTTGTCCACCTGGGCGGGATCGAGGCCACCGAACAACGGCTCGAAACCGTTGAGCAGCGCGGAGATATCGAAGGATGGTTCGGTGTGTTCCACCGGAATCTCGGCGCCTGCCGCCAGTGGCGTCCGAGCACCGAACTCGGCCAGCGCGAGACCGAGGTAGCGCTGCCCGATGACATTCTGGTAGGTGATCGAGGCTTTGGTATCGCCGTAGAGCACTTGATCGTCCTGCACCCGGAACCGCACCCTGGCCTGGATTCCGGCCAGTTCGATGCCGTCCACCCGCCCGACCCTGACCCCGGCCATCCGCACGTCATCGCCGACCCGCAAACCGCTGACATCGGTGAAAACCGCCGAATATTGCTCCGTCTGCCCGTTGATGTCTCGGTCGAGGGTCACGTAGGTCATCCAGATCAGCGCCATCGCGACCGTCACGAACAGACAGACCCCGATCAGCGGGCGGCGATAGCTCATCTCGTACCCCCCATGGGAAACGGACCGTCGGCCAGCAGCGGCACCAGCACGGATTCGGCACCGTTCTGGTTGCCGAGTAGTGCTCGCTCGATCAGTGCGGTGATCTCGGGCGGCAAACCGGCGGCGACCCCGGGGTCCGACGGGTGCGTCCGCGGGTCCATGACCGGCGGCAACTCCTCGATCGGCACCGAGGTGGGTGCCGTCGAGCAACTCGGGCCTGCCAGCTCGCCGTAGCGCGGGCAGTCGGCGCGGGTGTAGGGCGTGTGCGGGGTCAGCCGGAACTGGAACTTGCCGCGCCCGCGTGGGCTGTCGGCATTCCAGAACTCCTGGTACCACAGATCCGACAGCTTCCGGATACTCACCACGATCTGGCTGAAAGCCGGTGAGCCCTCGGCGAACACGTCGAGAACCGGACCCATGTTGTTCGTGATGTCGACGACCTGGTCGGTTCGGCGGTCCAGCGTGGTGCCGACCGTGCCGATCGTGGTGCCGCCCGCGGTGAGCAGCCCCGCCAGCTGGTCGTTCTGTTCGGCGAAGGTTCGCATCGGCAGCACTGAATGGTGCAGTGCGTCGAGCAGTTCGGGGGCCGCGGCGGTCAGGCCGCGGACCGACTCGGCGAGCATGGTCAGGGTGGGTGGGCCGCCGTCGGGGGTGAGCAGCGCGTCGAATTCCGCGGTGATGCGCTCGAGCCGAGCACCCGCGCCGACCAGATCTGTTCCGCGCCGGTCGGTCGCCTCGGCCACCGCGGCGAGCACACCCACCGTGCCTGCGGACCCGATCCGCGCTGTCGCGGCGATGATCTCGCGCAGCTTCGTCAGCGCGGTCTGCAGCTGCACCGTGGACAGGCTGGTGTCCTGCCGGATCTCGGAGTTCGCCGTGAGCGCGGGGCCTGGACCGTTGTCGACCAACTGCACCGACGAGACCGCGAACACATTGCTGGGGACCACCCGCGCCGTGACCGTGCGCGGAATACGTTCGGCGACAACCGGATCGAGCATCAGCCGAACCCGGTTCGCCGAACCCCCACCGGCCGGGGACACTCCGGCGACGATGCCGACCAGCATTCCACGGAACTTCACGTCGGAGCGGGTGGGCAGGCCGTCGCCGAGTTGTTCCAGAACCGCTGTCACCTCGACTTTCTCATCGAATCGCCCGGTCGACTTCAGCAACAGCAGGGTGAGCCCCAGCGTCACCACCACGATCACCACGACGCCGCGCAGGAGCAATATCCATCCGGCGGGCCCACGGCCGTCCTTCTCGAAGAGCACAGACATGAGCTCAGCCCCCCAGCCTGGCACTGGCGCCGATGCCCCAGAGCGCGATGGTGAGCAGCAGATTGACCACGATCATCAGCGAGATCGCCGCGCGCATCGCGCGCCCGGCGGCGATGCCGACGCCCTGGGGCCCACCCGCGGCGTAGTAGCCGTAATAGCACTGCACGGTCGAGGTGATGATCACGAAGAGAACAGCCTTGCCCAGCGAATACGCGATGTCCGGCCCGTTGAGTACCAGTTGGAAATAGTGCTGGTAGGTGCCCGCGGAAAGTCCGCCCGACAGCCCGACGACCGCCTCGACCGCCAGGTAGTTGGCGGCAAGGCAGACGAGATAGAGCGGGACCATCGCCACGATCGAGGCCAGCAATCTGGTGCTCACGAGGTAGGGCACCGAACGAATGGCCATCGATTCCATGGCGTCGATCTCCTCGGCGATCCCCATGGCTCCCAGCTGGGCGGTGAACCGGCAGCCGGCCTGCGCCGCGAACGCCAGCGAGGCCATGATCGGCGCCAGTTCCCTGGTCGAGGCGGTCGAGGCGATCAGGCCGATGGTCGGTTCCATCCCGAGCAGGTGCAGGGCGTTGTAGCCCTCCAAACCGACAATGGCCCCGCCTGCCGCGCCGAGCACGATGATCACCCCCGCGGTCCCACCGCCCACCACGATCGAGCCGTTGCCCCAGGTGATGTCGGACAGGATGCGCAGGAATTCGCCGCGATAGTGCCGCAGCATCACCGGGATCGAGTACAGCGCACGGAACAGGAAGGAGAACATGTGCCCGATGCGCATGATGGATATACCGGCATGCCGTGAGACCCGGATGATGGTGCGCGTGCCGCGCGGACGGTACGGGGTCGCCATCACAGTCCCTGTCGCGGGAACAGAATCATCGCCAGCTGGGTGAACACGACGTTCACCAGCATCAGCAACAGGATCGAGGAGACCACCGTCGAGTTGACGGAATTCGCGACGCCGGCGGGCCCACCTTCGGTGTGCAGGCCCTTCTCGCAGGCGACGACGGCGACGATCATTCCGTAGATCACGGCTTTGACCAGGGTCAACCACAGATCGCCCACGGTGGCGAACGAGGCGAACGTGGTGACGAAACTGCCCGGGGCACCGTTTTGCGCGAAGACGTTGAACAGGTAGCCGGCCAGGAATCCCACGAAGCACACCACACCGGTGAGCGAGATACCGACCAGCACGGCCGCCGCCACGCGCGGCACGACGAGGCGCCGCACGATCGAGACGCCCATGACTTCCATCGCGTCCAACTCGTCACGGATCTTGCGTGAGCCCAGGTCGGCACAGATCGCCGAGCCCACCGCGGACGCCATCAGCAGCGCGGCCACCATGGGCGCGCCCTGGCGGATCACCGCGAGCCCGCTGGCAGCACCGGCCAGCGAGGTCGCGCCGACCTGACCGGCCAGCAGGCCGAACTGGATGGACAGGGTCACCCCGATGGGCAGTGAGACGAAAATGGTCGGCAACACCGCCGCCGAGGACATGAACGCCGACTGCCGGACGAACTCCCCGAACGCGAAACGTCCGGTGACGATATCGGTGACGAGGTACTGGAGAGCGCGGACACCGAGAACGAATTGCCCACCCACCGTCGCCAGCGCGGCGCCCGGGTGACGCCTCAGGTAGCCGTGCCACCAAGCGACGATCGCCCGGGTCGCGGGCTCGGCCTGCGGGGTCCGGGCATCGCCGTCCGGGGTTTCCCGGGCCGCGGCTTCGCGGTGGATCGTCATCGCTGGTCTTTCGGGTCGATCGGGCCGCGCGACACAGCGCGGCGAGAAGGAGCGGACATTCGCTGCACCACTACCCGGAAACGTGCTTCTCCATTGTGGTCATCATTGATGGTTCACGTCAAGAGTCATGGCCAAGCCAGAAGAGAATGCCATTCTCACTGCGGCAAGCGTCGCCGCCAACGGTCAGCCTCCAGCGCCGAACCCACGCATGGGAATACGCGAATTACCAAGCATTGCCGCACTTTTCGACACGGCAGAGACAACTCCCGCCGGAACCAGTCGACGGCGGTGATCACAGGCCGAGTCGCCAAGGGACTCGGCGGCAGAACTATCGCCCTGAGGGAGGCACGAGGTCGCGCATCGTCTCCCGGAACGAGGGCGGAAGCAGGGCACCGGACCGGAAGGACTCGATCGGTGACCTCGCCTCGCCGGGGAACCCGGCGGCGGCCAGCGCGCACGACTTGAAGGCCTGCGCGGCCACACTCACCCGGTGACAGGACGCGCCCACCCGCGCTTCCAGTTCGTCCGGCAGGCCCTCACCCCAGATCGCGACCTCGGTCAAACCGTTGTCCAGGCAGTCGAGCACTCCGGCGCGCACCTCGCGTTCGGTCAGGTAACTCCGCACGGACACCGCGACAGCGGTGGGCCACAGGTCGTGCTTCGGATGCGCCAGCGACGGTCGCAGTTCCAGCACGGTGGCGCCGAGAATCTGCAGCGCGCCCACATTGTCGAGGTCGGAGACGAGAACGGTGACCTCCCACCCCGCCGCGGCACGGTCGAACAGCCAGCCACCTGCGTGCCGAACGACATCGGCGGCGTCGGGCCCCACGACCGCCAAACGGTGACGGAGCGGATGCCGGTGCGCGTGTTCGCGCCACCGGGTCGCGGAATCGACACCGCGACGACCGTGGTCAACGGATTCGACGGATCGTGTAGCCATATCTTCCATCCCCGTTATCGCATACGGAAAGCTGAAACGGTCGCCTTACGAGCGACCTGGCAGCGCCCGCCTGTTGTGACACAGCACTACCGGTCTCGCGGAACGCAACTGCTGCCCACAGTAATTCGATTCTCCCCGGCGCGATGGACATTCTCAGATTACGCCAAAAAGTGAGCCAGATCACATGACTCCAGCGGAAGTTTCGCCACTCCGGCGCCGCGCTTTCGGACCTTGTTCGCGGTACGGAAATATGCTTCTCTGTTTGGGAGAATGCTGGAATCATCCAGTTGATTCAACCTGCCGGAGATGGAGTTCGACGATGCGCACGATTCCGCCAGACCTGGTCCGTCACTACCGGGAACAGGGCTGGTGGACCTCGGAGACACTCGGCGACCTGCTGACGAGCGGACTCCGCACCGCCCCCGATGCCGCTTTCCGAGTGCACTCCTCGACGCGACCATGGTCGGGCACATTCGCCGACGTCGAACAGACCGCCCGCCGGCTCGCGGCAGGCCTGCACCGCCGTGGCGTCGAGCCCGGCGATGTCGTCGCCTTCCAGCTGCCGAACTGGATGGAAGCCGCGGCGACCTTCTGGGCCTCGGCGTTCCTCGGCGCCACCGTGGTGCCGGTGGTCCACTTCTACGGCAGGCGAGAACTGACCCACATTCTCGAGACCGTCCAACCCAAGGTCTTCGTCACCGCCGACCGGTTCGGCAGCCTGGATTTCCCCGCCGAGGTCTATCGCGACGTCCCCATCGTCGGCGTCGTCGGCCGCGACTTCGACGAGCTGCTCGACGACGAACCACTGCCCGGCACGTTGCCGGTGGAACCGGACCGCGCGGCGCTGATCGCGTTCACCTCCGGCACCACACGGGCCCCGAAGGGTGTCGTGCACAGCCATCACACCCTCGGACACGAGACGCGTCAGCTGGCCGGGATCTACCCCGCCGATCGCGGAGACCAGGTCACCGCCGCCCCGGTCGGACATTTCATCGGCATGATCAACGCCTTTCTGATCCCGGTGCTCGATGGACAGCCGATCAACCTGGTCGACGTGTGGGATCCGGCCGGCATCCTGCGCCTGATGAGGGCCGAGGGCCTCTCCGTCGGTGGCGGCGTTCCGTATTACGTCACCACCCTGCTCGACCATCCCGACTGGACCGACGCGCACCTGCCGTACCTGCGCTATGCCGGACTCGGGGGTGCCTCCGTGCCCGCCGCCCTCACCACCCGCCTGGCCGACACCGGTATCACCGTCTACCGCTCCTACGGCAGCACCGAGCATCCGTCGATCACCGGCTCTCGCCACACCGCCCCGCGGGACAAGCGTCTTTTCACCGATGGCGAGGCACTACCCGGCGTGCAGATCCGACTGGCCGAGGACGGCGAGATCCTGAGCCGCGGACCGGATCTGTGCCTGGGCTACACCGACCCCGAGCTCACCGCCGCGGCCTTCGACGCCGACGGCTGGTACCACACCGGCGACATCGGCGTCCTCGATGACGACGGCTACCTGACGATCACCGATCGCAAGTCGGACATGATCATCCGCGGTGGCGAGAACATCAGCGCGCTCGAGGTCGAGGAGATATTGCTGACGGTGCCGGGGGTGGCCGAAGCGGTCGCGGTCGCGGTGCCCGATCCACGCTTCGGCGAGCGAACCGCCGCGGTGCTGCGCCTGCTGCCCGGACATGCCGTACCCACGCTCGACGAACTGCGCGCGCACTTCACCACCGCGGGCATGGCCAAGCAGAAGTGGCCCGAACAGGTGCACGCCGTCGCCGATTTCCCGCGCACCGCCAGCGGCAAGATCCAGAAGTTCGTGGTGCGCGCCGACCTCGCCGCACGCACGGACAGCATTGCGATTACCCCTGAAAGAGAATACGATTCTCGCACAGTGACAAGGAGGATTTCATGACGAAGATCGAGCTGCCGTACCAGCTTTTCGATGCCGACAACCATCTCTACGAGACCAAGGAAGCGCTCACCAGGCATCTGCCCAAGGAGTACGCGGGAGCCATCCAGTACGTGGAGCTCAACGGCCGCACCAAGATCGCGGTGCTCGGCCAGATCAGCGAGTACATCCCCAATCCCACCTTCGACGTGGTGGCCCGCCCCGGAGCCATGGAGGACTACTTCAAGAACGGCAATCCCGAGGGCAAGAGCAAGCGCGAGATCTTCGGCAAGTCGATGAAGGCCATCGACGCCTTCCGCAACCCGCAAGCGCGTCTGCAGGCCATGGACGAGCTCCAGTTGGAACGCGCGCTGATGTTCCCGACGCTGGCCAGCCTGGTCGAGGAACGACTGCGTCACCATCCCGAGCTGATCCACGCGGTGGTCCACTCGCTGAATCAGTGGATGCTCGAGGAGTGGGGCCAGGACGGCAACTTCGTCCACTCCGACCGGATCTTCACCATTCCGGTGATCACCCTGCCGATCGTCGAGAAGGCGATCGAGGAACTGAACTGGGCGGTCGTGGAGCACGGCGCGAAGGCGATCCTGATCCGCCCCGCCCCGGTACCCGGATTCAAGGGGATGCGCTCGTTCGCGCTGCCCGAGTTCGATCCGTTCTGGAAGCGGGTCGTCGAACTCGATGTGCTGGTCACCATGCACTCTTCCGACAGCGGCTACTCGCGCTTCGATGCCGAGTGGGAAGGCAGCAGTCTGGAGATGCTGCCGTTCAAGACCAACGCCTTCGCCATGACGAACCAGTGGCGCCCCGTCACCGACGCGGTCGCCTCCTGGGTGTGCCACGGCGCGCTCAACCGCTTCCCGGATCTGAAGATCGCGGTCATCGAGAACGGCTCCGCCTGGCTGGAGCCCCTGCTGCAGCAGTTGACCGACGTCTACAAGAAGGCACCGGAGGGCTTCGGTTTCCGCAACCCGATCGAGGCCATCAAGCAGAGTCTCTACGTCAGCCCGTTCTGGGAGGAGGATCTGCAACGCCTCTCCGACGTCATCGGCGTCGATCATGTGCTGTTCGGTTCCGACTGGCCGCACCCGGAGGGTCTGGCCGAGCCCGCGCGCTACATCCACGAGATCAAGGACATGCCGCTGGCCAACCAGGCCAAGATCATGGGCGGCAACCTGGCGCGGCTGCTCAAGGTATGAACTGGGAATCCATCCCGCAGATGGTCCTGAGCGCGGCGGATCGCTTCGGTGATGCCGAAGCGGTCGTCGACGGCGATCTGCGGTTGAGCTTCACCGAACTCGCGGCCCGGATTCGCCGGGCCGCGGGGGCGTTCGCCGAGGCGGGCATCGACAGGGGTGACCGGGTCGCGCTGTGGGCGCCCAACTCCGCGGAGTGGATCATCGCGGCCTTCGGCCTGCTCACCGCGGGCGGCGTGCTGGTTCCGGTGAACACCCGGTTCAAGGCCGAGGAAGCCCGCGACATCATCGCCCGCAGTGGTGCCGCGGCGGTGGTCGTGGAGCAGGGCTTCCTCGGCACCGACTACACCGGCGTCACCGACGTACCGATGATCGACCTGAAGTCCGGTTTCCTCGACAGCGGGCAGCCGCTCGAACGCCGGGTCGCCGGCACCGACATCGCAGACATCGTCTTCACCTCGGGTACGACCGGGCGCCCCAAGGGCGTCATGATGAACCACCAGCAGACGCTGCGGCTGTACACGGAGTGGTGCGACCTGGCGGATCTGCGCGAGGGCGACCGCTATCTGATCGTCAATCCCTTTTTTCACATCTTCGGGTACAAGGCGGGGCTGGTGGCCTCGCTCATCCGCGGTGCGACCATCCTCCCGGTCGCGGTCTTCGATGCCGACGCGGTCATGGACATCGTGGAACGCGAGCGCGTGACGATGCTGCCGGGGCCACCCACGCTGTACCACTCGCTACTGGAGGCCAAGGGCACCCGGGATCTGTCCTCGCTGCGGGCGGCGGTCACCGGTTCCGCCGACATCCCGGTGGAACTGATCCGCCGAATCACCGAAGAGCTACCGTTCCAGTCGATCATGACCGGCTACGGCCTCTCGGAAGCGGGCACGGTCACCGCCTCGCGGCCCGGCGACAGTTTCGAACAGATCGCGACCACCGTGGGTAGCCCGTGCGCGGGGGTCGAGGTCAGCATCGCCGACGACGGCGAGGTGCTGGTCCGCGGCTACTCGGTCATGCTGGGCTATCTCGACGACCCCGACGCGACAGCCGCCGCGATCGGTCCCGACGGATGGCTGCGGACAGGCGATCTCGGCGAGCTGGACCCCGAAGGCAGGCTGCGCATCGTCGGACGCAAGAAGGACATGTTCATCGTCGGCGGATTCAACGCCTACCCGGCGGAGATCGAGGGCTTCCTGCTCGAACATCCCGCCGTGACCCAGGCCGCGGTCGTCGGCGTGCCGGACGAGCGACTCGGCCAGGTCGGCCGGGCGTACGTGGTGGTCAAGGCCGAAGTCACCGAGGCTGAACTCATCGAGTGGAGTCGTGCTCGGATGGCGGGATTCAAGGTGCCCCGATCGGTGCGCTTCCTTGACACCTTGCCGCTCAACGCGACCGGCAAGGTGATGAAAGACCAACTGCCCTGATCCATTCCGGCCCCGCGCCGTGCTCAGTCAGGGCGCGGCGAGATCGTGCGGCCGCCGCGCAGCACATGACAGACCGAGGAGTCCAGTGAAGACCGACGACCTGATACTCGTGAGCATCGACGACCACGTGGTCGAGCCACTCGACATGTTCGACCAGCACGTCCCGCGCAAGTGGGCCGACTACGCGCCCAAGGTGGTCGCCGACGAGAAGGGCGTCGACCACTGGATCTACCGCGACCGGCCGACCGGTGTCGCCGGACTCAACGCCGTGGTCACCTGGCCCGCGGAGGAATGGGGCCGTGACCCGGCCGGCTACGCGGAGATGCGCCCGGCGGTCTACAACGTGCACGAGCGCATCCGCGATATGAACGTCAACGGCGTGCTCGCGTCCATGTGCTTTCCCACCTTCACCGGCTTCAGCGCGGGGCATCTGAGCCGCGGCGGTCAGGACGAGATCACCGTCGCCATGATCGCGGCGTACAACGACTGGCACATCGAGGACTGGGCGGGTGCCTACCCCGGCCGCTTCATCCCGATCGGCATCCTGCCCATGTGGGATCCACAGCTGGCGGTGGCCGAGATCGAGCGGCTGGCCGCCCGCGGCTGCCACTCGGTGACCATGCCGGAACTGCCGCACATCGACGGACTGCCCAGCTATCACGACATCGACCACTGGGCCCCGGTTTTCCAGTCGCTGCAGGACAACGAGATGGTGATGAACCTGCACATCGGGCAGGGCTTCGGCGTGCTGCGGCTCGCGCCGAACGCGCCGATCGACAATCTCATGGTGCTCGCGCCGAGCATTTCGCTGATCGCGGCCCAGGACCTGTTGTGGGGACCGGCATTCCGGCGCTTCCCCGGATTGAAGGTCGCCTTGTCCGAGGGCGGTGTGGGATGGATCCCGTTCTTCCTCGACCGCTCGGACCGGCACTACACCAACCAGCGCTGGCTGCGCCGCGACTTCGGCGGCAAGCTGCCAAGCGAGGTCTTCCGGGAGCACGTGCTCGCGTGCTACGTGACCGACCGGACCTCGCTGAAACTGCGCCACGACATCGGCATCGACAACATCGCGTGGGAATGCGACTACCCGCACTCGGACTCGATCTGGCCCAATGCCCCCGAGTTCGTGCTCGAGGAACTCGAATCCGCGGGCGCCTCCGACGCCGACATCCACAAGATCACGTGGGAGAACGCCTGCAGGCACTTCGGCTGGGATCCGTTCCAGCAGATCCCCCGCGCGCAGGCGACGGTCGGCGCGCTCCGTGCCACCGCCACCGACGTGGACATCTCCACCCGATCCAGGGCCGACTACGCGGCCGCTTACACCCGATAGGAAGTCTGATCGACGATGACAGCTCGACTCATGGTTTTCGCCACCCCGCACGACGGGATGGACGAGGAATACAACCGCTGGTACACCGATGTGCACATCCCGGAGGTCCTCACCATCCCCGGGGTGGTGTCGTGCGAACGGCACCGGCTCGAACGCGGCGGACCGGACGAACTGCAGTACCTGGCCGTGTTCGACCTCGACGATGACCCGGCAACCATCCTCGCCGAGCTGCGCGCACGGTCGATGGACGGCCGCATGACGATGTCGACGGCGTCGGACCCCGCGCGAACCAGAGTCACTGTGTGGAGTTCCCTCTGACGCACGACACAGAGCCCGGTACCTGATCAGGTACCGGGCTCTCGCACGTGCTCAGCGGCCGGGGCCCTCGAGGATGGTGATCGCGGAGACGGAGGTCGGCCCACCCAGATTGTGCGCCAAACCGATCCGCGCGCCGTCGACCTGATTCACCGCGGTGCCGCGCAACTGCTCGAACAGCTCGACGCACTGGGCGATGCCGGTGGCCCCCGGCGGATGCCCCTTGGTCTTGAGGCCACCACTGGGATTGACCGGCAGCGCACCCCCGACCGCGGTCGCCCCGGTCTCGAGGAGCTTGTAGCCCTCGAATCGTTCGGCGAACCCGAGATCCTCATAGCTCATCAGCTCGATGCCGGTGAAGTAGTCGTGTACCTCGGCCACGTCGATGTCGCCAGGGCCGAGACCTGCCATCGTGAAAGCGCGCCGCGCCGCCCGCACGGTCGCCGGGAAGGTGGTCAGATCCGGCCGGTGCTGGAGCATGACCGAGTCCAGTCCCAGCCCGACCCCGCGCACCCAGACCGGGGCGTCGGTGTAGCGGTCCACCACTTCCTCGGCGGCGAGCACCAGTGCGGCGGCCCCGTCGCTCTGGGGTGCGCAGTCGTACACCCGGAACGGGTCGGCGACCATCGGGGCTTGCAGCGCTTGTTCCATGGTGATCTCGAAAGGCAACCGCACCTTCGGATTTCGCGCACCGTGCCGATGGTTCTTCACCGCCACCATCGCCAGGTGCTCCCGCGTGGCGTGCGACTCGTGCAGGTAGCGGTTCACGTGCAGTGCGTAACCGGCGGGCGCGAACAGGCCGAGCTCGTAGTCCCAGGCTCGGTGCCTGGTCATCGACTCCCATTCGCGCAGCATGTCCTTCTGGGCGGTCTCGCGCAGTTTGTCCGCACCGATCACCAACGCCACATCCACCGCACCGGAAGCGATGGCGTACAACGCATTACGTACCGCGTCGTTGCCGGTGGCACAGGAATTCTCGATGTGGGTGACCGGCAACTCGGCAAGCCCCAGCGATTCCGCGAGTATCCCGGACCCGTCGGTGGTCCGGAGCGCGCCGAACCACGCCGCGTCGATGTCGGCCACCCGCAGCCCCTTGTCGACCGAGGCGGCGCATTCGGCGAAGGCCATCGGCAGCAGGTCACCGATGCCCAAGGCGAAGTGTTCGGCGAAGGGGGTCATCCCCGCGCCGACGACAGCGACTCTTCTCATGGCAATTCCCTTTCCTGCCGGGCGCGAACGGTCTCGGGTTCGAACGCGTATCCGTAGTCCGGGACGCCCGAGCGGGTCGCCATCCGGCGCAACACCATTCGGCCGCGCACGCCGATGCCCACGGTTCCGGCATCACCACCGGTCACCTTGGCCAGCGCACGCACCCCGACCTCGTCGAGTTCGACGATGACCAGCGAGTACGGGCACTCGAGGCCGGCCACCGGCATGCGCACGGTGGTCTCGGCATAGACGGTTCCGGTGCGCGGCAACGGCACCAGGGTGTAGTCGGTGGCCAGTGTTCCGTCCTCGCCGAGCCGGTAGCGCGGAGGGAAGTCCAGCGTGTCGCTGCCGTCGAAGCGACCCGCTTCCCAGCGCACCTTGGCCTCGAATGCCCGCTCGTAGGCGGCCAGCGAGATCGGTCGATCGGTCGCGGGTTCGACGACACCGTCGAGCGGCGGGCGCGCCGACGGCTCGTTGCGCCGCAGCGACACCGGTCCCGACACGACAGCGACACCCGACAGGCCGGCCTGCTCCACACCCACCAGCAGCCCGGCGGCGGCCGATTCGGCCATGGCGGCCAGCGCGAACAGCGCCGAGGACGCCCCCGTGGTCGGCAGCCGTGGCGGCGCCTGGCACAACGCGACAGCTTGCTTGTGGTCCACCCCCGCCACCGCGACCGGGGTGTCGAGCCAGGCCGCCGACAGCGACGCAACCACCCCCCGCTCACGCAGCAGGCGGGGATCTCCATAGTCGTTGACCCCGTTGGCGTTTCGCGTGCGCACCGGCAGGCTGCGCGCCACCCTCGCTGTGGTACGGATCTGCGCACCACCGTGGTCGGAGATCCAGGCGGCCGCGGCGCCCGCGGGCTCGACGTCCACGCCGATCACCAGGGTGCGTGGGCGGGCCGAACTCAGCGCGTCCAGCGTGGCGGGGGCACCGCCGAGGCGCTCGATCACTTCGAGTTCGGGGTCGAGGCCGAGCCCGGCGAGCAGGACCGCGGTGTTGCTGCTCTCCACCAGGGGCAGATCGCGGCTGACCACCACCACCCGCTCCACCGTCTCGCCCTCGGCGAGCGCGGAACGACCTGCCGCCACCGCGAGGGTGACCGCGTCCTCGTCGCCGCCGACGACCCGCCGGTGCTGGTCTCCCCAGCACGGCAGATACGTCCCTATCGATGCGACATGCGGCATGTGCGCTCCTTCCGGACGCTCAGGTGACCGCACCGGCGGTCTTGAGCGTGATGATCTGATCCCAGTCGAGTCCGAGCTCGAGCAGGATCTCTTCGGTCTGTGCGGCGAACTCCGGTCCCGGCCGCACCCGCGGCGGTTCGACGTCGAACTGCACCGGGCTGGCGACCAGCTCGAGCTCGCCCGCGGGCAGCACGTAGTCGTTCGCTCTGATCTGCGCGTCGGAGAGCAGCTGCAGCGAATCCTGCACCGGCGCCCATGGACCGGCCAGTGTCGCGAATCGCTGCGTCCACTCGGCCAGCGTGCGTCCACCGATCACCCCGCGCAGGATCGCCACCGCCGCCGCGGTGTGTTCGGCGATCGAGGCCGCATCGCGAAATCGAGGGTCCTGCGCCAGTTCCGGACGGTCGATATGGCGGCACACATCAGCCCAGAACTTGGCGGGCTGCAGCATCACGAACGACAGGTACCGGTCGTCGGAGGTGGCGTAGAGGCCCGACAGCGGATTCGTCGGCGCGCCGTGCACGCCCGATGGGGGCGCCACCATCGGCTGCTGCTGATGTGCCGACAGCGCGATGGTGTGGCCCAGTGCCCACAGCCCGCTGCCGAGCAGTGACACGTCGACGACCGAGGTTTCCCCGGTGCGTTCCCGTTTCAGCAGCGCGGCGGCGATACCACCCGCCAGATTGGTGCCGGAGATGGTGTCGCCGAACGCCGGACCGGGCGGCGGGATCAACCCCTCCACCCCGGCCGGGGTGATGCTCGCGGCGATCCCCGCCCGGCACCAGAAGGCGGTCATGTCGTAACCGCCGCGCCCGGACTCGGCACCGCGTGGACCGAGTGCGCTACCGCGGGCGTAGACGATGCCGGGATTGACCGCACGGATGTCATCGACGTCGATGCCGAACTTGGCCCGAGCCGACGGCAGGAAGCTGGTGAGGAACACGTCCGCGTCACGGGCAAGCGACTGGACCACCTCGCGTCCCTCCGGCACCGACATGTCGATGCCGATACTGCGCTTGCCCCGGTTCGCGTGCTCCACATTCGGATTCGGGTCGCCCTCGACGGTGAAGTTGCCGACCCGGCGCAACCCGCGCTGCGGATCTCCCCCACTCGCGTGTTCCACCTTCACCACGTCGGCACCCCAGTCCGACAGCACCGCACCGGCCGAGGGCACGAATCCGTACATCGCGACCTCGAGCACCTTGATGCCCGCCAACGGCCCGCTCACGCGACGACTTCCGCGAGGGTTTTGCGCTCGAGGAACTCCTCGAACCCGTCCTTGCCCATCTCCCGGCCGATCCCCGATTGCTTGTACCCGCCGAACGGAGCATCCGGGTGGAAGTAGTTGCCGCCGTTGATGCTGAAGGTTCCGGTGCGCACCCGACGCGCCACGGCCTTGGCCCGATCCGCGTCGGCGCTGAACACAGCACCGGACAGCCCGTAGATCGAGTTGTTGGCGATGCGGACCGCGTCATCGTCATCGGTGTAGGAAATGAGCGCCAGGACCGGACCGAACACTTCCTCCTGCGCGATCTCGCTGTCGGGGTCGACATTCGCGAGCAGCGTGGGGGCATAGAAGAAGCCGGGGTCGAGCTTGTGTCCACCCGTGACCAGGGTGGCGCCGGCGGCGACCGCGCGCTGCACCATGGCGTCCACCTTGTCGCGTTGCTTTTCGCTGATGAGCGGTCCCATATAGGTTTTCGGGTCGTTCGGGTCACCGTGGCGGACGTGGGCGAGGTTCCCCGCGACCAGTTCGGCGACCTGATCGTGGGCCTGCGCGGGGACAAGCAGCCGGGTGGTGAGCGCACAGCCCTGTCCGGCGTGGGTGACGACGCTGAACGCCGCGAACATCGCCGCCGTGGTGTAGTCCGCGTCGTCGAGCAGGATCATCGCCGACTTGCCGCCCAGTTCGAGGAACACCTTCTTGAGGGTGGCGCTGGCGGCGGCCATGATCTCGCGGCCCACCGGCGTCGACCCGGTGAAGGTGACCACGTCCACGTCGGGATGGGTGGTCATCCGCTTGCCCACCTCGATATCGGAGGACGCCAGTACGTTCACCACGCCGGCCGGGATCTCGGTGTGGTTCGCGATGATCTCGCCCAGCGCCAGCGTGGACAGCGGAGTGTCGGGCGCGCCCTTGAGGACCACGGTGCAGCCTGCCGCCAGTGCGGGCGCCAGCTTGGCCAGCGCGAGCTGGTGCGGATAGTTGTAGGCGGCGATCGCGGCGACCACACCGGCCGCTTCCTTCTCGACCCATCGGTGGTGCTGCTGGCCCCGGATCTCCACGTTGCCGAGATCCTCGGTCCACGCGTAGTCATCGAGCATGTCGGCGTAGTAGCGAACGATCTCGAACGGCGTCTCGAGCTGGTTGCCCTGGGTGAGCGCCCGCGTGGCACCCACTTCGGCGATGGTCAGCGCGCGCAGGTCCTCGACATTGTCGCGCAGTGCGCGATACAGCTGCTTCAGGCAGCGGGCACGGAACCGTGGGTTGGTCGCCCAGGTGGTTCGGTCGAACGCGCGGCGCGCGGCGGCAACGGCCTCGTCCACGTCGGCGACGCCGGCTTCCGGCGCGTAGCCGTACACCTCACCGGTCGCCGGATCGAGCGAAGCGAGCGTGCGCCCGGTCTCCCGGAGTTGCCCGTCGACAAGCAATCGACGTGTCACCGTCTCCGCCACTTCCTGCGTTGACATCCCGCCTCCTCGCTGGGGAGTGCCTCCCCATGGAAATACAATTCTCTTGCGGTGAGAATGGTACTGCCGCAGAGTGGATCGCGGCAAGGATCCACCGAGATGGCCCGATCGGGCCCGATTTCCGAACGCGCCTGACACACGTCGGATCCTGTTCGGCTCTTGCGAACCACGACTTCCCGAGAGTACGGTTCTCGCATTCGGAAGGGAGATTCTTGTGTTCCGCATTACACCGGTAGCGAAGGCCGGAACGGAGGGCCGCGCGTGAAGACGGCGGTAGTCACCGGAGGCGCATCCGGCATCGGGCTCGGGATCGCCGAACGCCTACGCAGCGGCGGATTCCATGTCGCCACCCTGGATCTCGCCCCGCCCGAGGACGACGACTTCGCCTATCGCGCCGACGTCACCGACCCGATCCAGATCGCGGCGGCCCTCGATGCGGTCCGGGCGAAACTCGGGCCGATCACGATCCTGGTGAACTCCGCCGGGCTCGACGGCTTCCAGCGGTTCAAGAAGATGTCGTTCGAGCAGTGGCAGCGGGTCATCGACGTGAACCTGCACGGCGTCTTCCACACGATCCAGGCCGTGCTGCCCGACATGCTCGACGCGGGCTGGGGCCGCATCGTCAACATCTCCTCGTCGAGCACGCATTCGGGCCAGCCGTTCATGGCGCACTATGTCGCGGCCAAGTCGGCTGTCAACGGACTCACCAAAGCGCTTGCGCTGGAGCTCGGCCCGTCCGGCATCACCGTGAACGCGGTGCCCCCCGGTTTCATCGACACCCCGATGCTGCGCAAGAACGAACAGGCAGGCCGGCTCGGCGGGACGGTCGAGGACCACATCCAGCGCACGCCCGTGCGCCGGATCGGCACCCCGGCCGATATCGCCGCCATGTGCGCCTTCCTGATCTCCGACGAAGCCGCCTACATCACCGGACAGATCTTCGGTGTCAACGGCGGCCGCAACACATGAGCACCGATCACCTTGAACGAGAGGAAGACCCGTGGGACGCGTAGAGGGCAAGGTCGCCTTCGTCACCGGAGCGGCACGCGGCCAAGGCCGCAGTCACGCTGTCCGGCTGGCCGAAGAAGGCGCCGACATCATCGCTGTGGACATCTGCCGCGATATCGAGACCATCGGCTACGCGCTGTCGCGGCCCGAGGACCTCGAAGAGACGGCACGGCTGGTCGAGAAGACAGGGCGTCGCATCGTGGCCGAGCAGGCCGACGTGCGCGACGTGGCCCAGCTGCGGGCGGTCCTGGACCGGGGTGTGGCCGAATTCGGTCGCCTCGATGTCGTCATCGCCCAGGCCGGCATCGCCGGGATGAAGGGCACGCCGCAGTGGCAGGCGTGGTCGGACGTGATCGACACCAACCTGATCGGCGTCATCAACACCATCCAGGTGTCACTGCCGCACCTGAAGGCGGGCGCGTCCATCATCGCCACCGGTTCGGTCGCGGCGCTGATGGACATCGCCAAGGTGGATCAGCCGGGCCGCGACCCCGGCGGCGTGGCCTACGTGGTGGCCAAGCGCGGCCTGTCCGAGTATGTGCACCACCTGGCCTTGCACATCGCGCCACAAAAGATCCGCGCCAACGTGATCCACCCGACCAACTGCGACACTCCGATGCTGCAGAGCGAGCCGATGTACCGATCGTTTCGCCCCGACCTCGAGCATCCGACCCGCGCCGACGCCGAGCCGGTGTTCGGTGTCCAGCAGGCCATGCCGATCCCCTTCATCGACCCCCGTGACATCAGCGAGGCCGTGCTGTTCCTGTCCTCCGACGAGTCGCGCTTCATCACCGGAACGCAGCTGCGCGTCGACGGCGGCGGCTATCTGAAGTGGCACGAATACCACATCTGAGAGGAATCACTGTGAAGGTCCACGTCGATCAGCAGCGCTGCCAGGGGCACACATTGTGCGCCATGATCGCGCCGCAGTCGTTCGAACTCAGTGACATCGACGGCCACTCCTCGCCGCTGGGCGAGGCCGTGCCGTCGGATCAGCAGGAACAGGTGCGCGAGGCCGTGCACTCGTGCCCCGAGCGCGCGATCACCCTGGCGGAATAGAGGTACATGACATGACCGTCGACGACCTCGGCCACGACGCCGAGCGTAAACAGCCCACGTTCCACTTCGACCGATACGCACCGGAGTATCGCGAAGAGTTCTCCGAGATCACCGAGACGATGCAGCGCGAGTGCCCGCTCGCCTGGACCGACACCTACGACGGCCACTGGGTCGCCGCGGGCAATCGCGAGGTCTTCGAACTCGCCCGCTGCCCGCACGTGTCCAACGACCACGACACCCAGGGCGTCCGCAAGGGCTACCGCGGTATCTCGATCCCACCCGCGCCGCGCGCCAGGGGTATTCGCGGCGGCATCCTCGAAATGGACGAGCCCGAGCATCGGGAGTTGCGTTCGGTGCTCAACCCCTATCTGTCCCCCGCCGCCGTCAAGCGGTGGGTGCCGTTCGTGGACGAGGTCGTGCGGGCCGCGATCGACGAGCACATCGAGAGCGGGCGTATCGATTTCGTCGACGACCTGGCCAATGTCGTGCCCGCCGTGCTCACCCTCGGCATGCTCGGCATTCCGCTGGCCAAGTGGACCATCTACAACGAGCCGGTGCACGCGGCGGTGTACACCCCACCGGATTCCCCGGACTACCCGCGTGTCGCGGAAATGCACCGGACACTGGGCATCGACCTGCTCACCAATATGGCCGAGATCCGGGCCACCCCACGTCCCGGCCTGATCCATGC
Organism: Nocardia sp. A7; assembly: GCF_046549215.1. Lineage (NCBI taxonomy): Bacteria > Bacillati > Actinomycetota > Actinomycetes > Mycobacteriales > Nocardiaceae > Nocardia > Nocardia sp. A7. The sequence goes on along the minus strand of NZ_JAJPWE010000002.1, from coordinate 927,519 downwards.
GGTGCTCGGTGCCACGCTCAACGGTGAGCCGCTGCCGGACATGGAGAGCCTGGGCATGCTCAGTCTGCTCATCGGTGGCGGGTTCGACACGACCACCGCGCTCACCGCCCATGCGCTGGAATGGCTCTCGGAGAATCCGACCGAGCGCGAGATGCTCAGCCGCGAACGCGATGTGCTGCTCGACCCGGCGACCGAGGAATTCCTTCGCTACTACACGCCGGCACCGGGCGACGGGCGCACCGTCGCAGCCGACTGTGACGTGGCGGGCGCGTCGTTCAAGGAAGGCGATCGACTGTGGCTGTCGTGGGCGATGGCCAACCGCGACCCCGCCGTGTTCGAGGACCCCGAGAAAGTTGTGCTCGATCGGAAAGGCAACCGGCACTACAGTTTCGGGCTCGGCGTTCACCGTTGCATCGGCTCCAATGTGGCGCGCGTGGTGTTCAAGCGGATGCTCGTCGCGGTACTCGACCGGATGCCCGACTACCAGGCTGTCGCGGCGGAGACCGTCCACTACGACACCATCGCGGTGATCCAGGGCATGCGGCATCTGCCTGCCACGTTCACGCCAGGCAAGCGGCTGGGGCCCGGCCTGGACGAGACGCTGGCGAAGTTGCAGAAGGTCGTCGACGAACAGCGGCTCGCCGAGCCGGTGACAGTCAATCGCGCCAGCGCGCAAATCTGACCATCCCGCTCGCGCGGCGAAGACGAAGGAGGCGCCCGTGGCGGCGGACAGCACCGGAGAACGCGGGAAAGCCACGGCCGCACCCGCGTCCGGGCGGCCCCTACCCCTGCTCGGCTTGGACACCGAATTCTTCTGGACCGCGGGAGCCGATGGCGTCCTGCGGATCCAGGAGTGCCTCGGCTGCGCCGCGCTGGTGCATCCCCCGCAGCCACTGTGCCGCTACTGTCGCGGTCACGAGCTCGGCGTCCGCGCGGTGTCCGGCCTCGCGACGCTCATCGGCTTCACCGTGAACCACCGATTCGCCGTCCCCGGCCTCGATCCGCCATATGTGGTGGCCACCGTCGCGCTGACCGAGGATCCGCGGGTCCGGTTGACCACCAACATCATCGAGGCCGACCCGGACACACTCGAGCTCGGGATGCGGGTCGAGGTGGTCTTCCACCAGGACGGCGATGTGTGGCTGCCCCTGTTCCGGCCGGTCGCCGACCAGCCGGAACCGGCCGAGCTGCCCACCGACGAGATCGCGCCCGACACCTTCGCCCAGCGCGTGCGGCCGATGCTGCGCGGCAACAAGTTCGAGGACGAGGTCGCGCTCACCGGCATCGGGATGTCGCAGATCGGCCGCCGACTCATGGTGCCCGCCCTGTCACTGACCGTGGCGGCCTGCGAGCGCGCGGTGGCCGACGCCGGACTCACCTTCGACGATATCGACGGCCTGTCGTCCTATCCCGGTGGCGGCAATCTCGGCGGTTTCGCCGAGGGCGGCGTGACGGCGCTCGAGGCCGCCCTCGGCATCCGGCCGACCTGGCACAACGGCGGAATCGAAACCTTCGGCCCCGGCGGCGCCGTGATCGCCGCCATGACCGCGGTGGCCGCCGGGCTGGCCCGACACGTCCTGTGCTTTCGCACGGTGTGGGAATCCACCTTCAGCGAGCTGATGAAAGCGGGCCGGATCAGCCCCACCGGTGGGCGGACCACCAGTTGGCTGACTCCGTTCGGCGCCACCTCGGCGGCGCACACCCTCGCGCAGAAGGCGCAGCGGCACTTTCACGAGTACGGCACCACCAGGGAGACGCTCGGCTGGATCGCGCTGAACCAGCGCGCCAACGCCGCACTCGACCCCAGCGCGGTCTATCGCGATCCGATGACCATGGACGACTATCTGAACGCGCGCCCCGTCACCAGCCCGTTCGGGCTCTACGACTGCGACGTGCCGTGTGACGGCGCGGTCGCCGTCATCGTGTCCGCCGCCGACACGGTCGCCGACCTGCCGAGCACGCCGGTGTTCGTCGAAGCGGTCGGCACCCAGATCCTCGAGCGCATCGAATGGGACCAGAGCACACTCACCCACGAACCGCAGGTCCTCGGCCCGGCCGCGCATCTGTGGACCCGCACCGATCTGCGTCCACGCGACGTGGACGTGGCCGAACTCTACGACGGTTTCACCTTCAACTGCCTGTCCTGGATCGAGGCTCTCGGATTCTGCGGAATCGGTGAGGCCAAGGACTTTCTCGACGGCGGCAAGAACATCGCCCGCGACGGGCTGATCCCGGTGAACACCCACGGCGGACAGCTCTCCCACGGCCGCACCCATGGCATGGGACTGATCCACGAAGCGGTGACGCAATTGCGCGGGGAGGCCGGGCCGCGACAGGTGGCCGGTGCCAGGGTCGCGGTGGTTTCCAGCGGCGGGCTCACCCCCGGCGGCGCGATGCTGCTGCGCACCGAATCGTGATGGCCAGAAAGCGAGACACCGTGACGCTCATCCATTCCGAACTCCGCGACGTCGATGACGATGCCCCGGAGGCCGTGGTCACCGAGGTCGGCGGGGTCCCCGTCTCCGGGCTGCTGGCCGAGACACCGTCGCCGCGCGCGGTGCTCGTCGCGCTGCACGGCGGCTCGACCACCTCGGCGTACTTCGACTGCCCCGGCCATCCGGAGCTGTCGCTGGTCCGCCTGGCGCACCGGCTCGGCTACACGGTGCTCGCACCGGACCGACCCGGGTACGGCAGCTCGGCACCGTATGCCGATCGTCTCGTTCCGGCGGATGTTCGCGTTGACCTGATGTTCGAGGCGATCAGCGCGTTCCTGCGTGACCGCCCGCGCGGCGCCGGCGTCTTCCTCACCGCCCACTCGGCGGGGTCCGAACTCGCGATGCGGATGGCGGGCGATCCGCGGTTCGCCGACCTGCTCGGCGTGGAACTGGCCGGTACCGGCTGTCGTTACCACCCGGACGGCGCGGGCATCCTGCGCACCGTCGGCCCCGACAGCCCACGACCGCCCGGCGTCGGTGACCTCATCTGGAATCCGGCGCGACTCTATCCGTCGGGCACCCACCGTGGCGCGTCGATCGCGGTGCCTGCCCCGCCGTCCGAAACCGAGGCCGTCGCCGATTGGGGTTCGAAGGTCTTTCCCGAGCTGGCGGCCGGGATTCGGGTGCCGGTGCGCTTCACCGCGGGCGATCACGAGCGGGTCTGGTGCAACGACGCGGCGGCGCTGGCGGAGGTGGGGGCGATGTTCACGGCCGCACCTCGCGTCGTGCTCAACAGCCAGCCCAATACCGCACACAACATCAGCGTGGGCCATACCGCCATTGCCTATCACCTGGGCATGCTCGCCTTCGCCGAGGAGTGCATAGTAGCCGCAGAATACGGTGAATTTACCGGTCCCACTACACAATTCGACGGCGGCTCAGTGTCGCCAGGGAAGTGAATGCCATGGACGCGACCGATGTCGCACTGTTGCTGCTGCGAGTAGTCCTCGGCGGCACCATGATCGCGCACGGAGTCAACCATTGGCTCGGTGGCGGCGGAATAGTCGGCACCGCCGGCTGGTTCACCGGACTCGGCCTGCGCAACGGCCTGCTGCAGGCGTGGCTGAGTGTGATCACCGAGATCGGGGCAGGCGCACTGCTGGTCCTCGGCCTGTGCACGCCGCTGGGTGCCGGCGCGGTGGTGGGCGTGATGCTCGTCGCCGGGCTGCTCGCGCACCGCACGCACGGATTCTTCGTGTTCAAGGAGGGCTACGAGTACGTCCTCGTGCTCGCGGTCGCCGCGGTCGCCCTCGGCATTCTCGGCCCCGGCCGGATCTCGCTCGATCACGCCCTCGACATCACGGTCACCGGGTGGGTGGGCGGCGCGGTCGCCCTCGGACTGGGGATCGCCTCCACAGCCGCTCTGCTCGCGGCCTTCTATCGCCCGGCGACACACACCACTGGACAGGAGGCGCACTGATGCGCGTCGGATTCATCGGATTGGGCAGTCAGGGCGGGCCGATGGCCCGCCGCATCATCGACGCCGGGTTCACGACCACGCTGTGGGCGCGCCGGGCTGCCACGCTCGAGCCTTACGCCGATACCGCGGCAGGTACCGCGCACTCCCCGGCCGAGCTGGCCGCGGTCAGCGACCTGGTGTGTGTCTGCGTGGTCGGCGACGCCGATGTCCGCGAGGTCGTGACCGGCGACAAGGGGGTACTCGCCGCGATGGCACCCGGAACGGTGCTGTCCATCCACTCGACGGTGCACCCGAACACCTGCCGGGAGCTGGCGGAAATCGCCGCACCCCTCGGCATCTCGGTGCTGGACGCACCGGTGAGCGGTGGTGGGCCCGCGGCCGCCGATGGCAGGTTGTTGGTGATGGTCGGCGGTGCGGTCGAAGCGGTCGAGGCTGCCAGGCCGGTCTTCGCGACCTACGCCGATCCGATCGTGCATCTGGGCGAGGTGGGTGCCGGACAGTTCGCCAAGCTGCTGAACAACCTGCTCTTCACCGCGAATCTGGCTACCGCGCACGGGACTTTGCGTCTCGGCGCCGAACTCGGCGTCGACCCTGGACGGCTCGGGGAAGTCATCACCCACGGAACCGCCCACAGTTTCGCGTTGGGCCGAGTCGTCGCCGCGGGCGGCACCCTCGACGCGCTGGCCGCCCACGCCGGCGACCTGCTGCGCAAAGATATCGGCTTGATCGCCGAGCTGGCCGACGCGGCGGGCGCCGCACCGGGCATCGAACTCGGTGCCGCCGACGCCGCGCTGACACTGATGAAGCGCGAGCGCGCGACACTGCCGAGCCGGTAGGAGTCGACATGCGCGTGGGATTCATCGGTGCCGGGCGGATGGGCCGCCCGATGGTCGCACGACTGGTCGAGGCCGGACACACGGTGTGCGCCCTCGCCCGCACGGACCGGGCGCGCGAGGAGTTGGCGGCGATCGGTGCCATCACCACGACCTCGGTGATCGAGTTGGCGTGGGCCTCGGAGGTGGTGCTCGTCTGCGTGTTCACCGACGAGCAGGTTCGTGAGATATGTCTGGACGGACCACTTCTCGCGGAACTGCCGCGCGGTGCGCTGATCGTCGTCCACACCACCGGCAGCCCCGCCACTGCCGCTGTCGTCGCCGCCACGGCGCACGAGTGGGGTATCGGCGTGGTCGATGCCCCGGTCAGCGGCGGCCCGCACGATATCGCCGCGGGCACGCTGACCGTCTTCCTCGGTGGCGCCGACCCCGATGTCGCCACTGCCAGGGCAGTGGTGCGCGCGTATGCCGATCCGGTGCTGCACGTCGGAGCACTCGGGGCCGGGCAGCGCGTCAAACTGGTGAACAACATCTTGTTCGCGGCACAGATCGGCTTGGTCGCCGAGGCAGTGCGCCTGGGCGCGCAGCTCGGCCTGCCCGAGCCCGCTCTGCTCGCCGCGCTCCCCCATGCCAGCAGTGGCGGGCGGGCGATCGCGAGCGTCGCGTCCCGCGGATCGGTCGATGAATTCCGTTCCACCGTCGGTGAATTCCTGCGCAAGGACATCGCGGTAGCGCACGATCTCGTCGCGGCACTCGGTGCGGACCTCGGCTTGCTGGGACCGGCGATCCGGGCAGGGGTCGCGCCGAGTGCACCCGAGGCTCCGACCGCGTAGTCGCCGAACCGCTCAGAACATCACCGCCTGGCGATCAACCCACTCAGCCTACGAACGGATCGGGCCGGGTGGATCACGCTGCGCTACAGCATGATCCACCCGGCCCTTGGTGGTGATCGCTCACTCGACGACGATCGCACTCTCCGGACAGGCGGAGACGGCATCGGCCACCGCGTCCTCCAGATGTTCGGGCACCGCGCCCGCGACAGCTTCGGCGTATCCGCTGTCGGTCAGGGTGAAGACTTCCGGGCACAACCCCAGACAGGCACCGTGGCCACGGCAGCGATCCGCGTCGACAGTCACCTTCATCGGGCGTCCTCGACCACGTCCACTTCCAGATGCAAGGACATGAGCCCCCGGAGGATGTAGGTGGGCAGATACTGATATTCGCGCGCATCCACCGGTCCGTGCACGCTCTCATCGATCCGCAGGTCGGTGGTGCGATCCAGCAGTCGCTCGATGGCGATCCTGGCCTCCGCGCGAGCCAGCGGCGCGCCGGGGCAGGTGTGCACCCCCCGCCCGAACGCGATGTGCTGGCGGGCATTCGACCGCGCCGGATCGAAGGTCGAGGGGTCATCGAAGCGACGCGGGTCACGGTTGGCGGCTCCGTTGACGACCATGAGCACCGTCCCCACCGGCACGTCGGTGCCACCGACCGTCGTGGTCGACTTCGCGAGCCGGAAGTCGCCCTTGATCGGGCTCTCCATCCGCAACGCCTCCTCGATGAAATTGTGGATGCGGCTCTTGTCCTCGCGCAGGTGCGCCTGGATGTCAGGGCGTTCGGCGATCAATTTCATTGCCGCACTCAGCAATCGGACCGTGGTCTCCTGGCCGGCCGAGAAGACGTTGGCGGCCACCCGCACGACATCGAGGACCTCCGGCTGAGAACCATCCGGGAACGTCGCGGTGGCCAGGCTGGTGAGCACGTCGTTGCGCGGGTTACGTCGGCGATCCTCGATATAGGCCGAGAACCTGCCGTACAGGAACTCGATCGGGTTGTGGGACATGCCCTCCCCCTCGGTGCTGCCGACACTGCCACCTTCACGATGGGGGTCGCGCTGTAGCGCGTGCAGGAACTCCTCCTGGTCGTCGGCGGGCACACCGAGCAGATCCGCGATCACGTACAGCGTGAAGGGACCGGCGAACTCCCGCATGTAGTCACCGCCGTTGGCCAGGTAGTGATCGAGCATGCGGTCGGCCATCGACCACATCGCCTCCTCGTTCTCCTTGAGCCGCTTCGGGGTGATCAGCCGCATGAGCAGCGCCCGGTGCTCGGAGTGCATCGGCGGATCCATCGTCGGCAGCTGATCGCTCATCGGGAGACTGTCGCGATGTTCGGCGATCAGCGCGGCGACATCGCTGTTCTCGTCCAGCGGGACAGGGAACCCGGGAAACGGACCCGTGACAGCGTTGCAGGAGGAGAACCGTTCGACGTCGTTGTAGACCTCGAGCGCCTCGTCGTAGCCGGTCACCATCATCACTTCGTGATGGGGCTCCCGCATCACCGGGCACTGCTCCCGCAGCGAATCGAAGTAGGGGTAGGGATCTGTGACCAATTCCTGTCCGAGGAAGAAGTCCAGATCCTGGAAGTTTTGCACCACGCGACGGTCCCTTCGAGATTCCGGCCGACGCCACCCAGAGGCTGTCAGTGCCGGTTGACTTCCGTGATTGAGAATAAGCCTCTCACATGTGAGTATGAGATTTCCACAATGGCAGCTTCGCGTCAACCGGAGGACCGACCCCATGCCCCACGATCCCACCGCGGACCAGCGGTTTTTCCAGATGACCACCCGCGATTTCCTCGCCGAAACGGTTCCCATCGCCACCGTGCGCGCACTCGCCGAAGCCGGTACCGGCTTCGGCCGGGACTGGTGGCGGCGCGGCGCCGAGCTGGGCTGGACCGCCATGCTCGCGCCCGAGAGTCTCGGCGGCGGCTCGGTGTCGGGCCACCCGATGACCGAACTCGCCCTGGTGGCAGCGGAACTCGGCCGCGGCGCGGCGCCCGGACCGTTCGTCACCACCAGCGCGGTTCTCGCCGGGCTGGCCGGTGCCGACGATCGCTTCGCCGAGACCGTGCGCACCATCGTGGCCGGCGAAACCATCGCGACCTGGGCTATCTACGAGCCGGGGATGGGTTTCGCCCCGCTCACCGGCACCGGCACTGGCACCCGTGCGGTGGCCTCCGGTGACGGCTTTCGGGTGACCGGCGTGAAGGATCGAGTGGAGGCGGCCGATCAGGCGGACCTGTTCCTGGTCACGGCCACCAGCGATGACGGCCCGGTACAGCTGCTGGTGCCCGCCGATGCGCCGGGTGTGACCGTCAGCCCCAGCTGGACCGTGGATCTCACCCGGCGCACCGCCCGGGTCGCCTTCGACGACGTCGTCGTCGGAGCCGGGGCGGTGACCCACACCGGAACCGAGGCCGTCACCGCCGTAGGCGCCCAAGCGGGAGTCGCCGCGCTGCTCACCGCGGCGGAATCGGCCGGTGCCGCCGACCGAGCGCTGGCCAGCACGCTGACTTGGCTGTTCGAGCGCTACACCTTCGGCAGACCGCTGGCCTCGTACCAGGCGCTCAAGCACCGGATGGCCGACAACAAGACCTGGCTGGAGGCCTGCCGCGCCACCGCGTTCGCCGGCGCGGCCGCCTGGGACGCCGGTGCACCGGAAACGGCGGAGTACATCAGCATCGCGAAATCCTATGTCGGTTCGAAAGCGCCGGTGATCGCCCAGGATTGCGTGCAGTTGCACGGCGGTATCGGCGTCACCTGGGAACACGATCTGCACCTGTATTTGCGCCGGATCACCCTCGGTCGCGCGCTGTACGGCACGCCGGAAGAGCACCGCCGCCACATCACCGATCTGCTCGACACCGCGGCATGACCGCACCGTCCATCGAGGAAGGCAGCAGTATGACCACCGATATCGAGCCCGTCGAGAAATTCCGCACCAGAGCACGGGATTGGCTGCGGGCGAACATGCCCCCGGCACCGTCGGTGGCGCCGCCGTCCGACACCGAGGCGGCATGGGATCGCGCGCGCCAGTTGCAGCGGATGCTGCACGACGGCGGCTTCGCCGGCATCTGCTTCCCCGCCGAGTACGGCGGGCTCGGATTGACCGCCGACCATCAGGACGCGTTCACCGACGAGTCCATCCCCTACGAGATGCCAGTGCTGCTGAATGTGCCGACCCTGGCCATCTGCGCTGCCAGCCTGCTCGACCTCGGCACCGAGGAACAGAAGCGAACTCATCTGCCTGCCGTGTTGCGCGGCGACGAGATCCTGGTGCAGTTCCTCTCCGAGCCGCGCGGCGGTTCGGATCTGGCCGGCCTCACCTCCCGCGCCGACCGCGACGGTGATCGCTGGATCCTCAACGGCTCCAAGATCTGGAGTTCGGGCGCCTACGCCGCCGACTACGCCCTGTGCCTGGCCCGCACCGACTGGTCGGTGCCCAAACATCAAGGCCTGACACTGTTCCTGGTACCGGTGCATGCCGAGGGCGTTACGGTGCGACGGATCAAGCAGGTCACCGGATCGACCGAGTTCTGCCAGGAGTTCTTCGACGATGTCGAGCTACCGGCGGACGCGGTGGTCGGTCAGGTCGACGGGGGCTGGGCAGCCGCCTCGCGCCTGCTCTTCCACGAACGGGCGGCACTCGGCGGCACCTCGCCCTATACCAGCGGCGCGCGCCCGCACCTCGGCGGCGAAGCCGACCAGTTGCTCCGCCTCGCGAAAGCGACCGGCCAACAGGATGATTCGCGCGTGCGCGAGGACATCGGCGAGGCGCGTGCGATGAATGTCGTGCGCGACCAGCTCATCTCGCACGTGACCAAGGCGATCACAACAGGCGCGCTACCACCTGCCGCCGGTGCCGTTCCCCGGCTCTTCTCCGCTGAGAACGCGTGGCTGCAAACCGATACCGCGGTGCGTATCGCCGGTCCGATGGCGGCCACCCACACCCCAGGAGACGGCGCCGACACCGAAACCGTCGGGCTCGACTACCTGTTCCGTGCGGCGTGGAGCCTGGCGGGCGGGAGCACCGAAATGGCGCGCAATGTGATCAGCGAACGAGTGCTCGGCATGCCGAGGGAGTCAGCCGCCGATCGCGACGTGCCTTTCAACGAAGTTCCACACGGACGGTGAGTTCGTGGCTCCTCGCCCGTGTGTGGCGAGGAGCCACGCGGTGTTTCACGTACCGGTCCAGTGGGGTGCGCGCTTGCCCGCGAACGCGCGCGGACCTTCCTGCGCGTCCGAGCTGCAGTAGCAGTGCGTCGAGGCGTGCCGTGCCGCCTGTAGGGCGGCCGAGCGGCCCATCTCGGTGGCGAGCATGACCGTCTCCCTGGCGGCGCGCACCGACAGCGGGGCACCGGCCGCGATCTCCCGTGCCAGGTCGAGCGCGGCGGACAGCAGGTCCGCGGGCTCTGCGAGACGGTTCACCAGGCCGATCTCGTAGGCGCGGCGCGCGTCGATCGGCTTGCCGGTCAACAAGATCTCCATCATGATCCGCTGCGGGATCATGTGGATCAGCGGCGCGGCCCACGGCGAACTGCGCCCCACCTTCACCTCGGTGATCGCGAAGGACGCCGTCGTCGAGGCGACACACAGGTCGCACGCCTGGGCGATCATCCAGCCCCCGGCGAAGGCGACGCCGTTCACGGCGGCGATCGTCGGTTTGCTCAGTGCCACAGTGTCGTACGGCACCGGGAACATGTCCCGCGGCGGAACCGCCATCGCGGTTTCGACCATCTCCTTCAGATCGCCGCCCGCGCAGAACGCCGGTCCGGCGCCGGTGAGCACGGCGACCCGCAGCGCCGGATCATTCTCGAACCGCGCCCACGCGTCGAACAGCCCGGCCCGCACGTCGCGCGCGAGACAGTTGCGAGTATCGGGGCGGTTCAAGGTGATCACCGCGATCCCGTCCGGGCGAGCCTCGAACAGCACAGCGTCTTCGGACAGCACAGCATCTTCGGACATCAGAATCCTCTCCGCTGGATCTCGTGCGCCGCACGGTCCAGGTCGTCGCGAAAATCGGGGTGCGCGATGGCGATCAGCGCGCGCGCACGTTCGGCAAGCGTCCGGCCGACCAGTTCGGCGGCACCGAATTCGGTGACGATCACATCCACCTCGGTGCGCGCGGTGGTCACCGGGCCGGACAAGGTGGCGGCGATCCGGCTGACCGTCCCACCGCGCGCCGTGGACTGCAGGGCGATCACCGACCGCCCGCCCGGCGACCGCACGCCCGCACGCACGAAATCGACCTGTCCGCCGGTGCCACCGAAATATGCCGTACCGCTCTGTTCGGCATTGACCTGTCCGGTGAGGTCCACCTCCACGGCCGAGTTGACGGTGACCAGCCCACTGAGGCGGGCGAGAACGGCGGGGTCGTGGGTGTAGGCGGTGCTACACATCCGGATCAGCGGGTTGCCGTCGGCGAAACGGTAGAGCCGTTCGGTGCCGATCAGCGCGCCGGTGATCGACACTCCACGGTCGATTTCCTTGCGCGCGTTGGTGATCACGCCCGCCTGCACCAAATCGACCAGACTGTCGCCGATCATGCCGGAATGCACGCCGAGATCGGTACGGTCGCGCAGGAGGCGCAGCACGGCGTCGGGCACCGCGCCGATGCCGACCTGCAGCACCGCGCCGTCCTCGATGAAATCGGCGACGTGCCGGGCGATCGCGTCGTCCGCGGGCCCGATGGTCGCGGGCGCCACGCACACCGGGTCACGGGAAACCCGGACCGCGTAGTCGATGTCGTCGGCGTGGATGCGCTCCCCCATCGTGGCAGGCACCCGGTCGTTCACCTCGGCCACGACCACCCGGGCCGCACGCACTGCGGCACGCACGTGATCGCTGATCAAGCCGAGGCTGTGGGTCCCGTCCGCGGCGGCGGGCGCGACCTGGACGAAGGCGATGTCGCAGCCGAGCTCGCCCGCCTCGATCATCGGCCCGACGCGACTGACGTGGCACGGCACCACGCTGAGCCGGTGCACCGCCGACAGCGCACGCAACGCACCGATGGCGCCCATGCTCACCGGCTCGAACACCGCCGCGGCCGCCGGTGTGAACAGGCCGGAGAAGCTGGTCGCGATGAACAGCGACAGACCTGGGATATCGCCGCCTTGCGCGATGAGCAGCTCGATCAGGGAGGTCGGCTCGCCGCATGCCTGCCCCGCGACGATCCGGTCACCGGGACGCAGGATCGCACGCAGATCGAGCTCGGCGGCGGTCAATACAGCCGTCATCGGGCCCACCCACCACGGATAGCGGAACCCGGCCGGGCGGGCACCTCGCCGCTATTCATCGACAACGACTGTCCGGTGACAGCCGGGCGGAGTCGGTCGAGGACCTCGTCGGTATCGGCACCGAGTCGGGGCGCCGGTCCCGCGACTCTGCCCGGGGTCCGTGAGAACCAGGCGGGCGGACCGGGAAAGCGGACCGGACCGTGGGGGGTGTCGACAGTCTGGAAGAAACCGACCGCGGCGAGGTGATCGTTGTCGAACAACTCGTCGAGCGAGCGCACCGGCGCGGCCGGAATGTCCAGCGAGCGCAGCAGTGTCAGCCATTCGGCGGTGGTCCGCTGGGTGAAGATCTCACTGAGTCCGGCGTAGACGGTATCGATCCGCGCCGCGCGTTGGGCCAGCGTGGCGAATTCCGGCCCCGCCCACGGCGGGCGCACCGCCTCGACGAACGCGGTCCAATGCTTGTCGTTGTAGACCAGTGCCGCGATGTACCCGTCGGCGGTGCGATAGGGCCTGCGGTCGGGAGTCACCGCCCGCGGATAGGTCGCGGGGCCGAGCGGCGGGTCGAACATGGCGCCGTTGGCGTGCTCGACCAGCATGAACGCCGCCATGGTCTCGAACATGGCGACCTCGACTTCTTGGCCCTCGCCGGTGCGCTCGCGATGCAGCAGTGCCATCGTGGTGGCGTACACCGCGGTCAGTCCGGCGACCTTGTCGGCGATGATGCTGCCCACGTAACCCGGTGTGCCGGTGAGCATTTCCTGTGCGTAGGGCAGTCCGCACTCGGCCTGGACGGTGTCGTCGTAGGCGGGAAGATCGGAGTCAGGGCCGCCGCGGCCGTAGCCGTAGCAGTTTGTGTAGACGATGTTCGGGTTCATCGTCGCCACGTCCCGGTATCCGAAGCCGAGGCGCTCGATCGCCGCCGCCCGCATGGAATGGACGAACACATCGGCTCCGGCGATCAGATCACGCAGCGCCGCGGCGTCCTGTTCGGTGCGCAGGTCGAGCACGACACTGCGCTTACCCCGGTTGACGTTGACGAACACCCCACTCATGCCCGGCTCGGGGCCCACCGAGATATAGCGGGTGTCGTCACCGCGCGGTGGTTCGACCTTGATCACGTCGGCGCCCATGTCGGCCATGATCTGGGTGCAGTAGGGGCCCATCACCATCGCTGTCAGGTCGATGACCCGAATCCCTGAGAGCGGACCTGTGTGTTCCATCGTGTCCCCTTCGCGCATCACGCCGATCGGACTAACTAGTGAATCCTTGCAAGGATAGTGCTATTAAAGAAGATGTGGACAGCAACATCGGCAATATCCGAGCGCCGCGGCCCATCGCGACCGTGCTCGACACCGCCCTGCGCGGGCGCCCCGACACCACCGCGTTGATCGCCGCGTCGGGCGCGTGGAGTTACGCCGAACTCGACGAGCAAGCGGCTCGAGCGGCCGGAGCGCTGTGGTCGCTCGGGGTCCGCCCCGGCGACCGGGTCGCGGCCTGCCTGCCCAATGATCTCGGCATCGTCGCCGCGTTCCACGGCGCGCAGCGCATCGGCGCGATCTGGGCGGGTATCGGCGAGGCGAACGCACCGGCCGAACAGCAGTACCTGCACGATCTGTGCGATCCCAGCGTGGTGCTGGCCGGACCACACTGGCGTGCCGCGTCACCGCGGGCCGTGCACCCGGACCGTTGGGCGGAAGCGCTCGCCCGCGCCGAACCCGCTCCCGGCATCACCCACGACATCGATGCCCCCGCGGGCATCGCGTTCACCAGCGGCACCTCCGGGCGACCGAAGGCGGTGGTGCACAGCCAGCGCAACCTGATGTTGCCCGGCGCCGTCGTACTCGCCACCCGTGGCTGGGGTCCTGACCTGCGCCGGGGCGACAGCTTCCCGCTCACCATCCTGAACATGATGGTGCTGTCCACCCTCACCACGGCCCAGGCAGGCGGTTGCGCGGTGATCATGAACCGTCGCGACGTGGACGGGGTGGCCGAGTGGATCGCCGAACATCGGGTCACGGTGTGGAACGGCGCGCCTGCCCAGCTCTACGACCTGACACGCCGACCGGACGCGAATCTCAGCTCCCTACAAGAGATTTGGAGCGGCGGCAGCGACACTCCGGACGCGGTGCGCACCGCCTTCGCCGACGCCCACGGGCTCGCGCCCCGGACGACGTACGGCCTCACCGAGGCACCGACGGTGGTCGCCATCGACCCGCCCGGCACCGACTGGACGCCGGGCAGCAGCGGCCGGGTGCTCCCCCACCTCGACGTGGCCGCCTACGACGACGAGGGCCACCGTCTACCACCGGGTGCGCTGGGTGAGCTCTGCCTGGCCGCCGCGAGCGAAGGCCCGTGGGCGGGACTCTGGCGCCCCCCGCTGGGTTACTGGTCCGACGGCGAGGTGCACCCACTTCCCTTGGGCCCCTTCGCTACCGGCGACATCGGCACCGTCGACGGGGCCGGACAGCTCGCGGTGCTGGACCGGAAGAAGATGGTGATCATTCGCGGTGGTGCGAATGTCTACCCACTCGAAGTGGAGCGGGTACTGGCGATCCACCCGGACGTGACCAAGGTGGCGGTGTGCCCCGTGCCGGACGAAAGACTCGGACAGAAGGTCGCCGCTCTTGTCGAAAGCAGCTGTACCACTATCGATTTCGATGCACTCGCGGCGCTGTGCCGACGCGAGCTCGCCGGTTACAAGGTGCCCGAGATCTGGACCAGAGTGGATGCGCTGCCGGTGAATGCCATGGGCAAGGTCGAGCGCACCGGGCTCAGCGCGCTCGCCGTCACCGCGCAGCGGGAGCAGCGATGAGCGCCGATCGCGACGCCGCACTGCGGTTGTTCGACCTGACCGGCCGGGTCGCGGTGGTGACCGGCGCGTCGTCGGGGCTCGGCGCAGCGGTGGCCGAGGCCCTCGCGGGGCTCGGCGCCCGGGTCGCGGTCCTGGCGCGGCGCGCCGACCGGCTGACCGAACTCGCCGCCCGAATCGACGGACTCGCGGTGGTCTGCGATCTGGCCGACCCCGCGCAGATCGCCACCGTGGCACCGACCGTCGCCGAACAACTCGGCCCGCCGACCATCCTGGTGAACGCGGCGGGCAACAGGTTCACCACCGAACGCGCCGAGGACGAACCACTCGACGCCGTCCAGCGCACACTCGGCCTCAACCTGCTGGCCCCGTTCCTCCTGGCACAGGCGATGTTCGCGCATATGCGCGACGCCGGGGGCGGCTCGGTGGTCAACGTCTCCTCGATCAGCGGCCGCGTGGGCATCCCGGGCATCCCTCAGGCCTCCTACGCGGCGAGCAAAGCCGGATTGTCCGGGCTCACCACCGAACTCGCGGTGCAGTGGGCCCGGCACTCGATCCGGGTGAACACCGTCGCGCCCGGCTTCTTCCGCAGCGAGATCACCGACGGCCTCTACGACAGCCCCCGCGGTGCCGAGTACCTGCGCCGCAACACCCCGCTACCCCGGGAAGGCACAGCGCAGGACCTGGTCGGTGCCATCACCTGGCTGTCCGGCGATGCCGCTCGCTACGTGACGGGGCAGACCATCGTGGTGGACGGCGGCTGGACGGCTCGCTGACGCACACCCCGCCGCGGGCGGGTTGACACCGACCAGATCTGGAAAGCATTATTGTATCCATAGGAGAATGCCATTCTCCTATACGACGAAGGGCACTCCCTAATGTTCTCGGCAATACTCCTCGACAAGAGCGGTACCGAGTCGACGGTCGCGTTGACCAGCGTGTCCGACGACGCGCTCCCCGACGGTGACGTGACCGTCGACGTCTCGTACTCCACCCTCAACTACAAGGACGCGCTCGCCATCACCGGAAAATCCCCGGTGGTCCGATCGTTTCCGATGGTGCCCGGAATCGACCTGGCAGGCGTTGTCGCCGAGAGCAGCCACCCCAGCTGGTCCGTCGGCGACGAGGTGGTGCTCAACGGCTGGGGCGTCGGCGAAACCCACTGGGGTGGTCTCGCTCAACGCGCCCGACTGCGCGGGGACTGGCTGATCCCACTGCCGGACGCGTTCACCGCGCGCCAGGCGATGGCGATCGGCACCGCCGGATACACCGCGAGCCTGTGTGTAGAAGCGCTGGTGTGGCACGGCGTGAATCCCGACGACGGCGAGATCCTGGTGACCGGCGCGACCGGTGGGGTCGGCAGTGTCGCCATCGCCCTGCTCACGGCGATCGGCTACACGGTGGCCGCGGCGACCGGCAAACCCGCCGAGGCCGGCTATCTGAAGGATCTGGGCGCGAGCACCATCCTCGACCGAGCCGAATTCGCCGAGCGCGGAAAACCGCTGCAGAAAGAGCGCTGGGCGGGTGTGGTCGAGGCCGCGGGCAGTCACACGCTGGTCAACGCGATCGCACAGACCCGCTACAGCGGTGCGGTCGCCGCGTGCGGTCTCGCCCATGGCATGGATCTGCCGGGCACCGTCGCCCCGTTCATCCTGCGCGGGGTCACCCTCTACGGCATCGACAGCGTGCAGGCACCCACACCGCGCCGCACGCAGGCGTGGGCGCGGCTGGCCCGCGACCTCGATCCGGCCGCACTCGAATCCATCGCCACCGAATTGCCGCTTGGCGAGGCGATCACCGCCGCGAACCAATTCTTCGACGGCACCCTGCGTGGCCGTCTCGTCGTCGACGTCAACCGCTGAACTGGAGAATCCTGTGGCCACGAAAAAGCGCACCGCAGATATCGAACTCGACCTCACCGATGTGGACCACCGCGTCGGCAAGCCGGTCGGTGGCGGGCAACTGTGGGATCCGTGCAGCACCTCCGACATCCGCCGCTGGGTGATGGCGATGGACTACCCGAACCCGCTGCACTGGGATCACGAGTTCGCGGGCAACTCCCGCTACGGCGGGCTCGTCGCGCCCCAATCCATCGCGGTCGCACTGGATTACGGGCACGGCGCGCAGCCGGCTTGTGTCGGGCACATCCCGGGCAGCCACCTGATCTTCGGTGGCGAGGAGTGGTGGTTCTACGGCGCGCCGGTGCGCCCAGGTGACACCTTGTCCCAGGAGCGGCGCTTCCACGACTACTCGGTGGCCGACACGAAGTTCGCCGGACCCACCATGTTCTCGCGCGGCGACACCACCCACCGCAATCAGCACGGCGTGCTCGTCGCCAGGGAGCGATCCACCGCCATCCGATATCTCGCCGCCGAGGCCACCAAGCGTGGCATGTACGACAACCAACTCGGTGCGGTGAAACGGTGGACCGAGGACGAGCTCGTCGATGTCGACCGCCTGCGCCACGAGTGGATCCTGTCCAACCGCGACGGGACCTCACCGCGTTTCGACGAGGTGAAGGTAGGCGACAGACTGCCCCGCAGAGTGATCGGGCCGCACAGCATCGCCAGTTTCACCACCGAGTATCGGGCGTTCCTGTTCAACATCTGGGGCACCTTCGGCTGGACGGCGCCCGAGGGAATCGACGACCCGTGGATCAATCAGGATCCCGGCTGGACCGACGGATTCGGGTTCGACGAGGAAGGCGCCCGGATCGACCCACGCAAGCGCGACGGACTCTACGTCGGCCCGTCCCGTGGCCACATCGACGCCGACAAGGCCGGTGAGGTCGGAATGGCGCGAGCGTACGGGTACGGCGCGACGATGGGCGCCTGGTGCACCGACTATCTCGCGTATTGGGCGGGCAACGACGGTCTGGTCCGGCACACCAAGGCCGACTTCCGCGGTCCGGCGTTCGAAGGCGACGTGACCTACTTCGACGCCGAGATCGTCGGCAAGGAAACCGATTCGGCGTGGGGCGTGCCCCTGGTTCAGGTGCGGCTGAAGCTCACCAACCAGGACGACACCACCCTGGTGACCTGCACCGCAGAGGTCGAACTGCCATGCTGAATTCGCCTACCGCCGCGGCGATCGCGGTCGGCCCGCCACTGTCCGAGGAACCCGGCCTCGGAACGCTCACCCTGCCCGGTTTCCTGCGTGAGGTGACCGAGCGCTACGGCGACCGGGAGGCGCTGCGCGCGCACGAGGGCACCGGTGTGACCAGCTGGACATACCTCGATCTGTGGAACAAGGCGGTCGAGGTGGCGCGCGCTTTGCGTGCCTGCGGCGTCGGCAAGGACACTCGCGTCGGCGTCCTGATGACGAACCGGCCGGAGTGGCTGGCCGCGGTCTTCGGTACCTCCCTGGCCGGCGGGGTCGCCGTCGCACTGAGTACCTTCTCCACCTCCGCCGAGCTCGACCACTTGTTGCGGGTTTCCGATGTCTCGGTGCTGCTGTTCGAACGGCAGGTCGCCCGAACAGATTTCCTGTCCGTGCTCACCGAACTCGAACCGGCACTGGCTGATTCGTCGCCGGACGGACTCAGATCCACGACTTATCCGTTCCTGCGGCACCTCGCCGTTGTCGGCGAGTCGGTACCCGGCACCGCGATCGAGGCGTGGGCCGACTTCCTTGCTCGGGCGGCAGACGAACCGGCCGACCTGATCGCGGCCACCGCGAAGTCGGTCCAGCCCAGCGACACCGCGGTGATCTTCTTCTCCTCCGGCACCACCAGCAGACCCAAGGGCATCCGCAGCGCGCATCGCGGTGTCGCGGTGCAGATGTGGCGATTCGGTCGGATGTTCGGCTTCGGCAGACACGACACCGTGCGCTGTTGGGCGGCCAACGGCTTCTTCTGGTCGGGCAATTTCGGGCAGGCGCTCGGCACGACGCTGGCGGTGGGCGGAACCCTGGTGCTGCAGCGCTTGTTCGACGCCACCGAGGCGGTCGCCCTGTTCGAATCCGAACAGGTCACCTTCCCGGTGGCCTGGCCACACCAGTGGGCGCAATTGGCCGCCGCGCCGAACTGGCCGGACGCGGATCTGAGCAGCCTGACCTTCGTGGATCGCGGCACGCCGGCCGGAACGCACCCCACGGTGCAGACCGAATGGACCGAATGCGGCCACGCCTACGGCAACACCGAGACGTTCACGATCTCCACCTGCTACCCCGCCTGCACACCCGAGGATGTGCACGCGGGCAGCAGCGGGATACCGCTGCCGGGGGTGCGGGTGAAGATCGCGGATCCGCTCACCGGGGCGGTCCTCGATCGCGGCGACAGCGGTGAGATCTGTATCAAAGGGCCCACGCTCATGCTCGGGTACCTCGGCACCCCGCTGGACGAAACCCTCGACACCGAAGGCTATTTCCACACCGGCGACGGCGGCTATCTCGACGACGAGGACCGGCTGTACTGGACGGGCCGGCTCACCGACATCATCAAGACCGGTGGGGCCAATGTCTCTCCGCTCGAGGTGGACGAACAGCTCGCGCGGTATCCCGGGGTGAAGATCGGTCGCACCGTCGGGGTTCCGCACGACACGCTGGGTGAGGTGGTCGTCGCCTGTGTGGTGCCGCGACCGGACACCGACCTCGACGGTGAGATGCTGCGCGGATTCCTGCGTGAACGTCTCGCCAGCTACAAGGTGCCCCGCCATGTCCTGCTCTTCGCCGAGAACGACTTCTCGCTCACCGGCAGCGCCAAGATCAAGTCAGCCGATCTGCGGGAACTCGCCGCCGCACGGCTGGCGCAGTAGCCCGGCACAGTCACCGAGCAGCACCCGCGGCGCCGACGATGTCGCCGCGATACCGCCCAGCGATTGTGCGCGCGAGGGGTTCCTACGCCGACAACGGAGTCGGCGTCGGAGCCTCTCGCGCTTCGGCGACACCGCCCGACGACTGCAGCGTGGACTCTGCGTCGCGCGCAGCGGGAACTACGGGTAGTGCCGCAGCGGGAACTACGCGTAGCGCGCAGCCAGTGTCTTCCGATGTGCCGCCGGTGTGCCGAAGAGCGCGCGGTTCAGGGTCGCGCGCTTGAGGTGGACGTGCACGCCGCTGTCCCAGGTGTAGCCGTATCCGCCGTGCAATTGCATCGCCGCCCCGGCCACCCGTACGGCGGCGCCGGTGGTGTACGCCTTCGCCATCGCCGCGGCGACAGTCGCGTCCGCCGCGCCGTCGACGACCGCGCGGACACCGGCGTCCACCAGATGCCGCGCGAGGGTCACCTGGACCAGCATGTCCGCGCACGCGTGTTTCACCGCTTGAAACGAGCCAACCGGCCGGCCGAATTGCTCACGCACACGCACATAGTCGACCGTCGCCGCCAGCATGGCATCGGCCGAACCGAGGGAGTCGCAGGCGATGGACACCGCGGCCCGCGCCCGCAAGTCCGCCGGTGTGCCTCGGAAACCCCATACGGCCCGCACCGCGGCTCGGTCGGCGATCACCGTAGCCGCCGATCGGGTGGCATCGACCAGCGGTACCGCAGTGATCGACAGGCCGGGAGTACCAGGCGCCACCGCCACGAGCAGCCAGTTCCCTGAACCCTCCCGCACGGGAACGAGCAGCAGGTCGGCCGCCGTCGCGTCGAGCACGAACTCCGCCGTGCCGCTCAATGTAGTTCCGGCGGAGGTGGATTCCAGAACGAACGCCGGGTCCGCGGCACTGCTCGCGTCGAGCACGAGTACGGGCAGCACGAGACCTGCGATCGTCTCGCGCAATACTTCGTCGCGCAGCGCATCTGCTGCCACATCGATCAGCGCGGGCACCGACAGCGCCAGCACGGTGGGCAGCGCGGTATCGGCCGCGGCGCGCCCCACCTCACCGAGCAGCACCGCCACTTCGGCGAAAGTAGCTCCCGCGCCATCGAATTCGACCGGCGCCGCCAAGCCGGGCCACCCGGCGCGGGTGACGGTGGCCCATGGCACCGGGTCGGGACCCGCCTTCTTCAGCAATTCCCTTGCCAGAGTGCGTAGTTCGTTGTGGAACTCGGCGAATTCGTCGTTCATCGTCGCCCCGCTGCTGGTTCCCGAGGCAGCCCGAGGCCGCGCTCGGCGATGATGGTCCGCTGGATCTCGCTGGTGCCACCGGGAATGGTCCATTCCCAGGAGCCGACGAAGTCCAGCACCCAGGCGCCGGACTCCCAGCCACCCGACATCGGCTTGCGCACCACCGTGTGCGCGCCGACCCCGCCCAGCTCGGCACCGAAGTCGGTCATGCGTTGCAGCAGTTCGCTGTAGTACAACTTGACGATGGACGCGTCGGCCGGGCCGACCGTGTTCGTTTCGTGCCGCAGCACCAGGTCACGGCACATCGCGCGCAGTCCGGTGAGCTCGATCTCCAGCGCGGCGAGACGATCGGCGACCACCGGATCGTCCAGCGCCCGTCCACCCGGACCCCTGCGCGCGGCGTCCGCGACCAGCCACCGGAAGCCGGCGTTGCCGAGCCGTTCGGCCAGTTCGAGCATGGTCAGCCCGCGCTCGGCGCCGAGGGTGCGCTGGGCCACCTGCCATCCGGCATTCTCCGCACCGACCATCGCGCTCGCCGGGACCCGCACCCGGTCGAGAAAGATCTCGCAGAAATGGGACTCCCCGGTGGCCTGCCGAATCGGTCGCACCTCGATTCCGGGGCTGGCCATATCTACCAGAAAGTACGAAATCCCTTGTCGCGCGGGTGCGGACGGGTCGGAACGCGCGAGCAGCAGGCACCAGTGCGCGTACTGCGCTCCGCTGGCCCACACCTTCTGCCCGGTGATCACCCAGTCATCACCGTCGCGGGCGGCCGTGGTGCGCAGCGCCGCCAGGTCCGAACCCGCATCGGGTTCGGAGAAGCCCTGCACCCAGATCTCCCCGTCGAGAATGGCGGGCAGGTGTCGCGCCCGCTGTTCGTCCGTACCTGCCGCGAGCAGCGTGGCGGCGGCGTGATGGATGGCGACGAACGCGAGCACCAGGCGCGGTGCGTCGTGCGCGGCCAGTTCCTGGTACAGCACGATCTGGTGCGAAACCGGCATGCCGCCACCGAATTCGGCGGGCCAGTGCGGAACCGCGAACCCCGCCGCACGTAGGCGCTGAAACCAATCCTGTTGGAACCGCTCGAATTCCGTGTCGGAGGCGCCGGTCTGGGTCTGCCGCCAGTCGGCGGGGATGTACTGCCCGCACCACCGGCGGACGTGCTCGCGGAACTCGTCGAGATCCTCGGGCCATGGTGTTGTGGCGTGGTGTTCTGTTTCAGTCCGCGTCATCGTGCGTGCCGCCGCAGCCCGCGCAGGCGCTCGCGGTGTTCATCGGTCTGCATCGACACCACCTCGGCGGCGAATCCGGCTTGCAGCGGACCGGCCAACGCCTGGGTGAGGTACATGTTCACCACCCGCTTGGTGCCACGTAGCGCCTCGACCGGCTGAGCTGCCAGTCGGTGCGCGAGCGCGCGCGCCTCGTCCAGCAGCGCGTCCGGTGCCGTCGTCCTACTCGCCAGGCCCACCGAAACGGCAGTGGCGGCGTCGATCCGGTCACCGGTGTAGAGGAATTCGCGGGTGCGCAGAATCGGGGTGAGCAACGGCCAGAAGGCGGCGCCACCGTCACCGGCGACCAGCCCGACCGCGACATGCGGATCGGCCAGATACGCCGACTCCGACATCAACACCACATCGCAGAGCACCGCGATGCTCGCGCCGAGACCGACAGCCGCGCCGTTCACCGCGGCGATGACCGGCAACGGGAAACGCAGCAACTCCTCGATGATCTCCGCGCCTTCGCGGATGCTCTCGTCCCTGGCCGCCGGATCGTCGAGGAAGGAGGTGATCCACGCCAGGTCGCCGCCTGCGCTGAAGGCCCGGCCCGCCCCGGTCAGGATGACCACCCTGGCCTCGGTGTCGGCGGCCAGCCTGCGCCAGACCTGGGCCAGCGCGCGATGGAGGTCGGCATTCACCGCGTTGAGTTCGTCAGGACGGTCGATCAGGACCGTGCGCACCGGGCCGTCGGCGGTCACGGTGAGCCCGGGGGGCAGTGTGTCGGTCACCCGTTCACGCTCCTCGCGGGTCGGAGAACGGACCGGCCAGCCCGCGGGTGCCGATCCGCCGGGTGAGCAAGTCCTCGGTCCCGGTGATTCCCAGCGGCAAACGGCGCAGCGGCAGGCTGTGTCGCGACAGCCACGACAACGGGGCCTCATCACAGAATCCGAGCGCACCGTGCACCTGATGCGCGACGCGAAAGACGATCTCGGCGGCTTCCAGCGCGGCCAGCCGCAGCGCGAGCGCGTCGGCCACGGCATCGGGCTGCCCGGTCTGAATGCTCCACAGTGCGTAGCGGGCGAGCATCTCCACGCCCTTGCGCTCCACTTCGGCGTCGGTCAGCTGGAACTGCACGGACTGGAACTCCGCCAGCGGCCTGCCGAATTGTTCGCGCACGAGCACGTGGTCCCTGGCCAGGACGAGCGCGCGGTCCAGCATGCCGAGCAAGGTCCAACAGGGCAGTGTCACAGCCAGTGCCAGGTCGTCGATACCGTCGGTGTCCGTGGGCCGCACTGTGATCGGAGTGACGAACGCGGTCTCGCGTGCCGTCCCCGTGGCGGGTGATGCGGTGACCGAACCGCACTGCCCGTCGGGATCGATCGCCACGATCCGCAGTGTGAGGCCGCCGATCGCGGCGGCGGGTCGCGGCCCTGCCACGACGAAAAGTGCGTCGGCGCCGTCCGGACGGGCGAGCCGCTCCGCCACCGGATACGGGGTGGCCCAATAGCCCGCACTGCGGCACAACGCCGCGGCCGCCTCCAGTTCCACCGGATCACGACGCGGCGCCAGCTCCCACGCACCGAGGCGCGACAGCACGGGGTCCACCAGTGCGCTGCGCTTCGCTGGTTCGAGCTCGGCGGCACGGACGAGCTCGTCACCACCCGCTGCACCCAGCGCGCGCAGCGCCTGCGAGCCGAATTCGGTTGCTTCATCGGCCAATTCGAGGTTCATGGCACCCTCTCCCCGCGGCAGAGGTGCGGCCGTACTCACGCGGAGACCCTGGCTCGCCGAGCGCCGGACAGCAACGCGCGCGCCAACAGGATCTGCTGCATCTCGATGCTGCCCGAGGCCACGGTCGCCGCGTTGGCGTACCGCCAGTGGTCGTCGACCGCCCGGCGGAACTGTCGCCGCGCGCCCTGTTCGTCGGGCAGGTGGGCGGCGAGTTCGGTGAGCAGGGCCGCGCTCTCCTGATCCAGCCGGGTGACCGCGATGCGGTAGGCGGCGGCGTCACCGGGCGCGACGGCGCCCGCGCTCTGGGTGGCCAGCACCTGGTAGGCCAGCAGCCGGGCCCGTCGCGCCCGGATGAGCATGCGTGCCCACCGGCCGCGCAACGCCGCCGGAATGTCGTCCCAGCGCGCACCGATCACCGTCGGTGCCAGTTGCAACAGCCGTTCGCAGCGTGCGTAGCGGGCGATGCCGACCCGTTCGAAGGCCAGCACCTCCTGCACCACGGCCCAGCCTTCGTCCACCCGGCCGAGCACATCGGCTGCCATGGCCGGCACGTCGTCGAAGAACACTTCGTTGAGGTGGTGCGGTCCGAGCATGGACCGAATCGGGCGTACCTCGATGCCCGGCGCCGACATCGGCAGCAGAAACACCGTGAGTCCCTGCTGCTTACGGCCACCATCGGAGGTGCGAGCCAGCAGGAAGCACCACTGCGCCATCGTGGCGTAGGAGGTCCAGATCTTCTGCCCGGAGATGCGCCAGCCGTCTCCGACGCGGCGCGCCGAGGTGCGCAGCGAAGCCAGGTCCGAACCCGCGTCCGGCTCGGAAAACCCTTGGCACCAGATCACTTCACCGCCCGCGATCGGCGGCAGATGCTCGCGCTGCTGTTCGGCGCTACCGTGCCGCATGATCGTCGGCCCCACCCAGTTGACGCCCATGTACTGGGCCCCGCGCGGTTCGTGATGAGCCCACATCTCCTCGCGGACCACGGTCTGCTCCCACACCGAACTGCCACGCCCACCGTAGCGATGCGGCCATGCCGCGCAGAGCAACCCGCGATCGGCGAGCACGCCACAGAACCGCTGTGCCGTCGCGAGGTCCGCGGGCTCGTCGGTGAACGCGCCGAGGAAACCGTCGGGAACCTGTGCGCCGATCAACTCGCGGAGCTCACCGCGGAGACCGGCGGCGGCATCACCCATGGTGAAGTCCATGCCACGCACGGTATCCAATCCTCATAAGGATAGCAATATTTGTGGGGTCACCGGCGCCGCGACTAGACTGCCCGCCATGGCGGATGCGACGACTCGGAGAGCAGCACGCACTGGGCGGGCCGCATGACAGGCGCACGCCGAACCAGGGTCCCGCAACGGCGAATCGCCGAGACGGTCGCCGACGAACTCCGCGCCCGCATCCTCACCGGCGACGCCGACTACCGGCTGCCGACCCAGGACCAGCTGGTACAGGATTTCGGCGTCAGCTATCCGTCGATCCGTGAGGCACTGCGCATTCTCGAGACCGAGGGCCTGGTCACCGTCCGTCGCGGCAATGTCGGCGGCGCCGAGGTACACCGGCCCGACGAGACCTCGGCGGCTTACCACCTGGGCCTTGCCCTGCAGGGCGCCCGGGTGACGCTCGGCGACCTCGCCGCCGGACTACGGATGCTCGAACCCTTGTGCGCGGCCGCGTGCGCCGGTCGCGCCGACCGCGCCACCACCGTGGTGCCCGCACTGCTCGAGAACGTCGAAAAGTCGGCGGCGCTGCTCGGTAACGGCGTCGAATTCACCCACACCGCCCGCGAATTCCACGATCTGATCGTGGCCCACACGCCCAATCTCACGGTGCGCAACATGGTCAGCGCCCTGGTCCAGCTGTGGTCGACGCAGGAAGAGGCCTGGGCGCTCGAGCTCACCCAGCAGGGTGAGTATCCGTCGCACGAGGAGGCGGACGCGGCCGTGCGCACCCATCGGCGCATCGCCGGCGAGATCGAGGCGGGTCGTGCCGCCGAGGCCGAGCGGCTCTACCGCGGCCATCTCGCGGCCACCCAGAGCCTGGTGCTCGATCGGTTCGACTCCGACATGATCACCGCGTCCAAGCAGGGCGCGCGGCCACGGTCGAACACTCGGCTCTGAGGCAACACAGCACCCACACCAGGCGATTCGCCGATTTTCGCACGTCTTCTTCCGCCTGTTGAATAATCTAATTCTCATGTTCTCGCATACGCTGTTCTTGCCATTTCGACCCGAATGACGGCGTCGGTCCAGGTCAGCGCGCCCCAGCACGTCACCCGCCGTGGCTGTCTTGGTGCATATCCCCCTGAGCAGCACATTCGGGAGCAAAATCCGATATTGCAATCCTTATGAGGATTGCCGTACTGTGGCCCGCAACACAACTGATCCGACCGTATGGGAGGGCCCCGTAGTGACCCGAGGGGCGCGCTACAGCAGCGAAACACCGTTCACCGTCGCCGAAGGCTGGCGCCTGCAACGACTCACACCACCGAGCCGACTCTTCGGCGCCAACGGACTGCGCACCGGCGCCGACGACCGCATCTATGTGGCGCAGGTGGCGGGCAGCCAGATCAGCGCACTCGACGTCGCCACCGGCCAACTCGAGACCATCAGCGCCAAGGGTGGTGACATCGTCGCCCCCGACGATCTCGTCTTCGACACCGAAGGCAATCTCATCGCCACCGAGTACATGGACGCCCGCGTCAGCGTGCGCCACCCCGACGGCAGCACCCGAGTCCTGCGCGACGATCTGCCCGGCGCCAACGGCATCACCTTCCATCAGGGCAGGCTGTTCGTCAACGAGTGCCGGATCGGCGGGCGGCTCATGGAACTGCCGCTCGACGGCAGCACTCCGCGCGTACTGGTCGACAACCTCCCGATGCCCAACGCGATGGAATTCGGCCCCGACGGACTCCTCTACTACCCCGTCATGGGAACCAACGACATCTGGCGCGTCGACCCGAACGGCGGCGAGCCCGAACGGGTCGTCGGCGACCTCGGTGTCCCCGACTCGGTCAAGTTCGACGCCGCGGGCTTCCTCGTGTCCACCCAGGTCGGCACCGGCGAGGTGCTCCGCATCGACCCACGCACCGGTGACCGGCAGGTACTGGCGAATCTCGCTCCCGGACTGGACAATTGCACGTTCGTCGGGGACCGGCTGTTCGTGTCGAGCTTCACCGGCGCGATCACCGAGATCCTCGGCGACGGCGCGACGGCACCGATCCTGGCGGGCGGGCTGATGTGGCCGCTCGATCTCACCTTCGGCCACGACGGCAACCTCTACGTCGCCGACGGCACCTACTTCTACGTCCTGCGGGAAGGCGAGCTCGAACCGGTCGCCTCGCTGTTCAGCGTGAACACCCCCGGTTATGTGCGCGGTGCCACGTCGGTCGGTCCGGGCGAGTTCCTCGTCTCGACCTCCTCGGGCGAGATCGCCTACTACCGGCTGGGTCCCGAGCCGAGCACCGAGATCGTGGCGAAGGGCTACGACCAGCTCTACGGCATCGCCGCCACCGCCGACCACTCGATCGTCGTCGCCGAGTTCGGCGCGGGCCGGGTGATGTCGTTGCGCGGCGGCCGGGCCGAAGCCATCGCGACCGGGCTCGCGGGTCCACTGGGTGTGGCTTTCGGGCCGGACGGATCCGTGCTGGTCTCCGAATCCGGTGCGGGGCGCGTCGTTTCGATCAAGGACGGCAACGTCGACGTCGTGGTCGACGACCTCGACACACCACACGGCATCCTGGTGCGCGGCACGCAACTGTTCGTCGTCGACGTCGGCCTGAAGGCCGTCATCGTCGTCGACTTGGAGACCAAAGCGCGCCGAACGCTCGCCGCGAGGCTACCGGTCGGCGTGCCCGAGGGTGTGGTCGCCAAGCCGCTGCTCGGCACTCCGCCGTTCTCCGGCCCGATGGGCCCGTTCGCGGGCATCACCGCAGGACCTGACGGCACCCTCTATATCTCGGCCGACGCCGAGGGCAGCATCCTCGCGTTGAATCAGGAAGCGTGACAACGGATATGGCGCACGACGGGCTGGGTCTCGACGGACGCATCGTCATCGTGTCCGGTGCGGGCGGCGGCGGTATCGGCACCGCCGTCACCGCGATGGTGGCCCGCGCAGGCGCGACCGTCATCGCGGTGAGCAGATCGGCGGCGAACCTGGACACCCACATCGCGCCGTTGGTCGCCGAGGGGCTGCGGGTGATCCCGGTCGCCGCCGACGCGGGCACCGACGAAGGAATCGCGACCGTGCTCGACCGGGCCTGCACGGTCCGCGGGACCCTGCACGGACTCGTGAACGTGGCAGGTGGCGCGGACCCGTCCCAATGGATGCCCGCCGTTCGGGTCAACCGATCCGACTGGCACGACCTGTTCGCGCGCAACCTGGACACGATGTTCTTCATGAGCCAGGCGGTAGCCCGGGAGCTGCTGGCACGCGACCTGCCCGGCTCCATCGTGTCGATCTCCTCGATCAGTGGCATGAATTCCGCACCGTTTCACCTCGCCTACGGCACCGCCAAGGCCGCACTGGTCGCCGCGACCAGGACGCTGGCGGTGGAACTCGCCCAGAACGGGATCCGGGTCAACGCGGTGGCGCCCGGCGTCACCGAGACACCGGCCTCGCGCGCCTACGTCGGCAACGACCCCGACCGCGATCGCCGGGCCATCACGATGGGCAGGCGCGGACAGCCGCGGGAGCAGGCGGGCCCGGTCCTGTTCCTGCTCTCCGATCTTTCCACCTACATCACCGGCCAGACGCTGCTCGTGGACGGCGGCCTGAACCTGCGCTGGACCCATCTGGGCGAGGACCACACCTCGCTGTTCCTCGAGAACGAGGACTTCCGCGCCGCCATCACCCGCTGACCCACCCACGGTTTCCTCCAGGAGGACCTCATGACCGAAACCGCCGAGAACACCGGCGCTCCCGCCGCGGATCCGCTGTCGACCCCGATGACGATCGGTGTCGAGGCCTACATCTCCCCGGAGTACGCCAAGGCCGAGGGCGATCGCCTGTGGGCCAAGGTGTGGCAGCAGGTCTGCCGGGTGGAAGAGATTCCCGGGGTCGGCGACTATCTGACCTACGAGATCGCCGCGGACTCGATCATCGTGGTCCGCACCGCGCCCGACACCCTGCGCGCCCACCACAATGTGTGCGCACACCGGGGCCGCCGGCTGGTGGACACTCCCCCGGGCGCACACGACGGCCGCGGCCGGACCCGCCAGTTCACCTGCAGCTTCCACGGCTGGCGCTACGACCTCGACGGCGCCAACACCTTCGTCGCCGAACGCGACGACTGGCCGTGTGGTCTCACCGAGCGCAATGACGGACTCGCGACGGTACAGATCGACACCTGGGGCGGCTGGGTCTGGATCAACATGGACCCCGAGTGCGAGTCGCTGCGCGACTACCTCGAACCCGCCGCGGGCCTGCTCGAGCATTTCGAGCTGGAGAAGATGCGCTACCGGTGGCGCAAATGGCTGACCTTCGACTGCAATTGGAAGGTCGCCTTCGAGGCGTTCATGGAGACCTACCACGTCCCCTACACCCACCCGGAGTTCTCGAACTTCGGCTCCTTCCTCGGCTGGGCCCGCACGCAGGGCAAGCACAGCAATATCGGCTACGACGCGCCGAAGGGCATGGAGGAGAACCAGGCGAAGCTGCGGGTGGGCGGCGGTGCCGACGCCCGCGTCTCCACCGCCCAGTTGCAGAACTTCACCTGGGAGAACGCCAATACCAACACCACTCGCACGCTGGTGGACGTGGCCAACCGGCTCGTCGACGAACTGCCCGAGGGCACCCCGTCCGATCAGGTGCTGCGCTACTGGCTCGAAACGGCCAGGGCCGAAGACCAGGCGCGCGGCGTCGACTGGCCCAAGGTCGAGCCCGACATCGTCGCCAAGAGCGGCACCGCCTGGCAGATCTTCCCGAACTTCCAGATCGGGCACGCGGTCAACAACATGCTCTGCTACCGATTCCGCCCCTACGGCACCGATCCGGACAAGTGCATCTTCGAAGCCGCCGTCTTCGAGTTGTTCCCGGAAGGGCAGGAGCCGCAGACCGAATGGGAGTACACCCCGGTCGGCGACCCCGGCTGGCGCACCGTGCTGCCGCAGGATTTCGACAACATGGCCGCCGTTCAGCAGGGCATGAAATCACGGGGCTTCTCCGGCCCCAAGCCCAACCCCTATCGCGAGCGCAGCGTGGTGAACCTGCACCACAATCTCGCCCGGTACATGGACACCGGCGCACCTCGTGATCTCACCTGAATCACCCACCTCAGCAAGGAAATCCGCATGAGCGACTGCGCACCCACGCAGACCCCCGACGTCGATGTCGAGGCACTCCGGGCCCGTTATCTCGCCGAACGCGACAAGCGCGTGCGCACCGAGGGCCAGGGCCAGTATCTGGTGACCGATGACGATTTCACAGACTTCTACGAGGGTGACCCGTATACGGCGGTGCTGCCGCGAGATCCCCTCGCCGACGACATCGGCATCGCCATCCTCGGCGGCGGCTGGGCCGGGCTGCTCGCCGCCGCCCGGCTCACCGAAGCCGGGATCACCGACTTCCGGATCATCGAGCTGGCAGGCGATTTCGGTGGCGCGTGGTACTGGAACCGGTATCCCGGCATCCAGTGCGACACCGACAGCTACGCCTATCTGCCGCTGCTCGAGGAAACCGGCTACATGCCGACCGAGAAGTACGCGCGCGGTGACGAGTGTTTCGAACACGCGCAGCGCATCGGCAAGCACTACAACCTCTACGAGCGGTCGATCTTCAGCACGCTGGTGAAATCGCTGCAATGGGACGATCAGCTCGACCGCTGGCGCATCGGCACCAACCGCGGCGACGACCTGCGCGCCCGCTTCGTGATCATGGCGCAGGGCCCGTTCAACAAACCCAAACTTCCCGGTATCCCCGGGATCTCGGAGTTCACCGGCCACACCTTCCACAGCGCGCGCTGGGATTACGAGTACACCGGCGGCACGATGCGGGGCGGGCTCGACAAGCTCGCAGGCAAGAAGGTCGCGGTGATCGGCACCGGTGCCAGCGGTATCCAGGTGATCCCGCATCTGGCTCAGGCCGCCGAGCACCTGTACGTCTTTCAGCGCACGCCGTCCTATGTCTACGAGCGCGGCGATGTTCCGACCGATCCGGGATGGGCCGCCACCGTACAGCCGGGATGGACTCGTGAGCGCAAGCGCAACTTCCATACCGCGGCCTTCGAGGCGTTCGCCCCGGGGCAGGTAGACCTGATCTGCGACGGCTGGACCGAGGTGAGCCGCAACCTGGAGGCGCATATCAGCGCCACCGGAGCGTGGGCGACGCTGACGCCCGAGAAGTTCATGGAACTGCGCGAAGCGCAGGACTACAAGGCGATGGAGCGGGTCCGCAACCGCGTCGACGAGGTCGTGAACGACCCCGCGACCGCGAAAGCGCTCAAGCCCTACTACCGCTTCCTGTGCAAGCGGCCCGTCTTCAACGACGACTACCTGCCGACCTTCAACCGCGACAACGTGACCCTGGTCGACGTGTCGAATTCCAAAGGTGTGGAACGCATCACGGCCAGGGGCATCATCGCCGACGGTGTCGAGCACGAAGTCGACGCCATCATCTTCGCCAGTGGCTTCGAGATCACCACCGACCTCGATCGTCGCCTCGGCATCGCGCCGTTCACCGGCCGCGACGGCCTGTCGCTCTACGAGCACTGGGCCGACGGCTACCGCACCCTGCACGGGCTCACCACCCGCGGTTTCCCGAATGTGTTCTTCACCGGGTTCATCCAGGGCGGCGTGACCGCGAGCACCACCGATATGTTCGATCAGCAGGCCGTTCACATCGCCTACATCCTCGCCGAGGCGAAGGAGACCGGTGCTGTCACGGTCGAGCCCACCGCAGAAGCGGTCGAGCAATGGTGCACCACCATCCGCGAGTCGGCGGTCGACAACACCGCCTTCCAGCGCGAGTGCACGCCCGGCTACTACAACAACGAGGGCGAGAAGAAGATCAAGTCGCACCTCGGTGACCCGTACTGGCCCGGTTTCTACGCACTCGAGGAGTTGTTCCAGGCCTGGCGCGAAGCGGGAGACCACCAGGGCATCGTCCTGGCCAAGTGACGATCGTAGAAGGAGGAGATCCAGTGCCGGAACTCAGATTCGACGATCGAGTTGCCGTGATCACCGGCGCGGGCCGCGGTCTGGGGCGTGAATACGCTCTGCTGCTCGCGTCCCGCGGTGCCAAGGTGATCGTCAACGACCCCGGTAGCAGCGTGCGCGGCGACAGTGTCGAGCTGGACGCCGCCGCCGCAGTGGTCGAGGAGATCGAAGCCGCGGGCGGTATCGCCGTCGCGTGCACAGAGTCGGTGGCGACCCCCGAAGGCGGACAGGCGATCATCCAGTCGGCCCTCGACAACTTCGGCCGCATCGACATCCTCGTGCACAACGCGGGCAACGTCCGTTACGGCTCGCTGCGCGAATTGAGCTACGAGGATTTCGATTCCGTGCTCGACGTGCACCTGCGCGGGGCGTTCCATGTGGTGCGCCCGGCGTTTCCGGTGATGGCCGACGCAGGCTACGGCCGCGTCGTGCTCACCTCGTCGATCGGCGGGCTGTACGGCAACAAGGGCGTCGCGAACTACGCGGTCGCCAAGGCCGCCATGATCGGGCTGTCCAATGTGATCGCCATCGAGGGAGCCGAATCCGGCGTGCGCAGCAACATCATCGTGCCCGCCGCGGTGACCCGCCTGGCCGACGGACTTGACACATCGGCGTACCCGCCGATGGGTCCCGACCTGGTCGCGCCCGCGGTGGGCTGGCTCGCTCACGAATCGTGCTCGGCCACCGGCGAACTGCTGATCGCTGTCGGGGGCCGGGTGGCACGGGCATACGTCGCCGAGACCCCGGGGGTCTATCGGCCCTCGTGGTCCATCGACGAGGTCGGCGAGCAGATCGACGCGATTCGCGATACCGCGGATTCGTGGATCTTCCCCGCGACCACAGGACACGTAGAACACCTCAGGAAGAGTTTCGCGCTAGCCACGGAGGCAAGCCAGCATGTCGGTTAAAGTCTACGAACGCATTCTGCAGCTGTTCGAAGCGGAGGGCATCAACACGATCTTCGGTATCCCCGATCCGAACTTCGTGCACATGTTCCATCTCGCCGAGGAACGCGGCTGGAACGTCATCGCACCCCATCACGAGGAATCCGCCGGCTTCATGGCCGAGGCGGTGTCCCGGATGACCGGTAAAGCCGCGGTGTGCATCGGCACGCTCGGGCCCGGTGTCGCCAATATGGCCGGGGCGATGATGTGCGCCCTGGTGGAGAATTCGCCGGTGATCTTCCTCGGCGGCCAGCGCGCCCGGATCACCGAGCAACGGGTCCGCCGGGGTCGGATCCAATTCGTCAAGCAGGCAGCGCTTTTCGAGAACTCGGTGAAGTACAGCGCGAGCATCGAATACGCCGACCAGACCGACGAGATCATCCGCGAAGGTCTGCGCAAGGCGCTCACCGGAACGCCGGGCCCGGTCTACATCGAGTATCCCTCGCATGTCATCCAGGAAGAACTCGACGTACTACCGCCGCTGCCGCCGTCGCGCTATCGCCTGGTCGGCCAGAGCGCGGGCGCGGACCAGGTCGCCGAGGCGGTCGGGCTGCTGCGCGCGGCGAAGCGGCCGATCCTGCTGGTAGGCCACGGGGTGCACACCTCGCGCGCCGCCGAGTCCGTCCGGGAGTTGGCCGAACTGCTGGCCGTGCCGGTCATCCAGACCTCCGGCGGCACCTCCTACATCAAGGGACTGGAGGACCGCACCTTCCCCTACGGCTTCTCCCCCTCCGCCGTCGAGGCGGTCGTGGGGTCGGACCTGTGCCTGGCGATCGGCACCGAGCTGGGCGAACCCGTGCACTACGGCCGTGGTCGGCACTGGATGGCAGGCGACGCGAGCCGGAAATGGATTCTGATCGAACAGGATCCGACCGCGATCGGGGTCAACCGGCCCATCGATGTGCCGCTGGTCGGTGACCTGCGCGCGATCGTGCCGCAGCTGGTGGCGGCGATGCGCGACACTCCACGCACCGCCGCCCCGGAGCTGGCGCGGTTGATCGAGCAGGACGCCGCGCGGTTGGCCGAGCTCGCCGAAACCGCACCGTCGGGGCGCACACCGGTGCATCCGGCCCGCCTGATCGTCGAAGCCACCAAAGCGTTCCCCGCCGACGGCATCATGGTCCGCGACGGCGGTGCGACCACGATCTTCGGCTGGACCTACTCCCAGGCCAAGCCGCACGACGTGATCTGGAATCAGAATTTCGGCCACCTCGGCACCGGCCTGCCCTACGCGGTGGGCGCCTCGGTCGCGGAAGGCCGCACGCGCCCGGTCATGCTGATCTCCGGTGATTCCTCGTTCCAATTCCACATCGCGGAACTGGAAACCGCCGCGCGGCTGAATCTTCCACTCGTGTCGGTGGTGGCCGTCGACTACGCGTGGGGTCTGGAGGTCGGCGTCTACAAACGCACCTTCGGTCAGGGGTCACTCGAGACCGGCGTGCACTGGAGCACCGAGACCCGACTCGACAAAGTCGCGGAGGGCTTCGGCTGCTACGGCGAATACGTCGACCGTGAAGAGGACATCGCACCGGCGATCAAGCGGGCCTACGCCAGCGGCAAGCCGGGCGTGATCCACGTAGCGGTCGACCCTAAGGCGAACTCCGAGGAGATGCCCTCCTACGACGAGTTCCGCACCTGGTACGCGGAAGGAACCCAATAATCATGCCTGCCATTACCACGTTCTATATCGGCGGCAAGTGGATAGAGCCCGCCGGCACAACGACTTTCGAGGTCGTCGACCCGGCCACCGAACAGGTCTACGGCACCGTCGTCGCCGGTACGGCGGCCGATGTCGACCGGGCCGTGGCCGCCGCGCGCGGCGCGTTCGCGAGCTGGTCGGCGAGTTCGGTCGGCGAACGCCTCGAACTGCTGGCCGCGATCGGCGTCGAGTTCGAACGCCGCCGCGGCGACATCGCGGCGGCGCTGACCGCCGAGATGGGTGCCCCGGCGGCCCTGGCCAACGGGTTCCAGCTGAATCTGGTTGCCGGACATCTCGATACCGCGATCGAGGTGCTGCGCGACTACGCGTTCACCGAGCAGCGCGGGGCCACTCTGATCGCCCGCGAACCTATCGGTGTCGCGGGGCTGATCACCCCGTGGAACTGGCCGCTGAACCTGATCGCGGTGAAAGTGTTCCCCGCGTTGGCAACCGGTTGCACGGTCGTGCTCAAACCGTCGGAGCAGTCGCCGTTCAGCGCACAGATCTTCGCCGAGGTGCTCGACGCCGCCGGGGTTCCCGCGGGCGTGTTCAACCTCATCCACGGCGACGGACCCGGCGTGGGCGCCCCCCTGGCCGCGCACCCGGATGTCGACGTCATTTCCTTCACCGGGTCCACCAGGGCAGGAATCGAGGTGGCCCGCAATGCCGCGCCCAGCGTCAAACGGGTCACCCAGGAACTCGGCGGCAAGAGCCCCAATATCGTGCTCGACGACGAGCAGTTCGCGGCGAATGTCGCGGCGGGCATCGGCCCGCTGATGATGAACTCCGGCCAGACCTGCAGCGCGCTGACCCGGATGCTCGTACCGCGCGCCCGCATGGACGAGGCGATCGCGGCGGCGAAGTCGGCCGCCGAGCAGCTCACCGTCGGCGATCCGAACACCGAGGTCGCACTCGGCCCGGTGGTGTCGAAGGCGCAGTTCGAGAAGGTTCAGGGGCTCATCCAGCGCGGCATCGACGAGGGCGCGACCCTGGTGGTGGGTGGCACCGGCCGCCCGGACGGGCTGGCCAAGGGCTTCTACGTCAAGCCGACCGTGTTCGCGAATGTCACCAACGACATGACGATCGCGCGCGAGGAGATCTTCGGCCCGGTGTTGACGATCCTGGCCTACGACAGCATCGATCACGCGGTGGAGATCGCCAACGACACCGAGTACGGGCTGGCGGGCAATGTCGCGGGCGCCGACCTCGACCAGGCACGGGCGGTGGCGCACCGCATCCGGGCCGGGTACGTCTCGATCAACGACGGGTTCGACTTCCACAGCCCGTTCGGCGGCTTCCGCAAGAGTGGCAACGGCCGCGAGTGGGGTGCGTTCGGATTCGACGACTACCTCGAGATCAAGGGCATCCTCGGGTACGCGCCCGCGGAGTGAGCGAACGCGAAAAGCGCCGGAATCGTTGAGATCCGGCGCTTTTCGCGTGCTGTCAGGACAGGCCGAGGTCCCTGGCGACGATCATCTTCATCACCTCGCTGGTCCCGGCGTAGATCCGGGCCACCCGCGCATCCGTGAAGAGCCGGGCGATCGGGTATTCCATCATGTAGCCGTAACCACCGAACAGTTGCAGACAGCGGTCGACGGTGCGGGCCTGAACCTCGGTGCAGAACAGTTTCACCCGGGCGGCATCGGCGCCGGAGAGCACGCCGTCCACCAGGTCCGCCACGGCACGATCGATCATGGTCTGCGCCGCCTCGACTTCGGTGGACAGCGCGGCCAGCTCGAACTTGGTGTTCTGGAACGAGGCGACCGTTGTACCGAAAGCCTTACGCTCCCTGGTGTATTCGACGGTCGCGGCGATCGCGGCGCGGGCCTGGGCCACCGAGCCGACCGCGACGGTAAGCCGTTCCTGGGGCAGGTTGTGCCCGAGATAGCCGAACGCCGCGCCCTCCTCGCCCAACCTGTTGGCCACCGGCACCCGGACGTCGGTGAACGACAGTTCCATCGTGTCCTGCACCTTGCAGCCCATCTTCTCCAGCTCCCGGCCGCGCTCGAAGCCCGCCATCCCGTCCTCGACGACCAGCAACGTGAGGCCGGCCCTGCGGTTGTCCGGATCTGTGGCGGTGCGCGCCACCACGATCACCAGATCGGCGAGCAGGCCGCCGGTGATGAAAGTCTTCGCGCCGTTGAGGATGTAGTGGTCACCGTCGCGCACGGCGCTGGTACGCATTCCGGCGAGGTCGGAGCCGGTCCCCGGCTCGGTCATCGCCACGGCGGTGAGCAGCGACCCGGCCGCCATCCCACCGAACCAGCGCTCGCGTTGCGCGGGATCGGCGTACTCGAGGAAGTAGGGCAGGATGACGTCGAGTTGGGTGCGGACCGTCCCCATGGTCACCAGGGCGCGGGCGGCCTCCTCCTGCAACACCACGTTGTAGCGGTAATCGCGCAGGCCCGCGCCGCCGAACTCCTCGGGCAGCGCGATGCCGAGCATCCCGAGTTCGCCCATCTCGGTGAAGATCTCGCGGGGCATCCGGCCCGCGCGTTCCCAGTCCGCGTAGTTGGGTGCGATGCGTTTCTCGACGAAACCTCGCACCAGTTCCCGGAATGCCTCGTGATCGGGTGTGAACAGTTCTCGACGCACGTGCTTCCTTCCTCAGACGAGCTCGACGACGGTGGCGTTGGCGGTGCCGCCGCCTTCGCACATGGTTTGCAGGCCGTAGCGAATCCCGTTGTCACGCATGTGATGCAGCATGCGGGTGAGCAGGACCGCGCCCGAACCACCGAGCGGATGTCCGAGCGCGATCGCCCCGCCAAGCGGGTTGAGCAGCGCCGGGTCGGCGCCGGTCTCGGCCAGCCAGGCCAGCGGCACCGACGCGAAGGCCTCGTTCACCTCGAACACCCCGATCTCGGACAGCGCGAGCCCGGCTTTGCGCAACACCTTCTCGGTGGCCGGGATCGGGCCGGTCAGCATGAGGACCGGGTCAGATCCGGCGACCGCCCCGGCGCGGTAGCGCGCCAACGGGGTCAGGCCCATTTCCCGAGCCTTCTCCGGGGTGGTGAGCAGGAGCGCGGCGGCGCCGTCGGAGATCTGGGAGGAGTTGCCCGCGTGGATGACGCCGTCGTCGCGGAAGGCCGGCTTCAGCTTCGCCAGCTTCTCCGTGCTGCTCCCCCGCCGCACACCCTCGTCGGTGTCGACCACACCGTCGGGGGTGGTCACCGGCACGATCTGTTCGGTGAACGCGCCCGCGTCCTTGGCGGCGGCGGCCAGCTCGTGCGACCGCACCGCGAACTCGTCCAGCCGGGTCCGGTCCAGGCTCCACTTCTCGGCGATGAGTTCGGCCGAGAGTCCCTGGTTGAAGGAGAACCCGTCGTAGCGGGCCAGTGCGCGCGAACCATATGGTGCGCCACCGGATTTGGCGGCGCCGAGCGGCACCCTGCTCATCACCTCGACCCCACCCGCGACCATGACATCGGCCATGCCCGACAGCACCGCCTGGGCGGCGAAGTCGACGGCCTGCTGGCTGGACCCGCAGGCCCGGTTCACGGTCGTGCCGGGCACGCTCTCCGGCCAGCCCGCGGCCAGCACCGCGTATCGGCCGATATTGCTGGATTGGTCGCCCACCTGGGACACGCAGCCCCACACCACATCGTCGACGACGACCGGGTCGATACCGGTGCGGTCGGCCAGGGCGTACAGGACCAGTGCGGACAGGTCCGCCGGGTGTACACCGGCCAGACCGCCGTTGCGTTTGCCGACCGCGGTACGGACCGCGGCGGCGATGACTACCTCGCGCATGGCTATCTCCCGTTCTCGGAACTCGTGGGACGGATCGGTGGACGATGGACCGTCCACCGCCCGGTGAACTGTGGCTCGCGCCGTTCGGCGAACGCGGCGAACGCTTCCGGCGCGTCGGCGGTGGCGAAATTCAGGCCCTGCGCGCGGGCCTCGGCGGCGAGGGCCTGTCGCAAGGTGGAGTCGGCGCCCTCGTGCAGCAGCGCCTTGGTCTGCGCCAGCGCCACCGGAGGGCCCGCGGCCAGCCGGGCGGCGAGCTCGCCGGTGAACGAGTCGATCTCGTCGGCGGCGCGCACCCAGGTGACCAGGCCCAACTCGTGTGCTTCGACGGCGGTGATCGTCTCAGCGAGCAGGGTCAGCCGTTTGGCCTGCTGAAGACCGACGAGCCGAGGCAACAGCCAGGAACCGCCCAGATCGAGGGTGAGACCTCGGGCCGTGAACACTTGCGCGAAGGTCGATTCCGGAGTCGCCACCACCAGATCGCACCCCAGTGCCAGATTCCACCCCGCCCCGATCGCCGGCCCGGTCACCTTGGCAACCGTCGGCAGTGGCAGCTCGTGCAGCAGCGTCGCCACCTCGCTGAGCGAGCGCATGCGATAGATCGGGTGGGCGTTGTCGGGCACCGAGATATCGGCCCCCGAACAGAACGCACTTCCCGCCCCGGCGAGCACCAGTGCGCGCACGCTGCGATCGGTTGCGACCACGCGCAGCGCATCGGCCATGGCGGCGAAGAGTTCCGCGTTGATGGCATTGCGCCGATGCGGACGATTCAAGGTCAGTGTGCGCACACCGTCGTGGTCTGCGATCAGCAGCACCGGGTCCGCGGCGTCGTCACCGATCATGACCCGGCTCCTGAACAGGCCCGGCCGATCGTGCGATGCCCGTCGTGGAGGTGACTTCGGTGCCGGTCATGTCCCGACCTCGGTGCGGACCTGCCCGCCGATCACGGCGGTGTCGCGCAGCTCGCCTATTTCCGTTGCGGTGCAGCCTATTTCGCTGAGAATCTGGTCGGTGTCGGCACCCAGGGCGGGGACCGGTCCCATGGGTGGCTCATAGCCGGCGACCACCGCGGGCGGCAGGAGTGACGGGATAGGGCCGGCGGGGGTGTCGATCTCGCGCCAGCGGCCTCGCTGCTCCAGCTGGGGGTGGGCCAGGACCTCGCTGGGCCGGTTGTAGCGAGCGTTTCCGATGCCGGCGCTGTCGGCGATCCGCTGGATTTCCACCAGATCGTGGCGCGCGCACCACGCGGTGATCGCCGTGTCGAGTTCGGCGCGGTGTGCGGTGCGGCCGGAGTTGGTGCGAAACCTCGTGTCGGCGGCGAGGTCCGGTCGTTGCACAACGGTCGTCGCCAGGCGCTGCCATTCGCGGTCGTTGGTGGTGCCCAGCACGACGGTGTGGCCGTCGGCGGTCGGGTAGGCGCCATAGGGGGCGACCGCGGGCGAGCTCATGCCGAGCGGTATCTGGTCCACCCCGGCATGGCGGGCGTAGGTCAGGTGGTAGCCCATCATCTCGGCCATGGTGTCGAACAGGCTGATACCCATGTCCGCGCCGGTCCGCGCCTCGGCGTCGCGTGGGCGCGGCTCCGCTGACGCACCGGCGTCACGGCGGTACAGACCCATCATGATCGCGAGCGCGGCATAGAGCCCGGTGGTCACATCCGCTACCGGCGGACCGGGTTTGGCGGGTTGCCCGGCTGTGCCCGTCACGGCGCAGACCCCGGCCTCGGCTTGGACGAGCAGGTCGTAGGCACGTTTGTGCGACAGTGGCCCGTCCCGACCGAAGCCGTCGATCTCCATCGCGATGAGCGAGGGGTAGCGCTGCGCCAGCGCCGCCGGGGACAAACCGAGGCGGGTGGTGGCTCCGGGTGCGAGATTGCTCACCAGCACATCGGCCCGGCTCAGCAGCCGGTGCAGGATATCAAGTCCCGCAGTGGTTTTCAGATCCAGGGCGATCGATTCCTTACCGCGGTTCACCCAGACGAAGTGGGCGGCCTGCCCGAGCACCACATCGTCGTAGTGCCGGGCGAAATCGCCGCCGACCGGGTGCTCGACCTTGATCACCCGCGCACCGAAATCGGCCAGCGCGCGCGTGCACATCGGCGCCGAGACCGCCTGCTCCAGCGCGATCACGGTGATCCCGGCCAGTGGCGCCGACCCGGGTGGGTCGAGGGGTGCCATCAGATCACCGTGCCGCCGTCCACCGGCAGCACCTGCCCGGTGACGAAGGAGGCGGCATCGGAGGCAAGGAAGACGAACGCGCCCGCCACCTCGTCTGGTTCGGCCCAGCGGCGCAACAGGATTCGGTCCAGCATCTGCGGCGCGAAGCGATCGTCGGTGCGGATGGCGTGGGTCATGGTGGTCGCGGCCAGCGGGGCCACCGCGTTCACCAGAATCTGCTTGCGGGCCAGTTCCTTGGCCATCGACTTGGTGATGCCGATGACCGCCGCCTTGGCGGCCGAGTAGTTCACCTGGCCGAGTGTCCCGACGATGCCCGCGGCGGAGGTGACATTGATGATCCGCCCGGTGCCGTCGGTCGGCAGATACGCCAGCGCCGCCTGGACACACTGGATGGCCCCGAGCGCGTGGATATCGAACAGTTGCCGCACCGACTCGGCGGTGGTCTTGGTCAGCATCGCCGGCGCGGTCACCCCGGCGTTGTTGACCAGGATGTGCAGTGTGCCGCCCGCGAGTGACGCCGCCCGCTCGGCGGCCTCGGCCGCCGCGTCGGCATCGGTCACATCGAAGGCGAAACTCGCCGCGGTGCCGCCGTTTCCGGTGATCTTCTCCGCGACGGCGGCCGCAGCCACCCCGTCCAGGTCGGTCACCAGCACCGCGGCACCGGCCGTGGCGAGCGCCTGGGCGACAGCGGCGCCGATACCGCCCGCCGCCCCGGTCACCAGCGCGGAACGCCCGGTGAGGTCGAACAGTGTCTGCGATGGCATCAATAACTCCTCGGTAGGCCAAGGGCGTGGGTGCCCAGAAAGCTCAAGATCATTTCCTGACTGACCGGCGCGATCCGCATCACCCGCGACTCCCGGAAGTACCGGGCGACGTGGTATTCCTCCGCGTACCCCATCCCTCCGTGGGTCTGCAGGGCACGGTCGGCCGCGGTGAAACCGGCGTCGGCGCACAGATATTTGGCCGTGTTCGCCTCGCGCCCACAGGATTTGCCGTTGTCGTAGCGCCAGGTGGCCTTGCGTAGCACCAGTTCCGCCGCATCGAGCCGGGCGAGCGAGTCCGCCAGGGGGAACTGGATGCCCTGGTTGCTGCCGATCGGCCGGTCGAACACGACCCGCTCCTTGGCGTAGCGCACCGCCCGGTCCAGGGCCACCCGGCCCAGGCCGAGCGCTTCGGCCGCGATCAGCATGCGTTCGGGGTTGAGGCCGTCGAGCAGGTAGCGGAAGCCCTGTCCTTCCTCGCCGACCCTGTCCTCGACCGGCACCCGCAGATCATCGATGAACAGCTCGTTCGAGCTCACCGCGTTGCGGCCCATCTTCGCGATCGGGCGGATGTCGATGTGGTCGCGATCGAGGTCGGTCAGGAACAGGGTCATCCCGTCGGTCTTCTTCTCGACCTCCTCGTACGGCGTGGTCCGCGTCAGCAGCAGGATCTTCTCCGACTCGAGCGCCTTGGAGATCCAGACCTTGCGTCCGTTCACCACGTAGTGGTCACCGTCGCGGCGAGCCGAGGTGGTGATGCGCGAAGTATCAAGTCCCGCACCGGGTTCGGTGACGCCGAAGCACACGTGCAGCTCACCGGCGGCCACCCGGGGCAGGGTGCGCCGCTTGAGTTCGTCGGAACCGTGCACCACCACCGGCTGCATCCCGAAGATGGACATGTGGATCGAGCTCGCGGCATTCATCCCGCCGCCGGAGCGCGACACCTCCTCGGCGAGCAGGGTGGCCTCGGTGATACCGAGGCCGTGCCCGCCGTACTCCTCGGGAATGGTGATGCCGAGCCAGCCGCCGCTGGCGATCGCCCGGTAGAACTCGGTGGGGAATTCGTGGTCCCGGTCGTGCTCGAGCCAGTACTGGTCGTCGAATTTCCGGCACAGCTGCGCGACGGTGGAGCGAATGAGCTCCTGATCCTCGGACAGGTCGAAATGCATGCCTTCGGGCATTGTCTCGATCTCCTCAGTCGGCTGATCCGGATGGGACCGGTTCCCGCACTGTCCGTTCGGCGAAACCGTCCAGCTCGTAGGACTGCCTGGCCAGCCAGAACCGCAGGAAGTTGGTCAGCGAATAGCGCAGGAACACCGCGGACCCGGTGACCGCGGCGGCCACCCCGCCCAGAGCGAGGACGATGGCGTCACGCTGTGCCAGTGGATCGGTGCTGCCGTGCGACATCAGGTAGGCCAGTGCGGCGAGCACCGGCCCGGCCACCATGAGCACGACACCGGTGCGCAGCCACATCCCGGAGCGGCCGGCCGAGGGGTCGGGGATCTTCAGTTCTCGCAGTTCACGGGTGAAACGGTCCGCACGGGATTCGGTCATGATGGGTCACTTCCTAGATAGAGGGCAGCCAATTCGTCGCGGAGTTCGCTGTCGGGAGGTCCTTGCCGCATCACCCGCCCGCGCACCAGCACGGCGGCGTGATCGGCGATGTCGAGCACGGCCGCGGCGAATTGCTCGACGACGAGCACCGCGACGCCCTGGCGGGCGATCTCGGCGACCTGCGCGTAGAGCCGCTCGACCACGAGGGGGGCCAGCCCCATCGACAGTTCGTCGAGCAGCAGCACCGCCGGATCGGTGGCCAGTCCTCTGGCCAGCGCGAGCATCTGCTGCTCGCCGCCGGACATGGTGCCCGCGACCTGGCCCGCGCGGGTGTGCAGGATCGGGAACCGGTCGAAGGCGAGCTCTTCGATCTCGGCG
This sequence comes from Nocardia sp. A7, assembly GCF_046549215.1. Lineage (NCBI taxonomy): Bacteria > Bacillati > Actinomycetota > Actinomycetes > Mycobacteriales > Nocardiaceae > Nocardia > Nocardia sp. A7. Next base: position 884,519 of record NZ_JAJPWE010000002.1, on the reverse strand, counting down.
CGGGTTCGGCCGGTGCAGGTCATCATCCAGAGGTTCTCGCGCACGGTGAGATTCGGGAACACGCCGCGGCCTTCGGGGATCAGGCAGACACCGGCGGCCGCCAGATCACGGGCGGCGGCCCCGGTGACATCGCGCCCGGCCAGTTCCAGCGCACCCGCCGTCGGCGGATGGGTGCCCGCCACCACGTTCAGTGCCGTGGTCTTGCCCGCGCCGTTGGGCCCGAGCAGCGCGACGACCTGACCGGCCGAGACGGCGAGGTCGACGCCGTGCAACACGGTGATGGCACCATAGGCTGCCCGGACGCCACGCAGCGCCAACAGCGTTGCCGCGCCCGAGGTTTCGATCGAGGCCGCGGCGGCCGGATGCACGGTGGTCACAGGTCCCCCAGATAGGCAGCGAGGACGGCCTCGTCCGAGCGGACGGCCGCGGGCGGGCCGGACGCGATCACCCGACCGAGATCGAGCACATAGACCTCGTCACAGATGTTCATCACCAGCCCCATGTCGTGTTCCACCAGCAGCACCGCGGTGCCCTCCTCGGCGAGCGCGCGCAGCAGTGCCCCGAAGCGCTCGGTTTCGGTGTGGTCCTGCCCCGCCGCGGGTTCGTCGAGCAGGAGCACGCTCGGCCGGGCCGCGATCGCCCGGCCGACTTCGACCAGACGTCCGGTGCCGGTGGGCAATTCGTCGGCGCAGGCATCGGCCACCGACGCCAGGCCGAACCGGTCGATGATGTCGTCGACGATCCGCCCGGCCTTGCGCCGGTCCGGGCCGAGTTCGGCGGCGACGAGCAGGTTGTCGCGCACGCTGAGCCGACCGAACAGTTCGAGCCGCTGGAACGTGCGCGCCAGCCCGTGCCTGGCCCGGCGGGCCGGCCCGAGCCGGGTGACATCGCGACCGCCGAGGGCCACCCGCCCGTGCACCGGGGTGCGCAGGCCGCAGATCACGTCGAACAGCGTGCTCTTGCCCGCGCCGTTGGGCCCGATCAAGCCGGTGATCGTCCCGGCCTCGGCGCGCAGGGTGGCCGCGTCCAGTGCGCGGTGTCCGCCGAATACGACGGTCACCTCGTCAACTCGCAGTAGTGACGCCACGGTCGAGCACCTCCTCGTCGTCGGCGGTCCACGGCCGCCGGATGCCCCACCACTCGACCGGCACCACCGACGGATCGGCCGCGGGCCGGTGGCGGGCCGAACTCCAGATCCGCGCCGCCACGGTCGCGACGACGACACCGGCGGTGAAGCCCCAGCCGTCGATCGCCTCGAGCAGCCGCAGTCCCCACAGCGCGAGCACGGCGACCACCAGCAGCGGGGCGACCACCCGGTCGCGCAGCATGGGCAACCACTCCCGGCGCAGCGGGGCGATCGCACCGTCCTTCAGTACGCCACCGCCGAAGAGGATGCCGCCCAACGAGGGCAGCACCTGCGACAGGTTCAGCAGGCCGGGCCACAGCACCGGGATCACATTGAGCGGACCGGCGAACACCAGGCCGGTGAACATGCCTGCCCCGATCGCTCCGAGCCCGGCGATCGTGACGATCAGGAAGATCGGCAGCCCCGCCACCAGGTTGAACTGGTCCGGCGCCACGGCCTGCACCTGCATGCCGTAGAGCGCACCACCGAGGCCTGCGATGGCCGCCGACAGCGCGAACACCGCCACCCGCGCCAGCACCAGGCTGCCGCCGAGAGTGGCGTAGGCGGCTTCGCTGTCGCGCAGCGCGATCAGTCGCCTGCCGAATCGGCTGCGCCGCAACAGCGCGACGCCGACCCCTGCCACCGCGAGGCAGACCGCGGCGAAGACGGTGATCCCGGCGGTGCTCTCCACCTTCAGCCCGAACAGGTCCGGTCCGACTATCGACACCGAGCCCTGATCGAACAGCGCGATCCGCACACCGAGGATCTCGAAGGCGGGCAGCGTGAAGATCCAGCGGTCCAGGACCACCGCGAACGCCGCGGTGGCCAATGCCATGTACACACCCGACAGTCGCAGTGCCGGAATCGCGATCACCGCACCGACGAGCCCGGCGATCCCCATGGCGGCGAGCAGAGCCCACCACTGACCGTCCGGTCCCAGATGCCCGTAGGCCACCGCGCCGATGCCCGCCAACCCGAGCTGGCACAGGGAGATCTGCCCCGCGAACCCGAGCAGCGGCACATATGACAGCGCGATGACGCCCCAGGCGAACATGGCGCCGTAGGTGATCAGATCCGGCTCGCTCAGCATCGTGGCCAACATCAATCCCAGCGTCACGATCACGGCCGCGAAGGCCGCCGAGCCACCGAGGGTGGGCAACGGCACCGCGCCGACCTTTCGATCGCGCCCGCGCAATCGGCCGTGCGGAAACAGCAGCAGCGCGACGAACAGCAGCAGTGCGGGCGCCGCGAGCCGCAGCCCCGGCAGGTACTCGTTCTGCGGCAGGTACCCGGTCAGATAGCTCTCCAGCAGCCCGACCACGACCGCACCGACGAACACCATCGGCAGATTGCGCAACCTGCCGAAAATGGCGGCGGTGTAGGCACTCACGATCAGCAGCGACAGTTGCGCCGCGTCGAGAGTGACCATCGGCGCGATCAGGATGCCGCCGATCGCGGCCAGTTCGATGCCGAGCATCCAGGCGATCCGATTGGCCCGCTGCGGGTCCGCTCCGGTCAGCCCGACCAGGGCGCGGTCGTCGACGGTTGCCCGCATCTCCACGCCGGTTCTGGTGCGGTACAACAGGATTCGCAGGGCGATCGCCACCGCTATCGCCACCGCGATGGTGAGCGCCTGATGCCAGGTCAGCGTCACCACGCCCAGGTCGATCGAGGGCTGGTCCGGGAAGAACCGCGGCAGGGACCGCGAGTCGTTCGGATTCCAGACCCAGCGGGCCACCACGATCAGCCCGCTGAGCAACGCGATGGTCATCACCAGTTTCTCGGCGTCACCCAAACCCTGTGTCGGAGCGAGGGTTCGGCCGAAGAACAGCCCGAAGGCCGGGGCGAAGACCAGCAGCACCGCCGCCAGCGCGAGCGGGACCGGCCAGCCCCAGCCCACCGACAGCTGCCAGTAGACGAAGGCCGAGACCATGCCCGCCGCACCGTGGGCGAAGTTGAACACACCTGTCGTGGTGTAGGTGAGCACCAGACCACTGCCGATCACGGCATAGATCGCGGCAGTGCTCAGGCCGACGATTCCGAAAGCGAGGAATTGCTCCATCGGTGGGCGTACTCCGTCACTTCAGATCGTTGAGGCTCTTGCCGACATCGGCCAGAGTCATCGGCGCACCGAAGTCGCCGCGATACCGGTACGGGGTGAAGCCACACCGGAACAGCCCCTCGGTGTTCGGCGTGAACTGCGCGGGCTCCCAGCCGCCGGGCCTGGCCTGCTGCACGTTGAAGCAGCGCGGCTGGTCGGCCATCGACTTGGACAGATCCACCGGCGCCTGCAGTCCCCCCGCGGTCCACGAGGTCTCCTTACTGGCGGCTTGATAGACACAGGCACGGGTCAGTTCGTCACCGCAACTGGTAGCGGCCTTCGCGAACAACAGCCACGACTGGAACGCCCGCAACACCTGGAACGTGATGCCGCTACCGGGTGAGTACTGCTCGAAGAGATCCTTCACCTGCTTCACCGCGGGCACCTGACCAGCGGCGGCCAGCGGTGCGGTGCCGCTCAGGTCGAGCACATTGTTCTGGAACCCCAGCGAGCCCTTGGCCGCATCGAGGAAGACGTTGTTGTAGGAGTTGGAGTTGGAGTCGATCCAGTCCAGCTTGTAGTCCATGCTGGTGAGCACGTCCTGCAGTTTCGCCAGGTAGCGGAAGTCACCGTAGAAGATGAGGCCCTTCACCCCGGCCGCCTTGATGGCCTGGGCGTAGGGGGTCCAGTCCGCTACCCCCGAGATCGGGTACAGGTCGTTGTAGGCGAACTTCGCCCCTGCGGCGGTGAGCGATTCGTTGAGCTTGTCCCCCATCACCTTGGTGATCGGGGAATCGCCGCTGATCATGCCGATCGCACTCTTGGATCCCGGATAAGCCTCGTTGATGAGCCAGTCCTGGAATCCGGTGTAGGGATTGACGTTCTCCGACACCGCCGAGCCCGAGCCCCGCTGCAGATCCGAACCGGTGTTGGCGGTTTGGGAGACCTGGGCGGGGAACTCGGGCAACAGGCACTGCAGCCGGTCCTTGACCCCGAGACCGTCCAGGGCAGCGCTACCGCCGACCAGGACGAAGTCCTCACGGCAGGCCTCGAGCATGCGCTGGCGGACCTCCATCAGTTTGGTATCGCGCAAGTTGGTGACGATCTTGCGGCCGTTGATGCCGCCCGCCGCGTTACACCAGGACGTGAAAACCTTTGCCGCGTCGACGAAGTCGGGGTTCTTCGTGAAACCGATATCGGAGAAGACCCCGACCTCGATCTCGGTCGCCGTGACGCCCTGCGACTGGGCGCCCCCGGGTGTACCCGGCTTGCAGACATCGGTCAACGTCCCGAAGTCGCCGGCGACGGCCGGTGCGCCGGCGCCGGTTCCGTCCTCGCGTGCCCCGCTGTCTCTGCCACAGCCCGCCACCAGAAGCGCGAGGGCCATCAGAGCGACAACTGTTCGCTGTGGTTTCACGGTTTTCCTCCTCTATGAGCGGCGGCACGCCGATCGACTCCTGCCGTCCACCCGATGCAACGGAAACTATCTTCTCAGGATCGGATAATCAATATGCAGTTTTGAGAGAACATGGATCTGTAGCTACCGAAGGCAACCTGTTCGACGTCCCCGGCCGTGAGCGAACGACCCCCGCGTTGACAGCACGTCAACGGCATGGAAATCTGGTAGTCAGTTTTTGAGAATGCTATTCTCTCAACCATCGGACCGAGCAAAGGGAATCCCTTGGCACACTTCACGAAACCAGCGGCAGGGAGCTGGACGCAGAACTATCCCGAGCTGGGCACCGCCCCGGTGGACTACACGGACTCGATCGACCCCGCCTTCTACGAGGACGAGCGCCAGGCGATCTTCCGCAAGAGCTGGCTCAATGTCGGTCGGGTGAACCGGTTGCCGAAGGTGGGCAACTACTTCACCAAGGAACTCGCCTGCGTCGGCACCTCGCTGATCATCGTGCGCGGCGCCGATCAGACGATCCGGGCGTTCCACAACATCTGCCGTCACCGCGGCAACAAGCTGGTCTGGGACGACTACCCCAACGAGGAGACCTCGGGTACCTGCAGGCAGTTCACCTGCAAGTACCACGCGTGGCGCTACGGCCTCGACGGCGAACTGACCTTCGTGCAGCAGGAGGGCGAGTTCTTCGACCTCGACAAGCAGAAGTTCGGCCTCAAGAACGTGCGCTGCGAGGTCTGGCAGGGCTTCATCTTCGTCAATATCGATGAGAACGCCCGCCCGCTCGACGAGTACCTCGGCCCGCTGGCCAAAGGGCTGGAGGGTTACCCGTTCGAGCAGATGACCGAGGTCTACAGCTACAAGGCCGAGATCGGCGCCAACTGGAAACTGTTCATCGACGCCTTCGCCGAGTTCTATCACGCACCGGTGCTGCATCAGAAGCAGGCGGTCAAGGACGAGGCCGACAAGCTGGCCGGTTTCGGCTACGAGGCGCTGCACTACGAGATCGCCGCGCCGCACTCGATGATCTCGTCCTGGGGCGGCATGGCGCCGCCGAAGGATCCGTCGGTGGTGAAGCCGATCGAACGTGAACTGCGCAGCGGCCTGTTCGGGCCGTGGGACCGACCCGACATCGAGGGCCTGGATCCGCTACCGGAGGGGCTCAACCCGGCGCGCCACAAGGCTTGGGGCATCGACGAATTCGAGTTCTTCCCCAACTTCTCGCTGCTGTTCTGGGCGCCCGGCTGGTACCTCACCTACCACTACTGGCCGACCGCGGTGAACCGGCACATCTTCGAGGCCAGCCTCTATTTCGTGCCGGCGAAGAACGCGCGCGAACGGCTCGCGCAGGAACTCGCCGCGGTGACGTTCAAGGAGTACGCGCTGCAGGACGCGAACACCCTCGAGGCCACCCAGACCATGATCGCCACCAGGGAGGTCACCGACTTCCCGCTCAACGATCAGGAGATTCTGCTGCGCCACCTGCACAAGACCACCCAGAAGATCGTCGAGGAGTACCGCAATGACCGCGCCGACTGAATCACCCACGCTGCCCGCCGAGTTCGCCGACCTGGCACGCTTCTCGGACTGGATCCTGGCCACCGAGCCGGAGCGCTATGCCAAGCGCCTCGCCTCGACCATGGACCAGATGCAGGACCTCTACGACACGGTCTTCCCCCGTTTGCAGACCGCGCTCGACTTCATCGACAAGCACGACTGGCACGACCTGCCCGACGAGGCACGCCACCTGTTCCACCTGCTCCAGTCGCTGGTGATGGTGTCGTTCCCGATCGAGGTCTGGAAGCAGCCACGCGTCCCCGATGCCGGTGCCGCCTACCTCGACATCGTGCGCGAACCGGTGGTCTGACGCGGTGGCAACGCACACCCTGCGAGCGGCCGGCCTGCTCGATGTCGACACCGGCGAGATCATTCGGCCCGGCATCGTGCGGATCGAGGGCGACCGGATCGTCGGTGTCGGCGGTGCCACCGAGGGCGAGGTCGTCGATCTCGGCGACCTCGTCCTGCTGCCCGGCCTGATGGATATGGAAGTCAACCTGCTGATGGGCGGACGCGGGGAAACCGGGCTGGCTTCCAGCGTCACCGACGATCCGGCACTGCGGGTGTTGCGCGCGGTGGGCAATGCCCGGCGCACCCTGCGCGCCGGCTTCACCACCGTGCGCAACCTCGGCCTTTTCGTCAAGACCGGTGGTTACCTGCTCGATGTCGCACTCGGCAAAGCTATCGACGCGGGCTGGATCGACGGTCCACGCATCGTGCCCGCCGGCCATGCGATCACCCCGACCGGCGGGCACCTCGACCCGACCATGTTCGCCGCCTTCGCGCCGGACGTGCTGCACCTGACGATCGAGGAAGGCATCGCCAACGGTGTCGACGAGGTGCGCAAGGCGGTGCGCTACCAGATCAAACACGGCGCGCAACTGATCAAGATCTGCGTCTCCGGTGGCGTCATGTCGCTCACCGGAGCACCTGGCGCACAGCACTATTCGGACGATGAACTCCGCGCGATCGTGGACGAGGCACACCGCCGTGGACTGCGGGTGGCCGCACACACCCATGGCGCCGACGCGGTCAAGCACGCGGTGGCGGCCGGCATCGACTGCATCGAACACGGCTTCCTCATCGACGACGAGGCCATCGCGATGATGGTCGAGCACGGCACCTGGCTCGTGCCGACCACCCGGTTGGCCGACGCCATGGATGTCTCCAAGGCCGACCCGGCGTTGCAGGCCAAGGCGGCCGAGATGTTCCCCAAGGCCCGCACCTCGGTGCTCGCCGCCTACCGCGCCGGCGTCAAGATCGCCGTCGGCACCGACGCGCCCGCTATTCCGCACGGCCGCAACGCCGACGAGCTGGTCGCCCTGGTCGAGCGCGGCATGACACCCCTGGATGTGCTGCGCGCGGCCACCGTGAGCGGCGCGGAACTGATCGGCGTCACCGACCGTGGACGGCTCGCCGAAGGGCAGCTCGCCGACATCATCGGCGTGCCCGGCAACCCCGTGGACGACATCACCCACACCCGAAACGTGCAGTTCGTGATGAAAGGCGGAAAGATCTATGTCCACAACTGACGACCTGCTCGAGATCCAGCAGGTACTCGCCCGCTACGCGGTGACCATCACCAAGGGCGACATCGACGGTGTGATCGCGGTGTTCACCCCCGACGGCACCTACAGCGCCTTCGGCGACACCTACACACTCGACCTGTTCCCCGAGCTCGTCGCCGCCGCGCCGAAAGGGCTCTTCCTCACCGGCACACCGGCACTCGATATCGACGGCGACACCGCGACCGGCACGCAACCGCTGTGTTTCATCGAGCACAGCACGCACGACATGCGGATCGGGTACTACACCGACACGCTCGTCCGTGGCGAACAAGGGTGGCGACTCCAGACCCGGCGGATGACGTTCATCCGCCGCAACGGTGAGCACGATTCGGGGATCCCGCACGCGTTCGAGCGTTCCAAGGCATGACCGTGGGCACCACCTCGCCCGCGATACCGCCTGTGCTGCACGGCATCTCAGATTTCCGAACCGGCCTGCACGCCTGGCTCGACGCCAACGACCTGACCCCGGCGCCGGACCATTCGCTCGACGGCCAAGTGGCACAACTGCTGCGGGTCCGGCGCGCGCTCTTCGACGCGGACTGGATGCGCTACGGCTGGCCCACCGAGATCGGCGGGCTCGGCGGACCTGCCGCGCTGCGTGCCGTGCTCGGCGAACAGATCGCTACCCGCGACCTCGCCGAGCCGGGCATCTGGTCGATGATCGAAGTCCTCGCGCCGACCATGATCGCCTACGCCCGCCCCGAACTGGCCGCGACGATGGTGCCGCTGCTGCTGTCGGGTCGTGAGCAATGGTGCCAAGGGTTTTCCGAACCCGGCTCCGGCAGTGACCTCGCCTCACTCAGCACGAAGGCGACACAGCACGGCGACGGGTGGGTGATCTCCGGGCAGAAGGTGTGGACGAGCTTGGCGCAGTACGCGGCCCGCTGCGTACTGCTCGCGCGGACCGGGCCCGGCCACGAGGGAATCAGCGCGTTCTTCGTCGATATGGATTCGCCGGGAATCACCGTGCGCCCGCTGCGGACCATGCACGGCGTGGACGAATTCGCCGAAGTGTTCTTCGATGACGTGGCGGTTCCCGCGGACCGTTTGCTCGGCAACCCCGGCGACGGCTGGCGGATCGCGATGGACCTGCTGCCCTATGAGCGCTCCACCTGCTTCTGGCACCGGATCGCCTACCTGTTCACGCGACTCGACCAGGTTCTCGCGCAAACCGACAGCGGCGACGACGCCACACTCGGCGCCGCCTACCTCGCCCTGCACACCGTGCGGTGCCGATCGCTTGGCACCCAACGCCGGCTGGCGGCCGGTGCGCGGATCGGGCCCGAGACCTCGATCGACAAGGTGCTGCTCGCCACCGCCGAACAGCAGTTGTTCGACATCGCCAGGGATCTGCTGCCCGGTGTCGTCGAACTCGACGACGGCCCGTGGCGCACCGAATTCCTCTATTCCAGAGCGGCCACGATCTACGGCGGCACCGCCGAGATCCAGCGCAACATCATCGCCCGCAGACTGCTCGACCTCGGGAAGGAGTAACCGTGACCGAGGACACCGGCCTCGATCCGGCCGAACGCGCGTTGTTCACGGAGTCGGTTCGCCGTGCGATGACCGGCGCCACCGGCCCAGCCCTGGACATCCTCCTGGCCGAGCTCGGCTGGCCCGACATACTCGACACGGCACCGGAACTCGCGGGGCCCGTGGTGTTCCGGCTACTCGGCGAAACAGGAGCGCACGCGCCGCTGCTGCTCGACGTGCTCGGACATACCGACCCCTGCGCGCTGCCTTTCACTGGCGGACACTGGCTGCGGTGGGAGCGCCACGAACCCGGCGGCGATGACCAGTCGACCCGCATGCCGGGCGACACCATCGACGCGGAACTGCCGCTACGCCGAGTTCCCGAGGGTGCCGAACTCACCGCGCGAGCGCTGTCCGAGGGCAGGCGGGCGCTGGGTTGGTGGTTGCTCGGCACCGGCCATGCCATGCTCGGGCTGGCACGGACGCATGCGCTCGAACGGGTTCAGTTCGGGCGCCCACTCGCGTCTTTCCAGGCGGTCCGGCACCGCTTGGCCGAGACCCTGGTCGCCCTCGACGGCGCCGAAGCGGCGCTGCTGGTCGCCGACGAGGTCGCCCTCGATTGCCTCCCCGGTGACCCCGCCTCGGCCGCGCTGCTCGCCAAAGCCGCGGCGGGCAACGCCGCACTCACCGCCTCGCGGCACTGTCAACAGGTACTGGGCGGGATCGGCTTCACCGCCGAGCACCCACACCATCGCCACGTTCGCCGAACCCTGGTGCTGGACGGACTTCTCGGCAGCGCGCGAGAACTCACCCGGGAAGCGGGCACCGCGATTCGCATCTCGGGCACGGCCGTCCGGATCGCCCACCTCTGATCATCGGCTACGCGAAAGATCGCCCGGCACCGGAGTTTCCGGTGCCGGGCGATCACTGTGCGCTCAACAAGCGGTGGACGTGCCTCCCTGAATGGCCAGCAGCGCGCAGAAGGTCGCCGCGGCGACCTTCCAGGTGCCGTTCTGATTCACCGCCTGCCCGGTCTGATCCGGCAACACCGGAGTGCCGCCCATGAGCAGCGAATAGCTCACATCGGCGCTGTTCGCGCCGGTGGATTTCACCCCGGCCACGGTCACCGTGGTGCCGGAGGACCGCGGATTCTGTGACTGCGCCTGCAGGATCGGCAGGAAGACGTCACCGTTCTCGACCAGCGCGGCACGTTTGTCCGGCGGCACCGAGCCGTCGAAGAAGGTCGTGTAGGCCTGGGTGATCGCCTGGGTGGCGGCCGCGTCGACCGTCGGAGATGCCGCGCTGGTGGTCGCCTGAGCGGTAGTGGTCGACGCCACGGCCTGTTCGTCGTCGGAACCACACCCGACGAGAACGGAGACCGCGACGACGGCGAGACTGCAACAGGCTGTGGTGGTACGGAGCAGAGATGTGCGCATGAAACTTCCTTGTTTCGGGGGTGAGGCAGAGGACCGGCGACTATTTGATGTTCGCCTTCATTTCGTCCATACCGACCAAGACCGGATACCCGGTGACGCTGAGCGCGTTTCCGTGTCCCGTCTGGTGGATGTCGAACACCGACTGGATAGCGGCGAAGAAGCCCTGCACATCCAGCGTCTGATTGACGGCCCGCTTGGCCTGGCGCAGACCGAACGCCGGCATGGCGGCGATACGAGCGGCCAGTTCCCGGGTGCGATCGTCGAGTTCGGCCCTTGGCACCACCGTGTTCACCATGCCGACCTGCTGCGCTTCCTCAGCGGTCACCGCGCGCCCGGTGAACAGGATCTCTTTCGCCTTGCGGGCGCCGAGTTCCCACGTGTGGCCGTGATATTCGACGCCACCGATGCCCATCAGCACCACCGGATCGGAGAAGAGCGCGTCCTCGGCGGCGACGATGAGATCGCACGGCCAGCACAACAACAACCCACCCGCGATGCACCGGCCCTGCACGGCGGCGATGGAAGGCTTCGGGATATTGCGCCACCGCAGCGAGTACTCGAGGTACCGCCGCGACTCCAGGCTGTATATCCGGTCGAGGGTGATCGTGCGCGGATCCGGCCAGGACTTGTCGTTCAGATCGTGGCCTGCCGAAAAATGCTTGCCCTCCGCCCGGAGCACGATCACCGCGACATCGTCGGACTCGGCGGCCCTGACCCACGCGGCGTCCAGCTCGTCGAGCAGTTCACCGTTCTGCGCGTTGGCGGCCTCCGGCCGGTCCAGGGTGATGGTCGCGATGCGATCGGCGACTTCGTAACGGATGTACAAATCGATGCTCCTAGCCGGGCGGGGGTGCAGTGCACCGAGAATACCATTCTCGCCAGCAGGAAGTAACAGTCTCGTGACTGCCGCGACATCCGTCGCATGGCTACACAGTTAAACAACGTTCTCCGGTACAGTGCATCCATGTTCTCTTCGCATGTCCGGGGATCGAGGCGCCCGTGACCAGCCCGAGCGAGAAACCCGCCTGGAAGCAGCGCGCGGTCGAACGATCGCTGCGTACGGCGACGCTGCGCGCCGAGGAGCGGGTGCAGCGATTCCTCGACGCCGCCCAGGCCATCATCACGGAGAAGGGCACTACCGACTTCACCGTGCAGGAGGTCGTCGACCGGTCCCGCCAGTCGCTGCGCAGCTTCTACCTACAGTTCGACGGCAAACACGAACTGCTGCTCGCCCTGTTCGAAGACGCGCTGGCCCGCACGTCGGAACAGTTGCGCGCCGCCTCCGACGGACAGACCGACCCGATGGACAAACTCCAGGTCACCGTCGAATTGCTGTTCGAGTTATGCAGGCCCGATCCTGCCGCCCAACGGCCGTTGTTCACCGACTTCGCGCCGCAACTGCTGGTTTCACACCCGGGGCATGTCAAAGTCGCGCACGCGCCGGTCCTTGCCCTGTTCACCGAATTGATGGAACTCGCCAAGGAAGCCGGCGAGATCGGCCCCGACATGAACACCCGCCGGGCCGCGGCCATGGTGATGCAGACGGTCATGTTCACCGCGCAGTCCACCGGCGCGGTCGACGAGGAGACGCAGTACCCGATCACGGCCGCCGAAGTCTGGAACTTCTGCGCACACGGGTTCGCCCGCTCCTGAGTCCGCGAACGCCCGGCAGGTCGGTGAACGGCCCGCCGGGCGTTGCTGTCGGGCTACCGAGCCCCTGTCGCGGCATCAGCTGCCATCTGCTCAGACCGCAGGCACCTCGATGACCGTCGCTGAACCCATGCCGCCCCCGGCACACATCGCGGCGATGCCGAATCCACCACCGCGACGCCGCAATTCGTGGACCAGGGTGACGATCATCCTGGCTCCGGTCGCCGCCACCGGATGGCCGAGCGAACATCCGCTGCCGCTGTAGTTCACGATCTCCGGATCCAGATCCAAGGCGCGGATGGCCGCGAGCGGCACCGCGGCGAATGCCTCGTTGATCTCGATCAGCCGCACCGAGGCCAGCGAGATCCCGGCCCGGCGCACTGCCTTCGTGATCGCCTCGATCGACGCCAGGCCGGTGAACGCGGGGTCGACCCCGACCGATGCCCACCCCCGGATGTAGCCGAGCGCGGGCAGGCCCAGCCGTTCGGAAGCGATCGCCAGTGCGGCCGCGCCGTCGTTGGCCCCCGACGCGTTGCCCGCGGTGATCGAGAAGCCGTCGATTTCGGGATGCAGCACTTTGAGCGATGCCAGCCGCTCCAGGCTGGTGTCGCGCCGCGGATGCTCATCGGTATCGAAGAGCCCGTGCGGCGTCTCGACGGCGATGATCTCGTCCTTGAACAGGCCCGCGTCGATGGCGGCGATCGCATTGCGATGGGAGCGCAACGCCCAACGATCCATGTCGTCACGGGTGAGCCCGGCCCGCACCGCGGTGTTCCAGCCGACCGTGATGGACATGTCCATGGCCGGGGCATCCGGACGGTCCGGGTGGCTGGGCGAGACCCACGGGTCGATCCACTCGTCGGGCCCGACTCTGAATCGCGCCCGCGGAGCGGTCGATTCGCTGTTCACGCCACCGGCGATCACCAGCTCGTCCATGCCGGCCCTGATATTGGCCGCCGCTGTCTGCACGGCGGACATGCCCGCCGCGCAGTGCCGGTTCTGCGCCAGACCGGGCGCCGACGTGAGACCAGCGGTGACGGCCGCGTGCCGCGCCAGCACACCACCGCCGTAGCGACCCTCGCCGAGGATCACGTCGTCGATTCGGTCGGCTTCGAGATCTGCGGCCACCGCACCGACGACGTGGTGGGCGAGGTCGAACGCGGTGGTGTCGCGCAGCGTTCCCTTCCGGGCGGTACCGATGGGCGTCCGCAGCGCGGAGACGATGACAGCTTCGGGCATGGGGGCCTCCTGGGTGGGTTGCCGGTAAAGGGCTGACTGCCGGGTGTGAGAATAGTATTCTCTCTCATTGAGATTGATATTCACAAGGAGGGATCACTACATGCAGATCAGTGGAAGTTCCGCGCTCGTGGTGGGCGGCACCGGCGGCCTCGGCGAGGCGACGGTACGGCGGCTACACGCCGCGGGCGCGAAGGTGGTCGTCGCCGATGTCGCCGACGACAAGGGCAAGGAGCTGGTCGACGAGCTCGGCATCCGCTACGTCCATACCGATGCCACGCAGGAGGATTCGGTGCGCGCCGCGGTCGCGGAAACTCAATCGCTCGGCCCCCTGCGCATCTCCGTCGATACCCACGGTGGTCCCGCGACCGGCGGTCGACTGATCGGCAAGGACGGTTCAGCCCTCGACCTGGCGGGCTTCCGCACCACCATCGAGTACTACCTGACCGCGGTGTTCAACGTGCTGCGCCTTTCCGCCGAGGCGATGGCCACCACCGAGCCGCTGGCCGAAGGCGCGCGCGGCGTGATCGTGAACACCGCCTCCATCGCGGCATACGAGGGCCAGATCGGCCAGCTTCCCTACGCCGCCGCGAAGGGTGGGGTCGCCGCCATGACCCTGGTCGCCGCCCGCGACCTCTCGCCACTGGGCATCCGGGTGGTCACCATCGCCCCCGGCACCGTCAACACCCCCGCCTACGGCAAGTCCGCCGACAAGCTCGAAGGCTATTGGGGTCCGCAGGTGCCGTTCCCCAAGCGGATGGGGCGCTCCGACGAATACGCCCAGCTGGCGACAGCGATCATCGAGAACGACTATCTCAACGGCGAAGTCATCCGTCTGGACGGTGCCCTGCGGTTTCCGCCGAAGTAGGCCAGCCGAGTCGGTGCCGCACCGGAGGGAACCGGATCTGTTCCGGCCCTCCGGTGCACGGTCGCGCGCTACTTCCCGGCGGTGAGGCGGCCGATGATCGTACGGAACTCCTCGGTCTGGAACGAGAGGTCCTCGGCCGCGTTCGCGTAGTCGAGCGTGGCGAGCACGGCGCGCTCGAGATGCAGGTTCAGCAGTCGCTTGGTGCTCTCCACGGCCTGCCTCGGCAGTTCCAGCACGCGTTTCGCGCAGGCCAGCGCCTCGGTCAGCGGGTCGGCCACAACATGGTTCACCAAGCCCATCTCACGAGCCCGTTCGGCGGTGATCTTGGCACCGGTCAGGGCGTACTCCTTGGCCAGCATCAGACTGGTGTGTAGCGGCCAGGTGAGCGGACCACCGTCAGCGGCCACCAGGCCGACCTGCACATGGGGATCTTTGAGGTAAGCGTCCTCGGCGATGTAGGCGACGTCGCTCAACGCCACCAGACTGCAGCCGAGCCCGACCGCCGGGCCGTTCACCGCGGCGATCACCGGCACCCGGCAGCGAACCATCCCGAGCACGATCTCGCGGCCGTGCGCGATGGTCTTCGCGCGCAGGTCGGCATCGCGGGACAGTTCGGCGAGATAGGCGAAATCCCCGCCGGCGGAGAACGCCTTGCCAGCACCGGTCAGCACCGCGGCCCGGGCCTCGCGGTCGGCGGTGAGCTGGGGCCAGAGCGCCGCCAGGCCCGAATGCAGCGCGTCGTTGACAGCGTTGAGCGCGTCGGGTCGGTTGAGCGTGATGATCCGCAGCGGGCCGTCGGCCTCGACGCTGATCTCGGTGGGCAGGTCGTACATGTCAGGCTCCTAGGTCGAGGATGCGCGAAGCGATGATGTTCTTCTGGATCTGCGAAGTTCCGCCCATGACGCTCTGGGCGCGGCTGTAGAGGTAGCTGCCGAACATGTCGTCGTCGCCGGTGCCCGCGACCGCGAGGGCCGCGTGCCCGACGGATTGCTCCACCCAGGTCATCAGCAGCTTGTCGAGCGAACCGTCCGGGCCGTGCACGAGACCGTCGAGCTGCTCGGAGAGCCTGCGCCGAACGTGCAGCCGGAGCATCTCCGATTGCACTGCGGCCCAAGCGAGTTCGCTGGGTACCTGTCCGGTCACTCGGGACTCGAGCTGGCGTACCGTCTTCGCGTAGCGGGCCGCGAAACCCAGGGTGGCGGGTTCACGTTCGTGCCCGACCACGGTCATGGCGAGTTTCCAGCCGTCCCCGGGCGCGCCGACCATCCGGTCGGCGGGCACCCTGGCCCCATCGAACCGCACCTGCCCGAACTCGCGGGTGACACCGCTGATCATCCGTAGTGGCTGCTGCTGTACCCCCGGCTCGTGCATCGACACGATGAAACCCGAAATGCCCTTGTGCCGAGGTGCGCTCGGATCGGTGCGCGCGAGCAGAAGACACCAATCGGCGACGTCGGAGTAGCTGGTCCAGACCTTGTGCCCGTGCAGGACGTAGTCGTCACCGTCGCGGGTCGCCGTCGTGCGCAGCGAGGCCAGGTCCGATCCCGCGTCCGGCTCACTGAAACCCTGGCACCAGCGCTGCGAGCCGTCGATCATGCCGGGCAGGAAACGCTGCTGCAGTGCGGGACTCGCGTGCGCGACGAGTCCGTGCACCAGGTACCCGAGACTGGGCCGTTGCGGCGCACCGGCTCTGGTCAGTTCCTCGTCCAGGATGACGTCGTACACCGGCGGCAGCCCGTGACCACCGTATTCCTCCGGCCAGGAGAGTCCGAAGAAGCCCGCACCGTACAGCGCCCGGTGCCAGTCACCCGCTTTCGCCCAGTACTCGTCGCCGGTGGAGGGAAAGGAGGCGGCATTGTCGGCCAGCCACTCCCGCAACCGAGCACGGAACGCGGCCTCCTCGGGCGAATCACGATAGTCCACAGTCGATTTCCTCCAGACGGGTGGCGAACAGTTCGGTCGAGGTCAGCACCCGGCGCAGGTACACATGGGCCAGACACTCCCAGGTGTTGCCGATGCCGCCGTGTACCTGAATCGAGGTCTCGCACACCGTGCGCGCGGCGCGGGCGGTGTAGACCTTGGCGACCCGCGCTGCGCGCAAGGCCTCGGCAGGCGGCAATTCGTCGACTGCCCATGCGGCGTAACGCAATACGCTGATCGCACCCTCGATCAACGCCAGGCTCTCGGCGAGCAGATGTGCCACCGATTGATAGGAGCCGATGGCGTGGCCGTACTGCTCGCGGACTTTGGCGTACTCCACCGCCAGCTGCTGTGTTCCGCGGGCCGCGCCGAGTAGATCCGCGGTCGTCATGGTGACGGCCAGCGCCTGCCAGCGGATCAGTTGCTCCGGCGACACCTCGCCGAGCAGTTCCGGTGGGCCGGTGAGTTCGGCGGTGCGCCTGGTGAGATCGGCACCGGGCAATGCTTGCCCGACCGCGCGGGCGAACAGCTGTCCGTCGTCGAGCAGCAATGCCCGATCGCGGTCCGCGGCATCGACCGCGCGTGTACCGAAACCGATAGTCCATCGACCGTCGGCGCCCCCGCGCAGGTCGTCGGCCAAGACCGGCCCCAGGAAGGCGACGTCGACCAGACCGCGCGCGAATTCCTCTGTCACGAGGGCTATTTCGACTCCGGAAGCCCCGTCGGATCGCAGGTTTCGCCACCCCGCGGTCGCCACCGCCTTCTCGAGCCGGGCGATCCTGCTCGCATTGTCGAGCTCGGCGACCGAGCTCGGCCCGAGTTCGTCGGCCAGCCTCGCGGCAGCCGCATGCAGCTGGCGCTGCTCACTGGTCAGTCGGACGTCCATGACGCTCCTCGAGGACTCGTCGGAGCACCTTGCCCGAAGGCAGGCGCGGGATCTCGGGTACGAACACGATGCGACGGGGCCGCTTGTAGGAAGCCAGCCGTTCGCCGACCAGCGTGATCAGCTCGTCGGCGGACACGCCGTCGAGCACGGCGACGGCGGCGACCACCGCTTCGCCGTCGCGTGGGTCGGGGGTTCCGAACACCGCGCAGTCGATGACCTTGGGGTGCCCGTGCAGAACCGCCTCGATCTCGGCGGGTGCGACCTGGAAGCCGCGCACCTTGATCATCTCCTTGGCCCGGTCGGTGATCCGTACCCAGCCGTCGGCGTCGACGTGCCCGACATCACCGGTCCGATACCACTCGCCGTCGAATGCCTCAGCGGTCGCCTCGGCAGGCAGATAGCCCGCCATCACCGACTGCGACCGGCACTGGATCTCCCCGGTCTCCCCTGGCACCACCGGTTTTCCGGTCTCGAGGTCCACCACCCGGAGGTGAACTCCGGGCGCCGCCTTGCCGACAGAATCCAGCCGGGCGCCGTCGAGCGGATTGCACGCGATGACCGGCAGCTCGCTCGCGCCGTAGGCGGGCAGCCACCGCACCCCGCTGCGCGCGGTCACCGTTTCGGCGACACTCGCCGTCACCGGGGTGGCGCCCCACATGATGTAGCGCAGCGAACTCAGGTCGTAGCGTTCGAGATCGGGGTGCGACGCGAGCGCGAGCGCGATCGGCGCGACGGCCATCTCGATGGTGATGCGGTCGTCCTGGATGCACGACAGCATCGTGTTCAGATCAAAGCGTCGGTGCAGCCGCATCCAGGCTCCCGCTCGCAGCGCGGTGAGAATGTTGAGCAGGCCCAGGATGTGCGAGGGCGGGGTGGCGACCTGGATCCGATCGGTGCCGGACAGGCCGAGCACCTCGGTCCACTGCCGCACGGCCACTGCCACCGAATCGTGGGTGTGCCGCACCGCCTTCGGCATCCCCGTGGTGCCGGAGCTGAACACGAGCACCGCCTCGGATGTCGGATCATGTTGGACCGCACCGGCTTTCGCCGGTTCGATCGGGTCGCCCAGGTACCGCATCGGCAGCAGTTCGCCGAGCACGGCGCAATCGCCGAGTGCGTGCGCCGCGCCGGTGACGGCGAGCGCGTGGGCGACCTCGTCGTGCTTCCAGGCGGAGCTGATCAGGACGACGCAGGCACCCAGGCGCCACACCGCGAGGACAGCCACCACGAATTCGGGCCGGTTGGACGACATGAGCGCCACCCGCTCGCCCGCCCGGACGCCACGCCCCGCCAGCTCGTCGGCCAACCCGGCCGCCAGCTCGTCGAGTTCGACTCCGGTGTAGGCCCGCCCCTCGAACACGAGCGCACTCGGCACAGTGTCGGACATCTTGGAAGGTTCCCGTCTCATGAGAGAGAATACTATTCTCATTTCGATAGAACCTTAATACCAGGAAGAGGTGGACCATGGCGACACTCTCGTCATTTCTGCGCGCGACAGTGACCAGGGTCGTGACCGAGAGCCCGGACGCACGGACATTCGTGCTCGACCCGCACGACGGGCCGCTGCACTACCGGGCCGGACAGTTCTGCACCTTCCGGGTCACCGTGGACGGCACCGTGTGCTTCCGGTCCTACTCGATGTCGAGCGCACCCGAGACCGACGGCGAGATCATGACCACGGTCAAACGCGTGCCAGGCGGCGCCGTGTCCAACTGGATGCTCGACACCCTCACCGCGGGCGACGAGGTGGAGCTGTCCAGAGCCGCGGGCCGGTTCTGCCTGCGCGACACCGACGTTCCGCTGCTCGGCTTCAGCGGTGGCAGCGGCATCACGCCGATCCTGTCGCTCACCAAAGCGGCGCTGGCCACAACCACCCGCCGGGTCCGGCTCCTGTGCGCGGATCGCGACCCGGCGTCGGTGCTGTTCGACGACGCGTTCACCGATCTGCTCGCCCGCCATCCGGACCGGCTCGAGGTGGTCCGCCATCTCGACAGTGAGCGCGGATTTCTCGACCGCGCGGCCGTCCAGGGGTTCGTCGGTGCCGATGCGCACGGCGATCACTACATCTGCGGGCCCGAGGCGTTCATGGACCTGGTGGAACGGTCACTACCTGGTCCCGGCCTCGTTTTCAGCGAGCGGTTCGGCACGCCCGTCGACCCGGCGGCCGCGTCGACATCAGCGAACGCCGTCGAACACGAGGCGGATTCCGGCGGCACCATCACGGTGATCCTGAACGGCAAGAAGAAGTCGGTACCACGCAAGGCCGGTGAGACGCTGCTGGAGAGCGCCCGACGCGGTGGCCTCGCCCCACCGTTCTCCTGCGAGCAGGGAAATTGCGCGACCTGCATGGCGAAGATGACCTCGGGCCGCGCAACCATGCGGCACAACAACGCATTGACCGACGACGAGGTCGCCGACGGCTATGTGCTGACCTGCCAGGCTGTCCCGGACTCCGACGGCGCCGTCGTCGAGTACGAGTGAACCCGACGGCCGCTCCCCGGCAGGTTCCGCCGGGGAGCGGCCGTCAGCGCAGTCGACCCGCCAGGTCGGCGATCATCTGCCTTGTTCGCTGCTTGGAGGCGACCAGCGCGTCTCGGTCGTCCCCGATCGGAAGCAGCCGCACGGAGATGTCGGTGGCACCGGCATCGGCGTAGCGGCGCAGTCCGGCCGCGATGGCCGCCTCGTCCCCCGCGATACACAGATCGCCGATGGTGCGTGCGTCGCCTTGATCGAGCAGGCGCTGATAGTTGGGTGAGACCTCCGCCTCGCCCAGAATCCGGTTCGCCCGCGCCCGTGCCTCGTCCACCTGCCCGGCCGTGCACAGACACACCGGCAACCCGACCACCACGCGCGGTGTGGACCGACCGGCGTCGGCGGCGGCCTTGTTGATCTTCGGGACGACGTGCTCGGCGACGGCGCGCTCGTCCGCCATCCAGAGCACCGTCCCGTCCGCCCGCTCCCCGGCGATGCGCAGCATCACCGGCCCCAGTGCGGCGACCAGGACCGGAACCGGCGCCACCGGACCGAGATCGAGCGGATTGTGCACCGTGAAGGTGCTGTTCTCCACGTCCACCGAGCCGGTGCCCGCGAGTCCGGCGGCCAGCACCTCGAGATAGTCGCGCGTGTAGGCCGCCGGCTTCTCGTAGGGCAGACCGAGCATGTCGCGGATGATCCAGTGGTGCGACGGCCCGACGCCGAGGGCGAGCCTGCCGCCTGCCGCCGCGTGCGCCGAGAGCGCCTGTCGCGCCAGCGCGATCGGGTGCTGAGCCTGCAGCGGGACCACGGCGGTACCCAGCTCGATCCGGGTGGTGGCCAGGCCCATCGCCGTGACGGTGATGAGCGCGTCGAAGTCGTTGGGCACCTGCGGAATCCAGGCCGTATCGAGCCCTGCCGTCTCCGCCCACGCGATATCGCGCAGCATCCGTTCGAGCTTGCGCCCCGAGTCGCCCTTCTCCGGGCCGATCATCACGCCGATGCGCACGGTTCCTCCAAGTGGTTCGAAGTCGGATTCGGATATGCTACTTGCGTAGAATGAGAACGCCAATACCACCTGCAGAGAATGAACTGTTGCCGCTCGGCGGCACGCGAGGAGCACCATGCCCGACCAGGACCACCCGCTGCGCGATCGCACCGTCCTCATTTCCGGCGCCAGCCGGGGTATCGGCGCGGCGATCGCCGTAGCCGCCGCCGAGCAGGGCGCCAACGTCGTCCTGCTTGCCAAGACATCCGAACCACATCCCCGGCTCCCCGGCACGGTGCACACCGTCGCCGCCGAGGTCGAAGCCGCTGGTGGCTGGGCCGCGGCGGCCGTCGGCGACGTACGAAGGGAAGAGGACGTCGCGCGGGCCGTGGCGATCGCGATCGAGCGGTTCGGCGGGATCGACGTGTGCGTGAACAACGCGGGCGCCATCGCCACCGATCCCACCGAGAAACTCAGTGCCAAACGCTTCGACCTGATGCAGGACATCAACATTCGCGGCACGTTCCTGCTCACCGCAGCGTGTGTGCCGTACCTGCGCGACTCCCCCAACCCGCATGTGCTCACCATCTCGCCACCGATCAACCTCGACCCCCGCTGGCTCGGCGCCCACCCGGCCTACACCCAGTCCAAATACGGGATGACCCTGCTCAGCCAGGGCTGGGCGGCCGAATACGCCGATGCCGGAATCGGATTCAACTGTCTGTGGCCGCAGACCTACATCGCGACCTCCGCTGTCGCGGCCCTGCTCGACGGTGACGACCAGCTCGCGACCGCGCGCAGCCCCCGGATCATGGCAGACGCGGCCGTCGCGATCGCCGGCCAGCCGGCCCGGCAGGTGACCGGCAACTGCTTCATCGACGCGGACGCCGTCACCAGATTCGCCGGGATCGAGGACCTCTCCCGATACGGCGGTGGCGACAACCCGACCCCGGACCTCTTCCTGGACTGACCCGCCCGCAGCCCCACTCACCCTCCGCGACAAGGACTGACCGCTATGGCCTACGTCATCACGCAGCGATGCTGCAACGACGCCAGCTGCATCTCCGAATGCCCGGTCGACTGCATCCGACCGATACCCGGTCAGCCGGAGTTCGACACCGCCGAGATGCTGCACATCGATCCCGAAACCTGCATCGACTGCGGCGCGTGCGTCGATGCCTGCCCGGTGGGCGCGGTGTTCTCCGTCGAAGACCTCACCGCTTCGCTGCAGCGCTACAGCGACATCAACGCCGACTATTTCGTGCGCCACCCGCTGGAGCCGGAGTTCGCCGCGCCGGTCGTGACCCCGCGGATCCCGAAAGTACACGGCACCTTGCGGGTGGCGATCGTCGGTGCGGGCCCCGCGGCCTGCTACGCGGCGGACGCGTTACTGCGTCGCGGTGACACCCAGGTGGAGCTGTTCGATCGGCTGCCGACGCCGTGGGGTCTGGTGCGCGCGGGAGTGGCACCGGATCACGCGGGGACCAAGTCGGTGACCTCGATGTTCGAGACCGCGTTCCGTCGCGACACCCTGCGGTACTACCTGAATGTCGAAATCGGCAACCACCTCACCCACGACGAGCTCCTGCGTCATCACCACGCGGTGATCTACGCGGTGGGCGCGTCGGCCGACCGCCGCATGGACATTCCCGGCGAGGATCTGCCGGGCAGCCATTCGGCGACGGAGTTCGTGGCCTGGTACAACGGGCACCCCGACTTCGCCGACCGGGACTTCGATCTGTCCGGCGAACGCGCGGTCATCGTCGGCAACGGCAACGTGGCACTGGACGTCGCCCGCGTACTCACCATGGATCCGACCGAGCTGGCCCGCACCGACATCGCCGATCACGCGCTGAATGCCTTGCGCGACAGCAGGATTCGCGAGGTGGTCGTCCTGGGACGACGCGGGCCGCTGCAGGCAGCGTATACCTCGCCGGAGTTCCTCGCCCTCGGCCACCTCGACGGCGTGGACGTGGTCGTGGAGTCCGCCGACATCGAACTCGACGACATCAACAGCACTGTGTTGGCGGACCCGGCCCTCGAGCCGTCGATTCGGCTGAAATACACGCTCGCGCAAGAATACGCCACGGCACCACGACAATCGGGCAACAAACGGATCGTCTTCCGATTCCTCGCTGCACCGACCGAGGTACTCGGCGAGCAGCGCGTCACCGGTCTGCGATTCGCGCACACCTTACTCACCGAAGCGGACGGCCGGGTGATCGCCGAAGCTACCGAGCGCACCGACGACATCGCCGCCGGGTTGGTGCTGCGGTCGGTCGGCTACCGGGGCGAGCCGGTCCCGGCGCTGCCGTTCGACGAGCGTGGCGGAGTCGTCCCGAATCACGAAGGGCGGGTGATCGATACCTCCGGTGTGCCGGTGCGCGGGGTCTACGTCAGCGGCTGGATCAAACGCGGTGCGCGCGGGGTGATCGGTTCGAACCGCATCGATGCCGAGCAGACAGTGGAACACCTGATCGCCGATTTCGTCGCGGGCACACTCGCCACGCCGCACGAGGACCGAGACGCCTTGCGCGCGTTGGTCCTATCGCGACAGCCCCACATGGTCGACCGAGACGGATGGAAGGCCATCGACACCGCAGAGAAGGCAGCGAGCGATTCCACCGGGCGTCCGCGGGTCAAATTCACCACCCGCGACGAGCTGACTGCCGCCGCCCAGGGGACCGATCTCGCGGTGCGCTGAGTTCGGCTCCGGTGTCGTCGACACAGGAGACAGCGGCGGACCGGACAACCGAAACGTCCGCCGCCGCTGCCCCTGAATGACTCAGAGCTGAGCCCAGACCGACTTCGACTTCATGTACGCCTCGACGCCTTCTCGGCCGAACTCGTGGCCCCAGCCGGACTGCTTGTAGCCGCCGAAGGGCACCCCGTGGTCGAACACCAGTTGGCAGTTCAGCGACACCGTCCCGGCCTGCAACCGCTTCGCCAGCCGATGCCCGCGGCTGAGGTTGGTCGTCCACACGGTGGCGGCCAGACCATAGGACGTGTCATTGGCCATCGCGATCGCCTCGTCCTCGTCGTCGAACGGCAGCACGGTCACGACCGGGCCGAAGATCTCCTCCCGGTAGAGCCTGCTCGTCGCGGGATCCACGTTGGCGACCACCGTGGGGTGGACGAAGTAGCCGGTGCGGTCGAGGCGGTGCCCGCCGGTGACGACCTCGACACCGTCGGACCTACCCTCGTCGAGGTAGCCCATCACCCGGTTCAGCTGTTTGGCACTGATCAGCGGCCCGATCATGGTGCCTTCTTCCTTGGGCCCACCCAGCTTCAGGTTGTTCGCCACGGTCGCGATGCCCGCCACGACCCGCTCGTACACGCCACGCTGCACGAAGACTCGGGAGCCGCAGACGCAGCCCTGCCCGGAGTGGATGAAGATTCCCATCGACGCCATCATCACCGCCATGTCCAGGTCGGCGTCGTCGAAGATGAGCACCGGCGATTTGCCGCCGAGTTCGAGCATCACCTTCTTGAGGTTGCCCGCCGATGCCGCCACGATCTGCTTGCCGACTTCGGTGGAACCGGTGAACGCCACCTTGTCGACGTCCGGGTGCGCGGTGATCGCCGCACCCGCGGTGTGTCCGAAGCCGGTCAGCAAGTTCACGACGCCCTCCGGCACGCCGGCCTCCGCGATGAGCCGCGCCAGCAGCAGCGCCGACAGCGGCGTCTCCTCGGCGGGTTTGACCACACTGCTGCACCCGGCGGCGAGCGCGGGGGCCAGCTTGGCGCACGCGTTGAACACCGGCCCGTTCCACGGGAAGATCAGTCCCACCACCCCGTAGGGCTCTTTGAGGGTGTAGGCGTGCATGTCGGCGTAGGCGCCGGAGACGCCGCCGGTCATCTGCACCTCGTACGCCGAGCCGTTGAGTTTGGTACACCAGCCCGCGTAGTAGCGGAAGAACTCCGCGCACGTCGGAATGATCATCTTCGCCTGCGCGAGTGGCATTCCCGTATTGAGCGAGTCCAACTCGGCGAGTTCGTCCGTGTGCGCGTCCATCAGGTCCGCGATCCGCCACATTATCTTGGCGCGTTCGCGCCCGGGAAGACCCTGCCAGACACCCGCGTCGAACGCGGCCCTCGCCCGGGCCACCGCCTCGTCGACAGCCTCGGGTCCACAGTCGGTGAACTCGGTGATCTGCTCTTCGGTCACCGGATCGATGATCGGGATGACCTCGCCTTTTCCGGGTCGCTCACGGATTTCGTCCAGAATAGATTGCAGCGTCATCGCGCATCCCCTTCAAGCCTCGAGGCCTCGTGCCTACCGGTCCTCGACCTGCTTAGCATCGGAGGCGACCAGCGGTCAAGAGTTTCATTCTAATTTGCGGTAATATGATTCTCACATAGGAGAACAGAAAATCGGCCCGATCAATCCGGTAGTTCCCAGCTCGTGAAGCTTCGGCAACTTCGCCGCGAGTCGAACCCAGGTGTAGTAGGACTGCGGATAGCGCTTCGATCTCTCGGAATGGACAGTTCGTGAATGTTGCCCAGGACGCTGGTCTGGTCACCAACTGGTGGACCTACGCACATCAACACCCGTTGCGGTATCGGCTGGCGGTCCTGGCGAACAACGCACGCGACGTGGTCGAGCACGCAGGTGGCTGGTTGTTCGACCGCTCGATGGCCGGATGGGACGTGAACGTCGTCCTGACCGATGTCACCGACCTGGCGCCCCTGCAGATCCTCGGCGTGACCGTGCTCGAACTCGAAGGCCCACTCGCGGTTCCGGTCCACCACACCTGGCCCGACGCCATCGCGGTCGCACCCGATCTACTGCTGTCCGACAGCCGAGTGCGCGACGGCGTCCTCAACTGCCTCGAGAACGATCTGATCGAAGTCGTCCTGTGGGGCAACCCGCTGCCCGCGGAGTTCGAGTGTCGGGTCGACGGCATGGATCATCGCCTCAGCGCCGCGGCCCACGCGTTCAAGGCACGTGCGATGGCCGCGACCGACGCCACACCCCGACCGCTACCGCTGACCGAAGGTTTCCGCTGCAACGCCCGGTCTCTGGCAGCAGCCGGCCGCGAGGTGAATCTGTCACACAGGCGGTGAATGCGGGGTCGCGTTGCGTTCCAGCCACTGGGTGAGCGAGCGACCCGCGTCCAGCACGTGCCGCTCACCGATCTCGCGGGCTCGCGGCGCGTCACGCTCGGTCAACGCGTCGATGAGCTGGTCGTGATCGTCGAGCGAATGTTGCTCGTGTTCGGGAAACAGCCGCAGGAAATTCGACGGGACCACCCGGACCGCCTGCTTGATCTGGGTGAGCAATCGCGGTGAGTGCGCGGCGCGATGGACGTCCTGGTGCAGCCGCCAGTTGGCCTCACCGATGGAATCGTCACCGGATCGCGAGGCGACCTCGGCGGCGAGCTCGCGCAGCCGCTGCAGCTCAGGGGTACTGGCCCGCTGCGCGGCCCAGGCAGCGGCCTGCCCGGTGAGGACACCGAGGATGGTGAAGCTGTCCATGATGTCGGCGGGGCTGATCCCGATCACCGTGATCCCACTGCGTGGTGCCACCCTGACCAGCCCTTCGTAGGACAGCTCCAGCAAGGCCTCACGCACAGGCGTGCGGCTGGTGGCGAACTCGTCGGTGATCGCGTCCAGATCGATGCGGGCACCGGCGGGCAATGCCCCGGTCAGGATGCGATCGCGCAGTTCACGTGCCGCCCGTTCACGAACGGTGCCCGCGACGTCGACCGAGTTGGTTGCCATCGGGGAAGTTTAGCAGGCTAGAGGTACCAGGTTTGAAATCTGATATGTCAGATGCTAGATTCCAATCATGGCGATGAGGAACGGCGACCGAATGACGTTGGTCGCATTCATGCAAGCGGGCAACACCTCGGTCTACTCGGGTTCCTGGCGACACCCGGCCACCGAGCACGGCTATCTCGACGCGTCGTACTACGCGAAAGTTGGGCGGCAACTGGAGGAGGGCTGCTTCGACCTGATGTTCTTCGACGACCGATTGGCGATGCCCGGCATCTACGGCGGATCCGTCGCCGAGGCGGTGCGCCACGGCGCCCGCCCGGTGAAGCTGGACCTGGGGGTGGTCCTCGGCGTCCTCGCGCAGAGCACCTCACGCATCGGTCTCGGCGCGACATACTCCACGACGTACTACGCGCCGTTCCACGTCGCGCGCACGTTCGCCACCCTCGATCACCTGTCCGCGGGCCGGGCCGCCTGGAATGTGGTGACCTCGGTCAACGACAGCGAGGCACAGAACTTCGGGATGGACGCCCACCTCGGCCACGACGAACGCTACGACCGAGCCGACGAATTCCTCGATGTGGTCAGCGGCCTCTGGGACACCTGGGACGACGACGCCATCCTGCACGACCGCGCCGCAGGCATCTTCGCCGATCCGGACAAGGTGCACGAACTGCGCCACTCCGGCCGCTTCTTCTCCGCCCGCGGACCGTTGACGGTACCGCGGACCCCGCAGGGCAGACCGGTGATCATCCAGGCAGGCTCCTCCGGCCGAGGACGCGAATTCGCCTCGCGCTGGGCGGAACTGATCTTCACCGGCGACCCCGGTCTGGAAGTGGCCCGCAATCACTACGCCGACCAGAAAGCTCGCATCTCCGACGCGGGCCGTGACCCCGCCTCGGTCCGCATCTGCCCGATGGCCTACGCGGTCGTCGGCGAGTCCGAACAGCACGCCAAGGAGCGGGAGGCGATGCTGCTCGAGGACCTCGTGCATCCGATGGCGTCACTGACGTTGCTCTCGGAGTTGATGAACTACGACTTCGCACAGCACGATCTCGACGACCCGGTCACCGACGAACTGATCGCCTCGGTGTCGGGTATCCGCGGCCTGGTCCAGAACCTGCGCACCCATATCGGCGGAAACGTCACAGTACGCGACCTGGCTGGCCATCGCGCCACCCTCCTACAGGGTCCGCGGTTCGTCGGCACCGGCGACCAGGTCGCCGATCAGATGGCCGAATGGTTCCACGGCGACGCCTGTGACGGTTTCGTTCTCGCCGCCACCCACATGCCCGGCTCCTTCGAGGATGTCGTCCGGATGGTGGTGCCGCGGTTGCAGCAGCGCGGGCTGTTCCGCACGGCCTACGAGGGTACGACTCTGCGCGAGCATCTGGGCTTGTCACGGCCGACCCCGGTCCGCGACGCCGCGCACACGAGCACCGTGGTGTGACATGAGCCGAGCCATGCTCGATGGCCTGCGGGTGCTCGACTTCGCCACGCTCGCGGCGGCGCCCCTGGCAGCCACCTATCTCGGCGAGTTCGGTGCCGAGGTGATCAAGATCGAACAGCCCAACGGTGGTGATCCGATCCGCACCTGGGGCGCGCAGCGCGACGACGTGGGCCTGATGTGGAAGTCGGTGTCGCGCAACAAGCGTTCGGTCACCCTGGATCTGCGCGTCGCCGAGGGCCAGGAGCTGCTTCGGCGGCTGGCGGCCACAGCGGATGTCGTGGTGACCAACACCAGGCCACAGACATTGCGGAAATGGGGCCTTGACTACCCGAGTCTGCGCGCGGTCAACGAGCAGATGGTGATGCTGCACATCACCGGCTTCGGGTTGACCGGGCCCAAGAGCGAGCGCCCGGGTTTCGGCACACTGGGTGAGGCGATGAGCGGATTCGCCCACATCACCGGCGAGGCACACGGTCCGCCGACACTGCCGCCCTTCATGCTGGCCGACGGTGTCGCTTCCCTCAACGCCGCCTACGCCGTGCTGATGGCGCTCTACCACCGCGATGTGCACGGCGGCCCTGGGCAGTTGATCGATATCAACCTGGTCGATCCGCTCACGCGACTTCTGGAACAGACACTGCTCAGCTACGACCAGCTCGGCCTCGTCGCGCAACGAGCGGGCAACCGCTGGGACATCTCCGCACCCCGCAACACCTATCGCACCGCCGACGACAAGTGGCTGGCCATGTCGGGCAGCTCACCCGCGCTGGCGCTGCGCGTCTTCCGCGCGATCGGACGCGACGACCTGGTCGTCGATGCCGAATTCTCCGATCCGCAACGCCGTCTGGCGCGGGCTGCCGAAGTCGACGACGTTGTCGCGGCATGGGTCTCGAAGCAGACGCTTGCCGAGGCGATGGCGGTGTTCGACACCGAGCAGGTCGCCGCGGCGCCGGTCTACGACATCACCGATCTGCTCGCGGACGAGCAGCTGCGCCACCGCGAGGTGTTCGTCCCGGTCGCCGACGACGAACTGGGCACGATGACAGTGCAGGCACCGGTACCGCGCTTCTCCCAGGCACAGGGCCGCGTGTCCCACCTCGGCCCCCGCCTCGGCGAGCACAACGCGGAGGTCTACGGACAAATACTCGGCCTGAGCGACAACGACATCGATGACCTACACAGCCGCGGCGTGCTGTGAAATTCCGACACCGAAGGATTCGACGATGACCCTGCTGATCCGGCGCTCCGAGCTCGCGCTGCCCGCCTGCAACGACCACATGTTCGCCAAAGCACTTGCCAGCGGCGCAGATCTGGTGTTTCTCGATCTGGAAGACGCGACCCCGGAAGCACTCAAGGAGCCGTCGCGGGAGAAGGTGATCACCGCCCTCACCACGATGGACTGGGGAAACACTGTCCCCGCGATCAGGATCAACGGCCTCGACACTCGCTGGTGCCACGACGACATCATCGAGGTGGTCTCCCGCGCCGGGGCGCATCTGCACACGATCGTGGTCCCCAAAGCATGCACCGCGCGGGACGTGTGGTGGGTCGACGTGCTGCTGACACAACTCGAGGAGAAGCTCGGCCTGACCCACCGCATTCGCCTCGAAGTACTGATCGAAGAGGTGGAAGGACTCGCCAACGCCGAAGCGATCGCCGTCGCCAGCTCCCGGATCGACGCGCTCATCTTCGGCGTCGGCGACTTCTCGCTGTCCCAGGGCGCCCGGGTGGACACCAACTTCGAACCGCTGGGCGACTATCCCGGCGACTTCTGGCACTACGCCCGCAACAAGGTGCTCGTCGCCGCTCGCATCGCGGGCATCGATGCCATCGATGCACCTTTCCCCGACTACGGCAACCTCACCGGCTACGAACGCGACGCACGGCGCTCCTCGCTGCTCGGCTACACCGGCAAGTGGGCGATCCACCCGAACCAGGTTTCGATCGCCAACGCGGTCTACTCCCCCACTCCCGAGGAAATCGCGCTCGCCGAACGCAATATCGCCGCCTACCGGGAAGCCGAAGCCAACGGACGTGGTGCCGTCGGTGTCGACGGGGTCCTCGTCGATGCCGCACACATCAAGATGGCGCAGGCGACACTCGCCCGCGCCACCGCGATCGACCCCCACTCTCGCGCGATCCCTGCCCGGAGCTGATCGGCCATGACTCTTTCCGCAGCCACGCACGGTTTCACCGAGGTAGCCACCGAACCGCCCTCGCTCCGACAGGCATTCGCCACCTTCCCCAGCTCCGTCGTCGCGATCTGCGCGCAGGTGGGCGACACCGCACACGGGATGGCGGTCAGCACGTTCGTCCCCGTTTCCCTGACACCGGCCATCGTCTCCTTCTGCGTCCAACGAACATCGCAAACCTGGCCGCCGCTGAGCAGAGCGACCCGCCTGGGATTGAGCCTGCTCAGCGTCGACCAGACGAGCGCCGCCCGATCCCTCGGAACCAAACACGGCGACCGCTTCCGAGACCTGACGATGATTCCGGGGACCGACGGTGCCCTGCTGGTCGGCGGAGCCGCCGCATGGCTGGAAGCGACACCGTCGGCCAGCATCCCGGCCGGTGACCACCTGGTGGTCCTGGTTCACCTCACCCGCGTCGCAGTCGGCACCGAGGCCGACCCCTTGGTCTTCCACGACAGCCGCTTCCGCCGCCTACACGACACACAATGAGGGAACTTGGCGCTTCCTACCGCGTTTCGGCGTCACCCTGTCTCGGATCGACGCGCTCGAGCCTGGTCCAACCGACCCAGCCCCGCTGCCTCAGCAGTTCGATCAGTCGCCGGGTAGACGGCGCGGTATCGAGTGCCAGTGCGTCGAGCAGCTCGACCAGAGCTGGCTCGAAGCCGCCGCCGACGTAGTCCGCGCCCTGCTCATCGGCCAGCTGGGTGAGATAGGCGGCCATGTTGTCGACCAGCTCGATCAGCATTTCGTCGTTGTCGGTCCGGTCGAGTGCTTCGCCCAGGGTGAGATAGAAGTCGACGAGCTGCGGATGGGCGATTTCGGCTCGCTTGCGTGCCATCAACTCCGGGACTCGCTCGGGTGAGTGCGCGGCCAGCGGGATCCAGCCGTCGCGTTCGATCTCGACGACCCGTTCGTCGACACCGAGCGCCCGCAGGTGGTCGAGAAACTCGACTATCTCCGTCGGCAGCGCCAGACTGTCCCCCGCGGCGAGGCGGGCGATCCGTTCGCGGTGCCGCTGCCGCTGCCGGATCTCCGCCCGCAACCGCTGATCGATGTCCGCGACCGCCGTCGCGAACTCTGCGGGGTCAGCATGGAGCAGCTCTCGTACCCGCGCCAACGGGACCCCGGCCCCGGCGAGGGTTCGAATTCTTATCAGCTCGACCACGGCGCTTGGGTCGTACCTGCGATAGCCGGAGTGGTCTCGCTCGGGCTCCGGTAGCAGCCCTTTGGCGTGATAGTGCCGCACAGCGCGCACCGTTACTCCGGCATACGATGCAAGCTCGCCTATGGTCAGCATCGGACCAGTCTCCTAGGCCTGGAAGCGGTTCAAGAGCCCGCCTGGTCAAAAGAAGTATGTGCACTGCGGATGATCTGGGCGACTTCCTTGACGTGGGTGACGACCAGCCCGTGACCTGCGTCCAACAACGACAGGGAAATGTCCGGCCGTTCGTGGAGCAGCCGATCGATGCCGGCCCGCCAGAGCCGATTGTGCCGCGGCACCCGCCCTTCGCCGCTGTCACCGGCCATCGAGGTCGACATGATCATGCGGACCGGATGGTCGATCGTGCGGTACCGGTCGATGATTCCGGACCCGACCACATCGATCTCGACAGTGATTCCGGACCGGATCACATCGAGCTCGAGATTGAGGTCCAGAATTTCCTGGCCGGTGAGCAGCACCTGACGCGCAGTGCCCCTGACGGTCTCCAGGTGCGTGGCCAGGTTCTCCCAGACCACCCGCAACTCCGGTAGGTCTGTCTCGGTGATGAACGGTGCGGGTATCGGGTTCGCCCCGTCGATGACACCGAGTTCGCCGACATTGTCGGGATTTTCGTCGGCGTAGTGGACGACCAGGTCCGCGCCGTACGAGTGGCCCGCGAGCACGGGTGCCGAGGGCAGGCCGTGGCGGCGCAGCTCCGCCATCACGGCGACGAAGTCGCCGAGGAACACCTCGAAGGAGTACTGGTCAGCAGCGGAGGAAAGGCCATGGCCCCGTAGGTCGAAGGTCACCACGTCGAAGTCGCGCCGCAGCATCTCGATGAGTTCGTGCAGCTCGGCCTGTGTCGAAGCCAAACCGGGGCACAGCACCAACGGTCGCCCTTCGCCGCCGCGAGACACCGGAATCGTGACGCCGTCGTGGCGGACCGTGAATTGATCAACTGTCGTAGTCATGCCGACCATGCTGAGGGGCTACCCCTGCGTCAGGGTCAACCCCTCACCCCAGCCCGAGCCGGTGGTGACCGGCTCGAGCTGTCGGATCAGACTCGGGTCATGGTGGAGGAGTATCCGCCGCCGCCCGGATAGACCCATTCGCCGGTGACTGTTGTCCCGGCCGCGTCGAAGGTGCCCCGGTAATAGGCGGGACTGTCCTTGGCGCCTGCCCAGATGGTGAGGGTGTCACCGGTCAGTTCGTAGACGTAGTCGAAGGTTCGGCCGACGGAGTCGTAATAGCGCGAGGCCACGTCCGCACCGGTCGGCTCACCGAACGGGCGCAGGTTGCCGATTACCTCCATGCCGGTGACCGGGTGGCCGTCCTGGGCCAGGTCGATGTGCTGAATCAGGAAGAACCGGCCCGCCATCCATTCGTAGCGCACGGTTCCCTGCGCGCCCCCACTGACTCGCCAGGTGCCGACCAGACGGTCCAGCGTCCGAAGTTCGGGGGTGGGCTGTGGTTGGGTCTCGATCATCTCGTCCTCCTCGGTAAGGGGGTGTTCTTTCGCTGCTACCTCGGAGCCGCGGTGTGGCTCTCGACATTTCGCGTCATGTGATCTGAATCACTTTTCGAGCTGTCGAGATCTCGTCACCAGCTCCGAGGTAGCAGCGAAAGACCCCATCGAGGAAGGACAAAGCCATGACTCGCGCAATGACTGCCACCCCTACCCGGCACACACCGAAGCGGGCATCCGACCGACTGTTGCTCGCGGGCGCCGCCGCCGGACCACTGTTCTTCGCTTCGGCGATCACCCAGATGCTCACCCGCGAGGGTTTCGACATCACCCGGCATCCGATCAGCCAACTCGCCACCGGAGATCTCGCCTGGATCCAGATCGCGACGTTCGTGAGCGCAGGCGCGGGCGCGCTGGCACTGGCGGTCGGCCTGCGCCGCACTGTCTTCGAGGGAACCGGGCGGCGCGCGCTGCCGATTCTGGTGGGACTCTTCGGCGCGGGGCTCATCGCGGCCGGGCTCTTCACCATGGATCCGGAGAACGGATTCCCGGCGGGCACCCCGGACGAGCCGGTCGCGCAGATGTCCTGGCACAGCGTCGCGCACTCGGCGGCCGCCGCCGTGGCTTTCACCGCGCTCGCCGCTGCCGCCCTCGTGCTGAGCGTGCGGTGTGCTCGCCGCCGCGCGGTCTTGCCAGCCGCGGCGAGCGCGGTCGCCGGTCTCGTGCTGCTGGTACCGATCTCACCTGAGTACATGAGCGTCCAGATCGCGGTCAACGGCATGATCGCGTTCACGTGGACCACCGTGGTGGCGGTATCCCAGCGGCGCCTCGTATGACCGAACCACCCGCTCAGTTACCGTCGACGAACCACCCGTCAGGAGGACAGACCATGAAATATTTGCTCCTCGGCTACACCCCGACCACCGCCTGGGACGCGGCGACCGCCGACACGCCTTCCGCGGAGGCGTTGGCGGCGTTCGCCACCTATCAGCGGTTGGAACAAGAACTGATCGCCGCCGGCGAGTTCGTCGCCAGCGAGGGCCTCGGCCACCCGGTGGTCAGCACCACCGTGCGCAGAACCGCAGACGGCGTGGTGGCCACCGACGGGCCCTTCGCGGAACTGAAGGAGGTCCTGGCCAGCTTCGCGGTCATCGAGGTCACCGGTCACGAGCGAGCCGTCGAGATCGCCGCCCGCATCGTCGAGGTGCTCGGCGAACCGATCGAGATCCGCCCGATCATGGGTGCGGACTTCACCGCGTGACCCCCGACATCGAGGACCTGATGCGCACCGAAGCGCCGCAGGTCCTCGGGGCTCTGGTGCGCCGCTTCGGGCACTTCGACATCGCGGAGGACGCGGTCCAGGAAGCACTGCTGATCGCGGCTCGGACCTGGCCGCGGGACGGCATCCCGGACAACCCACGCAGCCGCCTCATCCGGATCGCCTACCGGCGGATGATCGACATGCTGCGTTCGGACCGGGCGCGCCGCCGCCGTGAAGTCGAAGCGGCGGCCATGGCCGAACCCGCGCGAGCCGCGCAGCCCAGCGACGTCGACGACAGCCTGACCCTGCTGCTGTTGTGCTGTCACCCCGCGCTTGGCCACTCTGCCCAGGTCGCCCTCACGCTGCGCGCGGTCGGCGGACTGACCACCGCCGAGATCGCACACGCCTACGGCACGACCGAGGCCACCATGGGCACCCGGATCAGCCGCGCCAAACAACAACTCGTCAAAGCCGGCGCGCGCTTCACGCCATCGACCGACGTCGACCGGGACAGCCGCCTGGCCGCTGTGCTGCGCGTGCTCTACCTCATCTTCAACGAGGGCTACACCGCCACCACCGGTGGTGATCTGGTCCGGATCGACCTCACCGGCGAAGCCGTTCGACTGACCAGAATGTTGCACGCCACCCTGCCCGCGAATGCCGAGGTAACCGGACTGCTCGCGCTGATGCTGCTCACTGAATCCCGGCGCGCGGCACGCACGCACGCCGGTGAACTGGTGCCCCTCGACGAGCAGGACCCTGCCCGCTGGAACCGTGACCTGATCGCGGAGGGAACCACGCTCATCGACGGCGTCTGGAACCGCGCCCCCGCGGGTCCTTACCAAATCCAGGCCGCCATCGCCGCAGTGCACGCCGCAGACTCCCCGGGCGGGACCGATTGGCCCCAGATCGCGATTCTCTACCTGTGGCTCGAACGACTCAGTCCGACCCCACCCGTCCAGCTCGCCCGGGTCGTGGCTGTCGCCCACGCCCACGGCCCCGCGCGCGGACTGGCCCTGCTCGACGATCTCAACCGACACCACCACCTCGATCACAACCCGCTCATCCGGCAACGCGAACTCGCCGTCCGCGCCCATCTCCTGCAGCAAACCGGAGACCTCGCCACCGCGGCACGTCTGGTCCGGCAGGCAGCCGACCTGACCGGCAACCACGTCGAACAACGCTATCTCCGCAACAAGGCCGACCGACTCGACTGACCGGCGAATTTCCTACGCCCGGGACTTCGAGGTCATCAGACTCAGCAATCCGACATCCTCGGCCAGCGCGCCGTCCTGGCCGAGTGCGGTGAAGTCGGCCTCGACGTCGGAAATCGCGAGCCTGCCCGCGCGCACCGCTCGGTAGCGCACAGCCGACCAGAGGAAGACGTCGAGGTTGTCGAAGCGGGTCCCGCCCTCGAGCACGTCCTCCTCGTGGAACCACACCGCGACCTGACCGGTGGTGAGCACGACATAGAGGTTGCCGCCGCCGTCGGCGCCGATGGAGAACACGTCCGCGTCGGTCAGTTCGGTGGTGTAGTCCGCGTCGAGAATCTCGCAGCCGTTGTCGGCGAAGTCGAAGGCGTAGGACCAGTCGAAGATGTCGAGGAACTGCGGCAGCCGACCGGAGCGGACCCGGCGGTCGAATGCCGCGAGTGCGGCAGCGTCGACAGGGGCCAGTTTTGCGAGAAACGGCGCCACCGAACGGGTTTCGGCCGGGACGATGACCGGTTCGTCGTCCGGGAACCAGCGGGCGAGATCGGCATCGAGGCCACGATCGGTGTAGCCGACGAGGTCGGCGAGGGTGAGCGTCACGCTGCGATTGTAGGAACGACCCAGGGGCAGCGGGAGTCGAGAGTGCCCACTCGTCCGGTCTCCTCGAAACCATCTGCCCCGCAGAAGAACACATCATTTCCCGGTGGCCTGATTGACTGCGCGGAGCCCGGGTATGCGGTCGGAGAGAGCGAGCACCCGCACCGGGTGCTCGCTGGCACGTAAAGATGATGGGAGTAGACCATGCTCGGTCTCGGAATTCTCGGATGGATCATCATCGGCGGACTCGCCGGATGGATTGCCAGCAAGATCATGAAGACCGACGCACAGCAGGGGATCCTGCTCAACATCGTCGTCGGTATCGTCGGCGGCCTGCTGGGTGGGTTCCTGCTCAAACTGCTGGGTGTCGATGTCAACGGCGGCGGACTGTGGTTCAGCTTCTTCACCTGCATCGTCGGTGCTGTCGTTCTGTTGTTCCTCGTCGGTTTGGTCACCGGACGTCGCGGCGTATCGCGATAACTGCCACTGAACCGGCACAACCTCAGTGCACGGCCCGCAGCCTTCAAGCTGCGGGCCGCCTCTGTGACCACACCGTCCCAGAACGAGGAGAGCTCGATGCTCATGAGACGAACGGACCCTCGTGTCCACCGCTTGGGTCGCGTCGCCTTGTTGGGTGCTCTCATATCGGCGGGAGTCATCGCCTGTGCGACGACGACCGGTTCGTCAGGCCGTGAAGCGGGCTCTGCCCTGATCGGTCAAGCCGCCGGTGCGCGGTTGTGCGAGGCGATATGGGCCGATCTCGACGACTGGCGTCGGCACGGCAGCGCCATTGCTCGCGTGAAGTTCAACGGCACCGTCCACATCTGGGCGCTGCGCAACGGTGCGATCAATATTTCCCTCGCACGCCATCGCGACGCGATCGATGCGGTGACGCGCGACCAGTGCCCCACCGCACGCGAACAGACCAAACAGATCATCGACACCGTGGATCTGGCCTCGGGACTCGTGGGTTTCTGATTTCGCGAGACCGATACAGATCAGTGACGCGACTCGGCCGGATTGAGTGATCTCCGGTTGGGTATGCGGGGATCAATCAGCACAAAGCCAGAGTTCTCACACTTCGAGGGAGTATCGATGTCCACTGATGCAATAGTGCTTCTGCGCGAAGATCACAAGGCGATCCGAAAACTGTTCCGAGACTTCGAAAAAGCTGGTCATGACGCACACGCCACCAAGGGGCGTCTTGTCACGAAGATCATCGAAGCACTGACCGTGCACACCTATCTCGAGAATGAATGCATGTATCCAGAGGTGCGTAAACTGCTTCCCGAGCTGGAAGACGACATTCTCGAATCGTACGAAGAACACCATGTCGCCGATGTGCTGGTGATGGAGCTGGCGGCGATGAAGCCCGACGATGAGCGTTTCACCGCCAAGGCCACCGTGCTGATCGAGAACGTCGACCATCATATCGACGAAGAAGAAGATGAATGGTTCCCGAAGGTTCGAGAAAAGCTGGGGCGCAAGCAGCTTCAGGAAATCGGTGCCCGGATGCTCGAATTACGCAAGAAGGCGCCGACTTCACCTGACCAGCCCGGAGCGGTGAAGAAAGCAGTACACGCGATGACCGCCTGATACGTTCGGCATGCGGTTCGTCTTGCCACAGCGGACGCCATCAACTCTGAATTGAGGCCGAATGCCCACAAAGTCAGGAAGCAGTCGCCGCCGATGACCCGCCCCGAAAACGATCGACCCGACCGGCGCCACCGCCGTCCTCCCGGTGTCGACGACCGCACTGTCGAAGCCGTCGGCAAGCTGTCCGAGGCACTGGAGACGACCGAACGGGCCCGTGGGAGTTTGTACGCATTCCATCAGCTCACCGGTGGCGCCGACCTCGCGCTGGGCGAGGCGGTGGATTTGCTCCGTGCGGCCGGTCACCACACCCTCGCCGATCGGATTGCGACCGAGTTGGTCGGCCGCAATGTATTAGCTGATCGGTGGACCTTCCAGATCGTCGAGGAATACGACAACGGCTATTACACGCTGTTCCGCGAGCTCGAAAAGGTCGTCCGCGATGAACTTGTCGACGGCCGCACCCACCTCTACGAGGCCGAGATGAAGGAGTC
This sequence comes from Nocardia sp. A7, assembly GCF_046549215.1. Classification (NCBI taxonomy): domain Bacteria; kingdom Bacillati; phylum Actinomycetota; class Actinomycetes; order Mycobacteriales; family Nocardiaceae; genus Nocardia; species Nocardia sp. A7. Next base: position 846,705 of record NZ_JAJPWE010000002.1, on the reverse strand, counting down.
ACGGCGCTCACACGGTCTTCCCGGCCACGAGGCCAAACCAGAATAGGACCTTTCCGTACTGATCGGCCGCACTTGCCGCTCGAAGATATTGGTACAAGGTCGTTTTGGTGCCATACCGACACGACCGCGTACCTCCTGTTTGCGCTTTCGGACCCCGGGTAGGCAAGGACTGTACGAGTTGCAGGGCCTCCAAGGCTTGCAGCTGTGACCGAATCCAGTCTGTGGCGGCGACGCAGGCAGGCTGGGGAAGGAGTACCCGTGAGCACGGTAGCCGCAACTGTCGATGTGGACGTCCCGATCCGCACCGCCTACAACCAGTGGACCCAGTTCGAAACCTTCCCGCAGTTCATGGAGGGAGTCGAGCAGGTGAATCAGCTCGACGACCGACACACCCACTGGCGCATCCACGTCGGTCCAGCGACGCGGGAGTTCGACGCCACCATCACCGAACAGCACCCGGACGAGCGGGTCGCGTGGAAATCCGACAGTGGACCCGACCATGCCGGGGTCATCACTTTCCACCGTCTCGACGACACTCACACCCGGATCACCGCGCAGATGGATGTCGACCCGGAAGGTTTCATCGAAACCGCCGCCGACAAACTGGGCGTGCTGAAGCACCGCGTGAACGGTGATATGAAACGCTTCAAGCAGTTCATCGAGAGTGAGGGCCACGCGACCGGAGCGTGGCGTGGCGATATCCCGCGCCCCGACGCGGGGATCTGACCAGCGACGCTGACGGCAGCGGCCGGGATTCCCCGGCCGCTTTTGCCGTGGAAGACGCGCTGAAATCCGTCGGCAGCCGTATCAGGGAGGAATCGTGGACATTACAGAACTGATCCTTGATGATCACCACGAGCAGCGTCGCCTGTTCGCGATCCTGGAACAGATCAACCGCAAGGACACCGACGCGCTTTCCGCGATCTGGGACAGGCTCGCGGCCTTTCTCGAGCTACACGCGCTGGCCGAGGAGGAGATCTTCTACCCTGCGTTGCTCCAAGTGGGCATCGCGGCCAACCGCACGGGCCCGGTGGAGGACGAGACGCTCGACGCCATCCACGATCACAACGACATCAGAGACGCGGTGGCCGACGTAAAGCGTCATCAAGTGGGCACCGACGACTGGTATGCGGCTGTCGCGGCAGCCAACCTCGCCAACAGCGACCATATGGCCGAGGAAGAACGCGAAGGCCTCACCGACTTCCGGCGCTTGGCCGGACTGGCACAGCGCCATCAACTCGCCGTCACCTTCGCCGCCTTCGAGGCGCGCAACTATGCCGGAGTGCGGGCCGTCGACAAGGATCCCGAGAGCTACGTCCGCGCGGCAGAGAAGGTACAGAGCCCGCCGAGCGGATCGCTCACGGTGGGCAGCCTGAAACGGCACTGACCAGTGCGGCCGTCGCGGTGACGTCACTGCTGGTATTCAGTGCTCCGCAAGGCTTCGGCTACCGCCTCGAGCCGCGCCTGCGCCTGGCCGGACAATCCGGCCGCGCATGTGCACAGCCTGCGCAGACCAGGGTCCTCGAGGTGGACGACCAGGTCGTTGTCGTGCGCGATCATCGCCGCAGCGGATTCGATATCGCCATTTTCAGTTCCGTCGAGCTGCTGAGCTGGACTCGAAATCACCATGGCGGTCTCCTAGGGTGTCCTCGCACGGCGCGGGGACTTCACGCGGAATTCCCTTCTCCGGCAACATCAAACAGCCCAACGCAGATTAGCCCGAAGTTTGCCTCGGGCTGATCTGCGTCCGAATCCGGGGGTCTGATTCGGCCTTCATGTCCTAATCGGCGGGCCAGGTCCCGGTCAGTGACTTGTAGCCGGTCGCGCCCGCACGGTCCACAGCCGCCTTGACCAGACCGAAGACCGCGCCCTGCAGCGCGGCGGCGAGCAGGACCTCACGCCAGGTGTGGTCGCGTGCGGTCGCCGACGGCGGTTCCTCGCCTCCGGCCACCACACCCCAGACCCGGTTGAACACCGCGCCGGCGGCGACACCACCGAGCACTCCGACGACCATGCCGAGCGGCCGGTACATCGTCGTCATGACCGACGCCGCCGTGCCAGCAACCAGATCACGGCCGTAGCGGAGATCGCAGCCGCCGCCACCGGCACCGCGTTCCGGCGAGCCACCTCAGCAGCCTGCTTGCCACGTTCGATCACCGGCTCGGGAACTGAGGACTCGATCTTCTCCGTCACCTGCCGGGTCTTCTCCGTGGCAACGGCCTGCACCTGATCGGCCTTCGCCTTGGCAACGGCCTGCACCTGGTCGGTCTTCGCCGTGGCGGTCGCCTGCGCTTGGTCGACCTTCGCCTTGGCGGTGGCCTGCACCTGATCGGCCTTGTCCCGCGCCTGGTCGGCGGCGGCCAGTGCCTGATACTTCGCGTCGGTGACCCGGTCCTCGGCCGCTTCGGCCGTCTCGTGACCCTTCTCCTTCGCGCGGGCGGGCACATCCGGATTGTCGGTCAACTCGGCCACGATCTCACCGAGTTCCTGCTGTGCCTGGTCGCGGTCCCGACGCAGTGCTTCCTGCTCGTTGTGCTCGTTCATCGACTACTCCCGTCCTTGACGATCTCGACGTCTTGCTTGCGGCTGTCCGCCATTCGCGGGCGGTCCGGTGTGCGAGTTCGCCATGGCATTGCCTCCTTATTCGGGTGCGTCTCTCGGGGGGAGGACGGGTTCATATTCGGGCGACTGGCCCTGTTCGATGCGGCGGCCGCGAGCCAGTTCGGCGTCGAATTCGGCACCGAGCAGGACAGCGACATTGCTGAGCCACAGCCACACCAGGAAGACGACGGCACCGGCCAGGGAGCCGTACACCTTGTTATAGGAGCCGAAATTGGCCACGTACAGGGTGAAGCCGGCCGAGGCGACGATCCACAGCAGTACCGCGAGCACGCTGCCCGGCGAGAGCCACCGGAATCCCGGCTGCTGCGCGTTGGGCGCGGCCCAATACAGCAGGGCGACCCCGAGACTGGCGAGGACAGCGAGTACCGGCCACTTGGCGATGTCCCAGATCAGCACACCGACCGAGCCGACACCGAGCCACTCCCCCGCCGCTTCGGCGAATCTGCCGGTGAACAGCACCCCGGTCACGCACAGCGCGATCAACAGCACCATCACCGCGGTGAGCCCGAAGCGCAGCGGCAGCGTCTTCCAGATCGGGCGGCCTTCTTCGGTGTCGTAGACCGTGTTGGACGCCCGGATGAAGGCCCCGATATAGCCGGAAGCCGTCCACAGCGCCGTCACCATGCCGATGATCGCCAGCGGACCGGCCAGCCCGCGGGAACCTTGCAACTCCCGGATCGCGTCGATGAGCAGGGCGGTTCCGGGACCGGTGCCGAGCTGCTCGATGGTCTGCAGGAGTGAGTCGGTCGCCGAGGGGTCGAGCAGCCCGAGTACCGCGGTGAGCACGATGATGCCGGGAAACAGCGACATCACGCTGTAGTAGGTGAGCGCAGCGGCCCAATCGGTCACATTGTCTTCCAGGAACTCGGTCACGGTGCGGCGCAGCACGCCCCACCACGACCGCCTGCGCAGCGTCGAAGGCCCCGCCGACCAGTCCTGCGCCGCAGGCTCGCGCTCGGCAACACTCTCCGACATCACCCATCTCCTCCCGATCGTCGGCTGCTTACCCGACATCGGAGGAGCCAAACGGCAGCTGCGGTCACCGGTCAGGCAGCGAGCCCGGCCGACTCGAAGTGGGACACCACTTTCAGGCAGGGGCGGGTCGGTGTTGCTCGATCAGCGTGCGTGCCATGGCCTGAGCCCTACGCGCGGCGAGCACATCGCCTTCGACCGCGGAGATGATGGATCCCTTCATCAGGATGTGCCAGGACCGGGCGAACTCATCAGGATCACGCAGGTCGGCCGCTCGCGCCCGTTGGCTCACGATCGCGCGGATGTTGTCCAGATACTGGATGCTGGCCTGGCCGGCCGGATGCGCGGTGCCCAGCTCGAGCAGGACGTTGATGAACGAGCAGCCGTCGAAATCCTCCCGCTTTTGGAACCAGTCGTGAAACACGTCGAAGATCGCCAGTAGCTGCTGTTCGGGTGTGGCTCCGCGAAGTCGAGACTGCTGTTCGATGAGCCCCAGCGTCCACAGTTGCTCCCGGCGCTCCAATACCGCCAGTACCAGGTCATTCTTGCTACGAAAATGGCGGTACAGGGTGGCCTTTGCCACGCCCGACACCTCGATGACCTCATCTGTGCCGACAGCCTGGATACCGCGGCGGGTGAACAATTCGTAGGCGGCACTCAGCAGCCGTTCCCGAGCCGAAATGGCGAGTGGTGCGGTCCGATGGTCCTGCGGCGTTTCCATATCACCTTTCACGGTACTGAGCCTTAAGGTATACAGACAGCCCTGTCTCTGGTAGACATGAAGTAACGGTCGGCTGTGTCTACAGCGTTTTCCCGACCGCCCACGGTGCGCAAGCGCCACATCGGAGCCCAGATGAGCGACATCATCGAGCCTTCCAGATCCGGTTCGTCAGCCCTACCCGCACCCCAGCGGATGAACCAGACCCTGACACCGACGTCATCGAGCACCCTCGATCATGCCTACCACATCGTGGGCCTGCCGGTTTTCACCGCAGCGTCGATGCCTGAATAAAAATCTCTGAATAACCCTCCTGAGCTGCTTTCGTGCAGCCGGATTCCTCCCTTTTCGGTGTCGAGAACCCTGCGCCTTCCGGGATTTTCCGCAGCACAGCCCATTTCGGTGGTGCTGCCCAATACGACAAAAGCTCTCGCTGCCGCGACAGGCGCGAGGTGTCGAATCATCGGAGCCACATGAGTATCCTCATCGACCCGGCCCTCGACCAGAAATCCAGTGCACCGCTCGCAGCGGATTACGGTGCACGGCTGAGTTTCACGTGTCGGCGGACCTTCGCCGACGCGCCCGGCAGTGGTAGCGCGGGCACCCGTTGACCGCGCAGGCAGAGCGTCCCGACGACCCGCGCACGGCCTATGAACACGCCGAGCCTTGGTTCGAGGAGATCGCCGCGGCCGAGGACAAGGTCAAGAAGGTCTTGTTGCGACGCGAGTTGATCGAACGGTGTCTCCCGTTGGCGCAGAACATCGCCAGCCGATACAGCGGCCGCGGAGAGTCGTACGAGGATGTGCTCCGAGCCGCCTCGGTGGGCCTGGTCCATGCTGTCGACCGATTCCAGGTCGAACAGGGCACCGCGTTCCTGTCCTTCGCCATCCCGATCATTCATGGCGAGGTTCGCCGCTGCTTCCGTGACAGCACCTCGACGGTGCGAGAACCTCGTCGAACCGCAGACATCCAGCAGCGACTGGGGAGGTGCATCGAGGCACTGCTGCAGCGGTTGGGTCACCCGCCTACGGCCTACGAGATCGCCGCCGAGCTCGACGTCGAACTCGGTGAAGTGACGCGGGCGTTGATCGCGGGCAATGCCTATTCCGCCGGGCCGATCGACACCGTCGAACGCGAGGACGACGAACCCGGCGACGCCTACTTCGACGATTGCTCCCCCGTCGCGCCGCTGCTGGCACAACTGCCCCGACACGAACGCCGAGTCCTGGAGCTGCGGTTCTTCCTGTACAAGAACCAGGCCGAGATCGCGGCCGAACTCGGTGTCTCCCAGCTGGACATCTCCCGCACCCTCACCCGCGCCTTGGGTCGGCTGCGTGAGCAGGCCATCAGCAAAGCAACCGAGGAAGGATCTCGATGACGCGGCCTGAAACACCACGAGGAAAACAGTCATGAACGGTGATCTCAACGGACCCGCCCGCACCCCGGAAGTCCCGGCTCCGGCCGCCAAGGAGCAGCAGACACCGTTCGTGCGGTGGCCCGAACCCAGCCCGCTACATGACTGGTGGACCGCGATCATGGAGGGCGCCGACCCGCGCATCAGGCCGTCCACGCTCCGAACCGTCGGCCAACGGGCAGACCGCCTGCGCCCCGCCTGATCGGACAATATAGTGACCGGATGCGTGGACGATTTCGAATCCTGGTGCATTCGACCGCAATAGCCGCTGCCCTGGCGTTGCCGACCCTGCCTCCCGCGGCCGCCGATCCAGCTCCCGACGGCTGCGCGGAGGTCCGGGTCGTCACCGTCCGAGGCACCCTCGAACCGCAGTTCGGCAGCTTGCTGCTCACGCCGCTGGGCCAGCGGATCGCCCAGGAATCCGGCCGTCGCACCACGGTGACCGAACTCGAATATCCGGCCTCGATGAACCCGGACAGCGCGGTGCGCGGGATAGCGAATCTCACCACGCTCCTGAACGACACCGCCGCCGCTTGCCCTGACCAGCGGCTCGTCCTACTCGGCTACTCGCAGGGCGCGCGCGTCATCGGCAAGACCCTCGACACGCGAAACGCGTTGACAGCACAGGCGGCGGCGCGGATCGACGCCATCGCGCTGTTCGGCAGCCCGCTGTTCAACGGCGCGGAACCCTACAACCGCGGCAGCTACGATCCCGCCCTGTCCGGCACCGGCGCACTGCCCGTCGGCGCGCTCGCGGAATTCGCCGACCGGCTGCGCGACTACTGCAATGCCGGTGACCGGGTGTGCCAAGGCGGCGACCCGGCTGCCGGGTTCGGAAATGCTGCGAGCTATGGCCATGTCGCGTACTTCGTCAACGACAACCGTGACCAAGCCGCGGCTTTCGTCCGCGAACAGCTCGGCTGATATCCGTCGAAACGTCGTATGTGCTGCGCCACGTGACAGTCGTGATCGGGTTACCGGCCGAGGCCCGGGTTCGGCGACGGTGTTTCGGGCATCGCACCTGTCGTTGCCAGAATCGTCGCCGCGACCAGTTTCGGATCGTCGATCATCGGCACGTGTCCGACGCCGGGCAGGATCTCGAAGCGGGCCTGCGGTAAGCGGTTCCGGGCGATACGGCCATTGATCGCCGCCGGCAGGATGGCGTCCTTGGCCGACCAGGCCAGGGTGATCGGACACGGCAACTCCGCCATCGGGGCTATCTGCTCCTCGGTGGCGAGCAGGTCTTCGGTGACGGCGCATTCGATGAGGTCCGTGGCTGCCGACAGGGCTTGAGACGGCGTCAAACGGTCTGCGCGACAAGCGATATCGCGCATCGAGAGCCGTCGAACCGATGCCGATCGGACGGCCAGCGGTTGGACCCGGTGGGTCAACCGGACAAGGGTGGCCATGCGGCGCAGTTTCCTGACGCCGTCGGTCTGTCCGTGACCACCGCCATCCCAGAATCCGGCGGGCGAGAGCGCACAGACACTCGATGCCCGGCCTCGCAGGGCGAGTTCGATGGCCATCCAGCCGCCGAGTGAGTTTCCCGCGAGATGGGCCTTGTCGATCCCCCGGTCGTCCAACATCCGCTCGGCCGCGTCGACGACATCGCGCACGCTGACCGGCCGCTGCCCCGCCGCCGGCCCACCCCGATGGCCGAGCGCGGTCAGGGCGATCACCTCATGGTGCTCGGTCAAGTGCGGGACGACGTCGTCCCACGCCGACGCCGACATGGTGACGCCATGGAACAGGACTACTGCGGACCGATCGGAACCCATGAGCAAAGATAACTCACCGCGAACCCCGACATATTTGCGCCGTCAACGAGTCCTGACCATCGGTTGCGGCGGGACCAGGACGCTGCTGCGCGCGAATTGTCCGGGCGTCGTGCCCACGATGCGTTTGAAGTGTCGGATCAGGTGCGGCTGATCATGAAAACCGGTAGCGGCGGCCACATCTCGCGCTGGCATGCCGCCCAGCAGCAGCGGACGAGCGAGATCGACCCGGCGCGAGATCAGGTACTGGTGCGGTGGCATGCCGAACTCGCGACTGAACGCGCGGATCAGATGGGTGGAATCGGCGTGCAGAACCGCCGCCGCCTCGGTGAGGGAAATGCCTTCGGCGGCACGGGAATCGAGCAGGCCGCGCAGGCGGTGCGCCAACGCCGGGTCGGCCCGCCGCGCCGACGGGTCGGTGCCGCGCAGCAGGTCGCGAAGCCGCTCGTGGATGAGCGCGAGGCGACTGGCGGACTCCAGTTCCTCGCCGGGGTCCGCCAGTGCCGCGTGCAACTGGCGGATGCGCCGGTGCAGCAGTGGGTCGGTGAAGGTGGGCGAGTCCACGGCGTACCCGATCATCGCTTCGGAGAAATGGGCATGGTCGAGATACAGAACTCGCTTGCGGAACCCGCGCGCGGTCGCGGCCTGGCCATTGTGCGGAACATACGGCGGAAGCAGCGAGACCACCGAGCCGAGGGCCCCGTGTTCGTGCCGGTCGAGGTCGTAACGGACCGCACCGTCGTCGACGATCAGCAGCGTCCAGGAATCGTGGGCGTGCATCGGATAGACGTGCCCGACGAAATGGGCATGAAAGACTTCGACGATGCCCGGCACCCGCGGCTGCCAGGCCCTGACCTGTTCGACCGCGTTGCCGACAACCATGCCAGGATCGTACAAGCCTCGGCGGGCCGGTCGAGGGCAGAGTCATCGGCATGGAGAGCGTTCGATTCGACACCAAGATCGCGGTACTGCTCCGCGATGACCTGCAGACCTGGCAGCGGCTGAATGTGACCGCATTTCTGATCAGTGGACTCGGTAGCGCGGTACCGGAGGTGATCGGCGAACCGTACGAGGACGCCGACGCGACAATCTACCTCCCGATGTTCCGGCAGCCGGTGCTCGTCTTCGAGGGCAGCAAGGAGACGCTGCACGGCGCGCACGGTAAGGCGCTGGCACGAGGAGTGCCGACGGCGGTGTTCACCTCGGACCTGTTCAACACCGGAAACGACGGGGACAATCGCGCCGCGGTGCGAGCGGTCCGCACCGACGATCTCGACCTCGTCGGTATCGCCGTGTACGGACCGCGCAATGTCGTGGACAAGACGCTCAAAGGCGCGCGAATGCATCCGTGAACCGAACACCGCGGTCTGTCCCCGAGCCGATTGGCCCGGGGACAGCGAGCTCCGACCTACGGAACTGCCGGTAGGCCTATGTCCGGGTCCTCGGTGTCGTCGGTGGAGTCCTTGCCTCACTTCGGTGCTGGTCCCACCAGGAGGCGCTGTCGCGGTCGGGCAGGTTCGAATCTTTCGGTGGCACCGGCGCATTCTGTATGCCGAGGACTCGCAGCCGCCAGTCGTCCTCACGGATCGACGCCACGATGCGGACGGGGACGACTGCCGTGAGCAGCAGGTAGTTACCCACGCAGATCATCAGACATACCGGGGGAACGGACACCACGATCGCGGTCCCGAGGGTTCCCATCTGGATCGGATCGCGGGAGATGGACAGCAGGTTTCCGCAGATGCTGCACAGCACGGCGGCCACGAGCAACAACTCGTAGACCCGCACCAGCGAGGTGGCCTTCTCGTCGCGGATGCCGACCAACGTGATGAAGGTGCAGGCGAGGAGCGCGACGGTGAGGCCGACCACCACCGGCCACAACCAGGTCAGATGGCCAGGAACTCCGACCACCTGCGCGAGGGTGGAGGTGAAGGTGAAGGATGCGATCGCCGCAGCGACAACCAACGCAGACCCTAAGCCCACAAGTAGCTTCGGCACCGTGACGGGAATATGGCGAGGGAAAGGGTCTGTGTGGTCCATCAGGTTCCATCCTACGGGCTATGGTCGCCAAATATGCAGGCACTCAACAGAGTACGGCCACCCGCAGATCAGCCGCCGAACTCGAAGCCTCGACGCCGAAGGTGATGCGAACCATGCGCGGTGTCAACCGCACCGCCCGACGGACCTGGAAGCGTCTCCTAGGTCATCGTCGGGCGGCGCACAGTTACTCGTAGCCAGTGCTCAGCCCGCGGCCACTTCGCTGCGGTCACCGCTCCACAGCGTGTGGAACTTGCCCTCCGCGTCGACGCGCTCATACGTATGCGCGCCGAAGAAGTCACGCTGGCCCTGGGTGAGGGCGGCAGGCAGGCGCTCGGCACGCAGCGCGTCGTAATAGGACAGCGACGACGCGAAGGCCGGAACCGGGATCCCGAGCAGGGTGGCGCTGGACACCACCCGCCGCCAGCTATCGATCGCCGTCTCGATGGCCTCACGGAAGTATGGTGCGAGGATCAGGCTCGGCAGGGCGGGGTCCTGCTCGTAGGCTTCCTTGATCCGGTTCAGGAACCGAGCCCGGATGATGCAGCCGCCGCGCCAGATCGTCGCCATGTCGCCGGGGTGCAGATCCCAGCCGTATTCGGCGCTGCCCGCGGCGATCTGGTCGAAGCCCTGTGCGTAGGCGACGACCTTGGACGCGTACAGCGCCTGCCGGATGTCCTCGGTGAACTGCTCGACATCGGTGGGCTTGTCGGCGAGCGTGCCCGACGCCAGTCCCACCGCGGCTTTGCGCTGGGCGCGGGAGCCCGACAGCGCCCTGGCGAAGACCGCCTCCGCGATACCGGTCACCGGAACACCCAGATCGAGCGCGGACTTGACCGTCCAGCGGCCGGTGCCCTTCTGCTCGGCGGCGTCGACGATGACGTCGACCAGCGGCTTGCCGGTCTTCGCGTCGACCTGCGCGAGCACCTGCGCGGTGATCTCGACCAGGTAGCTCTCCAGGTCCCCGGAGTTCCACTGCGTGAACACCTCCGAGATCTGCCCGGCGTCGAAACCGAGCGCGTCACGGAACAGGTGGTAGGCCTCGCCGATCAACTGCATGTCGGCGTACTCGATGCCGTTGTGCACCATCTTGACGAAGTGCCCGGAACCGTCGGGGCCGATGTGGGTGCAGCACGGAGTGCCGTCGACCTGCGCGGCGATCGACTCCAGCAGCGGGCCGAGCGACTCGTAGGACTCCTTCGGCCCGCCCGGCATGATCGCGGGACCGTTGAGCGCGCCCTCCTCGCCGCCCGAGATGCCCGCCCCGACGAAGTTCAGCCCGCGTTCACGCAGGGCGGCCTCACGGCGAATCGTGTCGGTGTAGAGGGCATTTCCGCCGTCGATGATGATGTCGCCCGGCTCCATCGCGTCGGCGAGTTCGGCGATGACGGTGTCGGTCGCCTCGCCCGCCTTGACCATGATCAGCACCCGTCGCGGTTTCTCCAGCGCGGCGACGAACTCCTCGACGGTCTCGGTGCGGACGAAATCGCCGTCGCCGCCGTGCTCGGCGAGCAGCGCGTCGGTCTTGGCCACGGAACGGTTGTGCAGCGCGACGGTGTAGCCGTGCTTGGCGAAGTTGCGGGCGATATTGCTACCCATCACAGCCAGGCCGGTGACACCGATGTGCGCACGCGCGGTAGAGGTCGACATTGATCAGTTCTCTCAATTCGTCGGGTCCAGTGAGTGTGCGAAAGACAGCTTCCGCGGCTTCGTCGGCCGATATTCCGATCGACGTGCCTCACCGGCCAAGTTACTGGGTGCCTGGACCAGAATCTCGCACGGCCTCGGCCGTTTCGCGGGCGTGGCGAGTTCTGTTCTGTCCGAGCGGGTTCCGCTCTGTACAAGCCCGCCGACGCTGTGCGAGCATGACAGGGAAATCCTCTCATTCATTCTCGTTTTCATCGATTGTCCGGAGGTGCCGATGAGGCAGCAGGAATCCGCGCACATCCTGGTCGCGGGTGCGGGCCTGGCCGGATTGGCCACGGCGGTCTGGCTCGCGGAGGCGGGTCACCGGGTCACCCTCGTCGAGAAGCGGGGACGGCTCGGCGGTCGCACGATCTCGTTCGAGGTGCCCGGTATCGAAGGCCGGATCGACAACGGCCAGCACCTCTTCGCCGGTTGTTACGACGCGCTGCTGCGCTATGTCGACACCATCGGCACGCGGGAGCAACTCCGCTGGGACGCCGCACCTTTCGCGATCCGGACCGGGCCCGACCGGCTATTGACCCTGCGCGCGCCCACGTGGCTGCCGGGCACGCTGCGCCGTGCTGTCGGGCTGTCCTGGATGGCATGGCCGCCGATCCCGTTGCGCGAGCGGCCCGCCGCCCTGCGCACCTGGGCACGGATCGCCCGCGCCGCGCTGCGCCCCGCGCCCGAACTCGACGATCTGACCGTCGATCGCTGGTTCAGGCAGATCGGTGCGCCGCAATCGCTGCGCGCGTTGGTGCTCGATCAGTTCGTCATCGGTCTGCTCAACGAGAAGACCGAGCGGGTTTCCGCGTCCATGTTCGTCCAGACCCTGCACTGGATCGGCAAGCGCGCGCTGTCGGGAAATACCAGGGCCGGCGACGCGATCTGGCCGCGAGTGAGCCTGCACGAGTTGTTCGTCGCGCCCGCCGAGCGTTATCTCACGGCACACGGCGGCGAGATCGTCGTCGGTACCGGTGTCACCGATATCGAGATCACCGAAGACGGGCTCACCGGTGTGCGGCTCTCCGACGGGCGTGTCATCGAGGTCGACGCAGCGGTTCTCGCGTTGCCGCCGTGGTCGCTGACGACATTGCTCGATCGCGGGCGCCTCGGGCAGTACGACCATTTCACCCCCGTGCGCAAGATCGAGCCCGCGCCGATCTCGAGCGTCTACGTGTGGCTCGATCGCCCGCTGGGGATGCGCAGGCTCGCGGAGAATCTGCGCGACACCACCATCGAGTGGGTTTTCGACACCACGGGCATGCACGGCGTCGAGACCGAGGCGGGCCACTGCTATTCACTGGCCGTCAGCGCCTCATGGGATGTAGTCCACCTGCCCAACGCCGAATTCACCACGGCGGCAATGGAATCGCTGGCCAAGCACTACCCCGAGGTCGCCGAAGCCGAGGTGCTGCGCACCCACGTCATCCACCAGCCGCAGGCCACCTTCTCGGCGCAGCCCGGTTTCGACGAGCTGCGCCTGCCACAGCGCACGCCCATCGACGGCCTGTTCCTCGCAGGCGACTGGACCGAGACCGGCATGCCCTCCACTATGGAAGCCGCCGCCGAAAGCGCGGCCCGCGCCGTCGCCGGCGTCCGCGAATATCTCGGTGCCCGCCAGCGGCGCCGACGGAACAAAGATTGCTGAACAGCGGCCACCGTGTGGCCAGCGCGCGGATCGGATCCGCAGGCGGATAGCGCAGACTCAGCGCGGCTCCGAGCGTGAAGTAGCTGCGCAGCACGCGGAAGCAGAGATACGCGGGCAGGTGTTTGACCGAGCTCGGCTGCCACAGGAGGCAGACCGCGGCGGCCATGATCATCTGCATGCCGAGGACGGTGGCCACGATCGGTTGCCAGTGCAGCGGCCGGTCGGCCGTGATCGAGACGGCGGCGTCGACCACGGCGAAGATGAGCAGCGGCCCGAGCATCGCCCGGCGCGCTGCGTTGACCAGCTGGAACGGCAGCACGAAGCCGCCGGTGATCGAGCGCGGATCCAACAGCATCTTCCGGTTGTGCGCGCAGATGTGGTAGATGCTGCGAAACCAGCGGACCCGCTGCTCCCGCAGATGCGCGTAGGAGGCCGGCGTCTCGCTGTAGTACACCGCTTTCGGATCCGCCACCGTGTGGTAGCCGGCCGCGTCCATGCGCAAGCAGATGTCGGTGTCCTCCCCGTTCATGCCCTCGACCATCCCGCCGACCTCGACGACAACGCGCCGCCGATAGATCGCGAACATCCCCGGTACTCCCATGACGCCCTGGTAGCCGTCGAGCGCCACCTGGAAGAACCCGTGCCGCAGGTACACCTCGACCAGGCGGACCCTGTCGATCCAGGTCCGGTTCCCCATCGGTAGCGGCAGCCCACCCACCGACCCGACGTGCGGATCACCGAAATGTCGCATGGCCGTCCGCAGGCAGCCGGGCCCGATCACGGTGTCGGCATCGATGCGGACGATGAACTCCTCGGTGATCCGGTGCACGCCCAGGTTCAGCGCGATTGCCTTGCCCGGCGTCGGGCATTCGAGCACCTCGCCGGTGATCGCGGTACATGCCCGAATCGCTTGCCCAGCGACCTCGGTCGTATTGTCGGTAGAGGCGTTGTCAACGACGTAGAGGTGGATGCGGCCCGCGTAGGTGCCGGCCGCACGGTCGACCGCGGCGATGGTGGCCGCGATGTCGTGCGCCTCGTCGTGGGCGGGTACCAGAACCGCCACCGGTGGCGAGAAGTCTTGTGTCCGTGATCTTTGCAGCGTGAACCAGCCGATGGTGGCGGTGCACACGGCGAAGACCTGCTGGGTCAGGAAGACACCGGGCCCCATTCCACCGAGCAATGCCACCGAACGCAGGTCGAAGACGAGTTCGGGCAGCGCGGCCTCCACCACGGTGGCCACGGCCATGGCCGCCAGCAGCGCACCGATCAACCGGACATACGCGCCCGGCGGGGTACGCGGGTCGACGGTCCCGTCCAGCGGACGCGGCAGTTGCGCATGCGCTAGCACCGTCTGCGGGAAGAGCGCCAACGCGATCAGCGCCGATGCGATCTGCTGACCGAGCACGTGCACTTCCAGGATGTGCTGGTGCGCCAACCACCAGCCGAGCACATCGAAGAACACGCACGACAGCAGAAACTTCCCCAGCAACAGCACGCCGAGTTGGGCCCGGCGCCAGCGGTTGCTGTAGGCGTAATAGGCGTAGGTGAGGAAGAAGACCACCAGGAATATCCGGGTCGGCACCGCCACGTCACCACGGCCGGAGGCCAGGATCACCAGGTCGTTGTTCCCGATCACGCCCGCGTGCCGCAGCACGGCCTGCCCGCCGAGCACGATGACGCTGAGCCCGGTGAACATGAGCAGGAAGCCGTTGCTCGCGCTCGGCGGACGGTCCACCGAATAGTCGACCGGCGCGCTGTCGACCGACCGGTAGTGGTCGGCGATCGCCGCCGGGGTCGGAGAATTGGCCTCGTCCCGCATCATTCAGGCAGGCTCGGGCCGTCCGGGACCAGCGCGCCACCGCCGTCGACGGTGAACGCGCCTGCGGGCGTGATCACCTGTGCGCATTCGCGGCCGAAGGCCGGTATCGGCAGATCCTGTGTGTCGCCCGCGTATTGCACGGCCAGCCCGCGCGCGCCGTCGCCGGTCGCGCACTGCACCACCGTGCCGGTCTCGAAAGCGGGCACATCGAGCACCGTCGGTTCGCGGCCGGCGACGAGCCGGTTGTCGACCAGCCGGACCACGGTACCGACACCGGGATCGCCGCTGCCGATCACCACGAACGGCCGACCCGGTGCGGGCGGGGTGTTCCAGCTGATCTCCGGATCCGCCGCGGCCGGCAGGAATTCGGCCAACATCGGCACGGCCGCGGTGAGCAGCTCGACCGTGCTCGCCGTGTCGGCGGCGGACAAGTGCACCGCGGGCCGCGCACCGAGCTCGCGGGGCACGGCCGTGAATCCGGCACCGGGGTCGTCACCGAGTTCGAGTCCGGACGACCCGAGCAACTGCATCGGATAGGGCGTGATCCGCACATCGCAGCCACCGAGGTCGCGATCGAGCTGCACCGTCAGCGTCACGGTGTTGTCGAGCAGCAGTGCTTGCGGCGGCAGCGCGATGACCACCGGGTCGCGGGACGGGGCGAGCGGTCGGCTGTCGAGAAACTGTCCGTTGAGCTCGACATTGAGCAGCCAGACCAGGTCGGGTGGAGTGGCGGGCAGTTGGAACGCGACCCGCACACCGGCAGGGATCCGACCATCGGGAATTTCGGTCAACGCGAAACGGGCACGCCACGTGTGGTTTTCGGTGATCTGGACTGCACCGGATTCCGCGCCGAGCGACAGCAGGCTGACATCACCCGCCGACGCCGCGACACCGACCGCGCGCGGATCGGCTGCCTGCCGATCGGCGGTGCTCACCGCGGGCGTGGTCAGGTATGCGGTGACGAGATCGGCGTCGGGTTCGACAACGCTGACCACCGGCGTGCCGTCGATCGCGCCGAGCATGACGCTGTTGTCGGTCCCGGTGCGCGACCAGCCCGGTGTCTCGGCCAGCCGCTCGGCCGGGCCGAGCAAGATCACACTGCGCCGCCCGGTATCGGGAACGCTGTTAGCGAAACGCACGGTGTAGCCGGATTCCGTCAGCGCCACCCCGAGTTCGGCGGCGGTGGTGCGCCACGGATCGGCGGTGTCTGCCAGCACCACGGTGACTGTGTCGTCCCAGGTGGCGACCGTGTCGCGGAGCGTGTGTACCGGCTCGTCGAGCGCGGCTTCGAGCACGGTGTCGGGATCGAGCGCGATGACCATGCCCGCGCTCCGATCGGCGGTGCACGACTCGTGATGCAACGTCCCCCTGGTGCGAACGGTGACCCTGACATTGCCGTCGGCGGTGGCTCGGCTCGGAACATCGACCGTGTCGTCGATCGCGTTCTGGCCACGCGGGAGTTCGCGCTGGAAGACCTCCTGCCCGTCGATGGCGACGACCAGGAACACCGTGCTGTCCTCGGCGACCTGCGCGGTTCCGGCGAGGCGCAGCCGGGTCTTGTCTCCGGCCGAGTCCACCGGGACCGCCACCTGGAAACTCGATGACGGCGCGTCGCCGGTGAGCCGGATTCCGTCCGGTCGCCCCAGATCGGCGAGGGTTTTGGCGTAGAGCCGGTCCGCGGGCACATCGAAACCGTCACTCGGCGGCGGATTCAACCAGCCCGCCCGGACCACGACCCAGGCCGCGACGAGCACCGCGGCCAGCCCGACCACGAACCAGGCCGACCGCGGCACCGTCCTGCCGTGCTCGTTGCGGAAATACTGTGGCGGATCGGGGGTGCGCTCCTCGCCTGCGGCGTCGTCGTCAGCCACCGGCGGGGACCTCGCTCTTCGCTTCGCGTTCGCGGTTCCAGTAGGAGCTGGCGGGAATGCGTTCCTTGTCGACTCGATCGGCGTACTTGTGCGCGATGTCGACCGACTCGGCCAACAGCCCTGATTCGAGCAGGATGGGATCGAGACCGAGTGCAAGGAGATGGTCGTTGACCGCACTCAACTCGTTGACATCGGCTTCGGCCCGCGGATTACTGAGATGGACGACCTGCGCCCCGACCACGCGGGCGACCAGATCAGCGAGGTCGGCGATGCGATGGGTCTCGGTGACCTGATTCATCACCCGCGGCCTGCCCGATACTTCGTCACCGGATTCGACCGCGAGGCGAATGCACTGCACGGTATTGCGGATATTGATGAACGCGCGGGTCTGTCCGCCGGATCCGTAGACGGTGAGCGGGTAGCCGATCGTGGCTTCCACCAGGAACCGATTCAGCACGGTGCCGTAGTCACCGTCGTAATCGAAACGATTGATCAGGGCCTCGTCGAGGGTGGTCTCGTCGGTCTGGGTGCCCCACACGATGCCCTGGTGCAGGTCAGTGACGCGGACACCGTCATTGCGGGCATAGAACTGGAACACCAGCTGATCCAGCGACTTAGTCAGGTGATACACACTGCCCGGATTCGTCGGGTAGAGGATCTCGCGTGAGCGCATCGTGCCGGTGCGATCCGGATAGGACACCGTCAGATAGCCCTCGGGCAGGTCGACCGGCACGGATTCGTAACCATAGACGCCCATCGAGCCCAGGTGCACGACGTGCGCGTCGACGCCGGTCTCGACCAGTGCGTCCATGAGATTGTGGGTGGCGTTGACGTTGTTATCGATCGTGTACCGCTTGTGCGCGGGCGATTTCATCGAATACGGAGCGGACCGTTGTTCGGCGAAATGCACGATGGAGTCGGGCCGCTCGGCCGACAGCAATTCCGTCAAGTCCTCGTAGTCGAGGGCGATATCCATCTCGACCGTACCGATGGTCTTTCCGGTCGCTTTTCGCCACGCGGCGACTCGCTCGTCCAAGGTCCGAATCGGGGTCAACGACCGGACACCGAGTTCTGTGTCGATCCTGCGGCGGACCCCGCTGTCGACAATGGTCACGTCATGACCATGCGCCGAGAGGTGCAGCGCGCTCGGCCACCCGCAAAACCCGTCACCACCCAGAACGAAGATCCGCATAGCGACTCCTTTTCAGCTTCGGTCGATTCACCGATGCTGCCGTTCAGAAAGTCGCCACACATCACCCGAACCGGATGAAATGACACTCGAATTTATCGGGTTCCGTCCTCAGCTGTTGCGCGTCGGCCGCTCCGGATCTTGCGTCGTCCGACTCGGCTTGGTGTCGGGGTCGACCCGGTCCGCGCGCTCCCATTCCTTGTCCAGGTCGGCTCGCGATTCCGCCGCGTCGCTGTGGTGCACCTGCGCCTGCTGGGCGAGCTGTTCGGCATGAGCGGCTTTCGCGTCCGCTTCGGCCTGTGCCGCGCGACTCCGGGCGGCGATCTCCTCCGCCCGCGCCTCTCGCTGTCCGACCTCGCCTTCCTGTACCGCCGCCCGCTCCCGGATTCCGGCAGCATCGACCCGTCGGTGTTCACGCCGGCTACTCATCAACGCCCGAATGACGGCAGCAAGCACAAGGACGACCACGACCGCGACGACGATTGTCACGATTACACTGGTAGTGCTCATTTCTCTACTCCTCGCATCCCCCGGATTGTCCTTACCCCGTTGGACTACCCACCAGGGGAAAGACAAACGATCAGCTGCGCTGAGATCAGCCTCGCGGTAACGCCTGCATGATCCGGGTGATCCGCGCCCCGGCGTCACACACCTGCGCGATCATCTCGGCGAGTGCGTCCCCTTCGAACTCCTCGGCCCGACCCCCCACGCTGATGGACGCGACAACCGATCCGTCTTTCCCCAGAATCGGCGCGCCCACCGCGGCGACCCCGGGCAGGTAATCGGAGTTGCTCAGCGAATAGCCCGCTTGCGCGATTGCGTCCAGGTGCTCGACGAGTTGATCCACATCGGTGATGGTCCGGTCGGTGATCGCGGGCAGATCCGTCGTGATCCACTTGTCTCGCAATACTTTCGAATGAGCGAGCATGACAACCGGCCCCGCCGCGGCGTGATAAGGCATCACGGACCCGATATTGATCCCGGCGACGACCAGGGAGTTACGCCCCTCGAGCAGGTCGATGCAGACCGCGCCCTGTTCCGCGGGCACCATCAGGTAGGCCGTGTTCCCGAAGGTCGCCGCCAGCTCGGCCATGAACGGCTTGGCCGCAGCACGGATATCGAGTTTCGACAGCGCGGCGGAACCGATTTCGAACACCGGCATCGCGATCCGGTACGCACCTTCCGCGGTGCGATCCACCCAGCCCGCGTGGATCAGCGTGGCCATCAGGCGATACACCGTTGTCTTGTTCATCCCACTGGCCGAGGTGAGTTCGTTCAAGGTCCAGACGGGGCGATCAGCGCCGAATTTCTCGAGCAGTGCGCAGGCTTTGAGGACCGCGCCGACGATGTCGCGACCTCCTGCCGCTTCGGGCTCGATGGGCACAGCCACTGCTACTCACTCACTTTCGTTGATCGTGCGATCGGGGTTGCCACCATACGAACAGACATCCACCGGCGGGGGTTGACTTTGTGACTCGCACCACCTTACCGTACGTACCGTTATGTGAAACACATTCCGCATTGCGAAACGGAGAGTGGCCTGTGCGCAGCCCGACCTTGAAAGACCTCACGACCCGCGGCCTCGTCTACGCGCCCGGCGTCTGGGATGGCCTGACCGCCCGCCTCGCCGAACAGGCGGGTTTCAGCGCACTGTGCGCCTCGGGATTCGCCGTCTCGGCGGCACTCGGCCTCCCCGATGCCGAGCTCTACACCCAGACCGAGAACCTGCAGGCGGTTCGCACGATCCGGGAGTCGTCGAAACTGCCGCTCGTCGCCGATATCGACACCGGCTACGGCAACGCCGTCAACGCCGCGCGCACCGCCGCGAAATTCGCCGACGCGGGTGTCGGCGGGATGTTCATGGAAGATCAGGTCTCGCCCAAGTCCTGCCCCATCTGCGTGGGCGAGCCCGTCGACCTGATCACCGTCGCCGAGGCGACCGGCAAGGTCCGCGCCGTCCGCGACTCCATCCCCGACGATGTGTTGCTGATCGCCCGCACCGACGCGCGCGGCGACGAGGCGATCCGCCGCGCCCAGGCCTACGCCGAGGCGGGCGCGGACATGATCATGCCGGTCACCAAGACCTTCGACACCGTCGAACAGTGGCAGCGCTGCCACGAGGAGGTCGGGGTCCCGCTCATGGCCACCCTCACCGCCTCGACCTGGACCGAACGCGATTTCACCCCCGAGATCCTCGACCAGATCGGCGTCCGCCTCGCCCTGCTGCCCACCCAGGTCCTGATGGCCGCGACCGGGGCCGCCCGCGAGACACTGCGGCGACTGGCCGCGGGCGAGGCACCGGCCCAGGTGAGCGCCGACGCGCTCCAGCACCACGAATTCGTGGAACTGATCGGCTTTCCCGAGGTCGAGGCGATGCAGAACAAGTACCTACCCGCGAAGGAGCGGTGACCGCCGTGGGTTACACGATGACGGAGAAGATCCTGGGCCGCGCCTCGGATCAGGACACGGTCCGTGCCGGCGAGAACCACCCGGTCCAGCCTGCGCGCATGATCGCCTACGACTTCCCCGGCTACACCGACGTGATGTTTCGTCAGATGCGCGAGGACTTCCAGATGACCGAGCTCGATGACCCGAGCCGCTACATCGTCTTCATCGACCACATGCTCAGCAAGCGCGATGACAAGGAAACCGAAGTCCACCAGGTGACCCGCGACTGGTGCGAGTTCTACGGCATCGAGCTGCACGAGGGCCGCGGTATCGGCCACCAGCTCACCGCCGAACTCGGCCTGGCCATTCCCGGCGAATTCCTCGTCCACTTCGACGGCCATATCAGCGGTATCGGCGCCTTCGGCGCCCTCGGCTGGGGTATCCGGCGCGACCTCATCGAAGCCTGGGTCACCGGCCGGGTCTTCGTCGATATCCCCGCCACCACCCGCTTCGACCTCGTCGGCGAGTTCCCGCCCGGCGTCGACAGCCGCGACCTCGTGCACACCATCATCGATCTGGTCGGCGCCGACGGTTGCGCGCATCAGGTGATGGAATTCGGCGGCCCGGGTGCCCGCTCGATGGCCATCGACCACCGCCAGGGCCTGTGCGGAATGGCGATGTTCACCGGCGCGGTCTCCGCGATCTTCGAACCCGATGAGATGTCGCTGGCCTACGCGAACGAGGTCGCCCGCCGCGACTTCGACCCGGTGTCTCCGGACCCCGACGCCACCTACGCCGCCCGCCACACCATCGACCTCGCCACCCTCACCCCGCGGGTGGTGCTGCCCGGCTCGGCCCGTGCCGTCAACACCAAGACCGCCAAGGAACTCGCGGGCACCCCGATCACGAAAGCCTTCATCGGCTCCTGCGCCAGCGGGCGCATCGAAGACCTGCGCGCAGCGGCGCTGGTCCTGGACGGCCGCACGGTCGCCCCCGGCGTCGAGCTCAATGTCGTGCCCACCTCCCAGAAGGTGTACGAGCAGGCCGAGCGCGAAGGCATTCTCGACGTGCTCCGCGCCGCAGGTGCGCATATCAACATATCGAGCTGTGATTTCTGCTTCGGCTACCAGAAGCCCCTTCAGGCCGGCGAGAACTGCATCTCCACCGGCGTCCTGAACATTTCCGGTCGCATGGGCAGTCCCGACGCCAACATCTACATGGGCTCGCCCTACACCGTCGCCGCCAGCGCCCTCACCGGCACGATCCAGGAGTCGAACCAGTGAGCGCCTATCCCCCACCCCCGGATCTCATCGAAGGCAGGGTCGCCTGGATCTTCGGCGACGATTTCGATATCGACCTCGTCGTCGGCGTCGCCAATATCAAGTCCTATGACCCCGACCACCTGCGGTCGGTGTGTATGCGGGCCTACGACCCGTCCTTCATCGACCGTGTTCGCCCCGGCGATATCATCGTCGGCGGACGGAACTTCGGCTACGGACACCCGCACTATCCACCCATGGTCGCCCTGCGCAACGCGGGGATCTCGGCGATCGTCGCGGAGTCCTTCTCGCCGGGTTTCTGGCGCGGCGAGACCTTCAACGGCATGCCGTTGATCACGATCCCCGGCGTCTCGACCGCAGTCCAGGTCGACGACGCCGTGGCCCTCGACTGGCGCGCCGCCGCCGTGGGCCTGCCCGACGGAACTCGACTGGTCGGCAACCCACCGAGTCCGCGGACCGTCCAGGTCATCGAAGCCGGTGGCTCCTATGAACTCCTGCTCGCCGAGCACGCACGCGAAAGACAGGCTCAATGACGAACACAGAATCTCGCGTCGGGTCCAGCGACCTCCACCTCGCCGGACCGCGGCCGACGACAGCAGCGAAGAAGTCGAACTCCGTGGCCCGCCGCGCCGCCATCGCCGGCGGCGTCGGCACCCTCATCGAGTACTACGACTTCGCGGTCTACGGCTTCCTCGCCGTCACCATCGCACCCCTGTTCTTTCCCTCGGACAATTCCGGGGTGTCGATTCTGTCGACGCTCGCCGTTTTCGGTGTCGCCTATGTCGCCCGTCCGCTCGGCGGCATCTTCTTCGGCCGCCTCGGCGATCGACGCGGCCGCCGCTCCGCCCTCGTTCTGACGGTGGTGAGTATGGGCGTGGCCTGCGGTGTCCTCGGCTTGTTGCCGACCCACTCGTCCGTCGGCGTCCTCGCCCCGATCCTGCTGGTGCTCGTCCGTCTCGCCCAGGGCTTCTCGGCCGGCGGCGAAGTCGGTGGCGCGGCGACCTATATCGCCGAATCGGCACCTCCGGGCAAACGCGGCTTCTTCGGCTCCTTCACCCCGGTCGGTTCCACCCTCGGTTTCGCCGTTGCCGCCGCCGTGGTGGGCGTGGTGTCGCTCGCGACCACGGACGAGCAGATGCAATCGTGGGGATGGCGCATCCCGTTCCTGCTCGCCCTACCGCTGGCCTACGTGTGCCTGCGCGTTCGGATGAAGCTGGAGGACACCCCCGAATTCGAGGAGATGGCGGAGAAGGAGCAGGTCGCCAAGAGCCCGCTGCTCGACACCGTCACCAAGAACCCGTGGTCGGTCCTGCGCGTCGTCGGCGTCGCCATCGCCATGAACGGCTCCGGCTATATCGGGCTGACCTACTTCAGTGTCTATCTGATCAAAGACCTCGGCTTCTCCAAGGACTCGGTCTACTGGACCTCCGCGATCGCCATCGCCCTGGCCTGCGCCACCTTCCCGCTCAGCGGCATGCTCACCGACAGGTTCGGCCGCAAACCGGTACTCATCGGCGGCTACCTCGGCTACGTCGTGATCGCCCTGCCCGCCTTCATGATCATGGGCGCGACGAGCAGCATCCTCGTCATCGGCATCGTGTACTTCGTCTACATGGTCCTCAACGGCGTCGTCCAGGTCCCGGCGTTCCCGCTGTTCACCGAGCTCTTCCCGCGCGCGGTCCGCTACACCGGCGTCTCGCTCGGCTTCAATATCGGCACCATCGCCGCCGGCGGCACCGCCCCCTATGTCGCCGCCCAGCTCGTCGAATCGACCGGCAACGCGATGTCGCCCGCCTACTGGGTGATGGGCGTCTGCGCCGTCGGCCTCGTCACCGTCGCCACCATCCGCGAAACCGGGCGGAAGGAACTTCCCGCATGAGCAGCGGCGATGCCGGGACCATCCCCGAACGCTTCGACACACTCGGGGCGGCATGGCACGACCGGGTCCAGCACGAGCCCGACGCCCCGGCTCTCGTGTACTTCGACACCACGCTCACCGTGCGCCAGGCCGACGACCTCGCCAACGCACTCGCGGCCGCCTTCGCCGACCGTGGTGTGGGGCACGGGGAGCGGGTGGGTATCCACCTCCAGAACATCCCGCAATACGCGCTCGTTCTGCTAGCCCTGTGGAAGCTCGGCGCGATCGGCCTGCTGCTAAACCCGATGTATCGCGGCCGCGAACTCCGCGAGCTGGTCAGCGATGCCGAACCGGTCGGGATCGTCACCACTGATCGCGATGTGCGGCGGGTCCGCGACGACGTCGAGGGCACCACAGTCGGGTGGGTGCTCGGCACCGCGGAATCGGACCTCCAGTCTCGCGACGACCCCCGCGTGTTCAAGCCCGACGCATCGGGAGACCACCGCACCGACTCGGCGCACACCGACCTGCTCACCTTGGCTCACGAGTACGTCGGCCGCAAACCCGCATCGGTTCAGGTGCGCGGCGAAGACCTGGCTTTCCTCGCTTACACCTCCGGCACCACCGGGCCGCCGAAGGGCGCGATGAACTCCCACGCCAATGTCCGCGCGGTGACCACCGGTTTCGCCGAACTCGCCGGCATCGCCCCCGGCGACGTCGTCTTCGCCCTGGCCCCGCTGTTCCACATCACCGGAGCCGTCGTCATCGGGGCACTCGCACTCACCGAACGAACGTCGCTGGTCTTCACCGGCCGCTTCGACACCGACGTCGTCGTCGACGCACTGCGCGAACACGGCGTCACCTACACCATCGGTTCCATCACCGCCTTCAACGCGATGATGAACTCCGAATACGCCACCGCCGAACACTTCTCCACCATCAAGACGCTGTTCAGCGGTGGCGCCCCGGTCCCGCCGAGCACGGTCGCCCGATTCCGCGACCGGTTCGGCCACTACATCCATAACGCCTACGGCATGACCGAAACCTCGTCGGCGGTCACCGCGGTCCCGCCCGGGGCGAACGCCCCGGTCGACCCGGAGAGCGGCACGCTGTCCATCGGTCAGGCGCTGCCCGGCGTGAGCGTCGAGGTGATCGACGCCGCGGGCCGTGTCCTTGCGCCCGGCGATCAGGGCGAACTCGTGATCGTCGGCTCCCAGGTGGTCTCCGGATACTGGCGCAATCCAGCGGAATCCGAAGCCACCATGCCCGCGGGCAAGCTCCGCACCGGCGACAGCGCGATCATCGATGCCGACGGCTGGGTCTACCTGGTCGACCGGATCAAGGACCAGATCAACGTCTCCGGGTACAAGGTATGGCCGCGGGAGGTCGAGGATGTTCTCTACGAGCATCCGGCAGTGCTCGAAGCAGCGGTGGTGGGGATTCCCGACGAGTACCAGGGTGAGTCGGTCGCCGCCTATGTTTCGCTGAAGGAGGGGCACAGCGCCCCTGCCGAGGAGCTGATCTCCTTCGCGCGAGCCCGCCTTGCGCCCTACAAGCGCCCCAGAACAGTGGAGATCATCGCGGACCTGCCGAAAACTCAGACCGGCAAGATTCGCAGACGGGCGCTACGTGGTCAACGCCGGACAGCGTCGTAGGCCCGCGGCAACGTAGCGCCGGAATTCAGCGATAGCAGTGCTTGATGCAGGTTTGCGCGCTCCGCCGGATCGAGACCGTGGAGTAGGTCGTCGTTCAGCGTGCGGACCAGCTCGTCGGCCTGCTCGACGGTCCGCATCCCCAGCTCGGTGATCTCGACGAGAAAACGCCGACGGTCACGGTGATCGCGAATCCTGGCGGCGAGCCCCGCCGACTCCAGATGGTCGATCGCGGCAACCATGGTGGTCGAGTCGATGCGCAATCGCGTTCCCAGTTCGAGCTGAGAACTGGCCTGGTCGCCTGCCAGCACCTTCAAGATCATGAAGTGCCTCGTCCGCAGACCCAGTGTGGCGAGCCGATCCTCGCTCACGCGGAACATCACCTGCCCGAGCTTGATCAGCAGGCAGCTGGTGTGGTCGGCGACCATGTCCGGGATCAACGGTTCGGTCACTGGCGGAAAACCTCGATTTCTGGACTGGACAGCAGACCGATAGTAGTCGGGACCACACACACCCTCGGCAACCGAGTCCACCGATAATCACCACAGGTAATAGTTCGTACTACTGATAGTCTGCCTGACATGGAGTCAGAATTCATCCAGAAGATCGACCTGACCGACAAGGTCGTCGTCGTCGCCGGTGGCACCAGCGGCATCAATCTCGGTGTGGCCGAGGACTTCGCGCGAGCCGGTGCTCGGGTCGCGGTGCTGAGTCGGTCCGCGGACAAGGTCGACGCGGCCGTCGAACGCCTTCGCGCGCTCGGTGCCGAAGCGCTCGGCGGTAGCGCTGACGTGCGCGACTACGGCGCGACCGAGGCCGTCCTGGCATCGGTGCATCGGGAGTTCGGCGACTTCGACGTGATGATCTCCGGTGCGGCAGGCAACTTCCCCGCCGCTGCGGTCGGCATGTCCGCCAACGGGTTCAAGTCGGTGGTCGACATCGATCTGCTCGGCACCTACAACGTCCTGCGCGCGAGCTACCCGTTCCTGCGCAAGCCCGGCGCATCGGTCATCAATATCTCGGCACCGCAGTCGGAGTTGCCGACGATCACCCAGGCGCACGTCTGCGCCGCCAAGGCCGGCGTCGACATGCTCACCAAGGTGCTGGCGATGGAATGGGGCCCGTACGGGGTCCGCGTCAACGGTGTGATTCCGGGCCCGATCGATGGGACCGAGGGCATGGCCCGGTTGGCGCCGACCGAGCAGGATCGGGCCCTGGTCACCGGCAGCGTGCCGCTGCGCCGCTACGGCACGCCACGTGACGTCGCCAACGTCTGCCGATTCCTCGCCTCGCCGCTCGCCGATTTCGTGTCGGGCGTCGTGCTGCCCGCGGACGGCGGGTGGGTGCTCGGTGGCGCATCTCAGGCGATGGGTGTCATCGGGCAGCCGCTGCTCGATGCCGCACACCAGAATTCCGAATCACCCGGTCCCGCCGGTCGGTAGCACTCGCGGTGTCGTCAGGGGGCGGGTAGTTCTTTGTAAGCCCCGAGGATTCCCCGGATCGAGGGAGTGACGAACAGTTCTCGGTCCAACGACACCCACAGGTACCCGGCGTGCGCGGAAAGGCGAATGGGGCCGGTGGCTTTCACGTCGACGGCGAAGTGTAGACGCCGCACCGGTTTGCCGGCTGGGGACAGGTAGTCGAAGTCGCCGACGTGATGTCGGATGCCGGTGACCGTCAGACCGGTTTCCTCGCGAACTCCCCGGATCAGCGCCGCGGCAACGGACTCCCCGGGTCCCACCGTGGCGCCGGGGAGTTTGTGGGTGGGACGGATGAGGCCGGTGCTGTTCGCTTCCAGGAGTAATACTTCCCCACCGCGGTCGATGATCGCACCGACCCGTAGGCCGAATCCGTCGCGTTCGCCGCGCGGTAGGACCTCGTCATACATGGGTATCGACATCGGTGGATTCACCAACCTTCGGTCAGACAGAGTAGCCGCGTGTTGTCGCAGCCACTGGGTAACGACTTCCCTGTCAATTGTGCCTGGTTCCGAGTCGATCCGGCGATGATCGACTGATCCTTGTCGCCGGGAATCGGAGGCGGTCCTCCACGGCGAGAAGTCTGGCCTGGAGCGCGCGGAATCCGATCCGCGGATCCGGCGACCGCGCCGGTGGGCATCAGGTCACGCTCCGCTGAGCCGGAACTGGCGTTTGGCGCGATAATCGGGCCTACGTGCGCACCGGAGAGGGGTCGAATGTCAACACTGGGCGAGTTGGCCGCTCATGCGGGCCTGCGCGCCCTGACGCCCGGGGTGGCCGATCGGTCCTGGCTCGAGCAGGTACACGGGGTGTGCGCATTCGATCCGATGTCGCCGCACGAGCCGATGGGGGCCCGGATCGTCTACATCCGGTCTCTGGTGTGGTCGTCGCTGGGTGCGCCCGCATCGACCGCGGGTGCGCTCCGGACGGCGGGCGCGGTCGCGGTCGTGGTGGACGACGACGATCAACTTCTCCCCTCGGAATTCGTCGCCGCGTGTGTCCGCCACACCTTGCCGGTCCTTCTCCTGCCGAAAGGCGTGCCGGTCGACCGGATCCTGTCCTGGCCCGGACAGCCCACTGCGGCGAATTCCATTCGCGACACGGTCGACGGTTTCGCCGCCGACAGTGGCATCAAGATCTGGCTGGTACTGCAGGGCTGTGTACTGGGTTCGCCCGCTGCCGATCTGGATCTCGTCGGCAAGATCGTGGCGCGCGCACCCGAGCCTGTTCGGGGCAACGCGGACCGGGCCGCTGCGATACACGCGGTCCTGCCCGAGTCGGGAATCGACCTCGCTCTCACCAATCCCGAACGCGCACAGCTACATCCGGGTCGTTTCGCCCGGCTCGTGAGCGATCTCGATACGCGGATCACCTCGATCGAGGTCGCCAGGTCCGCACGCCGAGAATCCGAGGACGCGCTGATTCGGGAATTACTGGGGGCCAAGGTCGCGTCCGCGGCACTCGACCCGTGGGCGCGCTCGCTCGGGCTCGTCCCCGGTGCGCGCGTTCGCGCGGTCGCGGTGGTGACACCGCCGGCGACCGAAGCCGACCTCGTCACCGCGCTGCATGACCTCGGCCTGCGCGTCGGCGGCACCAGCGTGTGCGGAAGCCACGGCGACGGCGCGTATGCGCTGATCACCATGGAGAATGAAACAGCCCGCACCGCAACAGATTTCGATGAGTGTCTCGACATGCTCCGCGGTCTGTTCGCACACCGTCACGGCCACGAACTCTCCGTCGGGACCAGCTCGTGCGTCATCGGCTCCAGTGACGATCTGGTCCGCGGACTGATCAACGCTCGACATCTCGCCGACCGCCACGCCCGCTCCAGCGGACCCTCGGCACCCAAGGTAGCTCTGCCTGCTCCCTTGAGCGCGACCCTGCTCGCCGCTGATCCCGCCATGGCGCAGGCGCTGCACCGCGCGCTGCTGCAGCCGGTGCTCGCCTACGACGAGGCCAAGGCTTCCCACTATCTCGAGACGCTGCGCACCTTCCTCGCCCTCGACTGCCAATGGGCCGCCACCGCAAACGAATTGGGCATACATATCAACACGCTGCGCTACCGGCTGTCGCGCATCGAGCGGCTCACAGGCCGCGGTATCGGATCGATGGCCGACCGGGTGGACTTCTACCTGGCGCTCTCGCTGCGCGAATCACAACGCGGCGAATAGCGGACTGCGGCTCAGCCACCAGGGTTCGGGCAACCGCGGCGCGAATTCGGCGACGACATCGTATTCGCCGCCACCAGCTCGGCCGACATACGACGGGTGCGCGCTGTAGTGGTTGCTCCGGAAGCAGAACGGCAGGCCCTCGGGATTGCCGTCGAACCGGATGCCGAGCAGCGCCTCGGCGATCCCGGCCGCGTCGGTCGAACGGGCCACCTCCGCGGCCAGTCGCACCGCGTGCACCGCGTTGTAGGCGCCGACCTGCGCGGCATGGGCACGGCGCTGACCGCGAACCGCGAGCAGGGACCGGCGGTAGGTCCGATTGGCCTCGGAATCGATCGTCGAGAAGTAGGTGCCGACCATGTAGTGCCCGTCACCGACCTCGGGCGGCATGTGCTCGAGGTCGATCGGGGTGGTGACCGTCGCGGCGATCGGCAGGGTGGCGGAATCGAAACCGGCGCGGTGGAATTCGGTATAGAACGCGGTGGTCGATTCCAGGCCGACGAGATTGGACACGACCACGTCGGGCCGCACCCGCTCGATATCGCGGACTACCTCGGTGAACGAGGTCTCACGCAGCGGCACGTAGCGGTTTCCGACGGTCTCCACGTTCCAGCGCCCACCCAACCGCTGCACCGCCTCGGCCAGTACTCGCGGATAGATGTAGTCCGAGCCGACCACATAGACGCGGCGGCCGAGATTGCTCGCGATCCACCCCAGGTAGTCCGCCAGATATTGGTTGGGTGCCGCCCCGCAATAGAACACCCGGTGATCGGTTTCCTCGCCCTCGAAATAGGTCGGGTACATCAGCAGGGCGCGATGGGCGTGCACCGCCGGAATCATCGCGACCCGGCTCGCGGAGGTATATCCGCCGACGATGATGTCGACGCCTTCGTCACCGCACAGGTGATCGATGCCGGCGACCGACAATCCCACTTCGGAGCGATCGTCGAATACCGCGCATTCGAGTTCCGCACCGCGCACACCGCCATCGGCGTTGATCTCGTGTATCGCAAGAGCCGCACCGTCGAAAATGGATCGCTCCATCTCCGCCCGCGGGCCGGTGAGCGAATACAGCAACCCGATCTTCACCACCGCTCCTTTCCCCGGCGCGAGCCTCCCCCGTCTGCCATCACGCCAACTCTACGCCAGATCCGGTGTCGCACAGAGCGAGCGGTCGGGCCGACGCAAGCGGCCCGGTACCGGGGTTGCGATCGGGTGACCAACCGTTGCGCCCAGGTATCGGACACGTGGACGTTACTCGACGCGGGCGCCCGTTTCCGCTGGTAGACGGCATCAGAGCACCGGAGGAGGTGGACGAACATCCAAGCCCGGCGCCCTCCACGCTGGCGGTCGGTCCAATTGTTCGGCCTCGCCGATCCGGGTTTCGTATGTCGTGTTCGGCGAGCACATCCCGAGGAGGACACCATGACCGAGGCCATCAGCAGGCCCGTGAAAATTCGCACCGCAGTCGATATCGGCGGCACCTTCACCGACGTTTTCGTCCAGGGCGCGGACGGAAAGATCATCACCGCGAAATACCCCACCCAGGCCGACCCCATCGAGGGCGTGCTGGCCGGGATGAAACAGGCGGGGGTGGATTGGGCCGAGGTGGAATTCTTCTCGCACGGCACCACCATCGCCACCAATGCCCTGATCACCCGCAAATTTCCCAAGATCGCCCTGGTCACCACCGAGGGGTTCCGCGACGTGATCGAAATCCGACGCGGTGATCGCGAATCCTGGGATCCGTATCAGGCGATCGCGGAACCGTTCGTGCCGCGCCGCCACCGGATGACGGTGCGCGAGCGCATCGGCTACGACGGCAAAGTGCTCGAAACGCTCGACGAGGACCAGGCCCGCGACGTCGCGCGAATCCTGCGCAGACGCGAAATCGAAACCGTGGCCGTGTGTTTCGTCAACTCGTTCACCAATCCCGAGCACGAAGAGCGGATGGCGGAGATCCTCGCCGAAGAACTGCCCGGCGTCGCGATCACCACCTCGAGTGATGTGCTCCCGGAGATCTTCGAATACGAGCGGTTCTCCACCACCGTCGCCAATGCGGCACTGGTGCCGATCATCGGGCCATATGCCCGCACACTCGAGGCTCGACTGGAGGAGAACGGCTACGCCAACGACGTGCTGCTGCTGCACTCCGGCGGCGGTGTGATGACCCCGAAGATGGCCGAGAAGTACGGCGCGCGCCTGGCGGCCTCCGGCATCGCCGCGGGGGCCATCGCCAGCAGGCACATCGCGCGCATGTGCGGCTTCGAGAACTCCATCGGTTTCGACATGGGTGGCACCTCCACCGATGTGTCGCTCACGGAGAACGGAATGCTCGGCACCACCAATATGTGGAGCGTCGAATTCGGCTACCCGATCTGTTTCCCGAGCATCGAGGTGCTCACCATCGGCGCGGGTGGCGGCTCGATCGCCTGGATCGACGACGCGGGCTCGCTGCACAACGGCCCGCAATCGGCCGGCTCGGAACCCGGCCCGGCCTGCTACGGCGTCGCCGACGATCTGGCCACCAACACCGACGCCAACCTCGTGCTCGGCACCGTCGGCAAGAAGCTGGCGGGCGGGGTGAAGCAACTCGACGAGTCGATGGCACGCGCGGCGATCGAAAAGATCGCCACCCCACTGGGTTTGGATGTGGAGACCGCGGCGCAGTCGATCATCAAGGTCGCCAACGCCAATATGGCCGACGCCATCCGCCTGATCTCGATTCGAAAGGGCCACGATCCGCGCGATTTCGCCCTGGTCGGCTTCGGTGGCGCGGGCCCGCTGCACGCCGCCTACCTGGCCAAGGACCTCGGCATTCCGACGGTGATCATCCCGCCGCATCCCGGCGTCACCTCGGCGATGGGCTGCATGCTCGTCGACATCCAGCACGACCTGACCAAGATGTACCTCGCCGACGCGGCCGAGGCCGATCTCGGACATCTGAACCGGTCGTTCCGTGAACTGGAGACCCAGGGCAGGCAACGGCTCACCGCCGAGCACGTCGACGACGCCGATATGGCTTTCGAGTACTACCTCGACATGCGCTACCTCGGGCAGTGGCGGGCCATCGCCGTGCCGGTATCGGGGCCGCTGAGCAGCCTCGACCAGGTGATCGCCACGTTCCACGCCACCCACCTGAAGGAACACAACTTCGCCGACGAGGCCGCAGGCGTCGAGATCTACCGCGTGCTGGTCCGGGCGATCGGGGCGACCCCGCGCAACGAGGTGGTTCCGGCGGCCCTGATCGACCCTGCCGACTTCACCCCTGTTCCCGTCGAAGTGCGCGATGTGCTGTTCCCTGACGAGCCGGTCCGCCTGCCGACCCCGGTCTACAACCGGGCCGAGCTGCCCGCCGGTGCCGTGCTGGCCGGGCCGTGCATCGTCGACCAGCTCGATTCGACCACCGTAGTGCCGCCTCGCACGACCGCGCGGGCCGACGAGTGGGGCAACCTCGTGCTCGAGCAGACCACGTAATCCTTTATCTCCCTATCGAATTCATTGAGGTGAAACCATGCCTACATCACTTGATCCGGTGACCTTCGAGGTTCTCAAGAACGCCTTCATCAATACCGTCGATCAGATGGCCGAGCAGATCCTGCGGACCTGCTATTCCTTCGTCATCTATTCGCGCGACTTCTCCTCGGCCCTGTGCGATACCGAGGGCAATACGGTGATGCAGGGCACCGGCGACATCGCCGCCCACGTCGGCACGCTGCATTACACCGCCAAGGCCGTCATCCGACAATTCGAGGGCGATATCCATCCCGGCGACGTTTTCATCATCAACGATGTCTACGAAGGCGGCAGCCACTTCAACGACACCCGCATCATCCGGCCGATCTACTACCACGGCGAGCTGCTCGGCTATGCCCAGGCCAACGGACACTGGGCCGATGTGGGCGGCGCGACACCGGGCTCGTTCAACGTCAAGGCGCTCGACCACATGGGTGAGGGTCTGCGTATCCCGCCCACCCGGCTCTGGAGCAAGGACGAGTTCCTCGAGGACGTCGCCTATCTGATCGCCAAGAACACCCGCAACCCGCGCGACATCATCGGCGACATGCAGGCCCAGGCCGAAGCGACCAGGGTCGCCGAACGCGAAATCCAGCGCCTCTGCGACAAGTACGGCGTGGAGACGATCAAAACCGCGATGGCCGAGGTCCAGGACTACGTCGAAGAGCTGACCCGCGCGAAGATCTCGGCGCTGCCCGACGGCGTCTGGTACACCGAGGACTACATCGACCAGGACCCGGCGCTGGGCGAGGGCCTGATCCCGGTGACCATGAAGATGACCATCTCCGGCGACTCGGTGCACTACGACCTGAGCGAATCGCACGCGTCGATCTCATCGATGCTCAACGCCGGTTTCGGCGGGTCCTTCGCAGGCATCGTCGCGGGCACGAAAATGCAGTTCCCGGATATCCCGCTCAACTCCGGCTTCTACCGCGTGGTTACCGCCGATCTCGGCCCACTGGGTTCGGTGGTCAACGCCGACTGGCCCTCACCCTGCGCCGGCTTCTGTTCGGGACCGTTCGAGAAGATCATGAGCTCGGTGTTCGAGATCTGGTCCGACATCCAGCCCGACCGGGCGATGGCGTGCACCTTCAATCTGGAGTATCTGCTGGTCGGCGGGCGCGACGGGCGTGAATCCGGCAACCCCAATTTCATGTGGTACGACTGGATGATGGGCGGCTGGGGCGCCCGCAACGGTGCCGACGGCTACAACGCCTCCGCCGCGGTCTTCGGTGTCCAATACGGCACCCAGCCCTTCGAAGGCCAGGAACGCCTGGCACCGGTGCTCACCTCCCGCCACGATCTGGTGCCCGATTCCGGTGGGCCGGGCAAGTTCCGCGGCGGCCTCGGCGCGGAGAAGGGCGGCAAGCTGTGGGCGAGCAACAACACGGTGATGTCGTACTGCTGCGACCGGGAACGGTCGGTGACCTGGGGGCTGTGGGGCGGGCTGCCGTCGATCCCGCACGGGGTGTGGCTCAACAAGGGCACCGAACAGCAGCAGTATCTCGGGTCGATCTTCGCCGCCCTGCCGATCAAGTCCGGTGACGAGTTCACCCGCCCCTCCGCGGGCGGTGGCGGGCTCGGCGACGCGTTGCAGCGCGACATCGACGCGGTGCTCGAAGACGTCATCGACGGGTACGTGACGATCGAACGGGCCGAGAAGGACTACGGCGTCGTCATCCGCGAGGTAGACCCCGAAGTCTTCGAATACGAGGTCGATCTCGTGGCGACCGCCGCCGCGCGCGACTACATCCGCGCCAATCGGCACGCCTGGATGGACAAGGACCCCGCCGAAGTGTCCACGGAGTACCAGACCGGACTGATCAACGAAATGGACTGCGTCCGCCAGTACGGCGTGATCCTCGACTGGGGCAGCGGCGAGGTCCTGCCCAAGACCACCGACCAGTTCCGGGCGATGCTGCATCGCCGCACCATCGTGCACTGGACCGACGACCCCGCCATCCCCTACGTCAAGGGCACGCTGACCGCCGAACCCGCCGCGGTCTGACCTCGCTGTCGCGGATGCCACCACACGGTGGCACCCGCGACACCCACCTCTCGACTCCCCTGGATGGCAACGGCGCCAGCACCCCGCTCGAATCGAAGGAAGATCTGATGTCCCTATCGCCGCCGCTGCGCGCCAGCGACATACCCCCACTCGTCACCTCCACCACCGACGACCCCAAAGTCCTCGAACACGCTGCCGCCGAGGACTATTCGCTGCACATCGTCCCGCTGTCGTGGCGCAGCGGCAGACTGTCGATCTCGATGGCCTGGTTCGGTCTGATGAGCGCGATGTTCTGGGTGGTCGTCGGGAGCACCGTCACCCTGGCCGTCGGCACGATCGACACCCTGATCGGCATCGCCGCGTCGGCCGTGAGCTACGGGGCGATCAACTCGGTCGCCTCGCGCTACGCCGCCAAGACCGGAACCAGCGTTTCGCTGTTCTCCCGCGCCCTGTTCGGTAGGGCCGGTTCAGCTTTCGCGGCGGCGCTGTTCGGCATCACCATCACCTACTACGTGGTCGCCGAAGGCGCGATCGTCGCGGCCGCGCTGCACGCGTATCTGCCCGCGGTGCCGATCGCGGTGTGCGCCTTGATCGTTGTCCTGTATCAGGCGCCGCTGGCCATGCGCGGGGTGACGACCTGGTTGGACAAGATCAACGGCTGGCTCCTGCCGCTGTACCTGGTCGGACTGGTGGGCTCGGTGGCATGGACCATCACGGAGTACGGCTACACCAACGACTGGCTGACCTACGAGCCCGCCACGGCCGCCGACTCCGGCGTGCCCGGCTGGTGGTTCGCCTACACCGTCTACATGGGTGTCTGGGTCGTCACCATGATGGCATGGGACTTCGCCCGTTTCGGCAAGCCGGCCGATGCGGTCTTCAACGGCCGGATCACCTTCGGTACCCCGTTCTACGTGATGACGCTGTTCGTCAATGCCGTCGTCGGCATGTTCCTTGCGCACACCATCGACATCGAGGGCCCGCTGAACGAGGAGTCCGCGATTCTCGGGATCATCGCGATGATGGGCTTCTGGGGACTGCTGTGGGTACTCATCAGCCAGACCCGCGTCAACACCGGCAACTTCTACCTGGCCTCGACGAACCTGCAGAACTTCTTCGCGCGAGCACTGAGAATCACTCTCCCCCGGGTGTTCTGGCTCGGCGTGGTCGCGGTGGTCGTCTACGTCATGATGCTCACCAATGTGCTGACCTGGATTCTGCAGGCACTCAGCTACCAGGGCGTGATCATCGTCAGTTGGGTGGCGATCGCCATGACCCACATCGCCGTCTCCTCGCGCAGTGGATCCGCACTCGGCGCTGCTGAGTTCCGGCCCGGCCGGGTGCCCGCGATCAACCCGGCGGGCGTGACCGCCTGGTCGATCTCCTCGGCGGTCGGCATCGCACTCGTCGCCTTCGGCGGCGCCGCGGGGACGGTCTGGGCGCCTCCGGTGAGCTGTGTCCTCGCCGCCGCCATCTACGCCGTGGCGCTGCGCATCGCCAAGCCCGGTTGGTTCGTCCTCGACCGCCCGCACGACCCACGCGACGAGGTCGACGACCCGTGGGAAACCCGCGTTCGATGCCATCGATGCGACGACTCCTTCATCGCCTACGAGATGGACCGCGACCCTTCCGCGAACCACCAAGCCATCTGCTTGGCCTGTGCCTCGAACACACCGAGCTTCCTGCGAGCATCGGACGCCGAAGCCGCAGCACCGAAGTAGGCAGCCGGCCATCGTGCCCCCGTCGCGCACCGCGGCGGGGGCACTGTCATGACTCGTGGTTGTCGGGATAGGCGGTGACCGCGAGGAACTTGATCGGCAGCCGGACGAGGTCGTTGGGACCGTGGATGCCCTCGCCGTCGAGTAAAAGCGAATCGCCGGGGCGCAAGGTGTATTCGGCGTCCCCGTGGCCGTAGACCATCACGCCTTCGAGCATGTACAGCAGTTCGGTGCCCGCGTGCTGAAAGCGGGGAAACACCTCGCTGGCATTGGTGAGGGTGACGAGAACCGGCTCGAGTCGCTTGTGCTGGCCGCGTAGCGCGCCGAGCAGTTCGTAGTGGTGACCGACCCTGGTGCCGCGGCCGACGATCACCGCGCCGTGACCGGACTCGACGTACACGGCGTCCCGTTCGGTGTCCGCGCCGCGGAACAGCGAGGTGACCGGAACGTCGAGGCCGCCGGCCAGGCGCGCGAGAGTCGACAGGCTGCACGAGGTCTGGGCGTTCTCGATCTTCGACAGCATCGCCTTGGAGATGCCGACCTTGTCGGCCATGTCGCCCACCGACAGTCCGGCGGCCTTGCGCAGCGATCGCACCTGTCGAGCGATCGCCTCCTCGAGATCGTTGCCGGTCGGTGCGGCTCCGGTGACCTCACGCTGAACGGGTGCGGGGTCGCCGGTGTCGCGCACGGTCGGTCGGGCTGTCATAGTGTCGATCATAACTGACCAAGGTTTCCTCTGAGGAAACGCGCACGCGCCGAAGCCCCCTCCCGGCGGTCAGCCGGAAGGGGGCGGTTTCGTGGTCGAGTGTCAGCGCCCGCCGACGGGAGCCTCCTCCGCCGCGTCGGTGGTGATCGCCTCGGCGGCTTCGACCGCCTCGGTTTCCTCGACCGGCGCGGATACCAGGGTGATCGTCTCCATCGTGTAGGCCGATTCGCCGTGCACCGCGACGTCGAGGCCTTCGGCTTCCTTCTCGTGATGCACGCGCAGACCCATCGTCTTGTCGAGCGCCTTGGCGATCAGCCAGGTGACGATGAAGCTGTAGGCGACGACCGCCGCGACCGCCACGGTCTGGCGCCAGAGCAGGTCCACTCCGCCACCGTAGAGCAGGCCGGTGACCCCGTTGGGCGCCTTCGGGTCGGCGATGAAGCCGACGAGCAGCGTGCCGAGAATGCCACCGACCATGTGGATTCCGACCACGTCGAGCGAGTCGTCGTAACCGAGGCGGAACTTGATCGAGACGGCGAGGCAGCACAGCGCACCCGCTGCCGCGCCGACCAGCAGCGCGCCCATCGGCGACACGGCACCGCACGCCGGGGTGATACCGACCAGTGCGGCGATCAGGCCGGAGCTGGCACCCAACGAGGTGGCATGACCCTCACGCACCTTTTCGACCAGCAGCCACGCGCAGATGCCCGCACAGGCGGCGGCCAGGGTGTTCAGCACGACGACCGAGGCGCTGTTGCCCGCCGAGAGCGCGGACCCACCGTTGAAGCCGAACCAGCCGAACAGCAGGATGCCCGCGCCGAGCATGGTCAGCGGAAGGCTGTGCGGGCGAGGCGGAGCCGGGAACGTCCGACGCTTGCCGAGTACGAGCACCAGCGCCAGCGCCGCGACACCGGCGTTGATATGGACCGCGGTGCCGCCGGCGAAGTCGATCGCGGCGAGCTTGTTGGCGATCCAGCCGCCGGTGATCGTGCCGTCCGCGGAGTCGAACGCGAAAACCCAGTGTGCGACAGGGAAATAGACCAGGGAGGCCCAGACACCCGCGAAGACCATCCAGGCCCCGAACTTCATCCGGTCGGCGACGGCACCGGAGATCAGCGCGACGGTGATGGCGGCGAACAGCAGCTGGAATCCGGCGACCAGCGCGGGTGGGAGCGCGGGTACGGCGGGTGCCGTCAGCATCGACGCGAGGCCGAGTGCTTCCAGCGGATCGCCGAGTAGGCCAACCCCGCCGAGCGAATTGCCGAGCACGGCCGAATAGCCGAACAGCACCCACAGGATGCCGACGACGGCGAAAGCGCCGAACGTCATCATCGCCATGTTCAGAGTATTCTTCGCGCTCACCATGCCGCCGTAGAACATGGCGAGACCGGGCACCATCAAGCTCACCGCGGCGAAGGCGGCGAGCAGCCAAGCGGTATTCGCCGCGGCTATTGCTTCTTCCATTGTGTCTACCTCAGAGGGTTATTCGGCAAAGGTCTGCCATAGAGAATCGCTGTCCACCAGTAGTGGACCACGGTGTGATTTCAATAGTTGGACTTACGGTGACATCCTTGTTAAGTGCTTCATGGCGTCACTCCGCCGAACGTGCTGAGCCAGCGCAGTGCCGGACCGCGAGTTCGCGCCAATCCCTTGTATTCGGCCATATCGAGGGGCAGATCCTCGAGCACGCGGTACAGCCGGTCGGCCCAGGAATCCACCGTGGCGACGGCGGCCAACGGCAACAGGTAGGTGCGGATCAGGAACATCACCGCGCCCGAGTGCGGCAACCGGATCAGGTGCTGCACTTCAGTTCTCAGGAACAGGCGCTGCCCCACGTCTTCGAGTGGACCGTCGGCGAGGGTGCGCCGGTCACGGCCCCACTCCGGGTAGGTCTCGGTGGCGGTATCGAGCTTGCCGTCGACCGTCAGCGTCCAGTTGGTGCGCCGGTAGCTCTGGCCCGGTTCCAGGCGCAGCAGGAAATCGTGTGCGCGGGTGATGATCTTCTCGCTGTGCACCCGCGGTACCGGCCCGTGGATCTGCAGAAAGCTCATCCCGATGTCGAATCCGAACGACCAGTCGGCAGCGAAGGTGACCACGCCCGCGTCACCCCAGAGCTGACCTTCGCGCTGATCGAGCAACACGACGTCTTCTTGGATCTGCCCGCAGATGTAGTCCAGCGGACCGGTCGGCAAGGTGCTCGCGTCGCCGAAAGTGAAGGTGTCGTCGATGTCGAGCAGGTCGTTGCGCCATCGAAAAGTGTTGTCGTTTATAAGATCTCGATCGAGATGCATCGACTCCGGATAGTCGGTGGCCAGGTCGCGCATCAGTGTCAGCATCGCGTCCCATGCGGCGGGGGCCATATGCGGGAGGCATTGCGCCCGGGAGGGGTCACGGGCGAGGATGCGGGCACGTTCGTCGAGTTCGTGTCGGTAATGGCGGTCGATCTGCACACGGCGATCACCCCACCCGCCGGCGGCCGTGGACACGGGCCGACCGGCCGGTTCGACATTGGTGCTGTATCGGTATTGATCGCGCGACAGCGGAAACGGGTAGTTCTCGATGTCGGCGCGGGTGAAGGTGTCAGCAGTAGTCATCACAGTTCCAGTTCCACTCGGTCACCGGCGGCTCGGGACACGCACGGCATCATCACCTCGCCCGCGGCACGTTCGTCCTCGGTGAGGTAGGCGTCTCGGTGGTCGATCGCGCCGCCGCGGACGGTGAGTTTGCACTCGCCACAGACCCCCTGTCGGCACAGGTTGGGGACAGCGATGCCAC
The DNA here is from genome assembly GCF_046549215.1 of Nocardia sp. A7. Lineage (NCBI taxonomy): Bacteria > Bacillati > Actinomycetota > Actinomycetes > Mycobacteriales > Nocardiaceae > Nocardia > Nocardia sp. A7. The sequence continues at coordinate 807,404 of NZ_JAJPWE010000002.1, read as the reverse complement.
GAGCGAGCAGCGCTTCGAGAAGAGAGGTCGAAGCGCCGACCGGAACCAACGCACCGCTGCGCCCGAGTCGCGCGGCGAACGGCGCACCCGTGGCGGGGGCAGCGGAGGCGAAGGGTTCCGAATGGACGCGCCGCGGCGGCCAACCCGCGGCGACCGCCGCCGAGGTCACCGCCTCGATCAGACCTTGCGGGCCACACGTGTACAGATGCGACCCGAGGGGAGCATCCGATAGTCGAGAGCGCGTGTGCGCCAACAGTTCTGATCCGCTGCGCAGAACGGTCAACCGATCGCCTGCCAATGCGTGAAGGTCGTCGACGTGCGCGTCGGCGCCCGGCCGGTGCACATAGATCACCTCGAACGAGCGCCGCCAGTGAACCGCCGCTCGCACATGCGACACGATCGGCGTGACACCGATCCCGCCCGCCACCAACACGTGGTGGCGGGCCGTCGCCACCGGCGCGAAGGCGCTGCGCGGGCGTGACGCGACCACGACATCATCGATGTCCATCGCGTGCACCCACGCCGATCCCCCACGCCCGGCATCGTCGCGCCGCACCGAGATCGAATAGTGCCGAGGTTCGACCATCGGACCGGTCAGCGAATACGAGTTCCGTTCGCCGACAGCCCAGGTGATGGCCAAATGACTGCCGGGGGCGAACGACGGCAGCGCCGTCCCGTCGACCGCCGCCAGCGTCACTTCCCGGATTCCTTCGCACAACAACCGCGCACCGGTGACCCTGAGCAGCAACTCGTTCGGCCCGGCCACCACGGCCGGACTCGCGACTACGGTCTCTGACTTCACGGCAACTCCTCCGCGTCGGGCCGGTATCCGAGGTAGGCATGGTGGCGCCGGGAGAAGTGGTGGTAGACCACCACTTCGACGCCGCATCCACCGCAGATCAGGGTGTCGGCGATCCTCGCGCCCGTGGCCGTCGTGGTGCGGCAGTGCACGCAGAACACCTCGCGCGTTCCGGCGCAGAACCCATCGTCACCGTCGAGAACGACGATGGTGATCTCGTCGTCGATCGCCCCGGCGGCCAGGACGCGGGCGTGGATCCGGGCGACCGCCGCGGCGGCTCCGACGAGCAGGAACCGCCAGCCCGTGCGCGCCGATTCGAGCCCCGCGTCGATCTCGCCCGCACCGATCACCGTGCTCGCGGGCGGGAGCACCGAGCTGTGGTCGGCGACATGAGCGGCAGCCCCCGAATCGGCGACTACCACGAGGTGATGCCGTGCGTGGGAATCGAATTCGAGATTGCCCACCGATACCGCCGACCACCGCGGCACGCTGGTGGTCGACATCGACACCGCCATCGTTACGGCGCGAACGAGCGGTGCCCGACAAAGTAGGCGAGCGCCCGGTCGGGAGTGGTGAATCGGATACGCGATCCCTTCGGGAAGAAGATCGCGTCCTTCGGACCGGCCGTCTCCACCTGCCCGGTGTCGAGGTTCTCCAGCCGGAACTCCCCTTCGAGCACGACCTTCATCTCGTCGTATTCGTAGTGGTAGTCCAGCGGCGCGTCGGTGCTGCGCAACTCGAAGTAGCCGGCCGACATCTCCGAACCGTTCGGGTTGGCGTAGACGTCGTCGATGTAGCCCTGTGTGCCCGGGTATTCCGCCGTCGGCATCTGCGGCAGGTTCTTCCAGAACTCGGTGGTCACCCGGAACGGGGCGACGGTTGCGGCGGAATCGGTGGTGGTCATGCGTACTCCTGACTCTACGAAGCGACACGTATAGCCGCTGTGGTGAAACATCAACCATCGACAGGAAACCACTACCCGCATTGCCTCGGTGTTAAATCTCCAGTCCAGCGACCTCGACACCTGTGATTGACCGGCACGTAACACGGCGGAAACGCTTGAACTGTTTCATTACATACAACAACAGATCACAGCATGAAACAGCGACGGAGCATCGTGAAGCGCACAGCCAAGTACGTCATCGTGGGCGGCGGCCTGGAAGGCCTCGCTATCGCCTGGTCGCTCGCCCACCGCGGCGAGACCGATGTTCTCGTGCTCGAGCGCGACACCCTCTGCTCGGGCATGACCGGCAAGTCCAGCGGCGTGGTCCGCTGCCACTACGGAAACCCGTCACTCGCGGCGATGGCGTGGTACGGCGTCGACATCTTCACCCGGGCCACCGAACTCTTCGGCGACGACATGGCCTTTCGGCAGTGCGGCTACGTGGTCGGGGTCGCCGAGAACAATCTCGCGCCGCTACGGGCCAATGTCGCGATGATGCGAGGCCTCGGGATCGACGTCGACTTCATCAGCCATGATTCGATGGCCGAGCTGTGGCCGGGTCTGCGGCTGGACGACTTCGCCGCCTTCGCCTACGAACCTCTCGGTGGCCGCGGCGAGGCTTATATGACAGGCATGGCCTTCGCCGCCGCGGCGCGCACACTCGGTGTCCAGATCCGCCAATCCACCAAGGTCACCGGCCTTCTCGCCGACGACGCCGGCGATGTCTACGGCGTGCGACTCGCCGATGGCACCCAGATCCACGCCGAGACGGTGATCCTGGCCGCGGGCCCGTGGACACCCGCGCTGGCCGCCGGTGTCGGGGTCGACCTCGATGTCAGAGCTCAACGCGCCCAGCTCGTTCTGGTCGACCAAGGTGAACCGACGCCCGAGGTACCGGTGCTGTCGGACCTTGCGGGTTTGCAATACATCTGCCGCGAACCCAACGGCGAACTGCTGGTCGGCAATTCGGACCACGAGGTACCGGAGTACATCGACCCCGACAACTTCGCCAACCGCGCCGACGCCGCCACCATCGAGAAGACCATCGTCAAGCTCGACAAGCGTCTTCCCGACATGCCCGACCCGCGCATCACCAGTTCCTACGTGGGCGCCTATGACGTCACTCCCGATTACAACCCGATCATCGGCCCCGCCCCGGTGGCCGGGCTGTTCCTCGCGACCGGCTTCTCCGGCCACGGATTCAAGATCTCCCCCGCGGTCGGCGAACTGGTCGCCGACCTGATCACCACCGGAACCACGACGCTGCGCGATGTCGATCCCCGCGACTTCCGGTACAGCCGATTCGCCGAGAACGACTTGTTGCTCAGCCCGCACCCCTACGAGGGCGCGGGTGAGATGCGGTGAACCGGCCCATCACCTTTCGATCATTCCGAGTAGGAGCCTGACATGGCCATCGACACCGCCGAAGCATTCGCCGCGACGACCCCGGACATCGATCCGCGACCGACCCTGACCGAACTGGTGCACAGCACCGGAACCACGTTCATCCTCGCGCTGTTCGTCACCCTGTCGGGCAAACCGTGCGCCAAACTCGTTCCCGCACAGGCAGTCGGGCAACTCGAGAACGACGGTGTCGGCTTCGCCGGATACGCCGCGGGCGGTATGGGCCAACAACCCGGGGATCCCGATCTCGTCGCGATGCCCGACGCGTCGTCGTTCACCCCTATCCCGTTCGTTCGCCCCGGTCTGGCGCTGGTCCACTGCGACCCGCACGTGGCGGGTAAGCCGTGGCCGTACTCGCCGCGGGTCATCCTCCGGGAAACACTGCGCCGGGCCGCCGCGCTCGGGTTCACCGTCAATGTCGGTGCCGAGATCGAGTACTTCCTGGTCAATCGAGGTGCCTCCGGTGAACTCGTCACCGCCGACGCGTCCGATCTGAGCAGCAGGCCCTGCTACGACGCCCGCGACGTCACCCGAATGTATGACCACCTCACCGAGATCTCCACGGCGATGAACGCGCTGGGGTGGGGCAACTACGCCAACGACCACGAGGACGCGAACGGCCAGTTCGAGCAGAACTTCGACTACGCCGACGCCATGATCACCGCCGACCGCGTCATCACCGCACGGTATCTGCTGTCGGTGATCGCCGAGAAGCGCGGCATGCAAGCCACTTTCATGCCCAAACCGTTCACCGACCGGACCGGGTCCGGCATGCACATGCACCTGTCGTTGTGGCGCGAGGACGGCGCGGTCTTTCCCGATCCGACCGACGACAGAGGTCTCGGATTGTCGCCCACCGCATACGGTTTCATCGCCGGCCTGCTCGACCATGCCTGCGCCCTGCAGGCCGTCATCGCCCCGACCGTCAACTCCTACAAGCGCACCGGAGCAACCACCACCAGCAGCGGTGCCACGTGGTCGCCGCGCTTCGCGACCTACGGCGGCAACGACCGCACGCACTATCTCCGTGTCCCCGACTCGAACCGGGTCGAGCTGCGCGGCGGCGACGGTTCGGCCAACCCCTATCTCGCGGCTGCCGCGGCCGTCGCCGCCGGTCTCGACGGCGTCGAACGGGCCCTTGACCCCGGCGCACCCGGCAGCGGCGACCGCCAGAGCGACATGTTGCCGATGACCCTGCTGCACGCCATGGACGCGCTCGAGCGAGATCCCGTGCTCACCGGCGCCCTCGATATCGCCGGGCCCGGCGTCGCCGAATATTTCGCGCGGCTCAAGCGCGAGGAATTCTTCGCCTGGCACAACACGGTGTCGCGCTGGGAGATCGACCAGTACCTCACCGCCTTCTGACCATTACGAAAGAGGAGCACAACATGTGTGGAATCGTGGGTTTGCACCTACGTGACCGGGCACTGTATCCCCAGCTGGGGATGCTGCTCACCGGCATGCTCGACCAGATGTGTGACCGCGGACCCGATTCGGCGGGCATGTCCATCTACGGCGACCCGACCTGGTCGCCCGCGGGCCACGCCACCCTGTCGCTACTCGAAAACCCGCTCACGGCAAGCGTTCTGGAGTCCGCCCTCACCGACAGGCTCGGTGTAGCGGTCACCGCGTTCGACCTCGCCCCCACCACGGTGGTGCACGCGCCCGTCAGCACCGAACAGCTGCTCGAGGCCGTCCGCGCCGTGACACCGACCGCCCGGATCATCGGCTTCGGCACCGAGGTGACCGTTCTCAAAGGAATGGGCAACCCGACCGAACTCGCCCACGGCTTCGGACTTCCGAACGCATCCGGGTGGCAAGGTGTCGCCCACACCCGGATGGCCACCGAGTCGGCCGTGACCGCCGAGGGCTCACACCCGTTCTCGGTCGGCCCCGACCAGTGCCTGGTGCACAACGGCTCCTTCTCCAACCACATGAGCATCAAGCACAGCCTCGAACGCGAAGGCATCGTGTTCGACAGCGAGAACGACACCGAGGTCGGTGCGCGTTTCGTCGCCGAGCAACTGGCTGACGGCGTCGATCTCGAGAAGGCGCTGCTGATGCTGAACGAGACGTTCGACGGCTTCTACACGCTGCTGGTCTCCACCAAGGACTCCTTCGCGGTGGTCCGCGACGCGATCTCGTGCAAGCCCGCCGTGATCGCCGAGACCGACCGCTGGGTGGCGATGGCCTCCGAATACCGCGCCCTGGCGGACCTGCCCGGCGTGGACTCCGCCCGAATCTTCGAGCCCGAACCGGAAGAGGTGTACGTATGGCACCGTCAGTGACCGACACCGCCACGACCTTCGATCTGCGCACGACCACTGTGCGCAGTACCAATCAGGCATTGCAGTCGGCCGACGCCCCTGCCCGCTCGGTGATCACCGCACCGCGCGGCGCGCATGCCCTGGCGTGCGGACTCGACAGCGACATCGACGTCATCATCGACGGTCACGTCGGCTACTACTGCGCGGGCATGAACCAGCGGGCATCGGTCACCGTCGCGGGCAACGCGGGTGTCGGGGTGGCCGAGAACATGATGTCGGGCACGGTTCGGGTCACCGGCGACGCCTCACAGTCCGCAGGCGCCACCGCGCACGGGGGGCTGCTCGTGATCGAGGGCAATGCCGCCGCGCGCTGCGGCATCTCGATGAAGGGCGTCGATATCGTCGTCGGCGGCGATATCGGCCACATGAGTGCCTTCATGGGTCAGGCCGGTCGCCTCGTCGTCTGCGGTGATGCCGGTGAGGCACTGGGTGATTCGATCTACGAGGCCCGGATCTACGTGCGGGGCACCGTCGCGTCGCTGGGTGCGGACTGCATCAAGAAGGAGATGGCCGCCGAGCACCTCGCCGAGCTGGCCGAACTGCTGAACGCGGCCGGAATCGACGCCGACCCAGCGGATTTCACCCGCTACGGCTCGGCCAGGCAGCTCTACAACTTCCACGTCGACAACGCCTCGGCGTACTGACACCGCGGCGAACGAGGAGACAACTTCCATGACCTTCAACCCGACGCTGCGCGAATCGGCGACCTTCGACCGCACCGTGATCGCCGAGATCCAGCGGGCCGCCGAGACCGGCATCTACGACATCCGCGGCTGGGGCGCCAAACGCCGACTCCCGCACTTCGACGACCTGCTGTTCCTCGGCGCGTCGATGTCGCGGTATCCCCTGGAGGGCTATCGCGAACGCTGCGACACCGACGTGGTGCTCGGCGATCGCAACGCGAAATTTCCCCTGCACCTCGACATTCCGGTCACGATCGCCGGAATGAGCTTCGGAGCGTTGTCCGGGCAAGCCAAGGAAGCACTCGGTCGCGGCGCCAGCGAAGTCGGCACATCGACCACCACCGGCGACGGTGGGATGACCCCCGAAGAACGGGGTCAGTCGAAAAACCTCGTATACCAGTACCTTCCGTCACGATACGGGATGAATCCCGATGACCTGCGCAAGGCCGATGCCATCGAGATCGTGCTCGGCCAGGGCGCCAAACCCGGCGGCGGCGGCATGCTGCTCGGCCAGAAGATCACCGAACGCGTCGCGGGCATGCGCACCCTGCCCCAGGGCGTCGACCAGCGCAGTGCCTGCCGTCATCCCGACTGGACCGGTCCCGACGACCTCGCCATCAAGATCATCGAACTACGCGAGATCACCAACTGGGAGAAGCCGATCTATGTGAAAGTCGGCGCGACCCGGACCTACTACGACGTCAAGCTGGCAGTGAAGGCAGGCGCCGACGTGGTGGTCGTCGACGGCATGCAGGGCGGCACCGCCGCGACCCAGGACGTGTTCATCGAACACGTGGGTATCCCCACCCTCGCCGCCATCCCCCAGGCGGTGCAGGCCCTGCAGGAGATGGGACAGCATCGCAAGGTACAGCTGATCGTCTCCGGTGGTATCCGCAGCGGCGCCGATGTCGCCAAAGCGATGGCACTGGGTGCCGACGCGGTCGCGATCGGTACCGCGGCGCTGATCGCGCTGGGCGACAACAGTCCTCGCTTCGCCGAGCGATACCGCGAACTCGGCTCCGAAGCCGGCTTCTACGACGACTTCCAGGCCGGTCGCGATCCCGCCGGCATCACCACCCAGGACCCCGAACTCGCCGCGAATCTCGACCCCGTCGAAGGCGGGCGCCGACTCGCGAACTATCTGCGCGTGCTCACCATGGAAGCGCAGACCCTCGCCCGCGCCTGCGGCAAGTCGCATCTGCGCAACCTCGAACCGGAGGATCTGGTGGCGCTGACGGTCGAGTCGTCGGCGATGGCCCGCGTGCCGCTCGCCGGAACGACCTGGATCCCCGGCCGGTCATGAAGAGTTTCGACGCCATGTGGGCGGCCATCCTCGACGTCGGCCGCGAACCGTCGACCGGTGGCTATCGACGCTTCGCGTGGAACGACGCGGAGATGACGCTGCGTGAATGGTTCACCGGCGAGGCTGATCGGCGCGGCATGACCGTCGACGAAGACCGCAACGGCAACCTCTGGGCCTGGTGGATGCCGATCGGCTGGACCGGCGAACCCCGCGACGCCTTCGTCACCGGGTCGCATCTGGATTCCGTGCCCGACGGCGGCGCCTTCGACGGACCGCTGGGCGTGGTCTCGGCGTTCGCCGCCGTCGATGTCCTGCGCGAACGCGGCATCGCGCCGACCAGACCCGTGGCGGTCACCGCGTTCACCGACGAGGAAGGCGCCCGCTTCGGGGTCGCCTGCATCGGTTCACAACTGACCTCCGGAGCACTGAAACCCGAACGCGCGCTTCGGCTTCGCGACGCCGATGGCATCACCCTCGCCGAAGCGCTCACCGGCGCGGGCCGCGACCCCGCGCACCTCGGCGCCGATCCGGCACTGACCGAACGCGTCGGCGTCTACGTCGAATTGCACGTCGAGCAGGGGCGCGCACTCGACCTCGTCGATCAACCCCTCGCGGTCGCGTCGTCGATCTGGCCGCACGGCCGATGGCTGTTCACCTTCACCGGCGAGGCCAATCACGCGGGCGCCACCCGACTCGTCGACCGCCGCGATCCCATGCTCACCTTCGCCTCGTCGGTCCACACCGCCCGCGCCGCCGCCGCACTGCACGACGCGGTCGCCACCTTCGGCAAGGTCCGGGTACTTCCCAACGGCGCCAACGCGATTCCGTCCGAAATCAAAGCCTGGCTCGACGCACGCGCCGCCGACGAAGCAACGCTGACCGAACTCGTCGACCACATCACCCGCGAGATCCACGGGCACGCGGCCACCGACGGCATCGGCTTGCACACCGAGGCCGAATCGATCACGCCCATCGTCGAATTCCCAGCAGGTACCCGCCACCGTCTGCAGTCGGCACTCGGCCACCTGGGCGAGATCCCGGTGCTGCCCACCGCGGCGGGACACGATGCGGGCATCCTCTCGGCCAAGGTCCCGACCGCCATGCTCTTCGTCCGCAACCCCACCGGAGTCTCACACTCCCCGGTCGAGCACGCTGACGCGGACGACTGCCACGCCGGGGTGCTGGCGCTCGCCGATGTCATGGCGGACTGGGTGTCGACCTGACGACATCCGCGCCGCAGCGCGAAAGAAGCTGCGACCCTTGCCATCGCACCGATCGCCTCCTAACCTCTACCGAATAGTCGAACTGCAGAGTTCGAATATTCGTCGCACGGCGAAAGTTTCTCGGATCGGGTGACCACGCCGGCACTACGAATCTAGGAGTCGTCCGTGTCCGAGAGAATGGGTCGTGCCGCCGTCACCGCCGCGATCGGACTGACAGCACTACTGACCGTCAGCACCGGCACCGCCGCGGCGGACTTCGGTTCACTGCCACCGGCCAATCCACACCTGGGCCCGCTGGGTACGGCGACCATGCACGGCGATGCCGAATCCTCCGACGCCACACCGTTCGCCGGCCCCGGCACCGGGCACATCGACAGCGATTTCCATGAGCTCGCCGCGGCGTGCCCGACCATCCTCCAAGGCTCCGACGGCATGCCGCAGGCGCTGTGCACCAAGGTCATCGACCGTGCCCCGAAGGTCTTCCTGCTCGACCCGAACAGTGGTCGACCGCTCGCCTCGCTCGACCTGGCCAAGGGCAGCCTGCTCGGCGGCGTCTACGCCTATCTGGACAGCAACGACCGCATGGTCACCGTCGACGGCAGCGGCAAGCTGCTGCGCATCGGCCACCGCGAGAACGGCGACGACTGGACGGTCTTCATCGAATCGGCGACCGATATCGCCCAGGCCGTGACCGGTCACTGTGGCGGCGGAGACTGTGACGCGGTCAGTTCGGTGATGCCCGACTTCGACGGCCGGGTCTGGTTCGCCACCGACAATGCGGCGGTGGGCTTCTCCGACCCGTCGACCGGTGTAGCCCGCGCGATCGTGCTCGGTCCCGGCGAAAAGGTCGCCAACAGTATCTCCACCGCGCCGCAGGGCGTGGCGATCGCCACGACTCACGCGCTGTACCTCGTCGACGTGGACGGCTCGGGCAATCCTCGGGTGGTGTGGCGGCAGGCCTACGACCGCGGCCCGGCCCGCAAGCCCGGGCAACTGTCCTGGGGTTCCGGTGCCACGCCCACCTTCTTCGGACCCGGCGACGGCACCGAATACCTGGCGATCACCGACAACGCGGTGCCGAAGGAGAACCTGCTGGTCTTCGACACCGCGACCGGCAACCGGATCTGCTCGGTACCCACCGTCGACGGCACCGAGAACTCCCCGATCGGCTCCGGTAGCAGTCTGTTCGTCGCGGGAACCTACGGCTACCCGTATCCGGCCCTGCCGGACGGCGCGGGTCCGAGCGAACCGGCGAACGCCGCGTTCACCGGCGGGATGGTGCGAGTCAACGTCACCGGCTCCGGCTGCCGGGTGGTGTGGACCAACAAGGCGCTGTCCGCGGCGGTCCCGCGTCTGTCGGTGGCCGACGGCAAGATCTACACCGTGACCCGGCACACCGTGATCCCGACCGGCAGCGTCGGCCTGACCGACAACTTCCGATACACCGTGATCGACGCCGCGTCCGGGCGCATCGACACCGAGAAGCTGATCGGGGCGACAGCCGTCCACAACACGCTCCAGATGGTCGGGACCATCTCACCCGACCGAACTCTCTACCAGGGCACGATGACCGGCCTGTTCCGCATCGCACCACGCTGAGTGTCGTGTGCGATCATCGGAGCCAACCGGCGGCGTTCGATGCGGGAGGGAGGCGGAATGGGATCCGATTCGGCTCGCCCCCATGATGATTCACCGCCGACCAGCCGGGTGATCGCCGTCGTGGAGCTGCTCGCGGCGCGGGGCACCGCACTCTCGGCGGCCGAGATCGCGCACTCGCTCGACCTGAGCCGGTCGACGGTGGGAGCCATCCTGGCCACCCTCGACCGGCACGGGTGGACCCGGCGACAGCCCGATCTGGCCTACCGGCTCGGCCCCGGCCTGTCACGGGTCGGGCTACTGGCACCCGCGATTCTCGCCGAGAGCGCGGCGGTCGGCGAGGAACTCGAGCGGCTGGCAGCGCGCGCGGGCTGTGGCGCCGCCCTCACCGCGTTGATCGGGGACGAACTCACCTTCGTGGCGGTCGTCGGCGGGCATGGCCTCATCCCGGCGGGCATCGAGAACGGGACCCGCATACCACTGCTCCCGCCCGCGGGCGCCACCCTCGTCGCCCACGCCCCCGCCGCCGCGCAGAACCGGTGGCTCGATCGCGGTGACCCCGACCGCCGCGCCGAGTTCCGTGATGTCCTGGCGACGATCCGCACCGCGGGCTACTGCGCCTGGAGCCTGCGCCCGGGCGCACTCAACGCGCTCCGTGTCCTGTCCGACGTGGTCGACCACCTCGCCGAACGCCCCGCGACCGATGAACTGCGCGGGCGAGTCCTGAGCCTGCTCGGCGACGTCAGCGGCAGCGCGCACACCGAAGACGCACTGAACTCCCCGGCGGCGCTGTCCCTCGGTTATCTGAGCGCCCCCGTCCTCGCTCCTGCCGGCCGGGCCCTCTTCGAAATCCAGATCGGCCCGCTGTGTACCGAAGCCACCCTCCCCCAGCGGCGACGCTATATCGACGAACTGCTCGCCACCGCCCGTCGGGTCGAACACATCGCCGCCGCCGAAATGTAGGCAGCGACACCGAAAACCGGTGACGTCGAAGTCAGCCCGTCGCCCCACGTCCTGACCTGGCGACGAGCTCCAGCGCGAGCAGCACGACGCCGGTGACCAGCGCGATCACCACCGCGACCCGCACAGTCGGGTAGTCCCAGAACACGAGTACCGTCGCGGCGACGATCAGCACCGTGGCGCGCACCCAACCCAGATTCGACGCGACGAACCGCGATACCGGACCGCTCTGGCCTCGGCGGAGCCGATCCCCCACCCGATCAGCCGTCGCGCGCACCCAGGACGCCGGCGCTGATGGGCCGGTGAGGAAAGCGCCGAGACCTACCACCGCGGCCACGACCACGAGCACCCGCATACTCACCCGCAACGGACCGACCACAGTGTCGAAGAAGATCCGGGCTACCTCCGGTGACATCGACTGGGACCGAACATGATCGAGATATATGCCACGCCCGATCAGCAGTGCCACCGCGAGCACGACCATCGACACCACCACACTCACCACGACGGCGATGATCGCCCGGCGACGGAAACCGTTGCCCGCCACCAGGATCGCGCTCAGCGCGCAGACCAGCGCGGCGGCCGCCAGCACGATCGCCGCCCGGTCGAGCAGACGCACGGCCCGCTGCGCCTGCGCCAGCTCGTCGGAATCGATGAGCACGAATTCGGTACGCGCATCGATGTCGCGGTCGGCGAGGGCGAAACCGCGGCGGTCCAGCCGCTCGACGACCTCGTCCACCAGTGGGTCGAGCGAGAGCGACACCACGCCGTCGGTGTTCACCCGGACCACGCCGTCATCGATGCCGGTGACCGTTGCCACCAGCCCGCGATGCGCCAGCCGGTTCGCCGTGGTCCACAGTCGAGGGAAGGCGTCGCTGTGCACCAGGGTGGTCGCCACGCCGCGGACCAACTGCTCGGACTGGGCTTCCAGCAGCGCGGGCACACTCCGCAGCGCGGCCGTGGCGAGCGGACCGCGGTTCTCGGCGTCGCCGACGGTGTCGAGTAGTTCCGATGCCGCCCGCTCGACGTCGACACGGGCCATCACAGCCCTGGTCAACGCATCCGCGACAGCCGTCTGAATCGCCGGGTCGTAGGCCAGCGGGGACACGGTGTCGACGTAATGGTCGGTGTCGAGGACCTTTGCGCGCAGGAACCCGGCGACAACAGCGGTCAGCGTGAAGATCCCCGTGGCGAACACCAGCAATGCGACGGCGAGCCGCCGCCCCCGGCCACCAGAAACAGTCGTCATCTGTCCGGCTTTCTCGCTGCATGTCGAGTCCGACCATCGTATCCCCACCGCGGCGGCGAGAGCCGCAACGACGGGCCACCGAACCCGATCCAACCTGCGATTCTGCTCGAAACCGGGCCCGAGGCCGGATGGTCGAACGCGTTATCAGGATATTGTCGACGTATCCAGCGCGGCCTTTCCTTCGCACTACCTCACCGATCTCGACGTCCACAATCGGAAAAGAGTGATGAGCATGCGGTGCGTGGTTTTCGGAGCAACCGGCTATATCGGCGGACGTTTGGTGCCCGAACTGATCCAGGCCGGTCATCAGGTCCGTGTCGTGGCCAGGACGCCGGAGAAGCTGGCGGAGGTCCCCTGGCGGGATCGAGTCGAGATCGTCCGTGGCGATGTCACCGACGACGAGCAGGTGCGCGCGGCCGTCGCGGACCAGGAGGTCGTCTACTACCTGGTTCACTCGTTGACCCGTGGCGACTTCTCCGACACCGACCGGCAGGCGGCGGAGATCGTCGCGGCCGCTGCGCACGCGGCAGACGTGCGACGCATCATCTACCTCGGCGGCATCGTCCCACCACACGCGACGCTGTCGCGCCACCTCGCCTCCCGCGCCGAGGTGGGCGAGATCTTCCGGGCATCCGGCGTCCCCACGGCGGAACTGCGCGCCGCGGTGATCATCGGATCCGGCTCGGCCAGTTTCGAGATGCTGCGCTACCTGTCCGAACGCCTTCCCGCGATGATCACCCCTCGGTGGGTGCACAACCGGATCCAGCCCATCGCCGTCCGAGATGTCCTGTACTACCTGGTGCATGCCGCGTCGTTGCCCGCTGACGTCAATCGCGCGTTCGACATCGGCGGGCCCGACGTCGTCACCTACTTGACCATGATGCGCAAGTACGCCGTCGTCGCCGGGTTGAATCGCCGGGTGGTGCTGCCGGTCCCGGTTCTCACGCCATGGCTGTCGGCGCAATGGGTCAACCTGGTGACTCCGGTGCCTCGTGCGCTGGCCGTACCTCTCATCGAATCTCTCGTCCACGAAGTCGTGTGCGGCGAGCACGACATCGCCGCACACATCCCCGATCCCGCCGAGGGGCTCACGCGCTACGAACGTGCGGTGGAGTTGGCGCTGAATCGAATTCGCAACGCTGAGGTCCCTACCCGCTGGTCCGACGCCAGCACCTTCGGCGCGCCGTCGGATCCGCTGCCCACCGACCCGGACTGGTCCGGCGGTTCCCTCTACGAGGACCTGCGCGAGCACCACACCAGCGCCGACCCCGACACCCTCTGGGCGGTGATCGAAGCGATCGGCGGCGAGAACGGCTGGTACTCGTCCCCATTCGCCTGGTCGTTCCGCGGCTGGATCGACCGAGTCTCCGGCGGTGTCGGTTTGCGTCGGGGCCGCAAGAACCCACGCTATCTGCATCAGGGCGAAGCGTTGGACTGGTGGCGCGTAGAACAGATCGACCGGCCCCGTCTGCTGCGGCTTCGCGCCGAAATGCGGGTCCCGGGACTGGCCTGGCTGGAACTGAGCGTCGAACCCGACCCGAACGGGGGCTCCTGCTATCGGCAACGAGCCATCTTCCAGCCGCACGGACTCGCCGGGCATCTCTACTGGCAGGCGATCTCACCGTTCCACAACGCAGTATTCGGCGGGATGGTCCGCAACATCACCGGGACCGCGGAACGCACCCCCGCCGACGGCGCGGCTTCGCCGAGCTGAGGGTTTACCCGGTACGGCTCACATCGGTCCTTCAGCCGGGGTCAGTGCGCGAACGCGGCTGCCTCGCCGTGCCCAGAGCGCGCGAGCCAACGCCGAACCGGCAACACGGGTGCGGCGCACGTTACCGACGGTGGCTCGCGCGGTGAACACCGCGAAGTCGGTCTCCTCGATGCGGTCGAGAATTTCCGAGTACAACACGGCCGCCGTGGCCACGCATGGTCGCGAAACCGGGTGTAGCAGTGCGATTCCGGCGTCAGCGTATCGGTACAAGTCGCGGGCGACGGCATGTTGGGCGGCCAGTGCCGAGCGCACCTTGGCGTCAGTGCGGCGATTGTCTCGACACCATTGCAGCCGGGCGCGATCGACATCGAAAGCTGCCAGCTCGTCGGCAGGCAGGTACACCCGGCCCCGATCGAGATCCTCGGCGACGTCTCGCAGGAAGTTGGTGAGCTGGAAGGCCTTCCCCAGTGCCGCCGCGTACGGAGCAGCATCGGCTCGAGCGCCGACGGTGCCGAGCACGGGCAGTACCTGCAGGCCGATCACCGCTGCCGAACCGTGCACGTAGCGATCCAACGCGGCCCGGTCGGGGTAGTCGGTCACCGTCAGATCCATACGCATCGAGTCGAGGAATTCCTCGAACAGGACGTGGTCGATGTGGTACCTGGCTGCGGTATCTGCGAGCGCGGCGAAGATCGGGTCGGCACCGGGGTTACCGGAAAGACTGTCGCGCATTTCCTGCGCCACCGCGTCCAGTCGGTCCGCCCGGGTGCCCGCGGCAGCATCGATCGGGGGTTCGTCGACGATGTCGTCGGCCCACCGGGCGAAGCCGTAGAGAGCGTGGATGGCCGGCCGTTGGGCGGGAGCGAGCAGCCGAGTGGCCAGAAAGAACGTGCGCCCGTGCTGCGCGTTGAGTTCGCGGCATCTGAGGTAGGCCGCACGCAGCTCCGTGGCGCGGATACCGGCGGCGTCGAGTTCGGTGCGCATCATCGTCGATCACCCCTGGTGGCGGTCGCGGCCGACGGCCGCGAGGTGGACACCGTGCCGGTGACACGGTCCGCGGCGAGCCGACCCGACAGCAGGGCGGTCGGCACACCGACGCCGGGGACGGTACCGCAGCCTGCCAGCACCGCGTTGGACGCGCCGCGCGGCAGGTTCGCGGGACGAAACGGTCCGGTTTGCGCGAAGGTGTGCGCGAGCGAGAACGGCGTACCGGCCAGCATGCCCTGTCGTTCCCAGTCGGCGGGGGTGTCCAGATGCACGACCCTCGAGTCACTGACGAAGCCCGGGACCAACCGGTCCTCGACGATCGCGGCGAGTTCCTCGCCGTAAGCGGTGGCCCGGCGATCCCAGTCCAGGTCCCCGCTGCGGTACAGGTTGGGTACCGGAGCCAGGACGGTGAACAGATCGCGGCCGTGCGGAGCAAGAGCGGGATCGGTCGCGGTAGGGCGGGTCACCAGCAGTGACGGGTCCGTCATCAATGTTCCCGCACCGATCAGTTCGTCGAAGGTCTGCTGCCATGCGGCGCCGAAGACCAGGTTGTGATGCGCGGTCGGCACGCCGGCAGGAACGGCGAGGTGCATGACGACCGCAGAGGGCGCCGGGCGCCAGCTGATCGGTCGGCGCGGGGAGCGATCGAGCAATGCGTAGGCAGTAGGAAGTTCCGTCGCCAAAACGACGGCATCGCAAGGGATTCGGCGTCCTTGATCGGTGCGGACCGCGGTGATCCGGGAGCCGCTTCGTTCCAGTTCGTCGACTGTCTCGCCGAAACAGAACGTGACACCGGCGTCGGCGGCAGCGGCGGCCAGGGCGTCCGGCAGTGCGCGCATGCCACCGCGCGGAAAGTAGACCCCGCCCACGGTATCCATGTAGGAGATCACCGCGTACAGCGCCAACGCTCGTTGCGGCGATACCCCGGCGTAGAGGGATTGGAAGGTGAATACCCTGCGCAGCCGCTCGTCGGTCAGGAACGACCCGACCGCCTTGTCGAGGCGCCGGAACCCGCCCAACGCGATCAGCCGCGCGAACGCCGGTGTCAGCAGCGAGAGTGGCGAATCGACGTTCGCGGCGATGAAACGATCGAATTCGACGCGGTACAGCTCGCTCAACCACGCGCGCAGCCGGCGGTAGCCATCGACTTCCTTGGGTCCGGCGAAGGCCAGAACCGATTCCTCCATCGCAGCGGCGTCGCTGTGAATGTCCAACCCGCTGCCGTCGGCGAAGTGCGCGCGGTAGGCGGGAACTACCGGCAGCAAGTCCAACCGGGACTCGAGACTGTCGCCGACCGCGGCAAGGGTGTCGGCAACGATGTCGGGCATGGTGAGCACCGACGGTCCGGTGTCGAGCCGATAGCCGTCGACGTCGCGCCGTCCGGCCCGACCGCCGGCGAACGCGTCGCGCTCCACCACCGTGACACTGCGACCGCGCCCCGCCAGGTGTAGCGCGGCAGCCAGACCGGCCAGACCGGCCCCGACGACGACCACCTCATCGGTTCTTCCCGATACCGTTCGCATAACTTCCTCTCCATCGGACCGTTCGGTGGTTACGGCAGGGGGTTGATCAGTGGGTGCGGTGGGTGCACAACAGCGCCATTCGGTGCAGCGCGTCGGCCACCGACGGTTCGAGATCAGCCACGTCGAGGAGCCGACGTGCACGCTCGACTCGGTCGCCGATCATCTGTTCAGCGCGCTCTCGTGCGCCGCTCTCGGTGATCACCGCCTGCGCGAGCGCTACGCCCTGCTCGCCGATGTACGCCTCTCTCCAGAGATCGCGTAACCGGGCGCGGTCCGACGGTGCGGCGAGCTGATCGGCCAGCGCGATCACGATGGTCGCCTTTTTTTCTCGGACATCGTCGCCGGTGGGCTTTCCGGTAGCCGAGGGATCGCCGAAGATGCCGAGCAGGTCGTCACGGAGCTGGAACGCTTCCCCGATCACCTCGCCGTAGGCACCGAGAACGCGCATCACCGTCTCGTCGCAGCCGGCCATCGCAGCACCCAGTTCGAGCGGGCGACGCACTGTGTAGTTACCGGACTTGCGGCGCGCGATGTCCATCACCGCACCCACCGACGGAACGAGGTTGGCGTCGTTGGTCAGATCCGCGAGTTGGCCAACCGCCAGCTCGCTGCGCATCGAGTCGTAATGCGGCCATGCTCGATCCAACGCGGCGGCGGCGACGCCACTCTCGCGCAGCATGCGCTCAGCCCACACCAGGTACAGGTCGGCGAGCAGAATCGCCGCGGACTCACCGAATCGGGCCGACGATCCCGACAGTTCCTGATTCTTGTGCCATGTGGCGAGTCGCTGATGGGCCGATGGACCTCCCCGCCGGACCAGGGACTCGTCCATCACGTCGTCTTGCACGAGCGCGAACGCGTGCAGGAGTTCCGCGCTGGCCGCGGCGCGCAGCGCGGGTTCGGATTCACCGCCGCCGCCACTCAACCAGCCCAGATAGACGAACACCGACCGTACGCACTTGCCGCCCGAAGCGAAGTCGATCATCAGCTGACCGGGTAGCGAGAACCCCGCCGGGTCCAGTTCTGCCGTGCAGCGCGCCCGGACGAACTCGTCGACGTGATCGCGTACCGACCATTGCGTGCGCGCGAGCCACACCGCGAACCGCGAAGAACCGTCACCACCGACAGTGGGTTCGTCAGGCCGGAGCGAGACTGCTACTCGTTCTGCATCCACCGTTCGATTGTGACACCGTTCGGCCCAAAATGCATCGTTTGCGCATCGTTTCGTAGTCGTCTCTCAGGGAGACGGCGCCCCGAGAACTGACCCCGGTCCGGCCGACGCGGTGGTGCCCCGGTGTCGGGCGCGCCGAGGACGGATCGGGCACGATGGTGATCATGGACCTCCGCATCTTCACCGAACCCCAGCAGGGCGCCGACTACGACACGCTGCTGTCGGTGGCGCGCGCAGCCGAGGAGCTCGACTTCGACGCGTTCTTCCGTTCCGACCACTATCTCGCCATGGGCGAGGCCGAGGGCCTACCCGGCCCGACCGATGCCTGGATCACCCTGGCCGGGCTGGCCAGGGACACCTCCCGGATCCGGCTGGGCACCCTGGTCACCGCCGCGACCTTCCGGCTGCCCGGACCGCTGGCCATCCAGATCGCCCAGGTGGATCAGATGTCGGGTGGGCGGGTCGAACTCGGCCTGGGCAGCGGCTGGTTCGCCGCCGAACACACGGCCTACGGAATTCCGTTCCCGGACAACCGGTTCGGCCTGCTCGAGGAACAGCTGGCCATCGTCACCGGCCTGTGGGAGACCAAGCCGGGCGCGACGTTCAGCTTCGACGGCGTCCACTATCAGCTCACCGACTCCCCCGCCCTGCCCAAGCCGGTACAGGATCCGGTACCCGTGATCATCGGCGGCAACGGCAAAGTCCGCACCCCGCGCCTGGCGGCCCGCTACGCCACCGAGTTCAACATGCCGTTCGCCTCGATCGCCGACAGCGCCACCCAGTTCGACCGGGTGCGCGCCGCGGTACGCACAGCCGGGCGCACCGACGAACTGGTCTACTCCAACGCCCTGGTCGCCTGCGTCGGGCGCACCGACACCGAGGTGGCGCGCCGGGCCGCCGCGATCGGCCGCGAGGTCGATGAGCTGAAGACCAACGGCCTGGCCGGTTCGCCCGCCGAGGTCGTCGACAAGATCGCCCGCTACCGCGAGATCGGTGCGAGCCGGATCTACCTGCAGATCCTCGATCTCGCCGATCTCGACCACCTGGAACTCATCGCCGCCGAGGTGCAATCGCAGCTCTGAATCCGACGGGGCTGCGTTTTCCCGGCCTATCCGGGCAGTGGGATGTCGGCTTTGAAGCGCTCGCCCGGCGGGAGTCCGCGCAGTACCGCGCTGGTCCAGGCCACCGCCGGTGGCCAGCCCGCGGCGGCGTTGACCAGGTGTTCGGGCAGCGGCATGGTGTAGAACCGCAGATCGGCGCCGCGGTTCCAGTAGTCCTTGACCGTTGGCAGCACGACGTCGGCGGGGATCAGTTCGTCCCAGATACCGTGCCACCAGAGGATCGGGCTGTCGGGAATGTGTTGGCCCACACTCTGTTCCGCGAGAACTTCCATGACCCCGGGTGCGGTGTCCAGGGACTTGCCCGGCTGGAAGTAGGCACTGATCGGTCGGTACGCGCCCGCCGCCGCGATCGTGTACACGCAGCGCTTGCCCATATCCGCGACGATGGCCTGGCCCTCGGGGGTCAGGAGTTCCTCGGCGTCGAACTGCTCGGGGAATTCCCGTGACAGCGCGGCGAATCCGAGCCACATGGTGAAGTTGCTGATGCCGGTGAGCCCGGGCTGTCGGGCGACCGCGTAGCGGGCCTGGGCTCGCAGGTCGGCGGGGAAACCGCCCACCGCGGTGCCGAGCAGTCGTACGTCGGGGGCGTAGGTCTGGCGCAGCTCGGCGGCGCGGATCGACCCGGAGCCGCCACCGGAGTATCCGTAGAGGGCGATCCCGGAATCGGTGAGGCCCAGTGCCGAATTCTTCATGGCACGCAGGCTGTCGAGCACCATCTTGCCTTCGTCGTAGGTGTTGAAGGTGTTGAACTTGCCGTCGAAGTCGGGCACGTTGACGGCGAAGCCCTGCGCGAGCCAATAGACCGTCAGCGCGGCCTCTTTCATCGTTCCCGTCTGCAGCGTGTAGGAGGGATTGCAGGCGGAATCGGTCGAGTCGATCGCCTCCTGGAACGAGACCACCGGTCGCGCGCTGCCCGACCAGGGAATGCCGGGGACGATCACCGACGTCGCGGTCGCGATCGGATTGTCGTGCACGTCGTTGCTGCGATACAGCAGCTGTTCGGTGTGGACGGGGAACGGCAGCCCGAGCAGCCGGGTCTGCACCGTGCGGGAGCGGATGATCTGACCGGGGGCGTAGGAAGCCAGCTCGGCCGGGTCGTCGTACCAGGGATCCTCGGCGGGTACCGGGATCGGCAGCTGGTCGTAGAGCTCGGGCTCGGCGGGCAGCTGCGGCAGCTGGTTCTGATCGGGCGGGAAGCTCGGATACGGGTCGGCCACGGCGGCCGTGGTGCCCGATACCGCCAGACACAGCGCTGCCAGCGGCACCGCCGCCCATCTGGTGGCGCCTCGTGTGCTCTTCATCGGTTCCTCGCTTCGGTAGGTGACGCCGATTACAGCACGATGCCTTACTCATAACAAGACTTCTTGTTTCAGTCGGCCCGGCAGCGCCGCAGGAACCGGCGCCCCACGGACGGATCGCCGAGGCCGAGGCCGTGGTCGCGGCGTGGCGTGGCGTGGCGCCGTCACGCTGTGACGGGGGCCGCCGTAGCGTGACACGATGTCCCACAGTCTGATCCCGCTGCCGCAACGGCGCTGGCCCGGCATCGCCGTCATCGCTGTCGCCGTCGCCACGGCGACCTACCTCCTCGCGGTGCGCACCGGCACCGGACAGGCCATCGAGAACGCCGCGTTGCGCGGTGCGGACCAGGCCTCTGCGCGGGACGCGAACCAGGCCTCGCACAGCCTGGACCAGATCACCGTGTACTCACTGGCCGTCGCGGTGGTCGCCGTCGCCGCGATCGCCGCACTGCGCAAGCGATTCGATCTGCTGATCGCGGCGGTCGGGGTGATCGTGGCCGGGCAGGTGATCGTACAACCGCTCAAGCGGTATGTGCTGCCGCGACCCGAATTGGTCGACATCACCGGCCATTACGCGCAGAACAGCCTGCCGAGCGGGCACACGACGATCGCGATGACGGTGTTGTTCGCGACGATCATCGTCGTGCCCTACCGCTGGCGTGGGCTCGCGTTGGTCATCGTGCTGACCTGGGCGGTCGGGATCGGCCACTACACACTGACCGCGAAATGGCACCGGCTCAGCGACACCATCGCCGCCGACGCCATCTCGCTCGCGCTGGCCTGCCTGGCGTCGTGGTGGGTGGTGGCGCGCGG
The DNA here is from genome assembly GCF_046549215.1 of Nocardia sp. A7. Lineage (NCBI taxonomy): Bacteria > Bacillati > Actinomycetota > Actinomycetes > Mycobacteriales > Nocardiaceae > Nocardia > Nocardia sp. A7. The sequence goes on along the minus strand of NZ_JAJPWE010000002.1, from coordinate 786,290 downwards.
TGGCGTGCGCCGCTACACCGGCCGCGCCAAGGTGATCGCGGTGCTCGTCACCGTTTTCGCGACCGCGTCGGCCGTGCTCACCGCCGCCCTCGGCGCGGTGCTGTGGGGCGTTCCGCTGAGCGAGGAGGGCGTCGCCGTCGCGACCAGCGACGACGAGTGGAACATCTATCTCGGTGCGACGGCCTTCGCGTCGGCGGCGTCGCTGTTCACGGCACTGGCGTTCCTGGCCGCCTGGCATCGCCTCGACACCACGATCGACAACGATTCGCCTTCCCGAGCTCGATGATCGAGGCACTATCGGATTGCTCGCCTCCGAGTTCGCAATGGTTGCCAGAATGTTGCGTGTCATCGGCCGCGTCCCGGACCGTTGTGGTTTCCTGATCGTGTGACCTCGCCCGAGTCCGCGGTACGCACCGGGTCCCCGACCCTCAATCTCGCCCTGGCCACCTGGGTTTCGGCGATCAACTTCTGGGCCTGGAACCTCATCGGTCCGCTCTCCCCCAACTATGCCGACAAGATGGCGCTGAGCAGCATGGCGGCCTCGATCATGGTGGCGATGCCGATTCTGGTCGGTTCGCTGGGCCGGATCGTGTCCGGTGCGCTCACCGACCGCATCGGCGGGCGGGCGATGTTCATCGGGGTCTCGCTGGCCTCGATCGTGCCGGTCGTCGCGGTCGGTATCGCGGGCAGCATCGAGTCCTACCCGCTGATGCTGGTGTTCGCTTTCCTGTTGGGTATCCCCGGTACCGTCTTCGCGGTCGGGATTCCGTTCGCCAACTCCTGGTACGTGCCCGCCCGGCGCGGCTTCGCGACCGGCGTGTTCGGGGCGGGCATGGTCGGCACCGCGGTGTCGGCGTTCTTCACACCACGGTTCGTCCGCTGGTTCGGGCTGTTGCCGACCCACCTGATCGTGGCGGCCACCCTCGCGGTCACCGCGGTGGTGTGCATCCTGTTCATGCGCAATTCGCCCGACTTCACCCCCAACACCGATCCGGTGCTGCCCAAACTGCGCGCGGCGATGAAACTCGGTGTCACCTGGGAGATGTCGTTCCTCTACGCGGTGGTGTTCGGCGGATTCGTGGCATTCAGTTCGTACCTGCCGACCTATATCAAGAACGTGTACGGCTTCTCCGCGGTCGACGCGGGCACCCGCACAGCCGCTTTCGCGCTCGCCGCTGTCATCGCCCGGCCCATCGGCGGAGCGCTGTCGGATCGGATCGCGCCGAAGTACATCGTGGTCACCTCGCTGGCGGGGACAGCGGTCATGGCCGTGGTCGCGGCTTTCAAACCGCCCGCCGATGTCGCGTCGGCCGCCACGTTCATCACCTTGGCGCTGTTCCTCGGCATCGGGACCGGCGGCGTGTTCGCCTGGGTGGCTCGACGCACACCGGCCACGAGCGTCGGCAGCGTCACCGGAATCGTCTCGGCGGCAGGCGGTCTCGGCGGTTACTTCCCGCCGCTGATCATGGGCATCACCTACAACGAGGCCAGTCACAGCTACACCGTCGGCCTGCTGCTGCTCGCGGCGACCGCGTTGGCCGCCCTCGTCTACACCGTGGTCAAGCTGCACGCCGTCGAGTAACGCCCGTTCGCGTCCCGTACGTCGAAGGAGAAGCGCAGTGGCACACCGAGCCCGGATCGGCGGCCCCGTCGAAGATCTGCTCGTCCGAAGCGGCCGATTCTTCACTCCCGGAGTCGAATCCGCCGACCTGCGGTCCGTCACCCGCGAGGGCGGGCGCGAAGGCGACATCTTCTACCGCAACCGGTGGAGCCACGACAAGGTGGTTCGGTCGACCCACGGTGTGAACTGCACCGGGTCGTGTTCGTGGAAGGTCTACGTCAAAGACGACATCATCACCTGGGAAGCCCAGGACGTCGACTATCCGTCGGCGGGCCCGGACCGCCCCGGCTACGAGCCCCGTGGCTGCCCGCGCGGGGCCGCGTTCTCCTGGTACACCTACTCCCCCACCCGCGTCCGCTACCCCTACGCGCGCGGTCTGCTGGTCGAGATGTATCGCGAAGCCAAGAACAGGCTCGGCGACCCAGTCCTGGCCTGGGCCGACATCCAAGCAGATCCCCAACGCCGGCGCGGATACCAAAAAGCCAGGGGCATGGGCGGTTTGGTGCGGGTGAGCTGGGACGAGGCCGTCGAGATGATCGCCGCCGCGCACGTGCACACCATCGCCGAATACGGGCCGGACCGAGTGGCCGGATTCTCGCCGATCCCGGCGATGTCGATGGTCTCCTTCGCCGCCGGTTCGCGCTTCATCGAGCTCATCGGCGGCGTGATGACCTCCTTCTACGACTGGTACGCCGACCTGCCGGTGGCCTCGCCGCAGGTATTCGGCGACCAGACCGATGTCCCCGAGTCCGGCGACTGGTGGGACGCCTCGTACCTGCTGATGTGGGGCTCCAACGTGCCCGTGACCCGCACACCGGACGCGCACTGGATGGCCGAGGTGCGCTATCGCGGGACCAAGGTCGTCACGATCAGCCCCGACTACGCCGACAACACCAAGTTCGCCGACGAATGGATGCCGTGTGCGGCGGGCACCGACGGCGCGATGGCGATGGCGATGGGCCACGTCATCCTGACCGAGTATTTCGTCCGCAAGCGGGAGAAGTTCTTCGTCGACTACGTGCGGAAGTTCACCGACCTGCCGTTCCTGGTGAGTCTGGAACAGCGCGACGGCCGGTTGGTCCCCGGCAAGAACCTCACCGCCGCCGACCTCGGCAGCACCGAGGAGAACGCGGCGTTCAAACCGATCTTCGTCGACGGCGTGACCGGTCGACCCGTCGTCCCGCACGGCTCGCTCGGCTTCCGCTACGGCCCCGACGGTGCCGGTAAATGGAACCTGGACCTGGGCGATTGGCAGCCGGTTCTCAGCGTCGCCGACGTGCGCGGCGCGGATCTGACGGGTGTCACCGTCACGCTGCCCCGATTCGACACCATCGACGGCCACGGCGAGACCGTCGAGCGCGGCGTGCCGGTCATGATGCTCGACGGCCGTCCGGTGTGCACCGTGTTCGATCTGATGCTCGCCCAGTACGGCGTGCGGCGCGAAACACTGCCGGGCGAGTGGCCCAGCGACTACGAGGACCCCGACAGCCTCTACACCCCTGCCTGGCAGGAACGGATCACCGGCGTCAGCGCCGATCAGGTCATCCGGATCGCCCGCCAGTTCGCCGACAACGCCGTCGATTCCGGTGGCCGCTCCATGATCATCATGGGTGCGGGCATCTGCCAGTGGTTCCACGGCGACGCCACCTATCGCGCGATCCTGGCGATGCTGCTGCTCACCGGGTCGATGGGGCGCAACGGCGGCGGGTGGGCGCACTATGTCGGCCAGGAGAAGTGCAGGCCGGTGACCGGATGGTCGACCGTGGCGATGGGCACCGACTGGTCGCGCCCGCCGCGGCTGATGGCGGGCACCTCCTACTGGTACGCCCACACCGACCAGTGGCGTTACGACGGCTACCGCGCCGATGTGCTCGCCTCCCCGACCGGGCGTGGGCTGTTCCGTGGCAAGCACACGATGGATGTCATGAGCGCGGGCGTGGCGATGGGGTGGACGCCGTTCTATCCCCAGTTCGACCGCTCCTCCCTGACGCTGGCCGACGAGGCGAAGACAGCAGGCGTCGATCCGGTCGCTTACACCGTCGACCAATTGCACAGTGGCGCGCTGAAATTCGCGGTCCAGGACCCCGACAACCCGAAGAACTGGCCACGCGTGCTCAGTGTGTGGCGGTCGAATCTGCTCGGTTCCTCGTCCAAGGGCAACGAGTACTTCCTGAAGCATCTGCTCGGCACCAGCTCGAACGTGCGCAACGACATCGCCGGGCCCGATGATCGACCCGTCGATGTGGTCTCCCCCGACGAGGTGCCCGAAGGCAAGCTCGATCTGTTGATGTCGATCGACTTCCGCATGACCTCGACCACCCTGTTCTCCGATATCGTGCTGCCCGCGGCGACCTGGTACGAGAAGGCCGACCTGTCGAGCACCGACATGCACCCGTTCATGAACGCGTTCACCCCCGCGATCGATCCGCCGTGGGAGACCAAGTCCGACTTCGACGCGTTCGCCGCGATCGCCCGGGTGTTCTCGTCGATGGCCGCGCGCCATCTGGGCACCAGGACCGATGTCGTTCTCGGCACCCTGCAACACGACACCCCGGGGGCGATGGCCTATCCCCATGGCACCCAATCGAATTGGCAGGACACCGGTGACAGGCCGGTGCCGGGCAAGACGATGGGCCCGATCGCGGTGGTCGAGCGCGACTACGCGGCGATCGCCGAGAAGTGGACCGCGCTCGGACCGTTGGTGGAGAAGCTTGGCCTGACCACGAAGGGCATCACCGTCGTCCCGGATCAGGAGGTCACCGAACTCGCCCGCCTGCACGGTGTGATGAATGCCGGCGTGGCGCTCGGTCGGCCGGCGATGGAGACCGCGGAGAAGGCGGCCGAAACCATTCTCATGCTCTCGGGAACCTCCAACGGGCGCCTGTCGGTGGAGGGTTTCACAGAGCTCGACCGCCGCACCGGCTGCCACATGGTCACGTTGGCCGAGGGCAGCGAGGAGCGCCGGATCACCTTCGCCGAGACACAATCTCGCCCGGTGCCGGTGATCACCAGCCCGGAATGGTCGGGCAGCGAAACCGGTGGCCGACGGTACGCGCCGTTCACCCAGAACATCGAATTCGGCAAACCGTTCCACACACTCACCGGGCGCATGCATTTCTATGTCGACCACGACTGGATCGAAGAACTCGGCGAAGCACTCCCGATCTACCGGCCGCCGCTGGATATGGGCAGGCTCTTCGGCGAACCGGCGATCGGTGAGCGCAACGGTGTCGGTCTGACCCTGCGCTATCTGACGCCGCATTCCAAATGGTCGATCCATTCCGAATACCAGGACAATCTGCTGATGCTGTCGCTCTCGCGCGGCGGTCCGACGATGTGGATGAGCCCCGGCGACGCGGACAAGATCGGCGTCGGCGACAACGACTGGGTCGAGGCGCTCAACCGCAACGGTGTGTACGTGTGCCGGGCGGTCGTGTCCCAACGCATGCCCGAAGGCGTGGTCTACGTCTACCACGCACAGGAACGCACCATCGATGTGCCGCTCTCGGAAACTACCGGAACCCGTGGCGGCATTCACAATTCGATCACTCAGCTGCTCATCAAACCGACGCATCTGGCAGGCGGTTACGCCCAGACCGCGTTCGCGTTCAACTATCTCGGCCCCACCGGAAATCAACGCGACGAGGTAACCGTGGTCCGTCGCCGCAGCCAGGAGGTGACGTACTGATGAAAGTCATGGCGCAGTTGGCGATGGTGATGAACCTGGACAAATGTATCGGCTGCCACACCTGCTCGGTGACCTGCAAACAGGCCTGGACCAACCGTTCGGGCACCGAATACGTGTGGTTCAACAATGTGGAAACCCGTCCGGGGCAGGGATATCCGCGCACCTATGAGGATCAGGAGAAATGGCGTGGCGGCTGGACCTTGAAGAAGGGCCGGTTGCGACTGCTCGGCGGTGATCGTTTCGCCAAGCTCGCCAATATCTTCGCCAATCCGAAGATGCCCGCGATGAGCGACTACTACGAGCCGTGGACCTACGACTATGAGAATCTGATCAATGCCCCACTGAGCGAGCAGATCCCGGTCGCCGCGCCGCGCAGCCTGCTCACCGGTGAGCGGATGAAGATCAACTGGTCGGCCAACTGGGACGACGATCTGGCCGGGTCGCCGGAGATCCTGCCGGGAGATCCGGTGCTGGCCAAGGTGAGCGAGCAGGTCAAGTCCGACCTCGAGTCGACGTTCATGTTCTATCTGCCGCGCATCTGCGAGCACTGCCTGAACCCTGCGTGTGTCGCGTCGTGCCCGTCCGGCGCGATCTACAAGCGCACCGAGGACGGGATCGTGCTCGTCGATCAGGACAAGTGCCGTGGCTGGCGGATGTGCATCTCCGGTTGTCCGTACAAGAAGGTGTATTTCAACCACAAGACCGGCAAGGCCGAGAAGTGCACGTTCTGCTATCCGCGCGTGGAGGTCGGGCTTCCCACGGTGTGCGCGGAGACCTGCGTCGGCAGGTTGCGTTATATCGGGCTGGTCTTCTACGACGTGGACCGGGTGCTCGACGCCGCGTCCGTCGCCGACGAGCACGATCTGTACGAGGCCCAGGTGGAGATCATGCTCGACCCGTCCGATCCGGAAGTCATCGCGGGCGCGCGGTCTTCGGGAATCCCGGACAGCTGGATCGAGGCGGCGCAGCGATCCCCGATCCATACGTTGATCAAGGACTTCCGCGTCGCCCTGCCGCTGCATCCGGAATACCGGACCTTGCCGATGGTCTGGTACATCCCGCCGCTGTCACCGGTGGTCGACGCGGTCAGCCGCGACGGTCACGACGGCGAGGACGTGGGCAATCTCTTCGGCGCATTGGAATCGCTGCGTATTCCCTTGGACTATCTGGCCGGACTGTTCACCGCGGGCGACACCGAACCGGTGGCCGCGGTCTTGCGCAAGCTGGCGGCGATGCGGTCCTATATGCGCGATATCAATCTCGGACGCGAACCGCAGGCCCATATCCCGGCGGCCGTGGGGATGACCGAGGAGCAGATGTACCGGATGTACCGGTTGCTCGCACTCGCGAAAATCGAGGACAGGTATGTGATTCCGTCAGCGTATGCCGACCAGGGCCATCAACTCGAGGAATCGATGACCGATTGCGCGCTCGATTTCGACGGCGGTCCCGGCATGTACGAGCAGGCGTCGGGCCCGTTCGGTGAGACCAGCGGCAAGCCGGTGCCGGTCGCAGTCGAAACGTTCCAAGCGCTCAAACAACGCCAGACCAGCGAAACACTGCATGCCGACGCCAATGATCCCACCCGGGTCAACCTGCTCAACTGGGATGGTAAAGGCGCACCCGACGGCATGTTCCCCGGCGGCGGCAAATGATGCGCGGCCGGACGGCGCGCCGGACCGCCGAGCATCGCCTGACCTGGCAGGCGGCGTCGCTGTTGCTGGCCTATCCGGACGCCGAGCAGAACTCGCGACTCGACCTCGTCGCGCAGTTGTGTGCCCACCTGCCACCCGAGCGGGCCCACCCGTTGCTCGACACCGCCGCGGCACTACGCGCACTGCCCGAAAGGGTTGCGGCACAACAGTATGTCGACACCTTCGACCTGCGCAGGCGGGCAACACTGCTGCTCACCTACTGGACCGACGGCGACACCCGCAACCGCGGCATGGCGATGCTGACCTTCACCGAGGCCTACCGGACCGCCGGTGTCACCCCACCGTCGAGCGAGGTTCCCGACCATCTCCCGGTCGTGCTGGAATTCGCGGCGACCGTCGACCCGGTGGCAGGCGCGGCCCTGCTCACCGCCAATCGGCGCGCGATCCACGCCATCGGCATGGCCCTGGTCGACGAGGACTCGCGCTACGCCCCGACGCTGGCCGCGGTCATCGCCACGCTGCCGACCGCGACCGATTCCGACCTCGGGTGGGCCCGCAGGCTCGTCGACACCGGCCCGGCCGCCGAATCGGTCGGGCTGGCCCCGTTCACCCTGACCGTGCCACCGCGCCGCGTTGCCGACGATCGCAAACCCGCTGTAGCGAAAGGACTTCGGTGACATGGACGGAGAAGGCATCTCGGCGGGTGAGATCTTCTGGGACATCGTCCCGTATGTGAGCCTGGCGATTCTGATCGTCGGCACGTGGTGGCGCTACCGCTACGACAAGTTCGGCTGGACCACTCGCTCCTCCCAGCTCTACGAATCCACGCTGCTGCGGATCGGCAGCCCGCTGTTCCACTACGGGATGATGGTGGTGATCGTGGGCCACATCATCGGCCTGGTCATCCCCGAATCCTGGACCGACGCCATCGGTATGAGCCAGCACGTCTATCACATCCAGGCCATCGCCCTTGGCAGCATCGCCGGTGTCTCCACGCTCGCCGGTCTCGCGCTGCTCATCTATCGGCGGCGCCGCAACGGGCCGGTGTTCACCGCCACCACCCGCAACGACAAGATCATGTACCTGGTCCTGGTCTGCGCGTTGGTCACCGGCCTCGCGACCACACTGATCGGGTCCGGCGCGGTCGGTCCTGAACACAACTACCGCGAAACCGTCTCACCGTGGTTTCGCTCGATCTGGATCCTGCAGCCGCGCGGCGATCTCATGGCACAGGCGCCGCTGTCGTTCCACATCCACGTGATGATCGCGCTGATCCTGTTCGCGATCTGGCCGTTCACCCGACTCGTGCACGCCTTCAGCGCCCCGATCAGCTATTTCTACCGGCCCTACATCGTCTACCGGACCCGCTCGAGCGCCAAGCCCGACGAGTTGATGGGATCGCGCCCGGAGCGCCGGGGCTGGTAGCCGAATCAGTGCTCACCCACGCTGCGGGACAACGATTGCGAGCATCGCGGTGAGCTCATCGACCACGTCGTTGAGCGGTGTGATCGTGCGGGTCGTGCGGCACAGGATGACCGCCCCCTCGATTGATGCCATCGCCATCGTCGCCAGCGGAACGGCCCGCTGTTCGGAGACCCCGGCCGCGACAAGGGAGGCGCGCAGGCTGGCTTGCCACCGCTCGATGATGGTGGCCACCTTGTGCGCGAGCTCGTCGTCGGGAGCGCCGCCGACCGCCACCGCGATCACGGGGCAGCCTGCCTTGAAGTCGCTCGTCTGCAGAATCTGCGTCCAGAACGCGGCGAACCGTCGCAACCCCGCGACCGGCCCGTCCGCGAGCGAATCGTCGATGATGGCGGCGATGGCATCACCGGCCAGGTCGAGCGATTCGCTGATGATCTGCCCGCGACCACCGGGAAAGTGGTGGTAGACCGAGCCACGCGGCGTCGCGGTGCGCGCGAGGATCGCATCGACCGTCACCCCGGCCGCGCCGCGCTCCCGCAGCAGCTCGACGCCGCCGAGCAACATTTTGTGTCGCGTTGTCACCCGCGCCGCCATCGGCCGCCACCTACCTCACGTAGTCCACGATTATTGTATGTCTCATAATATAGCCGCCACCTGCGGCAGAGACCGGCACCGCCCGTGCATCTCAGGCCCTGCTCCGGTTCCCGGCGTCAACTGCCACCTGCACGAGCGCTTCGACCCGGCGGGTGAGTCCCGCAGTCATCCAGCCAAGGCCGAATTGAAGGGGTGGCGCGTCGGTGACGGGGACGAAGACGACATCGGGGCGGAGGTAGAACAGTGGTGCCTGGGTGGTCGTGAGGTAGACGCCTCGACCCGCCCCGACGAGAGCGAGGATTTCCTGGAAAGTGGCCGCGGTGGGCCCGGGTGGGATGTGACGGCCGGAGGGGGTGCGCTTGGGGTGGTGGAAATCGTCGAAGTCCGCCGGTAGCTCGGGCGGGTTCTGGATCATCGCGACGTCGGCGAGGTCTTCCAGCGACACTGCCCTTCGCCGCGCGAACTCGTGGTCGGACGGGACCGCGAGCATCTTGTCCTCGGAGATCAGCGGGGGCCCGATGGCCATGTCGGGCTCGCACATCGGAAAGCAGCACAGCAGGGCTTCGACCTCACCCGAACGCAGCCGGTTCGCTCCGTCGCTGAGCTGCATCTCCATGATCCGCACCTCGCATTCCGGGTAGCGCACGTGAAAGATCTCGCCCACCTCGAGCAGGTACCGCCCACCGGCGGACCCGAAGTAGCCGACCTGCACGGTTCCCGCGATGCCACGCCCGGCCAGCTTGGCATTGCGCATGCTGCGCTGAACCTGCTCGTAGGCGGGATGCAATTCCGCACGCAGCCGAACTCCGACCGCGGTGAGCGCCACTTTGCGGCTGGTCCGTTCGAACAGCGCAACCCCGACCTGGCGTTCGATCGCCTTGATCGTCTTGCTGACATGCGCCGTCGACACTCGCAGTCGTTCCGCGGTGCGGCCGAAATGCAGTTCCTCCGACAGCGTCAGGAACGCCTCGATCTCGTGTCGCTCCACTGTCGTCCTCGTGATCCTTGCCCGCTGGTTAACGATCGTTGGGTGATCAGTCGTTGATCACACCCGGCGAACGCTCAATCATAGATTTGTCCACGAAAACCTGCAGAGAGGTCGGTTTCGGCATGGTGGTAGTCACCGTCCCGCGCATCAAGCACCGGTTCGTCGAGATCGACGGGGTGCGGGTGTTCTACCGGGAAACCGGACCGCAGCACGCACCGGCTCTGCTTCTGCTGCACGGCTTTCCGTCGGCCTCGCACCAGTTCCGGCGGCTCATGGACGCGCTCGGCGGGCGATACCGGCTGATCGCTCCCGACTATCCCGGGTTCGGGCACACGGAGGCCCCAGCGGATTTCGAATACAGCTTCGAGCGGCTCGCCGACATCGTGGAAGGCTTCATCGACGCGGTTCGCCTCTCGCGATTTGTGTTGTACGCCTTCGACTTCGGCGGCCCGGTGGGATTGCGCCTGGCTACCCGTCGCCCCGAACTGATCTGCGGGCTGATCGTGCAGAACTCCAACGCCTACGACGAGGGCCTGTCCGACCTCGCCCGCGCCATGACCGCGAACACCCCAACCGTACCCGGCGGTGCGGACAGCGTGCGACAGATCCTCGAACTGCCCGTCACCCGCGGCCAATACGAGGGTGGCACAGCCGATCCCGAACTCATCGCACCCGACGGCTGGACCATGGACCAGCACTTCCTCGACCTTCCTGGCCGTAAGGAAGCCCAGGTCGAGCTGGGACTGGACTACCACACCAACCTCGCGCTCTACCCGGTCTGGCAGCAGTGGCTGCGCGAGAACCAGCCGCCCACCTTGGTGCTGTGGGGTCGCAATGACGCCTTCTTCCCCGAAGCCGGCGCGCACGCCTACCTGCGTGACCTCCCCGACGCCGCCGTCCACATTTTCGACACGGGCCACTTCGCACTCGAGGAGAAACTCTCCGAAATCGCCCCGCTCATCAGCGATTTCGTCGACAGCCTGGATCAGGAGTAGTCCATGCGGTGACTCGGTAGGTCACGAGGTGACGAGCGCGTCGAGGCGTGCGGGGACGTGTTTGTGCCACGGTGTGCCCGCCAGGTCGTCCTTGAGGCCGAGGCTGGTCAGCTCGTTGGGTGAGACACCTTCGGAGGTGGTGGTGCCGTCGGTGGCCGGGAAGTCCAGACCGAGACCGTTGGGCAGGGCGATATTGCCTGCCCTCATCATGTCGCTGATCTCGACAGTGACTGTCGCGGAACCGGTTTCGGTGGTCAGGCGCGCTTGATCGCCGGTGGCGAGGTGGAGCGCGGTGGCATCCGCGGCGCTGATCCGCAGGGCGCCGTGCTTGTCGCGGCGACGCCATTCGGGGTTGCGGAAGATGGCGTTGGCGGTGAAGGAACGGCGCTCACCGGCGGCCAGGACCAGCGGGAACTCCTCGGTGGTCCAGACCGAACGTGCCGAGGGCAGCGCACGGACCTGACCGAGGAGATTCTCGATCGCGATGGTGAATCTGCGGTCCTTGCGCTTGACGTGGTGCCAGACGTCGTCCCAGGTGTCGTCGGTGAACACGACGCCGGTAGGTGAGTCGATGATCGCGTCGAACAGTTTATTGCCGGGCGCCGCGCCTTTGCCGGTAAAGCCGGCTCGTGCAACACCTTTCGGATTCGACATCGCACAGATCTGGCTCAGACCCCACAGCACGGCCGCACCGCGGACCCGCGGCGGCAGGGTTTCGCCGAGTGTTTCGTAGAGCAGATAGGGCGCGAGCTTCGCCAGCGCGGGCCGGGCGGCGAGCGTCGCGAAGAAGCTGGCGCCGAACGTGTCGCGCCCGCTGCGAGCGGCGCGGCGCAGTCGGTGGATCGTCGCCGTGTCCACCGCGCCCATTCGACGCAGGAGCTCGGCGTAGATCTCGGGCTCGGATCGGGTGCCCGGCAGCGGATCGACGATGGGCTTGCGCAGGTGAAAGATGTTGCGCGGGAACTCGAAATTGAAGAACGTGGCTTCGGGCTTCTCGAATTGGCTCGCGGCGGGCAGCACATAGTCGGCTTCGCGCGCGGTCTCGGTGAACGCGACATCGATCACGACCGACAGTTCGATCGACCGCATCGCGGCGCGGAACCGTTTCGAATCAGCGAGCGAATGCGCGGGATTGGACGAGTCGATCCAGATCGCCCGGAAACGGTCGGGGTGCTCGGTGAGGATCTCGTCGGCGATCGAATTGCACGGCAACAGGCCGCCGATGATCTTCGCGCCGGTGACCGGACTCGTCCGACTACCGCCCGCCGCTCCCGCGGTGCCGCCGAGCATGCCGCCTGCGAGTGGAATCATCGCGTCGAGCAGGGCGCGCGAGCCCGCTTCGACCGCGGGTCGCAGTGCCGCGATGCCGGACAACGCGGGCAGCGCGACCCCGATCGCCGAGCCCGCCGTCGTGACCGCACGCGCCGTCGCCGCCTTGCGGGCGCGGTCCAGCCTGGTCGGCGGTTTCCGCGGGCCCGCGCCGGAGCCACCGCCACCGGCCAGCGGCGCGAACGAGGAGTGCAGGAACATCTTCCCCGGTCCGGCGAAGTTGCCGGTGAGAATCCACAGCAGTTTGTTGAGGTAGGACACCAGCGTGCTGTTCGGCGCCTGCTGGATGCCGAGATCCTCGTAGACGCACACGCTCGACGCGGCGGCGATCCGTCGCGCGGCGGCCCGAATCTGTTCTTCACCGACACCACTGGTGACGGCGAAGGCCGCGATATCGACGTCGGCGAAGGCCGCACGGACCTCGTCGTAGCCGCTGGTGTGCGCGGCGATGAAAGCAGCGTCGACGAGATCTTCCTGCACGAGCACCGCGACCATGGCGGCGATCAGCCACGCGTCGCCACCGGGGGTCACCTGCAGGTGATGGTCGGCCATGGCCGCGGTTTCACTGACCCGGGGGTCGACCACGATCATCGCTCGATGTGGATCGGCCGCAACCTCTTTGAGCAGTGGACGCGCACGCGGAAAACTGTGGCTTTGCCAGGGGTTCTTCCCGACGAACACGAGCACCTCGGCATTGTCGAAGTCGCCTTTGGTGTGCCCGCCGTAGAGCCGGGCGTCGACCCACATCTCGCCGGTCTTCTCCTGCGCCAACGCATTCGAGTGGTACACCGATCCCAGCGCGCCGCGCAGCGCGAGCTGATTGGCCACGCCGAGGTGATTGCCTTGCCCGCCGCCACCGTAGAAGAAGATCTTGTCGCCACCGAACCGGGTCTCGACCTCGGTCAACCGGGTGGCGATCTCGTCGAGTGCGGTGTCCCAATCAATCTCGACATAGGAACCGTCGGCGGTCCGCTTCAACGGCGAGGTGAGCCGGTGCGGGCCGTTCTGATACAGGTCAAGGCGCATCGCCTTCTCGCAGGTGTAGCCCGCCGAGGCCGGATGCGCTTTGTCACCACGGATCTTGGCGAACCGCCGCCCGTCCACCTCTACCGTGATCCCGCAGTTGCACTCGCACAACACGCACGCGGTCGCCTGCTGCTCCGGTTCGGCCATGCGACACCCTCCAGCTCGAGACATCACGGCCTGCCGCCAGGCCGTTCTATGGTATGCAACATAACATAGGCGAACAGCGGCGACGGCGCGGTCGAGAATCTCGGTCCAGCATTGAAAGAGTGACGCATAAAACGTCTCACACTGTCTAAGGTGGGCGGGTAGACCGATTCGGCTATCCAGGAGAAGAAGTGTCTGATTCCGCCACACCCACCGTCGGCGCCACCGAACTGACTGTTCGCAACCCGGCGTCCGGAGAACTGGTCGGCACCGTCGCCGTCACGAGCCCGGAGGAGGTCGCCGCCACCGCGATCGCGCTGCGCAAGGCGCAGCCGCGGTGGGCTTCGATCAGCGCCGCCGGACGCAAGCAGTGGCTGCTCGCGCTACAGGACTGGGTGCTCGACCACACCGATGAACTGGCGGATTCGATTCAAGCCGAATCGGGAAAGCCCCGGGTGGAAGCCGAGGTCGAAGTCGCCTTCACCGTCGATCTGCTGGGTTACTACGCGCGAAACGCCAAGAAGTTCCTCGCCGATACCGACGTGAGCCCGCACAGTCCCCTGATGCGGATCAAGAAGTTGACCACCACCTACACACCGTATCCCGTGGTCGGCATCATCACGCCGTGGAACTTTCCGCTCGCCATGCCTGCTTCGGACCTCGTTCCGGCGCTCGCCGCAGGCGCCGCCGTGTTGCTCAAGCCGTCGGAGGTGACCCCGTTGACACCGCTGGTCCTCGCCCGCGGCTGGGCCGAGATCGGCGCGCCGCCGGTGTTCGCGGTGGTCTCCGGTACCGGCGACACCGGTGCCGCGGTGGTCGACAACGCCGATTTCGTCCAGTTCACCGGCTCCGGCACCACCGGGCGCCGGATCGCCGTCGCGTGCGCGGAACGCACGCGCCCCTACAGCCTCGAGATGGGCGGCAAGGACCCGGCGATCGTGCTCGCCGACGCCGACCTGGAGCGCGCGGCCAACGGCATCGCGTTCGGCGCGCTGACCAACGCCGGGCAACTGTGCGTGTCGGTGGAGCGGGTGTATGTCGAGGCGCCGGTGTACGACGAGTTCGTGAACAAGCTTGTCGCCCATGTCAAGACGCTGCGGCTCGGCCGCGACGACCGCAGTGGCAATGTCGATATCGGTCCGCTCGCCAACGAAACGCAGTTGAACATCGTCACCCGCCACGTCGACGACGCGATCGCCCAGGGCGCGCGAGCCCTCACCGGTGGAAAGGCCACGGGCGAGGGCAACTTCTTCGAACCGACCGTGCTGGTCGACGTCGACCATTCGATGTCGTGCATCACCGAGGAAACCTTCGGCCCGACCATCCCGGTCATCAAGGTCGCCGACGAGAACGAGGCGATCCGGCTCGCCAACGACTCCGAGTACGGGCTGTCGGCCTCGGTGTGGACGGGCAACAAGTCCCGCGGGCAGAAGATCGCCCGGCGGCTGACGGTCGGCGCGGTGAATATCAACGACGCCACCATCAACCTGTTCAATTTCGCGCTCCCCCACGGTGGTTGGGGACAGTCCGGCACCGGGTACCGCTTCGGCGGTGCGGACGGCGTGCGCAAGTATTGCCGCAAGCAGGCGATCACGGCGCCGGCGCTGCCGACGCAGAAGTCCGAACTCGTCTGGTACCCGTACAGCCTGAAGAACTTCGGGTTCATGCGAAGCGCGATGCGCGCGACCGGTGCTCGCGGTCGCCGCCGATTCGGCCGGTGATCGCCGCCCGCGAGGGATCCGGCTAGGCCTCGGAGGCCGCGGCACGCCCGTCCAGCGGACGGAACCCGGGTGCGATGTGATCGCGCGCGAACCGGCGTGCCGCGGCCTCGTCGTCGAGCGGGATGACCGTCGGCTTGGTCAGCACCAGCGACAACGCGGTGCGCGCCACGAGTTCGGCGACGGGCAGCGGATCGTATTCGGGGAGCTTTCCCGCCTGCTGCAGGCGGGTGATGAATTCGGCCAAGAAGTCTCGACCGAGCTCGATGACCGGCGCCCCACCGGTGGTGAGATAGGGCAGGATCGTGGCGGCGTCGGTTTCGAGCAGGCGGTCCAGCAGCGGGTTCTCGCGCAGGCCGAGGGCGAACGTGACGAACAGTTCGACAATCTGATCTTCGGCGCTGGCGCCCGCCTCGGCCTGCTCACGCATCGCGGCGTCGGCCTGTTCGAGGAGGTGGCGCACCTGCCAGAGACCGACCGCTTGGACGACGTCGGTCTTGCCACCGAACCTGCGATACAGCGTCGCCAAGGACAGCCCGCCTCGGCGGGCCACCTCCCCCATGCTGGTGCGCTTGATCCCGAAGTCCAGAAACGCGGCCAAGGCGGCGTTCAGCACATCGGGATTATCGCGCTCGACACTGCCGTGTCCACGGATTCGGGCCAGCAACCTGATCGACTCGGCCATATCCCATTCCCCTCAGCTGAGCACAAGGCCCGAACATCGTGCGGCCTGCCGGTGGCGTGCGACCGCGCCGTGGATCGCAGCGCTCAGACTAGCGCGCGGCCGCGTCGGTGGCGCCGCCGCATATCCCCGAGCACGGTCGAGTACGGGAACATCCGGGCGCGAACGGGCAGCCGCCCGTACACGGCTCCGATGCCTCGGAACATCAGCCGATGGCGTCGCTCCTGCTCGTCGGTCCACGGCAGGTAGAGCTGTGCGCGCATGGGTGCGGGCAGCAGGCCGGTGACGGCGAAACGATGAAAGCTGGCGAGCAGACGCGGCCGCGGAACATTGCGCAAACCGACCAGCTTGCGCAGGTACTCGGCGACCACGTCGTCGATCTGCATGCTCGCCAGCCCGGATTCGAAGTAGCTGTCGAACTCCGCCAGGTCGGCGGGCCACATGTCGGCCTTCATCTGCAACCCGGTGCCGAACCTGGCCGCGTACTGGACGAAGACTTCCTTGGTGGCCTTGTCCAGCGGCCCGTAGAGGCGTTCGTGCATATCGATGACGCCCCAGCACAGGCAGACCGCGACCCACTTCTGCAGCTCGGGATCGAACGCGTTGTATCTCACCTCGGCGCCCGGCGCGGAACGAACGCGGCGATGGACGGTACCGACTGCCTGTCGATACACGTCCCGGTCATCCTCGGTACCGAGCATCGCCACCGCGATGTAGGTCAGTGTGGTGCGCAGCCGCTTCCATGGATGCACGTCGGCGCGGCCGGAGTCGACCGTGCTCTCGACGACGCCGTACCCCACCGGCCGGTTCGCGAGCTGCACGATGACATTCGCGCCCGCCCCGGCGAAGGCGCCGATCCCGTCGAGAAATCGCTCGATCTCGAAATCCTCGACAGTGCCGTATCGACACCTCGGTACCCCGTCGAGAGCACCGGGCATCGCCGGATCGGGCCTCACTGAAACTTCGCTCATAGTCCTGCGTCTCCTTCTCCGGACACCACTAAGGCGATGATACATTGAGAGACTCTTCAACTAATCAACTCACGAAAATCTGTAGAGATGTCCCATTACTGGGAGGTCGGGCGGGCTGGTCAGCCGGTCGGCATTACCGCGGCGCGTCCCCGTAGATGACCAGCCAGATCGCGCGACCGAGCGAGGCGGCCAATTCCTCCTCGCCGATACCGGTTTCGGCGGCGAAGGCGACGGAGATCGTGCGTTCGACCATCGAGGTGAGGACCAACGCGGTGGCCCGAGGGTCGAGTTGTCGCCCGACGCGGCCCGCGGACTGTTCGGCCTCGAGCCGCGCGCGCACCAGTTCGGCGAATGTCGCCACCCGGGACCGCCAGTAGGCACCGACTTCCCGGTCGTAGGAGCCGACTTCGGTCAGGGCGAGCAGCAGGTAGCGATGGTCGCGGAAGCCGCCGATCATCGCGCGCATGGCTCGAACGACACCGGCCTGCTGATCGGTGTGCTCGGCGTTCCACCACAGCTCCGCCGCCGCGAACAGATCGGCGGTGGCCAACTCGGCCATTCGGATCAGCAGTCTGCTCTTGTCCGGAAAGTAGCGATAGAACGTGGATCTGGCCGACCCCGAGGCCGCGGCGATCTTCTGCACGGCGATCTCGGTGAACGGCGTGCCGTCGGCGAGCAGGTCCTCGACCGCGGCCAGGACCCGGCGCTCGAATTCGGCACGCCGGTCATCTGCCGGTTTGCGCGCCGATCGCGGGACACGGGTCAGCGAGGGCATCGGCGATCCGTCGCCGATGCCGCACCCGGCGCGCTGGCAGTGACCATGCGACCCATTGTGCCCGTAACGCGGCGAACCGCCCGGGTGGCGGGTACGGGCGGTGCCAATCCCCCTGTCCCGGTTCGCTGTTGACACCTGTGCGCGGTCCGCCTCATCATCAATCGGACACACTGTCCGAGACTGTGTGACCGAGGAGGTCCTCATGGTCGATTCCCCTGCCACCGCGGTCGAACGGGCCGACGTCGTCGTGGTCGGCGCGCGCTGCGCGGGATCGGCCACCGCGGCGACACTGGCGGGGGCGGGCCGCGACGTCGTCGTTCTCGACGCCGCCACCTTGCCGTCGGACACCCTGTCCACCCATCTGCTCTGGCCCGCGGGCCTGGCCGAACTCCAGCGCCTCGACGCGCTGGCAGCCGTCGAGGCCCTCGGTGCCCCACGGCTGACCAGGGCCTACGCACAGGGCGCAGGCTACGGTGTCGATTCCGCCTTTCCCTCGGTCGAGGGCATCGACTACGCGATGTGCGTGCGCCGTGCCGGACTCGACGCCGCGCTACTGCGCACCGCGGTCGAGGCGGGCGCGCAGGTGCGGGCGCGCTGCCGGGTCACCTCGGTGGTGTGGGACGCAAACCGTTGCGCCGGTGTGCGATACCTCGACAGCGCGGGCCGGAGCGTGGAGATTCGGGCCGCGCTCGTCGTCGGTGCGGACGGGCGGCGCAGCACCATCGCCCGCGAGGTCGGCGCCGAGCCACCGTTTTTGACCGTGCCCAGCGGACGCGACTGCTACTTCGCGTACTGGCGGGACACCGCCGACGCCCCACGCCACATCGCCGCCCAGTGGCGGGTCGGCGCCGATCTCGGCACGGCCTTTCCCTGCGATGACGGCCTGGTCCTCAGTCTGGTGCAGCCCCCGTCCGGCAACGATCGGGGACGCGGGCCCGGCGAGGCCGAACGCCGCTATACCGAGGCTCTCACCCGGATTCCGGACCTCACGCAGCGATTGAGCGGCTGTGAGCGGGTCGGCCGGGTCCGTTCCGCCACCGGCATCTCCTCCTACTTCCGTCGTTCCGCGGGCCCCGGGTGGGCATTACCCGGCGATTCCGGACATTTCAAGGACCCCGTCACCGCGCAGGGCATCCGCGACGCGCTGCACTACGGACGCACGCTCGCCGAGTCGGTGGTCGAGGTTCTCCACGACCCGCGCGCACTCGACGCGGCACTGTCGGAGTGGGAACGCCGTCGCGTCATCGAGTGCCGCGAGATCTTCCACTGGACCAACCGGCTGGCCCGCGGTGAGGTCATGCGGCCCTTGGAGATCGAGCTCTACCGCACCGCTACCGACGATCCAGACCTGGCACGGATCACCGCGGGCATCTTCTCCCGCACCCACCGGCCCGCCGAGCTGTACGCCCCGGCACGCGCGCTCGGTCTCGCGGTCCGCGCGTTGCGTCATCAGCGAGCGCACCTGCCCGCCGTCCTCGCCGACATGGCGCGCGAGGTCCGCGACTCGACCCGCGAATGGCGGATGACACGAACAGCCTTGCACGGCAACCCATCTCACATCCCAGCCCCGTCCACCCCGCGCTCTACCCTCACCACCGCAGGTCCAGGAGAACACCATGCCTGATCAGCCGACACCGTTGTCAGCACCGATCACCCGCCGCACCGCGTTGCGCGCCGGGCTCGTCGCCGGAGCCGCGCTGGCCGTCGCTCCCCCGGTCGCCGCCGCCGCGCCGAGCAACCGGCGCTCGCCACTATTGCGCTCCGGCGGCAAAACGGTGGCGATATTCGGCGGTGGCATGGCCGGGCTGAGCGCGGCCCACGAACTGGCCGAACGCGGATACGACATCACCGTCTACGAACCCGCGCTTCTCGGCGGCAAGGCGCGCAGCATGGGGGTGCCGGGGACAGCGGCACCCGGTCGCCAGGAATTGCCGGGAGAGCACGGCTTCCGGTTCTTCCCCGGCTGCTATCAGCACGTTCCCGACACGATGAGCCGAATCCCGTTCCCCGGCAACCCGAACGGCGTGCTCGACAACCTGGTACGGGTCGAGGGAACGGTCGCCGGATTCCAGGATCTCCCACCGATCTTCGCCCCGGTCGAGCTCGGCGGACTGAGTCAACTGACGCCGGAGGTGTTGCGCAACAGCATCATCGGCGCCCTCGGTTTCATCCCCGGGCTACCGCCGCACGAGCTGGCGTTCTTCGCCAAACAGATGCTGGTGTGGTTCACCTCCAGCACCGAACGGCGTTTCGGCCAGTGGGAATACGTGACCTGGGAACAGATCATGCACGCCGAGGGGAAGTCGCCCGCCTATCGCAAGTATCTGGTGAACGCGCTCACCCGGATCACCGTCGCCGCGAAACCCCAGACCAGTTCGGCACGCACCATCGGCACGATCGGCGAGGCACTCGTCCTGGCCGCGACCGGCACGATCCCACAGTTCGCCGGTGGCATCGATCGAATCCTGAACCGCCCCACCAGCACTGCGTGGATCGATCCGTGGGTCGAGTACCTGCGATCGCTCGGGGTTCGCTTCGTGCTGGGTCGGGGACTTGCCGCACTGCGGATGGCAGGCGGCCGCATCGCCTCGGCAACGATCACCGGCACGAGTGGATCCACGACGGTGACCGCCGACCACTATCTGTGCGCCGTGCCGGTCGACCGCGCCGTCGATCTGCTCGACGACACGATCATCGACGCCGATCCACGCCTGGCCGGGATGCGAAACCTGGTCACCGACTGGATGGTCGGCATCCAGTACTACCTGCGCCGCACGACCGAGATCCCCGAAGGGCACATCGCCGCACTCGGCTCCCCCTGGGCACTCACCGCCTTGCGCCAAGCCCCCATGTGGGTGGGTGATTTCCCCGCCACCTACGGCGACGGTTCGGTGCTGGAATGCCTCTCGGTCGACATCTCCGACTGGGACACCCCCGGCATCCTCTACGGGCGCACCGCCAAGGAGTGCACCGCGGCCGAGATCGCGACCGAGACCTGGGCTCAGCTCAAAGTCTGGCTCAATACCGGCACCGACTGGTTACGTGACGAAGACATCCGTTCCTGGCATCTCGACCCCGGCATCACCTGGTCCGGCGACACCATCCACAACGAAACTCCCCTGCTGGTGAACACGGTCGGCTCCTACGACGATCGCCCCGACGCGCACTGCGCGATTCCCAACCTCTACTTCGGCGGCGACCACGTCCGCAACCACATCGACCTGGCCACCATGGAAGGCGCCAACGAATCCGGCCGGGCCGCCGCCAACGCCGTCCTCGACGCCGCCGACGACCCGGGCCCGCGCGCCCAGATCTTCCCGCTGGTCTCGCTGCCCGCCTTCGCCGCTGCCAAAGCCATCGACGCCGACCGCTTCCGCGCGGGCCTACCGCACCTGCTCGACGGCTGATCCACCTCGCCCGTCATGGGGCCGGTCGGTGGCCCCGGCCCAGCGGTAGTGCGACGCGCAAGGCGCGGATCTCGCCGACCAGATCGGCATAGCCTTCCTGGACTTGCGCGAAGCGCAGGGCGGCATGGTGCTGGTGTTCGGCACTCTTGGTGTGGCGCAGTGTCCACTGAACGTGGGTGTAGGTGTCGGCCACGTGGCTGATCACCTCGCCGAGGGAATGGGTGTGGCGGCGGCCCGAGGTGGGGCGAGGAAGGTGGCAGGCCGACCACTCGTCGATCAGGCCGATGGTGGTGTCGATTCGGCCGCGGGTAGCGACGGCATCGAAGTCAGCAGGCCGACGGGTGGTCGACACCGACGCGGTGAACAATGTCGCGTGCAGATCCGCCAGCTCGCGCGCCCATCCGATCAACGGGGAACCGCCACGCAGGTTCCCTGCGACGGCGAGCAGCAACTGGCGCGCCTCCAGTAATCCCTCCGCGGTCCGCATCCGCACCTCCTCCGCGGCGCGGTTGTCAGACGTCGCGGTGGCGACGCCTGCGTGCGTCGCCGCTACACACACCCGGTTCACTCGCGTCTGCCCATCTCCCGCTGGCCACGCCTCGGCGTCGTCGTAGTCATGGAGCGATTACATCGCCGAACAGGTTCTGCGACAATGACATTCGACAGGGCATGTCATAAATATCGCGGTGCGCGGATGACATCGTCACCTCGCGCCCGCAGTGCTACGCGGTCGCGAGGCGGTGTTCGGTCATCGGACTCGGAGTGTGCCGAGCGCGGACAGTCCTGCGGATCGCCTGGCACAGGTCCCGAACGTCGGATCGCGACGACGCGAGGGTCGCGGCGTGCACCAGCTGCCCCAGTCGGTCGCCGACGCGCCCGCTGTCGACCTGGCCGGTCATGTCCAGCGACGCCGTCGCGAACGAGACCCCCTCATCGATCTGGCCGAGACGGAAGGCGCCCGTGGCGACCGTGATGTTGTCGAACAGAATGCTGCGGGCCGGTCGTCCTGGTGTGGACGCGGCCAACGAGGCTCGGGCGGCGTCGACAGCTTCGGCCGTGAAGTGCTCGGCGGTCTGTCCGCGGGCGGTCAGGGCGTACTCGTTGTAGATCACCGATCGCATGCCGGTGAACTCTCCGGGGGTGAAGAACACCCGGGTCCACGGGTCGATGGGGTCTGCGACCCGAGCGGTCTCGTCTTCGGCGCGGGCGAGCGCGGTCCGCATCCGGCCTGCGTCGCCCATCATGGCGTGCGCCCAGGCCGCATTGGCATACAAGCGCGCGGACTCCCCACCACCGGCATCTTGGGCGGGCAGCTGCCCGAGCTGGAACATGCGCAGCGCGGCGCGTGGGTCGCGTTCGATCAAACTGATCCGCCCCAGCACGTAGAGCGTCGACGCGACCAGACTGTCCGCGCCCGCTCGCCGCGCGGAAACCAAGGCCATCGTCGCGTATTGGCGGGCGCGGTGTTGATCACCGATGTCGTGGTAGGCCCAGCCGATCAGCCGGGCCAGGTCGGCAGTGGCGACCAGCAGCGTGTGCGCGAGTGTCGTGTGTCCGCGGTGCCCGGCCAGCAGCGCGGTCGTCGATTTCAGGAGATCGACGGCCGTGCGGGCGATCGAACCGCCGCCGTGTCGCTGGTCGCGTTCACGCAGGCCCGCGGTGGCGCTACGCACGGTATCGAGATCGAGTTGCCGTGTATCGCACAGGGACTCGGACGCGTCGAGGGAGGGAAGCCAGGGCGTCAGGATGTCGGCGGAACCGACAACGGCGGTCGCGAGGGCCTCCAGCAGAGTCGCATCCGCGCCGCGACGGGAACCGGCACCGGGGAATTCGGGAGACCGTGACACCACGTCACGAGCGAACCCGATGTTCAGGTCAGAGGATGACAGTACGGCGTCGATCTCCGGCACCGGTGCGCCGAGCGCGGCCAACAGAGCACGGTAGGACTTGCTCGGCCTGCGGACCTCGCCGAGTTCCCAGCGCGCGACGTGTCGTTCCGAACACGCGACATTGACGCTGTCGCGGCGAGCCCGATCGTTGATCAACTCGGCGAAATCCCCACGGCTGAGCCCTAATCGAGCGCGGCGAAAGGTCCGAAGCCGCTGTCCCCAGCTGTTCGCGGCTCCGGCATCGGCATGGCCGCGCAGGGTTTCGGGGTCGGTGACGTCCATGAGTGGGCCCACTCTTCTTGCGCCGCAGGGTATGTCGCAGTTCGGACTCACCCTCTGACTTGTTCGCCAAATAATCTTGGTTGATAATCTAACCTGATAATCAGGTTTGCGAAACTGGTGGCATCCGCCGCCCAGCAGCCCGATACGGTGGGATCCATGGCACGAACCGCACGAAAAGTGCTGCTAGGTAGAGAGATCGACGCGCTGCTGCGCCGGACTCGAACCACCCAGGCCGAGGCGGGAAAGCTGATCGGGGTCAGCCAGTCGCGGATCGCGGCGGTGATCGGGGGCACCGGCAATCTGAGCGCCCAGGCGCTCGCCGAGCTGGTCAGACAGCTCGGCGCCACCGACGACGACTACATCGCGATCCTGCTCGATCTCCGCGAAGACAGCCACCGCCGCGGATTCTGGAACTCCGGCTACCGTCGCGCCTACATCGAGGAACTGCGACTGCTCGTCGACCTCGAGGCTGTGGCGGATCGATTACGCGAGACCGGCGCCGAGATCGTTCCCGGTCTGCTCCAGCACGAGAGCTACATCCGCGCGCTGCACGAACCACTGCAACCCGACCCCGACGATCCGGACGCGGTCACCGTCGACGACTACGTGAAGGCCCGCATCGCGCGTCAGCGAATCCTGCTCGGGCGGGGAGCGCCCGAGTTCCACGCGATCCTGTCCGAGTCCTGCCTGCGCCGCACCTACGGCGGAGACGCGGTGATGCTCGACCAGATCACCCATCTCCTCGAACTCTCCACCCGCCCCAATATCCAGATCCAGGTCATGCCCTTCACGCACCAGGCACCGGGCGCGGGGATGGAGGACCGCTACATCCTGGTTCGAGTGCCCTCCCCGGGGGCCGCGGGCGATCTGGAGATGGCCGTCGTCGAAGCCCAGGGCGAGATCCGCTACATCGACGACAAACCCGGGGTCGGGATCCGCGACAAGATCTTCAACCGCCTGACGATGACCGCCTTGAGCCCGCACGACTCGCGCCAGTTCATGGAACACCTCGTCCGCGGCCTCCGCAGCCGACCGACCATCCAGCGATAGACCACGCCCCACCGCAACCGCAGAGGAAACACGATGTCCGACAGTGACTTCGAGCCCCGTCCGATCGACACCAACAAACCCAGCTCCGCCCGCATCTATCACCACATGGTCACCGGCGAGGTGATCTTCGAATCGGATCTGCCGTTCATTCAACGGCTCTACGCCGATATCCCCTTCTATCCGCTGTGGGCCCAGCACAATCGCCGGTTCCTCGGTCGCGCCGTTCGCTATATGGCCGGCACCGGAATCCGCCAGTTCCTCGATATCGGGTCAGGCCTGCCGACCGGCGGCAACACCCACGAAGTCGCGCGCGAACTCGCGCCCGACTCCCGTGTCGTCTATGTCGACAACGACGAGGAGGCGATCAACCGCGCCCGCGACCTGCTGCGCGAACAAGGCGTCACCGACACCGCGACGATGGTCGACGCCGATCTGCGCGATCCCGCACGCATCCTCGCCCACCCCGACACCCAACGCCTGATCGACTTCACCGAACCCGTCGGTCTGCTGCTGGTCTCGGTGCTGCCGTGGATCACCGACGCCAGCGAACCCGCCAAGATCGTCGCGCAACTGCGCGATGCCCTCGCTCCCGGTAGCCACATCGCGATGACACACGTGTCCCTCGAAGACGCGGGATCGGAGATCAAAGCCCAGGTTGCCGCAGGCGCTGCCGTCTTCACCGATGCCAGCACGCCGGTCACCCTGCGCACCCGTGCGCAGTTCCAGACCTTCTTCGACGGCTGGACCATCGCCGACCCCGGCATCACCTACGCCACGGACTGGCGACCCGACCAGCCCATCGACCACGACGACTACGCCCGCCCCTGCAATTTCGCCGCTATCGGCAGCCTCCCCTAGCGTGCGTCCGCGCTGTCGGCACCGCCGCCGACAGCGCTGTTCGAAAGGATCCACCATGTCGTTGTTGACACCGACCGCCGCCCACTTCCGCAAAGCGGCCGCCAGTTCCCCGCAGCAGGCGTGCGTGATGGTCTACCGCGACGACCATCGCACCCTGCTCTGGGACGACAAACTCGCGGGCCCCGTCGACACCGCGGCACACCCTGTCCCGCTCGACGAGTGCCTGACCCTCGACCACGACCAGTTCGATGCCCTCCAAGACGCGATACGAGCTGACCTACCCGTCCATGGAGCCCTCACCATCGATCGACGATTAGACGGCCTCTACGAATTCAGCGCCACGCCGGAATGCAGGGCCGCGGCCGGAACCGCCAGGCTCGCTTTCGACCACCGCGAATACACCGCGTTCGTCCTCGCGGTGCGGCACCGCGAATTCGAACGATCGACCTTCTTCTCGCCCATCCCGGTCGAAGGCGCAGTGAGCATGAACTAACGAGCACCGGTGGCGAATTGGGCGAGACGGGTGGAGACGACTTCGGGTCGCCCGTCGTTCTGGTCAGCGGCGGCGGTGAGGACGTCGATGTGGTTGTAGCCGGGGAGATGGATCACTTCGTCGTGGGGACTTCCCGAGTCGGCTACAGGGATACCGCCGCTACTGCGGAAAGTGAGGATGGGGTTGCGGTTCACGCCGTCGAGGTGGACGTGGTCGGCGGCGAACGACGGTGCTGACGTCTGCTGGAGGTCGAGGGTGAGGCGGGTGGGGAAATACCATTCGGTGAAGTCGAGGGGTGGTTCGCAGAGGCTGCGGGCCAGTTCGCCGATGGCGGTCACTTCGCTGGTGGCGGAGGTGTAGGGGGCCGTCAGGTCCGCGGTGTCGTCGTAATCGGCCCAGCGGTAGAGGGTTTCGGGGTTGTAGACGGTCGGCGAGACCTTCGGTGCGTCGCCGAACATGCCCATCGTGAGCGGGCTCAGCGCGATCGAGTCCGGCAGGGGGAAGGATTTCGGGCCGATCGGGCCGCCGGTGGGTAGGCCGACGCTGGCCTGGAGGAAGCCGAGTGGTTGGGAATTGTCGTCGAGGATCGCGCCGAGCACAGCTTCGTTGGTCGCGTTGAGGTCACGCACACTCGGCTGTCCGGTGGCGAACATCGCGGCGTTCTGGGAGAGCAGGGTTCGTAGGGTCGCGGCGATGTTGGGGTTGTCGGGTAGGCGGCGGACGAGGTCGTTGACGCCGTCGGGGTTCAGTCGCGCCGCGAGGCCTGCCAGGGCGAGCAGATTGGTGGTCTCGGGGTTGATCACCGCGGGCAGGCGTAGGACCGGCAGCGCGGTATCGAGTTGCAGTGAGCCGGCTTCCACCACTCCGGCGAGCGGGGCGGGAAGCTCGGGAACCTGCAGGCCACGCAAGCTCAGTCCGGCGTGAATGGTGGTGTCGAGCGCGAAATAGCCCGAGCACTGGTTGTAACCGGCGTCATCGGTGGTGGCCGGGTTGCCGTCGAAGTCCCATTCCACGAAGTAACCGGTGAGAAAACCACCCAGCGAATGCCCGCCGCACAGCACCTTCTGCTTGCGCACCGCCTGGTCGGGGAATTCGATCCGCAGCACGTCGTATTCGTCGCGCAGGGTCTGCGCGAGTCCCTGGTCTCGCAACCAGGCCGTAGCCTCGCCCTCGGCGAAGCCGCTGAACCGGCGACCGTCGGCCTCGGCGCCGTTGAAGTAGTAGTCCGCGGCGGTGTCGAACGATCCGGTCCGTAGCGCGGCGGCGACCCCGGTGTGGTCCTCGAGGCAGTTCGATCGCCGGTCCAGTGCCCAGAATTCGATGTGGCTGCCCAGTTCGGCGGCCCGCGCGACGGTGTTGCGCGCCACGCTGTCGAAGGCACCCGCACCCTCGAAAACACCGGGTTGCGCTACCAGGACGCGTTCGGCGTCGACCGAAGACCTCGGCCCGTCGACCGATCGCCATCGCAGATACGACAGGGTGTCGCACGCCTGCGGATGCGGGAGGCTGCCCGGCGGCAAGGGCACGGCGAGAGTGACTTTCGAGGCGATTACCGAAGTCACCGGCGAGGAAGTCGCGTACACCGTCTCCGTACGTTCGGGCACCTGACCGCTCGCGACCGGGGTCACCGCGTACACCCCGATCGCCGCCAGCGCTGTCACCACCGCCGACAGGCCGGTTCGCCGAAGTCGCATACGATCATTCCTCCACACGTGCGTTCACCGATATCGAACCCTCGTCCCGCGGTGGAGTGCGGGGAATGGACCCGCGCACGGCAGGTTCACAGCAACGACTCGATCGGAATAGAGCACATCACAATGGGGACTCGGCCCGGGCCGAATGCTCTGCGAATACGGCCGCGGTCTCGAGCAGGCCACCTGCGGATGGCTCGATTGTCGCGCGGGGCGCAGGCGTGCTGAGACTCAGCCGGTCGGCTTCACTCCCGCGACCTGCAGAACGCCCGAATTGTCGGTGAGCAGCAGCAGGCGGGCGATAAGGTCGGTGAGATGGTCTCGCGTTGCGGCGAATTCGCCCCGCATCCATGCGGCGACCAGCTCGAGTGTTCCGCTGACCACCGCGTAGGCGGCCATGTCGGAGTCGAGTGGATCGGGGGTGGGCTCGGCGACGAGTTCGCGCCCGACTGCCGACATCGCGCGCGCGATCGCGTGCTGAGTGGTGAGCCGTGCAGCCTGCAATGCCTCGGTGCTGTGCGCGTTGAGCAGCAACGCCTGCCGGCGGGGGTCGGCGAGCAGGAAGCCGATCGCGGCGTCGGCGGCGGCGTACACCTGGCTGTGCAGATCCGGGGCGGCCTCGCGGGCCGCGGTGACCACCGTGACGATGCCGAGCGCGGTGTGTTCTTCGACCAGGGCGGTGAGCAGGGCGTCGCGGTCGGTGAAGTGCTCGTAGAAGTAGCGGTCGTTGAGCTTGGCCCGTGCGCAGACCGCCCGCTTGGTGACGGCAGGCGCGCCACCCTCGGCGAGCAGGTCGAGCGCGGCGTCGACGAGTGCGCCGCGGCGGCGGGAGCGGCGTTCGTCGGCGGCGACTCCGCCGTAGACACGCGCAGCGGCGGCGACATCGGGTTGCCCAGGCACGTCCTCGACCGCCTCCCATTCCCGTACCCGCTCATCGCGGGGAGCTGTTGTACGAGCGTATCCCACCACTCTTGACCAGCCGCCAATTCTGGTGCACGCTAGCACCACACCAGTTGTGGTGTCACACTGCACCACAATGAGTGAAGGTGGGCTCGACACGGCCCACTACGGCGGAACAAAGGAGTTCACCGATGACCTGTCCCCTGCCGCATCAACCACCGGGTGCTGTCGATACCGCGTCCCCCACGAGCGAATCCGCCTCTGCTGTCGCACGATTCGAAGCCGTCGGCGGCTCGGTCCTGTTCGGCCTCTTCGGCGTCGCCCTGTTCGACCAACCGATGCTGCCACCGGTCTCCGCGGCCCTGGAGGCGACCGGACGTGCCCGCTACCAGCCGTGGGCGCGCGCGGTCCGCACCGCCGCGGCCGACCAGCTGATCTACCACGGCGAGGACGCCGATCGCGACGCCGAATCCGAGCGGCTGATGCTGCTGCACCGCGATGTCAAGGGCGTCGGCCCCGACGGCGAGCGCTATTCGGCACTCAACCCGCAGGCGTGGAACTGGATCCTCTACTCAACCTTCTTCGTTCAGCGCGGCGCCTATCTCGCGCTCACCGGCGACACCCCGACGGCGGCGGACAACCAGGCGATCTGGGACCACTACCTGCACAAGACCAGCGGGCTGCACCTACCCGGCAACTCGGCGCCCATCGCCGCCTTTCCCGACCTGGTCGCCCACTACGAGCAGCGGATCGCCGAGCTGCGGGTCACCTCCGCGCTGGAAGCGGCCACCAGCTCGGTACGCCTCTCCCCGCGACCGGACTTCCTGCCCGCGGCGATCGGCCCGCTGTGGCGGCTGAGCGCGCCGGTCCTCGGTCACTTCGCGATGGTCCTCGGCTGCGGCATCATGCACCCCGACGTTCGGGCCAAGATGCCGATCACCTGGACCAGCCGACACGAACGGGAGTTCCGGGCACTCACCACCGCACTGCGCATCGCCTACCAGCAGCTCCCCGCCGTGGTGACCGATTCCCCCATGGCACGTAATCGCCGCAAGTACGAACGACTGGCCGCCAGGTACCGCAAGGTCGGCTTGACCTCGTTCGCCCCCGACCCCGCTCTCCGCCCCACCGCAGCAACGATGCGGTAGCGATGCCGTGCCTGTCGGCGGGCTACCTCGTCGCAGGAATCCGCCGCCGTCGCACGGCCACCGGGACCGAAACCGCGAGTTTCGCTCCCACCGCGCGACGGCCGGGGGCAGCGGCGGTATCTGAGCTGTTCGGCTACCGATCGCGGGAGGATGTCACATCTCTCGACCGCAGGGCCGAATATCGTTGTGATGCTGCGAGTTCCGCGCCGACGAGGGCGCAGAACATGATCGCCTCCCCGGCATTGCCCAGCGGCGGGCAGGCGACAGCGGCACCCGAGGCGACGATCAGTCCCACGATCCCGAGCGTCGGAAACCGCAGACCTTCATTGCGCCACAACACCACGCCCGCCGTCAGCAGCACCGCGGTCGCCGCGAGCGCCGGAATCGGGAGTGCCGGGTTCTCCCCCGAATACCGCAGCGTGTCGGCGAACTGGCACGGGACCAGTGTCAGGTGAGCCAGCTCGACCACGCCCCATACGACCAGCAGAACGGTGAACACCTGCGCCGCCTGTCGCCACCGACGACCCGCTCCGATGCGATCCACCGCCCACAGCACCAGCAGCGGAGTGAGCACGGCGTGGCCGACGAACCTGCCGACACTCAGACCGTGCAGCAGCGCCCCCTCGCCGATCAGCGCGCCGAGTCCGAAAATCACTGAGTCATAGGCGATTCCGAGACCGACCAGGCCGAGCACGAGCACCCGGGCGACGTGTGTGGTTCGCGTCCACAGCAGGCCGACGCACACGAGCTCGATACCCGCGACGATCAGCAATGCGGCTGACACCATGACATTCCTCCAGGGCGTTTCCCTGGCCCACGATGCGGCCATCGGACCAGCCATGGTTACGGTAACTCGTCGGTGGCTCCGATGCGACCGAGCTGGGAGCGACCTGCGGACCTGCTGTGAGCCGAGATCAGCCGGGTTCGGGTGTCGTGCAGCGGGGCAGAACGACAGTGAACGCGGTCGCGCCGGGACGGCTGTCGACGGTGATGGCACCGCCGTGCGCCTCGACGACCGCGGCCACGATCGCCAAGCCGAGACCGGTACTGCCCGCGCGCCTGGACCGGGAAGAGTCACCGCGGGTGAATCGCTGAAAGATCTCCGGCCGCAGTGTTTCCGGGATGCCGGGCCCGTCGTCGGCGACCCGCCACAGCACTCGTCCCGCGTGATCGGATCGCAGTGACACGGTCACTGTCGTGCCGGGAGCGGTGTGGGTGCGGGCGTTGGCGAGGAGATTGGCCAACACCTGATGCAGGCGGGTGGCGTCGCCGGTGACCACCACCGGTTCGTCGGGAAGTTCCAGGCCCCAGCGATGATCGGGTCCGGCGACGTGCGCGTCGCTGACCGCATCGATGGTGAGCAGGCTCAGGTCGACCGGTTCGTGCTCGAGCGGACGACCGGAGTCCAAGCGCGCCAACAACAGTAGGTCCTCGACCAATCCGGTCATGCGCTGCGCGGCGGCGTCGACGCGGCTCATCGCGTCGCCCACCTCGGCGGGCACGTCGGCGCGCTGACGCTGGGCCAGCTCGGCGTAGCCGCGGATCGCGGCCAGTGGAGTACGCAGTTCGTGGCTGGCATCGGCAACGAACCGCCGCACCCGCGTTTCGCTGGCATGGCGCGCCGACAGCGCGCCCGCGATGTGGTCGAGCATGCGGTTGACCGCACCACCGAGCCGACCCACCTCGGTCCGCGGATCGGTGTCGAGAACCGGAACCCGCACCGGGAGCAGCACTTCCCCGCGATCGAGTTGCAGATCGGCCACTTCCGACGCGGTCGCCGCGACCCGCTCGAGCGGGGCCAGCGCGCGCCGGACCACCCAGACGCCGACGATCGTCGCGATGATCAGGACAACGATCGTCACGACCACCAGCACCAGCAGCACCCGCCACAATGTCGCGTCCACGTCGGCCAGCGGCAGGCCGGTGACGACGGTCTGGTTCGTCCAGGTCGAGTCGGCGATCACCCGGTACCGCCCGAGCCCGTCCACCTCGACAGTGACCGGCTCCCCGGCGACCGCGACCTGCGACAGCTGGCTGCGCGCGGCATCCGACAGCGCGGTCTGCGCACCGTCGGCATCGATCCGTCCGGCGGAGACGACTTGGTCACCAAAGATGAGCGCCCCGACCGCACCGGGCTGAATGCCGCGCCGGTCCAGGAACTGTGGGCTGGGCCCGGTGTTTTCGGGCGGAGCGGAGCGCGGTGACGGTTCAGCGGGGCGCGGACCGAGACTCGGCCCGCCACCGGACTCGGCGAGCGAACGCTTCTGCGCGCCGATCAGTTCGGTGTCGAGCTGGTGGACCAGAAACTGCTGCAGCGCGAACTCGGTGGCCACACCGATCCCGACGACAACGGTCACCAGCACCAGCACCTGGCCCAGCAGCAGCCGCGCCCGCAGCGACCAGCGACGTGGCGCGCGGAAATGCCACTCAGCCTGCGGGTTTGAGGACATATCCGGCGCCGCGCAGCGTATGGATCATCGGGTCCCGACCGCTGTCGATCTTCTTGCGCAGATAGGAGACATACAGCTCGACGATGTTCGAGCGGCCACCGAAGTCGTAGTCCCACACCCGGTCCAGGATCTGCGACTTGCTCAGCACCCGCCGTGGATTGCGCATGAACAACCGCAGCAGCTCGAACTCGGTGGAGGTCAACGTGATCGGTTCGCCCGCCCTGCTCACTTCGCGGCTGTCCTCGTCGAAGACCAGATCACCGACCACGAGCTGGGCGCCGTCGTCGGCCGTGGCCGCACCGGCACGGCGAACCAGTGCCCGCAGGCGCAGCACGACCTCTTCGATGCTGAACGGCTTGGTGACGTAGTCGTCGCCGCCCGCGGACAAACCCGCGATGCGGTCTTCCACGGAATCCTTGGCGGTGAGCAGCAGCACCGGCAGATCCGGCAGTTGCGCTCGGAGTTTGCCGAGTACCTCGAGGCCGGTCATGTCGGGCAGCATCAGGTCGAGGACGACCACATCGGGCCGGGTCTCGCGCGCCGCGGTCACCGCGGCGCGTCCGTCGCCCGCGGTGGTCACGTCCCAGCCTTCGTAGCGCAGGGCCATCGACAGCATCTCGGCCAGTACCGGCTCGTCGTCGACCACCAGCACCGTCAGGCGACTGCCGTCGCCCCGGTACAGCGGGATTCGCTCCGTCGGACTGTTCGCTGCGGACATCGTGGTCATGGTCGAATCATGATCGAGCCCGCTGGGGTGTAGCTGGACCCTGTCTGTGAGTCCACTGTGAGTGAGCAACCGAGCCAGGACGAACGCGATTCACAGCCGGCGCACATCCGCGACCCATCGCCCACCCAGTTTCGGCGGCGAAGGTTCCACTACCGGTCCAGCACATCGCTGGGCCGCCGACCCACTCCAGCGGGTCGAACGACAGGAGGATCTGCAATGAGGATCAAGTCGACTCTGGCCAAGACCGCGGTCGCGGGCACCCTCGCCGTCGGTGTGCTCGGCGCGGCGGCAGGCGTCGCGAGCGCCGATCCGGGTGGCCACGACCAGCCGCGACCGGAGGCACAGCAGGAACAGCGGCAGCAGCCCCGCCAGCAGCAGCAGCCCGAACACCACGACCAGGGTTCGCCGCAGCACGGCTTCTGGCTGTTCGGCACCTGGGTTCCGCTGCCCTGATCCTGAACCCGCGACGCAGGCCCGGTGCTC
Source organism: Nocardia sp. A7 (assembly GCF_046549215.1). Classification (NCBI taxonomy): domain Bacteria; kingdom Bacillati; phylum Actinomycetota; class Actinomycetes; order Mycobacteriales; family Nocardiaceae; genus Nocardia; species Nocardia sp. A7. The sequence goes on along the minus strand of NZ_JAJPWE010000002.1, from coordinate 753,304 downwards.
GGCACCGGGCCTGCGTCGCGTTCGTGATCGGGCCGGATTGCCGGACTCAGAAGGAGCCGGGATCGGCCGTCAGGCCGGGAAGGACATAGCGCCGTATGTGACGCAGCACCGCTGCCCTGTCATCGGGGTCGATGGTGTCACCGTGGACCGTGCCCAGGCTGATCAGCACACGCGCCACCCACTCGGCGACCTGAGCGAGGTCGTGACCGGGGTGAATCTCGCCGCGCGTCGCCGCGGCCTCGACGTAGGGACGCCAGAAGGACGCCAGGTCGGGGATCAGGCCGGAGACGCCCGCGTCGGTGCACAACGCGAACTCCTCGGGTTCGTCGGTCCGTAGCCGAATGAGCAGTGCGCCGGGATCGTCGTAGGCCCCTCTGCCGATGCGCACCCCCGCCGCGAGCTGTTCACCGAAGGTATCGATCGCATCCAGTTCGCCGCGAGCGTCGGTCCAGAAGGCGTCGGTCAGCCGGACGAGCGCGGCGCCGAGCAGGGTCGTCTTGTCGGGGAAATGCCGGTAGAGCCAGGCGCGTGACACTCCGGCCTCCTCAGCGACCTCGCTGACCGTCGTGGCCCGGATTCCCTTGGTCGCCAACAACTTCTGTGCGGCGTGGAGTAACCGATCCACGACCGTCGCCGTCGGTGCTTCGGTCACACTCCTGCTTTCCAGGGTCGGCGTCCACGCGGGAACGACGTCGGGTTTCTCGAAAACCCTAGCAAGCAGTGGACAGATCTGAGAATGTGACAACTGCGAGTAGACACTCTTGCAAATCTGTCTACAGATCTGCTCGGAGGGATCGGGACATGTATCAACCGCGGACCGCCGTGATCGGTGCGGGCATCAGTGGCCTCACCGCCGCGAAGATGCTCAACGACTACGGCGTGCCCTATACCTGCTTCGAGTCGTCGGATCGGGTGGGCGGCAACTGGGCCTTCGGTAATCCGAACGGGCACAGCAGCGCCTATCGGTCGCTGCACATCGACACCTCGAAACATCAGCTGTCGTTCCGGGATTTCCCCATGCCCGAGCACTACCCGGACTTCCCGCACCACACCCAGATCAAGCAGTATCTCGACGACTACAGCGCCGCCTTCGGACTGACCGAGCACATCGAATTCGAGAACGGCGTCGAACACGCGCGGCGCCTGCCCGACGGCGGCTGGGAACTGCGCACCCAGCGCACCGGAACGCGGCGCTTCGATCTCCTCGTCGTCGCGAACGGACACCACTGGGATCCTCGCTATCCCGACTTTCCCGGTGAATTCGCCGGAACCACGCTGCACGCGCACCACTACATCGACCTACGCACACCGATGGACTTCTCGAACCGGCGAATTCTCGTTGTCGGTCTGGGCAACAGCGCGGCCGATATCGCGGTGGAACTGTCGTCGAAAGCCCTGGGTAACACGCTGAGTCTGTCGACCCGTTCCGGTGGGTGGATCGTGCCCAAATACATCGCGGGCCGACCGGCGGACAAGTACTACCGGACCAGCCCCCACATCCCGTACTCCTGGCAGCGCAAAATCGCGCAGTGGGGCCAGCCGCTCATCTCGGGTCGCCCGGAGAGCTACGGTCTGCCGACGCCCAATCACAAGTTCTTCGAGGCACATCCGACCCAATCGGTCGAACTTCCGTTGCGCCTGGGATCCGGTGATGTGCTCCCGAAACCCGATATCGCGCGGTTCGACGGGCACACCGCGCATTTCGTCGACGGCACCAGCGACGATTTCGATGTCGTCATCTACGCCACCGGCTACAACATCACTTTCCCGTTCTTCGATCAGGAATTCCTCAGCGCGCCCGATAATCGGATCGATCTGTACAAGCGGATGTTCGTGCCGGGCATCGACGATCTGGTCTTCGCCGGATTCGCGCAGTCGACGCCCACCCTGTTCCCCTTCGTGGAATCCCAGGCGCGGCTGATCGGGGCGTACGCGGTCGGCCGGTACCGACTGCCTGAGCCGCAGCGGATGCGCGAGGTGATCGTCACCGATCAGCAGCGCTACACCGGGCACATGCTCGACCGCCCCCGCCACACCCAGCAGGTCGACTATTTCCTCTACGAACACGACATGCGGACACGAGAACTGCCGGCGGGAGCGCAACGGGCCCGGGCGCAAGGGCCGCCGCCGTGGGCCGAGGTGGCCGATATCGCGACGACTACCGCGGAGGCGCTCCAGTGACCGGCGATTACCGGCAGATCTCCTTCCTCTCCCAGGGAACCACCTGCGATGCCTGGTTCTTCTCCCCTGCGTCGGACAGTCCCTACGCGGGGGCCGCGGGCTCGCCCGTCGTGGTCATGGCGCACGGATTCGGCGGCACCAAGGACTCCGGTCTCGCGCCGTTCGCGCGGCACCTCGCCGACTCCGGGGTGGCCGTCTTCGCCTTCGACTACCGCGGCTTCGGTGCCTCCGAAGGTCAACCGCGCCAACGGGTCTCGATGACCGGCCAGGTCCAGGACTATCACGCCGCGATCGCCGCGGCGCGCACGCAGCCCGGTGTCGATCCGGCGCGGACAGTGTTGTGGGGCATCTCCCAGTCCGCGGGGCACGCGCTGAGTGTGGCCGCCGACCGGACCGACATCCGCGCGGTGATCGCGATGGTGCCCATGATCGACGGCATGTCAGCGGGTCGCAACGCCTTGGCCCAGGTGGGTGTCGGCGCGGTCACCCGCTCCGCGGTGACCGGTGTGCGCAGCGCGATCGCGGGACGCCTGCGCGGCACACCGATCATGATGCCGCTGGTCGGCAAACCCGGCGAGCGGGCGGCCTTGACCGGCGAGGGCTACTTCGAGGCCTATACCGCGCTGGCCGGGCCGACTTGGCGCAACGAAGTCGACGCCGCCGTCGGACTCGAGCTCGGCGGCTATCGGGCCGATCGGCATCTGGACCGCATCACTGCCGCGACCCTCGTGCAGATCGCCGATTTCGACCGCGCCGCTCCCCCGCACGCCGCGGCCAAAGCTGCGTTCAAGGCCCGCGCGGAGGTCAGGCACTACCCGTGTGATCATTTCGACCTGTTCGCGGGTAGCCAGTGGTTCGACGCCGCCGTCGCCCATCAACTGCATTTCCTACGCCGCCATCTGCTCGACGGCGCGCACAGCCAGGTTCGGACCACGGAGGAGACAGCATGAGCGAGGATCGACGCTCGGCGCTGGTGATCGGCGGAGCGTCCGGCATCGGCCTGGCAACCGCACGCACACTGGCGGCCGAGGGGTACCGGGTGACCATCGCCGACATCAACGACAGTGCGGCCGGCGACGCCGCATCGCTGCTCGGCGACGATGTCACCGCGATCGGCATGGACGTCACCGATGAGGACTCGGTCGCGGCGGGTTTCGAGTCCGCGCGAGGTGTGCACGCCGTGGTGAACTGTGCCGGCCTCTCGATACCGGGCGCGATCACCGAACTCGAACTGGCGCACTGGCAGACCACGATCGATGTCTGCCTGACCGGCACCTTCCTGGTCCTCAAACACGCCGGTCGCCACATCGCCGACGGCGGCAGCATCATCTGCATCGCCTCACTCAACGGACGCCAACCTGGTGCAGGCATGGCCTCCTACTGCTCGGCCAAAGCCGGTGTACTCATGCTGGTCGAGGTGGCCGCGTTGGAACTGGCCGAGCGTGGCATTCGCGTCAACGCGATATCTCCCGGCCTGGTCGACACCCCACTGGTCGCCGGAATCTCGTTGGTGCCCGGGCTGACCGAGGAGTACCTGGACAACACCCCACTCGGCCGCACCGGACGGCCGGAGGAGATCGCCGACGCGGTCGCCTACCTCGCCTCCGACCGCGCGGGGTGGATGACCGGCACGGCGATCGATCTCAACGGCGGCGCACACCTGCGCCGCTACCCGGATGTACTGGGCCGGGTGCGGGCGATGGCGGCGCCCCCTGAGCAGCCGTAGGTCGTCAGCGCAGGGTGCCCGGCATGAGGTCGTCGATCGCGGCGGCGCTGCGCGTGAGCATCGTGTGGAACATCTCGTCACCACGGGGGGTGGGAGCGGCAGCGCCGCAACCGAATACGACGATCAGCGGGGCGTGGATCAGCGACGACACGTAGTCGGTCCAGCATTGCTCGGCGCTGTAACCGGTGACACCGTGCCGGGTGAGTTCACGGTGGTAGTCGGCGACGATGGCGCGCTCGTGCAGGCGACGGTCCTCGATCGTGAGGCTCGTCGAGAGCAGGAAGGCGATGTCGCGCAACGGTTGTCCAGGGGTGATCGTCTGCCAATCCAGCAGCGTCACCGTGCCGTCCGGCGCGAACATCACGTTGTCGACGCGCAGATCGCCGTGCAACAACGCGAAATGCCGCAAGGGAGCGATCAGCCACTCACCGGCGGACGCGACGAGCCAGGCGACGGTGGCTCGCTCGAGGTCGCTCAGCCGATCATCGAAACGTTCGACGAACGCGTCGGCCATCGGCGCGAGCACCGAATCCATCAACTCCCGATCCTCGGCAGTGGGCAAAGACAGGCCCTGGACCTGCAACAGCGTGTCGTCACACCAGCGCGGGCCGTGCAGCCCCGCGGCGGCGACAGCGACCGCACGCGCCTGTTCGACGGAGCAGCCGGCAATCTGGTCGCCCTGTACAGCCGGCGCGAGATCATCGAGTAACAGCACGAATTCGCTGCCGAATTCCGAGATGACCGCGGCGTGACAGCCCGGCACCGGTGCACGCAGCGTCGCCGCCAGATCACGGTAGAAGCGCACCTCGTTGCGGAACGCGCCCGCGCCGAATCGGCGATGGTCCTCGGAACCGATGGCGAGTTTGGCGACCATGCTGACCGGCAGCCGGGTGTCGCCGCGATAGCGCAGCACCAGCCGGTACGAGCCGGCCATCTGCCCCGAACCCACCGGTGTCACGGTCACGCTGTCGACGTCGACGGCGTGGCCATCGGCGCGCAGTGTCGCGGTGAGCCAGGCCGGGGTGAGAGAGGCCGGATCGGTCGGAATATCACCCGAAACCGTCTCGGGTGCGTATTCGGCGCTCATGCGGAAACTCCTGACGAGAGGGGAAGTGCGACCGAACCCGGGTTGGCCGGCAGTGCGCGCCGGGTCGAGCGGATTGCCCGGTAGGCCTCGATGACCGGGACCAATTCGGTCGGGGTGGCGCCGTGCATGATCACCGAGTCGACGCCGAGTTCGAATTGGCGGTCGATGGCCGCGGCGCACGCGGTCGGGGAACCGGTTGCGCAGTCACGCACCCATTCCCGCGGAATCACCTTCGCGAGTTCGGCGAGTTCGGCGGCCTCAGCGGTCGCGTCGATCGCGCCGCGCGCCGAGGTGAACGCTGCGCTCGCCCGCACCCGTGCCAGATCGTCGGTGTGCCAGCCGTTCGCGCGCATCAGAATGTCGGGATAGCCCTGCAGATAGGTGGCCAGGCGGCCGTAGAGGCGACGCAGTTGGTCCTGCTCGTCGAGATCGTCGCCGACGGTGGCCACGACCGACCAGATCCGCACCGAGTTCGGATCACGCCCGGCGCGTTCGGCGGCCTCGCGCACCGTCGACACCGCGGCGGCGGTGGCTTCCGCGCTGAGGAAGGTGTGCAGGACGACGGCGTCCGCGATGCGGCCCGCCAGTTGCAGGGTTCGCGGGCTCATGGTGACCAGCAGCACCGGCGGTGGCGACGCGAGTGTCACGCCGAGATGCAGCACCGGGAAGGAACCGATCGCGCCGTCGTGGCCGATGATCGTCTCCCCGCGCCACAATCTGCGCAGGATGTCGGTGATCTCGCCCAGTTGCGCGCCGGTCACGTTCGCCAGTCCGAGAACCTGCCACAGTGGCGCGATTCCGCGTCCGAGACCGAGCGCGAAACGGCCGCCACTGAGTTCGGCAAGGGTCGCGCCCATGTTCGCGGTGACGATCGGATGACGCGTGTTGTGGTTGGTCGCCGCGGTGGCGATGCCGAGCCTGGTCGACACCGCGGCCAGTGCGCCGGCGAGAACGGCGGCGTCTTTGATGTTGAACCGCTCGGAGACGAAGGCGGTGCCCAGACCGATCCGGTCGGCCAGCACCGCCTCGTCCGCGAGTTCGGCGGGTGTGACCGGATGCCGCGACAGCGCGTAATAGCCGAGTTCGGTCAGTTGTGGCGAGAGTGGTTCACCCGATGGCATCGACAGCGACCTCCGTGGCGGCGATTCGTCAGTGATCGACCGCGATTCGCGTCGTCGAAGCCAAATTTAGAACAGGTTCTCACCAGTTGTATACAGATTTGAAATATTGTCTACTCCGCCCTGCGCCTTCACCGAGTGAACGGCAGCACCGAGGCCAGCGCGCGGAGCGCCTCGAGGTAGTCCTCGTTCAACGGCTGGATCGCGACATGGTCGGCCCCCGCGTCCAGGTGCGCCACCAATCCGGCCGCGACTTCGGTCGGTGTGCCGTTGACGGCCAGGATGTCGATCAGCCGATCGCTGCCCGGCTTGGTGATGTCCTCCTCGGAGAAGCCGAGGCGGCGCAGATTGCCCAGGTAGTTCACCAGCCCCAGATACATGGAGACCGTGCCCCTGGCGACCTCCCGTGCCCTTGCCGCATCGTCATCCAGGACCACTTTCTGCTCCGGGACGAGCAGCGCGCCTGCGCCGAGAGTTTCGCGGGCGGTTTCGGTGTGCTCGGGCGGGGCGAGGTAGGGCAGCGCGCCCGCGGTGCGGTCGCGGGCGAGTTTCAACACGCGCGGTCCGAGCGCGGCCAGCGCCCTGCGCTCCTTCGGCACCCCCGCCGCGTCGAGTTCGTCCAGGTAGGCCACGAGCGCGTCGTACGGCTTGACCGCCCCCGCACCGTTGGCCTCCCGGTGCCCGACCCCGATGCCGAGCAGGAAACGGCCAGGAAACCGCTGGTCGATGCGGTGAAAGGACTCGGCGACGGTCTGGGCGGGCGCCGTCCAGATATTGACGATGCTGGTACCGACGGTCAGCGACTCCGTCGCCTCCAGCAGCGATTCGGTCACCGGCAAATCCGCAGGCGGCGAACCCCCGAGCCACAACGCGCCATATCCCAGTTCCTCGAGCTCGCGGGCTGCCGCGGGGGTGAACCCCTCGTAATAGCGCCACACACCGAATTTCCCGAGATCGCTATTGGTCATGCCGGAGGCAACACGGGCCCCATCGCAACTATTCCGAAACCGGCACCGTGACGTGGACAAACCTCTCCTTGTCGCTGCGCCGAGCAAACGTCACGAGGCTGATTTCCGGAGCGCGTCAGTAGCCTGATAGCTGTCATCCGACTCGAGACAGGACATCCACGTGGACGACCGCATCGAAGAACTGCTCGCGAAGCTCGACCTGCCCGGGAAATTGCGACTGATCTCCGGCGCGGGGATGTTCCGGTTCGCGGGTGAGGCGGCGATCGGGCTGGCGGAGATGCCGGTGTCGGATGGTCCGTCCGGGGTGCGCGGTGAGCAGTGGGACGAACGCGACCCGTCGGTGAGCCTGCCGTCGGGGACCGCGGTGGCGGCGAGCTGGAACCCGGAACTGCTCAGCGAGATCGGCGCGCTCATCGCGCACGAGGCACGGCGCAAAGGCGTGTACGCGGTGCTCGGGCCGACCATCAACCTGCACCGATCCCCGCTCGGCGGAAGGCATTTCGAATGCTTCTCCGAGGACCCGGTACTGACCGGCGAGATGTCGGCCGCCTACGTCGAAGCCGTGCAGGCGCACGGGGTGAGCGCGTGCCCGAAACACTACGTGGCCAACGACGCCGAGACCGACCGCTTCACCGTCGACGTGCGGGTCGATGATCGCGCGCTGCACGAGCTGTACCTGTATCCGTTCGAACGGAGCGTGCGCGCCGGGGCCTGGATGATCATGGACGCCTACAACTCGGTCAACGGCACCACCATGACCGAGAACGCGTTGCTGAACGAACCACTCAAGGGCAGTTGGGGATTCGACGGGGTGGTGGTGTCGGACTGGACGGCGGTGCGCTCGACCGTCGGCGCCGCCGAGGGCACCGACCTGGCGATGCCGGGACCGTGGACGCTGTGGGGCGCGCCGCTGGAAGAAGCCGTGCGTCAGGGCGAGGTGCCCGAGTCGGCGATCGACGAGAAGGTCCGTCGCATCCTGCGTTTCGCGACACGGGTCGGCGCGCTGGACGACGAACCCGCTCCCGCACCGCAATTCGATGACGAGCAGGCGCGGGAGCTGCTCCGCCGGGCCGCCGCCGACGGCATGGTGCTCGTGCACAACGACGGTGTACTTCCCCTGCGGCCGCAGACGAAGGTCGCGGTGCTCGGTCCGCATGCCGCCGCGCCGCGGTTCATGGGCGGAGGTAGCGCCACCGTCATCCCGTCGCACACCACCACTCCCCTCGACGGCCTCGAAGCTGTTCTGCCCGTGACACATACGCCCGGCATTCGCTTGGACGACAAGCTCGTTCCGGTGCCGATGGACCTGGTGACCGACCCCGAAACCGGCACCCCGGGCCTGTCGCTGCGATACCTCGACGGCGACGCCGTCGTCGACACCCAGCACCGGACCGCGGGCAACCTCATGTTGTTCGGCGACACGAAGGCCGCCGACACCACGACCATCGAGATCCGCGCCCGGTTGCGCGCAGATATGGCGGGTGAGTGGGAGATCGGCGTCGGCACTCTCGGCCTTGCCCGCCTGGAACTCGACGGCGAGCAGGTGCTCGAGCAGACCATCGCCTTCGAGGGCACCGACCCGGTCGGCGCGATCCTGTACCCGCCGCAGCGGTCGGTCACTCGAAGGCTCGCCGAGGGCCAGGAGGTCGATGTCCGCATCACCGTGGCCACTCCACCGGCGATCCCCGGTCTCGGAGTGATTCTCGGGGTCACCTTCGGCATCACCCGCCCGCAGCGCTCCGCCGACGAAGAGTTCGCCGCCGCCATCGAAGCGGCACGGTCCGCCGATGTCGCGGTGGTCGTGGTCGGTACCACCGAGCAGATCGAATCCGAAGGTTTCGACCGCACCGATCTCCGGTTGCCCGGCCGCCAGAACGAGTTGGTCGCGGCCGTCGCCGCGGTGAACCCGCGCACCGTTGTCGTGGTGAATTCCGGTGCGCCCGTGGAGATGCCGTGGCGTGAAGATGTAGCGGCGGTGCTGCTGGCATGGTTCCCCGGGCAGGAATTCGGGGCGGCACTGGCCGATGTGCTCACCGGTGCCACCGAACCCGGCGGGCGGTTGCCGACCACCTGGCCCAAGACCATCGACGACGTCCCGGTCCTGAACACCACACCCGACGAATCCGGCGCCCTCGTCTACTCCGAAGGCATTCACGTCGGCTACCGGGCATGGTTGAAACACGGTGTGGCGCCCGCCTACCCGTTCGGCCACGGGCTCGGCTACACCAGCTGGGAACTCAGCGAGCTCACCGTTTCCGGCCGTAGCTGCACCGTCACGGTCGCCAATACCGGCGAACGCGCGGGCAAGCAGGTCGTGCAGGCCTACCTCTCGCGCGAGCACAGCGCCGTCGACCGGCCGGTCCGCTGGCTCGCCGGATTCGCCACGATCACCGCCGAACCCGGCGAGACACGCACCGTCACCATCGAGCTGCCACAGCGTGCCTTCGAACACTGGACCGACACGGGGTGGGCCGTCGAACCCGGCGGGTTCACCCTGCACGTCGGCACCTCGGTGATCGCGCTGCCGCTCACCGCTGAGATCGCCTGAGCCCTACTGCCGCACAGAAGTCGATGCGCGACAGATTCGGCCCCGGTGCGTCACACCGGGGCCGACCGCAGGGTCCGGTATTCGGTCAGCGGACGAGTTTGGTGCGCAACTGCTCGATGGTGGTCTCGCTCAGCCCGAGTCCCGCGCGCAGGTAATTGTCGACCGACCCGTAGCTGAGCGCGAGCTCGTCGATGCCCGCTTCGAGGAACTCGCGCTCCACACCCATCAGCGGGGCATAGGCGGCGGCGAATTCGGCACCCCTGGTCTTTTCCATCTGGGCGATGGTGGCGGAGATGGACGCGGCGGAATACTCGTTGGTGAGCAGATAGTCGGCGATGATGGTTTCCCGATCCACGCCCGCGAGACTCAGCAGCAGATACGTTGCCCAGCCGGTACGGTCCTTGCCCGCTGTGCAATGGAATACCGCGGGACCGGGCTGTTGCGCCAGTTGGGTGAGCAGTGTCGCGAATCCGGCCCGTTCGAACGCACCGGTGACAAAGGACCTGTTGGCCTCGCGCAGCAGTTCGCGGGCCTGTTCGGCAGTGCTCACCCGGAATGTCTGGCCCAGATCCCCACTCATGATCGGGATATTGAGATAGTTCGCGCCCAACGGCAGACGGTCGGCCTTGGCCGTGATCTCGCTCGCGCTACGCAGGTCATAGACATTGCGCAGGCCGAGCAGACTCAGTGTGGCCCAATCGATGTCGTCGGGTGTCACGGCATTCGAGCGATAGAACGCACCTCTGGCGACATGGTGGCCGTCCTGGTTGATGTATCCGGCGCCGGTACCGGCGACATCGCGGAAGTTGTCGACGCTACCGAGTCGCGGGGTGTCGGCGAACTGCGCGAAATCCGATGATCCGGTAGTCGGCGCGGCACCGGCCGCGGTCAGGTTCGCACCCAGGATCGGGGAGGTGAGCAAGCCTCCACAGAGGGCGAGAACGGTGGTGCTACGACGCCATGAAACCGGCACTGAACTACTCCCAATTGCTTTGTGCATGTCAACCTACGATCGAATACATCATCGGTACTCGCAACGAATGAACCAGAAGAGGCCGCTCAATGAACACGACCGTGCGGTGACCGCCACTCGACCCGCGGGCCCGAAAACCACCGCAGGCCGACGTTTCAGAGGGCCGCTCGTACAACGGCTTCGGCGGCGACAGTCGATGGAGCCCGAGCGTCGTCGAGCAGTGCGCGAAAACTCTCCCGGGTTCGGCGGGCCAGTCGCTGATCGTCGCGCAGTCCCCATCTGCGCGCAACCTCGCCCGCCCGCACCGCGGGCCGCAGCAGCGTCGGTAGGTGCTTCAGACTCGTATTCGGCAGGCCGAGGCTGTCGGCCACTTCCTCGCCTGCCCATCGTCGGGTCAGTGCGTACAGCGTCGCGACAAGCGGGCCGGTGCCGATGTCGACCATCGACTTCGGCAGCACCGTGGCCGGGTCGAAGCCGTTTTCGATCAGTGCCTTCACCAGCTGTCGCGAATCCGCGTCGGCGGGTGTGTCCGTGAGGTCTTTGATCGCGATGATTTCCCTGGCCCGTGCCGCGTTGTAGGGAAGCATGTCGTCGGGCACGCCGAGCAGGTAGCCGATATAGCGCCACATATGTTGGATGTCATCGAGGTCGCGGTCGGTGAAGTGCAATCCCGCATCACGCATGGCCGCGAGCGGAATCGTCGAGAATTCGCCGGAGACGCCGTAGGCGGTATCGGTGAGATTGATCGGCATCCCCCACGCCTGCTGGTCCCATTCACCGGACTGGAATATGCGCTTACGCACGCCGGCATGCATGAAACGGACGCGAACGGTCTCCCGGAAACCGGGGCCGTTTCGTCGCAACGCCCCGGGTGACGTCGCCGCGAGAAACCACCGCCCGGTCTCCTGCATCCGCCGACGGGACCGGTAGTTCAATTCGCCGGTGAAGGTGAGCGGCTTGACCCCGGCCCCGGATTGATACCCGGCCGCCAGCGCCGCGCAGTTGAAACTCAGCCCGATCCACAGAATCCCGTTGCGCCACAACGCAGTCGAACCCTGCTCGACTGCGTTCCAGTCGAGCCAATCAGGTAGCTCGGCGATCGGCTCCAGCATTGTCGCGAGACTGTTCGGCACGCCGGTTTCGCCATCGAGCCACGCGTTGACAGCACGGAACGAGTGCTCCGCAGTTGTGCCGAAGGAAGCGACCACCGCATCGGCGAGCGAGTCGACCTCTTCGAGACCCTGTTCCAACCGCCGCACGAGACGGGGATCGAAACGGTGCCCAGCGAGGTCGCGGTTCAGAAAGCGCGTGGTCGTCATGAACAACGACGTTAACAGGGGGTTGGACATGCTGTCCAACCCCAATTTCTCACGAATGGAGGCTGTTCCAGATGATGGTCGTCAGTGCGCGAGTCAGGCGCGCGCGTCCCTGCTCATCGCTGCCACCGATCATTCGGGAGCAGGTGCGTTCCACCATCCAGACGAGTGCCGAGGCGGTCTCGATGGCAGGCACATCGCCACTGACGATCCCCCGCTGCTGAGCGACTTCGATAGTTCGAGCGGATTCCGCGATGAACGCCTGCACGTTGTCCTCCATCCGCCCGGCCACCTGCGCATCGGTGACGGCCGCGTCGAAGACCGCGGTGATCAACGGGTACTCGTTCGCGTAGATCTCGACGAAATCGGCGAGCGCCGTCGCCAACGCGTCGCGATCTCCGGCGGATCGCCACACCGCCGCGACACTGCCGGCCAACTCCGCGCGAACGTGATCGACGAGGCGCAGCGAGAACGCCGAGCGATCCGGGAAATACAGATAGAACGTCGCACGGCCGATCCCCGCCGCACCGACAATCCGCGCAATGCTCAGATCGGCGAAACGCCCACCGTCAGCGCAGAGATTCGTGACGGCCGCGATCAGCCGTCGTTCGACGTCCGGTCGCCGTTCGTCACGCGATGCGCTTCCTGAAATTTCCGTCACGGGCTGCAACGTAGCGCGCCCGGTGACATCCGGGACCGGCGGATCGCTGCGGCCGACACGTCCACACTGGCTGTGACTCGCATGCGGCGTCGGATACGAGCAGGTCCGCCTAGACTTCTGCCGATCAGCTGGTGAGATCTCCGGGAATTCTCACGGTCGGCACGAACGAGGCGGGCGATGCGGTCGGGACCAAGGGTGAGTCGATGAATGACAGCAAGACGCTGCGGGCCTGGTGGGTGGACCCGGTCGACTACCGATGGCTGGTCCGCACCCTGGCGGCTCGGTCGGCGCTCCTACCGCTGAAAATACTGATCGGCATCGCGGGAGCGGGGATCGCGGTGATGGGTGCGGTGATCGCGGGAACACCGGTGGGGCCGCCCGGCAGCCCCGGCATCGCCTCGACGATCGGCGTGCTGTCCGGGACGCTCTGGGCACTGCGCTGGTGGCTGCTGCGCTGGCCGAGCAAGACCGAGTCGCTGGTGCTGATCGCCTGTGCCGACCTGCTGTTCACGGTGGAATTCCTCCAGCTGCCGGATCGGCTGTTCGGGGCGATGGGCGCGGTGCTGCTCCTGGCCACCGGCAGTTATCTGAGCTACTTCCACAGCGCACGGGCGCTGGCCGTGCACTCGGCCTGGTCGCTGCTGTCGGTGGTGGTGTTCTCGGTGCGGATCGCCACCGGTGGCGGGGATGTCCACCTGGCCGTCGCGGTCGGCCTGCTGCTCGCATCGGTGGTCACCACGGTGCCCGCATACCAGTTTCTCTATTGGTTGCTGCGCACCGAGTCGCTGTCGGACCCGTTGACCGAACTGCTGAACCGGCGGGGCCTCGAGAACCGACTACCGCAGCTGATGGACCGAAACCCCGCGATCTGTGTCATCTGCTTCGATCTCGACCGGTTCAAGCGCGTCAACGACACCTGGGGTCACCGCATCGGCGACCTCGTGCTGGTGCGAACCGCGAGGCGGTTGCGCGATGCCGCCGGGGAGATGGCGGTGGTGGCGCGGACGGGCGGGGAGGAGTTCGTGGTGGCTGCCCCGCTCGCCGCGGCCGCCGCCCGCAGCGAGGCCGAACGATTGTGCCGGGTGGTCGCCGAACCCGCGGAGGGCGCGGTGGTGGTGACCGCGAGCGTCGGGGTGGCGGTGTTCGACGCGGCGGCCTGTCCGCGATGTCCCCGCCCGACTCCGGACCGACTGCTGCAATCCGCCGACGCGGCGATGTACCGAGCCAAACAGTCCGGTGGGAATCTGGTCGCGGTCGAGGAACTCACCCCGCCGGTGGATCATGACCACCCGACCGACTCAGCGTGACAGCGGTAGCGAACCCCTCGCTGCCGCGCCCACCGGTGCGGACATGCCCCGCACGGATGCCGGAAGATGCTGAAGATCCGAGCGGCTGATCGTCACCGCCGCGACGATGACGCCCACCGCGACGCCGATCAAGGTATCCACGATCCGGCTGACGCCGATCTCAGGCGAGATGTGTGCCCCGAGGCCGACCATGAGCAACGCCATCGGCGTGACCGCGAGCGAGGTGAGTGCGTAGCTGCGAGCGGCCATCAGTTCGGCACCCACCTGAAGCACCACGATCGCTGTCACCGTCGGCCAGTAGCCAAGTCCCGCGGCGATCAGCAGCGCCCCGATGATCGCGCCGCCGACATTGCCGAGCAGTCGCTGGATTGCCCGTTGCACGGTCAGCGCGTACGACACACCCTGCATCGCGGCCATCGCACCCATCGACGCCCACAGCGGATGGTCGAGTCCCACCGCAGCGGCGAACCACCCCGCGCAGGCCGCGGCGAGGGCGATACGCACCGCGTTGCCGAGGACCGCGCGGGAGCGCAGTCCGGACAGGCCCGTCGCCACGAATCCCGCCGGCCGTGGCAGCGCGGATACCTCGACCGTCACCTCGTTGTCGAATAATGTGCTGCGGCGCTTGATCTTTCGCAGTTCGGCTTCGTGACGGGCCACCTCGAACAGCCGCGCAGAGTCCCCCGCCGCCCAGTCGTCGACCGCGGTTTCCGCCTCGTCGAGCAGCACGATCAGGTCACTGTGATGCCTCGAATCGTTGCCACGAACACCGCTGAGCGCCAACTTCTCCCGAGCCTGCGCGAGCGCGGCGCGGGCCGGTTCGACCGGTCCGCCGCCCTCGAGGGCGGCGACGGCCGCCAGTGCCCGCGCGACGGCAAGCCGGGCCGGGCCGAGCGGCAGGATCAGCAGCGGCGTCGCCAGGGCAAGCAACCCCACCGCGGCACCGATCGCCGCCGCCAGGCACGTGCGGACGACGTCGCCGGTGGTGGTGACGTAACCGACGGCCGCGGTGGCCGCGAAGACGAGGATCACCGGGCCGGGACCGGTGATCCGGAAGGCGGACACCGATGCCGCCGCCATCGCGGCACCGACAGACATCAGCGCGACCTCTACCCAGATCGGGACGTGCGCGAGCGCCAGCAATCCGCCGCCTGCCACAAAGGCGACGAGTAGCGCCCCGACGAGCGTCACCTTGGCCGCGACCCGGACCATCGGCTCGTGCCGTGCGAAGGCCGAGGCCAGCGCGCCGAGCATCGCGAAGCCGGCGTACTGGCGCAGATCGAGAAGACCACAGCCGACGAACACCAGTGCGGCCGCAGCACCGACACGCATCGAGGCCGCCACGGTCGCGTCGGCAGACCGCACCTCGAGCGCCCGCCGCCAGGTGGATGCCGAGACCGAGTGTGCGAGCGCGCCGCCGGCGTGCCGCAGCCGGGAGGCAGTGGGCCGGTTCTGGAGGACGGGAGTAACGGTAGGCACTCCATCATTCTACAAGTATTTTACTTATAAACTATATTTGAAACAGTGTGAACCCGGTCGCCTAGGATAAGCGCATGGGCGACACCTCCCCCGACTTCGTCGACGGCGTTCGAGCCGAATGGGCCCGAACCTATCCGCAGCTGGACACTTCCACGATCGACGTCCTCGGCCGCATCAACCGGATCAGCACACTGTCGCTGCACCAGCTCGACCAGGCGCTCACCCCGAGGGGCATCACCCGCAGCGAGTTCGAGATCCTGTGCGCCCTCGCCCGCGCCGACCGCCCACTGCGCGCCAGCGAGGTCACCGCAAGAACCATGTCCAGCGGCGCCTCGACCACCAAACACGCCGATCGGCTGACGAAGACAGGGCTGATCGAACGCCTACCGTTCGAGCGCGACGGCCGCGTGGTGTTACTGCAACTCACCGCGGCCGGCCGCGAACTCGTCGACGCCGAACTACCCGGCCGCGTCGACAGAGACCGCCGACTGTTGGAGGGCCTCGACGAGCAGGAACGGCAGACCCTCGTAGCCCTGCTGCGTCGAGTATCGCGAAACACCGACGCGGCCTCCTGGCCCTCCGCAGGCCGCTGAACGCAACCGCCTCGCACACGTGGTGATCATCCGAAAGCCGCGGGGTCCGCGCAGAATGGCGCCGCATGGGCGCAGCGCCGGGCATTGCCGGAAGCCACCAACCCGAACAGCCGGGCTGCTTCCTTGCGCTTTCGACTCCGTAGCGAGTTGCTCTCATATCAGAGATCCGCCGCGGCGAGAGCGCCGCGGCGGATCCTTTGCTGCCTTTGTCGGGCGTCGCCAATTATCCGTCCACAACCGTGATTTTCGCCTGATTGGCATCAACCTCCGAATCGGAGGGGTTCGCATCGGAATTCACCGTGATGCGCGATTTATCGATGCCGTCAGCCTCGAGCGCGGCCGCGATATTGTCACCTCGGGCCTTGGCCAGCGTTTTGGCGGCAGCCGGATTCGAATCTTCGGCATAGGTCGTGATTTCAATTTTGGTGTCGTTGCCCTGTAGCGCGGCCGCAACAGCTTTCAAGGTGGCGGTGTCGGTCACGCCGAGGTCTGAACTACCCGCGTCGAAGGTGATCGGGGCCGCAACCAAAACCTTGTTGATCGCATCCTGCACCGCTTGCTGCGTGCTGTCGCGCATCGAGCTCACCGCTGAGGACGCCGTCGCGGCGATGCTGCTACGCATTGTGCTGGTCTGGACGGTCGACGTGGTAGCCGGAGAGGATCCTTCATCATCGGAGCCACACGCCGCTGTCAACAGCACAACCGCAGCGATCGACGCGATCCCATACATGCTCTTCTCGAGTTTCACTGGATCTCCTTGTCTATGGATATCGAACAGTGGCCGCCTGTGAGCGATCAAGGTCGCCGGATTGTTCCCAAGTCCTGGTCCGCACCGGCACCGTGAAAATGGTCGCGTGGGTGGCGCCGTCGAAAACATCGGCACAGGATTTGGACAGGGCCGAGCCCTGTAGTCGATCCCGTAGGCGTATCTTTCGCCGACTCCAAACCGCGCGCCTCACCTGAATCGGGTGAACCAGACCTTCGCGCGGCTGATCATAGTAAACACGTCCTGTGACGCCGCTGAGCGGAGCGGGCGCGAACGCACACAACTGCCGACCGTTGCAACAAGTGGTGCGTCCTACCTGTGCGCCTTCCGCGATCCACTGTCGCGAAGGCGAGCGGCGAGCCAGTGTGTGGTGACAGTGCCTGCGGTCACGATGCCCGGCGAGGATGTGATCGATGGCGTCCCAGTACAAACCGACACGGCAGCCGAACGTCACCCGGTCCGGGCTGGGATTGTTCACCGGATCGTCAGGGTCCCAGCAGTTGTCGAAGATGACGTCGATGTAGGCCTCGTGGGTGCCTTGGTGGTCAGGTCTGCTCGGCACAGCACCGGGATTCCGCGCTCTGGCTGGCCAGCCGCTCAGACGCCCAAGGTAGAAGTTACTTCTCGTTCTGTCCAACCATGGGCTCACTGCCGCATCACCAAGACAGACTTACCAGGCATTTAGGTTGCACAACGAGGTTGCGCAACGCATTCTTCGATCTACAGACAGTTGAGGTCGAGTTTGATAAGTTACTAATCATTCTCGCCCATGTAGACCGGAGAACGGGAGCCAACGATGACGATCGAACTGGACAGCTCGTCGATGCGGTTGCCGTTGCCCGATTCGGTGAGCCTCACCGGTCAGCTCGTCAACCACTTCATCGACAATGTCGCCACGCGCGATACCCATCTGGGCGACGCGATATCCGGCGACATCGCCACCGTGACGAAGAAGTGTCTCGAGATCGGCGACGGCATCAGCGCGGGCCGCAACGTGTCCGAGCAGCTGCGCTGGTTCTCGGCTGCCGCAGCAGGGTGGGCTCGCGAAGGCGTGCCGATCGACACCGTCTTGCGCGCCTTCTACGAAGCACTGCGCGTGAGCGTGGACGTGATGTGTGCCCCCGACGCGGCCTACGATCGCGACGCGCTGATCGACAGACTCCGCATGACCATGGCGATCTCGAACCTCATGTCCACCACGATGATCGATGCCTACCTGCGCGAGTATCGCGGCGTGGTCAGCGAACACCTCACCGCGGTGCGAGCCCTGACCTCCGCCCTCCTCGCCGGCCGAGCCACGGCGCCCATGGCGCGCAACTGCGGCGTCAGTGTCGCCGACACCTATCGGGTGTTGGCACTGTCGATCCCCCGAGACCTCGACGATCACGAGCCGCCGATCGACAACGCGATCGACGCACGGCGCCGACTCCGCAGAGTGCACACCGCCCTCGCACAGCATCGCGATGACGCGCTCGCCATGCTGTCGATCGGCGGGGGCACGGTCCTGATCCCCGGTGGCACTTCCGATGACACCCGACTCGACAGCCTGATCGAGGTGCTCTCACACGCCGCCCGGGTCGATATCTCGGCGACCATGATCATCGCCGGGACCGACGACATTCCGGATGCCGCGCAGCGCGCTCATGAACTTCTCGACGTCGTCGGGCGGCTCGGCTACGCGCCGCGACTCTATCGGTTCGAGGACCTCGCGCTCGAATACCAACTCACCCGACCCGGGCCCGGCCTGGCCACGCTCGGGCAGCTGCTCACACCGCTGGATGCCCATCCCGATCTGTTCCGGACACTGCAGGTCCTCATCGCCAATGACATGAACCGCCAGCGCACGGCCCGAATCCTGCACATCCACACGAACACGGTCAACTACCGGCTACACCGAATCGCCGGCTTGACCGGGCTCGATGCGACGCATACCGCAGGTCTGTGGCAGCTGAAGTCAGCCGTGATCGCACGGGCATTCGAACTGGCACGGTCATCACAGCGGTTCGCGGAGGGCCCGGCGGCGCATGCCCCGCGGGGACGACTCGAACGGATACGGCCGCCGACGCTGCGGAACCAGTGACTGCACAGCCGAGCCCGCAGTCGGGTTTCGGGTCAGTGTGCCGAGTGTGGTTGGGATTCGACGCGGTCGAGCTCTTCATCGAGGGCGATGGCGGCGGCGATCAGGGCCAGGTGGGTGAAAGCCTGGGGGAAGTTGCCCAGTTGTTCGCCGGAGGGGCCGATCTCCTCGGCGAACAGGCCGACGTGGTTGGCGTAGGTGAGCATCTTGTCGAAGGCGTAGCGGGCCTGTTGCACTCGGCCGGTTCGGGCGAGGGCTTCGACGTAGTGGAAGCTGCACAGATTGAAGGTGCCTTCGGTGCCGCGCAGGCCGTCAGGTGATGCATCGGGGTCGTAGCGGTAGACCAGGCTGTCGCTGACCAGCTCCTTGTCCATCGCGTCGAGCGTGCTCAGCCACATCGGGTCGCGCGGGGACAGGAATCCCATCCGCGGCATGAGCAGCAAGGAGGCGTCCAGTACGTCGGTGGCGTAGTGCTGGACGAATGCTCGACGTTTCTCGCTCCAGCCCCGGTCGATGATCTGCCGGAAGACCGCATCGCGTTCGCCTGTCCAGCGGGCGATGTCGGCGGGCCGGGCGTTCTCGGTCGCCATGCGGATGCTGCGGTCGAAGGCCACCCAGGTCATCAGTCGGCTGTAGGTGAATTCCTGGCGGCCGCCGCGGGTTTCCCAGATGCCCTCGTCGGGGCGGTCCCAGTTGTCGGCGAGCCAGTCGATGAGGCCGGTGAACGTCCGCCAGCCTGCGATGCCGGCCATTCCGGTGGCCTGCGCCAGCGCGTCGGCGGCCTCGCCATAGATGTCGAGCTGGATCTGATCTGCCGCTCCGTTGCCGAGCCGAACCGGCGCCGAACCCTGGTATCCCTCCAGGTGGGTCAGGGTCACTTCCTCCAGGTGGGGGTCACCGTCAACGCGGTACATGATCTGCAAGGGCTCGCCGGAGGCAGTGCCGCCCGCGTCGACGCGGTCACGCAGCCAGTTACGGAAGGCGTAGGCCTCCTCGGTGAAACCGAGGTCGGTCAACGCCCGTACCGACAGCGACGCGTCCCGGATCCAGGTATAGCGATAGTCCCAATTGCGTTCGCCGCCGATCTGTTCGGGCAATCCCATGGTGGCCGCGGCGATCGGGGCGCCGCTCGGGGCGTAGGTGAGAAGTTTGAGGGTGATCGCGGAACGGTTGACCATGTCGCGCCAGCGTCCGCGGTAGGTGGACGACCGCAGCCAGGTCTGCCAGAAGAAGCGGCACCGGTCGAATTCGTCCGCGATCGACTCCCACGCGGGCGCCGCCGAGACAGCCGCGCCGACGGAGGCGGTGGTCAGTACCACGGCGGCGCGCTCGCCTGCGGACAACGTGAAGCGCGCGGTGATATCCGCGCCGTCGGGGTCGAGTGCGATCGCGTCGGTGGCCTGCAAGTGGAGATCGGCTGTGGAAGAACGGAAGACGGCTGTTCGTTCGTCGGTCAGATCGAGGGTGTGGGTGGCGCGGGCGTAATCGAACCGGGGGCGGCAGGCGAGGGTGAAGGTCAGACTTCCGCGCACCACCCGCGCGACCCGAACCAACCTGTGCCGCGCCGCGGGTTCGGTGCCCCTGATCGGTTCCATGAAGTCGGCGACCTCGCCCACGCCGTCGGGCCCGGAGAACCGCGTCAACAGAATGGCGGTATCGGGTAGGTACAGCTGCCGGATGGTCACCGCGCTGGCGGTGGGTTCGACGGCGAGTGAACAGTGTCCGCCCTTCTCGCTGTCGAGCAGCGACGCGAACACACTCGGCGAATCGAAGCGCGGCGCGCACCACCAGTCGATCGTTCCGTCGGCCGATACCAGCGCCGCTGTCTGCAGATCACCGACGATGCCGTGCTCGTCGATCGGCGGGTACGAGTTCACGCGCGCTCCTCGCGTCGGACCGCTCGTCCGGGCGGTCGGCGAGATTCAGCCAACCAGGCACCGTCGAGGCCGACCTCACCCGGAACGGGTGAATCCCGTGCTGGGATCGGCACAGTGGCGGGCCCGGATCAGTCCACTGGCACGGTGAAGGTAGCCCAGGCGCGGACGACGATGTTGCCCGCGGCGTCGGTGCCTGCCAGGGTGACGTCCACGCGCGATTCGCCGTCCTGCACATAGCTCTGGACGATCTGGCCCGAGCAGGTCATGATGTCGCCGGGCGGCAGCGGTCGCACCGATCTGGTGCGGAAACGGCGGATCGACTCGGCGCCTAGCCAGTCGGTGGCGTAGGTCGCCAGCAGGGCCGCGGACTGTGGTGAAACCCGCTCGGCCGCAAGGGTTTCCGCGGCTGCCCACGACTCGGCGACGAGGCCGCCGGTGCGGTCGAAGTATCGGGTCAGCGACTCCGCGGCGGCGACGACGGGCTGGCCGGGGGTGCCCGCGCGGATCGCGGTCAGCTGGTCGCCCGCGCGCGGCGGCGGACCGAAGAACCGGTGATCGGTCTCGACCCGCTCCCCCGTCGCGGCTCCGTCGGCGGGCAGGAAGGTCGGCGGGACCACGGGCCGATCGGCGAGCCGATAGGCCGGATTGTCGGAGCGCGCGGCTTGTGCGAACAGCCGGATGGCATCGGTGTCCAAGACCACCGCGACGTTACCCATGATTCACTCCTGCTCGTCGAAACCCGATGCCGTCACCGTAGGGCGGTGCGCAGACTGTGATCGGTTCCTCTCCCGGTCATCGGGACGTCGGTCCACCGGCACGAAAACATGTCCGCTGACCGGGAACACGACGCCCCGCCGACCCCCGCGCGGCGCGACCATCAGCGCAGCTCATCCCCACTCCGTCCGAACATGGAGGTTTCGATGCCGGAGAACTCGCCGAACGGCCGATCACAGGACACCACCACCGACTATCGGCAGATCGAGGCCGCCGCGGCGCCGACTCGATTCGCCCGCGGCTGGCACTGCCTCGGCCTGCTCTCGTCGTTCCGCGACGGCCGACCGCACGAAGTGAAGGCCTTCGGCACCATGCTCGTGGTGTTCGCGTCCGAATCCGACGGCGCGCTGAACGTGCTCGACGGCTACTGCCGTCACATGGGCGGCAACCTCGCGCACGGCACCATCAAGGGCGATTCCATCGCCTGTCCGTTCCACGACTGGCGCTGGGGCGGCAACGGCAAGTGCACGGCCATTCCGTACGCGCGCCGAGTGCCGCCGCTCGCCAAGACCCGCACCTGGCCGACACTCGAACGCAACGGCCAGCTCTACGTCTGGCACGACCCGCAGGGCTCCAAGCCCACCGACGAGGTGACCATTCCCGAGATCGAGGGCTACGGCACTCCGGAATGGACGGACCTGACCTGGAATTCGATTCTGATCGAGGGCTCGCACTGCCGCGAGATCGTCGACAATGTCGTCGACATGGCGCACTTCTTCTACGTGCACTACTCGTTCCCCCGCTATTTCAAGAACGTCTTCGAGGGCCACGTCGCCACCCAGTACATGCGCTCGACCCCCCGCCACGACGTGACCGTCGGCACCAGCTACGACGACCCGGATTCCGCCCTGCGGTCGGACGCGTCGTACTTCGGGCCGTCTTACATGCTCGATTGGCTGTGGAGCGAATCGAACGGGATGACAATCGAGACGGTGCTCGTCAACTGTCACTACCCGGTCGACGAGAACTCGTTCGTGCTGCAGTACGGCGCGATGGTCAAGAAGCCGCAGGGCATGTCCGACTCCGACGCCAACGCGATGGCGGCGCAGTTCGCGCAGGGCGTCGAGTACGGCTTCGAGCAGGACGTCGAGATCTGGAAGAACAAGGCGCCCATCGACAATCCGTTGCTGTCGGAGGAGGACGGCCCGGTGTATCAGCTGCGCCGCTGGTACAAGCAGTTCTATGTCGACGTCGACGACGTCACCGAGGACATGACCACGCGGTTCGAGTTCGAGATCGATACCGAACGCGCGGTGACGAGCTGGGAGGCCGAGGTGGCCGACAACATCGCCCGCGGCGCCGTCGTCAACACCATGTCCTGACCCCAACCCCTCCGAACAGAAAGCATCACCGACGATGACCAGAGTTCTCGACAACATCGCCGCGATCGCGGACAAGCTGCGCGATCAGGCCCCGGAGGCCGAGCGTCTCGGGCAACTCCCCGATGCCACGGCGCAGCTGCTCAAGACGGCGGGCCCGATCCGCCTGCTGCAGCCCAAGAAGTACAGCGGGTTCGAGGCGCATCCACGCGAGTTCGCCGAGACGGTGATGGCCACTGCCGCACTCGACCCGGCCAGCGGCTGGATCGCCGGCATCGTCGGCGTGCACCCGTGGCAGCTGGCCTTCGCCGATCCGAAGGTGCAGGACGAGGTGTGGGCCGACGACCACGACACCTGGATGGCCTCGCCCTACGCGCCGACCGGAATCGCCCGTCCGGTCGACGGCGGCTACATCTTCAACGGCCGCTGGCAGTTCAGCTCCGGCACCGACCACTGCGACTGGATCTTCCTGGGCGCCATGCTCGGTGACACCGAAGGCAAGATGGCGATGCCGCCGACGATGCTGCACATGATCCTGCCGCGCCAGGACTACCAGATCGTCGAGGACTCCTGGAATGTGGTCGGCCTCAAGGGCACCGGGTCCAAGGACATCATCGTCAAGGACGCGTTCGTGCCCGACTACCGGGTGATGAACGGTGACCACGTCATCGACGGCACCGCGCAGAAGGAGTACGGCGTCACCGAGACGCTGTACAAGATGCCGTGGTCGACGATGTTCCCGCTGGGCATCAGCTCCGCGGTGGTCGGCATCGCCGAGGGCGCGCTGGCCGCGCACCTGGACTACCAACGCGACCGGGTCGGCGCGCAGGGCACCGCGGTCAAGGACGATCCGTACGTGCTGTTCGCCATCGGCGAGGCCGCCGCCGACATCAACGCCGCCCGCCAGGAGCTGCTCGCCAATGCCGACAAGATCTTCGACGCGGTCGATGCGGGCAAGGAGATCAGCTTCGCCGAGCGGGCCGCAGTCCGGCGCACCCAGGTCCGCGCTGCCTGGCGCGCGGTCTCTGCCGTGGACCAGATCTTCGCCCGCTCCGGCGGCAACGCCATGCGGATGGACAAGCCGCTGCAGCGCTACTGGCGCGACGCGCACGTCGGCCTCGCCCACGCCATCCATGTGCCGAGCACGGTGTACCACGCCTCGGCCGTCAGCTCCCTCGGTCTCGAGCCCGCGGACAACCTGCGCTCGATGATCTGACCCGAATACCAAGAAGGACAACGGAAATGACAGACATCAAAGGCCTCGGCTACGTCAAGATCCAGACCGCCGACATGGACCGGTGGCGCAAGTTCGCGTTCGAGGTGCTCGGTTTCGCGCAGGGCAGCGGGCCCGACGAGGACGCGCTGTACCTGCGGATGGACGAGCGCGCGGCGCGGATCACCGTCGTGCCGGGTGACAGCGACGAAATCGTGACGATCGGCTGGGAGGTCCGCGACCATACCGCGCTGGTCCGCGTGCAGGAAGCCGTGACCGCGGCCGGGATCGCGGTGAAACCGCTGTCGGTCGAGGAGGCCGACGCTCGCCGGGTCGAGGAGGTCGTCACCTTCCAGGACCCGACCGGCGCCACCCTGGAGATCTTCCACGGCGCGGTGCTCGACCACAGCCCGGTGGTGACCCCGTTCGGCGGGCGATTCGTCACGGGCGCACAGGGTTTGGGCCATGTCGTGCTGCCGACCATGGACCCCAACGGCGCGTTCGGCTTCTACACCGACGTGCTCGGGTTCCTGCCGCGCGGCGCCTTCCGCATCCCGGCGCCGCCGGAGTTCGGGCCCATGCGGGTCCGGTTCCTCGGTGTCAACGAGCGCCACCACAGCCTGGCGCTGTGCCCGGCTCCCCACAGCGGTGCGCCCGGCCTGATCCACATCATGGTGGAGGTCGACACCCTCGACGCGGTGGGTCAGGCCCTGGATCGGGTGACCAAGGACGGCTTCTCGGTGTCCTCGACGCTGGGCAGGCACACCAACGACAAGATGGTGTCGTTCTACGTCCGCGCGCCCGGCGGCTGGGACATCGAGTTCGGCACCGACGGCATGCGGGTCGACGAGACGTACTACAGCGCCGAGGAGATCACCGCCGACAGCTACTGGGGCCACGACTGGTCCGGCAGCGAGCCGCTCGCGGCGATGTAGCACGCCCGCGAACAACCCACGACGGCCCCTGGCCCGAGCACATCGCTCGGCCAGGGGCCGTCGTCGTTTTCATACGAAACCGCCGAATCATGTGACAACGACCACAGAGGATGGTATGAATAGGTATATGCCTAATCGAAATATTCGAGTGGGCATCAGCTCGTAGATCCGAATGGAGAGCTCATGGTCATCCAGGCCGAGGCCACCACCCCGAGCGCGATCCTCGATCGCGCGTCCCTGCTGCTCGACGCCTTCGACGGCCCGGGCAGGCTCACGCTCGCCCAGATCGTCCGGCGCACCGGTCTACCCCGGTCCTCGGCGCATCGCATGCTCGATCGGCTCGTGCAATTGCGCTGGCTACGTCGCGAGGGACGCGATTACGAGCTCGGCATCCGGTTGATGGAACTCGGGTCCCTGGCCGTGCATCAGGACCGGCTGCACCGTGCGGCGATGCCGTTCCTGCACGAGCTGCACCGGGTCACCGGCTTCGTCGTGCACCTGGCCGTGTTGGACGGTCCCGATGTCGTGTATCTCGACAAGGTCGGCGGTGAGCTGTCGGCGGTGGTGCCCACTCGCGTCGGTGGCAGGCGGCCTGCGGCCTGCACCGCGGTCGGCAAGGCGATCCTGGCCTACTCCGACGAGCGCCACATCGCCGAAGCCCTGGCAGGACAGTCCAGTACGCGGACCCGCTACTCGATCACCAACAAGGCCCAGCTCGACACCGAACTGGACAAGGTGCGCGCGCACGGAATCGCCGTCGAGCGCGAGGAATCGCTGCCCGGCTTCGGCTGTATCGCGGCGCCCATCGGTGATCTGGGCGAGGCCGCGGTGGCGGCGGTGTCGGTGTGCGGGCCGGTGGATCGGATGCTGTTCGATCACCGTCTCAGCGCGCCGGTGCGCACGACCGCGCTCAATATCTGGCGCCACGTCGACGACGGCCGGGTGCGGGTGCACCCGACGTTGCAGCAGCATCCTCGTCCGCTCGGGACTTCTCGGCCGTACGCGGACCAGCGTGGGCCGCGTACGGCGTGATCCCGCGTCCCGGAGGTGTCAGACCGGACGATTCACACAGAAGCTGTGACAGATGCGGTCGCGGACGATCACGTCCGGGCATTCGGGATCGAACCAGCGGTCGACGTGTGCCCAGTGGACGGGATGCATCAGGTAGGGGCCGGTGAGCGCGTCGAGGTCGGTGAACTCCTGCTCCCAGACATGCGTCCACGGCGAGAGCCCGGTGCCGCGGGTGACCCGGCTCAACTGCCAGGAGCGGATACCCGGAAGGTAGCCGGGCATCCGCAACAGTTCGGCTTCGAAGCGCTCGACCGTCGCGCGCGGTATGTCCGGGGCGACGCGTAGCAGCAGTACCCGGTAGACCGATCCGGTAGCGCCCGGCTCGGCGATTCCCGCTGTGCCGCCCTGATATTCGGCACCGTCGACATGAATGACCGGGCTCCCGCGCAGCAACGCGTCCACTTCGGCCACGGGCCCCGTCCAGTCGGCGGAATGGTCGAAGCGCAAGTGGACCAGGACATCACCACCGTTGCGCACGCCCGGCAATGTGGGCTCGACCAGTACCCGACGCGCGGCCGGGGCGGCGATCTCACGCACCCGAGTCATCAACCGGTCGCGCGCCGTGGCATCGGTATCGGGTGAAAGATGAACCAGCCGAGTCACTTCAAACATCGCCGAGCCTGTCGATATCGGCAGCGAGCGCACCGGTCGAGCGAGTCCGTTCGACGATCAGTTCCGCCGCCGAGGCCCACCACTGCCGCACCGACTCGTCGCCACGTCCCTGCCAGGTCATCGCCCACCAGCCCTGCGCACCGTCGAGCACCCAACTGGCGATGACCGTGTTCGACTCGTCCGGAAACCAGACCGGCGGACTCACCACGATCCTGTCGAGGGTCATGCCGCGTTCGCGCGCACCCGGGACGTAATCGCGCAGATACGCGTCGACGAATTCCCGGGCCCGCCCTGGCTTGGTCACTACGGTGTCGATCACATATACCTTCGTGGCTTCCATCCACCGACCGTAGGCAGCCCTGCGACAGGCATCGACCTGGTGTTTCCGCCCAGTGGGAGAACGCGGTTCGGATCGTGGGGGCGCGACTTTACGGTGAGGCCGACGACGTTCGATTCCGTCGCCGAAAACCAGGAGGACCAGTGACTGTGCGAACTTTCCCGACCACCGGGCCGGGTGCGGTTCCTGATCCGGAAGTCGCGGCCATGCTCGCCACACTCGACGCCGGATTCCCCGATGTCGCCACGATGACGGCGACCGACGTGCGTGCCGCGATCCGCGCCAGACGTGCTCCGCTGCAACGACTTCCCGACATGCGCGAGGCACGCGACATCACCATCGACGGGCCCGGCGGGCCGCTGGCACTGCGGGTGTTCCGACCCCATCACGACGGCGGGGCGCTGCCGGTGATCGTGTTCGCGCACGGCGGCGGCTTCGTCTTCTGCGATCTCGACAGTCACGACGAATTCTGCCGCTCGATGGCGGCCGGTGTCGGTGCGGTGGTGGTCTCGGTCGACTACCGGCTCGCACCCGAGCACGCCGGGCCCGCGGCCCATGACGACATGTTCGCGGCGTTGCGGTGGGCCGCGGCCAACGCCGGTGCCCACGGCGGTGATCCGTCGAGGATCGCGCTGGCCGGTGACAGCGCGGGCGGTAACCTCGCGGCCACGGTGGCCATCGCGGCCAGGGACAACGGTGGTCCTCCGGTCGCCGCGCAGATCCTGATCTATCCGGTGATCGACGACGATTTCGAGACCGAGTCCTACCAGCGATTCGGTACGGGCCACTACAACACGACCAGCGCCATGCGGTGGTACTGGCGCAACTACGCCCCGCACGGCACCGACGACGCGCGCCTTGTCCCGACCAGGGCGGACTCGCTCGCCGGCCTACCGCCCGCGGTGGTGATCACCGCCGAACTGGACCCGCCGTGTTCGGCCGGGGACACCTACGCCCGGCGCCTGGCAGCCGACGGCGTCGCGGTACGTCATCGCCGCTACAACGGACTGTTCCACGGCTTCCTCAGCATCCCGTCGCTGTCCGCCACCGCCACCGCGCGCACCCAGATCTGGGCGATGGCGCGCGAGATGCTCGACCTGCCCCGCAACCCGCGTTGATCGGCACCGATAGCGCCCACTCCCGGGATCGCCGCCCGGCGTGGCAGTTCGAGTTCAGACTGCGGTGAAGTACTCGATCTTCGGCGCAGCCGCCAGCAAGGGTGCCATCAACTTGCCTGCCGCGCGGAAATGCTCGGACCGGCCGTGGGCTTCGACAGCGGCGTCGTCGGAATACAGTTCGAAGAACCGGTAGTGCTCGGCATCGGTGCGCGAACGCACCAGCTGATAGGTCAGATTGCCCGGCTCATTGGCCTTGATCTGTGCGATGAGATCGGCGACGACGGATTCGAACTCCGCACCCGCACCGGCCTTCACGGTGACCTCGGCGATGACTGCGATCATGATTTCTCTCCTTTTCGTGCGACAGTACGCGAGCCTCGCTCAGGCTCGCAGATAGGCCACGATGCTGCCGGTGAGCCCTGCTAGGGCATCCTCGAGGTTGCCGTAGGTGCCGAGCGTGCGTTCGGAGGTGATGCCGCGCATCGCCGCGGGGATCAGCGCGGCCACCTGCCGCACCCTGACCGGGTCGACCCCCAGATCCGCGAACGCACGTTGGCAGGCCTGGTCCCAGTTCGGTTTCCACGACGACAATTCCGCGGCGGTGAGCGGGAACTCGCGTTCGAGTTCGGCCTGCTCACGCGGCAGTGCGGCGCGCAACGTCTCGATGGCCAGTGACTCCGGCGTGCGCAGGCCGACGGCCATGGTGTCGATGATGGCGGCGACGCGTTCGTGCAATGTCCCGTCCGGCCGCAGGTTCGCGGGCAGGTCGCCGCGTTTGTCGGCGGTGTAGCGCAGCACCGCGGCCCACAGTCCGTCGATATCACCGAACTGGTACTTGACCACACCCCAGGTGGCACCGATATCGCGAGCGATGCGATTGCCCGATACCGCTGCGGGATCGCCGGTGGCCAACGACGCGATAGCCGCCTGGATCATGCTGTCTCGCGATTGGATACCGCGCCTGTTCGCGCGTCGCCCACCGATCGCCGGTTCTGTCACGAGGATCGACTATAGCTGCCATGAGCTGCACCATCTAGTTTCACTGAACCCTCTTGTATTTTTTGATAGAGGGTTCTATTCTAATCTCGTTCTGTGGTCGGCATCACACCGAACAGCTCATCACCGCGTCGGCATGTGCCGGGTGCCGCTGGAGGATTTCGATGGCCAGAACACCCCTGCCGATGGAACCGACGGGCTGGTTCCAAGTGGCGTGGTGCACCGAGATCACCGTCGGCACCGTCCACCGGATGAAGTACTTCGGGCGCGAAATGGTCGCCTGGCGTTCGGCTTCCGGCCGGATCGCGGTATTCGACGCCTATTGCGAGCATCTGGGTGCCCACCTCGGTTACGGCGGGCATGTCGAGGGCGAGAATCTCGTGTGCCCGTTCCACGGCTGGGAATGGAACCGCGAAGGCCGCAATGTCTGCATCCCGTACGAGAGCCATCCGAACAAGGGCCGCCGCATCCGCACCTATCCCGTGGTGGAACGCAACGAGGCGGTGTGGATCTGGTACGACACCCAGGGCCGGGCACCACATTTCGAAGTGCCCGATATCTTCGCGGACTTCGGCGACGACAAGACCGCCGCCGACTACTACCCGCCGGTCCCCGCCGCGACGCTCTATCGGCAGCGGCTGGAACTTCATCCGCAGTACGTGCTGGAGAACGGTGTCGACTTCGCCCACTTCAAGTTCGTGCACAAGACACCGTTCGTCCCGAATTTCACTCGCCACGACTTCTCCGGGCCGGTGTCGTTCGTGGACTTCACCATCGCCTTCGACGCGGGCATCGCCGAGAACGACGTCAACAGCGGCGTCGAATCGATCAACGCGGGTTTGGGCTGCACGGTCACCAAGAGTTGGGGCATGGTCGACAACCGCACCATGCCCGCGGTGACACCGGTCGACGATGCCACCTCCGACGTCCGCTTCACCGTCTGGATCGGACGCGAACCCGGCGACGACAGCCCCGAGATCACCACCTACGGCAAGACGATGGCCGCCTACATCATCGAGCAGTTCGCAGCCGACATCCATATCTGGGCGCATCAGCGCTACTCCGACCCACCAGCGTTGTCGCGCAGGGAATTCGACGGGTTCACCGCGCTGCGCGCGTGGGCCGCCCAGTTCTATCCCGACAACGGCGCAGGCACAGATCCCGACCGACGACCCGCGACACAAGGACGTACCGCATGAGCACCTCCGGCAGAGTCCGTGTATTCCAAGTGGCGACCGGCAATCTCGGCACCGAGATGATCGGACGCATCCAACAGCATCCCGATCTCGAACTGGTCGGACTGCACTGCTACTCGCCCGACAAGATCGGACGCGACGCCGGCGAGATCGTCGGTATCGGTCCGATCGGCGTAACCGCCACCGGCTCGGTCGAGCAGATCCTCGCCGCACGCCCCGACGTCCTGACCTTTCACGGCGTATTTCCCGACGAAGACCTCTACGAGAAAGTCCTCGAGGCAGGCATCGATGTGGTGACCACCGCGGACTGGATCACCGGCTTCCACCGCGACACCAACCATCCACACCCGTCCGGCAGAAAGGTCAGCGAGGTGATCGCGGCCGCGTGCGAGCGCGGCGATTCCACCTTCTACGGCACCGGCATGAATCCGGGACTGAGTCAGATCCTCGGAATCGTGCATACCGCCGATGTTTCCGAGATCGAGAACATCACCGTCACCGAGTCGGTCGACGTCTCGTGTCACCACTCGGTCGACACCTGGAAGGCCGTCGGGTACGGGCGCCCGATCGACGACCCCACGATCGGGGAATCGCTGCACAAATACACCGCGGTCTTCGCTGACGCCGTCTACCTGATGGCCGATGCCTTCGGCCTCGAACTCGACGAAGTGCGGTTCGGGTACGAACTCGGCGCCTGCACCGAGGACGTCGATCTCGGCTGGTACTTCCTGCCGAAAGGGTCATTGGGCGCCAACTACATCAAGTACCAGGGCATGGTCGACGGCGTCGCGCGGGTGGAATCACATCTCGAATGGCAGATGACCCCGCACACCGATCCGGCGTGGGATATCAAGGGCTGCTACATCACTCAGGTGACCGGCGATCCCAACATCTACAGCAAGCACATGATCTTCCCGCGCAAAGGGTTCGACCTGTCGGATCCGCGGAACTTCGCCTCGATCGGCATGACGGTGACCGGGCTGCCCGCACTCAACGCCATCACATCGGTGGTTGCGGCACCCTCGGGAATCATCACCAGCGCGGATCTCCCCTTGCGAGCCTTCGCGGGACGCTTCAAGATCTGAAAACAGCCCCAGGGGAAACGCGGCCTAGTCTGCCGGGTCGTGCCGCTCGAGTACTTCTGCGCGCACACGCTGCTCGATCTCGCGCCAGCGGCCCGGCGTCGGATGGGGGTATTCGGCGCGGTCGTCGTGTTCGGCGTCCGCCAACACGGTGGCCGCGTTGTCGATGTCATCGATCAGCTGCTGGGCGAGGTCGCGTTCGGTCGCGTAGTGGCGCTGCGCCCATTGCAGCACGAGCTGCGAGTAGGCCCAGCCCGGTTCGGATTTCGCGGCCTCGGCATCGATCGCGGCACGTTGGGCGAGTTCGTCGACGTCGGCGATATGGTCGTGCAGGATCTGCTTGAGCCGATCCGGGGACCCGAGATGGCCGAACATGACGCGCAGCAGCACGTGGTGTTTGAGTACCGACGGATCCACGGGTGCCTTGTTCCACCACGTGGTCACCGCGGCCCGACCCTCCGCGGTGATCTGGTACAGCCGCCTGGCACGCATGGTGTTGTCGGGATCGAGACGCGAGCTCGCGAAGCCGTGCTGTTCGAGCTTCTTCAGCTCGGCGTAGATCTGGCTGTAGGACGGGGTCCAGTAGATGTAGCGCAGGCTCCAGTCGGCCCATTTCTTCAGGTCGTAACCGGAGATCTCCTCCTCGTAGGAGAGCATGGCGAGCACCGCCCAGCTGGTCGGCGGCAGGTTGGGCACGCCGGAGTCGGGGTCGGAGGTAGCCATTGCCGCATATTAGCAACCGGTCTTCTCGCAATTCGCCCCTCGACAACCACTGACCGGGAGGCCGTCTTGAGCCGATCCCCGATCTTCCCGGATTCTGGACGCATCGAATTCCGTTCGGAAGGACCTCTATGAATGCGGACAACGTCGTCGTCGACGCGGGTATCCCTGCTCCCGCGGAGCTGCGCCGAGTGCTCGGGCACTTCGCGACCGGCGTCGCGGTGATCGCCGCCCATGACGGGACGCGACCGCTCGGCTTCACCTGTCAGTCGGTGGTGTCGGTGTCGCTTGACCCGCCGTATGTGTCGTTCTGCCCGGCCAAGAGCTCGACCAGCTGGCCGCTGCTGCGCCGGGTGGGCGCGCTGTGCATCAACATTCTGGCGCAGGAGCAGAGCGCGCTGTGCCGCCAGTTCGCGGTGAGCGGGGCGGACAAGTTCGCGGGCGTCGAGTGGGACAGGGCTGGCAACGGCGCGCCCGCGCTGGTCGGCGCGCTGGCCCAGATCGAGGTGACGGTGAAGCTCGAGCACGACGCGGGCGATCACACGGTGGTGCTCGCCCGCGTCGGTGACCTGCGGGCTACCGAGGGTGCCAGGCCGCTGCTGTTCTACAAGGGTGGGTTCGGCGGCTTCGCGGCCTGACACGACGACGGGGTGGTCCGCAGCGGACCACCCCGTCGTCGACTCTCACGCCTCGATGACGTCGAAGCCCTTGTACCCGGCGGCCGCGACCTCGGCGATGATCTCGCCGTAGACGCCGAACCCGCCGACGAAGGGCATGAACACCCGCGGCCTGCCCTCGATGTTCGCACCCAGGTACCACGAATTCGCCTGTGTCATCAGCGTTCCCGCGGCCCGGTTCCCGCATTCCTGAACCCAGTCCGCCACCGCGTCCGCCCGCGCCTCGAGCGCCGCCGCTCCCCTCTCGTCCAGGAAGCCGATGGCTTCGGCCACCCAGTCGACGTGCAGTTCCGAGTGCAGCACCATGTTGGCCAGCACCGACGGACTGCCGGGGCCGGTGAGGTTGAACAGGTTCGGAAAGCCCGTCATCCCCAGTCCCAGATAGGTCTTCGGCCCTTCCCGCCAGGCCTGGTTGAGCGTCTCGCCACCCCGTCCGACGATGTTCATCCGCGATACCGAGCCGGTCATCGCGTCGAATCCGGTCGCGAGCACGAGGGTGTCGAGCCGATAGTGGGTGTCGGTGGTGTGCACGCCCGTGGCGTCGATCCGGGTGATCGGGGTCGCCTTCAGGTCGACCAACTCGACATTGTCGCGATTGAAGGTCTGGTAGTAGTTCGTGTCGGTGCAGATCCGCTTGGTGCCGATGGGGTGGTCGTGCGGAACGAGCAGATCGGCGACGCGCGGGTCCGCGATCACGGCCCGCACCTTCTCCTCCCAGAATTGGCGGGCGGTGTCGTTGGCGGCGAGGGAGGTGAGCTGGTCCGGGAAGGTCTTGCTGAACAGCACACCGCCCAGCGCCCAGCGCTTCTCGTAGGCTTCGCGCCGTCGCTGCGCGCTCACCGCGATCGCCGATTCCGGATGCGCCTGGTGCGGCGATCCGCCGCCGCTGGCCATCGAGAGCCGCCTGCGCTCGGGATAGTTCGCCTTCTGCGCCAACCGGTCCTGCTCGGTCAGCGGCGTATTGCCCGCGGGCACACTGTAATTGGCGGTGCGCTGGAACACGTGCAGCCGCTCGGCTTGTTCGGCCACGCACGGGATCGTCTGGATGCCGGAGGATCCGGTGCCGATCACGCCGACCCTGCGGCCGGTGAGGTCGACCCCCTCGTGCGGCCAGTGCGAGGTGTGCAGGAGCTGCCCGGCGAAGGTGTCGAGTCCGTCGATGGCCGGGGTGTTGGCGTTCGACAGCGGGCCGGTGGCCAGCACGACGAACCGGGCCGAGACCACGCGGCCGGTGTCGGTGTCGACCTGCCAGCGCAGCGTCTGCTCGTCGAGCACGATATCGGTGACGCGGGTGTTGAACTCGATGTCGCGGCGCAGGTCGTAGCGGTCGGCGACGTGCTCGAGGTAGGCCAGGATCTCGGGCTGGGTGGCGTACTTCTCGCTCCAGTCCCACTCCTGTTGCAACGCGTCGTCAAAGGAGTACGAGTAGTCGACGCTCTCGACATCGCAGCGCGCGCCCGGATACCGGTTCCAGTACCAGACGCCGCCCACTCCGTCACCGGCTTCGAACACCCGCACGGTGAGACCGCTGCCGCGGAAACGGTGCAGCGCGTAGAGGCCGGCGATGCCCGCGCCGACGACGACCACGTCGACGTCGGCCTGGCCTTTCGCTGGTGCCGATGGGGTCTCGGGGTTCACAGTGCCTACCTTTCGATGGAGACCGGTTTCTCTGCGGGCGACGCTAAGGACGCGCACCGCGTTCGAGCAGGCCCCCTTCCCGCTGACCGGCACATTTCGCCCTCCCGGTGATCGGGAGATCCACCCCACCACCGCGGGCGCGCGGCCTACCGTCGAGCACAATTCGAGGTGGTACCAGGAGGAACGATGGTGGACTGGAACGACGAGGTCGATGTGCTGGTCGCGGGGTCGGGTGGCGGCCTGGCCGGCGCCTACACCGCCGCCCGCGAGGGACTCAGCGTCGCGGTGGTCGAGGCGACCGACAAGTTCGGTGGCACGACGGCGTATTCGGGCGGCGGCGGAGTGTGGTTCCCCTGCAACCCGGTGCTCGAGCGGGCGGGCACCGACGACACCATCGACGACGCGCTGACGTACTACCGCGCCGTGGTCGGTGACCGCACGCCGGACGAGTTGCAGCAGACCTACGTCCGGCGGGGTCGCGATCTCATCGAATACCTCGAAACCGACGATCATTTCGCGTTCATGCCACTGCCGTGGCCGGACTACTTCGGGAAGGCGCCCAAGGCCCGGCTCGACGGTCAGCGCCACATCATGCCGACACCGCTGCCTGCCGCGGAGCTCGGCCCGCTGCGCGAGTCGCTGCGCGGACCGCTCGACACCGACCGGCTCGGCGCGCCACTGCCGGACCTGCTGATCGGTGGTCAGGCGCTGATCGGGCGGATGCTGCGGGCGATCTCGAGCTATCCGCACGCGCAGCTGCACCTGGATTCGCCGCTGGTGGAACTGGTGGTCTCCGACGGTGTGGTGACCGGCGCGATCGTCGAACGCGACGGTGCCAGGGTCGCGATCCGCGCGCGCCGCGGCGTGATCCTCGCGGCGGGCGGTTTCGAGCAGAACGCGGCGCTGCGCGAGCAGTACGGCGTGCCCGGCGACGCGCGAGACACGATGGGGCCGTGGGGAAATCAGGGCAAGGCGCACGAGGCGGGCATCGCGGTGGGCGCCGATACCGATCTGATGGATCAGGCGTGGTGGTCGCCCGGACTGACCCATCCGGACGGGCGTTCGGCATTCGCGCTGTGGTTCACCGGTGGCATCTTCGTCGACCAGCAGGGCAATCGTTTCGTCAACGAGTCGGCACCCTATGACCGGCTCGGTCGCGATGTCATCCGGCAGATGCGCGAACGCGGGCTGACCCTGCCGTTCTGGATGGTCTACGACGACCAAGAAGGCGAGGTGCCACCGATCAAGGCCACCAATGTCTCCATGGTCGAGACCGAGAAGTACGTCGAGGCCGGGCTGTGGCACACCGCTGACACCCTCGCCGAACTCGCCGCGAAGATCGGTGTGCCCGCGGCGAACCTGGAGGCCACCGTCGAGCGGTTCAACGCGATGGTCGCCACCGGCGTCGACCCTGATTTCGGACGCGGCGACGAAGCCTACGACCGCGCGTTCTCCAATGGCGAACCGCCGCTGGTGACCATCGAGAAGGGCCCGTTCCACGCCGCGGCGTTCGGCATCTCCGATCTGGGCACCAAGGGTGGCCTGCGCACCGACAGCGCGGCGCGGGTGCTCGGCCGCGACGGCGCACCGATCCCCGGCCTCTACGCCGCGGGCAACACCATGGCCGCCGTGAGCGGCGAGGTGTACCCCGGCGGTGGCAACCCGATCGGCGCGTCCATGCTGTTCAGCCACCTCGCCGTCCGCCACATCCTCGGCGAATGACCCACTCCCGGTCTCTCCCGCTGGTCGGGAGAGACCGGGCCCCTCGGGCCGCGAACTGTGGTTCGGTTCACCTACTCACCCTTACTACTTCAGGAGCGACACGATGGCTTCAGCGGACGACATTCGCGCGACGGTGCGCAAATATGTGGAGGCCGTCGGCAGCGGTACGGCCGCCGACGTCGTCGCCCTCTACCGCGAGGACGCGACGGTGGAGGACCCGGTCGGCACCGACCCGTACGTCGGCCATGCCGCGATCACGAAGTTCTACGAGAACATCGAGCCACTGGAGCGCTCGACCGAACTGTTCACCATTCGCGTCGCGGGCGACAGCGCCGCGTTCAGCTTCCGGGTGGTCACCAAGTTCGGCGAGCAGACCTTCACCCTGGATCCGATCGATGTCATGACCTTCGACGAGGACGCCCGCATCGTGAGCATGCGCGCGTTCTGGTCCCAGGACGACATGGTCGTCGGCTGAGCGAGGCGAGAATGACTGTGACAGAACAACACTGGGATCACGAAGTCGGCTTCCTCGTCGTCGGCAGCGGCGCGGGCGGGCTGACCGCCGCGCTCGCCGCCGCCGACCGCGGCCTGGACACGCTGATCATCGAGAAGGCCTCGGTCTACGGCGGCAGTACCGCACTCTCGGGTGGCGGCATCTGGGTGCCCAACAATCCGACCCTGCTGCGCGAAGGCCTTGGCGATTCCCGTGCCGACGTGCGCGCCTACCTCGACGCCGTCGTCGGCGATCGCGTGCCGACCGACAACCTCGACGCCTTCATCGACGAGGGCCCGAAGATGCTCGCGTTCCTCGAAACGAGCCCGCACCTGCGTTTCCAGTGGTGCACCGGCTATTCCGACTACCACCCCGAAGCACCGGGCGGTCGGCCCGCGGGCCGGTCCATCGAGCCGCTGCCGGTCGATCTCAAACAGCTCGGCGCGGACGAGGATCTCCTGCGTCCCGCCGCGCTGGCGACGCCGCCCGGACTGTTCATCACCTCCAAGGACTTCGTCCAGCTCAATATGGTGACCCGCACCTGGAAGGCACGCTGGACCGCGCTGCTGACCGGGCTGCGGGCGATCAAGGCGATCGTGTTGCGCAGGCACATGGACACGCTCGGCCGGGCACTGATCGCCCGGCTGCGGCTGGCGGTGCGCGATGCCGGGGCGCCGCTGTGGCTCGACACCCCGCTGCGCTCGCTGATCACCGACGACACAGGCGCGGTGCTCGGTGTCCTCGCCGAACGCGACGGCCGGGAGATCCGGATCAGGGCGCGCGACGGTGTGCTGCTCGCCACCGGCGGTTTCGAATACAACCAGGCCATGCGCAAGGACCACCTGCCCGAGGGCGGGCGCGACAATTTCAGCGCGGCGTCGGCGGACAACACCGGCGACGGCATCATCGCGGGTGAAAAAATCGGCGCGGCAGTCGATCTCATGGACGACGCGTGGTGGATGCCATCGTTCCAGCGCCCGGAAGGCATCAACCAGGTGCTGGTGGCGGAGCGGTCGATCCCGCGCTCGATCATCGTCGACAGCGCGGGCAAGCGCTTCACCAACGAAGCCTCCCCGTATGTGACGTTCGTGCACGCCCAGCTGAAGGGCGGCCATGATCCGGCCTGGCTGATCTTCGACGCGAAAGCCAAGAGCCGCTACCCCATCGGCGGCATTGTGCCCGGTCAGAAGTTCCCGGCCTCATGGACGTCTACCGGCCTCATTCGGTCCGCACCCGACATCGAGGGACTCGCCGCCGCGATCGACGTGCCCGTCGACGCGTTGCGCGAGACCGTCGGACGCTTCAACGGTTTCGCCCGCGAGGGGCACGACGCGGACTTCGGCCGCGGTGTCAGCGCCTACGACAACTACTACGGCGATCCGACCCTGGCCACCCCCGCACTCGATGCGCTGGACAAGGGCCCGTTCTACGCGCTGCGCGTACGGATCGGCGACCTCGGCACCAAGGGCGGACTGGTCTACAACGCCGACGCCCAGGTGCTGCGCGCCGACGGCTCCCCCATCCCCGGCCTCTACGCCGCGGGCAATACATCGGCGGCGGTGATGGGCAACGACTACGCCGGTGCGGGCGCGACGATCGGTCCGGCCATGGTGTTCGGCTACATCGGCGCGCGCCATGCCGCCGGCGAGCGATAGGCGGGCGGCCGTGCAACCCGTCGAATGCGCCACCTGCGGTAACAAGGTGCTGGCAGAGAAATTCAGTCCGAGCCACACCAGTATCCAGTGGCTCGACGACGCCGAGTCCTCGTGCCCCGAGTTCGCTCGACGCGCGGCACTCGGTGAGCACAGCAGCTGGATCCCCACCTGCCCCGCCCTGCGCGATTCCATCGAGAATGCCGTCCGCGCAGGCGTATTGGCGACCGATCAGCTCCGCCACGAACCGGTTCCCGGCCGACTCGGCTGACACCAAGACCAGGAGACAATGATGAACAGACTCGACAATCACCGGACGCTGGTCACCGGCTCCGCATCGGGCATCGGCCAGGCCACCGCGCTGCGGCTGCTCGACGAGGGCGCCATGGTGGTCGCGGCCGACGTGTCGGCCGACGGTCTCGCCGCGACCAGCGCACAGGCCGCCGAGCGCGGCACCGCGGACCGGCTCAGCACCCTTGTCCTCGATATCGGCGACGAACAGTCGGTGATCGCGGGCGTTCGATCCTCGGTCGAGTCCCTCGGCGGACTGGATTCGCTGGTGAACGCGGCGGGCATCCTGCGCGCCTCGCACACCGAGCAGACCTCCCTCGACCTGTGGGACCTGATCATCCGGGTGAACCTCACCGGCACCTTCCTGGTGGTCCGCGAGGCACTGCCCGCCCTACTGGCCAATCCGCGCGCGACCGTGGTGAATTTCAGCTCCACCTCGGCGGCGTTCGCGCACCCGTACATGGCGGCGTACGCGGCGAGCAAGGGCGGCATCCAGTCCTTCACCCACGCTATCGCCCTCGAATACGGCGGCAAGGGCCTGCGTGCGGTCTGCGTCGCGCCCGGCAGCATCAAGTCCGGGATCACCGACGCCACACCGGGATACGTGCCCGCCGACGCCGACTGGGCACTGTTCGGCAAGCTGTCTCCCGTCCTGCCGACCGACCGCGAATCCGGCGGTGCGGGCATGGGTGACCCGACCGCGGTGGCGGGCGTGATCGCGATGCTCGTCTCCGAGGACGGTGCGTTCATCACCGGCACCGAGATCCGCATCGACGGCGGTACCCACGCGTGACCGACCTGAGCTACGAGGGCACGCTGCGCGAGATCGCTACCGACGCAGGCGTTCTGCGCTATCACGAGGCGGGCGAGGGTCCGCCGCTGCTGCTCCTGCACGGATCGGGACCCGGCGTCACCGGGTGGCGCAACTTCCGCGGCAATCTCGCTGCCTTCACGGACCGATTCCGTTGTCTCGTCCTGGAATTCCCCGGTTTCGGGGTGAGCGACGACTTCGGTGGCCATCCGATGGTCACCGCGCTCGACGCGGTGGGCCGTTTCGTCGACGCGCTCGGTCTGGACAGCGTCGACATCATCGGCAACTCGATGGGTGGCGGGGTGGCGCTCAACTACGCCATCGCCCACCCGGAGCGGGTCGGCAAGCTGGCGACGATCGGCGGTATCGGCCGCAATCTGTTCAGCCCCGGGCCCGGCGAGGGCATCAAGCTGCTGCAGGAGTTCACCGAGGAACCCACCCGCGAGCGGCTGATCCAGTGGCTGCATTCGATGGTGTACGACCCGGCGATGGTCACCGAGGAATTGATCGAGGAGCGCTGGACCCAGGCCACCGATCCCGCGACCCTCGACAGTGCCCGCCGGATGTACAGCAAGGCCGCGTTCGCGATGATGATCAAGGCCATGGAGGCCTCGGACGCACCGCCGCCGTGGGCGATGCTGCACAAGGTCAAAGCGCCGACGCTGATCACCTGGGGGCGCGACGACCGGGTGAGCCCCCTCGATATGGCGCTGATCCCGATGCGCACGATCCCGCGCGCCGAACTGCACGTGTTCCCGAATTGCGGGCACTGGGCGATGATCGAACGCAAGAACGAATTCGAGTCGGCGGTACTGGCTTTCCTCACGCGCAAGGACGCTGCACGCTGAACAACCGAATGCGCGGGCCGCCATTTCGGCGGCCCGCGCATTCGTTGTTTCCGCGGTTAGCTGTTTCCGCGGCTAGCGCTGGGTGCTGCCCGCGTCGATGGGCAGGGTCACCGCGGTGATGTAGCGGCCCTCGTCCGAGCCGAGGAACAGGGCGGCATTGGCGATGTCGACCGGGTCGACCCACGGGATCGGCAGCATGTTCATCGACACAGCCGCCTCCGCAAACTCCTCGCGGGTGGGATTCTCCCGGTCGGGCCGGAACACCTTGCGCACCATGTCGTTCTGGATCATCGGGGTGTCGACGTTGGTCGGATGCACCGAGTTCACCCGGACATGGTGCGGGGCGAGCTCTTTCGCGAGCGAGCGCATCAGTCCCACCACCCCGTGTTTGGCGGCGGTGTAGTGCGCGACGCCGACCAGGCCGCGCAGTCCGGCGATCGAGCTGGTCAGGATCATCGCGCCGCCACCGCGCGCGATCAGATGCGGGGTGGCGGCCTTGCACGTCTGCCACACGCCCGTCAGGTTGACGTCGATCATCGTCTGCCACTGCAGTTCGGTCAGCTCCAATGCCGCACCGCTGGAACTGATTCCAGCGGTGGCGCAGACGATGTCGAGACCACCCAGCTCCTCGACAGCGGCGTCGACAGCGGCCCGTAGCGCCGCGCCGTCGCGGACGTCGACCGTCGCGGCGACGATCCGCGCGCCGGTCGCCTCGACCGCACGCACGGTCTCGGCGAGGTCGTCGGGGGTCGCACCCGGCGACACCACCGTTTCGACCGGTCCGCAGATATCGACCGCGACGATGTCGGCACCTTCCTCGGCCAGCCGGATCGCCTGTGCGCGCCCGATGCCGCGCGCGGCGCCGGTGATCAGCGCGATCTTGCCCGAAACCCGTCCCATGTCACACCTTCTGAGTAAGTCCGGCATCCACCACGAGTTGAATTCCCGTCACGTAACGGGACTCGTCGGATGCGAGGTAGAGCACGGCATTGCTGATGTCGACCGGATCCACCCACGGCACGGGCAGAATCGTGCGACGGGCCAGCGCCTCCGCCGCGTCCTCCCGAGTGGGATTCGGCAGGTCGGGGCGCAGTTTGGCGTACACGGTGTCGTTGAGGATCATCGGCGTGGCGACCGAACCGGGATGCACGGTGTTCACCCGGATCCCGCGCGGGCCGAGTTCGTTGGCCAGGGTGCGGGCGAGTCCGACCACGGCGTGCTTGCTCGCCGAGTAGTGCGCGGCTGCAGCCGCGCCGATGATGCCGTTGGTGGAGCTCACGATCACGACCGAGCCACCGTCGGTCAGGGCCGGAACGGCCGCGCGCACGGTGTGCCACATGCCGGTGAGGTTGATGTCGATGGTGCGTTGCCAGGCCTGGTCCGACAGTTCCCAGGACAGGCCGAGGTCGGTGTAGATGCCGGCGTTGGCGACGATCACGTCGAGGCGGCCCAGTGCGGCGACGCCGTCGGCGACCGCCACGTCCAGGGATGCCTGGTCACGCACGTCGGCGACGCCGGTGACGCACTGGCGACCGGTTGCCTCGACTTGCTGTGCCGTCTCGGCCAATTCGGCCGCGGCGGCCTCGATGTCGAGTGCGATGATGTCGGCGCCTTCCTCGGCCAGCCGACGGCAATGGGCTCGGCCCATTCCCCCGGCCGCGCCGGTCACCAGCGCGACGGTGTGCTGCATGCGGTTCATCGGGCGCCCCCGGAGTATCTGGTGTCCACGAGCCCGACGCTAGGGGCGCCGCCCACGACATCTGCCCTGGTCTTCCCGGTCAGCGGGCAGTACCCGGCGATCTCCCGACCACTGGGAACCCGGGCTCCGCACCGACGCCGTTCCTGCGACGGTTGCTGCGCAACGCCGGTTCTGTGATCGAGGAGGACACCAGTGACGAGGGCGACTGTCGACGTTCCGCGTGGCTCGCGGGTGGTGACGCTGCGGGTATCGGCGGTGATCGAGGAGACCGCCGACGCGCGCTCGCTGGTGTTCGATGTGCCCGAAGCGATCGCGGAACGCTTCGCCTACCGGCCGGGCCAGTTCCTCACGGTGCGCATCCCGAGCGAGCGGACCGGACCGGTGGCGCGCTGCTATTCGCTGGCGAGTTCGCCGTTCACCGGCGATCCGCCGCAGGTCACGATCAAACGCACGGTCGGCGGCTACGGCTCGAACTGGTTGTGCGACAACATCTCCGTCGGCGACACCCTCGATGTCCTGCCGCCGCAGGGCACCTTCACCCCGGCCTGTCTCGACAGCGATCTGCTGTTGTGGGCGGCGGGCAGTGGCATCACGCCGCTCATGTCGATCCTGCGCTCCGCCCTGGCCCACGGTGCGGGCCGGGTGGTGCTGTTCTACGCCAATCGCGACCAGGAGTCGGTCATCTTCGCCGACGCCCTGCGCGATCTCGTCGCGCGGTATCCGGGCCGAATCACCGTGGCACACTGGCTCGAATCGCTCCAGGGGCTACCCACGGCGGCCCAGTTGGCCGATTTCGCCGCGCCCTATTCGGCCTTCGAGTCGTTCGTGTGCGGGCCGGGCCCGTTCATGTCGGCGGTGACCGGGGCGCTGTCCGGTGCCGGGTGGCCGCGCGAGCGCGTCACCACCGAGGTGTTCGTCTCGCTGTCCGGTGATCCGTTCGCCGAGCCGGAGCCGCTCGACCCCGTCGACTCCGAGGACGCCGCGCGTGTGGAGGTGGAGCTCGACGGGGCGGTGCACACGCTGAGCTGGCCGCGCTCGCGCACCCTCGTCGACGTCATGCTCGCCGACGGGCTCGATGTTCCCTATTCCTGCCGCGAAGGCGAATGCGGTTCGTGTGCGTGCACCGTCGTCGACGGCGAGGTCACCATGACCGACTCGGCGATCCTCGATCAGGACGACATCGACGCCGGTTACACCCTGGCTTGCCAGGCTCGTCCGCGCACCGATCAGGTCCGTATCCGCTTCTGAGGCGAAAGGTGTTCTGTGGCAACCGATACCGCACGATCCGAGGTCGGGTTCGGCTCGGAACGCGGGCCGGTACTCGCCTCGCTGATGCTCGCCACCGGACTCGTCGCGCTCGATTCGACGATCCTGGCGACCGCGGTGCTGTCGATCACCGACAGTCTCGGCGACTTCACACTGTTCCCGTGGCTGTTCACGAGCTATCTGCTCGCCCAGGCGGTCACGGTGCCGATCTACGGCGCGCTCGCGGACACGTTCGGCCGAAAGCCGGTGATGCTGTTCGGGATCGCGGTGTTCGCGCTCGGCTCGCTGCTGTGTGGGCTGGCGAGCAGCATGCTCGCCCTGATCGTGTTCCGCGCGATTCAGGGCATCGGCGCCGGTGCCATCCAGCCGACGACCATGGTGATCGCCAGTGACCTGTACACGCTGGCCGAACGTGCCACTGTCCAGGGCTATCTGGCCGGGGTGTGGGCGGCGGCATCGGTAACGGGCCCGTTGCTCGGCGGTATCTGTGCCGACTACCTGGGCTGGCGGTGGATCTTCCTGGTGAACCTGCCGCTGGCCGCGCTCGCCGCGTGGATGCTTGTCCGCAAATTCGACGAGTCCGCGCCCCGGCATCGCCGCGGAATCGACTACGCGGGGGCGGTGCTTCTCACGCTGGGTGCGGGAGCGTTGGTGCTCGGACTGCTCGAGGGCGGTCAAGCCTGGGCGTGGGGATCGCCGGTCGGCTTCGCGGTCTTCGGGTGCGCCGCACTGTCTCTGATCCTGTTCGTGATTGTCGAATCTCGTGCGGCGCAACCGATTCTGCCGCTGTGGGTGTTCACCCGGCGGGTGGTGATCGCGAGCAGCGTCGCCGCCATGCTGGGCGGGGCGCTGCTGTTCGGATTCACGACGTACGTGCCGATGTTCAATCAGGGCGTGCTCGGCACCAGCGCGCTGGTCGCGGGACTGGTCACCGGAGCACTGACCCTCGGCTGGCCGCTGGCCGCTGCCAGGGCGGGAAAGGTGTACCTGCGCTTCGGATTCCGGATGTGCGCGGTGATCGGCAGTACCGTCGCGGCGATAGGTGCGGCGACGACTCTGCTGCTCGACGAGTCTTCGGCGCTGTGGCAGGTCGCCGCGTCGTGTTTCGTGGTCGGGGCGGGGATGGGTTTGGTGGCCACACCCACGCTCATCGCGGCGCAGACGAGCGCGCGATGGGCCGAACGTGGTGTCGTCACCTCTGCCACCATGTTCGCGCGGTCACTCGGCAGTGCGGTTGGCGTCGCGATATTCGGCGCGATCGTCAACGCGCGCCTCGATGGTGCAGGTGTGTCGACACCGCAATCTCTCTCGGCCGCAATACATCTGGTGTTCGCGACCATCGCGGTCACGACCGTCGTGCTGGTGATCGCGTGCGCGGCGATTCCCGGCCCGGCTGCGGAATTTCCTGTCCATCCAGCGGGAAGGCGCGGCCCGGTGGGTGGTCTCGACCACGAGCATGGGGTGGCAACATCAGACGAGAAGAGGGAACCAGGATGCTGACAACCGGCATGCGCACCGGGCTCGCCGCCGAACTGGCGCGGGCGGAGCTGGATCGGGTGGCCGTGTCCCCCGTCGTCGACCGGTATCCGGGGATCGATGTGGTGGACGCCTACGA
Source organism: Nocardia sp. A7 (assembly GCF_046549215.1). NCBI lineage: Bacteria > Bacillati > Actinomycetota > Actinomycetes > Mycobacteriales > Nocardiaceae > Nocardia > Nocardia sp. A7. Next base: position 708,542 of record NZ_JAJPWE010000002.1, on the reverse strand, counting down.
GATCCAGCTGCTCAACATCCGGCGCAGGCTCGATGAGGGCGGGAAGGTCGTCGGGCACAAGGTAGGTCTGTCGTCGCTGGCGATGCAGCAGATGATGGGCGTCGACGAGCCCGACTACGGACACCTGCTCGCCGACATGGAAGTCTACGAAGACGTCCCCGTCGACACCTCGAAATTCCTGCTGCCCCGAGTCGAGGTCGAGGTCGGGTTCGTCCTCGGCACCGACCTACCCGGTCAGGACTGCACCGAAGCCGACGTGTTGGCCGCGACCGTCGCCTACGCCCCCTCGATCGAGTTGATCGACTCCCGGATCACCGACTGGAAAATCGGGCTGGCCGACACCATCTCCGACAACGCCTCCTCGGCCGGATGGGTGCTCGGCAAGCAACGCGTCGCACCCGCTGACATCGACATCACCGCCATCGATGCGGTCCTGACCCGAAACGGTGAGGTCGTCGCCGAAGGACGCAGCGACGCCGTCCTCGGTGACCCGTTGATCGCGGTCGCGTGGCTGGCCCGCAAAGTCGCCGACTTCGGTGTCCGGTTGAAAGCCGGTGACATCGTGTTGCCCGGTTCCTGCACCCGCGCCATCGACGCCCGACCCGGCGACGCCTTCCACGCCGAGTTCACCGGACTCGGTTCCGTCCGCCTGAACTTCGCCTAGGCCATCGCCGTGCGCTCATCGCCTGAGCCATCCATCTCGCCGGTCTGTTCCGGCCGCCCCTAGGAGGCCTACCGTGTCCCACGCCAACGTCACCGCCGCGATCGTCGGATCCGGCAACATCAGCACCGATCTGCTCTACAAACTGCTGCGCAGCGAAGGCCTCAAACCGCGTTGGATGATCGGCATCGACCCCGACAGCGAAGGCCTCAAACGCGCTCGCGGGCTCGGCCTGGAAACCTCCGCCGACGGTGTGGACTGGCTACTCGCCCAAGACACCTTGCCCGACATGGTCTTCGAGGCGACGTCGGCCTACGTCCACCGCGCCGCCGCACCCCGCTACGCCGAACTCGGCATCCGCGCCGTGGACCTCACCCCCGCCGCAGTCGGGCCCGCTGTAGTCCCCCCGGTGAACCTCGCCTCGCTGCTCGATGCACCGAACGTCAACATGATCACCTGCGGTGGACAGGCCACCATCCCGATCGTCGCCGCCGTCTCCCGCGTCGTGCCCGTGCCATACGCCGAAATCGTCGCCTCCGTCTCCTCGGTCTCGGCAGGCCCGGGTACACGTGCCAACATCGACGAGTTCACCAAAACCACCAGCCGTGGCGTGGAAACCATCGGCGGAGCCCAACGTGGCAAAGCCATCATCATCTTGAACCCGGCCGAACCACCGATGATCATGCGCGACACCATCTTCTGCGCCATCCCCGAAGACGCCGACCACGACGCGATCACCACCTCCATCCACCAAATGGTGACCGATATCCAGCAATACGTCCCCGGTTACCGGCTTTTGAACGAACCACAGTTCGACGAGCCGTCGGTCGTTTCCGGTGGGCTGGCGAAGGTGTCGGTGTTCGTCGAAGTCGAAGGCGCGGGCGATTTCCTGCCCCCGTATGCGGGCAACCTCGACATCATGACCGCCGCCGCGACCCGCGTCGGCGAGGTCATCGCCGCCCAGATCCTCTCGGCCCGGGTGTAAGGAGCTTGTGAAACCATGGTCTATTCAACAGAACTCGACATCCGTATCACCGACACCTGTCTGCGTGACGGTTCCCACCACAAACGCCACCAATTCACCACCACCGAAGTCCGCGACATTGTCGCCGCCCTCGACAACGCCGGTGTCCCCGTCATCGAAGTCACCCACGGCGACGGCCTCGGTGGTTCCTCGTTCAACTACGGGTTCTCCAAAACCCCGGAACAAGAACTGATCACGATCGCGGCCGAAACAGCCAAGAACGCGAAGATCGCGTTCCTCATGCTGCCCGGTGTCGGTGTCAAAGAAGACATCAAGATCTCCCAAGCCAACGGCGCCTCGATCTGCCGGATCGCGACCCACTGCACCGAAGCCGACGTCTCCATCCAACACTTCGGCTACGCCCGCGACCTCGGCCTGGAAACCGTCGGATTCTTGATGATGTCGCACACCCAACCCCCCGAGGTCCTGGCCGAGCAAGCCCGGATCATGGCCGACGCCGGCTGCCAATGCGTCTACATCGTCGACTCCGCCGGAGCACTGGTCCTCGAACAGGTCTCCGATCGGGTATCGGCGGTCGTGGCCGAACTCGGCACCGACGCCCAAGTCGGCTTCCACGGCCACGAAAACCTCGGTCTGGCCGTCGCCAACTCCGTCTACGCGGTCCGCGCCGGCGCCACCCAGATCGACGGCTCCACACGTCGTTTCGGCGCGGGTGCGGGTAATACCCCGGTCGAAGCGTTCGTCGGAGTCGCCGACAAACTCGGCATCAGAACCGGTGTCGATTTCTTCGCTATCGCTGACGCCGCCGAAGACGTCGTCCGCCCCGCGATGCCCCAGGAATGTCTGCTCGACCGTCAATCGCTGATGATGGGCTACGCGGGGGTGTATTCGAGCTTCCTCAAGCACGCCGAACGCCAAGCCGAACGCTACAACGTCTCCGCAGCCGAAATGCTCGTCCGCGCGGGCAAACGCAAACTCGTCGGCGGCCAAGAAGACCAACTCATCGACATCGCATTGGAACTCCAACGCGAAGCCTCCGTCACCATCTGACCGGTACGAAAAAAGGGGCCCCGATCCATGGATCGGGGCCTCTGTCGTTACGAAAATCGCTCAAGCGACGCGCGCGTGCTCGTCGACCGCAACGGGTTCCTTCGGCGCGGGCGCGGAGCGTCGACCGGTCACGAGGAACAGCACCACCAGCGCGACAGCCAGCCACACGTACGTGTCGCCGATGATGTGTTGATCCCACGTCCATGAGGTCTCGCGGTGTTCGCCGTCGGGCAGGAAACTGTGCGGGGCGATCACGAAGACCGCGGCGACGACGACGGCGGTGGCGTACCAGCCGCGAGCGCTGCTGACCGGCAGGGTGCGGGCATGGCAGACCATCGCGAGCAACGCGGGCGCGATCCAGACCCAGTGGTGCGACCACGAGATCGGCGACAGCAGCAGTGTGAAGACCGCGTTGAGGGACAGGGCGATCGCGGGGGCGTCGGCGGCCTTGCGCATCGCGGCCACGACGAGGACCAGCAGCAGCGCGCCCAGCACGAGCCACAGCACGTCGAAGGGGAGCCCGGTGATGTGCAGGCGCGCCATCACGGCCTGGATCGACTGATTGGTGTGGAAGGCCGAGCCGCTCAGACCGGAGACATTTCCCAGTCCGCCGAACCAGTAGTTCGTCGACTCCTTGGGCAGGAACGCGAACGAGGCCACGGTCGCGATCGCGCCGGTGGCCGCGGCGGTCGCGGCGGCCTTGTAGTCCTTGCGGACGAGGAAGTAGAGAACGAACGCGGCCGGCGTGAGCTTGATGGCCGCGGCCAGGCCGATCAGCATGCCACGGGGGTAGCGGGTTTTCGGGAGCAAGCAGTCGGTGGCGACGAGCACCATCAGCAGCAGGTTGACCTGGCCGAAGTCGATGGTCGAGCGGACCGGTTCCAGCAGCATCGCGAGCGGGACCGCGCAGGCGGTGACGAGCAGCGCAGCCTGCTTGCGGTCGGGGTGGTAGCGGCGGGCGACCAGGTACAGGGTCCAGGCGAGGGCGGCGATCGACACCACGACGTAAAGGATTTTCGCCGCACCCCACGGCAGCAGCGCGAACGGTGCCAGCGCGATGGCCGCGAACGGCGGGTAGATGAACGGCAGGCCGATGCCGAAGGACGTCTTGGGCAGCTGCCCGTACATGTCGGCGCCGTCGCGCATGGCCTCGATGCCGAGACGGTAGACCTGAAGATCGATGAACACGTCGGAATAGCGTTCGAAGGGCCAGATCGGCGTCCGGACACAGACGACCGAGACAATGGTGAGCAACACCGGCACCAGCCACCATGCTCGATTGATCGGGCGTGGGGAACGCGCTTGCTCGGGGTGGGTGGTGTCACTACTCATCCGCGGCGACTATACCGACTCGCGTGCGTCACCGGGGCACCGCCCACCGGCGGGAGTGACGCGCGCAATAGCCGACTGGATGCTGGTCAGTCGCCGCGGTTGTAGCGGGTCAGGTAACCGGCCATCGCCGCGACGTCGGAGTCGGTCCAGTCGGCGAAACGCGCCTGGAAGGCCTCCCTGCGGCGACGCTCGGCGGCCCGGACGACAGTTCGGCCCGCAGCGGTGGCGTGCAGGACGTGATTGCGCCGATTGCCTGGGTCGACCACGCGCTCGAGATAACCGAGCTGCTCGAGCGCGCCGACCTGCCTGCTGACGGTCGACTTGTCGAGCAGGAACTGTTCGGCGAGGTCGGTGGCCAGACAACCGTCACGCTCGAGGATCAGGTCGAGAATGCTGTAGGCGACCAGGCTCAGCTCGGGGTGTAGTTCGGCGGCGCGGCCGCGGGCGCGACGGGCGAAGGCGGTGAGTTCGCGCTGGATGGTGTCCACAGCCACGGTTCTTGTGTCGCGCGCATTCATAGTTGTATCCTACAACCATACATAGTTGCATTTACCAACTGTTTGGAGATCTTCCTCGATGACGCGCACACAGTTCCGGCACCTCGCCGGACATCTGCTGACACCGCTGTTGATGTGCCTCGGAATGGCCTTCGCCTACCTCGGCGCGTTCCACCAGCCCGAGCCGAACAATCTGACGCTCGCCGTCGTCGGCGACTCACCGCAAGCGATGGTGCTGGCGCAGACGATGAAGGACAGCGGCGGCGCGGGCCTCGATATGGTCACCGTGCCCGACCGTGCTGCGGCCATCAGCGCGCTGCAGAACCGCGAGCTCGTCGGCGCCTACGTGCCCGACGCCACCAGGCCGGAACTGCTCGTCGCCACGGCGAGCTCCGATACCACCGCGATGGCCGCGGAAGTGGCGTTCCGGTCGGTGTCCGACCATCAAGGGGTGCCGCTGATGGTCACCGATGTGACGACCAAGGCCGACGGTGATCCGACGGGGCAGGGCATCTTCTTCCTGTTGGTCGCGTTGAGCGTCGGTGCGTACGGCAGCGTCGCGGTGATCGGCGCGGCGGGCGCGATGTTGCGGATGCGGATGCGCGCGGCGGTCGGGGTGGCTACCGCGCTGATCGTCAGCCTGATCGGTGTGCTCGTGGCGGGCCCGGTGTTCGGCGTGATCGACAGCGACTTCGCGAGCGTGTTCGGCATCGCCTGGCTCTACAGCTGCGGCATCATCCTGATCGGTGTCGGCCTGCACACCTTCCTGAAGCGCTGGACCACCCTGGCCCTGATCACCCTGTTCGTGATGCTGAACTTCACCACTTCCGGCGGCGTCTACGGTCCCGAACTCCAGAACGGCTTCTTCGGTGCGCTGCACTCGTTCTGGAACGGTGCCGACTTCGTCGAAGGCCTGCGCGATCTGCTCTACTTCGACAGCGGCGCCGGGTTCGGTTCTCGTCTGATCGGCCTGTTCGTCTGGTTGGCGGTCGGTGTGGTGCTCGTCGTGGTGGCGGGCCGGTACGAGGCACGCCACGCGCCGACACCGATCGCGGCAGCCGCGGTCGAGGAGGAGATCGGCGAATCGGTCGCCGTCTGACCGCCGACGCCGCGAATCGGCCACGGCCCCGCGTAGACACGAGTACGGTGTAGCGCGCAACCGCGGATCGCTCGACGCCGCGAGGGGGTTCGACAGCGGAAAGGGTGGGTGCCACCGATGAATGATCCCGGCGCGCAACGCCCTGGCGACCCGGTGCCGCTCGATCAGCGCTACCACGGGGCCGATCCGATCGAATGGTGTGGCGCGCAGGTGTATCCGATGTACACCGAAGCGCTGCCCGCCGGGACGACCGCGGTCCATCTGCGTGCGCTCTCGGTGATGGCACCCGAGGACGTGACGGGCCTCGGTCTCGGGCTCTCCGTCCACGACGGGCACGTGAATCTGAACGGGAGATCGCTGGCGGGCGTGGACGTCTGGTACGAAGCGCTGGCCGAGGGCATCGACATCTCGGTGACCGCGGACGCACCCGACGCGCTGTTCACCCTCACGCCCGTCTGGGTGGCGGGGTCGGGCACCCATCAGTCCTGGACCGGCAATTACGGGATGGTCGTCGACCTGCTCCCCGACGGGGCGTCGACACTGTGGTGCAGCACCGGCCCCGGGACACCCGATTTCAACGAGCTGGTCGTCGAGCTGTCGACCGGGCCTGCCGAACCGACAGGCCCCCGCACACCCGTCATTTCCGCCGTGCCGATCAGGCCGGTCGGCACTGTCGAACCGACTCCCGTTGTCACGGCACCCGCGGTCGCCGATCCCGTGCCGGAAGGCCCCATCGCACCGCCTCCCCCGCGACCGGCCAGCCAGGGCGTCGGCGGCGCCCTGCACGATCTCGGAACCGCGATGCACGAACGCGGCGAACACGATTCGGCCCGCGCGCTCTGGACCCAGGCGGCCCAGGCAGGCCACAGCGGCGCCGCCTACGACCTCGGTGCCCTGTTGTTGCAACAGGGCGAGCGCGACGCCGCCGAACAATGGTGGAAGGCCGCCGCCCGCGACGATCCGCGAGCGGCGGCCTCCCTCACCGCGCTGTCCGAGCTGCCCTAGGGCGTCTGTTCCGCCAGTACGCCAACAGTTTCCGGCGTGGCCGCACGCACCGGCGTGAAGTCGCGGCCCGCGATGTGTTGCGGGCGGCGCTTGGGGGCCGCGAAGGGCTCCACCAAGGCGTTGTCCACGCTGTTGAACACCACGAAGATGTTCGAGCGGGGGAACGGGGTGATGTTGTTCGATGATCCGTGCATCAGGTTGGAGTCGAACAACAGCGCCGAACCGGCCTGCCCGATGAACTGGGTGATGCCGTAGCGGGCGGCGAGGAACGTGATGTCGTCCGGCGTCGGAATCCCGATTCGCTGCTCGCGCAACGACTCCCGATAATGCTCGGTGGGCGTTTCGCCCAGGCACGGCACGAAGGTGCGGTGCGAACCCGGCATCATCATCAGGCTGCCGTTGAACGGATAGTTGTCGGTCAACGCGATCGACAGACTTACCGCCCGGGGCGCGCGCATGCCGTCCTCGGCGTGCCAGGTCTCGAAATCGGAATGCCAGGCAAAACCGCTACCGCCGAAACCGGGCATGTAGTTCACCCGGGTCTGATGCAGGTAGACCGGCGAACCGAGGATCTGCTCGGCGAGACCGACGATCCGCGATTCGGTGATCAACTCCGCGATCGGTTTGCTGAGCTGATGCACCCCGAACACCGAGCGCACCTGCCCCGCTACCGGTTCCACGATCACTCGTTCGTCGCCGTAGAGCACGGGGTCGGCCGCCAGGTGACCGATCTCGGCACCGAAGGCGGCCACCTCGTCGGGGGTGAGCAGGTCGGGGATCGTCGCGAAACCGTTCGCGTCGAATCCGGCCAGCTCCGGCGAGGTGACCTTGCCCCACACCGCAGAATCGGTGCGTTCGATGTGCGGGGCAGGCTCGGACAACCGGGTCGGGTAGCGGTCGACCTGATCAGACACTGGCGGCATCCTCCTCCTCGACGATCAGCGGGTACACCCCGTTCTCATCGTGCACCTCGCGGCCGGTGACCGGCGGATTGAAAACACACAGCATCCGCAGTTGGGTGCGGGCGGTGACCTGATGGAGTTCGTGGCCGTTGAGCAGATACATCGAGCCAGGACCCAGCGGGTATTCGGTCTCGTTGTCGAGATCGAGCAGCGTGCCCTCGCCCTCGACCAGCCAGACCGCCTCCACGTGGTTCTGGTAATGGAACCTGTGGACGGTGCCCGCCTCGATCGTCGTCTCGTGGAAGGAGAAGCCGACCCTGTCGCCGCCGAGCACGATGCGCTTGCTACGCCAACCCGGCCCTGCCACATCGCGGTCGGTGCCGGTGATCTCTTCGGTGGTGCGCACGATCATGCGGCACCGCCACACACGGTGTCGATCGAGGAGACCAGCACCGAAAGGCCCTGATCGAGTTCGTCGCTCCCGAGGGTCAACGGCGGCAACAGTTTCACGACCTCGTCCATCGAACCCGAGGTCTCCACCAGCAGGCCCTGTTCGAACGCGGTGCGGCACACCTTGCTCGCCTGCGACGGGTCGTCGAAGACGATGCCGTGCACCATGCCGCGGCCCCGGGTGGACACCCCGGAGTGGCGGTCGGCGACCGCGCTCAACGTGCGGCCCACGTATGCGCCGTTCTCGGCGGTGCGCTGGGCCAGCTTGTCGTCGGACCAGTACTCGCGCAGGGCGGCGGTGGCGGTGACGAAGGCGGGGTTGTTGCCGCGGAAGGTGCCGTTGTGCTCACCGGGCGCCCACTGGTCGTGCTCGGGCTTGAGCAGCACCAGCGCCATCGGCAGGCCGTAGCCACCGATCGACTTCGACAGCGTCACGATATCGGGGGTGATGCCCGCGATCTCGAAGGAGAAGAACGGACCGGTGCGCCCGCAACCCATCTGCACGTCGTCGACGATGAGCAGGATGTCGCGCGCGGCGCACAGTCCGGCCAGGTGGCGCAGCCATTCGGCGCGGGCCAGGTTGACCCCGCCCTCACCCTGCACGGTCTCCACGATCACCGCGGCGGGGCGATCGAAACCCGAGGAGCTGTCGTCGAGGACGCGCTGCATCCAGCCGAAGTCCTCGATGGTGTTGTCGAAGTAGCCGTCGTAGGGCATCGGGGTGGAGTGCTCGAGCGGCACCCCGGCACCGGCCCGCTTGGCGGCGTTGCCGGTGACCGACAGCGCACCGAGGGTCATGCCGTGGAAGGCATTGGTGAAGCTCAGGATGGTCTTGCGCCCGGTGACCTTGCGAGCCAGCTTGAGCGCGGCTTCGACGGCGTTCGCGCCGGTCGGCCCAGGGAACTGCACCTTGTAGTCGAGGCCACGCGGCGAGAGGAGATTGTCGCGGATGGTCTCGAGTAGCTCGCGTTTGGCCACGGTCGACATGTCGAGACCGTGGGTGATGCCGTTGCTGCCGATGTAGTCCAGCAGCGCCTTCTTCAGAATCGGGTTGTTGTGTCCATAGTTCAACGCGCCGGCGCCCGCGAAGAAGTCGAGGTATTCGCGGCCCTGCTCGTCGCGCAGCCAGGCGCCTTCGGCGGTGCTGAAGATGGCCGGCCAGTCACGGCAGTATCCGCGCACGTTCGATTCCATAGCCTCGAAAATGCTGGTGTCGGTGGTCGTGATCATCGTCGTTCCTCCTGGCGCTGAGCCGGTGAAATCACATACAGCAGCTCGGCCTCGTGTGAATCGGGGAAATCGTTTTCTTCGAACAGGTCCACGGTGCGCAAATCGGCACCGCGTTCCCGGGCCACCGCGGAGAACAGCGCCTGCGAGGCGGTGTTTCCGGGTGAGATCGTGGTTTCCAACGTCGTAATGCCCGCGCCCGCGACCGAATCGAGCAGTGCGTGCAGGATCGTGGCGGCCAGGCCGCGGCCACGGCATTGCGCGTCGACGGCGATCTGCCAGACGAACAGCGTGTCCGGAGCCTCCGGGCGCACATATCCGATGACGAATCCGACGGGCTGACCGTCGAGCTCGGCGACCAGCGAGGTCGCGGCGAAATCGCGACACCACAGCAGGTACGCGTAGCTGGAATTGACGTCGAGTACCTGCGAGTCGCGAGCGATCCGCCACAGCTGGGCACCATCGCCCAGTCGCGGATGACGCAATCTCGGTTCCGAACCAGAGGCCGCGCTGGCGGTCGGCTCGATGGGCATGGTGGACGTTGTCATATACCTAAGGTGCCCAGCCGACTTTGCGGTCTTTGTGTCGAACTCTTTGCGGTTGCATGACGAATCGTTTACTTCGCCTGCACATCGAGGCGATACCCGAGACCGCGCACGGTAACCACGATGCGCGGGTCGGACGGGTCGCGTTCGATCTTGGTGCGCAGTCGGCGCACGTGGACGTCGACGATCCGCTCGTCACCGAAAAAGCCCTGGTCCCATACTCTTTCGAGCAGCACAGATCGACTCAGCACCCGGCCCGGGGTCTCCGCCAATTCGCACAGCAAACGGAATTCGGTGACCGTGAGGTGGATCTCCTCGGTGCCGCGTCGCACGGCGCCCGCGTCGGCGGCGAGCACCAGCGGAGCGTGCGGATCGGCGTCGAGTACGGCCTCGGGAGTCGTGTCGCGGTCGGCGGTGATGCGGGCGCGACGGCGGAGCGCGCGCATCCTGGCGGTGATCTCTTTGATTTCGAACGGTTTGCTCACGAAGTCGTCGGCCCCCGCCTCCAGGGCCGCGACCACATCGTGGGTGTCGTAACGGGTGCTGATCACGATGATCGGCACGTCGTGGTCGCGACGGATCTCCCGGATGCAGTCGAAGCCGTCGGCCTCGCCGCGCATCAGGTCGACGATCATCAGATCGGGTGGCCCGTCGTTGCGCAGCCGATCGAGGGCGTCGGAAGGGACGCCCGCCTCGGCGACCGCGTACCCCTCGTCCTCCATCGCGCGACGGAGGTCGCCACGCATCTGGACGTCATCGTCGACAATCATCAGGTTCGCGCTCATGCCGACACCTCGCTGACGCTCGGCGCCGACATGACCGCGATGGCGGCTGTATCTACCCGCTCGCTTCGCTCGCTCATTGTGTGTGCACATCCTTTGCTGACACGCCGGGCGTGTGCCGGTGCACTGGGGGGTTTCGCGTCCCCAGACCGACACGACTACCCGCCTTCGAGCTTGTTACCGTTCTGTTATGTACCCAGACTGCCCCCGGCGTAAACCCGTCGTAACAATGCGCCGGGTCAACGGGCGGTTCGGCACGGCCGATCCGGTGGCATAGTCGTGGGCGTGACCCCGACTTTCGCTGACATCGAAGCCGCCGCGGCGCGCATCGACGGACTGGTTCGCCCGATCACCGTCGCACCCGCGGGACCAGGCACGGACCCGCTCTGGTTCGCGCTGGAATTCCTGCAGTTCACCGGCACTTTCAAGGCGCGTGGGGCGCAGAATTTCGTGCGCGCGCACGCGGCTGCGGGGACGTTGCCGGACGCGGGTGTGACGATCGCCTCAGGTGGCAACGCGGGGTTGGCGTGTGCGTGGGCGGCACGGGAGGCGGGGGTGCCCGCCACGGTGTTTCTGCCCGAGACCGCTCCCCCGGTCAAAATTGGTCGACTTCGTGACTACGGCGCAGCGGTACGACTGATCGGTCCCGAGTACAAGCAGGCGCTCGCCGCGTGCCGAGAATTCGCCGAGACCAGTGGGGCGCTGGCCTCCCACGCCTACGACCACCCACTGATCGCCGCGGGCGCGGGCACGCTGATGCGCGAGATCCAGGCGCGAATCCCTGATCTGGATACGGTGCTCGTCGCGGTCGGTGGCGGCGGGTTGTTCACCGGAACAGCGATCGCCGCACAGCATTTCGGGATTCACACGGTCGCCGTCGAACCACAGGGCTCGCGATCGCTCAACGCCGCCCTCGAAGCAGGCCGCCCGGTCGAGGTCACCGTCGACTCGATCGCCTCGGACTCCCTCGGCGCACCGAACGTGTCCGCGATGGCCTTGGCCGCGGCCCAGCATCCGAACGTGCGTTCCCTGCTGGTGCCCGACGAGGCGATCCGCGCGGCCAGACAGCAGTTGTGGGACTCACACCGCATCGCCGTGGAAAACGGCGCGGCCACCGCCCTGGCAGCCCTGCTCGACACCGGTTCGGGACCGGCCTACCAGCCCGAACCCGGCGAACGAGTGTGCGTCATCCTCTGCGGCGCCAACACCGACCCGAGCGACCTCACCTAGCGGACCAGGGCGTTCTTCTCGGCGTAGTTGGTCATTGCGGAGTTCAGGCCGCGCATGGCCAGGGTGTAGCCGTAGGGGAAGTAGCGCTGGCCCCAGTGGGCGAGCTGGATGTCGCGGGAGGTGTAGACCCAGTAGCGGTTGCGTTCGACGCCCTTGATCACGGCGGTGGCGGCCTGGTCGGGTGTGACGGCGTGGCGCATGAACAGGCGGATCGCCTTCTGTAAGGCCGCGTTGTCGCGGTCGACACCGGCGATGTCGATGGTGTCGGCCATGGGGGTGGCCATCGCGCCGGGGCAGACCAGGCTGACGCCGATCTTGTGGCGGCGCAGGTCGAAACGCAGTACCTCGGAGACGCCGCGCAGGCCGAACTTGGTGGCGCTGTAGGGGGCGTGCCACGGTAGGCCGAAGATGCCCGCCGCAGAGGACACGTTCACCAGGTGACCGCCACGGCCCGCGGTGATCATCGGGCGCACGAACTCCTCGATCACGTGGATCGGGCCCATCAGGTTGATGTCGACGGTGCGGCGCCACTGCTGGGGCGTGAGCCGGTCGACGGTGCCCCAGGTGGCGATGCCGGCCACGTTCATGACGATGTCGACGTTGCTGACCGCCTCGAAGGTGTGGGCGGCCAAGCCGATGACCGCGGAATGGTCGCTGACGTCGGCCGCGTGTGCCAGATGCACCGTGGCTCCGGCCGCGCGCAGCTCCTCGGCGGTGGTGGCGAGCGCGTCGGCGGTGATGTCGGTCAGGACGAGTGACGCCCCTTTGGCGGCGGCCGCGAAGGCGGTGGCGCGGCCGAGGCCGCTGGCGGCGCCGGTGATCAGGCAGGTCTTCCCGTCGAACTTCGTCATGGCCCCGACCCTACGTTTGGTGAACAGCTGCGTCTACGGTTCCGCGGTGATCGCGATGGTGGTCCAGCCGCCGACGTGGATCCGGCTGCCTTCGCGCAACGCGACCGCCTGCTGCGGAGCGATCGGTGTTTCGGCGCCGTCCAGGCTGGTTCCGTTGGTGGAGCCGAGGTCGGTAATGGTGAGCGCACCGCCCTGATCGACCTGGATCATCGCATGCGCGCGCGAGACACCGATATCCGCGGGGGCGATGCCGAGGTCGATCTCGGGCACGATGCCCTGCGAGGCCGATCTTTTTCCGATCAGGAACTGGTTGCCACGCAAGGTGATTCGGCGCTCGGGGTAGAAGTCGGGGAACTCGACGCGTTCGGCATCGGGCCCCTTACGGGCTTGGACGCGCGCGTAGAACTCGCGGTCGGCGAAGATCCGGGCGACCCATATCCCGGACCCGGCGCTGTCGACCGGCGTGCCCGACGCGATCACGGTGGAATCGAACCCACCCCGATCGTCGGGTCGAGCACCTGCCGTGAACGGGTCAACCGTTTCCGGTCGGTCCCCCGGGCGCGGCGCGGCTGCCGGTGGCAGGGCCGAATCGTGGCCGCAGCCCTCGCAGAAGCGCCCACTCGTCGGGGCCTGGCAGTGGGGGCACAGGCGCAGGGCCGCCTGATCGGGCGCGGGCGCGCCGCCGAGTGCCGAGCCGCACACATCGCAGTAATCGGTCGACTGCGACTGGTGTCCGTCCGCGCACACGGGCATGTCAGCCGCCCTCCGGCCGCACCCTGGCGGTCTTGGTCGAGCGGATGTCGAGGGCGAGCTCGTCGGCCGCGGCGACCTGGCCACGCAGCTTCACGGTGCCGTCGTGGTCGACCTCGACCACCCCGCGCAGCAGTTTGGCGGTGGATTCGTGGCCCGAGGCAGCGGCCAGTTCCACCGCGCGCCGCAGTTTCGCGGTCGCGGTGGTGACGTCGCCGTTGCGGCGGGCCGCCAGACCCTCCTGGACCGCCTTGGCCAGTTCGACCTGGCCGGTGTAGTGGGCCACGCGGGTGCTGATGCGGGTCGACAGGGTCGAATCGGTGGTCCAGACGGCGCGCACGAGGCCCTGGCCGAGGACCTCGTCACCGGCCAGCACGCTCAGCCGCGCGGCCAGCTTCTCCCGGCCCGGCGCGGCAGGCTCCAGTTCGATCTGCACGTGGTATTCGCGTTCCTCGGCGGCCCACGACGACAGCGGGTACTCCCCCACCTGCGCGCCCACGTCGGTCCGGCGCTCGGTCAGATCCTCGAGCACCGGCGAGACCTGCTTGACCATCCGCACCCGCGCACCGGCGGGGGTCCAGACCTTCAGGGTCAGTTCCGGGATCACCCGGGCGGCCGACGAGCGCATCATCGCGGCGAAGTCGGCTGCCAGGTCCTTCGGATCGGCGACGATGTTCGCGTCGCCGGACAGTTTCGAGGCGATCTTGCGCAGTTCCTCGGCGACCCAGTCGTCGCCGACACCGCGGCAGTCACAGACGAAAAGCCCTTCGGCACGGTCGAGTTCGGTGGCGAGCTGCTGTGGGGTCTCGTGTTCGTTCTTGCCGTCGGTGAGCAGGATCGCGTGCGCTTGGGCACCGGGGTGGGCGGCGGCGACCTGGCGGGCCAGCGCCAGCCACGAGCCCATCGCGGTGCCGCCGTCGGGACGTAACCGGTCGAGCGCCCGGCGGGCCGAGCCGCGGTGCGCGTCATCGGCGGGCGCGGACATGACTCTGCCGGTCGGGTAGATCATCCGGGCCGCTTCGGTGCCCTCGATGATGGCGAACGCGGTGCCGTCGGGGATTTCGTCCATGGCGGTGCGGGTGGCGTTGCGCGCGTTCTCGAATTTGCGTTTGTTGCCCATCGAACCGGAGCAGTCGATGATCAGGATCTCGAGTCGCGGCGGCGGCGTGGCGACGGCGGCGAGTTCGGGACCGGTGGCCACCGTCAGCACCGCGTCCACCACGTTCGCGCCTTCGGCGAGGAATTCGTTCTGGTCGACGGCGATCGAAATACCGGCTGTCTCAGGGGAACTCATGACACTCCTGGTTCTTGCGATACGGCGACGGGCACCGGAGCCAGTGCGACCGTGATGTTGTCACTGCCCCCGCTGTTCAGGGCGAAGTCGGCGAGCGCGCGAGCCGCGGCCTGCGGTGAGGTCTCGACGGTGAAGCCGGCGAGCGTGATCGCCTCGGGCAGGTAGTTCCACAGGCCGTCGGTGCACAGCAGCAGCGTGCCCGGTTCGGTGGCAAGCATGCGTTGCAGGCAGTTCGCCGACCATGGCGCTTCGCCGCCGTCGGCGCCGAGCCAGCGCAGCAGGGTGTGGGCGCGCGGGTCGTTCATGGCGGCGGTTTCGTCGAGGGCGCCCGCGTCGACCAGTGCCTGGGCCCACGAATCGTCGATGCTGAGTCGGCGTGAGGCGGTGGGATCGCCCGCGGCGAGCCAGAAGGCCCTGCTGTCACCGACATTGGCGATGGTGATGTCGGTGCCGAGGCCCGTCTCGCGCACGATCGCGGAGACGTAGGTGCACGACGGCGCGTACTCGGGGGTACGTGACATGCCGCGCACCGCGGCGGTCGCCGCGGCCAGACCCGCCATCGCGGCGTCGGAGTCGGCGCGGCCCTCGGCCAGTGCGGCCAGTGCCGCATCGACGCCGGTGCGGGCGGCGTTGCCGGAGGCGGCCTGGGGGTCCTGGGAAGTGGAGACGCCGTCGCTGACCACGATCACCCGGATGCCGTCGCCCTCGCGCACCGCGGCCGCGACCGCGTCTTCGTTGCGGGAGTGGCTGATTCCGCGATCGGTGAGGACATACACCGCACCGAGGTCTTCCTCGAAACGGTCGGGGACGGGCTTGGGGCTGCCGCACTTGAGGCAGAAGCCGCCCTCGTAGGCCCGTTCGCCACAGGTCGAGCACTGCGGCACCGCGACCGGATCATGGACGGGCAGCGCGACTTTACGCACCCCGAGTTCGCGACCGCAGCCTTCGCAGAAGCGGTGTCCCGATCGTGCCGAGCCCGCGCAGTCGGCGCAGCCGGGGGCGGTCACAGGGTGGTCCTCGGGCGCACCGTGTTCGCCTGGTCCACCAGGACGAATCGGGTCCACATGTCGTCGGCCTCGCGCGCCAGTGTCCGCAAGCATCGTTCCAGTCCCGTCCGCACGCCCTGTTCGGTGAATTCCACGTCCAATAGCTTGCCTGGTGTGCTCGGTCGTTGTCCCGACCGGATCCAGTTCAGTGCCGCCTCGAGCACGAACATGCGCACCTGCGCGGTGCGGGTGCGCGAGTCGAGACGCAGCGCCTCGACGCGCGCACCGGTCGCACGCAGCAGTGTTTCGTCGAGGTCGGCCGGGTCACGGTGCGCCAACAGGGTTTCGACGGCGGAGACCCTGGCCTCGGTGAACATCGAGGAGGTGCGGTCGACCTGGTCGAGGATCGCGACCGCACCGGTGCGGTCGCCGTTGGTGCGGCGCAGTCGTGCGGCACCGAAGGCGGCGGACAGGTAGGTGTGGTCGGTGCGCCAGACGACTTCGTAGAGCGCCAGCGCGCGGCTGCGCTCGCGGGACAGGGGCGGGTTCGGAACGGGTACCGCGGTGTCTGGGTTCTCGCTGCGGGCGGCCCCGGCGCCGAGTTCCAGGGCGGCGGCCAGGGCGAGTTTAGGGGCGGGTTCACCGGGCAGCGCCGCGTAGACGGACTCGAAATCCGCTGCGGCAGCCGAATAGTCGCCTGCCAGCAGGGCCGCCTGCGCTCGGTACCAGACCGGGCGCCAGTCGAATTCGAGATCGGCGTCCAGGGCCGCGAGACGGTTCAGTGCCGCTGGGGCGTCGCCTGCTTCGAGTTCGGCGCGGACCAGTCGCAGCGGGATCTCGACCGACTCGCCCGATCCGGTGACCACCGCACGCAATCCGGCGGTGAGTGCCTGCTCGAGTTCGGCGGGAGTCGCGGCATCGGTGGTCGCCAGCAGGGCCGCGCCGCTGTCGCCGGGGTCGACCAGCGGGGCGGGCAGACCGGTGATGAGCGCGGCGGGTTCGGGTGTGGCGCTGTCGATTCCGAAGACCGCGCGGGCGGGGCCGAACTGGCTCGACATGCCGGGCCGGGGGATGCCGTCGCCGGTGGCCAGCACCTCACGCAGGACGCCGGTGAGCTGGTCGGCCATTTCGCTCGTCGAGGCGAAGCGGGCCAGTGGGTCGGGGTCGGTGGACCGCTGCAGGAATCGGTGCAGCGAATCATGTTCGGCCAGTAACGGTTCGGTGTCGGGGCCGGGAATCGGGCCCAGTTTGCCGTCGACGGAGGGCACTCGCATCATCAGCACGGCCAGTGTGCGGCCCGCGGTGTAGATCTCGGTGGCCACGGTGGGTCCGGTTTCGGCGATCTCGGGTGCCTGGTAACCGAGCGTGCCGTAGATGGGGCTGGTGCGGTCGTCCATCGCGATCACCGCGCCGAGGTCGATCAGCTCGAGGCGTTCCTCGGTCTGCATCACATTGTCGGGCTTGAAATCGCAGTAGGCCCAGCCACGGGCGTGCAGATAGCCGAGGGCGGGCAGCATTTCCAGCACATAGGCGATCGCTTGCGCCGGCGGCAGATAGCGCTGGTTTTCGGCGCGGTAGGCGCGCAGGATCTGTTTGAGCGAGGTGCCGCCGACGTAGGCCATGACGATGTAGCCGACCGGCTCGCCGTCGGCGTCGGCGTGTTCGGTGAAGTTGTGGATCTTGACGATGTTCGGATGGTCGACCTCGGCCAGGAACCTGCGCTCGGCGAGCGCGGCGGCCAGCGCGTCGGCGTCGCCGGTGTCGATGAGGCCCTTGAGCACCACCCAGCGCTTGTTGACGGCGCGGTCGGTGGCCAGATAGATCCAGCCGAGACCGCCGTGGGCCAGTGCCCCGGCCACCTCGTACTGGCCGCCGACGAGATCACCCGCGCGCAACCGGGGCACGAACGAATAGCGGGTGCCACAGTGCGGACAGAACCCGGAGGTGCGGCCGGGCGCGCCTGCCTGGCCGCGGCCGACGGGTTTGTCGCACTTGCCGCAGAAGCGGTCGGATTCGGGGACCTGCGGGTCGGTGAGCACCGCGGTGACCGGGTCGACGCGCGGCACCGGTGGTACTTCGACGAGTCCGGCGCCGAGCCTGCCGCGCGCGGCCGAACGGGCCGAGCTCGAACGGGTGCGGACCGAACGGCTCGAGGTGCGCCCGCTCGCGCTGACCGTCGAGGCGGACGGGCTGTGCATCGAGGCTGTCACCGAAGCCGGTGCGGTACCGCAGGTGTCGCAGTAGCCGTCGACGATCGTTCCGCCGCACTCGGGTTCGCCACAGGCACCGGGCGCCGGCAGGGGCGCCGGTGGGGCCTCACGGTTTCCGCTGCGCGGTTGCGCTGTGGTGCGCCCGGACCGGCCGTTACCCGCGGCGAGTGCCGGTGCCGGTGGTGCGCTCGCGACGGGGGCGGTACCGCACAGTGCGCAGTAGCCGTCTTCGATCGTGCCGCCGCACCCCGGTTCATTGCACGTCATGCTGTCCGCCCCGCTTTCTCCCCGATGATCGAACGATAGTCCGCGACCGCCCGGGTGACCGCGGCCAGATCGCATGGTGTGCGGGTGAGCAGACCGGCCGCGATCCGGTCGGCGGCGAGCACGTCACGGTCCTCGCTCACCCCCAGCCGCGAAGCCTTGGCGCGGTAGGCCGTGAGTCGGCCGCGTAGTTCGGCGCGACGATCGAGCAGCCCGCGTGCCAAATCGTCTCGCTGCGTTGCCTTGTCGGTCGCGTCGGTGGTGCGCACCCGCAACGCCAAGAGGTGTTCGACCGTCGCGCGGTCGGGTGAATCACCGAGGGTGTCGAGTTCGGCGCGCAGCCGGGTGGCCGGTTCGCCGCCGTCGGGTAGCTCGCCGGTCGCGACCTTGTGCTCGGCCTGGGTGGCGGTGTGGTCGGCGTGCTGTTGGAGTTCGCCGAGCGCGGACAGTTGGGCCCGCAGGTCGGCGACCGCGCCGGGCAGGTCGGCGGCAACGGCGAGATGCGCACTGTGGCGGGCAGATTCGGTGTCGATCAGCGCGGTGAGCGAGGCGAGGGCGGTATCGATCTCGCCCGGTCCGAAACCGAGTGGATCGGTGCCTGCGCGACGCAGCAGGGTGGCCAGTGGTTCGGCGGCCGCATCCAGCGCGCCCCTGGCCTGTTCGACACGCTGTTGCAAGGGCGCGAGCGTGCCGAGTACCCGTTCGTCCACCGTCGCGACCTCGTCGGCGAACGGCGCGACGAAAGCGAACGCGGCGCGCATCCGGTCCAGGCAATCGGCGATGCCCACCGTCACGACGGTTTCACTGGGGCCGGTCAGGCCCCGCTGCGCCAAGGGGATCGGGATCCTCGCCACCTCGTGCGGGCGGCCACGCAGCAGCTCGGAGAGTCGCCCGCGGGCACGATCGTCGACCTTGCCGCGCCCGGCACGCACCGTCTCGGCTTCGCCGAGGATGGCCCGCACCCGACCGAGGTCCTCCCAGAGTTGGCCCAGTGCCTGCTCCACCGACACCCAGCGCCGCGCGGTCTCCCCCGTCGGCGGGTAGCGGCGGACCAAGGCCAGGCCGGGGTGGCGGTCCAGTTCCAGCAGCGTCGTGGTCACCTTCGCCAATTCCGCTGTGCGCCCGGCCAGTTCACGATCGATCTCGAGTACGCCGAGCATCGGCCAGGTCATCCGACGTACCGGGGCACCGGCGGACCCGGTGAGGCGCCGAGGGTCGACAGGTGCCTGCCGTAGATCTGCTGCCAGGTGCCGTCGGTGCGGGTGCGGTCGAGCACGCCGTTGACGAAACGCACCAGTTCGTCGCTGCCGCGCGGCACGCCGACCGCGTACGCGCCCGCACCGATCGGGTCGCCCACCACCTCGAGGTTGTGGTCCTGGGCGACCAGGCCCGCCAGGATCGGCTCGTCGCCGCTGATCGCGTCGACGGTGCCCTGCTGGAGGGCGACCAGGCAGTCGGTCCAGTTGGTCACGCCGAGCACCGTCGGGGGTGTCGGCAAGGTGAACAGTGGTGCGGCCGCGGTCGTGCCCTTCGCCACGCACACCCGCTTGCCCGCGAGCCCGGCCCCGCTGGTGATGCCCGCGCCGTGTGGGGCCGCGATGCGTTGCGCCGCGCGGTAGTACACGCTGGAGAAGTCGACATCACGGCGGCGTTCGCAGGTCGCCGAGAAAGTGCGCACGATCATGTCGACCTTCTTGTCCTGCAGCAGCGGGATCCGGTCGGCCGCGGTGACGGAGCGCAGTTCGATCTTGTCCGGGTCACCGAACAGGTCGCGGGCGATCTCCCTGGCGAGGTCGATGTCGAAGCCCTCCAGCCTGCCGGTCGTCGGATTGCGGAACCCGAACATGTAGGTGTTCTGGTCGACACCCACCCGCAGCCTGCCGTTGGCCACGATCGCGGCCATCGCCGATCCCGCGGGCATCGCACCCGGTCGCGGCTGGGCCGTCGGCGCCAGAGTCGCTTCGGTATCGCAGGATCCGGTGCCTTCGGCCGTCGGTGCCGAGGTGATCGCTTCCGCGCCGGGCAGCGGTGGGGCGACGGCGGTGGCGGGAACGGTCGACGGTTCGGGAGCATCACCGCACCCCGCGACCACCAGGACGGCCGCGGCGAACACCAGGAGCAAGGGGCGTCTCACAGGAACTCCTTCATGCGTGGCCAGAGTCCGCTGATCACCGCGCCGGCCGCGGCCAGCAGCAGGAGCAGTGTGCCGAAGGGGCTCAGTGTCAACGAGTTTCCGGCGGCGGCGACGCCGTCGCGCAGATCGTCGCGGGCCTGGGCGAGATCGTCGCGCAGTTCCTGGTCGAGGCGGGCAAAGCTGGTGGCCGAGCTGTCGGGGCCGGTGCCGATCGCCTGGGTGACCGCGCCGGGGTAGTCGGCCTTCTCGTAGGCGGTGCGCTGGGCGTTGTGGCCCGCACGCCAATTCGTGAGCGCGCGTTCGGCATCGGAGTCGCGGCCACCTGCGGCGGTGAGGCGCCCGCCAAGGTCGTCGCTGTGGGTCTGGAAGGACTTCTCCGTGGCGGTGATGTCGCCGCGGGTGATCAGGGCCAGGGTTTCGTCGGTGCGGGCCTGCTGGGCCAGGATGCGGGCGCCTGCCAGGTTCTCCACGCGCGCACCGGCACCGGAACTCCCGGTCTCGAGCAGTTGCGCGGCCGTCAGGGTGGCGCCCGCGGTCCACAGCAGTGCCACCAGGGCGGCCAGTGCCGCCATGGCCATGCCGGCGTTCACCAGCCGATTGGTGCGACGCAGCAACACGACCGAGCCGACCACGCAGGCCGCGAGGACGAGCAGCAGGAGCACGATGCTCGTCCACGGCAACGCGCCGACGCGCTGCTGGTCCTCGCGCACCGCGGCGAAGCGAGCCGTGCTGAGTTGTTCGGCATTGGGCAGCAGGGAGGTCTGCATCAGATCCGAGGCTTGCCGCAGATACGCCGAGCCGACCGGGAAGCCCTGACGATTGTTGGCGCGCGCTGTCTCGACCAAGCCCGTATAGGTCGGCAGGTCGGCCGCGATGCGGGCCACGATCGCCCTGGTCTGCGCGTCGGTGGCACCGGCGGTCGCTTCCGCCAGCGCGGCGGCGGCTTCGGCGAGTGCCTGCTCGTAACTGTCTCGTACCTGCGGTGATTCGATCCCGCCGGACAGGAAGGCCGTCGCCGCGCCCGCGTCGGCGGCCGACAGCGATACATACAGACTCTGTGCGGCGAAGGCCAGGGGCTCGGTCCGGTCGAGGACCTGTTCGGTGCGCGCGATCTTGGCGTCGAGTTGTTGTCCCACAGTCAGTCCGGCGATCAGACAGGCCACCGTGGTCACGACGAGGACCACCCCGATCACACCTGGCGTCGTCGCGGCGAATCGCCGCAGCCACGTCCCCGCGTCACGGATGGTCGCCGGTAGGCGAGATCCCACACCGTCCTCCTTCATCTCCCCGGGCGGTGTCTTCGATCGCGATAGTACGGGAGGAGCTGAAAGTTCGCCCGGGTAAAGGAAATCGGTCGATCACCGACAGCGAAAAGGCCCGCCACACTGCGATGTGGCGGGCCTTGGTCAGCTTCGGTGGCTACGCGCCGACGGCCTTCACGCCGGGTTCGACAGCGGTGCCGGTCTTGCTGAACTGCAGCACGCCGTCCTCGATCGGGGCCTTGTGCATCAGCGTGCGGTCGCGGTAGTAGTTGTTGACCAGCTTCCAGGCGCCACGCGCGCCCTGGCGGGGCATCTCACCATTGCCGCGCTGGATGTAACCCGAGGTAAGTGCGCCGCCCATGAGGGATTCCGCGGCGAAGTCATCGGGGTTGGCGTGCACCTCGAAGGTGGTGTGGCCACGGTCGCGCATGATGTTGAGCACGCGGCACAGGTAGGCGGCGGCGAGGTCGGCCTTGAGCGTCCAGGACGCGTTGGTGTAGCCGATGATCATCAGGAAGTTCGGGATGTCGGAGTACAGCACGCTCTTGTAGGCGACCGTCTCGTTCATCTTCACCGGCTCGTCGTCGATGCTCATCGTCGCGCCGCCGAGGATCTGCACGTTCAGGCCGGTCGCGGTGACGATGATGTCGGCCTCGAGTTCCTGACCCGACTCGGTCAGGATGCCCTTCTCGGTGAACTTCGCGATGCGGTCGGTGACGATGTCGGCCTTGCCGCTCTTGAGCACCTTGAACAGATCCCCGTTGGGCACCACGCACAGGCGCTGGTCCCACGGGTTGTAGCTGGGGGTGAAGTGGCGCAGGTCCACCTTCTTGCCGAGCTGCAGGCGCACCTGAGCCAGCATCAGCTTCTTGGCCAGCTCGGGGTTGGTGCGTGAGAGCTGGAAGCTGGCGCGCTGCAGCGCGATATTGCGGGCACGGCCGATCCTGTAGGCGATGGCGTCGGGCACACGCGACTTCTTGAAACCGATCGCGACCGGGTCGTCCGAGGGCAGCGCCTGGATCCAGGTGGGCGAACGCTGCAGCATGGTGACGTGCGCGGCGGTGTCGGCCATCGACGGGATCAGGGTGATCGCGGTGGCACCGGAACCGATGACGACGACCTTCTTGCCGGTGTAGTCCAGATCCTCGGGCCAGTGCTGCGGATGCACGATCTGGCCCGTGAAGTCGGCCTGACCGGGAAATTCCGGCTGGTAGCCCTTGTCGTAGTTGTAGTAGCCGCTGGCGCCGACGACGAAGTTGGCGGTCCAGGTCTCGGTCTCGCCGGTGGCCTCGATCTCGGCCGTCACGGTCCAGAGCGCGGCGGCGCGATCGAACGCGAGGTGGGAGACCTTACGGCCGAAGGTGATGTGGTCGGTGACGCCGTATTCCTTGGCGGTGTCCTCGACGTACTGGCGAATGCTGGCGCCGTCGGCGAGAACCTTGGTGCCGATCCAGGGACGGAAGCCGAAACCGAAGGTGAGCATGTCCGAGTCCGAGCGGATGCCGGGGTACTTGAACAGGTCCCAGGTGCCACCGATGTTCTCGCGGCGCTCGAGGATCGCGTAGGTGCGTCCGGTCTGCTCGCGGATCAGGTGACAGGCCGTGCCGATTCCGGACAGGCCAGCGCCGATGATCAGTACGTCGACATGCCGCGTCATGAAGGAAACTCGTTTCGTAGGGCCGCCGACCCGAGCATCGTCGCCCGAGCCTGCATCGAGGTTACGTGTTTCGCATAGTTACGTCTAGTTCGGTGTGTTCGCGCCGCGGCGTGTCGGGGGTTGCGCGCACGGTGATCGGAATCCGTGACGAGGGCGGGCGCACCGGTCAGCATCGAGGGATGACCGAGCACCGACTGTCGTTTCACTGGTTCCTGCCCACCTACGGCGATTCCCGCGGGCTGATGGCGGGCGGACACGGCAGCTTCATGTCCGGTGATCGTCCCGCGACGCTGCGCTATCTCAACCAGCTCACCGCCGCCGCCGAGGACAACGGCTTCGAGGGGGTGCTCACGCCGACCGGCGCCTGGTGCGAGGACGCGTGGCTGACCACGGCCATGCTGGTGCAGACCAGCGAGACGCTGAAGTTCCTGGTCGCGCTGCGCCCCGGACTGACCAGCCCCACCCTCGCCGCCCAGATGGCGGCGACCTTCCAGCGCCATTCCGCCGGGCGGCTGCTGCTCAATGTCGTCACCGGCGGCGAACAGCGCGAGCAGCAGGCCTACGGCGACTTCCTCGACAAAACCGAGCGCTACGCGCGCACCGGCGAGTTCCTGCACATCGTGCGTGAACTCTGGTCGGCGACCGAACCGTTCACCTTCACCGGCGAACACCTGCGGGTGAAGGACGCGATCCTCAGCGCCCGCCCCGACCCGATTCCGCCCGTGTTCTTCGGCGGCTCCTCGGGTCCGGCCGGGCCGATCGCCGCCCGTTACGCCGACACCTACCTCACCTGGGGTGAACCGGTCGACGCCGTCGCGAAGAAGCTGGACTGGATCCGCGGGCTGGCCGCGATCGAGGGCCGCACCGTCGACTTCGGCCTGCGCATCCACGTGATCAGCCGCGATACCGCCGCCGAGGCGTGGACCGAGGCCGACCGGCTCCTCGACGGCATCTCCCCCGGTGAGATCGAGCGGGTGCAGGCGAACCTGGCCAAGAGCGACTCCGAAGGGCAGCGCCGGATGGCGCGGCTGCACAACGGGCGCACCGACGGGCTCGAGATCGCCCCGAATCTGTGGGCGGGCGTCGGCCTGGTTCGCGGCGGTGCGGGGACGGCGCTGGTCGGCTCGCATGCCGAGGTGGCCGATCGCCTGCTCGAATACGCCGCGATCGGAATCGACCACTTCATCCTCTCCGGGTACCCGCACCTGGAGGAGGCGTACTGGTTCGGCGAGGGGGTGCTGCCGATCTTGGAGGGCAAGGGGGTGTGGACCCATCCGTCGCGACCGGTGTCGGTGCCCACGGTCGCACCGTTCACCGCGGCTGCCAGTAGTTGATTCCGAGAGATCGCGGCGACGAGATGGCAGTCGTTGCATTGTTGCGCTCACCGCCGCACGTCCGGTGATGCGGTGAGCCAACGTATTTCGCCACCTCCTCGATGCGGGTGTGACCTGCCGATCTTCGGGTTACCGACCAGTCGGCCCGAAATGCCGTGACGCACACCGTGCTTCGCTGCACCGCACTCCCCCAACTGATTTCGGCATCGAGTGCAGCCGGGGTTCCACGTGAATCAGAGCAGGTCGGACAGCGATCAGCAGGGGCAGCGACCCCGGCGATAGGCTCCACAGCGTGACCATCACCGTCGGCTTCGACCTGGACATGACTCTCATCGACTCGCGTCCGGGAGTCGCACTGGCGATCGACACCCTCGCCCGCGAATTCGATCTGCCGATGGACGGCTCGCACTTCGCGGAGCACCTCGGGCCGCCACTGGCCACGCTCCTGGGCGATGCGGGCGCGCCCGATGACCTGGTCCCCCATCTGGTCGCCCGCTACCGCGAGCTCTACCCGAATGTCATCGACCGCATCCCCGCGCTCCCCGGCGCCGACGACGCCTTGGCCGCCGTGCGCGCGGGGGGTGGGCGCACGTTGGTCGTCACCGGGAAATTCGAGCCGCACGCGCGACTGCACGTCGATCACCTCGGCTGGCAGGTCGACCGTCTCGCCGGTGATCTGTGGTCGACCGGGAAGACCGATGTGTTGCGCGAGGAATCGGCGCACGTGTTCGTCGGTGATCACGCGGGTGACATGCGCGGCGCCAAGGCCGCCGGTGTGGTGGCCGTCGGCGTGACGACCGGGCCCTACGATGCCGACGGATTGTGGGCCGCGGGCGCGGATGTGGTCCTCGACGATCTCACCCAGTTCGCCGAGTGGTTGTCCGCTCACGCGGCGGTGGCCCGATAGTTCGTCGAAACAGTGTGTGACGCAACCCAGTTCCGGAACCCATCGCAGACCCGGCACGTTGACCGGTCATGCCGACCGACCCCTACTGGAACCACAATGTGCACTACCACCCCTGGGTACTCGATCAGGTGCCCGACGATGCCCGCACGGCATTGGATATCGGCTGCGGTGACGGATTGCTCGCCCGCAAACTGGCGACCCGGTGCGACGCGGTCCTCGGGGTCGATATCGACGACCAGGTCATCGCCAACGCGCCCGCCGCACCCAACGTCCACCTCGAACACGCCGACTTCCGCGATCTCGACCAGACCTTCGACGTGGTCACCGCCGTCGCCACCCTGCACCATGTTCCCGTGCGTGACGGCATCTCCACCCTGCGCCACCTCGTCGCCCCCGGCGGCACCCTCGCGGTGGTCGGGCTCTGGAAGATGCACCCCGTCACCGACTTTCACTACCTCCCGCTGCTACCCGCGATCTGGGGGCTGGACCGCTGGCGGCATCGGTCCTACGGCGACCCGGCGGTAGCCGTTCGGGACGCACAGGAGACGATGGCCGAAATCCGCGCGGCGGCGGCCGAACACCTCCCCGGCGCAGAGATCCGGCGCCGCCTGATGTGGCGGTACACCCTGCGCTGGCACCGCCCCCGCTGAGCTACCCGTCACTGCCGGAAAGCCGACTTGGCCGCCGTCGACGACGAGCAGCAGTCGGCGGAACCGGTGTGGGTGTGGGAACGGCGCTGACTCACCGTGTTCCGACAGCGGCACGCGACGACTTCGCGGGACGGCCGGTGACGATGCCGAACGCGATCAGGCTGTCGGCGGTGTCGCGGATGGTGTCCTCGATCGGGCGCATGGTCCAGCCCAGTTCGCGTCGGGCCTTGTCGGCGCTGACGTTCTCGGTTCGGCCCAGACCCGGCACGGTCAAGCGGACGCCTTTGTCGAAGACCGCGACGAGGCGGATCAGCCAGTTCGGCAGGACCCTGGTGGGGACGCGGAAACCCGCGGCGGCGTAGTCGCGGGCCAGTAGGCGGGCCAGCTCGCCCATCCACAGCGGATCGGCGGCACAGATGTATCGGTTGCCCGCGGCCGCGGGGGTTTCCATCGCCAGGCGGTGCGCGATGGCGAGGTCGCGCACGTCGACGGGGGTCCAGCCGGTGTTCACCGAGCCGGGGACGTCGCGGGCCAGCAGGCGGCGGACCGGTTCGTGGGAGGTGCTCGTCCGGGCTTCGAGCAGTGGGCCGAGAATCATGCCGGGGTTCAGCACCACGAGTTCGGTTGTGGCGGGCGAGGATTCGATGAAATCCCAGGCGGCGCGTTCGGCGAGCGTCTTGCTCTTCTGGTAGGCGGGGATGCGGTCGACCACCGACCAGTCGTCCTCGGTGCGCACCGCGTCCACGTCATGGCCGTAGGCGACGGCGGCGACCGAGGAAGTCAGCACGACGCGACGGACCCCGGCGGCCGCGGCGGCGCGCAGCACCCGCAGCGTGCCCCCGACCGCGGGTTCGATGAGGTCTCGCTCATTCTCGGGCGGTGTGGAAGGGAACGGTGACGCGACGTGCAGCACGGTGTCGCAGTCGGTGACCGCCGCGGCCCAGCCCGCGTCGTCGTCGAGCGAGGCGGCGACGAATTCCAGCTCACCCCCGGTGCGTCGGGCGAGTTCGGTGAGGTGTGCGCGCCTGGTGTGCGCGCTGAGGTCGCGCACGGTGGCGCGGACGGCGTAGCCGTGGTCGAGGAGTTCGGCGATGCAGTGGCCCGCGACGAAACCTGTCGCGCCGGTGACGAGTACCCGAGTGGTCATGATGTCTCCAATCTAAGCAATGCTCAGTTAATCTAAGCACTGCATAGATTTCCTGTCCAGTGCCAATTCCGGCCGGTTTCTCGCCTACGCTCGCAAGGGTGAAGCGCATTAGGTACCACCACGGCGACCTGCGCGCCACGCTGATGGACGCCTGCCTTCGCCTGATCGAGAACGAGGGCCTGGCCGCGGTGAGCCTGCGCCGGGTCGCCAGGGAGGCCGGCGTCAGCAGCGGCGCGCCCTATCACCATTTCGCCGACCGCGCCGCGCTGCTGTCCGCGCTGTCGATCGACGGCTTCCAGCAGCTGGCCACCTACATGATCACCGCCAGGGCCGCGTCGCCCGACCCACTGACCGCGCTCACCGAACTCGGCGACGCCTACGTGCGGTTCTCTCGCGAGCACCCCGCCCAGTTCCGGCTCATGTTCCGGCCGGAGCTGTCCCAACCGGAAAAGCACCCCGCCGCCAACGCCGCCGGCGACGCCGCCTTCAACGTCCTGGTCGACACCGTCGCCGACGGTGTCGCCGCAGGCGCTCTGCCCGCCGACCGCGCCGACACCCTCGCCGTCGCGTGGTGGGGGCTGGCGCACGGGCTGGCCTCGCTGTGGCTCGACGGTCATCTCGAGAAACGCAGCGAACAGATGGGCACCCACGCGCCCGAGCTCGTCGACACGATCATGCGCATGTTCACCACGCTGATCCCGCCGGACCCGTCCACCGCCTGACGCGCCGCCGATTTTGCGACAACCGGGCGCGGTCACTCGCCTACAGTGGGTAAAACCCGTGTTGTCGTTGCGTAGCCGTTTCGAGCAGGAGGCACGATGTCTGGCACCGCGAAACTCGATCCCGTGGTCGAGGCGTTCGTCGACGCGCTCAACGCGCAGGACACCGACCAGTTCTACGGTGTGCTCACCGAGGACGCGACCATGTCCGATGATGGTGTCGAACGCAATCTCACGCAATGGACCGAGGCCGAGATCTTCAGCAGCAACGGACATCTCGTCGTGGACACGATCGACTCCGACGACGGTCTCGCACTCACCGCCGACTACACCAACAGCCGGTGGGGTTCGATGCGCACCACCTGGCGGTTCGTCCTGCGCGACGGGCTGATCAGCCGATTCGAAACAGGACAGGCGTGATCGACGATCTTCTGCTCGCCCCGCGTTACGGCACAGCCTCACTCGCCGATCTGCTCCCCTCGGTCCTGTCGTGCCTAGGCGCACCCGGCGACACCGACCGCCTCGGCCTCGCCCTCGATGTCGACCGGGTCTGCGTGCTCCTCGTCGACGGACTCGGCGCACAAGCCCTGGCGGCCGAATCCGCTGCGGCACCATTCCTGACGAGCCTGCCCGAGGCGAGCATCGACGCCGGTTTCCCGAGCACCACGGCCACGAGCCTGACCACCCTGGGCACCGGCCTGCCCTCGGGCGAGCACGGCATCGTCGGCTACTGCATGCGCCTGCCCGGCGAAGAACGCCTGTTCAATTCGCTGCGGTGGCAGCTCATGGGCGACGGGCCGAAGGTCGACGCGCGCACCACGCTGCCGCCCGACCGAATCCAGCCGCACCGCACCATCTTCGAGCGCGCCACCGACGCGGGCATCGCGGCGGTGCAGGTCGCGCCGAGCTACCAGGACGGATCCGGGCTGACGCTGGCCGGCTGGCGCGGCGGTGGATTCCGCACGGCCTATTCGGTGGGCGATCTCGTCGACGGCGTGTTGACCGCACTCACCTCGGCCCCGAAAACACTTGTCTACACCTATCATTCGGAACTCGACACCACCGGCCATGCCCGCGGTCCCGCCAGCCGGGCATGGCGGTTCGAGCTCGCCAATGTCGACCGGATCGCCGCCGAGATCGCGGCGCGGTTGCCCGCCCGCTCGGCGCTGATCGTCACCGCCGATCACGGCATGGTCGAACTCGTCGAGCGCATCGACTTCGACACGCACCCGCACCTGTCCGACAACGTCGCAGCACTCGGCGGTGAACCGCGCGCCCGCCACGTCTACACCGACGACAGCACGTCCGTGGCCGATACCTGGCGCGGCGTTCTCGGGGACGGTTTCCTGGTGCGTACCCGCGCGGAGGCGATCGAGGCGGGCTGGTTCGGGCCCGCGGTGACCCGCGACGCCGCCGCGCGCATCGGCGATCTCGTGGTGATCGCGACCGGCAACGGCGGTGTCATCCGCTCCGGCGCCGAACCGCTGCAATCGCTGATGATCGGCCACCACGGCTCCCTCACCCCCACCGAACTGCGGGTACCCCTGCGGATCCATCGCGCCTGAGCACCACCACCTAAGCTGGCACCGACGCGCAGACGCGCGCAGGGAACCATTCCAGGAGGAAACATGGCTGCCAACACCCGAACCGGCGCTGCCGCGGTGGGCGTCGCGGTGCTGGCGGCACTGGTCACCGGATGCACCGAGGTCGAGCGGGTGCTCAACCAGGGCGGCGACACGAGCTGTCGCGACTACGTCAATCAGGACGCGAACACCAAGCGGATCACCATCACCAAGGCGATCAAGCAGCAGACCGGCAACGACAACGAACCGGCGGGCACCGTGGTCGACTCGATGATCGTGCAGGTCGACCTGCTGTGCGCGACCCAGCGCAATGTCGACACCCCGATCAAGAACGCCGATATCGCCGGGATCTTCCTCAACAAGTAGTCGGGCGCGTCAAGGCGACGCGACAGGCACAAGTCCGGTGACCCGACAGTCCTCGGCGTAAACGTTCCCATGGTGGTGGCGCAACTGATAAACAATAAGCGCCACACCCGTTCTCGTCGCAGGAACGGTGCGTCACCGACGAGCAGGGAGCGAACGTGGACGAGCAACCCAGCAGGGCTCGACCAGGCGCCGCAGTCGACCCGATCGCCGGAGCACACAGGCCCGAACGCCTCTCCGACTACCGCGTCGAGCTCGAGAAGCAGTGGAACCGTCTCGCCGCGCCCTCCCGTCCGCTGACTCTGCCCCGCGACACCGGCGCCGTGCGCAACGATGTCGCCAAATCCTGGCAGCGCTCCCTGCACACCGTCGACCCCGCCACCGAAGTCGCGCCCGGATTCAGCGACATCAGTGACCGCTGGTCGGAATCCCCGCTGCGCAGGCCCGTCACCGAACTCGCGGGCCAACTGCGCGGAATGGCCGAGGAATCGGGCTATCTCGCAGTCGTCAGTGACGAATCGGGCACCATCCTGTGGACCGCGGGCGACCGCACGCTGCGCCGCCAAGGGGAAGCGGTGAACTTCGCGCCGGGTGGGGTCTGGGACGAAAGCCACATGGGGACCAACGGGCTTTCGCTGGCCCTGCACGACGACCGGGCCGTCACCGTGTTCTCCGCCGAGCACCTCGTCGCCGCGCTGCACGGCTGGGTCTGCTATTCCGCGCCCATCCACGGCCCCGACGGCCGCACGGTCGGCGTGCTCGACCTGTCCTCCACATGGGAACGCTCGCATCCGATGGTGATGACCTCGGTACGCGCGCTTGTCACCGCCGTGGAGACGATGCTTCGCGCCGAAGCACCCACCCCGGCACCCGGGGTGCGACTCGAATGCCTGGGCGCCGCAAGGCTTTTGCGCGACGGCCGACCGGTGCCGCTGCCGCCGCGTCAACTCGAGATCCTGGCTCTGCTGGCGCTCGAGCCCGACGGCTACACCCCTGAGCAGTTGCACGCCGCGGTCTACGGTGAGCGGTCGGTGTCGCTGAACACGCTCAAAGCCGATGTCTCACACCTGCGCCGGGCCACCCGCGGCGAGATCGCGAACCGGCGCTACATGCTCACCGGCGCCGTGTCCTGCGACGCGGTGGACCTGCTGGCCGCCATCGAGGGCGGCGACCTCACCTCGGCGCTCTGGCTGTATCGCGGGCCGCTGCTACCCGGATCGGATCTGCCCGGCGTCGAACAGTGGCGCGCCCACCTCGACGTCGGCATCCGCAACGCGGTGCTCGGCAGCGACCGGCCCGAACACGCGGTCGCGTTCGGGCAGCGGTGCCCCGGCGATGTCGCCGTGCACGAGCACGCTCTGCGGCTACTGCCACGCGACGATGTTCGCCGCGCCGTCGTCACCGCCCGACTTTTCACCGCACGCCAGGGCTGACCTGCGCAAACGCCGTCACCAACCTCGTACCAACCTTCGCCGACCATAGTGTGCAGCACGACGCGAAGGACGCGAAGCGTTCAACAGGTCGCGAGGAGCGAGGCGAATGATCTACGGCAAACCCGGATCGGATACCGGCATAGTCAGCTATGCCGCCCGATACGACAACTTCATCGGAGGTGACTGGGCTCCCCCTGTCGAAGGCCGTTATTTCGACAACACCTCGCCGGTCGACGGTGAGACATTCTGCGCGGTAGCCCGTTCCACGGCCGCCGATATCGACATGGCCCTGGAAGCCGCGCATCGCGCCACCGAGCGTTGGGCCGCGACCTCGGCCACCGAACGATCCGACATCCTGCTCAAGATCGCCGACCGGATCGAGAACAGCCTCGAACCACTGGCCGTGGCCGAGACCTGGGACAACGGCAAACCGGTCCGCGAAACCCTGGCTGCCGACCTGCCGCTGGCCATCGACCACTTCCGCTACTTCGCGGGAGTGCTTCGCGCCCGAGAGGGTTCGCTGTCACAGATCGACGCCGACACGGTCGCCTACCACTACCACGAACCGCTCGGAGTGGTCGGGCAGATCATCCCGTGGAACTTCCCGATCCTGATGGCCGCCTGGAAACTCGCGCCCGCGCTGGCGGCGGGCAACTGTGTGGTCGTCAAACCGGCCGAGCAGACACCGGCCTCGCTGCTGCTCGTCGTCGAACTCATCGCCGACCTGCTGCCCGACGGAGTTCTCAACGTGGTCAACGGTTTCGGCGTCGAGGCGGGCAAGCCGCTGGCGCAGAGCCCGCGCGTGGCCAAGATCGCCTTCACCGGCGAGACCACCACCGGGCGCCTGATCATGCAGTACGCCAGCGAGAACATCACCCCGGTCACCCTCGAACTCGGCGGCAAGAGCCCCAACATCTTCCTGCCCGATGTGCTCGCCGCCGACGACGACTACCTCGACAAGGCCGTCGAGGGGTTCGTCATGTTCGCCCTGAACCAGGGCGAGGTGTGCACGTGCCCGTCGCGGGCACTGATCCACTCGTCGATCTACGACGAGTTCCTCGCCCGCGCCATCGCCCGCACCGAGGCCATAGTGTCCGGTCATCCGCTCGACACCGAAACGATGATCGGCGCGCAGGCCGGCAACGACCAGTACGAGAAGATTCTGTCCTATTTCGACATCGGCAGAGCCGAAGGCGCCCGCGTGCTCACTGGAGGGGAAGCACGCAAGGTCGACGGCCTACCGGGTGGGTACTACATCGAACCCACTGTCTTCGCAGGTGAGAACACGATGCGGATCTTCCAGGAGGAGATCTTCGGCCCGGTCGTCGCGGTCACCCGCTTCGATACCGTCGACGAAGCGATCCGCATCGCCAATGACACCCTCTACGGTCTCGGTGCGGGCGTGTGGACCCGCGATCTGAACACCGCCCACCGTCTGGGCCGCGGCATCAAGGCAGGCCGGGTCTGGACCAACTGCTACCACGCCTATCCCGCCCACGCCGCGTTCGGCGGCTACAAGAAGTCGGGATTCGGCCGGGAGAACCACGCGATGATGCTCGGGCACTACCAGCAGACCAAGAACATGCTGGTCAGTTATTCGACGACGAAACTCGGGATGTTCTGATGCAGAATCGAATCCACCGTGTCGAGATCACCGAGCGCGCCCAGAACCTGCTACGCCGCATCATCGAGGACAACGGGCCGGTACTGTTCCGGCATACGGGTGAGAGCTGCGACGACGACAGCGCCCCGGTGTGCCTGTCGGCCAAACAGTTCCCGATCGAGAAGGCCGACATCCTGCTCGGGCGGCTCAGCTGGCACACTGAATTCTGGATCAGCCCCGAACAGTTCGAATGCTGGAAAGATACCCACCTCACCGTCGACGTGGCGCGCGGCGAGGCCACCGAGGACTCCCTCGACGCCGGTCACGGCCAGCACTTCGTCTTGCGCGCCCGACAGTTGACCGCGGCGGAGAACGCGGCACTGGCGGCCGCTCCGCCACCACGCACCGGCGCCGACCGCACACTGTAGCGGCGCCGTCGAAAACCTGACCTGGCAGCGTCTTTCCCGGCGCTGCCAGGTCGCGGCGAGCCCCCGCCGACTGGGCCATCGAGGCTCAGCCGGCGGGGTGAGCTCGCCGTTTTTTCGTTTCGGCCCTATATAGCAAAGGTGTTCGGACACAAACCAAATCGCGTCTCGCTCACCGAGACAGACACGACAACAGTGCAACGATTCCGTTACGTTATGGCGATGTTCTTAGCGAGACTCGGTGTGCGCACCCGGATTCTGGCGATTGCTCTCATCCCGAGTTTAACTTTGGTGGTCGTCGGCGTCGGTACCGCCGGCTATCTGGTCAACGAGAGCAACAAGGCCAAAGCGTGGGCCACCGAGCTCCAACAGGCAGGCCCCTCGACGCAGGAGATGGTCGAGTCGATCCAGTCCGAGCGCCACCTCACGATGTCGCTGGTCGCGGGCGACATGACCGCGACGCTCGCGCTACCCGCCGCGCGAACGCGCACGGACGCCGCGTTCGTGAAGCTCAACCAGATCGTGCAGCAGATGCAGGCCGTCGACGGCGCAGATATCGGCGAGAGTCAGGCCGAATTCGCCACCTCGCAGCAGCATCTCAAAGCCATGCGCGGCGGCGCCGACGCGGGCATGCTGCCCGCCACGGACGCCTACATGTTCTTCAATCTGGTGATCGACTCGTTCATCCAGGGCACCAAGATCGCCGTACTCGCCGCGCCCGACGCGACCGTGTCCTCCGGTGTGGGTGAGGGTTTGCGTCTGCTCAACATCATCGAGGCCATGTCGCGCGGCAACGCGCTCGGTTCGGCCCTGGTCGCCTCCGACGGCGACTTCGCTGTCGGGATCGACGAATTCATCCGCCAGAGTGGCTTCTACCGCACCGAACTCACCAACCTCACCGCCGAGCTCCCCGAGTCCGAGCGCAACGCTGTCGTCGCGCTGACCGCCTCGGCGCAGTGGCAGCAACTGACCCAGATGGACAACGCGATCATCGCGCGCTTCGCCACTCCCGCGGTCACCACGGGCACTGCCAGGACGGCCACCCCGCCCGCGCTGCCGATGCCCGCCGCCGAATGGCAGAGCGCCGCGGCGACCGTCAACCGGGGGCTGCTCGATATCTACACCGGTCACAACAGGTTCATCCAGACCCTGGCGAAGGACTCCTCGCAGCGCGCTGAGGCGACCGCGGCCGCGGCGGGCGGCGGCGTCATCGCCCTGAGCGTGCTCGCCTTCCTGATCGCGCTGATCCTCGCCAATCGGATCATTCGCCGCCTGCGCCGCCTGCGCACTGCCACGCTGCAGCTCGCCGACGAAAAGCTGCCCGCCACCATGCGCACCCTGCGCGACGGCGGCGAGGTCGACCCGGCCGAGACGTCGCCGACCCTCGATTTCGGAACCGACGAGATCGGTCAGGTCGCCAAGGCCTTCGAGCACGCCGCCGCCGCCGCGATCGGTGCCGCTGTCGACGAGGCCCGCACGCGTGAGGGTGTGCGCGCGGTGTTCCTCAACATCGCCCACCGCAGCCAGATCGTGGTGCACCGTCAGCTCGAGATCCTCGACGAAGCCGAACGCCGACAAGAGGATCCGGCACTGCTCGAGACCCTGTTCCGGCTCGACCACCTGGCCACCCGCGAACGCCGCAACGCCGAGAACCTGATCATCCTCGGCGGCGGTCGGCCGGGACGGCAGTGGCGTCAGCCCGTGCCGGTGATGGACGTGGTGCGCAGTGCGATCGGCGAGACGCTCGACTACGCGCGCGTGCGGGTCACCAAGCTGCCCGAGGTCAACGTCGTCGGCACCGTCGTGGCCGACCTCGTGCACCTGCTCGCGGAGCTCGTCGACAACGCCACCGCGTTCTCCCCGCCGCAGTCGCGGGTCGAGGCAGGCGGCAATGTGGTCGGCAAGGGCGTGGTCGTCGAGATCACCGACCAGGGCATGGGAATGAGCGACGACGACCTGGTCCGCTACAACTCCATGCTGGCCGATCCGCCGGACTTCGGCGTCGGCACGCTGTCCTCGGACTCGCGCCTCGGTCTGTTCGTGGTCGCCCGCCTCGCCGTCGCGCACGGTGTGTCTGTGCGGCTGAGCGAATCCGACTACGGCGGCATCCGTGCCATCGTGCTGATCCCCCAGCAGTTGCTGGCGGGCGAGGCCGAGCTGGCGGGTGTGCCGCCCGCGACGACCGGCCCGCTGCGCCGTGGCCTGCCCGCGCCGCAGGAGTCCGGACCGGTCGCCGCCCTCGAATCGGCACCGGCGCCGGTCGCGACGCTGGTGGCCGATCCGCCGACGCCGCGTCCGATGGCACCGGCCCCGGAAAGGCCCGCCGCGGCACCTGCGCGCTATGACACCGACTCCGACGAACGTCCCGCGCTGCCGCGTCGCAGCAGGCAGGCGAATCTGGCGCCCGAGCTCTCCGAGCCCGCCGCCGAGTCGCCGAGTGCACCGGAGCGTCCTCGCTCCCCCGAACAGGCGCGCGACATCATGTCCGCGATCGAGAACGGCACCCGCCAGGGTCGCAAACAACAGACCCCTTCGAATCAGGACGAACAGGAAGGCTGAGGTGAACTCTTCCCCCGGTGATCTCAACTGGCTACTCGACGATCTCGTCGACCGGCTGGCAGGGGTCCGCTACGCGGTCGTGCTGTCCACCGACGGACTGCTGCTCGGACGTTCCTCGCAGATGAAGCGTGAAGACGCCGAACACTTCGCCGCCATGTCCTCGACCCTCTACGGTCTCGCGCGCAGCGCGGGCAGCCGGTTCGACGGTGGCGGCGTGCGCCAAGCGGTGATCGAGCTCGATCGGGCAGTGCTGTTCGTCACCTCGGCAGGTGAAAATGCTTGCCTGGCACTGCAAGCCAACGAGTCGGCCAATCTCGGCATGGTCGCCTACGAAATGAATCTCACTGTGCAGCGGGTCGGCAGCTATCTGTCGACGGAGCCGCGGCACGGGCATGCGCAGCTATAGAAAGTTTCGACAATGACTCGACTCGGCGATCCGTGGTTCGACGAAGCGGCCGGACCTCTCGTCCGGCCGTACGCGGTGACCCGCGGCCGCACCATGGGTGCGGCGCACGACCTGGACATGCTCACGGTGGTGGTAGCAGTACATCCTGCCCCTACCCTGCGCAGACCAGAACCCGAGTACCGGACGATCGCACAGCTGTGCAAGCGTCCACAGTCGGTGGCCGAGGTCTCGGCCGTGCTGAAACTGCCTCTGGCGGTGACCAAGATCCTCGTCGGTGATCTCATCGCCGAGGGCCACCTCATCTTCCGGGCTCCGGTATCGGCCGAGGCCGGTGCCGGTGACCTCAACATATTGCGAGCGGTTCTGGATGGCATCCGAAAACTTTGACCTGACGTCCGCAGGCGACCAGCACATGGCCGCCTCGGTCAAGATTCTCATCGCCGGCGGCTTCGGCGTCGGCAAGACCACCATGGTCGGCGCGATCAGCGAGATCGCGCCGCTGCGGACCGAAGAGCTGATCACCGAGGTCAGCACCGGTGTCGACGATCTGTCGGGCGTGGAGCAGAAGCACACGACCACCGTCGCGCTGGACTTCGGGCGTATCACCATCGACCGGGACCTGGTGCTGTACCTGTTCGGCACGCCCGGCCAGGACCGCTTCTGGTTCCTGTGGGACGAGCTGTGCCGTGGCGCGCTCGGCGCGATCGTGCTGGCGGATACCCGGCGGTTGAGCAATTCCTTCGCGGCGGTGGACTTCTTCGAGCGGCGCGGCTTGCCGTTCCTGATCGCGGTGAACTGCTTCGACGGTGCGCCGCGCTACACGGTCGACGAGGTGCGCGACGCACTCGACCTCGACCCGAACACCCCGGTGGTCCTGTGCGACGCGCGCGATCGGCCCTCGGCCAAGGCGGTGCTCACCCACCTGGTCGAGTACCTGATCGATCGCGCCGCACGCACGCCCGTCACGACCTGAGCGACTACGCCGAGCCCGGCGCGGGGACTGCCCGTTCCGCGGCTCGGCTGGTCTGCTCCCAGGCCGACCAGGTGGCCATCTTGGCGCGCGCGAGGTCGAAGGCCAAGTCGTACACCATGTTTCCGAGCAGCAGGCGCAGCGGCGGTTCCTCGGCGCCGACGAGGGTGAGCAGCGCCTCGGCGGCCAGCGCGGGTTCACTGTCGATCGACCCCTCGGCCCATTGCGCCTCGAGCTGGGCGCGCAACGGGGCGTAGGCCTCGATCGGGGTGGTGTTCCGCATCGCCGCGTACAGGTCGGTCCAGTAGCCGCCCGGTTGCAGAATGCTCACGCGCACACCGAATTGCGCGGCTTCCATCGCCATGGCCTCGCTCATGCCCTCCAGCGCGAACTTGCTCGCGGCATACATCCCCGACAGCGGGAATCCGGCGAGTCCGCCGATGCTGGAGACCTGCACGAGGTGTCCGGACCGCTGGGCACGCAGGTGCGCGAGCGCGGCCTGGCTCACCCACAGCGCGCCGAAGAAGTTGACCTCCATCTGGGCGCGCGCCTGCGCTTCGGTGAATTCCTCGATCATGCCCATCGACAGGGTGCCCGCGTTGTTGACCACGATGTCGAGGCGGCCGAAGTGCGCGACGGCGGCATCGACCGCCTCGTGCACCGCGGCGCGATCGGTGACGTCGAGAGTCAGCGGCAGCACTTTGTCCGGGTGTGCGGCAGCCAGCTCGTCGAGTGCGGATCGGGTGCGGGCCGCGACGGCGACCCGGTCCCCCGCCGCCAGTGCGGCTTTGGCGAAGGCGCGGCCCAGACCGCGGCTCGCTCCGGTGATGAACCAGACCCGGGGTGCGGTGGTCATGATATTCCTCCTCAGCTAGACAAGACGTTGCGTCTCGCCTGATGCTTCGAGAATGCCACCGATTCCTTACGTCGTCAAGACGCAACGTCTCGTCTCTTTGATTGCTAGGATGACGTCATGAGTCAGGTGAAACCCACGCCCCGGCCGTCGGCGGACGCCACCCGGCGTAACGAAGGATCCCGACGCGCGATCCTGTCCGCCGCCTTCGAGCTGGCAGGCGAGATCGGCTACGACAAGCTGACCATCGAGGCGATCGCCGCCAGGGCAGGCGTCGGCAAGCAGACGATCTACCGCTGGTGGCCGTCCAAGGGCGCCGTCCTGCTCGACGCCTTCCTGATGCTCAGCGAGGCCGGCGACGAGGGGCCGGGCCTGCCCGACACCGGCGATCTGGAAGCCGACCTGAAACTCGTCCTCCGTGCCACGGTCGACGAGCTCGCCGACCCGCGCTTCGATCTGCCGCTACGCGGCCTGACCAGCGCGATCATGCACGACACCGCGCTGGCCGCCACCTACGTCGAACGCCTCCAGGGGCCGGTCGACGACCTGAAACGTCGCAGGCTCACAGCCGCCAAGGCCGCAGGCCAGATCGCCGACGACATCGACCTCGACGTCGCGATCGCGATGATCTGGGGTCCACTGATGGACCGCTGGCTGCTGCGGAGCGGGACGCTCACCACCGAGTTCGCCGACCGCGTGGTCGAGACCGCGTTGCGCGGCCTGCGCGGCTGACCTCAGCCCTTGGTCGTCGCGGTGAATCCGAACAGGTTCACCGCGACCAGGAGTCAGCGAAAGCGCAGGTTCGCGGTGGCGAGACCGTAGATCTTGCGACCGCCGGACTTGGCGACGATGGCGATCATGGCGGTACGGGCGGCCGGGTCGAGCGACTTCACGCGGCCGGTGTATTCGACCTGGCCACCTTCCCTGGCGACCACGGTGTAGTTCGACAGCCGAACGCCGTAGCGGGTGACAGCGCCGGGGTCGCCGGACCAGGCGGAGAGGAAGCCCGCGCCCAGGCCCATCGTCAGCATGCCGTGGGCGATGATGTCGGGCAGGCCGGCCAGCTCGGCGATCTTCTCGTCCCAGTGGATGGGGTTGTTGTCGCCGGAGACGCCCGCGTAGTTGACGAGGTCACCGCGCGAGATGCGAGCGTCGCGGAGCGGGATCTCGTCGCCGACGGAGAGCTCGTCGAACGACAGCTCGGTGTTCGGCACGCGCGCGGCGCCCTCGACCGACAGGCGCACCTCACCCTCGGGTCGCAACGTGGTCTCCACGACGGAGTCCCGGTCCGCGCTGTACACCTT
Organism: Nocardia sp. A7; assembly: GCF_046549215.1. Lineage (NCBI taxonomy): Bacteria > Bacillati > Actinomycetota > Actinomycetes > Mycobacteriales > Nocardiaceae > Nocardia > Nocardia sp. A7. The sequence continues at coordinate 669,113 of NZ_JAJPWE010000002.1, read as the reverse complement.
CACCCCGTGCAGCATGACGTTCTCCACCGCGCGGGTGATCTCGGGGTCGATGTCGTCCTCGCCGCTGACGCCGAGCACGGTGGTGTGCATGATGTGCACGGTCTCGCCGAGTTCGTCGACGAAGGTGTTGGTGACGGTGATCAGGTCCTTGCCCGCGATCGTGCGCACCGACGACAGCTCCACGTCGACGACGAGGCGGTCACCGGCCACGATCGGCTTGTGCTGTTCGAAGACCTGCTCGGTCTGCACGAACATGTCGTAGCCGACGACCACGGTTTCGAAGAGCAGTCTGTTCGCCGCCATAGCTGGGATGGAGACGAAGGTCAGCGGCGCGACCAGACCCGAGTAGCCGAGCGCGGCGGCGGCCTCGTCCTCCCAGTGCGCGGGGTGGAAGTCCTGGACCGCGCGCGCGTATTCGCGGATCTTCTCGCGGCCGACCTCGTAGACACCCTCTACCCGGTAGTAGTGCCCTACCTTCGACGCGACATCAGGGCCATCGACGGGCGGGGCATCGACTACGGAAGTCACTATGTATCACCTTCGTTCGGGGAACGGACACCCGGCAGGCTAGTCGACGCGCAGGCGGACCGGGCATTCCTTGGCACACTTCACAGTTCTGAGCCCGGTCGCCGCGGTCATAAAGAGGGTACGTCGCTGGTGCTGGCGTTGCCACCGATCGAGGGCTGCAGCGTGATCGTCCAGCCCGCACCGACCAGCCCGTCCTGCTGGACCACGGCGCCGTTCTCGCCTCGGCGGTTCTGGACCGGCGCGGCGGAGGTGGTCGTGGTGGTGGTCTTCGCCGTGCTGCTCGTCGGCGCGGCCTCGACCCCCGTACTCGTGGACCGGACTCCCCGAGCCGGTCTTCCTCGCCAGCTATCGCGTGATTCGCCAGCGATGTCATGTCGAGAATTTCGCGAAGACCCTTGCCAAGCTATCTGGAATAAGTCATAATCTGGAATGTGTCCAAACAACCGGACTTCGAGCAGATGCTACGTGCCGCCTCACTGCGCGTCACCGCGCCGCGCCTTGCGGTGCTCACCGCAGTGCACCAGCATCCGCATGCCGACACGGACACCATCCTGAGCCGAGTCAGAGCCACCCTCGGGGCCGTCAGCCAGCAGGCCGTCTACGACGTACTGCGGGCCCTCACCAGCGCCGGCCTGCTCCGGCGAATCCAGCCGATGGGCACCGTCGCGCGTTATGAGACCCGCGTCGGTGACAACCATCATCACCTGGTGTGCCGGTCCTGTGGGGTGATCGTCGATGTCGAGTGCGCAGTCGGCGACGCACCCTGTCTGACTCCCCACGACAACCGCGGTTTCGTCGTCGACGAGGCCGAGGTCATCTACTGGGGCCGCTGCCCCGACTGCACGACATCACGTTCACTCTCTTGAAGGGATCCACCTTGCCCGAGGAACACCCACCCATCGCCGAAGCCCAAACGGAACCCGGTGACAGTGGTTGCCCCGTCATGCACCGTCCGTTCGCCGCCACCGCCGCGCGTGGTGCCAACAGCGAATGGTGGCCGAACCAGCTCAATCTCACACTGCTGCAGAAGAATCCGCCCGCGGTCAACCCGATGGGCTCGGACTTCGACTACGCGGCCGAGTTCGCCACTCTCGACCTGGCAGCGGTGAAGGCCGACATCGAGCAGGTCATGACGACCTCGCAGTCCTGGTGGCCTGCCGACTTCGGCCACTACGGCCCGTTCTTCATCCGGATGGCCTGGCACTCCGCGGGCACCTACCGCGTCGGCGACGGCCGCGGCGGCGCGGGCGCCGGCCTGCAGCGCTTCGCCCCGCTCAACAGCTGGCCCGACAACGCCAGCCTCGACAAGGCGCGCCGCCTGCTCTGGCCGGTGAAGAAGAAGTACGGCCGCAAACTGTCGTGGGCCGACCTCATCGTCTACACCGGCAATGTCGCGCTCGAATCGATGGGCTTGCCCACCTTCGGTTTCGGTGGCGGCCGCGTCGACGCGTGGGAGCCGGAGGAAGACGTCTTCTGGGGTCCCGAGCGCACCTGGCTCGGCGACGAACGCTACACCGGTGACCGCAACCTCGAGCGTCCGCTGTCAGCGGTCCAGATGGGCTTGATCTACGTCAATCCCGAAGGCCCCAACGGCAATCCGGATCCGATCGCCGCCGCCGTCGACATCCGCGAGACCTTCGCGCGGATGGCGATGAACGACGAGGAGACCGCCGCGCTCATCGCGGGCGGCCACACCTTCGGCAAGACCCACGGTGCGGGCCCCGCCGACCATGTCGGCCCCGAACCCGAGGCCGCCCCGCTGGAACTGCAGGGTCTGGGCTGGAAGAGCGGCTTCGGCACCGGTGTCGGCGAGGACGCGATCACCAGCGGCCTGGAAGGCATCTGGAACAGCACGCCCATCACCTGGGACAACAACTTCCTCGAAACCCTCTACGGGTTCGAGTGGGAGCTCACCAAGAGCCCGGCGGGCGCGCACCAGTGGATCCCGAAGGACGGCGCGGGCGCCGACACCGTGCCCGACCCGTTCATCCCGGGCAAGAAGCGCACACCGGTCATGCTGACCACCGACCTGTCGCTGCGGTTCGACCCCGTCTACGGGCCGATCACCCGCCGCTGGCTGGAGAACCCGGCCGAGTTCGCCGACGCCTTCGCCCGCGCCTGGTACAAGCTCACCCACCGCGATATGGGACCGATCGTCCGCTACCTCGGCCCGCTGGTCCCGTCCGAGGAACTGCTGTGGCAGGACCCGGTTCCCGCCCAGAACGGGCCGGTCATCGGGGAAGGCGAGATCGCCGCGCTCAAGGGCCAGATCCAGGCCTCGGGTCTGACCATCGCCCAGCTGGTGTCGACGACGTGGGCGGCGGCCTCCTCGTTCCGCGGCAGCGACAAGCGCGGCGGTGCCAACGGTGGCCGGATCCGGCTGCAGCCGCAGGCAGGCTGGGCGGTCAACCAGCCCGACGAACTCGCCCAGGTGGTGCGGGTCTACGAGGGTATCCAGGACACGTTCAACGCCACGGGCGGTACGCAGGTGTCGTTCGCCGATCTGGTCGTCCTCGGCGGCGCGGTCGGTGTCGAACAGGCAGCCCAGGCCGCCGGTTTCCCGGTGACGGTGCCGTTCACGCCGGGCCGCACCGACGCGACCCAGGAGCAGACCGACATCGAGTCGTTCGACGCACTCGAGCCCGAGGCCGACGGATTCCGCAACTATGTGTCCAAGGACGCGCAGCTGCCCGCGGAGTTCCTGCTCATCGACAAGGCGAACCTGCTCACCCTCAGTGCACCGGAGATGACTGTGCTGATCGGTGGTCTGCGGGTGCTCGGCGCGAACCACCGGTCCGCGCCGCTGGGCGAATTCACCGAGACCCCGGGTGCGTTGACGAACGACTTCTTCGTCAACCTGCTCGACATGGGTACCGAGTGGACACCGTCGGCGACCGACGACGGCGTCTACGAGGGCCGCGATCGCGTCACCGGTGCCGTCACCTGGACCGGTAGCCGGGTCGACCTGGTGTTCGGCTCCAACTCGCAGCTGCGGGCCGTGGCCGAGGCCTACGCCACCGACGACGCGAAGGAGAAGTTCGTGCACGACTTCGTCGCCGCGTGGACCAAGGTGAGCAACCTGGACCGCTTCGACCTGGTCTGATCCCACGACGAAAGGCCCTGCGAATCAGCACGATTCGCAGGGCCTCTCGCTGTTGTTCAGGACTCGGCGAGCGCGGCCAGCCGGTCCACCGACGCCTGCAGCTTGTCGGCGGTCGTCGCCTTGGCCCGCACCTGACGCAGCTCGTCGTGCAGTGCCGTCCAGTCGTAGGTGTGGGTCACCCGGGTGTGGGTGTCGTCGACCGGCTCGAGCTCCCAGCGCCACAGGTGACCGGGCGGGGTCTTGTCGGGCTCGGACGGGTTCCATGCGATGCGCCGACCCTCCTCGAACTCGACGATGTGATTGTCGCGCACGGCTCCGTTGGTCAGCGTGGTGGTGAACACGTCACCGACCGCGCGGACCCGCTGATCCTCGCTCGCCTGCGCGAGATTGTCGTTGCCGTCCCAGCGCGGCTGCTGCGCGGGATCGGCGATCAGGTCGAAGATCACAGCGGGGCTCGCCGCGATGTCGCGGGAGGCGTGGACGATGCGTGGCACGTCGATGGTTTCGGTCACCAGGCGATAGAACCAGCAGCTCACCACCCCGACAACCTTTCCGCTCGAGGCAGTCGCCAAGTCCTTCAACGATCAACGCTCGCCCCGTATTCGGCGCTGTGCACGGCATATGCGCCGAGGTCGTGACTTACTCTAACGTTGCGGGGTGCTAGGACATTCACATGCGACGAGTGGGGCGCTGGCCTGGGCCGGTACGGCCGCGGCGTTACCGCTCACGGTCGCCGCTTTCCCCCTGTTCGACAGCGACACAACGCAATTCGGCATCGCCGAACTCATCATAGGTACGTTCCTCACCGCGGGAGCGGCGCTGTTGCCGGACGCCGATCATCCGAGCGGCACCATCTCCCACGTGCTCGGGCCGGTGTCGCATCACCTGTGCCGGTTGATCTCCTGGGTGTCGGGCGGGCATCGGCACGGAACGCATTCGCTGCTGTTCGTGGTCGCGGCGATCGCGGCCACCTGGGCGGGCGAGCACTATCTGGGGCGGCCGTTCACCTTGAGCCTGGTGTTCTTTCTGCTCGCACTGGCGGTGCGGTCGTTGCACCTGTGCCCACCGGGGAAGAGCGTGCGGACCTACGGGACGGTGATCGTGCTGGCGTCGGCGGGGACCTTCGCTGTCGACCACTGGATCGTCGACCGACCGGTGTGGCTCCCGATCTGTGTGGGACTGGGGTGTCTGGCGCACCTGCTCGGCGACTGCCTGACAGATCGAGGGTGTCGACTGCTGTGGCCGTTCCCGTTGCGCACGCGGGTTCCGCTGATCGAGCGAACCGGAAACCGGGTCGAAACCTGGGTCATCTCACCACTTTTCGTGCTCGGCACGATGGGCGCGCTCTGGTACGCGATCACGCATCAGCCGTGATCGTCACCGACGGCGGCCTCACACACCGCCGTCGGCGAACCCGGCCGACGCCCCCCTGCCAGGTCGGCGTAGCCGACCCTTCGCGCATTTCACCATCTGCACCCACATGTTTTAATGCGCATATCTCTGTATCTGGATGGATTTTGGTGCGCAACAGCACGGAAGGTCAGGAATCGTCGCTGGTCACAGAACCCACCCCTTCCTATGTGCAATTCAGTGCACAGTTGTACTCTCAACCTTGTGACAGAGCAGCTCCCCCAATCCCAGGCTGAAGTACAGGCGCTCACGCGGCTGGCCGGTGACGAGTTCATCGGCGCGGTCGAGGGAGTCGCAGCGATGCACCGCGCCATCTCCGACCGGGTGTTCGCGGCGGTTCGGCTGGGCGTCGGACCCGCCGCGGCTCCGGCGAAGCTCGTGCACGACGCCATCACCGACAGCGTGTACGCGGCCGTCAGCGGCACCGGCTTCGTCGTCGGCGAAATGGCGAGCGCGGTCCAACTGTCCGGCGTCACCGCACCGTCGCGGACCGTGTGGGGCGCGGGCATACTGGCCGCGATCCAGGGGCTGATCGGTGACACGCTCGCGGACGAGGCCCCGATCCTCTCCTCCCCCATGACCTTTCGCGTCGACGGCACCCCAGTCCCGCCCGAGGAGTTCGCCGCCTATGTCCCGGTGCCGACCACCCGGCTGGTCGTGCTCCTGCACGGACTCGTGGAGACCGAACACGCCTGGCGCCTCGGCGGGCGCCCCACCTACGGTGAGCGCCTGGAAGACGACCTCGGCTACACCCCCGTCTTCGTCCGCTTCAATTCCGGCCTGCACATCTCCGAGAATGCCGCCCAGCTCAGCGCCCTGCTCACCCGCCTGGTCGACAGCTGGCCGATGCCCGTCCACGAGATCTGCCTGATCGGGCACTCGATGGGCGGGCTGGTCATGCGCAGCGCCTGCCATCAGGCCGAACAGGCAGGCGAGACGTGGGTGCGGTCGGTGCGGCAGGTGGTGTGCCTGGGTTCGCCCCACCTCGGCGCCCCACTCGAACAGTTCGTGCACTACGCGTCCGCCGCGCTCGACCTGCTGCCCGAGACCAGACCCTTGAGCACACTGCTGCGCAGACGCAGCGCGGGCATCCGGGATCTGCGGCAGGGCTCACTGGTCGACGACGATTGGCGTGACCTCGACGTGAACACCCTGCGCGCGCGAGCGGTGAAGGAAGTACCGCTGCTGCCCGGGGTCGACCACTACTTCGTCACCACGACCATCACCCACAGCCCGAAGCATCCGCTCGGCGTGATCATCGGCGACGGCATGGTGCTCTCGGGCAGCGGATCGGGGCGCGGGCGGACCAAACGCCTCGACTTCGACGCGGTGAACAGCCTGCACATCCCCGCGGCGAACCATTTCAGCCTGCTCAATCACGACGCTGTCTACGATGCGCTGCACAGCTGGTTGTCGAGCACGCCACGCCGCCAGCGTCAGGTGGATACGCTGTCGCCATGACTCTCGACCACGGCGACCCGGGCGACGCACCTGCCATTCCGCTGCCGACCGCCCCCCTGGCCAACGAGGCCCGCCCCTCGCCGGCCGAAGAAGCCAGAACGATCGCGGCGGGCACCAATACCGGTACCCTCGCCAGCCTCACCGCCGACGGCGCACCGTGGGCATCGTTCATCACCTATGGACTGCTCGACGGCGCTCCGGTGCTGAGCGTGTCGCGCCTGGCCGAACACGGCCGCAACCTGGCCGCCGATCCGCGCGCCAGCATCGCGATCGTCACGCCCGACATCCCGGCCGATCCCCTCGCCGGCACGCGGATCACCCTCGCCGGACACGTGGAGCGCCCCACCGGCGCCGAGGCCGAGGCGGCCCGCGCGGCCCACCTGACGGCCATCCCGGCGGCGAAGTACTACATCGACTACAGCGATTTCACGCTCTGGGTGCTGCGGATCGAACGGGTGCGCTGGGTCGGTGGTTACGGCCGGATGGATTCGGCCTCGGCCGCGGAGTACCTCGCCGCCCAGCCGGATCCGATCGTCACGCACGCCGCACCCGGTATCGCGCACCTCAACGCCGACCACGCCGAAGCACTGCTGGCGATGGCCCAGCAGCTCGGTGGCTTCCCCGACGCCATCGCCGCCACCTGCGAGCGCGCCGATCGCTACGGCCTCGACCTGCGGGTGGAATCACCACGCGGAGTGGCCCGCACCCGTGTCGGCTACGCCGCACCGCTGTCGGACATCAGCGAATTGCGCGCGGCGACAGTCGAACTCACGCGTCGGGCCCGCGCGACACACTGATCAGGCCTGGTACAGCTCGAGCGGCAGGTCGTCCGGATCGAAGAAGAAGGCCATCTGCTTGCCGGTGTGCTCATCGGTGCGCAGTTCCTCGGTCCGGACGCCCCGCGCCCGCAGTTCCGCGAGGGCAGCGGGCACATCCGCGACGGCCAAGGCCAGATGCCGCAAGCCCGCCGCCTCCGGCCTGCTCGGGCGTGTGGGCGGGTCGGGGAACGAGAACAGTTCGATACGAACGCCGCCGGCCAACTCGATGTCGAGTTTCCACGAATCGCGATCGGCGCGATAGTTCTCGTCGAGGACGGTGCCGCCGAGGGTTTCGGTGTAGAAACGTTTCGAGCGCGCGTAGTCGGTGGCGATGATCGCGACGTGATGGATGCCGAGAAATCGCACGCCGGTCAGGTCCACAGGACAGCGACGAGCACGTTCACGATCGCGAGCCCACCCGCCGCGTCGGTCATCCAGTCGATCTGCTTGCCCCGCTTGGCATCGCCCCTGCCCATTTCGGCGAACGCGGCCACCGCGACCGAGATAGCCAGCTTCACTGCCAGTTTCGTCGTATCCGGCTCCTTGTCGAGCGAATCGACACCCGAAGCCAGCCCGGCCAGGATCACCCCGGTGATCAGCTGCGCGCGAGCGCCCCACACCATCAGCTCCGACACCACCGGACGCGACGCGACATACCCACCGACCACCGCGGCCATGCCGAGCAGGTGGGTGACAACCACCAGGTTGTAAACGAATTCCATGGGTTCCAAGCGTAGTTCAGACGAAAGCGGCCGGTGCCCGAAGGCACCGGCCGGTTCAGACGAACTTTCCGTGGAGAGAGTCAGCCCAGCTGTTCGTCCAGCAGGTGCGCGTCCTTCCGGATGCCGAACGCGGTGATCACTTCCATGACGCCGATGACGATCAGGAAGATGCCGACGACCCAGACCAGCGTGGCGATGGAACTGATCGGCCACACGATCAGGACGACACCGGCCAGCGCGCTGATGGCCCCGTAGAAGATCTGCCAGCCCCGGCCGGGCACGCTCGGCTCCGCGATCGCGGAGAACAGCACCGCGACGCCGCGGAACAGCCAGCTGATGCCGATCCACAACCCCAGCAACACAATCGAGGCGAGGTCGTCGCGGAAGCAGAACACACCGATGATCAGCGACAGCACGCCACTGATGAACGACAGCACCCGGAAGCTGGTGCTCGGCAGATGGGTGAAGGCGGCGATCAGCTGGAAGATGCCGCTGACAACCATGTAGATACCGAACAGGATGCCCGCCACGAGAAGTGATGGACCGGGCCACACGAGCACGATGATGCCGAGGACCACCGCTAGCAGGCCGGTGACCAGAACTGTTTGCCAGGTTTTCTTGGCAAGAGCCGTAAAGGGGCTCCCTACCACGGTAGTTGTCGTCATGACGAGATGTTATGCCCGCTCGCTCCGGTTTTCTGGACATTAGCTGGAGCGGGCATCGTGTCGCGATCGTGGACGGCGCGATAGCCGGACACGAGTGCCGCCCGTCACATCGTTTCCCTCGCGAAAAGTTTGGTCCGCGACCGTCTCGGGTAGATGAAGAAGGTGTCGGTTGTACTCGTGCTGCAAGCTCGGGGCCTCGGTGAGCTTCTCGCCGCGGTCCCGGCTCTGCGTGCCCTGCGCCGGGCCGAACCGCAGAGCCGGATCGTCCTGGCGGCGCCACATCGGCTGGAGCAGATCGTCGACCTGATCTCCTCGGTCGACGAACTCGTCGCCACCGCCGATCCGGCCGCCCTGATCTGGGATGGTCCCGCGCCGGAGTTGGCGGTGAACCTGCACGGCCCCGACGGCGACAGCGCACGGGCGCTGGCCGATACCGGCGCAACCCGGATCATCGGCCACCGCACCCCCGCCCTGCCCAAACTCGCCGGTCCACGCTGGGATCCCGACGCGCACGTGGTCGACCGGTGGTGCCGACTCCTCGAGAGTGAGGGCATCGACGCCGATCGGCGCAACCTCGGGTTGGTGCCGCCGGTGACCTCGATCAGCCGCCGCGATTGCGTCGTCGTCCATATCGGTGCGGGTGCTCCCGCGCGCCGGTGGCCGCCGGAGCGGTTCGCCGCGGTGGTGCGGCACCTGCTGGTGCTCGGCCGCGACGTGGTGCTCACCGGCGACCCGTTCGAGCACGAGATCGCCAGCCAGGTGGCCGTGCAGGCGGGTCTGCCCGACGACCGGGTCCTCGCCGGCCGACAGAACCTCACCGATCTCGCGGCTACGGTCGCCGAGGCCGCGCTCGTGATCAGCGGCGATACCGGTGTCGCGCATCTGGCGACGGCGTTCGGCACCCGCACGGTCCTGCTGTTCGGGCCGACGCCACCGCGCCGGGGCGGCCCGCCTGCCCACCTGATCGGCAGGCACGCGGTGTTGTGGGCCGGGGCCGTCGGCGATCCGGACGGCCTGTCGACCGATCCTGGCCTGCTGCGGATCGGGGTACCCGAGGTGATCTCGGCGGTCGACATGCAGCTGGACAAGCAGGCGTGGGCCGAGTCCGGCAGGTCGCGCTATCGCCGGGTGGGCTGAGCCGGATCGGCGTCGACCGCCTCCCGGAGGGCGGCGGCGTGGGCGGCCAGTGCGCTGGGCCAGTACTTGTCGAGATAGTCGCGGGCGTCGTTGAGGCCACGGGGGTCCAGCGAGTAGAGGTGCCTGTTCCCGGCGCGGCGCATCCGCACGAGGTGGGCTTCCCGCAGGGCTCGCAGGTGCTGCGAAGCGGCTGAGCTGGTGATTCCGGTAGCGGCGGCGAGGTCGGCCACCGAGCGGGGACCCTGCGGCAACAACTCGAAGATCGCGCGCCGAGTGGGGTCGGACAACGCTGTGATGGCACGGACTCCGTTAGCGTCCACTGAATCAGTGTCCCCGGGATGCCGCGTTTCGGCAACGATCTTGCACGGCGGCATTTCACCCGGTGAGTACCAGGATGTCGACATTCGTTAGGGTATTGTTATAGATCAACTGGCGTTATAGCGGTTCGTGATCGCAGCCACAGGATTGGCCGCGAAGGTTACGGTTTAGCTACGTTCTTAAACATGTTCGTGACCAACCCGTTATCTGCCCGAGTCTCCGACGCCTTCGCAGGTCGTTGGGGAGGCGTGGTCGCGGGTGCGGTGGCTTTGTCCGCACTCGTTGGTACCTCCGTCGCCACTTTCAGTGAGCCCGAGAGCCCTGTCCCCACTACCACGATCGCCGCGGACTCCACCGAGGCCATCAACTCCGGCCAGTCGCCGTACCGCTTCACCGCGTACACCCCCGCCGAGGCCCAGGGCCCGCAGGGCGAGCTCCCCGCGTCCGCCCCGATCCCGTGGGAGGAGCACCGCGAAGCGGTGGCCCTGGAACTGCCGCAGCTGCCGCAGCTGCCGTTCATCGCGCCCCCGCCGCCGCCGCGCCCGCAGACCGTTCGCCCCGTCAACGGTCGGCTGACCTCCTACTACGGCGCCCGCTGGGGCACCGCGCACAACGGCATCGACTTCGGTGACCCGATCGGCGCGCCCGTCTTCGCCGTCACCGACGGTACCGTGATCGAGACCGGGCCTGCTTCCGGCTTCGGCCTGTGGGTCCGCGTCCAGCAGGATGACGGCACCATCGGCGTGTTCGGCCACGTCAACGACATTCTGGTCGCTCCCGGCCAGCACGTGAACGCCGGTGACACCATCGCCACCGTCGGTAACCGTGGCAACTCCACCGGCCCCCACCTGCACTACGAGGTGCACGTGCCGGACGGCTCCCAGTACGGCGCCCCGATCGACCCGCACCCGTGGCTCGCCGCGCGTGGCGTCGATGCCGGCGTCGCCCAGGACTGACCCCTACCCACTGATCGCCGCCCGGCGCGCGATCAGGAATTCCCGAAGCCGCGCGACCGCGAGCGTCGAGTCATGGTCTCCCGAGACCAGGCCGACCTCGCGGTCGCGTTCGCCATCGATGGGTATCACCGCCAGGTCGGGGTTCTCGACTTCGGCGGCGGGCAGGAGCGCGACGCCCTGCCCCAGCGCGACCAGCGCGCGCAAGGTTTCGAATTCGGTGATCTCGAACACCACGCGTGGCGTGAAACCTGATGCGGCACACCATGAATCGAGCAGCGTGCGCAGCTGATAGCTGGGCGGGTTCGCGATGAACGCCTCGCCCTCGAGTTCTGCGAGGTCGATGCGGGTGCGCCCGGCCATAGCGTGCGTGCGCGCCACGTGCAGGTAGATGCGTTGGCGCCCGAGATCGGTGGTCGGCAGGTCTGGTGGGGGCGGGATCATCACCGCCAGGTCGAGTCTGCCGTCGCGCACCTGTTCGGCCAGCGCCTCGCCGTGTGCCTGCACCAGGTGCAGCCGGATTCGTGGTGCGCGGGTGTGGAACTGGGCGAGCAGCGAGGGGATGCTGACCGGACCCAGCGTGAGCGGGAACCCGAAACGCACCAGCCCGCTGTCCGGATCGGCGTCGGCGCGAACCCGCCTGATGGCGTCGTCGAGGGTGCTCACCAGTCCACGCGTGTGTTCGTAGAGGTCGCGCCCCTGCGGAGTGAGGGCGACCCCGCGTCCGACCGGTTGGAACAGGGCCACTCCGAGGAGCTGCTCCAATGTCTTGATGCGGCGGCTGAGCGAGGACTGCGGCACGCCGAGTCGCTGCGCGGCGCGGGTGAAGTGCCCCGCTTCGGCGGCCGCGTCGAAGGCCGCCAGCAGCGGAGCCACTGCCTGCGCTCCCACCTCCGCTGAATCATCCATATTCGGATTATAACCTCGGCGATTCCGTGTTGGACGGATGACTGCTCCCGGCGGGACGATAGCGGTACACCAGTTCACGGGAGGTTCGACAATGAACGACACCACACCCACCCGGCCCGAATCCGGCAGTGGCGACGACATTCTCGACGCGGTACTGATCGGTGGCGGCATCATGTCGGCCACGCTCGGTGCCCTGCTGAGCACGCTCGCACCGGACTGGTCGATCGCGCTGTTCGAGCGACTCGGCGAACCGGCGGCCGAGAGCAGCCATCCCTGGAACAACGCCGGGACCGGGCACTCCGGGATGTGCGAGCTCAACTACATGCCCGACGCGAGCGACGGCGCCAAAGCCGCGGGGATCGCCGATCAGTTCGCGCTCTCGCGCCGGTTCTGGTCCGCGCTGGCGCACCGTGGCGAGCTCGAACCCGCCACCTTCCTCACTCCGACACCGCACGTCACCGCGGTGTTCGGCGAGCGCGATATCGCCTACCTGCGCCAGCGGTACGCGACGCTGCGTGAACTGCCCGCGTTCGCGGCGATGGAATTCACCACCGACCGTGCGGTGATCGCGCAGTGGGCGCCACTGCTCGTACGCGGCCGGGCCGACGGCGAGGCGATGGCGGCCACCCGGCACACCGCGGGCACCGATGTCGACTTCGGCGCGCTGACCAGGTCGTTGCTGTCGACGATGCGGGGCGCGGGCAATGCGGTCCGGATGCATCGTGAGATCACCGGGCTCACGCGCGGCAAGGACGGGCTGTGGACCGTGCGCGGACGCGATCTCGACAGTGGGCGGCGATTCGTGGTGCGGACCCGGTTCGTGTTCGTCGGCGCGGGCGGCTACGCGTTGCGGCTGTTGCAGCGGGCCGGTCTGCCCGAGGTGCGCGGGTACGGGGTGTTCCCGCTCGGTGCGCAATTCCTGCGCACCGACAACCCCGACGTCGTCGCCGAGCATCACGCCAAGGTCTACAGCCAAGCCGCCCTCGGCGCCCCACCGATGTCGGTCCCCCATCTGGATCGCCGCGAAGTCGACGGCGCGGGTGCGCTGTTGTTCGGCCCCTACGCCACTTTCAGCACCCGCCTGTTGCGCCACGGCAAACTCACCGACCTGTTCACCACCCTGCGCCCGCACAACATCGTCCCGCTCCTGGCGGTCGGCCTCCAGAATTTCGACCTGGTCCGCTACCTCATCACCGAACTCCTGGCCTCCCCCCGGCGCAAGTTCGCCCAACTCCAGCGCTTCTACCCCACCGCCGACCCCACCGACTGGACCCTGATCGACGCCGGGCAACGCGCCCAACTGGTGAAACCCGATCGCCGGCGCGGCGGCGTCCTCGAATTCGGCACCGAACTGGTCACCGGCGCCGACGGCACCATCGCCGGCCTACTCGGCGCCTCCCCCGGCGCCTCGATCGCACCGTCGATCATGCAGGACCTGCTGGACCGCTGCTTCCCCGGACGCCGCCACGAGTGGGCCCAGCTGCTCGCGGAATTGCTGCCGACCGCCGGTTCGCCGACCGAGATGTCGTCGTAAATGACTGTGGGACAGCCGAACCGTTCAGCGTGGTGCGGACAGGAGGGCGGTGATCAGGCGGTGGGTGCGGGCGGTCATCTGGGCGCCGGTCTGCTCGGGGTGGCGTAGCCACCACAGGACCAGGGAGGTCACCGCGCCCATCCAGACATCGGTCAGGGCGGAGAGATCGGTGGGGTCGGTGAGGTCGACGGCGGTGATGGCGTCGGCGACACCGCGGGCGGCTTGGGCGGCGATGCGGCGGCGGGCGGCGCGGACGGTGTCGGCGGCGGGGCCCTCATCAGGGTGGGAGCGATCGAACAGGACGGTCCAGTCGTGCGGGCGCGGTTCCAGGGCGGCGAAGATCGCGGCGAGAGTGCGTTCGGCCTTGCCGAGACCACCCGCGCCTGCGACAGCGGGCGCGATCGCGTCGAACAGGACGGTGGCCGCGCGATCGACGCAGGCGGTGTAGAGCCCATCCTTGGACTGGAAATAGGTGTAGACCAGCGGCTTGGATACGCCGGCGCGCTGGGCGACCTCGGCCAGGGACAGTCCCGCGTAACCGACGCGGCCGATCTCGGCGACCGCCGCGTCGAGAATCTGCTGTTCGCGCTCGGGGCGCGGGACGCCTTTGGTACCGGCTGTACTCACAGGTCCATCCAACCATCGACCCACTTCCCTGTTGACCAATTGACCCCTTTGTAATTTACTATTCAGTAAATTACGTGCATGTCCCCGCCGTTCGACTCGACAGGAGTCCCGTGTTCGCCAAAGTCGCACAATCGGTGCTGCTCAACCCGCCCGCGCTGCCCCGCGTCCTCGCACGATTGGTCCGTGGTGAGCGGCACGAGATCGCGGGCAAGACCGTGGTGTTGACGGGCGCCTCGTCGGGAGTCGGCAAAGCCGCGGCGCACGCGCTCGCCAGGGCAGGCGCGCGGGTGATTCTTGTTGCCAGGAACGCCGAGCCGCTGGCCGCGGTACGCGATGCGGTGCGCGCCGAAGGCGGGCAGGCCGAGCTGATCACCTGCGATCTCGCCGATGCCGAGCAGACCGACGCGCTGGTGAAAGCCCTGCTCGAGCAGTTCGGGACCGTCGACGTGCTGGTGAACAACGCGGGCCGGTCGATCCGCCGTGGTGCCGCCGACACCACCGACCGGTTTCACGATTACGAGCGAACTATGGCGCTGAACTACTTCGGGGCGACGCGGCTCACGATGGGACTGCTGCCGTCGATGCTCGACGCGGGTGCCGGGCACATCGTGAACGTCGCGACGTGGGGGGTGGCCGCCGGATCGATGCCGCTGTTCACCGCCTATCACGCGTCGAAGGCGGCGCTCGGCGCGTTCGGGCGCAGCCTCGGCGCGGAGACCAGGCGACGCGGCGTGCATGTCACCACGATCGGCTATCCACTGGTGCGCACCGAGATGATCGCGCCCACCGGCAAGTACACCGACGCGGCGGCACTGTCGGCCGAGGAAGCCGCCGACTGGATCACCACCGCGATCCGCACCCGCCCGGTCGAGCTGTACCCGACCTACACCCGCGTGCTGCAGGCACTCGCCCTCGTCTCGCCCCGTGCGGTCGATGCCGCGATCTGGCGCATGGGGATCTGAGCCAACCCCTAGAACCGGAGTAGGCCGACCCGTACCCCGGTATCGAAGTAGAACCGTTCCGCAGCGGGACGTGGTGTGGTGCAGCGGATTTCTACCTTCGATCCATGGCGACGATCGACCTCACCCACACCCTGTCCCGCATCAGGTTCCGCACTGCGGGCGATGCGACCGACCGCGCTCCCTGGCACGGCCCACTGCTGGTGAATTCGGTGCTCATGGCCGCGCTGGTCGTGGTGTCGATGGTCGGGATGGTGGTCGACGATCGGTTACTGCTCGGCGAATCCGTGTGGCTGAAGCCGGCCAAATTCGGTCTCGCCTTCGCGCTCTACGGCGTGACCCTGGCCTGGATTCTGCGGCTGCCGCATCGCGGGCGGCGGGCCACCTGGTGGCTCGGCACCGTCTTCGCGATCACCGGTGTCGTCGATGTCGGGTTCATCGCCCTGCAGGCGGCACGCGGGACCTTCAGTCATTTCAACGACTCCACCGACCCGGTCAACGAGATCGGACAGCTGGTGTTCACCTCCGGCGTGCCCGGCTTGTTCCTCGCGAATCTCGTACTGGCGGTGATCATTTCGTGGCAGAAACTGGCGGACCGGCCGACCAGGATCGCGTTGAAAGCGGGCCTGTGGCTGGCCGTGACCGGGATGGCGCTCGGCTACCTGATGGGGTTCACCGGGCCGCAACTCGTCCGCCAGTCCGACGGCACCGTCGTGGGGTTGGTCGCCGGGCACACGGTGCGGCCCGGCGATACAGCACGTGACAGTGCCGCGGGCATGCCGATCACCCACTGGAGCACCACCGGCGGCGACTTGCGGATCCCGCATTTCGTCGGCCTGCACGGTATCCAGGTGCTCCTGCTGCTCGCCGTCGCCTTGGTCGCCCTCGCGCCGCGTTACTCCTGGCTGCGGGCCGAAACCACCCGCGCGGCCCTGCTCGTGGTCGCCGCGGGCGGCTACTTCGGTCTGCTCACCCTCGTGGTCTGGCAGGCCCTGCGCGGCCAGTCACTGACCGACCCGGACCTCTCGACCGCCGGTGCCGCGGCCGCGCTGGCGGTCTGTGTCGCGGGAGGTGTGACAGCCGTGTACCTGCGCGCGAGGGAGTCGGCCGCGAACTAGCGCCACCGCCGGCCGGGCAGGCCACCGGTCCGAAACTCCCGTGCCCCATTTCCAGTGGGCCACACAGGGTTTCGTGCGTTCAGCGAAGCCGCTCAGCTTCGCGAGCCAACTGCACCAACGTCGCACTCAACTGCGCCAGTTCCGCCGGGGAGGCCCCCTCCCCCACCGCCGTCGCCACGTCCTCGGCCGCACACCGCGCCGCGAACCACCGATCGGCGAGATCGGCGGCCTCCTGCGCGGTCAGCACGACAGCATCCTCGGGAATCCCGGTCCCCTTGAGACTGCTGCGGTGTTCATAGGCACGTTGGCGGCACGACTGGCGGCAATAACGGCGACGCCGCCCCGACTCCGAATCCACGATCTCCCGCCCGCACCACAGGCAGGACAGCAGGCGACTGCGCGACATGATCGGAGACCCTATCGGCCCGCGAAACAATTCGCCGGTTCAGGTCTCGGTGAGCGGGCACCGTCGGCGACACCGACCCACCGCCACCACAGATTCGGGGGTTGCTCGGCCCACGTAGCCCTACGACTACAATGGAACAGTTCAGACCTCCCGCGCGTTGAGGTAGTACTTAGTCCTGTTTTCGGCGCGCCTCCGCCGATGGACTGACCGAAGGGTGCGACGAAGGAATGCCCGTAGGGAGGGAAGAGGCGGAGTTCAGCGCCGAAAACCGCGGCCCCGGCCGCCATATATACAGGAGCACACATGGCAGATCGCGTACTCCGGGGCAGTCGGCTCGGAGCGGTGAGCTACGAGACCGATCGCGACCACGACCTGGCCCCGCGCCGGATCGCCCGCTACCGCACCGACAACGGTGAGGAGTTCGACGTCCCGTTCGCCGACGACGCGGAGATCCCGCCCACCTGGTTGTGCCGCAACGGCCAGGAGGGTCAGCTCATGGAGGGCACCTCCGTGGAGACCAAGAAGGTCAAGCCGCCGCGCACCCACTGGGACATGCTGCTGGAACGTCGCAGCAAGGAGGAGCTCGAGGAGCTGCTCAAGGAGCGCCTCGACCTCCTGAAGACCCGCCGCCGCGGTTAGCGGTTCGAACGCACGACGCCGAAGGCCGCCTACCCGATTCGGGAAGGCGGCCTTCGGCGTTCTCGGCGCGCCTCCGCCGATGGACTGACCGAAGGGTGCGACGAAGGAGTGCCCGTAGGGAGGGAAGAGGCGGAGTTAAGCGCCGAGAACCGCGGCGCCAGCCGCCAACAACTCAGTGACTGGCGACCTTGCGGTATTGCAGAAGTGCCGCGGGCATCGCGATCGCGAGGATGACCAGCGAGCAGATGATCGCGTAGAGGATGCAGTTCTCGGCGGCCCAGCCCGTCGCGGGGACGAAGGCCGGGGGTGAGTCGTTTTCGAAGAGCTTGCGGCCCGCTGCCGAGACCGCGGTGATCGGATTCCATTCGGCGATGGCGCGCAGCGGTCCTGGCAGAGTTTCGGCGGAGATGAACGCCGAGGAGATGAACGTCAGCGGGAACAGCCAGATCAGACCCGCACTCTGTGCCACCTCCACCGTCGGGGAGATCAGGCCGGTCAGGGCGCCCACCCACGACATCGCGAACGCGAACAGCAAGATGATGGCGAAGGCGATCACGGCGTCGCCGAAGCTGCCGTGGATACGCCAGCCGACGATGTACCCGCAGATCGACATCACGCCCAGGCTCACGATATTGACGACCAGGTCCGAGAGGGTGCGCCCCATCAGCACCGCCAGCCTCGACATCGGCAGCGTTCGCATCCGGTCGATGATGCCCTTCTGCAGGTCACCGGCCAGGCCGACGGTGGTGAACGCGGCATTGAACGCCACCGTCTGGGTGAAGATGCCGGCCAGCAGGAACTCCCGGTACTGGTCACCGCCCAGTGAGGCGCCGAAGATGTAGGCGAACAGGAACACGAACATCAGCGGCTGGATGGTGGCGGTGACCAGCAGCGTCGGCACCCGCAGGATGGTCAGCAGGTTGCGGTAGGCGACGATCGCGCTGTCGCGCACGAACCGGGCGCGCGGTGCCATCTCGTCGGATGGGTCGGGCCGCGGGGTGGCGGACTGGATCTGCAGGTCGCGGGTTTCGTACTCGTCCACCGTGACCTCGGGGGCACTCACGACAGGACCTCCTCTTGCACATCGTCGGTTTCGGGTTCGGGGATCGGCTCGGCCGGGGTACCCGTGAGGGAAAGGAACACGTCGTCGAGGGTGGGGCGCACGACGTTCGCGTCCAAGACCCAGACCCCGGCGTCGTCGAGTCGGCGCAGCGCTTCGACCATCGTGCGTGACCCGTTGCCCACCACCACCGACACTTCGCCGCTGCCGGGTTCGTGGATCGGTTCGCCGACGCCGACCTGCTGCAGGACCGAGAGCGCGGCAATCGGGCTCTGCCCGGCGGCGAGGGTGACGGTGAGCCGGTCACCACCGATGGAAGTCTTGAGTTCGTCGGCCGAACCACGGGCGATGACCGTGCCCTTGTCGATGACGGTGATCCGGTCGGCGAGCAGGTCGGCCTCTTCGAGGTACTGGGTGGTGAGCAGGACGGTGGTGCCGTCGTCGACGAGATCACCGATCACCTGCCACATGTCCAGGCGTCCGCGCGGGTCGAGGCCCGTGGTCGGTTCGTCGAGCACCACCACCGGCGGCCGCGCCACCAGCGCACCGGCCAGGTCGAGGCGGCGCGCCATACCACCGGAGTAGGTACCCGCCCGCCTGCCCGCCGCGTGATCGAGGCCGAACGCGGTGAGCAGTTCCTCCACGCGGGCCACGGATTGCTTGCGGCCCATGCCGTACAGGCGTGCCACCATGCGCAGGTTCTCGTAGCCGGTCAGGTTCGCGTCGACCGCCGCGTACTGGCCGGACAACCCGATCCGGGTGCGCGCGCCGGCCGGGTCGGCCAGCACGTCGATGCCGGCAACCCGCACCGAGCCCGCGTCGGGCCGCAACAACGTGGTGACGATCCGCACGGTGGTGGTCTTGCCCGCGCCGTTGGGCCCGAGCAGGCCGAGCACGGTGCCCGCCGGGATTTCCAGGTCGATCTCCTTCAGCACGCGCACCTTGCCGTAGCTCTTGGCAAGGCCGCGCACTTCTACCGCGAGACTCACTGGTGCATCTCCTTCTGGCCGCTACCGCACACGGTGATCTCCGGGACGGCGTCGAGGTGGCGATGCAGCACAGGGCCGATCGCCGCCAGCGATTCCGGGGTGGTCATCGCCGCGTGCCTGCAGGGCAGGTCGTGGTTGTGGATGTTGCCGGTGACGAACGGCTGCCAGGCTTCGGCACACCGGTTCGGATCGGCGGCGTTGATCTCGTCCGCCGCGGCGGTGAAGAACACGAGATCGCCGTCGAAGGTGCGTGGCCGGAACCGGTTGGCCATGACGGTGCCGTCGGCGTACCCGGTGTAGAGGCGTTGCAGGTGATCCACCGAGAGCGCCGCGAACGGGCCCGCCTGCGCCCGGAGCAGATCCGCCGCTTCGTGCAGGTCCAGGTCGGCGGGTATCGGTGCGCCGTCGACCAGGTCCGCGCCGAATTCGCCGAGGATGTCGGCGACGCTGGGCATCGAGGTGTCGAGCCACCGGTCGCCGAGCTGGTAGCTGTCCATCATGGCCAGCAGCGCGACGTCTTCGCCCGCGTCCTGCAGTTGCACCGCGACCTCCTGCGCGATCAGGCCGCCGAGCGACCAGCCGAGCAGATGGTAGGGGCCGTGCGGCTGGACCGACTTGATGTGGGCCACATAGTGTCCGGCGGCTTCGGGAATCGAGGTGAAGCTCTCGTCGCCGGAGACGTGCGGAGCCTGCAGACCGTAGACCGGGCGCTGTGGGGCGAGATGGGCGAGCAGTCCCGCGTAGCACCAGGCCAGGCCGATCGCCGGGTGCACGCAGAACAGCGGAGTGTCGTGCGGGCTGGTGGACGGACGGATGGCCAGCACCGGGCCGGTGGCCGCCTCGATCACCGAGTCCGGGTCGATGCCGTCGAGCTTGGCCGCGATGGCCGCGGGGGTGGCACCGCCGAACATCATCTGCACGGGCATCTCGTAGCCCTGCTCACGCAGTAGCGCAACGACTTTGGTGGCCAGCAGCGAGTTGCCGCCGAGCTCGAAGAACCCGTCGTCCACGCCGACCCGCTCGACCCCGAGCACCTCGGTGAACACCGCGCACAGCGCCACCTCGGCGGTGGTCACCGGCGCCCGGTAGCCCCCGGACGCGGTGAACACCGGCTCGGGCAGCCGAGCGCGATCGAGCTTGCCGACCGGACTCAGCGGGACCTCGTCGAGCAGCATGATCGCCTGCGGGACCATGTAGTTCGGCACATGCCCGGCGACGTGCTCGAGCAGGTCGGGCACGCTCGGCGCTGCCCCGTTGCGGGCCTTCACATACGAGACCAGGGCCGTGACGCCGGCCTGCGTGGTGTGACCGATCGTGAGCGCGAGCTCGACATCGGCGTGCCGGGCGAACGCGACGTCGATCTCGCCGAGTTCGATCCGGAACCCGCGTACCTTCACCTGATGGTCGGTGCGGCCGACGTACTCCACGTCCAGTGCCGACTTAGCGCCGTCACGCCAGCGCACCAGGTCGCCGGTGCGGTACATCCGCTCACCCGGTGCGCCGTACGGATCGGCGACGAAGCGCTGTGCGGTCAGACCCGGCCGGTTGAGGTAGCCGCGGGCCAGGGCCGAGCCTGCCAGCTGCAGTTCACCGGTGACACCGATGGGCGTCGGGTGCAGGCGCCGGTCGAGCACGCTGGCCGCGACCCCGCGGATCGGCCCACCGATGGTGATCGGGCCTTGCGGGCTCATCGGCTGCGGCATCAGCGTGACGATGGTCGTCTCGGTGGGGCCGTACACGTTGTAGAAGTTGCGTCCCGGCGCCCAGCGCGCGAGCAGTTCCGGCGGTAGCGCTTCACCACCGGTGAGCACGTGGGCGAGGGAGTGCACACCCGTCGGGTCGACGGTGCCCAGCGCGGCGGTGGTGATGAACGCGTGGGTGATCCGCTCCCGGATGAACAGCTGACGCAGGTCCTCGCCGCCGACCACGCCTGCCGGGGCGATCACCAGTGTCGCCGCGCCACCGAGCGCGAACAGGATGTCGAGCATGGCGGCGTCGAAGCTCGGGGTGGCGAAGTGCAGCACCCGGCTGCCCGGCCGCACATCGAAGCGGTCGGCGGTCTCGCCGGCGAAATTCGACAGGCCACCGTGCGTGACGACGACGCCCTTGGGGGTGCCGGTGGAACCCGACGTGTAGATCACGTACGCCGGATTGTGCAGGCGCAGTGGGCGAATCCGGTCGGCGTCGGTGATCGGCGAGTCGTCGGTGCCGAGCACGGTGGCCCTGGTCTGCGGGTCGTCCAGGACCAGCCAGCGGGTTTCGCCCGGCAGCTGATCGCGATGTGCGAGCAGCGTCAGACCCAGTGCCGCATCGGAATCGGTGAGCATGTGACTGATCCGCTGCGGTGGGTAGTTCGGGTCGACGGGCACGAACGCGGCGCCCGCCTTGGCGACGGCCAGCATAGTCGCCACCGACTCCACCGAGCGCGGAATGCCGAGGGCAACCAGACTTTCGGGCCCGATGCCATGACCGATGAGGAGCCGGGCGAGCCGGTTCGTCCAGCGATCGAGGGCGTCGTAGGTGACCACCGTCTCGCCTGCGCACAGCGCGACACCGTCGCGGGAGCGGGCGACTGCGGCGCCGAACACCGCGGGCAGCGTGACCGGTGGTTCGGCGCGGGTGCCGTGCACCGGGGCCAACGCGGTCCACTCGACCGCGTCGAGCAGTGCCAGATCGCCCACCGCGGTGTTCGGGTCGGCGGCCACTGCGGTGAGCAGCCGGACCAGACGGTCGCCGAGCCTGCGCGCGGTGACCTCGTCGAACAGATCGGCCGCGTAGTTCACCGACAGGCTGATCCCGTCGCCCACCCGGTCAGCGGTCTGCGTTTCGGTGAAGGTGAACTGCAGGTCGAACTTGGCGATACCGGCGTCGGCGTCGACCGCTTCGATCCGCAGGCCGGGCAGTTCCAGCATGCGCACGGGGTTGTTGCGCACCGACAGCATCACCTGGAACAGCGGGTGATGGGACTGGGAGCGCGCCGGATTGACCACTTCGACGAGCCGTTCGAAGGGCACGTCGGCGTTGGCGAAGGCGTCGAGGTCCCCGTCGCGGACGGTGCGCAACAGGTCGACGAACGCGTGCTCGTCGGCCACCTCGGTGCGCAGCACCAGGGTGTTGACGAACATGCCGATCATCGCGTCGAGCGCCGGGTGTCCACGACCCGCGCTTGCGGTGCCGACGGCGATGTCCTCGGTGCCGGTGACCCGGTGCAGCAGCACCGCCAGTGCCGCGTGCAGCACCATGAACATGCTGACGTTGTTCGCGGTGGCGATACCACGCAAGGCGCGGTGGGTCGCCGCGTCGACCGCGCAGTCGACGGTGCCGCCCCGATAGGAAGGCACCGGCGGACGCGACCGGTCGGCGGGCACGGTGAGCAGTTCGGGCAGCCCGTCGAGCACGCCCCGCCAGTGCTCGAGCTGTTTGCTGATCAGCGAGTCCGGATCGTCCTCGGTGCCGAGGAGTTCCTGCTGCCACAGGGTGTAGTCGGCGTACTGGACCGCCGGGGCCTGTGCGCCGAACGGTTCACCGATCTGGATGCCCCGGTAGGCGGCGGCCACTTCGGCGGCGAGGGGTTCGAGCGACCAGCCGTCCATCGCGATGTGGTGCACGACCAGCACCAGCACATGCTCGGTCGAGCGCGCGACCGCGTACTTGGCCTTGGTCGGTGCCGACTTCCCGGTGTGGTCGACGCTGATCAGCGCCGCCCGGATCGGCACCGAGGCCGACAGGTCGAATCCCGGAGTGGCGAAACGGGTCACGGCGGTGTCGACCTCGCGCGCGGTGGCCGTCGCATGGAACAGCGTGACGGCCGCGATCGCCGGGTCGAGCACCAACTGCTCGGGCTCGCCCCCGGTTTCGGGGAACACCGTGCGCAGCGTCTCATGTCGACGTTGCACCGTGTGCAAAGCGGCAATGAGTGCATCGAGATCGACGGTGCCGTGCAGGCGCAGCACCACCGGGATGTTGTAGGCGCCCGCCGACTGACCGTCGACGTCGGCGCCCGCGTTGAAACGGTTGAGGAACCACAGCCTGCGCTGCGCCGCGGACAGCGGGATTCGCTCCGGTCGCGGCTGGGGTACCAGGTCCGGCCGGTATTCGTCGCCGGACGGTCCGGATTCGATGAGAGCGGCGAGTTCGGCGACCGTCGGCGCCGCGAACACCGTGCGCACTTCCAGTCGCACATTGCTGGCCGCGGCCAGGCGGGCCACCAACTGGGTGGCCAGCAGCGAGTTGCCGCCGATGTCGAAGAAGCTGTCGGTGGCGCGAACCTCGCTCGCCCCGACCAGATCTTCGAACACCCGCGCGACGGTCCGCTCGGCTTCGGTCTGTGGTGCCCGGCCCGCGGAGGCGGTGAACTCCGGTTCCGGCAGCGCGGTGCGGTCCAGCTTGCCGACCGGTGTGAGCGGAACCCGCTCGATCAGGTTCAGCGACGCGGGCACCATGTGCCCGGCCAGCCGCACCGTCGCGTGACGTTTCACCTCGGCCATCTCCGCCGGATCCACACCCTCGTTCAACTGGATCCAGGCGACGATCCGATCGTCGCCCGCGATCCGCCGGACCTCGGTGTGCGCGAAGCGGACCTCGGGATGGCTGCCGAGGACGGCGCTGATCTCGCCGAGTTCGATCCGGAACCCGCGCACCTTGACCTGGTGGTCACTGCGGCCGAGGTAGTCGATCTCGCCGGTCGCGGTCCAGCGCACCACGTCACCGGTGCGATACATCCGGCTGCCCGCCGGGCCGAACGGGTCGGCGATGAAGCGTCCCGCGGTCAGGCCGTAGCGCTCGTGATAGCCCTGGGCGATGCCGGCGCCGCCGATGTAGAGCTCACCCGGCACCCCGGTGACGACCGGGCGCAGCCGTTCGTCGAGCACGAGCGCCCGCGAACCGCGGACCGGTGTTCCGATGGCCACCGGGACACCCACCCGCAGCTCCGACATCGCGGCGATGACGGTGAACTCGGTGGGCCCGTAGGCGTTGACGAACCGCCGCCCCGGCGCCCAGTTCTGCACCAGGTCCGGCGGCACCGCCTCACCACCGGCCATCAGGCCGCGCAGCATCGGCAGCGGCCAGCGGGTGGCATCGATCGAGGCCAGCACCGCAGGCGTCAGGAACGTGTGGGTGATCTGCTCGTGTTCCAGCAGTGCCCCGAGTTCGTCACCGCCGTAGATATCGATCGGGCCGATCACCATTTCGGCGCCCGAGTAGACGGCCAGGAGCATGTCGAGCACGGAGACGTCGAAACTCGGCGTGGAGAAGAAGAACGTTCGGGAGAACCGGTCGAGCCCCATGCGTTCGCGCAGGTCGAGCGCGAGGCTGGTGAGACCGCTGTGGGTGACCGTCACGCCCTTGGGCAGACCGGTCGAGCCGGACGTGTAGATCTGATAGGCCAGATCGGCGGTGCGCACCGGACGGATTCGTTCGGCGTCGGTGATCCGGGCGCCGTTGTAGCCTGCCAGCTCGGCGTTCAGCTCGTCGCCGTCGATCAGCAACCACTGGGTGTCGATCGGCCCCGCGGCCTCGCGCAGTGCGTCCGCGTCCGCACGGGCGGTGAGCACCGCGGCGGCACCGGAGTCGGTGAGCATGTGCCGCACCCGGTCGGCCGGGTAGCGCGGGTCGACGGGCACGAACGCCGCACCGCTTGCCGCGACGCCGAAGATGGCGAGGGCGCAGTCGAGCGAGCGGGTCAGGCCGACGGCCACCCGGTCGCCAGTGCCGATGCCACGGGCGATCAGTGCCCTGCCGAGCCGGTGTGCCCGGGTGGCGACTTCGGCGTAGTCGAGCTCGCCCACCTCCCCGGCCACACTGCCGTCGGCGAACCAGCGCAGCGCCGGTCGGTGCGGATACTTCGTCGCGGCTCGCTCGAGAATGTCGGCCAGGATGATTGGCGTGACCGCGGCGGGCCCCTGCGCGGGAACCCGGTCGCGATGTTCGGACACCGTGAGGGGGTCGAGATCACACACCAGTTGCCCCGGGTCGGCGGTCACCTGGGTGAGGATCTGCACGAACCGGTCGGCGAGGGTGTCGATGGTGGCGGTGTCGAACAGTTCGGTGGCGTAGACGAAGTCGAACCGCAGCCCTTCCTCGTCGGCGGGCGCGACGCGCAGTTCCAGATCGAACTTGGCCAGGGCGATGTCGAGCTCTTCCGCCGACAGCCGCAGTCCGGGCAGCTCCAGCTCGGGTGTGCGGCCGTCCTGCATGCTCAGCGCGACCTGGAACAGTGGATGCCGGTTGCTCGCCCTGCTCTCCCGGCCGAGCGCGTCGACGACCCGTTCGAACGGCACATCGGCGTGCGCGAGCGCGGCGAGTTCGGCGTCGCGGTCGGCGTGCAGCAGTTCGGTGAAACTGCGGCCGGGGTCGACATCGGAGCGCAGGACCAGGGTGTTGACGAACATGCCGACGAGATCGTCGAGCTGGATGTCGGTGCGCCCGGCGACCGGGGTCCCGATGGGGATGTCGCGTCCGCCGGTGACGCCGCGCAGCAGCACCGACAGCGCCGAGCGCACGACCATGAACAGGCTGACACCGGTGGTGCTCGCCAGCTCGTCCAGTGCCTGCTGCAGCGGTGCCGAGACCTGGCAGGTCACGGTGCCCGCCGCCCCGGTCGGTTCGACGGGACGGGGCCGGTCGAACGGCAGCGGCAGCTCGTCGGGCAGCTCGGCCAGGGTGTCGCGCCAGAACGCGAGCTGGGTGGCAGTGATGCTGTCCGGATCGTCCTCGGTGCCGAGAACCGCCCGCTGCCAGAGGCTGAAGTCGGCGTACTGCACGGGCAACGGCGCGGGTTCGGGTACGACGCCACCGGTCCGGGCCACGTAGGCCAGGGCGAGGTCACGCGTCAGCGGACCGAGCGACCAACCGTCGGCGGCGATGTGGTGCACCACGACACCGAGCAGATGTTCGTCGGCTGCGGTGCGCAGCAACGACACTCGCAACGGTGTCTGCCGGGTGAGGTCGAATCCCCGGCGGGCCAGTGCGGTCAGCGCCGCGCGCGCCTGATCCGGTGCGGTGTCGACTGCGGTCAGCGCCGCGCGCGCCTGATCCGGTGCGGTGTCGACGACCTTGATCGCGGGCATGGCCTGCGCGAGCGGCAGAATCACCTGCTGGGCGCCGGAGAGATCTTCGGGGAAGACCGTGCGCAGTACTTCGTGGCGCTCCACCAGGTCGGCGAGGGCGGCCCTCAACGCGGCGATGTCCAGATCTCCGCCGATTCGCAAGACGAATGCGATGTTGTAGGCGCTCGATTCGGGAGACAATCGGTTCAGGAACCACAGCCGTTGCTGCGGCAACGACAGTGGTATGCGTCCCGGGCGCGGGGTGTGTACCGCCAGCGCCACCCGCTGCGTCCGGGGCGCTTCCGTGATCAGTCGGGCGATGCCCGCCACGGTCGGCGCCGCGAAGATCTGCCGGACGGGTAGGTCGACCTCGAAGTCGGCGTGCACCGCGGCGGCGAGCCGGGTGGCCAGCAGCGAGTTGCCGCCGATGTCGAAGAAGCTGTCCTCCGCGCCCGGAATCGGGCGCCCGAGAATCTCGGTGAACACCGCGGCCACCCGCATCTCGAGGTGTGTGCGCGGTGCGCGCGACCCGCCGGTGACGACGAATTCCGGTGCGGGCAGCGCCTTTCGGTCCAGTTTGCCCGCCGGGGTGACCGGCATCGTGTCCAGCACCGCCAGCGCGGCGGGCACCATGTAGCCGGGCAGCGTGGCGCGGGCGGTGTCGAGCACGGTGGCCGGGTCGATCGGGCGGTCGGCGGTGACGTAGGAGGCCAGCCGCTGCTGCCCCTGCTCGTCGACATGGACGACGGTCAGCGCGGACCGCACGCCCGGGTGTGCACGCAGCACGTGGTCGATTTCGCGCAGTTCGACGCGGAAGCCACGGATCTTGATCTGGTCGTCGGCGCGGCCGAGGAACCGCAGGCGGCCCGTCATCTCGGCGACCACGAGATCGCCTGTGCGATACATCCTTTCACCGACCCGGCCGTGTGGGTTGGCGACGAACCGCTGCGCGGTGAGTGCCAGCTTGCCGAAGTACCCGCGGGCCAGACCCGGCCCGGAGACGTACAGCTCGCCCGGTGTCCCCGGCGGCACCGGGTTCATCCGGCCGTCGAGGACGAACAACCGCATGCCACGCACGGGCCCACCCAGCGGCACCGGCTCCCCCGGCACCATGGCCGCGCTCGCGGTGACCGCGACGGTGGCCTCGGACGGGCCGTACATGTTGTGCATCCGGTATTTCGAGGCCCAGGCTTCGACGAGTTCGTCCGAGCAGGCCTCACCACCGACGATGACCGTGCCGAGGGCGGGGAAGTCGCCCACGGGCACGGTGGCCAGCGCGGCGGGGGTGATGAACGCGTGGGTGATGCGTTCCGAGCGCAGGAATCCGGCCAGTTCCGCACCGCCGTAGAGGTCGGCCGGGGCAACCACGATCGTGGCACCCGCGGCGAACCCGAGCAGCAGTTCGAGCACCGAGGCGTCGAAGCTGGGCGAGGAGAAGTGCATCGTGCGCGCGTGCTCGGTCACCTTGAACAGCTGGGTCTGCTCACTGGCCAGCGAGGCGATGCCCGCATGGGTCACCACGACGGCCTTGGGGGTGCCGGTCGAGCCCGAGGTGTAGATGAGGTACGCGGGCTGACCCGCCCGCATCGGGTGCCTGCGGTCGGCGTCGGAGAGCGGGGTGGCCGACCGGATCGCACAGTCGGCTTCGAAATCGGCCGTCCCGAAGACCATCCACTCCGGTGCCGACCGGTGCTTTCCGGTGCCGGTGGGCAGCGCGGCGAGGTGTTCGGGCAGGGTGAGCCCGAGGGTGGCGCCGGAGTCACCGATCATGTGCGCGATGCGCTCGGCCGGGTAGGCGGGGTCGACGGGCACGTACGCGGCGCCGGTTTTGGCGACCGCCCAGATGGCGATGATCGACTCGAGGCTGCGCGGCAGCGCGACGGCGACCACCGTTTCGGGCGCGGCACCGTGCGCGATGAGGCTGCGCGCCAACTGGTTCGATTGTTCGTCGAGTTCCCCGTAGGTGGTGTCGAAGCCCAGGTAACGCACCGCCACCGAATCGGGCAGGTGCTGGGCGGTGTCGCTGAGCAGCCGGGCCAGGGTGCCCGCCGGTTCGGCCGGTGCACCGGCCACGGGTACCAGTCGGGCGATCTCGCGGCGGTCGAGCACGTCGAGGTCGCCGATCGCGGCGGCGGGTGCGGCGACCGCGGCGGCCAGCAGGGTGGTGAACCGCCGGGCGATGGCCTCCACCGCGGCGCGGTCGAAAACGTCGGTGGCAAAACCGAATTCGGCGTGCAACGGTCCGTCGTCGTGGCTGTCGCGGACCTCGAGCTGCAGGTCGAACTTGGCGACGCCGATCTCGATCGGCACCAGTTCCGCGGTGACACCGGGCAATTCGACGCGCAGTTCGGGGGTGCGGTCGTAGGACAGCATCACCTGGAACAACGGGTGCCTGCTGGTCGAACGATCGGGGTTGACCAGTTCCACGAGCCGTTCGAAGGGCACGTCGGGGTTGGCGAAAGCGTTGAGGTCGGTCTCGCGCACCAGATCGAGCATGCGGTCGAACCCGGCAGCGAGGTCGACGTCGGTGCGCAGTACCAGGGTGTTGACGAACATGCCGACCAGCTCGTCGAGGGCCGGATCGGAGCGGCCTGCGATCGGCGTGCCGATGGTGACGTCGGTGCTCGCGCACAGCCTGGCCAGCAGGGTGGCCAGTGCCGCGTGCAGCACCATGAACATGCTCACCCCGCGACCGGTCGCGAGTTCGGCTGCCGCACGACGGGTTTCGGCATCGATGACGAATTCGACGGTGTCCCCGCCGGTGCCACGCTGCAGTGGCCGTGGCCGGTCGAGGGGGAGGTCGAGCTGATCGGGGAGCCCGGCCAGGGTGCCGCGCCAGTGCCCGAGCTGGCGCGCGATGGGCGACTCGGCGTCGGTTTCCTCACCGAGCAGTTCCCGCTGCCACATCGCGAAATCGGCGTACTGCACCGGCAGCGCCGCCCACTGTGGTGCGGCACCGCCCGCGCGCGCCGCCACCGCCACCATCAGGTCCCTGGCCAGCGGGGCCACCGACCAACCGTCACCGCTGATGTGGTGCAGCACCACGAGCAGCAGGTGCTCCTCGGGTCCGACCCGGTACAGCGCGACCCGCAGCGGCGTCTCGGTCCGCAGATCGAACCCGCGCCCCGCCACCTGCGCGACCAGCGCGGTGATGTCGGCGGCGGCCACGTCGATCGGCGCGAGTTCGGGTTCCACCCCGGCAGCCGGGTGGATGAACTGGTACGGGCCGTCGGGGCCTTCGGGGAAGCTGGTGCGCAGGCTCTCGTGGCGGTCGAGGACATCGCGCAGACCCACGCGCAGCGCGTCGAGGTCGAGGTGTCCGCTGAGCCGCAGGCCCAGGGGCATGTTGTAGGCGGCGGCGTGTTCGGCGAACCGGTTGAGAATCCACAGCCGCTGCTGGGCCAGCGACAGCGGTACCCGTTCGGGCCTGCGCACGGGAACCAGTTTCGGCGTTGATGTTTCGGATCGGTGGGTGCTGATGTAGTCGGCCAGCGCGGCGATCGTCGGCGCCTCGAACATCTCGCGGATGGTCACGTTCGCGTCGAGGGTGGTGTTGATCCTGGCAACCGCGCGCGCGGCGATCAGGGAGTTGCCACCGAGATCGAAGAAGCTGTCCTCGACACCGATCGCGGTGCCGTCCAGAGCGAGTACTTCGGTGAAGATCTCCGCGAGGGCACATTCCAGTTCGGTCTGCGGTGCGGCGGCGCCGGTGGTGACCCGCACGCCCACCTCCGGCGCGGGCAGCGCTTTACGATCGACCTTGCCGTTGGCGCTCAACGGTAGTTCGTCGAGCACGACCAGAGCCGAGGGCACCATGTAGGACGGCAGGCCGCGGCGCAGCAGCGAGAGCAAGGCGGTGGGGTCGGGCGCCGGGGTGCCCTGTACAGCCACCACATAGGCGACGAGCTCGTCTTCACCGGTGCGCCCGGCGCGGGCCACGCAGACAGCGCGCGCGATGTCGCGCTCGGCGAGCAACGCGGATTCGATCTCGCCGAGTTCGATGCGCAGGCCGCGGATCTTGACCTGGAAGTCGGTGCGGCCCAGGTATTCCAGGACGCCGCCGTCGATCTGCCAGCGGGCCAGGTCACCGGTGCGGTACATCCGCTCCCCCGGTGTGAAGGGGTTGGCGACGAACCGGTCGGCGCTCAGGTCGGGGCGGCCGAGGTAGCCGCGAGCCAGTTGCGCACCGGCCAGGTACAGCTCGCCGACGACGCCGGGCGGCACCGGTCGCAGGTGCTGGTCGAGCACGTAGGTCTGGGTGTTCCAGACCGGCGAACCGATCGGCACCGTGGTGGCGCCGACCGGGCACGGCCAGTAGGTGACGTCGACAGCGGCCTCGGTGGGCCCGTACAGGTTGTGCAGTTCCGGTCCGCCGTCGGGCCCGTGCAGCGCGGCATGGAAATCGGCGACGGTGGCGCCGGGCAGCGCCTCACCACTGCAGAACACCCGCCGCAGTCCCGCCCCGCCGCGCACCCGCGGGTCGGTGACGAACAGCGACAGCATGGAGGGCACGAAATGCGCTGTGGTGATGGCCCTTTCGGTGATGATGCGGGCGAGGTAGGCCGGGTCTCGATGCCCTTCTGGTGCGGCGACGACCAGGCGGGCACCGACCTGCAACGGCCAGAAGAACTCCCACACCGACACGTCGAAGGTGGCCGGAGTCTTCTGCAGGACCGCGTCGGTGTAGTCGAGCGGGTATTCGGCCTGCATCCAGCGCAACCGGTTCACGATCGCGGCGTGGGTGACGCCGACGCCCTTGGGTCTACCGGTGGAGCCGGAGGTGAAGATGACGTAGGCGAGGTGATCGGGCCGCAGCGGCGCGAGCCGGTCGGCGTCGGCGATCGGCGCGACGTCGTTCCCGCTGACATCGAGGGTGTCCAGATCGATCCGCACCGTGCCCGCGGGCAGCCCGACCCCGTCGCGGTCCGCGGTGAGCACACACACCGGATGCGCCTGCGTCATCACCGCTTCCATGCGATCGATCGGGTGTTCCGGATCGATCGGCAGGTAGGCGGCGCCGGTCGCGAGCACCGCGTAGATCCCGACGACCAGATCGACGCTGCGATGCAGGCACACGCCGACGGTGGTCTCCGGGCCCGCGCCGCGGGTGATGAGTTCGCGCGCCAGCTGGTTCACCCGGTCACCGAGTTCGGTGTAACCGAGTGTGCGGTCGCCGAATTCGAGACCGATGGCGTGCGGGCTGCGGTGCACCTGTTCGGAGAACAGCGAGACCAGCGTCGCGGCCTGCATCGGCATCTCGGTGGTGTTCCACTCCCGCAGCACCCGGTCGTTCTCGACGTCGGTGATCGCGGTGAGCGTGTAGGTGGGGGTGGTCGGTTCGGCAGCCAGGAAGCGCGCGAGGAAGTCGAGGTAGCGGCCGTGATGGGCGGCGTTCTCGGCCTCACCGTAGAGCTTCGGGTTGGCCTCGAAGTCGAGTTGGATGCGGCCGCCGTCGCGGTTGTAGATGTTGATCGAGAGGTCTTCGACGGGTCCGGTGGCAAGAACGTTCAGCTGACCGGCGATATCGTCGAACTTCAACTCGTCGTGGAAAAGCATGATGTTGACCATCGGCCCGAAGAAGCCGCGTGAGTCGCGGGAGTAGCCGCAGTCGCGACGGATGTCGTCGGAGCGGTAGCGCTGGTGGCGCAGGGCGCCGGTGATCTGCAGTTCGGTCTGGCGCACGACGTCGGCGACGGTGGTGTGCTCGTCGAATCGGACCCGCAGCGGCACCACGTTCGATACCACGCCGGCCGAACGGCGCAACGCCACGGTGGTGCGAGCCGAAACCGGCAGGCTCAGCACGACATCGGGGTCACCGGTGACCGAACGGACGTAGGCGGCCAGCGCGGCGACGATCAGCGCGGAGTTGGCCGAGCCGTGCCTGGCGATCGCGTCGGTGAGCAGGGTGTCGAGGTCGGCGTCGAGCACCGCGGTGGCGCGGTGGCGGCCGGCGTCGTTGGTGTCGCCCGCGGCGGTGACCGACGACAGCGTCATCGGTTCGCCCACACCGGCGAGTTGTTCCATCCAGTACTCGCGGTCGGCGCGGAACCGGCTGGATTCACGGTAGCGGGATTCGTCGGCGTAGAGGTCGACTAGCGCGGCGGCGCGGGAGACCGACGGTTCGCGCTGCTCGCCGACAGCCGTGTAGATCTCGGCGGTGCGGGCGAGGGCGTTCATCGCACCGTAGCCGTCGATGACGATGTGGTGCCCGCGCTCGTACCAGAACCACTCCCGGTCACCGATGCGCAACACCACGTTGATGGTGAGCGGCTCGTGCTCCATGTCGATCGGGGTGCTGGCGTGGGTGTTCATCCAGGCCAGCGCGGCGGCCCGGGGGTCGGCTTCACCGCGGAGGTCGATCCGAGCCCAGCCGGGCCGCCACGTGGGGTCCACTCGCTGGTGGGGCACGCCGTCGATCTCGAGTAGGCGCACGTGTCCCACCTGGGATTCCGCGCCGTAGCGCTCCACCGCGTAGAGCAACCGGCCGACGTCTAGATCACCGTGCATTTCGACGTAGTGAGCGATGGTGAGCGGAATATCGGGCCGAATCCGTTGCGCGTACCACAGTGCTGTCTGACCGGGTGAGAGGGCGAACGGTTGGCCCGGGTCCTCGTCGGTGACGCTAGAGCTGACGTGGTCGGTGGCCAAAGAACTCATCAAGCACTCCGTTTCTGCCTTGTGTCACAACTCCCCGAGCAGCGCCCGGGCACACGACGGCCCAGGGCGTGGCTTATCCACGCCCATGATTCGGAGTACTACGGCGGCCGGATGGCTACCGATGTGAATTTATTTCGAGCTCAACGAATTACACCCCTGAAGCCGCAACTGTGTGCCGCTTTCCCCCGGTTGAAACAAACCGCTTATTCAGAATTGTCCGAACTTCGCACAAGGTGCGTCGGATTCGCACGGCGGCGTCGAAGTAATAGCAATCCGACACCGATCGCGGTCAGGATAACGGACGCGAGTTCGGGCCACGCACCGATTCGGGTTGCGATTGTTGTTGTGTCGCGCAAAGGTAGCTGGGCCACCAACGCAGCTGGCACAACCTGCTCGGTGCTCTGCCTGAGCTCGCCATCTGCGGTGATGATCCCACTGACTCCCGTGGTTGCTGCGACCACGAGCGCACGCCCGTGTTCGACCGCCCGCACCCGCGACATGGCGAGTTGCTGATAGGTCATCTCGCTCTCGCCGAACGTGGCGTTGTTGGTCGGCACCGTCAGCAATTGAGCACCCGCGGCGAGAGAGTCCCGAAATGCCCGATCGAAAGCGACCTCGTAACAGGTCGCCACACCGATCGGCACACCGGCGGCCGTGACAGTCCCGTCACCGTCACCCGGTACGAAATACCCCGCGCGGTCGGCATAGGAAGAGAACAAACGGAAGAATCCACGCATCGGCAGGTATTCGCCGAACGGCTGGATGATCTTCTTGTCGTGTCGCTCACCGGGGCCGTCCGCGCCGTTCCACACGATCACCGAGTTGGTGGTCGTGCGGTCACCGTTCACCAGGACTGCGCCGACCAGGATCGGGGCCCCGATCCGCACCGAGGCTTCGGTGATCTCAGCGGCGGCGTCGGCATTGCGCAGTGGGTCGATATCGGAGGAGTTCTCGGGCCAGATCACGATGTCGGGCCGCGCGGCCCGGCCGTGGGTGACGGCGTCGGCCAACTCCTCGGTGCGCCGGACGTGGTTGTCCAGCACGGCGCGGCGCTGGGCGTTGAAGTCGAGCCCGAGCCGCGGCACACTGCCCTGGATGGCGGCGACCGTGATCGTCCGGGTGCCTGCATCCGGGGCGGGCAGCGTCGGCCGCAGGATCACTCCGGCCAGGGGCATGATAGCCACGGCCACCACGGCGGTGGCAAATCCGGTGCGCGCGCCGTGAACCTTCGCGCGCGGCGCGGGGGTCCGCGACCACGCGACCAGGCGCAGGGCCAACGCGGCGAGACCGGCGCCGGTCAGCGCTACAGCGAAACCGACCAGCGGAGCACCACCATAGGCGGCCAGCGGCAGGTACCAGCCATCGGCTTGACCGAAAGCGACACGCCCCCAGGGAAATCCGCCGAACGGAAAGCTCGATCTGAGCCATTCGGTCGCGGTCCACGCCAGAGCCAGCCACACCGGCCAACCCGGCAGCGCGCTCAACCACCGGGCGAGCACACCCCAGAGCCCGAAGTACACCGCACAGACCGTCGAGAGCGCCAGCCACGGCACCGGCCCCACATAGATCCCGGTCCACGGCAGCAGCGGCACGAAGAACGCCAGCCCACCGAGCATCCCGTACCCGAACCCGCCACCTGGCTTGCCCGGCCCGCGCACCGCGACGACGAGCAACGCGATGGCCACCGGCGCGAGAAACCAGAACGGGCGCGGTGGGAAGCTGCCGAAGAGCAACAGCCCACCTGCGGTAGCGGCCAGCATCCGCAGCATCATCAGCTTCGTCCCGGTCAACCCCGGATCAGCCGACACCGGGCGCGACCCGACGGACGTGAGTTCCGGTCCGGGTGCCGCCGTGGCCGACTTCGACCCACCCGGATCCAGATCGCGGTCGGCCGATGACGGCTCGTCGGCTGCGGAATCGGGACGGTCGCCCGTCGCGGGGTCGATCATGGTGTGCTGCTCCGTGATTCGTTGCGTGCGCGGCGCTGACGGCTGGTCAGGCGGTGTAGATCGTGGTGCCGTTGTGCACGGTGCGCAGGCAGGTCGGCAGGTCCGCGCCCGGGTCGAGACGTGGCAGGCCCGGCACGCGGGAGCGCGGGTCGGTCGACCAGCGCTGCACGGTGTCGGCGGCCGCGGCGACGACGAGGTCACCGGCCTCCCAGACCGCGTAGGAGGCCGGCGCGCCGGGAACCAGGGTGCCCGCCATGCCGTCTCGAACCCCTCCCGCTCGCCAGGCGCCGCGGGTGGCGGCGGCGAACGCGGCGCGCGGGGACAGTCCGTGGCCGGGGGTGCGGTGGTGGACGGCCGCACGCACCTGTTCCCACGGGTTCATGGCGGTGACGGGTGCGTCGGAGCCGATGGCGAGGGAGATGCCGGCCGCGGCCATCGCCGCGAAGGGGTTGAGGCCCGCGGCGCGTTCGGCGCCGAGTCGGGTCGCGTACATCCCGTCGGGTCCGCCCCATGCGGCGTCGAAGCCCGGCTGCACGGACGCGATCACGCCGAGGGCGGCGAGTTTTTCGATCGCGGCGGGGTCGATCATCTCCGCGTGCTCGACGCGGTGCCCGCGTGACGCGATCGCCGGTCCGCCGAGTTCGCCGGCGACACGGGCGAATCCGGCGACCACGGTGTCCATCGCGGCGTCGCCGATGGCGTGGAAGCCCGCCTGGATCCCCGCCTCGGTGCAGGCGCGGATATGCGCGGTGACCGTGTCTTTGTCGAGGAAACTCTTGCCGCACCCCGCGGCGTCGGCGTAGGGCTCGCGCAGCAAGGCGGTGTGCGAGCCGAGTGAGCCGTCGACGAACAGGTCGCCACCGAGGGCGTGTACGCCGAGCTCATCGATCAGCGCGCGCGCTTCGTCCGCGGTGCGCACGGCCTGACCCCAGTACGCGCGCACGTCAACACCGTGTTCGAAGGCGAGCAGTTCGCCGATGTCGTCGCGGCCGGAGATATCGGGCCCCGCGCATTCGTGGACGGCCACGATGCCGTGTGCGGCCGCCGCGTCCAGAGCGGCCTTGCGGGCCGAATCACGCTGGGCGCGAGTGAGTTCCGCGAGGGCGACCGTGCGAACCCGGTGGTGGGCGTCGGCGCGCAACAGCTCGCCGCGCTGGTATCCGTCGCCGAGTTCGCCCGTCGCGTCGAGCAGCGCCGAGGAGGCGACGGCCGAGTGCGCGTCGACGCGCGCCAGGTAGACGAGCCGACCCGAACCAGCGGCCTCGTCCAGTTCGGCGACCGTCGGCGGCCGCTGGTCGGGCCATGCGGTGTCGTCCCAGCCTTCGCCGATGATCACGCCGTCCGGGTGCTCGGCAGCGTGCGCGCGAACCATAGCCAACAGCTCGGACAGGGATCGGGCGCCACTGACGTCGAGCCCGGTCAGCTGGAGTCCCAGCGCGGTGACGTGCACGTGCGGGTCGACGAACGCCGGCGCCACGAAAGCACCGTCGAGGTCGACGATCTCCGCATCGGGATGCATCGCGCGTCCGGGCGCCTGCGCGCCCAGCCACACGACGGTGCCGTCGGTGACCGCCATCGCGGTCGCGTCCGGGGAGCTGGAACTGTAGAAGCGACCGCCGATCAGCAACTGGGTACTCACGGTGCCCCAGTCTGCCGTATCGACGGATCACCACCTCGGCAGGGACAGTCTCGGCCCGGCGGTGACAGCGCCGCTACGCCGACGACGGTGTCAGGTCGGCAGTGACAGTGCGGCGCGCACTTCGGCGTCACCGAACCCGGCGGGACAATGCCCGCCCGCCTCCACGGCGATCATTTCCAATCGCCATGCGGCGGTGGTGAAATCCGACATCGACTGTCCGGCAGCGGTGCTCGCTCTGCGCACCGCGTCGGCCAGTTCCTCGCTCACCGTGACGGTGATCTGCTCGGTGGCCATGCCGGTACTGTAGACCCTTCGCCGCCGGACGAGGGCGTGTCGGTTCAGACCGACTCGAATCAGGCGGAGCCGAGCGCGCGCGGACCGCTGGCGTGACCGTCGTCGTACCACTGCCCGACTACGGTGCCGTCGACCACATCACCGTCGGCGTCGACGACCATTCCGCGATACGGCGAGGGCGCGAACGAGGGCAGCGGACCGAAGCGCCGGGTACCGAGCTTCTCCAGCGCCGGTCGTAGCAGCGCCCTGGTCGGCGGGAACAGCGCGAGCAGGCCGACCAGACCGGTGACCAGACCCGGCACGAACAGCAGCACCGATCCGGTGGCGACGATCACGCCGTCGGCGACCGCGCTCTCGGCGGTCACCTCGCCACGGGAGGCGCGCCGGAATCGGTCGAACACCCGCCTGCCCTGCCGTGCGAGCAGCACCAACCCCACGCCCGACACCGCGACGAGCACGAGCAGCGCCCAGCCGACGCCGATCAACTGGGCCAGACCGACGAGGGCGGCGATCTCGACGACGAGGTAGAGGACGAACAGCAGGGCGGTCATGGCGATCCTTTCGGATGATCTGTCTGTTCAACGCACCAGCGCCCGATTTTTCTCCCGGGCTCGCCGACGGGTTCAGGCACCTGGGCGCACCAGACCGGTTTCGTAGGCCAGGACCACCGCCTGCACCCGGTCGCGCAGGCCGA
Organism: Nocardia sp. A7; assembly: GCF_046549215.1. Classification (NCBI taxonomy): domain Bacteria; kingdom Bacillati; phylum Actinomycetota; class Actinomycetes; order Mycobacteriales; family Nocardiaceae; genus Nocardia; species Nocardia sp. A7. Next base: position 631,475 of record NZ_JAJPWE010000002.1, on the reverse strand, counting down.
GTTTGGTGAGCACCCGCCCGACGTGCGTCTTCACGGTCGCTTCCGACAGGAACAGCGCCGTGGCGATCTCGGCGTTGGAGCGCCCGACCGCGATCTGTTCGAGCACTTCGCGTTCGCGTGCGGTGAGAACGTCGAGGACCTTCGGGTCGCGCAGGCTGGTCGGGTTTTCGGCGACGAGGCGGTCGAGCAGCCGTTTGGTGACCTTGGGCGACACCACCGCGTCACCGGCGGCGACGCTGCGGATGGCCGAGACGAGGTCCTCGGGCGGGGTGTCCTTGAGCAGGAACCCGCTCGCACCGGCGCGCAGGGCACCGAGGGCGTGTTCGTCGAGGTCGAAGGTGGTCATCACGAGCACGCGCACGCCCTCCCCCGCGGCCACGATCTGCGCGGTGGCGGTGACCCCGTCCACGACCGGCATCCGCACATCCATCAGCACCACGTCGGGGCGCAGTTCGCTCGCGCGCCGCACGGCCTCGTCACCGTTGCCCGCTTCGCCGATCACCTCGATGTCCGGGTGCGCGCCGAGCACCATCTTCAGGCCCATCCGCATGAGTTCCTGATCGTCCACCACGAGCACGCTGATCGGCATTGCCCCACCATAGTGGGCGGATCAGTCCGTTTCGGTGCGCAGTGGAAGGTCGGCCCGCACCTGCCAGCGACCGTCGTCGAGCCTGCCCGCGTGCAACGTGCCGCCGAGCACCGCGACCCGTTCGCGCATCCCGACCAGTCCCATCCCGGTGCCGGGGATCTCGCTCCCCGCGCTCACCGTGGCCGGAATCCCGCCGCTGTCGGTGACTTCGACGAGGATGTCCTCGTCGCGCCGGTGCACCCGAACCACCGCCTTCGACTCCGCCCCCGCGTGGCGCAAGGTGTTGGTGAGCGATTCCTGCACGATGCGGTGCACGCCGAGGCTCACCTCGGGGGCGATGTCGTCGAGTTCACCGGTCAGCTCGAGGTCGACCGCCAGACCCGCTTCGCGCATCATCTGGGCCAGCTTCGCGATCCCCGCGCTCCCGTGTTGTGGCAGTAGTTCCGGTGCGTGCTCGGTGCGCAGCAGCGCGACCGTGCGGCGCAGTTCACGCAGGGCGTCGCGACCGGTGCCCGCGATGGTGGCGAGTGCGCGTTCGGCGGTCTCGGGGTCCTGACGCAGGGCGTATTTGGCCCCATCGGCCTGCACGATGATGACACTCACCGCGTGCGCCACCACATCGTGGAGTTCGCGGGCGATGCGGGTCCGTTCGGCGGCGACCGCGTCGTGGGCGCGACGTTCCTTGTCGTAATCGGCGACCGCGAGGCGGGCCGCTACCTCAGAGTCGTAGGCGTGGCGGGCACCGTTGAACTCGGCCAGTGTCCAGCACAGCGCGTAGATGAGCCCCGCCATCGCCAGATCGCCGCCACGCGGCTGGTCGAGCAGCACGACCGAGGCCGCCATGTCGAGCGTGAGGAAGACGAGGAAGATCAGCCCCTCCCGCCGCCCGACGTAGGCGACGAGCGTGTACAGCATCACCCCGAGCCCGATCAGCGCGACGTGATCAGCGACCTGATCATCGATCAGATAGCCGATCAAGGTGTTCAGCAACGACAGCACCAGCAGCACCGCCGCGACCGTGCGCGGATACACCCGCCGCAGGATCAACGGCAACGGCAGGATCACCGAGAAGATCAGATAGACGACCTTGTTGTGTTCGTCGCCCACCCCGATGGCATCGAGGAACAGCAGCAATCCCGCGAGAATCGAGTCGGCGACGATGGGTCGTCCGCGTAGCCACAGGCTGAACCGGCGCACGGGGCCCAGCGTAGCCCCGGCTGGCATTCCGGCCGTGATCTTGATTGCCTGTACGAGTGCAAATAGGAGACTGGACGGTCCTGCTGGTGGCCGCGGCAGCGGCGGGCTGGGTCGACGCCGTGGTCGGCGGTGGCGGGCTGATCATTCTGCCGACGCTGCTCCTCGTCGTCCCCGGCATCACCCCGCAGACCGCGCTGGGCACCAACAAACTCGCCGCGCTGGCGGGCACCGCGACCGCGGTGGCGACGTTCGCGCGCAAGGTGCCGATGCAGTGGAAGGTCCTGCTGCCCGGCGCGGTGATCGCCGCGATCACGGCCGCGTGCGGCGCGGCGGCGGTCTCGCTGATCGACCGCGACCTGTTCATTCCGCTGGTCATGGTGGTGCTCGTCGGGGTGGCGGTGTTCGTCACCCTGCGCCCCTCGGTCGGTCTGACCATGGCCACCCATCCGCCGACGCGACGCAGAGTGATCCTGGTGGTGGCGCTGGCGGCCGGCCTCATCGGCCTCTACGACGGACTGCTCGGGCCGGGGACCGGCACCTTCCTGATCATCACCTTCGCGACGCTGCTCGGCACCGAGTTCGTGCGGGCGGCGGCGATGGCGAAGGTGATCAACTGCGGATCGAACGTGGGTGCGCTGCTGTTCCTCGGCGCGACCGGGCACATCCTGTGGGGCCTCGGCGCCGCCATGGCGGTGGCGAATGTGCTGGGCGCACTGGTCGGTTCACGGATGGCACTGGCCAAGGGCGCCGGGTTCGTCCGGATCGTGTTGCTGGTGGTCGTGGTCGTGATGGTGATCCGGTTGGGGTGGCAGCAGTTCGGTTAGTGCGCCGGTTCCGTCGGCGCGGACGCGGCGAGCCAGGGCTGCAGGACCCGCGAGGTGGTCTCGTGGATCTTGCGGTGCAGGCGTTCACCGTCGTCGATGCCGTGCTGGGGCTGCTGGAACAGCACCGTCAGCGCGCCCGACACCGCGCCGACCACGGCACCGACCAGCGCTGCCGCGCCGACCTCGTCGAGTTCGTGCGGGAACGCGATGTGCAGCTGGTGCGCGATCTCGCGCTGCGCGACCAGTTGCGCGTGCGCGGCGCGCCCGCTCACCGAGGGGACGGTCCGCGAGACCCGCGCCCGCAGCGCCGCCACCCGCGAGCCCACATCGTCGACGAGGTGTGCGCCGGGGTTGTCGCCTGCGGCGCGCAAGGCGCGCAGCAACACCTCCACCGGTCGCTCACCGGGCCGACGCGTGGCGATGGCCGCGACAGCTGCGCGCACCCGTTCGTCGGGCTCGGGGAAGAGCAACTCTTCTTTGCTCGCGAAGTAGTTGAAGAAGGTCCGGGTACCGACCTCGGCCGCGGCCGCGATGTCGGCGACGGTCGTTTCCTCGTACCCGCCGGCCTCGAACAATTCGACGGCGGCCACGAGGATCGCACGTCGGGTTCGTTCCCTTTTTCGATCGCGCAGGGCAGATGGCGGCACGGCGGGCACCCTACGGCATTTCCGGCACCGCTCGCGGGAGGAGGCGGAGTCCGCGCGTCACGGCAACGACTGTCGCAACCGGCTTTTCGCGCACCGACACGCTGCCTCGTGGCACCCACTGCAGGCAGGCAGCGCCTGCATCGACCGACATGACGGTGGCCGGATCCGGTTCCGGCGCACATGTGTCGGTGGCACCGGTTAGCGTTGGTCCGGTGAGTACCACGACTTCCAGAGATGTGGACGAGGAGTTCCGCGCGCTCGGGCTCGGCGCACTGGCCGAGGCCGCGTTGTCGGCGGCCCGCGCGGCAGGCGCCGACCACGCCGATCTGCGCGTGCACCGTCTGGTGACGCAGTCGATCCGGTTGCGCGACGGCCGCGTCGAGGCGGTCACCGATGCGACCGAGCTGGGGCTGGCGGTGCGCGTGATCGTCGACGGCACCTGGGGTTTCGCCTCGCACGCCGCACTCACGCCCGCGACCGCCGCCGAGGTGGCGGGGCGCGCGGTGCGGGTGGCGCGGGCGCTGCGTTCGCTGAACCGGGAACGTGTGGAGCTGGCCGACGAGCCACGCTATGACAATGTCTCGTGGGTCTCGTCCTACGATCTCGACCCGTTCGCGGTGCCGACCGCCGACAAAGTGGCGCTGCTGCAGGACTATTCGGAACGCCTCTCGTCGGCCGACGGTGTCGACCACGTCACCGCCTCGGTCCTGCAGGTCAAGGAGCAGACGTTCTACGCCGACACCGCGGGTTCCTCGATCACCCAGCAGCGCGTGCGCTTGCACCCCCAGTTGGAGGCTGTCACCGTCGATGCCGCGTCGGGCGTCTTCGAGACGATGCGCACCCTCGCCGCGCCCGCGGGCCGGGGCTGGGAGTACGTCACCGGCGCCGACCGAACATGGGACTGGACGGGCGAACTCGCGCAGATCCCCGGCTGGCTGGCCGAGAAGGTGAAGGCGCCCAGCGTCGTCGCGGGTCCCACCGATCTGGTGATCGACCCGACGAACCTGTGGCTCACGATCCACGAATCCATCGGTCACGCCACCGAGTACGACCGGGCGATCGGCTACGAATCCGCGTACGCGGGTACCTCGTTCGCGACTCCCGATCAGCTCGGCACGTTGCGGTACGGCACACCGATCATGCATGTCACCGGAGACCGCACCCAGGTCAACGGCTTGAGCACCATCGGCTACGACGACGAGGGGGTGGCGGGCCAGCAGTGGGATCTGGTGCGTGAGGGCATCCTGGTCGGCTACCAACTCGACCGCGTGTTCGCCCCGCGGCTCGGGCTCGACCGATCCAACGGTTGCTCGTATGCCGATTCGCCGCACCATGTTCCGATCCAGCGGATGGCGAACGTGTCGTTGCAGCCCGATCCATCGCGTGACACCGGTACCGCGGAGCTCATTTCCCGCGTCGAGGACGGCATCTACATCGTCGGCGACAAGAGCTGGTCGATCGATATGCAGCGCTACAACTTCCAGTTCACCGGCCAGCGGTTCTTCCGGATCCGCAACGGCGAGCTGGACGGTCAACTGCGCGATGTCGCCTATCAGGCCACGACCACCGATTTCTGGGGGTCGATGGAAGCGGTCGGCGGGCCGAGCACCTGGCAGCTCGGTGGCGCGTTCAACTGCGGTAAAGCGCAGCCGGGTCAGGTCGCGGCCGTGAGTCACGGCTGCCCGTCGGTGCTGGTGCGTGGGGTCAACATTCTCAATACCCGGACGGAGGGCGGTCAGTGAACGAGGGTCTGTTCCCGGCGGGCGCGGTGGTCGAGCGTGCGCTGGCGGTGTCGAAAGCCGACGAGGCGATCGTGATCGTCACCGATGCGCACGAGGCGTCGCTGCGGTGGGCCGGCAACTCGATGACCACCAACGGTTCGTCGATTTCGCGGGATTGGGCGGTGATCTCGGTGTTCCGCGACGGCCCGAACGCCGCCAGGGTCGGCTCGATCAGCTCCACCAGCGTCGACTCCACCGAGATCGAGGCCGTGGTGCGCGCCAGCGAGGAGGCCGCGCGCACAGCCGCCCCGGCCCGCGACGCGATGCCGCTGCTCGAACCCACCGACGACGACACCGCCACCTGGGATCAGGCGCCCGGCGCCACCGAGATCGAGGTGTTCGCCGGGCTGGCGCGTGACCTGTCGACCGGTTTCGACGGCACCGACCGTCTCTACGGCTTCGCCCACCACCGGGTGCACACCACCTGGCTCGGCACCTCGACCGGCATCCGTCGCCGGTTCAGCCAGCCGACCGGTTCGGTGGAGATCAACGGCAAACGCGGCGAGGGCAAGGATCTGGCCAGCGCGTGGGTCGGTGTCGGCACGGCCGATTTCACCGACGTCGACACCCCGGGCCTGCTCGCCGAGCTGTCCCGCCGACTGGACTGGTCCAAGCGCCGCATCGATCTTCCCGCAGGCCGCTACGAAACCCTGCTGCCCCCTTCCTCGGTCGCCGATCTGATGATCTACCTGGCGTGGAGCATGGAAGGCCGTGGCGCCCACGAAGGCCACACCGCGTTCTCCCGCGCGGGCGGCACGCGGATCGGTGAGCGGCTCAGCGACATTCCGCTCACGCTGTACTCCGACCCGAAGGCGAGCGCCCTCGAATACCGGCCGTTCGTGGCGACCGGTTCGTCCTCGGAATCGCTGTCGGTCTTCGACAACGGCCTGTCCGCCCGACGCGTCGACTGGATCGGCAACGGCGTCATCGAGTCACTCGTCTACCCACGCGCGACCGCCGCCGAATTCGCCGCCCCCACAACGGTTCCCGGTGAGAACCTGCTGCTCACCGGCGGCGGTGACGCGTCGCTGGACGACATGATCGCCCGCACCGAACGCGGCCTGCTCCTCACCTGCCTCTGGTACATCCGCGAGGTCGACCCGGCGACCCTGCTCCTCACCGGCCTCACCCGCGACGGCGTCTACCTCGTCGAGAACGGCCGGGTAACCGGCGCGGTGAACAACTTCCGCTTCAACGAAAGCCCCCTCGACCTGCTGCGCCGCGTCGCGGAAGCAGGCGCCACCGAGATCACCCTCCCCCGCGAATGGAAGGACTGGTTCACCCGCACCGCCATGCCCCCACTGCGCATCCCCGACTTCCACATGTCCTCGGTGAGCCAGGCCACCTAGCAGCGGGAAGACTCGAGTACCGCCGCCGAGCGCCCCGGCCCGGTGGTCGTCGCGGTGCATGACAGCATGACCGAGTGACCAGTATCCGGATGTTCGCCACCGACCTCGACGGCACGCTGCTGCGCTCCGATCGCACCGTGTCCGCACGCACCGCGGCGGCGATGGCGCGTGCGCAAGCGGCGGGCATCGAGGTCGTGTGGGCGACGGCGCGGGCTCGGCATTCGGTGCACGAGCTGGCGCAGTCGTGTGGTTTTCGCGGTAGAGCGGTGTGTGCCAACGGTGCGGTGGTGCTCGACCTCGCGGACGGCACCCCCGAGATCATCGAAACCGTGTCGATCGACAACGGTGCGGCGGGGTTGGTGATGGAGCAGATTCGCGGCCTGATTCCGGGTGTCGTGTTCGCCACTGTCGGCGCCACGCGGTTCGTCGCCGAGCCTGCCTATGCCGCGCTGTGCAAGTTCAGCGATCATCACCGGCACCCGCACGAGATGGAGTTGTCGCAGACCTTGCCTGCCGGGCTGGAAACGATGGTGAAGATCGTTGCCCGCCATCCCGAGTTGCCCGGTGCCCAGCTGTACCGGACGGCGGTGGCGGTCGGGATCACCGGCGTGGAACTGACCCACTCCGGCGCCGCCTACATGGAGATGGCCGCCGAAGGTGTGTCGAAAGCCAGTGCGCTGCAACGGTTGTGCGCGATGGACGGTATCGACCTGGCAGAGGTGGCGGCCGCAGGGGACGCGCTCAACGATGTCGCCATGCTGACGTGGGCGGGTACCGCGCTGGTTCCGGCCAACGCGGTCCCCGAGGTCATCGCACTCGCCGACCGGGTGCTGCCGACCAACGACGAGGACGGTGTCGCCTCCTACCTGGAGGAATTGGTGGGCTCGTCACAGCGCGGCTCGGCTACCTGACAGCTGTCGGCGCCCGCCCGACGGCCAGGTGCAGGATCGTGTCCGCCACGGCCACGGTATCCGCATCCAGCGGAAAGTAGCCCTGCTCCCGCGTCGCATCGGTGCGGGTATGTCCGGGCCCGAGCTCTGCCGCCGGCAGCAAACCCCATGTGCCGATGCGGTTCTGCAGTGTGTGCTCGAAGGTGCCCGGCTCCGGTTCGGCGAGTTTGAGGCCGTCGCTGCGCCCCAAACTGCCGAGGATCACCCCGTACCGCTCCCCCAGCAGCGATCCGACGATCGCCCCCGCACCGGACCAGACGAGTTCCATCGGTCCCATCGACATGACACTGGTGTTGCGCCGCAGGTGCAGGTTGTGCGAGTACACCAGGGTCGGCCCGCGGCGCGCTTCGATCGACCGGATCTCGAGCAGATTCTGGGCCATGAGCGCGTCGCGGGAGGCGGCCAGGCTGTTCCATCGCACGCCGTCCTCGGTCGGCGCGGCTGCCTGCCGATGGTAGCGGAGCAAGCCGAGTCCAGCGGTGAGATGGATTGTCGCCCTTCGCCACTCGTCGAGTGAGGTAGCCGCGATCCGCTCCGGCGCGCGAGTGTAGAGCAGGGTGAGCATGTCGTCGGCCATCACCCGCAACTGCTCGGCGTCGGCGGTGGCACCGGGCGAGACCTTCGCATCCAGGACTGCTTCGGGGCGGTTCCATCGCTCGTCGCTGCCCGCGGGCCCGGCGATGTCGAAGTCGAGCTCCAGGTAGTCGCGGGCGAATTCGAGGTAGGTGCGCGGGCTGGGAGCGCTCATCGTTTCCATCGCGGCGTCGAATCCGTAGAAGCCGACCTGATCCTCGGCCGGTCTGCCCGCGTTGTAGTCGCGCAGCCACGCGACCAGTTCCCGGTTGCCGGTGAGTTCGCCGAAATCGTGCGAGAAGCCGGTCCGCATCACTTCGTCGAGGGCGCCGTGGCCACCTCGGACGAACTCGTCCACGGTCAGGCCTGCCACCCGATCCGTTTCGAGGGCGATCGATCGGAACCCACTCGCCACCAACTCGACGAACAGTTCATTGCGGACCGACGCGAAGCCGGGTTCTCTGTGCGTCGGTTCCCCGAGCGCGAGCAGTTCACAGGATGACGGGACGAAGTCGCTGATTTTCTGACTCATGTCTATCAATCGTATCGTTGAAAGAACGGTTGAGGGTTGATCAGGAGCTGTTCGCCGGAGATGTCGTAAAGTTTCAAATCAGTGAGAACCCTTCGACCATCCGACCTGGCCCGCGAGCACGCGATTTCGACCCAGGCGGTCCGCAACTACGAGCAGGACGGCGCTCTGCCACCGGCCGAGCGCACCCCCACCGGCTACCGGATCTACACCGACCTGCACGCGAGCGCGCTGCGCACCTACCTCACCCTGATCACCGCCTACGGTCACGCCACCGCGGGTCAGATCATGCGGGCTCTGCACGCCGACGACCTCGACAAAGCCCTCACGATCATCGACCGCGGGCACAGCCAACTCCTGCGAGATCGCGAAACCCTGATCGCGGTGCGCCGAGCCGTCGACCACCTGATCACCGAATCGAGCTCTGACACAACACTTTCAGCCGATACCAGGACCGTCGGCGAACTCGCCCACCACCTCCGAGTCACCCGCGCCACCCTGCGTGCCTGGGAGGCAGCCGGAATCCTCACCCCCACGCGCGACCCCGCGACCGGCTACCGCCACTACAGCTCCACCGACCTGCGCGACGCCGAACTGGCCCACATCCTGCGCCGGGGCCACTACCGCCTCGCCCACATCGCCACGGTCGTCGAACAGATCCGCGCCGCGGGCAGCACCGAGGCGCTGGCGAGCGCGCTCGACAACTGGCAGGCGAAACTCACCGCTCAGGGTGTCTGCATGCTCGACGGCGCTGCCGCGCTGAGCCGATACATCGTGGACCTTCGAACGCACCGTCCCCTCCCCGGTGCGCCCGCCTGACCCGCGCTAGACGCGTTCGAGTACCGCCGACGCGCCGATCCCGCCCGCCGCGCAGATCCCCAGCAGCGCAGTCTCTTTCCCGGTGCGGGCCAGTTCGTTGGCCATGGTGGTGACCATGCGAGCGCCGGTGGCGCCGAACGGGTGGCCCAGCGAGATCGAGCCGCCGTGCACGTTCAACTTGTCGATGTCGACGGTGCCGACCGGCTCGTCGCGGTCGAGGCGGGCTTTGGCCCAGTCGGTGCTCTCCAGCATGCGCAGCACCGAAAGAGTCTGTGCGGCAAAGGCTTCGTGGATGTCGACGAGGTCGATGTCGGCCAGGGTCATGCCCGCCTTGTCGAGGGCGCGCGGCATCGAGATCGCCGGGCCGATGAGGACCTGGTCGGCGGGGTCGACGCTGACGAAACTCCAGGAGCGGAAGGCCGCCTGCGGCGTGAACCCGAGGGCGCGTGCCTTCTCCTCGCTCATCAGCAGCACCGCGGACGCGCCGTCGGTGAGCGGGCTGGCGTTGCCCGCGGTGACCGTGCCGTTCTTGTCGAACACCGGCCGCAGAGTGGCGAGTTTCTCGATGCTGGTGTTCGCGCGAACCAGTCCGTCGACGCCGATCAGCGTGCCCGACGGGGTGGTGACCGGCACGACCTCGTCATCGAAACGTCCCGAGGCGATCGCGGCCGCGGCGCGGTGGTGCGAGCGAGCGGCGAAAGCGTCCTGATCGGCGCGCGAGATGCCGTTGATCCGCGCCATCTTCTCCGCGGACTCGCCCATCACCTCACCGGTGGTGCGCTCGGCGATCTTGGGCTGGCGCGGCAGGATGTCGGTGAACGGCGCGAGTTGGCGGACCACATCGAGGTAGTCCATCGCCGAGGGCTTGCCCAGCGCCACCGGCGCGACCGCGTGCACCACCTTCTGCGGCAGTTTGATCTCGGCATTGCTGGTGGAGTCGCTGCCACCGGCGATCATGATGTCGTACTCGCCGCGCTCGATCGCCGCGGCCGCCGAGGTCACCGCCTGCAGACCGGACGCGCACGCGCGGGTGACCGTGTATCCCTCGCACCCGAAGTCCAGATTCAGGTCGAGGGCGATCTCCCGCGCGATATTGGGCGCATGACTGGGCAGCACAACCCCGCCCCAGACGATGGACTGGATCTCGCCGGGCGCGATCTGCGTCCGCTCGATCAGCCCACGAACCGCCGCACCGGCCAGTGCGATGCTGTCGAGGCGGGTGAAGTCGGTGAACGCGCGCACGAACGGAGTCCGGGCTCCCGCGACGACGACGGCTCGGTTGCGTTTCTCGGCCATGTGGGTCCCTTCGGAAGTACTGCCGAAGACTCACAGTATCCGATACCGGCGGTTCTGCATATCGGATCGGCGCAAATCAGGCGGGCGTGATCTCGATGCCGATCGTGCCCGCCTTGCCGCGGCGCAGGTTGCTGCCGAGGATCACGAGTGGGCCGGTCAGCCAATACTTCCGGCGGATCGCCGACCGGAGTTCGTCGGTTTCGGCGGCGTCGAGCAGCCGTGCGGTGCCGGTCACGACGGCACCGTGTGCGTCCCCGCGCACGTTGCAGGGTTGCAGTGTCACCTCAGGGTTGCGCCGGACGCGCTTGACCTTCCAGCTGTCGGTCACCGTCCAGACAAGGAGTTTGTCCTCGCGGGCCACCGCCCACACGGGCGTCCCCACGGGTGTGCCGTCCTTGCGGAAGGTGGTGAGCAGTACGTAGTTCGCGGTTGCCAGCTCGCCGAGGCGGTTCGTCATGCCCGCAGCTTAGTGGGCGAAAACTTTTCGGGCGCGCGCGTGAAACTCTTCGTAACCTCGGGGGCGAATCGACTCTCTGACGAAAGGCCGAACGTGACCGACACCGCGGTGCCCCTGCTGTGGAGCGGCGATCTGCCGAGCACCCTCGAGTTCTACCGTGCGCTCGGCTACACCGTCACCCATGAGCAATCCCGCCCCTACGTGTACGGCGCGATCGAGCACCACGGCTGTGCCTTGCATTTCGCACCCGCACCGCCGGGTGTCGAGCTGCCGGTGGAACATGCGGGCGCGTTGGTGATGGTCGACGACGTCGCCGCGCGCCACGCCGAGTACAGCGCCGCACTACGCGCCCATTACGGCAAGATCCCCAGCAAGGGCCGTCCCCGCATCACCCGATTCCGCCCCGGCCAGTCCCGGTTCTCCCTCGTCGATCCGGTCGGCAACACCGTCCTGGTGATCCAGCGCGACGAGCCGATGGAACTCGAGTACGGCGGCTCCCGCGAGCTGAAAGGCCTTGCCCGCGTCCTCGACAACGCCCGCATCCTGCGCGATTTCAAGAACGACGACCGCGCGGCGACCCGTGCCATCGAGGTCGGCCTGCACCGCTTCGGCGCCACCGCGACCGCGCTCGACCGCGCCCGCGCCTACGCCGCCCTCGCCGAACTCGCCGTCGCCGCCGAGGACCCCGACCGTCTCGCCCACTGGAGATCCGAACTCGACACCGTCGAACTGACCGCCGAGGAGCGCACGGCGATCGCTGCCGACGCCTCCGATCTGCTCACGGCCTGGCTCGCCGCGACCGACTGAACCCGGTCCGCCGGCAGACTTCGGGTCCGGCAGGCGCAAGACAGATATCCGTGGTGGACTATCGGATTCGTCTATCGGGAGGTCACCGTGCAGTGGGCACAGCAGCGTGGGTTCGGGATTCGGGTGGAGTGGGGGCAGGCCGGGGCACGCATGCTCGGGCCCGAGGCCGCGTGTCTGGTGGTGATCGATGTGTTGTCGTTCACGACGTCGGTGTCGGTGGCTACCGATGCGGGGACTGCGGTGTTTCCCTATCGGTGGCGGGATGATTCGGCGCGGGTCTTCGCCGAGGAGAACGCCGCCGAACTGGCGGTCGGACGGCGGGAGGGCGGTCCGTGGTCGTTGTCGCCGGCGGCGATCCGCCGCGCGCCGTTCACCGAACGGCTGGTGCTGCCCTCGCCCAACGGTTCCACCATCGCGGCCGCTGTCGAGGGGACGCCGGTTGTCGCCGCTTGTCTGCGCAATGTCAGCGCGGTCGCCGACTGGCTCGTTGCCCAGCAGTGGGGCACCGCCGATCGGCCGATCGCGATCATTCCGGCGGGCGAGCACTGGCCGGGCACCGACACCGTGCGACCGGCGCTCGAGGACTGGCTCGGTGCCGGGGCGCTTGCCGCCGCTCTCATCGAACGCGGGCTCACCACACCCTCCCCCGAAGCACGCACGGCGGCAACCACATTCGAGGCAACACGCGACTCGGGCGCCCTGATCACGGACTGCGCGTCCGGTCGCGAGCTCGCCGCGATCGGTTTCGCCGATGATGTGGCCATCGCGATCGAACGGGATGCCGACGCTACCGTCCCGGTTCTCACCGACAACGCCTTCGTCGACCGCCGACCGCGATAGCACTCGCCACGACTCTCACGACGTGAGGATGCTCGGTCCGTCGGCGGTGATCGCGATCGTGTGCTCACTGTGCGCGCAGCGGGAGCCGTCGGCGGAGCGGATCGTCCACCCGTCGGCATCGGTGTAGACCTTCGCGGTGGTCGCCGCGAACCAGGGTTCGATCGCCACCGTGAGACCGGGTCGCAACGGGAACCCACGACCGGCGCGGCCGTCGTTGGCGATGTGCGGATCCTCGTGCATGGTCCGCCCCAGCCCGTGCCCACCGAACTCGGTGTTCACCGGATATCCGTACCCGCGTGCGACATTCGCGATCGCGGCGGAGATGTCACCGATGCGGTTGTCCGGTTGCGCGGCGGCGATCCCCGCCGCCAGGGCCTCTTCGGTGGCCCGCACCAATCGCTCGTCCGCAGGCGCCGGGGTACCGACGATGAACGAGATCGCCGAGTCGGCGACCCAGCCGTCGATCGACACGGCCAGATCCGCCGTCAGCAGGTCTCCGTCACACAGCACGTAATCGTGCGGAAGACCGTGCAGCACAGCATCATTGACTGCCAGACACACGGTATTGCGGAACGGTCCGCGCCCGAACGACGGTGAGTAGTCCCAATAGCACGACACCGCCCCGCGTTCGCGAATCCGTTCCCGCACATACGCTTCCAGCTCGAGCAGGTTCACCCCGACCGCCGCACGGTCGCGCACCCCGGCCAGCACGTCGGCGACGAACCGGCCGGTCACCCGCATGCGCTCGATCTCCGCGGGTGATTTCAACTCCACCATGACGCCTCCACTCGGTATTTTCATACCGACACTAGCGGCGCCGGTATAAAAATACCAAGTTCAGCGGTTCAGGTTGCCCATGTCCACGGGGATCTGCGCGCCGGTGATCTGGCTCGCCTCGTCCGAGCACAGCCACGCCACCGTCGCCGCGATCTCCTCCGGCTGACAGATGTGACTGGGCAGCGCGTTCATGAAAATGGGTGCGAGGGTGGCCCCGTATTCCTCGAACAACGGCCCCATCTCGTGGATCTGCATACCGCTCTCCACGCCCGCCGGGTGGACGGTGTTCACCCGGATCCGGTGGGATCCGAGCTCGTTGGCCATCGTCTTGGCCAGGCCCGTGATCGCGTGCTTGGTCGCGACATAGTGGCCGGTGAACGGGATGCCCTTGATCCCCGCCACCGAACTGGTGAACACCATCGCACCGCCGTCACCCTGTGCGATCAGATGTGGCACAGCGGCTTTCGCGGTGTGCCACACACCGGTGAGGTTGACGTCGAGGGTCTCCTGCCACTGCTCGGCGGTGATCTCCCACGACATCGCCGCCGAGCAGATCCCCGCATTGGCCACGACCACATCGAGCCTGCCGAGCTGTTCGATCCCCGCCGTCAGGGCAGCCGAGAGCGCCTCGAAATCGCGCACGTCGGTCTTGCTCGCGACGATCTTGCCACCCGCCGCCTCGACCAGCTTCACGGTCTCGGCCAGATCCGCCTCCGTCGAGCCCGCGTAGCTCGTGCTGGCGAACTCCGCGCACGCGTCGATCGCGATCACGTCGGCGCCTTCCTCGGCGAAACGCACCGCTTCAGCCCTGCCCTGTCCGCGCGCCGCTCCTGTGACGAAAGCGACCTTGCCCTCGAACCGTCGTGTCATGCCCATACCTTTCGAACCTCGATGTCCTTCCCCTGACACCTACCATCGCCACCGCCCCGGTGAGGCGAAAACGGAGATCCCTTCTCAGCTTCTCGCAGGCTCACCTTGGCCAACGGGTTCGCGACGACATACCATCGGTCGCATGGTCCGTCTCCCGCTCAGTCCCGCGCAGGTCGAAGCAGGCCGCCGCCTCGGCCGCCGCCTGCGCACCGCCCGGGGCGAGCGCGACCTCGCCGAGGTGGCCCTGCGCGCAGGCATCTCCCCCGAGACACTGCGCAAGATCGAGTCGGGACGGCTGCCCTCGCCGGCGTTCGGCACCGTCGTCGGCCTCGCCGAGGCCCTCTCGATCCCCTTGGCCGAGCTGGCCGAGTCCTACCGGGCCGAACAGGTCGCCGAGTCCGCCTGATCGGCCGGATCGACTTCGACCCGCTCACCGGCGGTTCATCGACTCCTCGTTCTCGTACCCCAGCGTCACATCGTGGGTGATCTCGCCGCGCGTCACCGACACCTGACTCGCCACGGGGGGATAGCCGCGCGCGACGACCGTGTACTCCCCTTCCGGCAGGTCGGGGACCAGGTACTTGCCCGACTCGTCGGTCCGGGCCGTCGCGGCCGGATCGCCGCCCGAATCCAGGACGGTGATCTGCACATCGGCGACGGGGCGGTCGCCGTCCACCCAGGCCGAGCCGAGCAGGATGGCCATCGGTTCGAGGTCGATGTCGCGACGCAGCGAGCCGGTCTCCGGCACGGTCAGCGCGACCGCCGACGGGCGCATGTGGTCGGCCACCGCGACCAGGGTGTACGTGCCGCTCACGACATCGCGGCACACGTAGGTGCCGTCCTCGCCGGTGATCGCCGCGCCCACCACCTCTCCCTCGGGGTCGGTCAGCGTGATCGTGGCACCCCAGAGTGGTTCGCCGCGCCGCGCCGATCGCACGATCCCCGTGAGTTCGCCCGCGCCGGTGAGCATCAGGTCGACGTGCTGGGCACGCTCCCCGACCGACACGCTCACCGCCTCGGGCTGATGACCGGCCGCGGCGGCGATGAGCACATAGTTGCCGGGTCGCGGCGCCTCGAGCACGTACGCGCCGTCGGCGTCGCCGTTGCCGCGGGCCACCTGATGCCCGTGCTGGTCGATCAGGGTGAGAGTGGCGGCGGGCACCGGGCGCTCGTCGTCGCGACGCAACAGGCCCGCGATCACCCGGCCGGTCGCGCCGGTCCGCAGTTTTCCCGCCATCTCGTGCGCGTCGTGCAGACTCACATCGCGCAGCAAGGTGGCATCGGCCGGTTCCTCGGGAACCGGATCCTCTTGCAGCGGAATCTCTTTCATGAACACCAACACCAGGCAGGCCACCACGGCGAGGTCGGCGGCGAGCAGGAACACGCTGTGCATCGAGTCGGTGAATCCCTCGAGGATCGGGATCCGCAACTCGTCGGGCAGGGTGGCGATGCCGCTGGTATCGCTGAGCATGCCTTCGAGCCGCGCGCCGTCGAAACCGGGCGGCAGGCTCCCGCCGAAGGCTTCCAGGATCGAACCGGGCAGCCGGTCGAACAGCACCGTCAGGAACACCGCGACACCGAGCGTCCCGCCGAGCTGACGGAAGAACGTCGCCGCCGCGGTCGACACGCCCATCTCGGTGCGCCCAACCGCGTTCTGCGCGGCGATGATCAGTGTCTGCATGCAGCCACCGAGCCCGAAACCCATGATCGCGCTGTAGGCGAGCGGCTGCCAGAGCGGACCGTTGTAGCTGATCCGGGCGAACAGGGCGCACCCGATCGCCAGGATCAGCGCGCCGAGTACCGGCAGCACCTTGTAGCGCCCGGTGGCCTTGGTGATCAGCCCGGAGATCTGCGCGCCCACCATGATCCCGAGTACCAGCGGCAACATCAACAGCCCCGCCTCGGTCGGCGAGAAACCGCGCACGACCTGCAGATACTGCGGCACCATCGTGATCGCGCCGAACATCGCCACACCCACGAGGAACCCACCGAGGATCGCGATACTGAACGTGGAACTGCGGAACAACCGCAGCGGGATCAGCGCCGAGTCCTTCATCAGGAATTCGACCAGGACGAACAGCAGCAGACCGCCAACGCAGATGCCGTAGCAGAGCAGCGATTTCGGCTCGGTCCAGCCCCAGATCCGCCCCTGTTCGGCCACGATCAGCAGCGGCACCACACCCACGACGAGTGTGATCGCGCCGAGCCAGTCGATCCGGCTGCGTTGGCGTGTGTGCGTCACGTTCAGCATCTTCGCGACGACGAGGAACGCCAGGATGCCGACCGGCACGTTCACCAGGAACACCCAGCGCCAGCCCTCGATGCCGCCCAGGCTCTCGTATTCGGACAGGAAACCGCCGACCACCGGGCCGAGCACCGTCGCGATGCCGAACACCATGAGGAAATACCCCTGGTAGCGGACCCGTTCGCGCGCGGGCACGATGTCGCCGACGATGGTGAAGGCCAGCGACATCAACCCGCCCGCGCCCAATCCCTGGAACGCCCGGCACCCGGCCAGCTGGTACATGGTGGTGGCGAAGCAGCAGGCCGCCGAGCCGATCACGAACAGGGCTATCGCCAGCAGGTAGAACGGTTTGCGCCCGTAGATGTCGGCGAGTTTGCCGTAGAGCGGCGTGGTGACGGTGGCGGTGATCAGATACGCCGTTGTCGCCCATGCCTGTTCGTCGAACCCGTCGAGACTGTTCGCGATCCGGACGATCGCGACGCTGACGATGTTCTGGTCGAGCGCGGCGAGGAACACCCCCAGCAGCAGGCCGGACAGAATCGTGAGTGTCTGGCGGTGCGTGAGGCGTGATTCGGCAACGGCGGTATCGGTCATGGAGAAGCCCTGGTTCTGATCGGCTGGCAAGTGGGGGTCGATCATTCGGCCCACACGAGGACCGACAACCCCGCTGCGAGGAAAACTTTGCGCCGCGGGTGGAACTCTTCATGCACTGGTCCGCAGAGCTTACCCACGCCGGATTTTTCGCCGTCACCGAGGGATCAAGTTACCGGTGATTTCTTTGGCAAACGAGAGGCGGCGACGCCCGCGACAGTCAGTTCGGCGGAGCTGAATTCAGCTGTCGAGTTCGGCGAGCGCGGACAATGTTTCCGAGCAGCCCGCCTCGATTCGGAGGGTGGCGAGTTCGTCGCCGCGGGTGCGCCCGCGATTCACGATCACCACTGGCACACCGTTTTTCGCGGCTCTGCGCACGAATCGCAGGCCCGACATGACCGTCAGCGAGGAACCCGCGACCAGTATCGCCTGCGCGGTGTCGACCATGTCGAAAGCGGCTTCGACGCGGTCGGGCGGCACATTCTCACCGAAATACACGATGTCGGGTTTGAGCATTCCGCCGCATGCCATGCAGTCGACCATCCGGAATCGGTCGGTGTCGGTCACCACCGCATCCGCGTCCGGTGCCACTTCGATACCGGTCGCCCCGGCGGAAAGACGCTCCGCGAAACCGGGATTGGCGGCTTCGAGGTGGTGGGCGAGAGTCATTCGGGAGATGAGATTCGCACACCGCAGACAACGCACGCGCGCGTAAGTTCCGTGCAGATCGATCACCTGACGTGCCCCCGCCTTCATGTGCAGCAGGTCCACATTCTGGGTGATCACTCCCGACACCACCCCGGCCCGCTCGAGCCGCGCGACGGCGCGGTGCCCGGCGTTGGGCCGGGCGGCATCCATCCGCCGCCAGCCGATGTGATTGCGGGCCCAATACCGTTGCCGGAAGACCGGGTCGCCGACGAATTGCTGGTAGGTCATCGGGGTACGCGGCGGCGAATCGGGGCCGCGGTAATCGGGAATGCCGCTATCGGTGCTCAGCCCCGCGCCGGAGATCACCACGGTGACGCGCCCGCTCAACAGCTCGGCCGCGCGTGCCACCGCGTCGGTGGTGTTGTGGTCCACCATGGGATCCACTCTACGAGCGGGGCGGCGCCGTGGTGTGTGCGGGACGAACACGCCGAGCCGAGTTGCGTGCGGTGGGCGCGCGGCGACATGATGTTTGCTCCGCCCGGCATCGACCGCTGCAGAGGAAAACCAATGTCCGACACCGACGAGCACGGCCGCACCGCGCTCAATGCCGCGGTCGACGGGACCATTGTCGCCGTCCGCCGGATGTTCTATGTCCTTGGCGACGAGATCGACCGCACCGAGGGCCCGATCGAATTCACCTTCCACAATGGCTCGACCCTGCTCTTCGACGCCGGCGTCGACGGCGCGGAACTGCGCATCGGCGGGTCGCCGTGGCGTGACCCGTTCGAGCCGCTGGTCGACCCGGTGAACATCGAATACGTCGCCAATTCCGGCAAATACACCGCGTTCGATGTCACCGACGAGGCACCCTACGACGAGCTCGCGGGCCGCCGGGTCGACGCGGTCTCGGTGGTGCCACTGGCCGACGGCCGCCCCCGCGCGGCCACCCTGTATCTGGGCTCGGGCATGGTGAAGGCGGAGTCGATCGCCGACGAACTCATCGTGACACTGATCTCCGCATAGCGGATCACCGAACTCTATTTCAGCACAGCATCATTCGTGCCCTGTGGTGAGCCACCGCGCGACCAGATCAGCGACGATGGCGCCGCCCTGGTCACTGAGGTGGATGTGGTCGACCAGGAGTTCGAGGCCATTGCTTCGGGCGACCTGGTCCCAGCTTCGGCCGAGGAGGTAGTGCTTCGCCGCGGCGCGGAAGGCCAGCGGAAATCCGAAGTCGAATGTCGTTGCCGCACTGCCTGATCGACGGAGTCGGTCCGCGAACTGTTCGTGCACGGGCAGGTAGTCGATCCCGGCCGTGGTCGCGGTGTTCTCGATCGCTGTGTTGAAGTCGTCGAGACGGTGGTTGATCGGGGCATCGAGATCTTCACCGAGGGGCGGCAAGGAGAGCAGCGCGACCCGTGCGGACGTCTGGGACTCGATGCGGTCGACCAGGGCACCGAGATCGGCACGATACCGGTCGACCGACGTCTCGCCGCGCACATCGTTGGTGCCGACCAGCAGGACGACGGCGTCCGGTCGGCAGCGCACCACATCGGTGTCGACCCGCCCGAGTAGATCGGCGGCGGTGTCGCCGTTGACCCCGGCATTGACGAACGTGTAACCGACGAATTCGGGCCGATCACGCAACGCGCCCACCCAGTTCGCGCCGAGCGTGCCCTGCGTCATGCTCGCCCCGGCCGCGACGACCACCGGCCCGGCCCCTGACGGCCGACCGACGTCGCAGGCCTGGGACGGCGGAGTATCGGCCGACCGCAGAAATGTCAGGTAGGCGACGGCGCCACCGGCACCCAGCACGCCGACAAGGACCAGGACAGCCGCAATGACGATCGGCTTCTTCGGAAACTTTCGCAACACGGTGGGAAACCTCCAGCTCGAGCAGGGTTAGTGGTTACTAACCAAGTGTGGGCTAGTATTCACTAACTGTCCAGCGCGGAAGGACCACGGGTGAGCACACGGGATCGGATCCTCGACGCCGCGGCGGAGATTCTGCGGACCCGCGGCGTCGCACAGGCCACCACCAAAGAGATCGCGCACGCGACCGGCGTCTCGGAGCCCACTCTGTACAAATACTTCGGCGACAAGGAGCGACTGCTGCTGGCCGTCCTCCAGGAACGGGTGCCGGGGCCCTCGCGCGTGACGATCACCGCAGGCGCGGGAACTGTCGAGGACAATCTCACCGAACTCGTCGAAGCGACGCTCGAGTTCTACCAGCGATCGATTCCGATGCTGGGCGCTCTGCTTGCCGACCCACAGCGCATGGCGACACACCGAGAGGCGATGCGCCGCCACGGCGCGGGCCCCGATCGGGCGGCCGAGGCTTTCGCGGGATACCTGCGGGCCGAACAGGACCTGGGTCGGATCACCGCGACGGCCGATCCGCACGTCGCGGCTCTACTGCTGAACGGCGCCTGCTTCCACGAAGCCTTCCTGCGCTACTACGCCGGGGGGCCCGACGCCGATGCCGCGCCGCGCTCGTACGCCGAGGCGCTGGTTCGGTCGATGGCCGCGCCACTACTGTGACGCCGAGCGGCCCCGACGGCGTCCAGGACTCACGGTTACCTGAGGGCGTCCGCCACGAATGACTCCGACAGCTCGTCGATGACGTCGCCGCGGATCTGCCTGCGTTCGTTGGCCAGCGCGGTGGTCGTGCAGATGCCGAACGCACCCTGTTGGTCGTAGAGCACCGCGGCACCCGCCGCGATCCCGTCGTCGCTGAGGTGACTCTCCGCTTCGAGACCCATCTCGTCGCCGACGGGCATGCGCGAGAACGTGATCGACACATCGGTGTTGATGAAACCGATGCCCTCGGTGCCCCAGTTGGTGACCAAGCTGGTCTGCTCGCCGGTCATCGCCGCGTAGCAGAACGGGGACGACGGCTCCCCCGCGACGACCGGGATATTGCGCACCCACTTGCGTTTGCGGGTGTCGTTCTGGTGTTCGGTCATATTCGCCGACCAGCCCTGCCCGTCACTGCCGAACAGGTGCATCTTCTCGTCGATGGTGGCCAGTACGTTCGGCGGCGGCAGCGGACGATCGCGGTCGAGGCGCCAGACCTCGCCCGGCGGCTGGGTCGAACGCTTCAGCAGTAGCGCGCTGCCGCGGGCGACGATCTCGCCGTCGGCGCGCACGACGATCGTCGCCGAGCGGACCCGGTTGCCGTCGCGCACGAGTTCGCTGGCGATCGTCAGCGGTACGGCGGGTACCGGACGGTGCAGATCGACGGTCAATCGCGCCGGGCTGAACCCGTCCGCGCAGTAGCCCGCTTCCACTTCGCGCGCCATCAACCCGCATACCGGTGGCCCGGACAGCATGCTCGACGACCACAGGCTCAGCGAGTACCGCATCGGCGTGAAGACGCCGTCCGCGTGCGTGAAATATCCCGGGGAGGTACTCATCGTGACCCTTTCCGCCGCGTGTGCCGGGCGGGATCGCGCCGGCACACCATGGCTCAGACTAGAACGTGTTGCAGTTTTGCGGCAAGTGAGGTCACTCCAGCTCACCCTCGGTTTCCAGGTAGACCTGCCGCAGTTTGTCCAGGGTCTCCTGCTCGGGGTGCTCCCACAGCTTGCGCTCGGCGGCTTCCAGGAGGCGTTCGGCGATGCCGTGCAGGGCCCACGGGTTGGACTGCTCCATGAACTTGCGGTTCACATCATCGAAAACGTAGCTCTCGGAGAGCTTTTCGTACATCCAGTCGGCGACCACATTGGTGGTGGCGTCGTAACCGAACAGGTAGTCCACGGTGGCGGCCATTTCGAAGGCGCCCTTGTACCCATGGCGTCGCATCGCCTCGAGCCAGCGCGGGTTCACCACCCGGGCGCGGAAGACGCGGGCGGTCTCCTCCGAGAGCGTGCGGGTGCGCACGGCGTCGGGGCGGGTGGAGTCGCCGATGTAGGCCTCGGGGTTCTTGCCGGTCAGCGCGCGGACGGTGGCGACCATGCCGCCGTGATACTGGAAGTAGTCGTCGGAGTCGGCGATGTCGTGTTCGCGGGTATCGGTGTTCTTGGCGGCGACCGCGATGCGCTTGTACGCGGTGCGCATGTCGTCGGCGGCGGGGGCGCCGTCGAGATCGCGGCCGTAGGCATAGCCACCCCAGGTGGTGTACACCTGCGCCAGATCGTCATCGGTGCGCCAGCTCTTGGAGTCGATGAGCTGCAGCAGACCCGCGCCGTAGGTGCCCGGCTTGGAACCGAAGATGCGGGTGGTGGCGCGGCGGGTGTCGCCGTGTTCGGCCAGATCCGACTGCGCGTGTGCGCGAATGTAATTGGACTCGGCGGGCTCGTCGAGATCGGCGACGAGGCGGACCGCGTCGTCGAGCAGGGCCAGCACATGCGGGAAGGCGTCACGGAAGAATCCGGAGATGCGGACGGTGACGTCGATGCGGGGGCGGGCGAGTTCGTCGAGGGAGATCACCTCGAGGGAGGTGACGCGCCGGCTCGCCTCGTCCCACACCGGCCGAACACCCAGCAGCGCGAACACTTCCGCGATGTCGTCGCCGGAGGTGCGCATCGCCGAGGTGCCCCACACCGAGAGACCGACCGACTTCGGGTATTCGCCGTGGTCGGCCAGGTAGCGGGCCAGCAGCGATTCGGCCATCGCCTGGCCGGTCTCCCACGCCAGCCGCGACGGGACCGCCTTGGGGTCGACGGAGTAGAAGTTGCGGCCCGTCGGCAGCACGTTGATCAAGCCACGCAGGGGGGAGCCGCTGGGGCCCGCGGGGATGAAACCGCCGTTGAGGGCGTGCAGGATGCGGGTGATCTCGATGCTGGTCTCGCGTAGGCGGGGCACGACCTCGGTGGCGGCGAAACGCAAGACGGTCGTCACCGCGGCGAGGCGGGCCGATGATTCGACCGAATTGCCCACTCCCCCGGCGAGGATCGCGGTGGCGTAGTCGTTCACCAGGGTTTCGACGGCATCGGCCGACCAGTCCGTCGCCTGGAGCGCGGCGAGGATCTCGCGGGCGCGCCCCTCCACCACGTCGACGCGATCGCGCGACTCGTCACCGGCTTCGCTGAGTCCCAACGCTTCTCGCAGGCCGGGCACGTTCTGTTCGCCGCCCCACAGCTGGCGGGCGCGCAGCATCGCCAGCACCAGGTCGAGTTCCATCTCGCCCTCGGGTGCCTGGCCGAGGATGTGCAGGCCGTCGCGGATCTGGACGTCCTTGATCTCACACAGCCAGCCGTCGACGTGCAGGAGCATGTCGTCGAAGACGTCTTCTTCGGGACGTTCGGCGAGACCGAGGTCGTGGTCCATCTTGGCCGCGCGCATCAGGGTCCAGATCTGCTGGCGGATGGCGGGCAGTTTGGCCGGGTCGAGGGCGGAGATGTTGGCGTGCTCGTCGAGCAACTGCTCCAACCGGGAGATGTCGCCGTAGGTTTCGGCGCGCGCCATCGGCGGGATGAGGTGGTCGACGAGGGTGGCGTGGGCGCGGCGCTTGGCCTGGGTGCCCTCGCCGGGATCGTTGACCAGGAACGGGTAGATCAGCGGCAGATCACCCAGCGCGGCGTCGGTGCCACAGGAGGCCGACATGCCGAGCGTCTTGCCGGGCAGCCATTCCAGGTTGCCGTGCTTGCCCAGGTGCACCATCGCGTCGGCGCCGAACCCGTCGGGCGAGGACAGCCAGCGGTAGGCGGCGAGGTAGTGGTGACTCGGCGGCAGGTCTGGATCATGGTAGATCGCGACGGGGTTCTCACCGAATCCGCGTGGCGGCTGCACCATCAGCACCACATTGCCGAAACGCAGTGCGGCGATGACGATTTCGCCCTTCGGGTCGGCCGACCGGTCGACATAGAGTTCGCCCGGCGGCGGGCCCCATGCCGCGACGACGGCCTCGCGCAGGTCCGCGGGCAGTGAGTCGAACCAGCGGGTGTAGGTGGTGGCGCCGATGCGAATCGGGTTGCCTTCCAACTGTTCCGCGCTCAACCACTCCGGGTCCTGGCCGCCCGCGGCGATCAGCGCGTGGATCAGCGCGTCGCCGTCACGCTCCACCAGCCCGGGGATCTCGTTGATGTCGCCGAGATCGTAACCGGCGGTGCGCAATTCGGTGAGCAGGCGAATCGCACTCGCCGGGGTGTCAAGGCCGACGGCATTGCCGATGCGGGCGTGCTTGGTGGGGTAGGCCGAGAGCATGATCGCGATCCGCTTGTCGGCGGCCCGGATATGGCGCAGACGCGCGTGGCGCACGGCGATGCCCGCCACCCGGGCGCAGCGTTCCGTGTCGGGGACATACGCGGACAGACCGTCGGCGTCGAACTCCTTGAAGGAGAACGGCACCGTGATGATGCGACCGTCGAACTCGGGCACCGCGACCTGCGTCGCGACATCGAGCGGGGACAGACCGTCGTCGTTGGCCACCCACTGCGCGCGGCCGCTGGTCAGGCACAGGCCCTGCAGGATCGGCACATCGAGGGCGGCCAGCGCGGCCACATCCCACGCTTCGTCGTCACCACCGGCCGAGGCGGTCGCGGGCTTGCTGCCACCCGCCGCGAGGACGGTCACCACGAGGGCGTCGGCGCGGCCGAGCAGGGTGAGAAGTTCGGGTTCGGCGGTGCGCAGCGAGGCCGCGTAGACCGGCAGCGGCCGCGCACCCTTGGCCTCGATGGCCTTGCACAGCGCCTCGATGTAGGCGGTGTTGCCCGCGAGGTGCTGGGCGCGGTAGTAGACGACGGCGACAGTCGGGGCGTGCGGTTCCAGGATCCGCGGGGACCGCTCGAGTTCACCCCAGGTCGGCAGTTGCGCGGGCGGTTCGAAGCCGTGACCGGTCAGCAACACCGTGTCGGACAGGAAGTTGTGCAGCTGCAGCAGATTCTCGGCACCGCCGGCGGCGAGGTAGTTGTGCGCGTCGGCCGCGACACCGACCGGCACCGTCGAGCACTCCATCAGCTCGGCGTCGGGCGCGATCTCACCACCCAGTGCCACCATCGGGACCCCGCTCGCCCGGATCGCGTCGAGGCCCTCTTCCCACACGCGCTTGCCACCGAGGATCCGCACGATCACCAGATCAGCGCCGTCGAGCAGTTCCGGCAGATCCTCCACGAGCAGCCGGGCGGGGTTGCCCCAGCGGTACTCGGCGCCGCTCGCGCGGGCACTCAGCAGGTCGGTGTCGGAGGTGGACAGCAGCAGGATCACAGGGTGAGACCTTCCTCGGGTGGCGCGCCCATCGGGGATGCGGTGCTCGCCGGAGAGGGTCTGGCTGTTCACAGTGGCGCGACCGCACCGGATTTCCACCGGTTTCCTCGACGCCCGCCGAGCAAGACGATGCTACTGGGCCCGTCCCGCCCGCAACTTTCCAGCCCGCTCCCCGCGCTGGACAATTGATCAGCAGACAACGCCGCGAGTATCGCCGGAGAGCGCTTCCGCGGCATTGTCCGCTGACCTCGAGCCGTGGGGTGAGCAGGGCGTCGGCGTTCAGCGATCCTGCGGCACGAGGGGGACAGCGGCCGATGTCAATGGGTCGGTCTGCGGGTGGTGTCCTCGGCCGCGATGGCAGCGGCGACCTCCGTGCAGGCGCCACGGATCAGCGCGCCGTAGTCGTCGTCCGGGAGGATGTCGAGGCGTTCGCGCGCGGCTTCGATGTGGCGGGTGGCGGCGGGGAAAGCACCGAGGCGGCGGAAATTGTCGGCGAGATTGAGGTGCAGGGAGGGGTAGAAGCCGGCGACCTGCATACCCGCGTGGTAGTCGTTCAGTCGGCGGTCGGAGAGTGCGTCGGCGGCGTCGAGGGCGCGGGTGTCCCAGACGAGGGCTTCGGCCGGGTCGTCGTAGGTGTCGGCCAGGTAGTGAGCCAGGGTGCACCGGTGCAGCGGGTCACCAGCTGGGCCGATGTCGGCCCAGACGTCGAGCAGGGCGGAGCGTGCGCGATCGGGATCGCCGGTGCGAAAGTCGGTGACGCCCTCTGTGATTCGGGACATGATCGGGTCGGCGGTGGTCATCGGAAGGTCTCCTCGGTGGGTTCGGGTCTGACACGGCAGTGTCGACATCAGGTCGCCGTTTTCGGCGGAACGGCCCCGGACGGACAGGTCCGGGACGATGAGCGGAGCGGCACGTGGACCGCCAGGCAAGTCAGCGGGAGGTCATCGGGCGGGGCGGCACGGCATTGCCAGGGTCAGCAGGTCGCCGTCGTCGGCCGAGCGGATCAGGGCGGGCTGATCAGGGGCGATGAGGTCGAGCATCACGTCGGGGCCGACGGCGGTGGCGACGGCCGGATACAGGGTGGTGACGGCGAAATGGATCGTCATCGTGGGGCCGGTGACTGTTGCCCGCAGGATCGGCGCCTCACCTGATACCGGTGCCCGATACTCCGCGGAGTCGGCAACCGAAATCTCTTGGGCGACAGAATCATCCGTCTCGGCGATGCCCGCCGCGGGGACGTGCTCCGACCACGAACTCGAGGCAATCATGGAGACGGCGCCGGTCGGGTTCGCTTGCAGGACAACCATAGGCGAGTCGGCGTGCTCCATGGCGTAGAGCAGTGCCGCACGGCTGAGCACGACCCGGGTTCGCACTGCGGGAAGCGCGGCCAGCATTGCCCGGTAGTCGGGGAACTCGTGCGTCGATCGTCGGCAGCTGCGTCGAGTCTCGTCCCGCCGGGCGGTGGGCTGTGCGGTCGGCCCGCCCCCGGCTTTCGCGTGGTCGGGTGAATCCGTGGTGGCCCTGCAGAATTCGATGCGATCGCGCTCTGGGCGGATCGCGATGACATGTTGGCGCCGCAACCAGGACACGGCAGCGCGGAGGTCGGCGGCGTCGATCGTAGCGTCCCATCTCGCGGCGCTGACCCGGGTCGGGCGGACGGTACGGGTGGCCAGGCGGCAGCGGTCCGTCGCGGTGAGCGTCAATTGCTGCCCGTCGGTCTCGAACAGGATGGTGTCGAGAACCGCCAGGTCCGAGTCGGCGACGGTGGCTGTCGCGACCTGGTCGATCGCCGCCGCCAACACCGGTCCGCCCACCCATAATTCGCCGCGGTCTACCGCGGACGTGCTCGGTGCGCGATCGGCCCCGTGCACGGGCTCCGCGTTTCGCACCGCTGCGAGCGGCGAACGCGTATCTCCCCGACCATCGAGTCGCACAGAGCCCTGGTCGTTACGACCGCCCCCGGCGAGTTCCGATCCGCGCATGGCGAGGAGAGCGCCGCGAGCGGCCGTCGCGGCGGCGCGGATCGTGTCCTGATGGCGGTCGAGGTCGGCGAGGTGGTGGTCGAGTAGGGCGATCGCGCGAGTGGGATCGGATTCGGTGAGCAGGGTGGTGACCGCGGGGAGCGGCATGTCGACAGCGCGTAGGTGGCGCAGCAGGCGGGCCGGAGCGGACTGTTCGGGGGCGTAATAGCGGTAGCCGGTGGCCTCGTCGACGACGGCGGGCGCCAGGACGCCCGCGTCGGCGTAGAAGCGCAGGGCGCTGGCGCTCAGGCCGCTGACGCGGGCGAAGGCTCCGATGGTGATCAGCTCGGTGTCGGGCACCGATTCATCATCGGGGTTCGAGTGAGTCGAAGGTCAAATCGTCGATCGGTCGGTGCCCGCGGCGACCATCTCCGGGGAGCCGGTGCCGAGATGGCGGTACACGTTGGCCATCACCAATTGACCGAGCGCGTTGTTGCCGACGCCGCCGATCACCGCGCCGATACCAGCGGGGATCAGGGTGCCGAACAGCAGCAGACCACGTTTGACCAGGTAGTTCACGATGAACCGCTTGGCTGGGGAGTCGGGCATGCTCGCCAGACCGGGAATGTGGTCGGTGACGACCGAGAGCCACTGCCCCTTCTTGTGGCCCGCGGTCTCGTCGAGCAACTTCGTGCCCACGTTGCCGAGCACGACCTTCGACACCAGATGCGCCTGCCGCGGGTCGTCGGGAGCCAGGCCGTACGCGGCGGCGGCGCCGACCGACAGCACCGACGAAGCCTCGAGGAAGACCAACGTGTCCACACCGGTAGCGGCCAACCCGATCAGGGTGCCCACCCCGGGGACCGCGGCAGTGAGCCCGACCGCGACGCCACTGGCGGTGACCACCACCAGGTATTGGCGCGAGAGCCGCTGCACAGTCTCCACCGGCGCCTCGTCGGGGTGCCTACTGCCCAACCAGTCGACGTACCGGTTCACCACCGGCGCCTGCGCCTGCGCGACCCTGTCGAGTGCGGGAACAACACGCTTGTCCACGAATTCACGCAACATGCGGCGACTCTCCTGTCAGTACTCGGCTGGCGAAGGATCCGCCACTCACCCTAGCGACTACCCGCGAACCGCCGCGTCACGCTTGACGTCTTCGTCACATCGACCGGCCGGTCGGCCTCGCCGCGTCAGCGATGCGTGGCGGCCGAATCACGGTGCGGTTCGGGGCACAGTGGGTGGGTCGTAGGCTGGAGCATCATGACCAGGAGTGCGCCCGATTCTTGTCCAGGGGTTCTGCGGTTGCATCAAGCGGCCGACGGGCCGTTGGCGCGGATTCGCGTGCCCGGTGGGCGGCTGGAGTCGGCACAGTTGCAGACGCTGGCCGATGCGGCGCGTGACCTGGGCAACGGCAACCTCGAGCTCACCTCCCGGGGCAACATTCAGCTCAGACAGGTGCGTGACGCGTCCGAACTGGCCCTGAGATTGGGCGTGGCCGGGCTGTTGCCCAGCGAGACGCATGAACGGGTCCGCAATATCGTGGCCTCGCCGATGTCCGGGCGGATCGGCGGTTTCGCCGATGTGCGGGGTCTGGCCGCCGACCTCGACGCCGGGCTGCTGGCCGATCCGCGGCTTGGCGACCTGCCGGGACGGGTGCTGTTCACCCTCGACGACGGTCGCGGCGATGTGAGCACGCTGCACGGCGATATCGGCGTGCAAGCGGTCGCCGCCGACCAGTTCGCACTGCTGTTGGCGGGCGCAGATACCGGACTTCGCATCAGCGCGGGCGAGGCGGTCGACGTCATGCTCGACGCGGCGCGCGGCTTTCTGGATCTGCGCGGAACCAGCGACCGCGGCCAGTGGCGGCTGCACGAAGTTCCGGGCGGCGTCGAATCGGTGATCGAGACGCTGAACCGTTCCCCCGCCGGTGCGCCCCTCGAACTCGGTGCGGCACACGACATTCCGATCGGCTGGCTCGACCAGGACAACGGCCTGGTCACCCTCGGCGCCGGCGTACCGCTGGGCACCCTCTCCGCCAGGACCACCGAATTCCTTGCCGCCGTCGAACGCCCCGTCTTCGTCACCCCGTGGCGCAGCCTGGTGATCACCGACCTCGACGAGGGCCCCGCCGAGACCATCGTCCGAGTCCTCGCCCCGATGGGCCTGATCTTCGACGCGAACTCCCCCTGGCTGCAGGTCAGCGCCTGCGTCGGCCGCCCCGGTTGCGCCAAATCCCACACCGACGTCCGCGCCGATCTCACCGCCGCCGTCGAATCCGACCGCGTCCGGCCCGGAACGCCCGATGCCCCAGCCGACCCCGAGCAGTCGGTCACGAATACCACCGCAGCCGATCCGGAGAACCTGTTGCTCGCCGAGAACCTCACCGCGACAGACAATTTCGCGCATCATGTGTCCGCGAAGGACGAACTCGTTGCGGCCGAAGCCGTCACCGTGGCGGGTCGCCAACACTGGTCGGGGTGCGACCGTCGCTGCGGCCGCCCGCGCGGACCGGTGACCGATGTCGTCGCCACCGACCACGGCTATCGCGTCGACCCCGACGACGCCACGACCGCGCTCTGACCGCAGGTCGGCGGGGGGGCGAAACTCGATCGACGATCGCGAAAACGTCTCGTACCCTTGCCTTCTCACTATGAGGGGGTTCGCCGGTGCTCGGTGGTCGTGCCATCGGCAAGATCGTCTCCGACGCGTACCTGCTGCGCGACGGCGGCACCGAACACGAGTGAACTATCGCGGTCCGTGGGCGGCGGCGGCCCCACCCGGCCGGCGCGCTGTCGTGTCGCGGCGGGTGTGCAGTTCGAGCACACAGCACTTCACGCCGCCGCCGCCCTTGCGCAGTTCGGACATGTCGACCGGGACGGGGACGAAGCCGCGCTCGCGCAACTGCGCGATGAGCCCGGTGGCACCGGGGTCGAGGAAGACGTGTTCACCGTCGCTGAGCCCGTTCAAGCCGAAGGAGATCGCATCGGTGTCGTCGGCGCGGATCGCGTCCGGGTACAGCGCGGTCAGCACGTCGCGGGCGGCGGGGCTGAACGCGGCCGGGTAGTAGGCGATGGTGGTGTCGTCGAGAACCATCAGCGCGGTGTCGAGGTGATAGAAGCGCGGGTCGACCAACTCGAGTGACACCACCGGCATATCGAAGTACCGCTCGACCTCCGCGTGCGCGGACAACGAACAGCGGAACCCGACACCGGCCAGAATCCGCTGCCCGGCGAACGCGAAATCACCCTCCCCCTCATTGGTTTCGGCCGCGGCGGCCAGCTCGCGCAATTCCCTGGCGGCGAACCACCGATGGAAGGCGGGGCCCTCGGCGGCGCGTTCGGGGTGGGCGAAATGGGCCGAGAGCGCGTGTCCGCCGATCACGATGCCGCTGTTGGCGGCGAAGACCATGTCCGGCAGACCGGGCTCACCGGGCACCGTTTCCACCGTGTGCCCGTGCGCTTCCAGGGTGGCGCGCAGGATCTCCCACTGCGCGAGCGCCCGCGCCCGGTCGACGGGAGCGGCCGGATTCATCCACGGGTTGATCGCGTAGGTGACCTCGAAATGGTCCGGTCGACACAGCACGTAGCGGCGCGGTGAGGCAATCCGCGCAGTCGCTGAGAATTCAGTCGCTGAGACATCAGGCGCGAGCGCTGAGACACGAAGGGGGCTAGCGGCGGTCATCAGGACTCCTGGTGGCTGCGCGGGATGGTTTCCACGACCGTAATCGCCGTTCCATTGCACGGGGAACACTGATTCGTTGTGCATTTCGGTGCAAGAATGGAAGATCATTGCGCAATCGAAGAAAGCGAGCGACGTGGACGACATCGATCGGCGCATTCTCTCGGAGCTGCTCGTCCGTGCCCGCGCCTCCTTCCAGGAGATCGGTTCGGTGGTCGGACTGTCCGCTCCCGCGGTGAAACGGCGGGTCGACAAGATGGTCGCGAGCGGGCAGATCACCGGGTTCACCGCGCAGGTCAACCCGGCCGCGCTGGGCTGGACGACCGAGGCCTACGTCGAGGTCTACTACCGCGACAACATCTCCCCGGCCGAGCTGCGCCGCACCTTGGAGCCCATTCCGCAGGTCGTCGGGGTGTGGACGATCGCGGGCGAGGCCGACGCGCTGGTGCACGTAATGGCCACCGATATGGCCGAGATCGAGGTGACCGTCGAACGGATCAGGGAGAACGCCCGCGTCGGGCGCACCCGCAGCTCGCTGGTGATGTCGCGCATTCTCGAACGCCCTCGCACCTGAGCCGCGCGACACCACGTCAGACCCAGGTTCTAGGGTTGTCCGCATGTCCGACGTGCGTGCCAGCTACCTCACCGACGGGGCCGAGATCTATCGGCGCTCGTTCGCGACGATCCGCGCCGAAGCCGACCTCACCGGTTTCCCCGCCGATGTCGAACGGGTGGCGGTGCGAATGATCCACGGCTGCGGGCAGGTCGACCTGGCCCCCGATATCGCCTACTCCCCCGGCGTGGTCGCCGCCGCACGCGCCGCCCTGCGCGCGGGCAAGCCGATCATCTGCGATGCCAACATGGTCGCCTCGGGCGTGACCCGCAAACGCCTGCCGGCCGATAACGCGGTGCTGTGCAACCTCACCGACCCGCGCGTGCCCGAACTCGCCGCACGACTGGGCAATACCCGCTCGGTGGCCGCATTGGAACTGCTGCGCGACCAGCTCGACGGTGCGGTGGTGGCCATCGGTAACGCGCCGACCGCGCTGTTCCACCTGCTCGACATGCTCGACGCCGGTGCACCGCGACCCGCCGCGGTTATCGGCATCCCGGTCGGATTCATCGGCGCCGCGGAATCCAAGCAGGCGCTGATCGAGCACGGCGGGATCGAATATCTGACCGTCCGCGGCAGGCGGGGCGGCAGCGCGATCACCGCGTCGGCACTGAATGCGATTGCGAGTGAACAGGAATGAGCGAGATCAGCACAGGCAAACTGTGGGGTATCGGTCTCGGCCCCGGCG
Organism: Nocardia sp. A7; assembly: GCF_046549215.1. Lineage (NCBI taxonomy): Bacteria > Bacillati > Actinomycetota > Actinomycetes > Mycobacteriales > Nocardiaceae > Nocardia > Nocardia sp. A7. Next base: position 599,597 of record NZ_JAJPWE010000002.1, on the reverse strand, counting down.
ATCCGGAACTGGTGACGGTGAAAGCCGCCCGGCTCATCGCCGAAGCCGATGTGGTCGCGTTCCACAGCGCCAAGCACGGGCGCAGCATCTCCCGCGCCATCGCCGCGCCGTACCTGCGCGCGGGGCAGATCGAGGAGCACCTCGTGTATCCGGTGACCGTGGAGACCACCGATCATCCCGGCGGGTATCAGGGTGCGATCGACGAGTTCTACGAGCAGGCCGCCGCGCGACTTGCCACGCACCTGGCCGCAGGGCGCACCGTCGCGCTGCTCGCCGCCGGTGATCCGCTGTTCTACTCCTCCTATATGCACATGCACCGCCGGCTGGCCGATCGGTTCGACGCCGAGATCGTGCCCGGCATCACCTCCGTCAGCGCGGCTTCGGCGGCGCTCGGGACTCCCCTCGTCGAAGGTGAACAGGTGCTCACGGTGCTGCCCGGCACCATGCCCGTCGACGAGCTGACCGCGCGGCTGCGGGAGACCGACGCCGCCGCGATCATGAAGCTGGGGCGCACGTTTCCCGGTGTACGCCGAGCGCTTTCGGACTCCGGCCGGTTGGCTGACGCCTACTACGTCGAACGCGCGAGCAGCACCCGCCAGCGGGTACTCGCCGCGGCCGATGTCGACGAGGCGGACGTGCCGTACTTCTCGATCACCCTGGTGCCGGGCCCGACACCGACCACACCGATCCCCGCTCGCGGCGCTGTCGACCACGGTCAGGCCCTACCCGAAGCCGACCGCACGACCACGTCCAGCGACTCGGCGATCGAAGCACCCGTGGCGACGACACCGGGCGAAGTCGTCGTGGTCGGCCTCGGTCCCGGTGCCGCGGACTGGACGACTCCCCAGGTCACCGCGGCGCTGGCCGAGGCGACCGACCTCGTCGGCTACGCCACCTATATCAACCGCGTCCCCGAGCGGGCCGGTCAGCGCAGGCACGCCAGCGACAACAAGGTCGAATCCGAGCGCGCCGCGATGGCGCTGGACCTGGCAAAGCGAGGCGCGCGCGTGGCAGTGGTGTCCTCGGGCGATCCGGGCGTCTTCGCCATGGCGGCAGCCGTTCTCGAAGTATCGGCGGAGCCACAGTTCAAGGACGTCCCGGTGCGGGTGCTGCCCGGCATGACCGCGGCCAACGCGGTGGCGAGCCGGGCGGGCGCGCCGCTCGGACACGACTACGCCATGATCTCGCTGTCGGACCGCCTCAAGCCGTGGGATGTTGTCGCACAACGCCTTTCGGCCGTGGCCGCGGCCGACATGGCCATCGCGATCTACAATCCTGCCTCCACGCAGCGCCGCTGGCAGGTCGGCGCCATGCGCGATGTCCTGCTCGAACACCGCCCGCCGCAGACACCGGTGGTGCTCGGCCGTGATGTCGGCGGACCGACCGAATCGGTCCGGGTGACCACTCTCGGCGAGCTGGATCCGGACGAGGTCGACATGCGCACACTGCTGATCATCGGATCCTCGACCACCACGGCCTTCGACACGCCGGAAGGCACCCGGGTATTTACTTCGCGCAGGTACGGGTCGGTGCCGAGCCGATAGTCGGCGCGGGGTCATCAGAAGCCCACACGGTCGGCACCCCTGCCCGACCCGCGCGGTCGGCGAAGCCCGACGATGCGGATCCGCGATGGCACACTGGATCCGCGGGCATGCCCGCAAGCACAACAGCGTGACAGCTCGTTTCCTGGTTCGATTCCCCAACGCGTCCCATGAGGACGGTGAAAGGATTCACCACGATGAGAGTTCAGCACCACGCACGACACACCCTCCGTACTCGATTACGACGCGGCGTGACGGTCGGTCTGATCGCCGCCGCCATGGCGGTTCCCGTCGCCGGGATCGTGCCGGTCACCGCGTCGGCCCAACCAGCACCACCCGCAGCGCCCGCACCACCAGCACTGCCCGCACTTCCCGCACTGCCCGCGGCGCCTGCCGCACCGGCCGCACCTGAAGCACCGGCAGTGCCCGGCGCGCCCGCGTTGCCAGGCCTGGGTATTCCCGGGGCACCCCTCGCCGAGACCGCTTCCAGCATCACCCTGAGCGTCCAAGGCGTGGACGGCACGCCGATCCCGGTCAGCATCGATGCCACGGCCACGGTCGAGGACCTGAAGATCATCCTCGCGGAGGAGACCGGAATTCCGGCGGATGAGCAGCGGCTCATCATCGCGGGCGGCGTAGAGCTCGAGGACTCCAGGACACTGGCATCCTATGAGCTGACCGAAGGCGCCGACGTGAACCTCGCGGTGGCCTGAATCTGACGGGTCGAGCACCGCGGCGATGGTGCTCAGCGCGCGAGCACCATCGCCGCACCCCGGTCCGGGAACACGCCGCGACAGGCGGCACTCTTGGTGTACCGCGCACCCGGGCGTAACATTCCACTTAGGAATGTAGTTCGAAGGGAGTTGACCGTTGACCGACACCGCGATTCGACGCCGCCCGCTGAACTCCACCGCGGCCTCGCTACTCGGGTTCCTGCACGAGGGCCCGAAGTCGGGCTGGGACCTCGCCACCCAGGCCCAGCAGCGCATCGGCGATTTCTGGACGATCACCCAGAGCCAGGTTTATCGCGAACTGTCGACGATGGATGCCGCGGGCCTGGTCACCAAGGGTGAACGCGGCGCAAGGGAGCGCACGCCGTACCGGATCACCGACATCGGGCGCGAGGCCTTCGCCGAGTGGATCGGACGCGATCCGGGCGCCGAGACCATCCGGGTGCCGCTGCTGCTCACGCTGTCTTTCGGCGAGCACCTGGATCCGGCGCATCGTGATCGGATCATCGCCGCCAACAAGAACATTCATCAGGATCGGCTCGATCGCTACCTCGACGAAGACGAGACCGCGCTGGCGCCGCATCAGCGGGCTACGCTCGAATTCGGTATCGCCTACGAGCGGGCGGTCCTGCACTGGTTCGACCAGCTGCCGACGATCTTCACCCCGCCACACCCCCCGCCGACAGCTTTCGGCACCACGCGGCCCGCCTGACGACCACCGGGTTCAGCGCACCCGGTGCGACGAGAACTCGCGCAGCCAGTCGACAGCGTCACCGACCTCGGCGACAGCCACCGCACCTGTGGGCAGCGGTGGCCGGTCGATCATGATCACCGGCAGGCCCGCGGTGCGAGCGGCGAAGATCTTCGCCTCGGTCTGCTCACCGCCGCTGTTCTTGGTGACCAGCACGTCGATGCGATGCCGCGACATCAACACCAGTTCTTCATCGAAAGTGAACGGCCCCCGCGCCAGTAACAGTTTGGAACGCGGCGGCAACGGAGCCGCGGGGGCGTCGATGGAGCGGATGACGAAGCCGTGCCCGACGCAGCCGACGAACGCGCCGATGCCCTGGCGGCCGATGGTCAGCAGGACCTGCTTGTCGCGCGCGGTCAGGGCCGCGGCCGCCGAAGCGAGATCGGGCACCCTGGTCCACAGGTCACCGCACCGCTGCACCCACTCCGGGCGGCGCAGGTGCAGCGCGGGAATATCCAGTTCGGCCGCCGCGGTGGCGGCGTGCGCGCTCACCTGCGCGGCGAACGGATGGGTGGCGTCCACGACGGCATCGATCGCGTTCTCGCGTAGCCAGGTTCGGAGGCCCTCGACACCACCGAACCCGCCAACGCGGACCGCACCGACCGGCAGCCGCGGATTGGCGACCCGCCCGGCAAGGGAGGACACGATGTCGAGTCCACGCTCGGCGTACGCTCTGCGCGCCAACTCCCTGGCTTCACCGGTGCCACCGAGGATGAGAACTCTCAGGACAGGCCTCCGCGGTCATCGGCGCCGGCATCACCATCGAACTTCGAGTACTTCATGTAACTCTCCATCATGGAAATCGAACCGAGGGGATCACCCGGAACGGCAACGACCATACCCCCGAGGCGATGGTTCTACACGTTCGGTCTGAAACTTTTACGGCGCGCGGCCCCGGCGAGAACGGATTCACCGTGATCTGCGCGTGATCTGCTCGTGATCTGGACTACGGGTCCACGCTCTGTCGACCAGCGGGTTTTCGGACAACCCACTGGGCGACCGGCAGGTGCGGTCGCCAGGCCGTGAACCCACCGAGCGGTTCACCTCGATAGATCTGAAATTTGCGCAGCGTGCCACCGAAGCCCGCGGACCAGTCGAGCAGCAGCGCTTCCGATTCCGCGGTGACCGCGTTGGCGACGAGGCGACCGCCCGGGCGCAGACGTTGCCAGCACCGCTCGAACATGCCGTCCTGGGTGAGGCCGCCGCCGAGGAATACGGCGTCGGGCGCCGGGATCGTTTCCTCGGCTAATTCCGAGCTTACTTCGCCGCGGATCGTTATTCCCGGTACGCCGAGTGCGTCGATATTGGTCGCGATTTGTTCTCGGCGCGCGGGCAGTCGCTCGAACGTGACGGCGCGGCACAGTGGATGGGTGCGGCACCATTCGATGGCGATACTGCCCGAACCGCCACCGATATCCCAGAGCATTTCCCCCGGTGCCGGGGCGAGAGCGGTGACAGTGAGCGCGCGAATCTCCGCTTTGGTGAGCTGGCCGTCGCCGGCGAAGGCGGTGTCGGCCAGGCCGGGCAGGCGGGTGTCGCGGCGGGTGCCGGGGTCGGCACGGCAGTCGATGGCGACGATGTTGAGTGGGTCGCCGAGCGGGTGTGGCCAGGTGGCGGCGGGGCCGGTGCGCAACTGTTCGGCGGGGCCGCCGAGTTGCTCGAGGACGGTCAGCGTCGACGCGCCGAACCCGTTGTCACGCAGCAATTCCGCGAGTCGGGACGGCGTCCGCGCATCTTCGCTGAGCACCAGAATCCGACGATTTTCCGACAATTCGGGCAGCACGGTGGGCAATGGCCGGGCAACCACGCTCATCACCGGAGTTTCGGCCAGTGGCCAGCCGAGCCGGGCGCACGCCAGCGAGGCCGACGAAGGCTGCGGGAACACGCGCAGCGCCGCCGGACCGAACCGGCGGGCCAGGGTGACGCCGATTCCGTAGAACATGGGGTCGCCGCTGGCGAGGACGCCGATGCGGCGATCGACGTTGCGTGCGAACAACTCCGGCAGCGCGGGCAGCAGCGGTGTCGGCCACGGCACGCGTTCGATATCGCTGGGTGGGAGCAACGCCAGTTGGCGTGGGGATCCGAACACCACGTCACAGTCGCCGATGGCCCGGCGGACGTTATCGCCCAGTCCGGGCCAGCCGTCGGCACCGATTCCGGCGACCACGATCGGGCGGCCTGCCCAGTCCGCTGGTTCGGTCACCGTGGCATCCGGCGCCAGACGGATTGCGGGAGCAGGCGCATCACGAAGAACGCCAGGGCCAGTCGGCCGGGAATGGCGACCCGGATGGCGCCCTTGCCGAGGCTGCGGACGACGGCGTCGGCGACCTGGTCGGGGGTGCTGGACATGGGGGCGGGGTCCATCCCGGTGGTCATGCGGCCGATCACGAATCCCGAGCGGACCAGCAGCAATTGGACGCCGGTGCCGTGCAAGGCGTCGCCGAGGCCGCTGGCGAAGCCGTCCAGACCTGCTTTGGCCGAACCGTAGACATAGTTCGCCCGGCGCACGCGCACGCCCGCGATGGAGCTGAAGACGACGATCTGGCCGGATCCCTGTGCGCGCATCAAGGTCGCCAGGGTCGTGAGAACACTGACCTGCGCGACGTAGTCGGTGTGCACCACCGCGACCGCGTGCGCCGGGTCGTGTTCGGCGCGGTCCTGATCGCCGAGGACACCGAAGGCGAGCACCGCGGTGCCGATGCCACCGTGCTCGGCGGCGAGCTTTTCCAGCAGTGGCGCGTGGGTGGCGGTCTCGTCGGCGTCGAATTCCACGGGGTGCACGGCGCTCGCGCCCGCCGCGCGCACCTGCTCGATCTCGGCGTCCAACGCGTCGGCCCGGCGGGCAGCCAGGATCACCACCCGCCCTGGTGCCAGCCTGCGCGCCACCTCGAGGCCGATCTCACTGCGCCCACCCAGGACCAACACCGGCCCGTCGTTCTGCTGCGTTCCCATAGCGCCAGTCTGTCATCCGGCTAGCGCCAGTCTGTCATCCGGCGGATCCGGCCGATCGCGGCCTGCCAGGGTGACGGGCACGGCCGAAACCCGCGGCGACGGTCGTCGGTCGACCCGACTACCGTTTGCTCCATGCCGACCGCCACCGCACAGCTGTCCCCCGCCGCGCTCGAGTTCGTCACCGAGCGGCACCTCGCCACCCTCACCACCGTGCGCGCCGACGGCACCCCGCACGTGGTGGCGGTGGGCTTCACCTGGGATCCCGAGAGCGGGATCGCCCGCGTCATCACCGACGGCGCGTCGGTGAAGGCCCGCAATGCCGGACGCGGTGGTTACGCGGCGGTGAGCCAGGTGGACGGCGCGCGCTGGCTCACCCTCGAAGGACCGGCGACCGTGCTTGCCGACAGCGCCGACGTCGCGGAGGCGGTCCGCCGCTACACCGAGCGCTACCGGGTGCCCCGCGAGAACCCCACACGCGTCGTCGTCGCGATCCAGGTACGCCGGGTGCTGTCGTCGAGCACGCTGAAATAGACTGCGCGCGAACCGCTTACAGCACCGTCAGGCCGTGTGGGCGATTGTTCATCGACTCCACGCCGTTCTCGGCGACGACGACGATGTCCTCGATCCGCGCGCCCCATCGGCCGCGGAAGTAGATTCCCGGTTCGATGCTGAACGCCATGCCCGGCTCGAGGACCAGGTCGTTGCCCGCCACGATGTAGGGCTCCTCGTGTACCGACAGGCCGATGCCGTGACCGGTGCGGTGGATGAAGGCGTCGCCCAGGCCCGCGTCGGCGAGCACGGTGCGGGCGGCGGCGTCGATCGACTCCGCGGTCACCCCGGGCCGCACCGCCGCGACCGCCGCGGCCTGGGCAGCCTCGAGCACTGCCAGCTTCTCGACGATCTCCGGGCTCGGGGTGCCGAGGACGTAGGTGCGAGTCGAGTCGGAGTAGTAGCCGGGTTCGACCGGGCCGCCGATATCGATGACGACCACGTCGCCCTGTTCGACGACGCGATCGGACACCTCGTGGTGCGGGTCGGCACCGTGCGGGCCGCTACCGACGATGACGAACGCCGCCTCGGTGTGGCCTTCCGCGATGATCGCGGCGGTGATATCGGCGGCCACCTCGGCCTCGGTGCGGCCAGCCCGCAGGAATTCGCCCATCCGCGCGTGCACACGATCGATGGCCGCGCCTGCCCGGCGCAGCGCGTCGATCTCGGCCTCGTCCTTGATCATTCGCGACTCGCGAAGCACCGGCGTCGCCGAGGCGGGCAACCCGGTCGTCGATTCGGCGAGCGGGATCAGGTGCAGTGCGGGCATCGCGTCGGCGACGGCGATACGCGATCCGGCGTGCAGTATCGAGCGGACCAGCTGGTACGGATCGACGCCGTCGACCCAGTCCAACACCTGCAGACCGAGTTCACCCGCCGCGGAATCGCCGAGGGAAGCCAACTCGAGTTTCGGGATGACCACCGACGGTGTGGCCCCGTCGGCCGGGATCACCAGGCAGGTGAGCCGCTCGAAGGATTCCGCGGCCGAACCGATCAGGTAGCGCAGATCGGGGCCGGGGGTGATCAGCAGGGCGTCCAGATGCGCCGCGCGCATCAACTCGACAGCCCGCTCCAGCCGCTGACCGTAGACCTTCGCCGCGAACCTGGCATCCGTGTGCGCGCTCATGGGACCCGACGTTACCCGCCCCGCGCGCCCGCCCGCCGGATCGCCTGGCCCAGCGGGGCCGCTCGCGACCATCGACCCGCCAGGCAGGCCGACCGGACGGTGCGTGGGCGCCGTGTCGGTGGTCCGGTGCACAATCACCGGTGTGACCGCTGACGAGAGCACCCGTGGACCCCTGTTGATCCTCGATGGCGCCAGCCTCTGGTTCCGCGCCTACTACGCGATCCCCGACAAGCTCAGAGGGGCCGACGGACGGTCGGTGAACGCGCTGCGCGGGTTCACCGACATGGTGGCCTCGCTCGTCACCAAGCACCGCCCGAGCAGGCTCGTCATCGGCCTCGACCTCGATTGGCGGCCCCCGTTCCGGGTGGCCCTCGTGCCCTCGTACAAGGCGCATCGGCTCGACACCAGCACCAGCGCTGCGCCCGGCGCGGAGGAAGTGCCCGACACGCTCACCCTGCAGGTCGAGATGATCCTCGAGGTGCTCGAAGCGGCGGGCATCGCCACCGGCGGCGCGGAAGGCCTCGAGGCCGATGATGTGCTCGGCACACTCGCGAGCCGCGAACGCACCGACCCGGTCGTCGTCGTCAGCGGTGACCGCGACCTGCTGCAGTTGGTGCGCGACGACCCGGCCCCACCGGTGCGCGTGCTGTACGTCGGTCGAGGTCTGGCCAAGGCCGAACTGTTCGGTCCCGCGGAACTCTCGGTGAAATACGGTGTGCCCGAACAGAACGCGGGTCCCGCCTACGCCGACATGGCGACCCTGCGCGGCGACGCCTCCGACGGCCTGCCCGGCGTGGCGGGTATCGGCGACAAGTCCGCTGCCCACCTGATCACGAAATTCGGCTCGCTCGATGCCCTCATGGCCGCCGTCGCCGATCCCGGTTCCGACATCGCCAAGGGCGTGCGCGCGAAACTCGTTGCCGCGCAGGATTATCTGAAGGTCGCCGCCCCGGTCGTGCGGGTGGTCCGCGATGCCGACGTGATCCTGTCGCGCCCCGACATCCTGCCCGCCACCCCGGCCGACCCCGACCGGCTGCTCGCGCTGGCCACGGCCTACAACGCCGAGAGTCCGATCACCCGCCTGGTCAACGCGCTGACCGCCGCCCACGCCGACTGACCGGGTCGCGCACCGAAACGACACCGGGCCGCCCGCGAATGTCGCGGACGGCCCGGAATACGGAGTGCGAGCGCCTAGTTCGGGCGACCGACCTCGTACGTGCCATCTTCCTTGGTGATCTTGACGGTGACCTTCTTCGCCTCACCGCTGACCTTCAGGTCGCAGGTGAAGGTCGCGTCGACCTCGACGGCCTGACCGGAGGGGCAGCTGACATCGGAGACATCGGCGATCCCGTAGGAATCCTTCAGCACGCGCGACACACCGTCCTGCACGGCCGCGTTGTCGAGTTCGTCCGAGGACAACAAGACCACGAGCAGACCGATGACCGCGGCCACCACGAGCACGCCCGCGGCGATGAGCCCGATGATCAGACCCTTGCTCTTACCACCGGAGGACTGCGGCGGCTGCTGGCCCCACGGCTGCTGCGGCGCGGGCTGCTGCCCCCACGGCTGCGGCGCGGGCTGCTGGCCCCACGGCTGCTGCGCGGTACCTGCCTGGTTGTTCCAGTCCTGCGGCGGCGGCTGGGTCTGGCCCCACTGCTGCTGCGGCCCGGTCGGCTGCTGCGGCACCCCACCATGCTGCGGCTGCTGGCCCCACGGCTGCTGCGGCTGCTGGGGTTGTTGTCCCCACTGCTGCGGCTGCTGCGCGTTCGGATCGTTCCACTGCTGGGTGGGCTGGGCGCCCTGTTGTGGCGGCTGCTGCGCGCCGCCCCAGTGCTGGGTGGGACCGGCGCCACCGGCCCCCTGCTGACCCCCCCAGTGCTGGGTGGGGTCGTTGTTCCCCTCCCCGGGTTTGTTCGGTCCGTAAGGGCCGCTCATCCACTCGCCTCCACTCGCATCATTAGTTCATACGGTAGCCCCCCGCGCCGGGCCTGCCGCATTCATACGACATCCGCCTCACGGTCGGTACGCGAAGAAATCAAATCACAGACGCCCCGACTACGCGGCGTCCACCGCGACGACACCCCGCCGCACGGCACGGACCGCCTTGGCCGCGGTGGACGCGACCTCGGGGTCGTCGGCGGTGTTGTGGATCTGATCGAGCAGGTCGATCACCTGCCTGCACCACCGCACGAAATCGCCCGCCGACATCGTGGTGCCCTGGTCGCCACTGGCCAGCAACGCCTCGGCCAACGCATCACCGCGCGACCATTTGTACACCCCGGTCACGAAGCCGAGGTCGGGTTCGCGGGTGGGCGGAAGTTTGTGCCGCGCCTCGTCGGAGCGCAGTTGCGACCACACCTCGATGGTGGCCGCGATCGCCCGGCGGATCGGGTCGGTCGGTCCAGCCGGTGTGAGCAGGCCGGTTTCCTGTCGCGATTCGTAGACCAGCGTGGATACCACCGCGGCGAGTTCGGCCGGGCCGAGTCCGCGCCACAGACCCTGACGCAGCGCCTCGGCGACCACGAGATCGCTTTCGGCATAGATCCGGGCCAGCCGCCTGCCGTCGGCGGTCACCTCGCTGTGCGCGACGAACCCGCGTTCCTCGAGCAGCCCGACGATCCGATCGAAGGTACGCGCCAGCGAATTCGTGGTCGCGGCAACCTTTTGGCGCATCGTCTCGGTCTCGCGGGCGAGCCGTGAATACCGCTCGCCGGTACGGCTCAGTTGCTCGAGATCGGGACGATTGTGCGCGGGATGGGAACGGAGACTGCGCCGCAACGTCGAGAGTTGACGATCTTCGCCGCCACGGACCCGATCGTTACGCCTGCCGCGGCGCGGAGCCGAGATCCCGGTGCCGCGCAACGCCGAGGCCAGGTCGCGGCGGATGCGCGCGGCCCGGTGATCGACCCGACGCGGCAGATCCATGCGTCCGAGTGCTTCGGCGGGTTCGGGGAAATCGGCCGCGGACACCCGCCCGGCCCAGTGGTCCTCGGTCAAGACCAGTGGACGCGGGTCGCCGGGCGTCTGGTCGGGTTCGAGGATCACCGCGAGCCCGGAACGTTTGCCCACCGGAATGGACACCACGTCACCGCGGCGCAACCCGATCAGCGCCTGCACCGCGGCACCGCGCCGATCGGCGCGACCCTGCTGCTGGATATCGCGCTCTCGCTGCTTGATCCGGTCCCGCAGCGAGAGGTACTCCATGAAATCGCCGTCGACGCCACCGAGTTGACTCTCCAGCTTGCGCAGCGCGCCTTCGTTGCGCTCGATGCCACGCACCAGCCCGACAACCGACCGGTCGGCCTGGAACTGCGCGAACGACCTCTCGAGCAGGGTCCGCGCCTCCTGGGCGCCCATCCGGTCGATCAGATTGATCGACATGTTGTAGCCGGGCCGAAACGAGCTACGCAGCGGATACGTGCGGGTGGAGGCGAGGCCCGCCACCGCGCTGGTGTCGACCTCGGGCCGCCACAGCACCACCGCGTGGCCCTCGACGTCGATGCCGCGCCTGCCCGCACGCCCGGTGAGCTGGGTGTACTCGCCGGGAGTCAGCTCGGCGTGGGTTTCCCCGTTGAACTTCACCAGCCGCTCGAGCACCACCGTGCGCGCGGGCATGTTGATGCCGAGTGCCAGGGTTTCGGTGGCGAACACCGCACGCACCAGACCCTTGACGAACAGTTCCTCGACGGTGTGCCGGAACGCGGGCAACATGCCGGCGTGATGGGAGGCCAACCCGCGCTGCAGCGCCTCGCGCCACTCCCAGTAGCCGAGCACCTCCAGGTCGCCTTTCGGCAGATCACCGGTGTGCTTTTCGATGATCGCGTCGATCTGCGCGGCCTCGCCGGGAGAACTCAGATCGAGCCGGGCGCGCAGGCACTGGGCCAGTGCGCCGTCGCAGCCCGCGCGGCTGAAGATGAACGTGATCGCGGGCAGCAGGTTTTCCTCGTCGAGCCGAGCGAGCACGTCCGGTCGCGGGAGCGGTCGGAAGTTACCGCCGCGCCCACCGCGTCCGCGCGGACCGCCGTGGCCGTGCATCCGGTCGGCGCTCTCGCGCTGGCGGATGAACCGGACCAGGTCTTCGTCGACCACGACCTTGCGATCGCTGGACTTGGTGTCGAACAGGTCGAACATCCGCCGACCGACCATCACGTGCTGCCACAGCGGCACCGGTCTCGTCTCGTCGACCACCACCGCGGTGTCGCCGCGTACGGTTTCCATCCACGCGCCGAACTCCTCGGCATTGGACACCGTGGCCGACAGACTCACCAGACGCACATCCGGGGACAGGTGCAGGATCACTTCCTCCCACACCGCGCCGCGGAACCGGTCGGCCAGGTAGTGCACCTCGTCCATCACGACATAGGACAGCCCGTGCAGCGAATCCGAGGACGCGTAGAGCATGTTGCGCAGCACCTCGGTGGTCATCACGACCACCGGCGCGGCGGGATTGATCGATTGGTCACCGGTGAGCAGGCCGACGCTGTCGCGGCCGTAGCGGGCGGTGAGATCGGCGAACTTCTGGTTCGACAGCGCCTTGATCGGTGTGGTGTAGAAGCACTTTCCGCCCGAGGCCAGCGCCATGTGCACGGCGAACTCGCCGACGATCGTCTTGCCCGCACCGGTGGGGGCGCACACGAGCACGCTGTGCCCGTCTTCCAAGGCCGCGCACGCGGTGCGCTGGAAGGGGTCCAGATCGAAAGAGATTTCACCGGCGAATTTCGCCAGTTCGCTGGGCAGCCCCGGAGTGTCGGTCACCCCTCAGAGCGTATCGGAGTAGTCCGACACCGGGCGCGCGGTTTTCTCCGGCTCACGCACCGGATCGGCCGACGCCACCGGATCGGCCGACGCCACCGGTTCCGGCGTCTCCAGCGGTGAGGCCTGTTCGTCGTCGAGCGGGCCCCAGCCCTCCTTCGCCTCCCGGCGGGCCTTGCGCGCGTCGCTGAACCGCGCGAATTGGACCGCGAACTCGAACAGCACGGTCAGCGCGATCGCCAGCGCCAGCATCGAGAACGGGTCCTGCGGTGTCACGATCGCGGCGAAGACGAACAGGCCGAAGATCATCCCGCGCCGCCACGCCTTGAGCTTGACGTAGGGCAGCACCCCCACCAGATTCAGCCCGATGATGATCAACGGCGTCTCGAAACTGACGCCGAAGATGATCAGCAACTGGATGATGAAACCGAAGTACTGGTTACCGCTCAGCGCGGTGATCTGGACGTTGTCGCCGATCGTCATCAGGAACGACAACGCGTGCGACACCACCACGTAGGCCAGGACGGCGCCCGCCACGAACAGCACCGAGCCCGTCACCACGAAACCGACCGCGAGCTTGCGTTCCTTCGCGTACAGCCCCGGGGTGATGAACGCCCACAGCTGATACAGCCAGAACGGGGTCGCGATCACGACGCCCGCGGTGAGCCCGACCTTCAGTCGGAGCATGAACTGGTCGAAGGGCCCGGTGGCGAGCAATCGGCACGCACCGTCGGGGCTCAGGCTGGCCCGCGCCGATTCGGGCAGCGCACAGTAGGGGCCACGCAAGAGATCGCCGAGGCTCTCCAGTCCGAAGAGGGTGTGCGCGTACCAGAAGAAGCCGATCAGCGTGGTCACCGCGATCGCGGCCAGTGCCAGCAGCAGCCGGGTGCGCAGTTCCTGCAGGTGCTCGACCAACGACATGGTGCCGTCGGGATTCGTCCTGCGCTTGGTGCGCCGTGGATCGAACGGGATGCGCATGGTGGGTGGTGGCCTCTAACCCTCGGTTCGGCGGATGCTCGGCGACAACTTTTGACGAGACAGCACTTCGCCCCGGAGCGGTAACTACCGCTCCGGGGTGATTGCCGAGGTCAGAGGGTTTTGTGGCCCTGCTGCGGTTCGACGATCGGGGTCTGCGCCTGCGTCGCCGACGCGGACAGCTGCTGCTGCGGCGCGGGGGCGGCGGGGGTGGTGGTGGTGGCCGGTGCGTCGTTCGTCGCCGACTCCGCCTGCATCTGCCCGACCTCGCTCTTGAAGATGCGCAGCGAACGGCCGAGGCCGCGTGCCGCGTCAGGAAGCCGCTTCGCGCCGAAGAGCAGAACGAACAGCAACGCGATGATCAGCAGGTGCGTCCAGCTGAACGTGCCCATTATCAGATACCTCCAAAGACTGTGGTGATTACCGATGCTACCCGGATTCGGACCACGATGAACGCGCAGCCGCGGCGGCGTTCGCCGCGCGTTCAATCCGCTACGGCGGCCGCCGCCCCGGACAGCTCCGCGAGCAGCCGACTTCCGGTGAACCGCGCGGTGTCGCCGGATTCGGCGATCCTGATCAGCTCCGTCAGCCGACGGTTGACAGGCGTCGGGTGGCCGACCATCTCGCCCAGGCGCACGATTTCCCCACACAACCACGCGATTTCGGTCCGGCGGCCCAGCGCTAGATCATCGGCCATCGACGAGCGGGCGAGCGGATCGATGGCGAGCACCCGGCCGAACACCCGCCGGAAGACCGCGTCGGGAACTCGCAGCAAATGCACCATCAACTCGGGCGGAACTGGGGTGAGCTGGGCGGGCCGAATTCGCGCAGTGTTCATCACGGCGAGGGCTTCGGACTGGGCCAACGCGAGGCAACGGCGATAGTCACGCTCGGCGAGTTCTTCGCGCAGCGGCCTGCCCGACAGTGCGTTGATCGGGTTGTTCAGGTTGAGCAGCAGTTTGGCCCACTGCACCGGACGCAAGTCGCGGTGGCGGCGCAGGGGCAGTCCCGCGGCGCGGAACCGGTCGGCGAAGCGGTCGACGACCTGGTCGTCCTGAATCGCGACGACGCCGTCGCTGGCACGGTGGAAACACCCGCGACCGCGGTGCACCACGTTGAACATCACCATCCCGGCCAGCGCGATACTGGTCGGCAGGATCTCGCGGATCAGGCTCGCGTTGCCGATACCGTTCTGCAGGCTCACGACCGGCGTGCCGGGGCGCAATCGGCCCGCGACAGCGCGGACCGCGGCGGCGGTGTCGGCCGATTTCACGGTCACCAGGACCAGGTCGGCCAGTTCCGGTTCGTCGGGTTCGAGCGCGAGGCCGAACCGATCGGGCGGTACCTCGGTCGAACCGCCGTCCAGATCGGTCAGGCGCAGGCCGTGCTCGGCGATGTCGTCGAGAATGCGCTGACGGCCGACGAAGATCACTTCCATGCCCGCGGCGGCCAGGTGACCGCCGATGAAGACCCCGACGCTGCCCGCGCCGAGGACGAGTACTCGCTGACTCACGCGGGTTCGGTCTCCCCCACCAGTCCGGCGGCCGCGTAGGCGGCCAGGGCGGCATCGGCGCGAATGCGCACCGCCGCCACCAGTTCCGGTGGTCCGAGCACGCTGACCCCGGTGCCGAAGCCGAGCAGCAGCCGGGCCATCCAATCCGGGGAGGCGAAGCGCATGCCCGCCTCGATGCTGCCGTCGGCGCGCGATTCGATGCGGTGCATGGGGTACTGGTCGAGCACCCACGCGTAGTCGGCGCGGATGCGCAGCCGGGCCAGCGGCACGTCGGGGTCGTCCTGGAACAGGTCGAGCGCGGCCGCGTCGGCGGCGGCGTGGCTCGGCGGACGGGCCGGTTCGTCGAGTTCGGTGGCGTCCTCGATCCGGTCGAACCGGAACAGGCGAACGCCTTCGGCCTGCCTACACCAGGCCTGCAGGTAGCTGTTGTTGTCGACCAGCACCACCCGAATCGGGTCGACGATGCGTTCGGACACCTCGTCGCGGCTGGCCGAGTAGTAGACCAGACGCAGCGCCCGCGCGTCGGCGAGCGCGGCACGCACGGTCGCGACCACAGGTTTCTCGACGGGCACCTCCACCGGTTTGCCGGTGACGACGGCGTCGGTGCTGGCGATCGCCGATTCGATCTTGGCGATGGCTGCGTGGGCGGCGGTCGGGTCGACCATGCCCGGCATCTCCACGATCGAGCGCAGGGCCACCAGCAGTGCGGTGGCCTCGGTGGAGGTCAGCCGCAGCGGTCGTTCGATGCCGGCCGAGAAGGTGACCTCGATGCTCTCCTCGGAGAACGACAGGTCGATCAGATCGCCGGGACCGTAGCCGGGCAATCCGCACATCCACAGCTGGTTGAGGTCGCTCATCAGCTGTTTGGTGGTCACACCCAGTTCGGCGGCGGCCTCGGCCGCGCTGATACCCGGGTGCGCGAGTAAGTACGGCACCATGTTCAGCAGGCGCGAAAGGCGTAGGGACAGACGCGAACTCACGACGTGACCTCCGTGTGGTCGAGTACCGACCGTAGCCGGTCCATCACGTCGGCGCGCAGTTCCGGTGGTTCGAGTACCAGGACATCGGGGCCGAGGCCGGTGATCAGCCGGGCCACCCAGTCGCGGGAGCGGACCGGCACCTCGAGCACCGAGCCGGGACGTCCGCCCAGGTCACGGGTGTCTACTTCGGTGCCGATGCGGCGCAATTCGCGACCGCGGCCCTTGGCGACCCACACGGTGGCCGACCCGGTGACGGGAGCGTCGCCGGTGACCCGGTCGACGATCGCGCGCAGATCGGTGTGCGCGGGCTTGTGGACCGCGTCGACCGGACCGTAGGGCCGCACCTCACCGCCGATGCGCGAGAGCCGGAACGTGCGAACGGCGTCGCGTTCACGGTCGTGCCCGACCAGGTACCAGCGCCCGTGCCGGGTCACCACACCCCATGGTTCGACGTCGCGGGTCACGAACGGATCGGTGACGGCACTGTGGTGGCCGAATCGCACGGCCTGCCCCGCGTCGATCGCGGCCAGGAGTTCCCGCAGCACCGGCTCCGAACCGCGAGTCCGGGCGGGCACCGCGGGCACCGACACCCCGACGTTGTCGGTCTCGACGGTGACCCCGGCCGCGCGCAGTTTCAACAACGCGCCCTCGGCCGCACCCGCCAGTTCCGGTGACGCCCACATCTGCACCGCGACAGCGACCGCCGCGGCCTCTTCGCTCGACAGGTCGATATCGGGCAGCTCGTAGGCGTCCCGGTTGATCCGGTACCCCTCCAGGGTCGAGAACCGTCCCACCGGCCCGACTTCGAGCGGGATGCCCAGATCGCGCAACTCGTTCTTGTCGCGCTCGAACATCCGGCTGAACGCGTCGTCGGTCACGGAGTCCTCGTAACCGGCCACGCTCGTGCGAATGCGTTCCGCACTCAGGAACTGCCTGGTCGACAGCAGCGCGATGACCAGATTCATCAGCCGCTCGACCTTGGATATCGCCACCCGATAGAGGGTAATGGTCGCGCCACCTCCCCCGCGCGTCGGCGCATGGTTGCGAGTTCGTCGCCTCGGCGGCACGGAGCTGCGACAGTTCACGAGTTCGGCCGTGGCGAGCGCACGTCGCGCTCGCCACGGCGGGAGATCACAGCAGACAGCGGGCGATGGAATCGGCCACGCAAGCCGGGCGCTCGGCTCCCTCGAGTTCCACGGTGACATGGCGGTGGATCTGGACGCCGCCGGGTACTTCGGTCACCTCGGTGAGGGTGAGGTGGGCACGGATTCGGCTGTCGACCGGGACCGGGGTGAGGAAGCGGACTCGGTCGAGGCCGTAGTTGATGCCCGCCTTCGCCGCGCTGACGCTCATGATCTGCTGGGTCATGGGCACGATCAGCGACAGCGTGAGGAAGCCGTGGGCGATGGTGGCACCGTAGGGGCCCGCGCCAGCACGTTCGGTGTCGAGGTGGATCCACTGGTGGTCGCCGGTGGCTTCGGCGAACAGGTCGATGCGGCGCTGGTCGACGGTGACCCAGTCGCTGGGGCCGAGTTCGGTGCCGATCGCGGCGCGCAGGGCGTCGAAATCAGCGAAATCCGTGGTCATGCCGCTCCTCCGAAACGTTGGCGCAGTTCGCGCTTGAGAACCTTGTGGGTGGGGCCCAGGGGTAGCTCGGTGACGAATTCGACCCGGCGCGGGTACTTGTACTTCGCGACCTGTTGCTTGCCGAAGTCGATCACTTCCTGCGCGGTCACCGCGCCCTCTGGCACGACGACCGCCACGATCTCCTCACCGTAATGCGGGTCGGGCACGCCGATCACGGCAACCTGCGCGATGTGTGGGTGCCGGATCAGGGCCGCTTCGACCTCGGTCGGATAGACATTGAATCCGCCGCGCAGGATCATCTCCTTGATCCGGTCGACGATGCGCACCCGGCCGGTCTCGTCGCGGGTACCGAGGTCGCCGGTGCGGAACCAGCCGTCGATCACCGCGGCCGCGGTCGCCTCCGGTCTGCCGGTGTAGCCGCTGAATACGTTGTGGCCACGCACCACCACCTCCCCGACGTCGCCGATCGGCAACAGTTCGATGCGGTCGGTGATCGCGGGATCGGCGATCTCCACGTCGACGCCCCACACCGCGTGTCCGACCGTGCCCGCCTCGGTGCCGAAGCACGGCTGGTTCACCGCGGCGGTCGGCGAGGTCTCCGACAGCCCGTACCCCTCGAGCACCGGCGCGTGGAAGAGCCGCTCGAATTCCTCGAGCACGGCGACCGGTAACGCGGCGCCACCGCTGATACACAGTTTCAGCTCGGGCAGTTCCGGGGCCGCGGCCGCCGCCTCGATCAACGACAGATACATCGTCGGCACCCCGTGGAACAGGTTGACCCGCTCGGCCGCCATCAGCGAAACGGCCGCGGCCGCATCGAATCTCGGCATCAGCACCAGGGTGCCGCCGACCCGCCAATGCGAGTTCATCGACACCGTCTGCCCGAAGACATGGAACAGCGGCAGGGCACCGAGTGCGATGTCGTCGCGGTGGATCTCGTTGGCGTCGAAGGTGTTCACCGTCGCGCACATCACCATGTTGAGGTGGCTGAGTTCGGCGCCCTTGGGTGTGCCGGTGGTGCCGCTGGTGTAGAACACGACCGCGGTGTCCAGTGGGCTACGCGAGACGAAGTTCGAGATCGCCTCGCCGACAAGCTCTTCGGGTGCCACCACGTCGATGCCCGCGCCGCGCGCGGCTTCGGTCCCGGTGGCCGCGACCATCGGATGACAGATCAGCAGCGAGGCGCCGCTGTCGCGTAGCACGTACTCCATCTCCGGCGCGGTGAGCAGCAGATGCACGGGCACCACCGTCGCGCCCGCGGCCAGGATGGCGAAGTAGGCGCGTGGGAAGTCCGCGGTGTTCGGGCACAGCAGCCCCACGCGGTCACCGGGTTTCACCCCGCGGGCGATCAGGGCACCCGCTTGCTCACGGGCCTGGTGCCACAGATCGGTGAAGGTTATGCGGGTGTCGCCTTCGATCAGCGCGAGGTGGTTCGGTCGGCGGCGGGCGGGTTCGGCGAGGATGCTCGCCAGCGAGAGTGTGGCGTTCACAGGCCCATGTCCTTCGCGATGATCATCTTCATTACCTCGCTGGTGCCGCCGTAGATCCGGTTGACCCGGTTGTCGGCGTACAGGCGGGCCACCGGGTACTCGTTGATGTAGCCGTAGCCGCCGTGCAATTGCAAGCAGCGGTCGATCACGCGCGAGGCCACCTCGGAGCAGAACAGTTTGGCCGAGGCCGCGTCGGCGGCGGTGAGCTCATCGCGATCGAGGGCTTCCAGGGCCCGGTCGACGACCGCTTCGGCCGCGTCGACCTCGGCCTGACAGGCGGCCAGTTCGAACTTGGTGTTCTGGAACTGGGCGACCGGCTGACCGAAAACGGTCCGGCCCCTGGTGTATTCGAGGGTGAACCGGATCGCCGCCTTGGCCTGGGCGTAGGCACCGAGCGCGATCGAGAGCCGTTCCTGCGGCAGGTTCTGGCCGAGGTAGCTGAAGCCCTTGTGCGCCTCACCCAGCAGGTCAGACACCGGAACACGCACATCGGTGAACGACAGTTCGGCGGTATCGGACACCTTCAGACCCAGCTTGTCCAGCTTGCGGCCGACCGAGTACCCGGGTGACTTCGTATCGACGACGAGCAACGAGATGCCGTGGCGGCGATCGGTTTCCGACGGCGGGGCGGTCCGCGCGCAGACGATCACCCGATCGGCGTGCACGCCACCGGTGATGAAGGTCTTGGATCCGTTGAGCACATAGTGCGTGCCGTCGTCGGAAAGCTGTGCGGTGGTGCGCATTCCGGCGAGATCGGAACCGGTGCCCGGCTCGGTCATCGCGATCGCGAACATGACCTCACCCGAGACGAACCCCGGCAGCCAGCGCTGCTTCTGTTCCTCGGTCGCGAGGTTCTTCAGATACGGCAGGCACAGCCCGACGTGCACGCCCGAACCACCGAAAGACACACCGGCGCGGGTGGTTTCCTCCAGCAGGATCGCCTGGAACTTGAACGATTCGATGCCGGCGCCACCGTATTCCTCGGGCACCTCGATCCCGAACACCCCGAGATCGGCCAGCTTGCTGTAGAACTCGCGTGGCACGATGCCCGCCTCGTACCACTGGTCGTAGACCGGTGAGACCTGCGATTCGATGAACGCGCGCACGGTCTTGCGAAATGCTTCGTGCTCGTCGTTGAAAACTGTTCTCTGCATGGTATTTCTCCGAAACCTAGAGACGGCGTCCGCCGTCGACATACACGGTCTGTCCGGTGACGAATCCGGCATCGTCGGAGGCGAGGAACGCCACCACATTCGCGATGTCGGCAGGCACGCCGACCCGTCGCAGCGGGGTGATCTCCGCGGTTTTCGCCTGCAGGTCCTCGGCACTCACGCCCATCCGCGCCGCGGTGGCCGCGGTCATCTCGGTGGCGATGAAGCCGGGGGCCACGGCATTGACGCGGATTCCGAACGGACCGAGTTCCATGGCGAGCGTGCGGGTCAGGCCCTGGATGCCCGCCTTCGCCGCCGCGTAGTTGGCCTGGCCACGATTGCCGAGCGCCGAGACGCTCGAGGTGTTGACGATGGCGCCGCCACCGTTGTCCACCATGTGCTTCTGCGCGGCCTTGCTGCACAGGAACGCACCGCGCAGATGCACCGCCATGACCGTGTCCCAGTCCTCGACCGACATCTTGAACAGCAGGTTGTCGCGCAGCACGCCCGCGTTGTTCACGAGCACGTCCAGGGAGCCGAACGCGGCCACGGTGCGCGCCGCCGCATCCGACACCTGGGCCTCGTCGGCGACATCGCAGCCGAGGCCGATCGCGGTGCCGCCCGCCGCGTTGATCTTCCCGGCGGCCAGCACCGCGGCGTCGGCGTCGAGATCGACGACGGCAACGGCGAATCCGTCGTCGGCCAGGCGGGCCGCGGTCGCCGCACCGATACCGCGGGCGGCTCCGGTGACGAAGGCTGTTCGGTGGGTCATGGGTCGTACTCCTGTGTCAGACAATGGCGTTCACGCCGGTGAGGGCGCGCCCGATGAGCAGTTTCTGGATCTGGGTGGTGCCCTCGTAGAGGGTCAGCACGCGGGCATCGCGCAGGTACTTGGCGACGGGGTATTCGTCGATGTAGCCGTAGCCACCGAACACCTGGATCGCGTTGTTCGCGGCCTTGACCGCGGTCTCGGAGGCGAACAGCTTCGCCATCGACGCGGCGGTGCCGAAGGCTTCCCCGCGATCAGCGAGATCGGCTGCGCGCCAGGCGAGTAGCCGGGCAGCATCGGTCTCGACGGCGATATCGGCAAGCAGTTCCTGAACCAGCTGATAGCCGGCGATCGGCTTGCCGAACTGTTCGCGTTCACCGGCGTAGCGCACCGCGGCCTCGAGACAGGCGCGGGCGACGCCGACGCACCCGGACGCGACCCCGATGCGCCCCTTGTCCAGCGCGGACATCGCGATCCGGAACCCCTGACCCTCCTCGCCGAGGCGCAGCGAGTCGGGCACCCGGACACTGTCGAGGACGAGTTCGGCGGTGGCCTGGCCGCGCAGACCGAGCTTGCCCTTGACCTCGGTGCGGCCGAAACCCGGTGCGTCGGTGGGCACCAGGAACGCGGTGACACCCTTCGGACCCGGGCCACCGGTCCGCGCGAACACCAGCGCGGTATCGGCCCAGGTGCCGTTGGTGATGAAGATCTTGGTGCCGGACAGAACCCAGTCCGACCCGTCGCGGATCGCGCGGGTGTCCAGGTTGGCGGCATCGGAGCCGGTGCCGGGCTCGGTCAGCGCGAAACAACCGAGCGCCGAGCCCGCACAGATCCCGGGCAGGAACCGCTGCTTCTGTTCCTCGGTGCCGTAGGCGGCGATCGACTTGCCGAACAGGCCGAGCGAGACCGACACGATGCCGCGCACCGCGCTGTCTCCGCGTCCGAGTTCTTCCAGCAGCAGGCAGTAGTCCATCATGTCGCCGCCGGAGCCCCCGTACTCCTCGGTGATTCCGATGCCGAGGAAACCCAGCGCCCCGAGTTTGCCGACGATCGCGCGATCTACCGATTCGTCGCGATCCCACTGCGCCGCATACGGCACGACTTCTCTGTCCACCCAGGTGCGGGCGAGTTCGCGCAGGTCGGACTGCGCGGGGGTGAGCTGGAAATCCACGGAACCACTCCTGAACCAAACGCCGTTAGGTTTACCCGGGCACCATATCCTAACGCTGTTCGGTTAATCAAGGGACAGTTCGGCATCGGTGATACCGTTCGATTCCCGACGAGAAGGAGGACCGCATGGCGAGGCCGCGCGTACCGCTGTTGAGCCGCGAGCGCATTCGCGACGCCGCGCTGGTCCTGATCGACCGCGACGGACTCGCCGAGGTCTCCATGCGCAAACTGGGCGCCGAACTCGGCGTGCAGGCCGCCTCGCTCTACGGCCACTACCCCAACAAGGACGACCTGTTCGACGACATCGCCACCGGCATCATGCGCCTCGTCGACACCTCGAGCTTCGACACCACGAGCTGGGACTCAGCACTCGCGGACTGGGCCCGCAGCTACCGCGCCGCACTGGCCACCCACCCCAATTTCGTGCCGTACCTGGCAACGGGCCCCGGCCGCCGGGCCGAGAACCTGCGCGCCGCCGACGCCGTACACGGCGGTCTGGTCCGCGCGGGCTGGCCGCCGCGCTACGCCACCATGATCGGCGCGGCCACCCGTTACCTGGTCATGGGTTCGACAGTCGGCTCCTTCGCCGGCGGCTTCGCCGACGACGTCCAGGTCTACCGCGACCGCTACCCCCACCTGAACCAGGCGCACCTACTGCGCGCGATCGCCGACGAAATCGACGACGACAGTTTCGAATTGGCGCTCACGTCGTTCATCGCCGGACTGACCGCCACCTACGCGACGGTCGTCACCGCGGACTGAGCCGCCCACCACACAACGGAACCGGTGGCGCCTACGCAATCGCTCCCATGCGCCACCGGTTCCGTCGTCGGTCCCCCCGTCTGAGGGGTTCGCCTACATCGAGGCGATCAGCCGGTCGACTCGCTCATCGACGGACCGGAACGGATCCTTGCACAGCACCGTGCGCTGTGCTTGATCGTTCAACTTCAGGTGCACCCAGTCGACGGTGAAATCACGGCCGGCTTCCTGGGCGGCGGTGATGAAATCACCGCGCAGTTTGGCGCGGGTGGTCTGCGGCGGCGTGTCCACCGCGGCATCGACGGCGTCGTCCTCGGTGATCCGCTTGGCCAGACCCTTACGCTGCAGCAGATCGAAGACACCGCGACCGCGTTTGATGTCGTGGTAGGCCAGATCCAGCTGGGCGATCTTGGGATCCGACATCTCCATGCTGTAGCGATCCTGGTAGCGCTGGAAAAGCTTGCGCTTGATCACCCAGTCGATCTCGGTGTCGACCTTGGCGAAGTCCTGCGCCTCGACCGCGTCGAGGGTGCGACCCCACAGGTCAACCACCGCGTCGACCTGCGGATCGCGGTCGCGGTTGCGCAGGTGCTCGACGGCGCGGGCGTAGTACTCGCGCTGGATTTCCAGTGCGCTGGCCTGACGTCCGCCCGCCAGGCGCACGGGACGACGGCCGGTGAGATCGTGGCTGACCTCGCGAATGGCCCGTATCGGATTGTCGAGCGCGAAATCGCGGAACGACACCCCGGCTTCGATCATCTCCAGCACCAGCGACGCCGTGCCCACCTTGAGCATGGTGCTCGGTTCGGCCATGTTGGAGTCACCGACGATCACGTGCAGGCGCCGGTACTTCTCGGCGTCGGCGTGCGGCTCGTCGCGGGTGTTGATGATCGGGCGCGAGCGAGTGGTCGCCGAGGAGACGCCCTCCCAGATGTGCTCGGCCCGCTGCGACAGGCAGAACGTGGCGGCCTTCGGCGTCTGCAGCACCTTGCCCGCCCCGCAGATGAGCTGGCGGGTGACCAGGAACGGGAGCAGCACATCGGAGATCCGGGAGAACTCGCCGGCGCGCACCACGAGGAAGTTCTCGTGGCAGCCATAGGAGTTGCCCGCGGAGTCGGTGTTGTTCTTGAACAGGTAGATGTCGCCGCCGATACCTTCTTCGGCGAGGCGCTGTTCGGCGTCTATGAGCAGGTCTTCCAGCACCCGCTCGCCTGCCCGGTCGTGGGTGACCAACTGCACCAGGCTGTCGCATTCGGCGGTGGCGTACTCGGGATGCGATCCGACGTCGAGGTACAACCTGGCACCGTTGCGAAGGAAGACATTGGAGCTACGGCCCCAGGACACGACCCGGCGGAACAAGTACCGGGCTACCTCGTCGGGGGACAGCCGACGGTGACCGTGGAAGGTGCATGTCACACCGAACTCGGTCTCGATCCCCATGATTCGTCGCTGCACCCTTTCGACAGTACAGCCATGACCAGTACCCGCGCGGCGCTCCTGACATCCCATTCGCATACGTGTTCACAACGATTCGTACAGCGAACGACCTCCGCGCACACGACGAGATCAGGCCTGTGAACCACGGTGGTTCACAGGCCCGATCATGATCGTGACGGCGGGTTATTCCCCCGCGCCGTCGTCGGGTTCGGGCAGCTTCGCCTCTTTCACCGCTTTCGGCTTCGACGCGGCCAACGCCGTCTCCAGAGCGGGTCCCTGCAGCCTGCGGAACGCCCGGCGAGGCCGTTGCTGCTCGAGCGTGGCCACCTCCAGGGACGCCTCACCGAGCGAACGCTTGTCCTTGTCGGCCTCCGGCTGACCGGCCACCAAGGCGCCGATCGCCACCTTCAACGCGTCATCGAGCGACAGCCCCGGCTTGTAGGCCGCCTTGAGCTGGGTCAGGATCGGCTCGGTGGTGCCACCCATGACGACGTACTCGCGTTCGTCGACGATGGAACCGTCGAAGGTGATCCGGTACAGCACCGAAGTCGGTGACTGTTCCGGATAACCGACCTCGGCGACGCAGATCTCCACCTCGTAGGGCTTGAGCTGGTCGGTGAAGATCGATCCGAGGGTCTGCGCGTACAGGTTGGCCAGCCCACGCCCGGTGACATCGCGCCGGTCGTACTGGTAACCCTTGAGGTCGGCCTGCAGGATGCCGCCGCGGCGCAGTGCCTCGAACTCGTTGTACTTGCCGACCGCGGCGAACCCGACGCGGTCGTAGAGCTCGCTGACCTTGTGCAGCGTCGCCGAGGGGTTCTCGGCGACGAACAGCACACCGTCGGCGTAGACCAGCACGATCACACTGCGACCGCGACCGATGCCCTTGCGGGCGAGCTCGGTCTTGTCGCGCATGATCTGCTCGGCCGAGGCGTAATACGGCAGCGTCATAGGACGGCGCCCCCTTCTTCCGCGGCTTCCCGGTCGGCGATCACACCGCGAGCGATCTCGGCGAGACGATTCTCACCGATCTCCTCCGCACCCTCGGCACCGATCACCACCGCTGTCGGGTAGATCCCGCGCAGCATGTCGGGACCACCGGTGGCGGTGTCGTCGTCGGCGGCGTCGAACAGCGATTCCACCGCGATCCGCAAGGCCCGGTCCTGGTCGATGCCGCGCTGGTAGAGCTTTTTCAGCGACGACTTCGCGAATGTCGAACCGGATCCGACGGCGGTGTAGCCGAACCGCTCCTCGCTGCGTCCGCCGACCACGTCGTAGGACACGATGCGGCCGGACCGGTCGAGGTCGAGGATCTGATCGTCGAAACCGACCAGCAGCGGGATCGCGGCCAGGCCCTGCATGGCCGCGGGCAGGTTGTCGCGCACCATCTTCGACAGCTTGTTGGCCTTACCGTCGAAGGTGAGCGGCACGCCTTCGATCTTCTCGTAGTACTCCAGCTCCACGGCGAACAGCCGCACCATCTCGATCGCGATGCCCGCGGTGCCCGCGATGCCCGCGGCCGAGAAGGTGTCGGTGATGTACACCTTCTCGGTATCGCGGCTGGCCAGCAGGTTGCCCATGGTGGCCCTGCGGTCGCCCGCGATCAGCACGCCGCCACGGTAGGTGACCGCGACGATGGTGGTGCCGTGCGGCGCCAGGTCCTTCGTCGCGGTCAGATCCGAGACCGGAAACCTGTTGGCGGGCAACAGGTCCGGTGCGTGCATGCGGAGATGTTCGGTGAACGAGGAGAGAACCCGCCCCGCGTGGAGGCGCAAGGGGTCACCTGGGGTCACTGGCCGCCCTTCTGCACATACGCCCGCACGAAGTCCTCGGCGTTCTCTTCGAGCACGTCATCGATCTCATCGAGCAAGTCGTCGGTTTCCTCCGCCAGCTTCTCGCGGCGTTCCTGCCCTGCCGCGTCTACGCCCTCGGGGCCCTCGTCCTCGTCGCCACCCCCGGCGCGCTTGGTCTGCTCTTGTGCCATGGCAGCCGACCTCCTCTTCCTCATCACGATGATCGTGTGTGTCCCACAACCCTACCGAGCGGATCCGACAAGGTGGTCGATAGCGATCGGATTGTCGCGCAGTCGACCCCTTCGTCGCGTCAGTGGGTGAGCTGTTCGACCAGTTCCGCGGCCGTGCGCGAGGCGTCGAGCAGCTTGCCGACGTGCGCTTTCGTGCCCCGGCGCGGTTCCAGCGTCGGGATCCGAACCAGCGAATCACCACCCAGATCGAAGATCACCGAATCCCAACTGGCGGCGGCGATATCGGCGCCGAAGCGGCGCAGGCATTCACCGCGGAAGTAGGCGCGGGTGTCGGTGGGCGGGTTGGTCATCGCGTCGAGCACCTGCTGTTCGCTGACGAGCCGCTTCATCGACCCACGCGCGACCAGCCGGTTGTAGAGGCCTTTGTCCAGGCGCACATCGGAGTACTGCAGGTCCATCAGGTGCAGTTTGGGCGCGGCCCAGCCCAGGCCCTCACGACTGCGCATGCCTTCGAGCAGGCGCAGTTTGGCGGGCCAGTCGAGCAGGTGCGCGGCCTCCATCGGGTCGCGCTCGAGCAGGTCGAGGACCATCGCCCAGTTGTCGAGGATGTCGAGCACGCGCGGGTCGTCGTTGCCTTGGCGGTGGACGAACTTGGCGGCCCGCTCGTGGTAAAGCCGTTGCAGCGCAAGGCCGGTCAGCTCGCGGCCGTCCGCGAGTGCGACGGTGGCGCGCAGCGTGGGGTCGTGGCTGATCTGGTGCACGGCGGTGACCGGGCGGGCGAGCTGGAACTCCGAGAGGTCCTCGCCGCCCTCGATCATGTCGAGCACCAGTGCGGTGGTGCCGACCTTGAGGTAGGTCGACATCTCGGCGAGGTTGGCGTCGCCGATGATCACGTGCAGTCGCCGGTATTTGTCGGCGTCGGCGTGCGGTTCGTCGCGGGTGTTGATGATGCCGCGCTTGAGCGTGGTCTCGAGGCCGACCTCGACCTCGATGTAGTCGGCGCGCTGGGACAGCTGGAATCCGGCGTGGTCACCGGACTGGCCGATGCCGACCCGGCCCGCGCCGCAGATCACCTGGCGGGAGACGAAGAACGGGGTGAGTCCCGCGATGATGTGGCTGAACGGGGTGTCGCGGCTCATCAGGTAGTTCTCGTGGGTGCCGTAGGAAGCGCCCTTGCCGTCGACATTGTTCTTGTACAGCTGCAGCCGGGGCGCTCCCGGCACACTCGAGGCATGCCGCGCGGCCGCTTCCATCACCCGCTCGCCCGCTTTGTCCCAGATGACCGCGTCGAGCGGGTCGACGACCTCGGGCGCGGAGTACTCGGGGTGGGCGTGGTCGACGTAGAGCCGGGCGCCGTTGGTGAGGATCATGTTGGCCGCGCCGACCTCGTCGGCGTCGATGACCGGGGCGGGCCCACTCATCCGGCTCAGGTCGAAACCACGCGCGTCACGCAGCGGGGATTCCACCTCGTAGTCCCAGCGGGTCCGCTTGGCTCTCGGCACGCCCGCGGCGGCGGCGTAGGCGAGAACGGCCTGTGTGGAGGTGAGGATCGGGTTGGCCGTCGGCTCCGTGGGGGTCGAGATGCCGTATTCGACCTCGATTCCGATGATGCGCTGCATGCTGTCGAGCCTAGGCGACGCGTCGGACCCGCACCCGCATCTCTGCCCAGCGAGGCCGCTGGAGGCCAGTAACATCCCCCGAGTGGGGGACCTGGAATCGTTCTCGCGAGCGATCCGCTGGGCGGGGGCGCGCGCCGATACTCAGTGCATGACCGACGCCGTCACACCCGCCACCGCGGCACCTGCCGCGCCCCGGGCCGCTCGCATGATCGCCTTGGACGTGCTGCGCGGCATCGCGATCCTGGGCACCCTCGGTACCAATATCTGGATCTTCACCAGCGCGGCGGGGATGATCGGCTACCTCGACCAGCTCGGCGCTACCCCCGAGAACGCCTGGATGTGGTCCGAACGGGTGCTCCAGCAGATCGCACAGGGAAAATTCCTCGGCCTGCTGACGGTGATGTTCGGGATCGGACTGGCCATCCAGCAGGGTTCGGCACAGCGAGGTGCCCGGCCGTGGCCGGGCAGATACCCCTATCGCGCGGGGCTGCTCCTGCTCGACGGTTTACTGAACTTCCTGTTCGTCGCCGAGTTCGACGTCCTGATGGGTTACGCGCTGACCGGCCTCGTCGTCGCCTATGTGCTCGCGACAAGTGAACGCGCACAACGCCGTTGGCTGATCATCGCGGCCTCAGTCCACGTGACGATGTTGACGCTGATCGCCGCCGCCCTCGCCTTCGCACCGGCGCGGGAGAGCGCCGCTTCGACACCGCTCGACCCGAATCCCTATGCGGACGGCTCCTTTTGGGATCTGGTGCTGTTCCGGCTCGACAATGCGCTGATGTTCCGACTCGAGACGATCTTCGTGTTCCCGATGTCGATCGCCCTGTTCCTGGTCGGCGCGCGGTTGTTCCGGGCGGGCGTCTTCCGGCCCGAAGGAGCGCGAATTCGACGGCGGCTCATGGTGATCGGGTTCGCGGTCGCCGCGCCGCTGGACCTGGCGGTGGGCATCATCGGCGGCGGCGACTACATCCTGTTGACGCGCTACGGGACGGCACCGTTCGTCGCCCTCGCCATCCTGGCCGCGGTCGCCGAGTTCTACCTGCGCAGGCCCCACCTCGGGTTCGCGGGCGCACGCCTGAGCGAAGTCGGCCGTACCGCGCTCAGCTGCTACATCCTGCAGAACCTGATCGCCGGAATACTCTGCTACGGCTGGGGTTTCGGGCTCGCGGCGCGGGTCTCGGATTCGGCACGGGTGCCGTTCACCGTGGCGATCTATCTGTTCGTCGCCGCGGCGATCATCGCGTTCGCGCACCTGTGGCTGTGCCGTTTCGAGCGCGGGCCCGTCGAGTGGCTGTGGAATCGGACCTATCGTGTGCTGGCCGGGTGAGTCAGCGCAGTCGCTCACTGGGCGGCGGGGCCGCGTCCGGCGCGATGAGCAGGTCGGACACGAGTGAATCCCGTTGCAGCGGAACACCGAGACTGCGGGCATTGCCCTCGAACAGCGACAGCACCGACTCGGTCAGAATGCCCTGCACCTGCTCGGTGGTGAGCACCGGCTCCGACTCTGCACGCCAACTCGCCACCACACCGTCGACGAGGCCGACGATGCCGAAGGCCATCGGCCGCCCGCGCGCGGGTTCGATGCCGAAACGGGCCAGGCTGGCCGCGAAGATATCGGCCAACTGACCACTGACAGCACGTCCGGCACCGCTGAGGCTCGGTGCGCCCTGTGGGGCGGCGTCGCCGAGGAAGCGGTGCAGGTTCGGGTGGCGTTCGATCCAGCCGAGATAGGTACTGATGGCGCCACGCACCGCGTCCTTGAGCGTGCCATCGGGCTGCAGGGCGGGCAGCAACTCCGCGAGCAGCAGTTCCAGGATCCGCCGCCGCGCCAGCGCGTCGAGTTCTGCCCGGCCACCGACGTGGCGGTAGACCACAGGTCGCGGCAGCGCCAGATGTTCGGCGATCAGCTGCACCGAGATCTCGAGACCGTGTTCCTCGATCACCTCGACCGCGGCGTCGATCATCTCCGCGCGACGACGCTCTTTGTGGCCGTGCCAGCGGGTGGCGCGGCCGTCACCTGCGGTCTGATCGGCATGCGCGGATGGTGCAGTCACAGGGCCAAGGATACCCGCGGTGAAATTGACCGTGACATCGCGTTCCATCTACATATGTGTTACTCAAAGTAACACTTAGTGTCGCGTTCGGCCGTACTTACGTCTCCACATTACCCGAGCCACTCTTTCGACGCGCAGAGAGTGCGGCGGGCACCGGTATGCTCGGTGTCGTGCAGGCACGGGCGATGGTGATGGCGTACGCGGTTCTCGCGTGCGTGCTGCCCGCCTTCGTGCTCATTTCCACGCCCGGCGGTGAGGCCACCCGCATGCTCGCGTTCGGCGCTGTCGCCGCCGCGATGGTGTGCGCGCTGGTCGCGGTCACCGGTCGCAGCCGGCTGCCCGTTCGGGTCGCGTGTGCGGGTCCACCGCGGTCGGCGCAGCGCCGACTGCGCGGATCCTTTCTGCGACAGAGCAATCCGGATGCTGCCGGTCGTCCACGTCCACGAGCTCCGGGGATCGATCACCACTGACAGGTGCCGCGCCATCGGCGCCGCCTGTCGGATTTCGTGATCCCACTCCCCTTTTCGTGCGTTCGCGCACGCTTCACGGACAGGTCGTCCCGTCATGCTCGATTTCGTGTACTACCCCGTGTCCGCGGTCCTGTGGTGCTGGCACCAACTCTTCGCCGTCCCACTCGGCCCGGCCAGCGGTCTCGCGTGGCTGCTCGCCGTCGTCGCCCTGGTCGTCACCGTCCGCGCGCTGCTCGTGCGCACCGCACTACGACAAGCCAGGTCCCAAAAGATCCTGCGCTCGCTACAACCACAGATGGACACCATCCGCCGCACCCATCGCGACGACCCGCGCGCCCAGGCCGAGAAGATCCGGCTGCTGCATCGCGAGCACGGCGTGCGCATGTTCGCCGGGTTCGTTCCGCTCATCGCCCAGGGACTGGTCTTCCTCGGCCTGTTCCACGTGCTGCGCTCGTTCGACCGCACCGGCACCTACGCGGTCGGCCCGTTCACTTCCACAGACCACCCACTGCCGGTCGACGTCAACAGCGCCACCGCGAACTACCTGTTCGGCGCACCCGAGGTCCGCGCGTTCCTCGACGCCGGATTGTTCGGCGCACCACTGTCGGCGACCCTGTCCGGCGCGGGCGAGGTGTTCGTCGCGGTGGCCGTCCTCGCCGTCCCGCTGGTGCTGATCGCCGCCCTCGCCACGCATTTCACGGCGCGGCTGACCCCGCCGGTCGCGGACAACAGCACGGCGGCGATCATGCGGAACCTGTCGCTGTGGGTGTTCCCGGCGGGTGCGCTCATCGGCGGCGCGATCCTGCCGGTCGTCGTGCTCACCTATTTCGCCACCAACGCGCTCTGGACCTGCGGCCAGCAGTACCTGATCCGCCGAACGCTCGACGCCGAAACCGCCGCGGCGCGGGCCGCGGTCGCGACCGCGGCCCGCGCCGCCGCACCCCGACCGGGGGTGAAGCCCCAGCGCCGGAAGCGGTGATCAGCGCTGCCCGGCGGTTACCCTCGGGCGGTGTCTGCGAATCCGGAGGACGAACTGCTCGCCGTCTACGACGCCGAGGGGCTGGTGATCGGCGAGGCCCCTCGCGGCACCGTCTACCGCGAGGGGCTGTGGCACGCGAGCGCGGGCGTCCTCGTGCGGTCGGCGGACGGAACGCGCGTGTACGTCCATCGGCGCACCGACAGCAAACTCGTTTTCGCGGGCATGCACGACTGCCTCGCGGGCGGCGTGGTCGACGCCGGTGAGAATCCGTCCGACACCGCGATCCGGGAACTCCGTGAGGAACTCGGCATCGCCGTTCCCGTCGGCACCGTACTTCCGTTGCGCGCCACCGCGTCCTGGGACGGCGACTGGGCGGGCCGCGCGCTGCGCTGTCACCTGTTCGGTTACGAGTACCGCTACGACGGTCCGATCGTCCACCAGCCGTCCGAGATCACGGACGGCTGGTGGTGGACCGACGCCGAACTGCGTGCGCACCTGCGTGATCCGGCGTGGCCTTTCGTTCCGGATACACGGGTCATCCTGGACGGCCTGCTCGCCGGAGACGACGACCACTGATCAGGTCACCTCCGGGCGATCACGACGATCCGTCGAGCGCGCGCAGCGATTGCTCGTCGCGGGCCACCACCGCACCGCCGTCGGCGGTGAGCACGATCGGCCGCTGAATCAGCTTCGGGTTCTCGGCCAAGGCACTCAACCACCGCTCCCGATCAGCCTCGGTGCGGCCCCATTCCGCCATGGCGAGGTCCTTGGCGATCTGCTCGCCGGTGCGGGTGATGTCCCACGGCTGGGCGCCGAGCCGCGCCAGCACCGCCCGCAGTTCCGCGACCGTCGGCGGATCATCGAGGTAGCGGCGCACGGTGTAGTCCACGCCTGCCGCGTCCAGACGCGCGGTGGCGGTGCGGCTCTTCGTGCAGCGCGGGTTGTGCCAGATCTCGGTCTGCCCAGATGTCATCATCGCAGCGTAGGGCACCTGCGGTGCGGGCAGCGGCCGCGCATCCCATACTGGGACGATGAGCGATAGCGTGCGTTCGGAAAACCCGTACGGCACACCGACAACCAGCGGCCCCGAGCCGATCCGTGCCAATCAGGCCAGGGTCAATTCCGTGGTCCGCAGCCTGTTGAAGGTGCCGGTCCTGTCCGGCATCGTCGGCAAGCGGCTGGCGACCCTGCATGTCGTCGGCCGCAGATCCGGTGCGGTCTACGACGTCCCGGTGGCCTACACAAAACACGATGACACCCTGCTGATCGGTACCGCACTGCGTCCCTGGGTGAAGAACCTGCAGGGCGACGGCCAGATGACGCTCTCGCGCGGGCGCTCCCCCGAATCCTTCACCGCCACTGTGTATACCGAGGAGAAGGACGTCATCGACCTGTTCGCGGTGATCGCGCGCGACAACAAACAGAACGCGAAGTTCAACGGCATCGGCTACCTGCCCGACGGTGAACCGTCCAAGGCCGACATCTACCAGACCTGGCAGCAGGGCGGGGTGGTCATCGGACTCACGCCGCGCTGAGCACTGCCCCGGCGGCCCATCGGCACTCCGATGGGCCGCCGGGGGTCGGACGCGCTACTTACCGCCCTCGGTCGGCACGACCTGCGTGGGCTGGTAACTCGCGCCCGTCACGTCCACGCCGGCGGCCTTCAACTGATCGAGAGCCTTCGTGACGTACTCGCTGGTGTAGGCGTCGGCACCCGGGTCCTTGGTGAGCACCGTCGCGCCCTCGGCGTTCTTGGTGCTCTTGGCGATCGACACCGTGCGATCCCACGCGGTCTTGTCGATGGCGCCGATCCCCGCGGGCGAGGGCCAGATCAGCTTGTTCACCTCGTTGATCTGCCATTGCTGGTGTCCCGCACCGAGAGTCGCGCCGGCGGCCACCGTGATGTCGCGGCACTTGTCGAGATTGTCACGGCAGAACGCCCAGCCCTCGAGCGAGGCAGCCAGGAACTTGACCGTCTGGTCCTGGTATTCGCTGTCCTGCAGCTTCTCGGTGTTGGCCCACAGCGCGTCCTGCAGCATGGCCACGCCCTCGGCGTTCCAGTCGATGGTGCTGAAATCGTCTGCCGTGTAGAGCTTTCCGGTAGCCGGGTTCTTCGTTTCGAGCAGCTGCGCGTACTCGTTGTAGGACATGGCCTGGGCGGCGGCGATGTCCTTGGCGAGGAAGGCGTTCATGTCGAACTGCTGCTGGACCAGTTTCACGTCCTTCGCCGGGTCGATGCCCGCCTTGGTCATGCCGGCGAAGAGCTCGAATTCGTTGCCGTAGCCCCAGTTTCCGACCGTTTTGCCGCGCAGCGCGGCGGGTCCGGCGATGTTGTCGGCCTTGAACGAGACCTGCATAGTGCCCGACTTCTGGAAGATCTGCGCGATCTCGGTGATCCCGGCGCCTGCCTCGCGCGAGGCGAGGGCCTTGGGCACCCACGCGACCGCGTAGTCGGCCTGGCCCTGGGCGAGCACCGTCTGCGGCACGATGTCGGTGCCCCCGTCGAGGATCTCGACCGACAGGCCCTGCTCCTTGTAGAAGCCCTGGTCCACCGCGGCCAGGTAGCCCGCGAACTGCCCCTGCTTGAACCATTGCAGCTGCAAGGTCACCTTGGTGAGGCCGTCGGCGGTGGTCTCAGAGCCACTGTCGGTGGTACTACAGCCGGTCAGCGCGGCGGCGGCCACGGCGGCCGCGGCCACCGCGCCGGCCAACCGGAGTGCGGTTGTGCTCATGGATGGATCTCCCTCATCGGATCGTGGACAGCAGTGGGGTTCGGGGTCGGCGGGTGAGTTGTTCGAGCAGCAACACTGCTGCCAGGAAGACGAGGCCCACGCACATCGCACCGACGACGTAGGCCCAGGCCCGCGGATAGGCGGTATTGGCCGCGGCGGAGGTGATCCGGCTGCCGAGCCCGTTCTGCAGGCCGCCGAAGTACTCGGCGATGACGGCCGCGATGACCGCGCCGGGTGCGGCGATCCGCAGGCCCGTGAACAGGTGCGGCAGCGCGGCGGGCAGGCGCACGGTGCGGGTGATCTGCCAGCCCGACGCGGCGTAGGAGGTCATCAGGTCGGCCTGCACCTTGGGCACCTGACGCAATCCGCGCGCGGTGCTCACGAAGACCGGGAAGAACACGACAATCGTGACGACGAGACGTCGCGGTGTCTCAGTGGTCGTCGAGTACATCGAGTTCAGCAGCGGTGCCAGCGCCACGATCGGCACTGCCGCGGCCGCCGCGGCCAGCGGGGTGAGCAGCCCGTCGATCAGGGTGAATCGCACCGCGAGCACGGCGGCGGCCAGGCCGAGCACCGTCCCGGCGACGAACCCGATCAGCGCGTTCGTACCGGTGGCGAGGGAGGCGTCCAGGATCCGGCCCGCGTTCGCACCGAACTGGGCGGCGATCGCGCTCGGCGCGGGCAGCAGGAACGAGGGCACGCCCGCCACCACGGTGAGCACCTGCCAGAGCGCGAGCACGACGACACCGACCAGCAGGGGCGGCAGCCAGGTCTTCATCACAGCTCCCGTCCGGCCACGGCCGTGTCGTCGGGTTCGCCACGCAGTGCCGCCCGCACGGCGGCCACGGCGCCGAAGAACTCGGTCGACGCCCGAACATCGTTGCCCGACTGGCGATCCCAGCCACCGGTCGACACGATGTCGCTGATCCGGCCGGGTCGCGCGGAGAGCACCACCACCCGGTCCGACAGGTACACCGCTTCGGGAATCGAGTGGGTGACGAACACGACGGCGGCACCGGTCTCCCCCGCGATCCGCAGCAACTCGCCCTGCATGCGTTCTCGGGTCATCTCGTCGAGCGCACCGAACGGTTCGTCCATCAGCAGCAGCGAGGGCTTGCGGGCCAGCGCGCGGGCGATGGCGACGCGTTGTTGCATACCGCCGGACAGTTGGGCCGGATATCGGTCGGCGAACTCGCTGAGCCCGGCCATGGCGAGCAGTTCGGCGCTGCGTGCCCTGCGCTGGGTCTTCGACACCTTGTGCAACTCGAGTGGCAGCTCGACATTGGCTGCGACAGTGCGCCATTCGAGCAGCCCGGCCTGCTGGAACGCGATGCCGTAGTCCTGGTCGATCCGGGCCTGCCGCGCGGGCTTACCGTGCACGGTGACGGTGCCGCTGCTCGGCGTCTCGAGGTCGGCGATGATCCGCAGCAGGGTGGACTTGCCACAGCCGGAAGGTCCGATGAGCGAGACGAATTCGCCTGCCGCGACGGTGAGGGAAACATCGGACAGAGCCGTCACCGCACCGGCGGCGAAGACCTTGCCCAGGTGGCTCAGCTCCACCGCGGCCGAGACCGGCGACACCGGACTGTCGGGTTCAGTGACCGTGGTAGTCATCAGTACTTCTTCCTGAAGCGTTGTCGTGGAGAGTGTCTCGGCGGCGCTCATCAGCCCTCGCTCGAAGCGCCCGTGCCCGGCGGGTGGCTGTAGCGCCGCAACGCCAGCTCCACCAGGCCGACCAGCGCGGTGAGGACGACGCCGAGCAGTGCGGCGGCGAAAACGGCAGCGTAGAGCCGCGCCGAGTCACCGGTGGCCTGCTGGGAGAACACGATGATCTGTCGTCCGATCCCGCCCGCGGTGCCGGTCGAGATCTCGGCCACGACCGCACCGATCACCGCCGCCGCGGCGGCCAGGCGCAGCGCGGGAATCAAGGACGGGACCGCGGCGGGAAAGCGCAAGCGCGTCAACGTCGCCCACCAACCGGCCGAGCAACTGCGCATCAGTTCGACCGAGGCCGCCGACGGTGACTGCAATCCGCGCAGCATCCCGACGGCGATCGGGAAGAACGCCAGGTAGGCCGCGATCACCACGATGCTCATCCACGGCCGCCACGGCTCACCGCCGATGGACAGTTTGCCGCCCCACGCCGCCACCAGCGGGGCCAGCGCGATGAGTGGAACCGTCTGGGAGAGAACCACATACGGCAGCAACCCGCGTTCCAGCCAGCCGAACCGCTGCATCGCGACGGCAAGTGCCACGCCGACCGCGGCGCCGAGCAGTAGCGCGAGCAACGACAGTCCCAGCGTGAACATCGCTGTGCGCAAAAGTGTTTCGCCGACGGTGCCCTTGCCGTCCGGTTCACCGAGCACGGTGAACACGGCCCAGACATGCGGGAGTGCGCCATCGCTGGTTCGCGGGAGCACTCGGGTACCGCCGATACTCACGCCGTCGGCGGGCACCAGCACCTTCACCAGCTCCCAGATCACCGCCACGAGGACGAACGCGCCGACCCCGTAGGCCGCGCGCAGCATCCGGGTGCGCGCCGGGGTCGACGCTCGGATCTTCGGTGGGACGACGGCGGTGGCCGGATCGATGGTCGCCGTGGTCACCGCCGCTCTCCTGCCCGGCGCTGCACCCGCCGGTGCCCGGCGAGCGCGGCGGCGAAACCCAGCCCGACGACGCCGATCGTGTACGCCGCCCACAGCATCGCGAGATCGATGGTCATGAGTGCTGCGCCTCCTTGGTCGCGGTGACCGGCTGATGCAGGCGCGGCAGAATCTGCTCGCCGTATGCGTCGAGGGTGGCCGTCTTGGCGTCGTGCTGCAGGTACACCGCGAACTGGTCGACGCCGAGCTGCTCGAGCTCCCACAGGCGGGCGAGTTGTTCGTCGGGTGTCCCGATCAGGCAGAACCGGTCGACGATCTCATCGGGCACGAAATCGGCGTGTGTGTTGCCGGCCCGCCCGTGCTGGTTGTAGTCGTAGCCCTGTCTGCCCGCGATGTAGTCGGTGAGCGCTGCCGGAACATCGCCGCCCGCACCGTATTTCGTGACGATGTCGGCCACGTGGTTGCCGACCATGCCGCCGAACCACCGGCACTGGTCGCGGGCATGTGCCAGCGCGTCGGCCGATCCGTCGGTGACGTAGGCAGGCGCGGCGACACAGATCTGCACCGACAGCGGATCACGCCCGGCCGCCTCGGCCGCCGCACGCACCTTGGCGATGGTCCAGGCGGTGATGTCGGGATCGGCGAGCTGCAGGATGAACCCGTCGGCGACCTGCCCGGTGAGTTCGAGCGCCTTGGGCCCGTACCCGGCCACCCACACCTCGAGTCGCGAATCGGCGGCCCACGGAAAACGCACCTCGGTGTCGCCGATCCGGGCGCTGCGGCCGTTGGCGAGTTCCCTGATCACTTCGACCGACGCACGCAGGGTGGCCAGGGTTGTCGGCTTGCCGCCGAGGGTACGGATCGCCGAGTCGCCGCGACCGATACCGCAGACCGTGCGGTTGCCGAACATCTCGTTGAGCGTGGCGAAGGTGGACGCGGTCACCGTCTGGTCCCGGGTGGCCGGATTGGTGACCATCGGACCGACGATCACCTTGCGGGTGGCGGCCAGGATCTGGCTGTAGATCACGTAGGGCTCCTGCCAGAGCAGGTGCGAGTCGAAGGTCCACACATGCGAGAACCCATGGGTCTCGGCCACTCTGGCCAGTTCGATCACCCGCGAGGCAGGTGGTGTGCACTGCAGGACCACACCGATGTCCATGGGTACTCTCCGTTTCGAAAAGTCGGGGTCCTACAGGAGGTTCTGCGCGAGGCCGCGCCGGATGAACCGGCCGTGCCCGGCGCGACCGTGATAGGCACCGTCATCGACGATCACCTTGCCGCGCGACAGGACCGTGTCGACGTGTCCGTCGATCTCGAAGCCCTCCCAGGCGGAGTGATCCATGTTCATGTGATGGGCTTTTCCGAGCCCGATGCTGGTGTGCCCGTTGGGGTCATAGATCACGACATCGGCATCGGCCCCCGGACTGATCACGCCTTTGCGCGGGTACATGCCGAACATCCGGGCCGGGGTGGTGCAGCACACCTCCACCCACCGTTCGAGGGAGATCCGCCCGTCCTTGACGCCCTGGAACAGCAGATCCATCCGGTGCTCGACACCGCCGATCCCGTTGGGGATCTTGCTGAAATCGCCGACGCCGAGCTCTTTCTGGTCTTTCATGCAGAACGGGCAGTGGTCGGTGCTGACCGCGGTGACATCACCGGTGCGGATGAAGCGCCACAGCTCGTCCTGATGCCCCTCGGCGCGCGAGCGCAGCGGCGTCGAGCAGACCCACTTGGCGCCCTCGAAACCCGGTGCGCCGAGCTGTTCTTCGAGCGAAAGGTACAGGTACTGCGGGCAGGTCTCGGCGAAGACGTTCTGGCCGTTGCCGCGCGCCGTGGCGATCTGTTCCATCGCCTGCTTGGCCGACACGTGCACCACATACAGGGGCGCACCGGTCAACTGCGCCAACATGATCGCGCGATGGGTGGCCTCCTCTTCCATCTGCCACGGACGGCTCGTGCCGTGGAAGTAGGGCGAGGTGTCGCCGCGTGCGATGGCCTGTTCGACCAGGACATCGATGGCGATGCCGTTCTCCGCGTGCATCATCATCAACGCGCCGAGATCACCCGCGGACTGCATGGCGCGCAGGATCTGGCCGTCGTCGGAGTAGAAGACACCCGGATAGGCCATGAACAGCTTGAAGCTCGTCACGCCTTCGCTGACGAGTTCGCTCATCCCTTTCAGGGATTCGTCGTTGACCTCGCCGATGATCTGGTGGAACCCGTAGTCGATCGCGCACTGCCCGGCGGCCTTGCCATGCCATTCGGCGAGGGTGTCCTGCACCCGCTGGCCCGGCTTCTGCACGGCGAAGTCGACGATCGTGGTGGTGCCGCCCCAGGCCGCGGCCCTGGTACCGGTTTCGAAGGTGTCACTGGCCTCGGTGCCGCCGAACGGCAACTGCATGTGCGTGTGGCCGTCGACGCCGCCGGGGATCACATACTTGCCGGTCGCGTCGATCACCGTGTCGGCGTCGGCCGCCAGATCGGCACCGATCGCGGTCGAACCCGGTTGCAGGACAGCGACAATAGTCTCGTCATCGATCAGCACGTCGAGTAGCTGGGACCCGGTGGCGCTCACCACCGTCCCGCCGTGGATGAAGGTGCGCATCAGGGGTTCACCAACGTTGCGTAGGCATCAGGACGGCGGTCACGATAGAACGCCCAGCGCTCGCGAACGATCTTGATCAGATCCATATCAAGATCACGAACAACCAATTCCGGCGAGGTATCGGAGGCGACCTCGCCGACGAACTTGCCCTCGGGGTCGACGAAATAGCTCGTACCGTAGAAGTCGTCGTCGCCGTATTCGCTCTCGATACCGACCCGGTTGATCGCGCCGATGTAATACTCGTTGGCCACCGCGGAGGCGGGCTGCTCGAGTTTCCACAGATAACTGGAAAGCCCCCTCGACGTCGCCGACGGATTGAACACGATTTCCGCGCCCGCGAGGCCGAGCGCCCGCCAGCCCTCCGGGAAATGGCGGTCGTAACAGATATAGACGCCCACCTTGCCGACCGCCGTATCGAATACCGGCCAGCCCAGATTGCCCGGCCGGAAGTAGAACTTCTCCCAGAACCCGGTCACCTGCGGGATGTGGTGTTTGCGGTATTTGCCCAGGTAGGAGCCATCGGCATCGATCACCGCCGCCGTGTTGTAGAGCAGCCCGTCCATCTCGCGCTCGTACACCGGCAGCACCATCACCATGTTCAGCTCGGCGGCCAATGCCGCGAACCGTTCCGTCGTCGGGCCGGGCACCGATTCGGCGTACTCGTAGAACTTGGCGTCTTGTCGCTGGCAGAAATACGGGCCGTAGAACAACTCCTGGAAACAGATCACCTGCGCGCCCTGCGCCGCCGCCTCCCGTGCGTAGTCCTCGTGAACCTTGATCATTGATTCTTTGTCGCCGGCCCAGGTGGTCTGAACGAGCGCCGCTCTAACGATTCCCATGCTTTGTTATACTGCACCTACAACTGATTCCGTTGTGTTACAAGAGTGCGGAAACAGTTTCAATGCCGTAAACCTTGGCGACGCCCTCGGATCGGCCGCGCACGACCCCGCAGAATGGGCCCATGACCGAAGCCTCGCCGACCGCACTTCCCGCGGACTTCGCCGGGGACCTCGACGAACGAACCGCTGCCGGAATCGCCGCCGCCATCGGGCGCCGAATCCGTTCCGGCGCACTGACACCCGGTACCCGGCTACCCACCGTGCGTGAGGTCGCCCGCGAACTGCGGGTCTCCCCCGCGACCGTCAGCCAGGCGTGGCGTGCGCTGGCCGCGACCGGCGCGATCACCGCACGTGGGCGGGCGGGCACTTTCGTCGGGGAGCAGCAGCAAGCACCGATCGGCCGGTATCAGCGTCTGCATTCGCACTCCGACAACGCTTTTCGCGTCGATCTGTCCCGCGGCACCCCCGACCCCGCGCTCCTGCCCGATCTCGCGGCCGCGCTGAACGCACTGTCCCGTGATACCGCGCCGGGTGATCTCTCCGCGCACTACCTGGGCGAGGCGGTGCTGCCCGACCTCGCCGAAATCCTGCGCGCCGACTGGCCGTGGCCGTGCGAACGGCTCACCGTCCTCGACGGCGCCCTCGACGCGGTGGACCGACTCCTCGCCGCACACGTGCGCTTCGGTGATCCGGTGATCGTGGAGGACCCGTGCTTTCCGCCGTTCCTCGACCTACTGGCCCGCCTCGGTGCCCGGCCGATCCCGGTTCGACTCGACGAATCCGGTTTCCGCCCTGAGGAATTCGCCCGGGCTTTCGACGGACCGGCGCCGCGGGCAGTGATCCTGCAGCCCCGCGCCAACAACCCGACCGGCGCTTCGCTCGGCGCCGCCAGAGTGCGCGAACTGGCCGCTCTGCTCGACCCGCATCCAGCGCTGATCATCGAGGACGACCACTCCGCCGGCATCGCGACAACACCGCTGCGATCGCTGGCCGCGCGCTTCCCCGATCGCGGGGTCTACATCCGCTCCTACTCCAAGTCCCACGGAGCCGACCTGCGTCTGGCCGTCGCCGGTGGGCCCGCGGCACTGCTCGATCCGGTGGTCGAACGCCGGATGCTCGGACCCGGCTGGTCAAGTCGACTGCTGCAGCGCGTCCTGTTGACGATGCTCCACGACGCCGATGCCCGCGCCACCGTGGCGGGTGCGCGCTTGGAGTACCGCAGGCGCGCCACCGTGCTGCGCCGTGCGCTCGCCCGCCACGACGTCGCCGTGGCCGCGGGCGACGGCATCAACCTCTGGCTCCCGGTCTCCGACGAGAACGCCGCCATGATCAGCCTCGCCGCGGCGGGGATCAAGGCCGCGCCCGGCGGCCCGTTCGAAGCGGGCGAGCGCCCTGCCACCGACCACCTGCGCCTGACCCTGGGCGCCCTCGGCGACACCGACATCGCCTGGCTGGCCACCGAACTCGCCGCCGCGGCCACCGCTACCCCGACCTACCGACGCATCCGCCGTTCCTGACTCGACGACGACGCCCGGTCCCACCGCTGGATCAGCCACCGCCGGTACCCGAGCCCGGCAACCGCACGGCTGTCTTCCGCCGGGTCCTGCATCGCCGAGACCGATCACCCGAACGTGCTGACCCCTGACCTGCGCCGTCGCGCACCGGTACGGCAGAATGGACCACTGCCCATCACCAGGAGATACCGCTGTCCACCATCACATGGACCCGAGACCACGGCAGCCACACCGCTGCCTGGCACTCGGAGAACGGCGCGCCCGCGCCGCGAACCGTCACCACGGCCGACGACAGCCTTTCGGCCGATCACGCCTACCGCCGCATCAAGGCAGGCGAAGCGCTGCTGTGGCGGGGCGACTACAACAACGGCCGCCAACTGCTGTCGGCGCTCGGCCGTCGCGCCGACCGGAAACGTAGCGGGCAGACGCCCGCCGGGAGTGGTCTCGGCGCGCTCTACGAACACGAGCGGGTCACCCGGCGCACGCGCGCGAGCATTCTCGGCAGCCTGCTGATCGAACTCGACGCGAACAACGACCTCGATCTGCGTCGAGCGCCCGACGTCCGGGCAGCGTGCGAGGCGGCCTACGGTCGGGCGAACGCCCCGCGGGTGGTCGCGTTCACCGAACTGCTCGGCGTCCTGAGCGCCTACCGGTGGCAGGAACAGGGCGTCGAGGTGCCCGCACTCGGTACGCGCGTGTACCCCAGCTACGGCGTGTTCTCCCCCACCCGGAGCGAATACGTCGATCTCGTCGCCGACGCGCCACTCGATCCCGAGGTGCGCACCGCGTTCGATCTCGGCACCGGCACCGGTGTGCTGGCCGTTCTGCTCGCCAAGCGCGGTGTCCCGGAGATCGTCGCCACCGATATCAATCCACGGGCCCTGCGCTGCGCGAAGGACAATGCCGAACGCCTCGGCTACGGCCGGTCGATCGCCGTGACCGGCCCCGCCCTCTATCCGCCCGGCCGCGCCGATCTCGTGGTGTGCAACCCGCCGTGGCTGCCCGGCGTCCCCACCTCCGACCTGGAACGTGGTGTCTACGACCAGGATCAGTCGATGCTCACCGGGTTCGCCCGTGACCTGCGCGCACACCTCACCCCGCGCGGTGAGGGCTGGCTGGTGCTCTCCGACCTGGCCGAACTGCTCGGCCTGCGCACCGCCGACCACATCCCGCGCCTGCTCGACGCGGCGGGGCTTTACACCATGGGCAAAATCACCACCCGTCCCCGCCACCCGCGCGCCACCGATCGCGACGACCCACTCGCCGCCGCCCGCACCGCGGAAACCACCACTTTGTGGCGACTGCGGGCGCGGTAGCCGACTCCATTACACGACGAGCAGCACCGGATCCTGTGGTCTCTCCCCACACGGACCGGTGCGGCTGGCAGGATGCGCGGTACATCGTCCGGCAGCACCCGTTTCGAGGAGATCCCGCCAAGGTGACCAGCATTTCGCCCGACCGTCCCGTCCTTCGCGCGCTCTTCGGCGTCGGCATCGCCGCAGCCGCCCTGGTCGCATTCGCGCCCGCCGCGCAGACCGCGCCGAAGCAGCAGGCAGTGATCCCCGGCTGCACGCCCGCCGCGCCCGGACAGCCCAACGGCAAGCAGTGGCCGACCGAGCCCGCGCTCACCGTCGACACCGCCGCGAGCCACACCGCCACCCTCGAAACCACCTGCGGCACAGTCTCGATCGCGCTCGACGCCGCGGCGGCCCCGCGCACGGTGAACTCGTTCGCCTTCCTGGCGAGCGAGGGCTACTTCGACCACACCCGCTGCCACCGGCTCACCACCCAGGGCATCTTCGTGCTCCAGTGCGGTGACCCCACCGCGACCGGCATGGGCGGCCCCGGTTACAAGTTCGGCGACGAGAACCTCGCGGGCGCGGTCTACCCGGCGGGCACCGTCGCGATGGCCAACGCGGGCCCCGGCACCAACGGTAGCCAGTTCTTCCTGGTCTACGCCGACACCCAGCTGCCGCCGAACTACACGCCCTTCGGCACCATCACCGCGGGCATGGACGCGCTCGCCAAGGTCGCGAAGGCCGGAGTCGCGGGCGGTGGCGCCGACGGCACCCCCGTGGCCGACGTGGTGTTCAACGCCGTGACCATCACGCAGGGCTGATCAACGGCCGAGGGCCGCGTCTCCCGGCTGGGAGACGCGGCCCTCGGCGTTACGGCTGGTTCGATCAGCCCGCGCTGATCGAGCTGAACAGGTTCTGGATGGTCTGCAGGATGATTTCGGTAAGCAATTCAGCGGCGGAACCGGCCATGTCAACGCTCCTCGTAGGGTCCTCATCAGGTGAAACGTACAAGTGAAGCGTGCCCTATTCACATAGTTTCGCGCAGCGTTTTCGAGGAAAAAAGGTGAACGGAACCGCGAAGGCCGCGCCCCCGCCGGGACGCGGCCTTCGTAGATCGTGACTACAGGTACTGACCCGTATTCGACTCGGTGTCGATCGCCCGGCTGGCCGAGGCGTTCTTGCCCGTGACGAGCGTGCGGATGTAGACGATCCGCTCGCCCTTCTTGCCCGAGATCCGGGCCCAGTCATCGGGATTGGTGGTGTTGGGCAGGTCCTCGTTCTCGGCGAACTCGTCGACGATCGAGTCGAACAGGTGCTGGATCCGCAGACCCGGGTTACCCGTGTCGAGCACCGACTTGATCGCGTACTTCTTCGCCCGGTCAACGATGTTCTGGATCATCGCGCCGGAGTTGAAGTCCTTGAAGTACAGGACTTCCTTGTCACCGTTGGCGTAGGTGACCTCCAGGAACCGGTTGTCGTCGCTCTCGGCGTACATCCGCTCGACGACCTTCTCGATCATCGCCTCGACGCACGCCTGCTTGTCGCCGTCGAACTCGCGCAGATCGCTCTCGTGCAGCGGCAGCGTCTCGGTGAGGTACTTCGAGAAGATGTCCTGCGCCGACTCCGCGTCGGGGCGCTCGATCTTGATCTTCACATCGAGGCGGCCCGGCCGCAGGATCGCGGGGTCGATCATGTCCTCGCGGTTGGACGCGCCGATCACGATGACGTTCTCGAGCCCCTCCACTCCGTCGATCTCCGAAAGCAGCTGCGGTACAACGGTGGTCTCCACATCGGAGGAGACACCCGAGCCACGGGTGCGGAAGATCGAGTCCATCTCGTCGAAGAACACGATCACCGGGGTGCCCTCGGACGCCTTCTCGCGCGCCCGCTGGAAGATGATCCGGATGTGGCGCTCGGTCTCACCGACGAACTTGTTGAGCAGCTCGGGGCCCTTGATGTTGAGGAAGAACGACTTGGCTTCCTTGGCAT
Source organism: Nocardia sp. A7 (assembly GCF_046549215.1). Lineage (NCBI taxonomy): Bacteria > Bacillati > Actinomycetota > Actinomycetes > Mycobacteriales > Nocardiaceae > Nocardia > Nocardia sp. A7. Next base: position 554,672 of record NZ_JAJPWE010000002.1, on the reverse strand, counting down.
CCTGACCACGTGACTCGGCGATCTTCTTGGCGAGGGAGTTGGCCACCGCCTTGGCGATCAGCGTCTTACCGCATCCGGGCGGACCGTAGAGCAGCACACCCTTGGGTGGGCGAAGTGCGTACTCGCGGAACAGGTCCTTGTGCAGGAACGGCAGTTCCACCGCATCGCGGATCTGTTCGATCTGGCGGCCGAGGCCACCGATGTCGGTGTAGTCGACATCGGGAACCTCTTCCAGCACAAGGTCTTCGACCTCGGCCTTGGGGACCCGCTCGAACGCGAAGCCCGCCTTGCTGTCGACCAGCAGCGAATCACCGGGACGCAGTTTGCGAATCGGCGAATCGGGGTCTGCCATGTCGTCGTATTCGGCGATCTTGGACAGCGGACCCGACAGCCACACCACCCGCTCTTCGTCGGCGTGGCCGACCACGAGGGCGCGCCTGCCGTCGTCGAGAATCTCACGCAGCGTGCCGATTTCGCCGATGGCGTCGAAATTTCCGGCCTCGACGACGGTGAGTGCCTCGTTGAGGCGCACCGTCTGGCCGTATTCCAGTGCGTCGGCGTCGATATTGGGCGAGCAGGTGAGCCGCATCTTGCGGCCGGAGGTGAAGACGTCGACCGTTTGGTCCTCGTAGACTCCGATCACGATGCCGTAGCCGCTGGGCGGCTGGCCCAGGCGATCGACTTCCTCACGCAGCGCGATCAGTTGCTGGCGCGCCTCTTTGAGCGTGTCCATCAACTTGCCGTTGCGGATGGTCAGCGAATCGATCCTGGCTTCCAATTCGCGTGCGCGATCCGGCGAATCGGCGAGTTGTCTGCGAAGAGCAGCCGCCTCGGCACGTACCGCCTCGAGCTCTCGCCAGGCCGCCGAATCCGAATTCTCGTTGGGGCTCATGATGCTGCTCCTCCCAGTCCCGGTCTATCAACGCTACCGGGCGCGGTCCGTTCTCGCTTTCCGACATGGTTTCGTCGTGATCACATCTTGTACGGTCGGTACGACATCAACCACATATTTGCACCTGTTAGGCTCCCCTAACACCCCGTACGGGGCACTCGCCCACCGAGTCGAAAGGTTCGCTGCAAGCATGCACCTTCCTCCCCGCACGATCCGTGTCACCGTCGCCACCGCCGCCGCGGCGCTCGCCGTCACCGTCGGACTGACCGGCTGCGGCTCCGACGATTCCTCGACGACTGCCACCACGAGCAGTACCAGTATCGCGGCCGCTCCGTCCAGCGTTTCGGCAACTCCGGCACCTTCCGGTGACAACGCCGCCGCCCCCACCGCCGATTCCCTGAAGGCGACGCTCATCAAGTTCGCCGATCCGGCGGTATCCACCGACGACAAGGCGAAACTGATCGTCGGCGGCGATGCGCGCAAGTCCAACATCGATCAGATGAACGGCATGCTCGCCGGTTACACCCTGACCTTCGCCGTCGACAACGTCGCCACCAGCGGCAACACTGCCACCGCCGATGTGACGATCACCTCTCCGCACGGCACCGCGCCCTCGTTCCCGATGACCTGGGAGCAGGACGGCGGCACCTGGAAGCTCTCGAACACCAGCGGCTGTCTGCTGCTCGGCTTCGCACAGGCTCCCTGCACGCCCGCCTGACGGATCGGCACCACCCGAACGATCCGCAAGTACCACCGAGGCGGTGAAGCCGCCCTACGAGGCACGTAGGCCATCAAGATCACCGCGTTGACACGGCCCAGGATGGTTCGCCTCCCCACGCTCGAGTAGTTCCACCCGGTGGGCGGGTAGTTCCGCGCTGGGTGTGTGGCGCGAATTCTGCGATCGTCTGTGCCATGAGCGTTGTTCCCAGTGTCGCGACGGTTGCCGCGAACACCCCGGCCGATCGTGACCGGTTCCTCGATCTGCTGCGCATCGCGTCGCTGGTAATCGTTGTCGTCGGCCACTGCCTGATGCTGACCGTGTCGGTATCGGGCACCGAGGTGCGCTTCGGCAATGTGCTGGCCGACCTGCCGGCGCTGCAGCCGCTCACCTGGGTGCTGCAGGTGCTTCCGCTGTTCTTCTTCGCCGGGGTGGCCGCGGGTGCGCGTGGCATCGGGCCCGGGACATCGTGGGGCGCTTGGCTTTTCCGGCGTACCCAGCGGCTGGTGCGACCGCTCGGATATTTCGTGGCCGCCTCGGCGGCGCTGGTGGTCGTGGCCGACTTCGTGCTCGCGCCGGGCTGGCATCGTCCGCTCGCGGTGACGAGTGTGCAGCTGCTGTGGTTTCTCGGGATGTATCTGGCGGTGCTGGCGTGTGTGCCGTTGCTCGCGACGTATGTCACCAGTCGTCGTCGGTTGTTCGTCGCGGTAGCGATGATCGTGGGTGTCACGGCGGTCGTCGACGCGGTGCGGCTCACCGGTGGACCTGCTGCGCTCGGCTATCTGAATTTTCTCGTCTGGCTGGTGCCGGCGGTACTCGGGATCGGGTATCTGCGCGCGCTGCTGACCCGGCGGACCGCGGCGGTGCTGGCCTGTGTGGTCCTCGTCGCCGACGTGGGGCTGGTGCTGATCGGCCCGTACGAGGCGAGCCTGGTCACCGTGCCCGGTCAGCGATTGTCGAATCTGGCGCCGCCGTCGCTGCTGCTGGCCGGGCACGCGGTGATGCTGTGCTGTGCCGCCATCGCGGTGGCGCCCTGGCTGGGCCGCGTTGCCGCGCGCCCGCGGGTCTGGTGGTTGACGGTTATCGGCAACACCGGCGCCATGACGCTGTATCTGTGGCACATGCCCGCGCTGCTCACCGTGCTCGTGCTCAGCCACCTGGTGGGAGTAGACCGAACCGCGCCGGGCGAACCCGGGTTCTGGCTGCTCACGGCCGTTCAGCTGCTCGCGACCACCACACTCACCGGCGTCCTGTTCCTCGCGCTGCGCGGCTTGGAGAACACTCCCCTGCGCTGGTGGGACGGACCGGTTGCCGCGGTGCGCGGGGCCCGCTCGGCCGCTGTCGTGCTCGCTGTGATCGCGGCCGGGCTCGCGATCCTGCAAGCCACTCGCGGGGGGCTCACCCCGGACGGTTGGACCTGGTTCGCAGGCGGTGCGGCGGCATTGCTCGCCGCCCGCCTGCTCACCCGGGTGTGATCAGCCCTTGGACGGACGCCGCTGCGGCTTGGGCGTGACGGTGCCCTCGGCCAGGCGCCGCGCGCTCACCAGGAACGCGGTGTGGCCCTGCATCCGGTGCTCGGGGCGCACGGCCAGGCCGACGACGTGCCAGCCACGCACCATCGACTCCCACGAGCGGGGTTCGGTCCAGCATTCCTGCTCACGCAGCGCCTCGACCACCTTGGACAGCTGGGTGACGGTGGCGACGTAGACCACCAGCACACCACCGGGAACCAGCGCCTTCGACACCGCGGGCAGCGCGTCCCACGGCGCGAGCATGTCGAGCACGACGCGGTCGACCTGCGGGCCCTCGTACTCGGCCACATCGGCGATGGTGATGGACCAGTTCGGCGGGCGTTCGCCGAAGAAGGTCTCCACATTGCGGACAGCGTGTTCGGCGTGGTCGTCACGGATCTCGTAGGAGATCACCTCACCCTCGGGGCCGACCGCGCGCAGCAGCGAGCAGGTCAGCGCACCCGAACCGGCACCGGCTTCCAGGACCCTGGCACCGGGGAACACGTCCCCCTCGTGCACGATCTGGGCAGCGTCCTTGGGGTAGATCACGGCGGCACCGCGGGGCATCGACAGCACGTAGTCGGTGAGCAGCGGGCGAAGGGCCAGATACGGGGTGCCGTTGACCGACTTCACCACGGTGCCCTCGTCGTTGCCGATGAGGTCGTCGTGCTTGATGCCGCCGCGATGGGTATGGAATTCCTTACCCTCCTCCAACACCACCGTGAAGAGGCGACCTTTGCCGTCGGTCAGCTGCACGCGGTCCCCGACAGCGAATGGGCCCGTTCGTCTGGCCGTCAATGTATCTCCGTTCTCCGTTGGAGTGACCAGCCTGCCAGGTTCGACGGCACCGACCAGAACAGGGTGAGGCGAACAATCGGTGTCGGTGGCTGCCGTTAACCTCCGACTATGTCAGTGCCGTTGTCCGTGCCCGTGACCGATGACACCGCCGACGCACCGGTCTCGAACCGGTCGGTGTCCGTCGCTGAGGGCCGAGCCCCTACCCCGGTGCATCGGTCGCGTCCGGCGTTGTCGCCTTCGCGGGCAAGCGATTTCAAGCAGTGCCCGTTGAAGTACCGGTTGCGGGCGATCGATCGGGTGCCCGAACCGCCGTCGCGCGCCGCGGTGCGCGGGACCGTGGTGCACGCGGTCCTCGAAGATCTTTTCGGGTTGCCCGCGGCCGAGCGTCAGCCGCAGCGGGCCGCGGAGTTGATTCCCGAGGCGTGGGAGCGGGTGCGCACGGAGCGGGACGGGGTGGACGAGCTCGTCGCCGAGGATGGGCCGGAGGCGCTGTTCGACGAGGTGCGAAAGCTGGTCACGAGCTACTACGAGCTCGAGGACCCGCGACGCTTCGAGCCACACGCGCTGGAGGAACGGGTCGAGGTCGACCTCGACGGCGATATTCCGCTGCGCGGTTTCGTCGACCGGATCGACGTGGCGCCCAACGGTTTACTGCGGGTGGTCGACTACAAGACCGGCCGCTCGCCCGGGCCCATGCACGAGGCGCGCGCACTGTTCCAGCTCAAGTTCTACGCCCTGATGATCCTGCGCACCCGCGACATCGTCCCGGCCCAACTACGCCTGATCTACTTGGCCGACAAGAACATTCTCACCTACACCCCCGAGCGCGAGGGGCTGGACCGCTTCCAGCGCATCCTCACCGCTCTCTGGCACGCCATCATCGACGCGGGCAAGACCGGAGACTTCCCGCCGACTCGCAACTCGATGTGCAAGTTCTGCGACTTCAAACCCCTGTGCCCCGAGTACGGCGGCACGCCGCCGCCCTACCCGGGTTGGCCCGTCCAGGCCCCGATTCCTGTCGACCTGGTGACAGAACGCCTCCCCGAGGACGTGTGAGGCGGCACCGTCGCACCGAACTGCTCGCATCAGCACATCGGCGCGGGCTGTCCGGGCTAAGCTGCGGACACCCTATGCAACTCGTTGAATATGAGGTGAGCTGACCCATGCATCCTTTCCGCACGGCGGTCGAAGCACGTGACGACGCGGCCATCGAGGCATTGCTGGCCGAGAATGTGGTCTTCACCAGCCCCGTCGCCTTCCAGCCCTATCCCGGCAAGGCCATCACCGCGGCCATCTTGCGCGCGGTGATCCGGGTGTTCGAAGACTTCCACTATGTGCGCGAGATCGGCGAAGGGCGCGATCACGCCCTGGTGTTCGAGGCCACCGTGGACGGCAAGCAACTCACCGGGTGCGACTTCGTCCACCTCGACGAGAACGGCAAGATCGACGAGTTGACGGTGATGGTCCGCCCCCTGTCGGCCGCGACCGCCCTGGCCGCGCGGATGGGCGAGCAGTTCGAACGCATCAAGGCCGAGGCGACCGCGAGCAGCCGGGCTGATTCCTGAGGCCATCCGCCTCTCCAGTCGGTCCGCTCTGTCACTCATCCGCGAACGTAGACGACGATCAGGCGTACCTCCGTGCCCGCGGATACCGTTGGCGCACAAGCAAGCCCCGAGGTTCGGGGTCTTGTGGGAGCACTTCGCCCTCGTAGAATGCAGGTCGAGAACCAACAGCGAATCCCGCATGGTGAGGAGCAATAATGAACCGCAGCTTGTCCAGGACCGTCGCCGCCGCCGGTATCGCGCTGGCGATGGGAACCTTTCCGGCCGTCGCCTCGGCGAGCTCAGCAGTAGCGCCGGCCGTCGCCCAGCCCGTCATCGGCGGCATGCCGACAGCACCGTTCGACCCGCACTGCCCCCTGTGCTTCGTACGTGAGGCGCTCGAAAGTCTCTCCGCGCAGTAGCTGGACCGTCGGGGGGTGGGCGAATAGGCACGCACCCCCCGATCGGCATGCGGTGAAGGGCGGGCCCTGGATTGGGCCCGCCCTTCATCTCAGAAGGCTCGGCAGGAGCGGATGTCGGTGGCGAGGATGGCCTTGGCGCCGAGGTCGGCCAGCTGGTCCATCAGTTCGTTGCCCTGTTTGCGCGGGACGAGGGCGCGGACGGCGACCCAGTCGGGGTCGGTCAGCGGGGAGACGGTCGGTGATTCCAGACCGGGGGTGATGGCGACGGCCTGATCGAACAGGGACTTGGGGCAGTCGTAATCGAGCATCAGGTACTGCTGGGCGAAGACGACGCCCTGGATGCGGTTGATGAGTTGGTTGCGGGCGCGGTCGTCGCGGTCGGAACCGGTGCGTTCGATGAGGACGCCTTCGGAGTCGCACAGGGACTCCCCGAACGCGACCAGGTTGTGCTGACGCAGGGTGCGGCCCGAGCCGACGACGTCGGCGATGGCGTCGGCGACACCGAGCTGGATCGAGATCTCGACCGCGCCGTCGAGGCGGATCACCTCGGCTTCGATACCGAAGCGGGCGAGGTCGGCGCGGACCAGGTTCGGGTAGGAGGTGGCGATGCGCTTGCCCGCCAGATCCTCGACCTTCCAGTCCTCGCCGGCGGGAGCCGCGTAGCGGAAGCTGGAGCGGCCGAAACCGAGCGAGAGCCGCTCGCTGACCGGGGAACCGGAGTCCAGGGCCAGGTCGCGGCCGGTGATGCCGAGGTCGAGCTCACCGGAGCCGACGTAGATGGCGATGTCCTTGGGACGCAAGAAGAAGAATTCGACCTGATTCGTGAGATCGAGGACGGTGAGATCACGGGAATCGGTCCGCTTGCGGTATCCGGCCTCGCCCAGGATGGAGGTGGCGGATTCCGAGAGCGAGCCTTTGTTGGGAACGGCGACGCGCAACATGGGATGGGGTCCTTTCGGGGGAAGTGGCGAGGAGTGTCGATCAGGACGGATCAGCCGTCACAGATGTCGGTACACGTCCTCGAGCTTCAGCCCACGACCCAGCATCATCACCTGGACCCAGTACAGCAGCTGGGAGATCTCCTCGGCGAGCGCTTCATCGCTCTCGTGCTCGGCGGCCAGCCAGATCTCCCCGGCCTCCTCCAGGACCTTCTTGCCCTGGAAATGAACGCCTGCGTCCAGCGCGGCCACGGTGCCAGAACCCTCGGGACGGGTCTGGGCACGCTCGGTCAGCTCGGCGAACAGGGATTCGAAGTTCTTCACGAGTAGAGATTGTTTCATACCCGACCCAGCGGTTTTCCCGGCGCACCGCGCGGTGCGGCACGCCGGGAAACGATCACGCCGGTTCGGCGAGCAGTTCGCGCAGGTCGGCTACGGCCGTGCGCAGGTGGTCGGCGAAGGCGTACATCTGATCGGACACCGACTTCGGGGTGGCCAGATAGATGTTCCAGCGATCCGGCAACAGCACGTAGGCGATGCCGATGCAGCGCGGGCTGGTCGAACCGAAGCCGAAGTAGCGGATGTACTTCGACGGTGCCGAGCTCGTCGACAGGTAGTCGTCGCGCATGACCGTCCAGCCGGGGCTGTCGAACAGCGCGATCCGCTCATCGGCGACGCCGAGCTGTTCGCCGCGACGGCGCTGGATCCACTCCAGTTCCCACAGGTGTTGCTCGGGTGCCTGCCCGGCCTGGCATTCCTTCGCGCGGGCGACATGGGCGTACGCGGCGGTGCGCGCGGCGACCAGCTTGGTCGACTCGGGGACCTCCGGCGAGACCATCGCGTCGACGAACGCCACCATCTCCGGGGTCACCACCCGCATGGCCTCGGTACGACCGCCGCGGTACTGCCGGGTGGCGATGGACTCGTAGGTCGCGCCGGTCAGCCCCTTGCTGCGCCGGTGGGCGAGCTGGTAGCTGAGCTGAGCGAAGGCATCGGGTGAGATGCCCAGCTTCTTGGCCTCGCCGGTGCCGAAGTCGTCGAACGACACCAGCGAGGTGGCCGTGTCGGCGGCGAAGCGGGCGAAGTCGGCACCCGCCGCGGCGATATCGGCGCGGGCGGCCGAGTCGAGCACGAACTCGATCGGTTCCACCGAGGGCAGGCCCTGCGATTGCGCCCCGCTGGTCGCCGCGTGGTCCTGGGCACTGCGTTCGAGCAGCGCGTCGACGAACGACAGCACGGTGGTGCCGTCGAGTCCGCAGTGCTCGACATTGATGCCGGCCTGGCCGTCGGCGAAGACGATGAACGACACCGACTTGTCGAAGTAGCGGTTGCCGCTGTCGCCGTGGAGCAGTTGATCGCAGGCGTGCAGTTCGTCGCGGGGCGCGAAGTCCTCCAGGCACACCGCGAACAGTGCCGTCTCGACGGCATCGAACGCCTCGACGTTGGCGGGCTCGGCACGCAGCGCCTCCCGGCTGCGCGCCCACAGCGCGCGGGCTTTCGTGGTGAGATGCCCGACCGAGGTGTCGGTGGCGGCGGGCTTGGTGCCGCCCTTGATCACCGCGCGCAACCCGTCGACTACATCGTCGAACGCGTACGGCGCGCCGTCGGGGCCGATGACATCCATCCGGAAGATGTTGCCGCGGTAGAAGACCGCGATATGCCGTGCGTCCGAGGGGCCCGGCCATTCCGGACTGTAGGGCTTGCGCACGCTGTCCTGGATCTCGCCCGGAATCCGGGTCTCGGAGAACAGGTACTCGTTCTGCCACATCGACAGCGCCTGCCCGCGCTGGGTCACCGGCGGAATCTTCTCCGCGTCCAGCGCCAGCTTGTAATCGACTGCCGCCCCGATGATCGCGGCGGCCCGCTCGGTCTGCCCGACAGGTGTCGACGATGCGAGGGGGGTGTCGTCGCGGAACAGGAACACGAAGTTGGCGTTGATCGCGATCCGGTCCCGACGGCCCAGATACCGTGACGGCCAGAATTCGTCGAGCCAGCTGTCGACGCCGGGGGTGGCGTCGTACTCGGCCAGCGCGGCATGCAGGGCGCGCCCCGCCCCACCGGGGCGCAGCAGCTCGGCTACCGCGCCCTCGGTGGTGGCGTATTCCTCCGCGCCGAGCAATGGCTGACACCACTGCAGGAACCGCGCGCAACTGTCGTCCAGTGTCGGCAGCGGTACCCGGGGCAGCGTGTCTTCGGCGGCGAACGTGGGTTGGTTCAAATCCGAGTCCTCAGGTTTCGATGGGATGCGGGCGGGACAGGAACAGGTTGGCGTAGAGCCAGCCTTCTGCTTCGTGATCGGTGGTGTCGATTCCCTTGGCCGCCAAGGCATCCAGCACCTGTTGGCGTTCCTGTGCCGAGGCGAACCTCCGCTGCTGGAACATACCGGGACGCTGCTCGCTGCGATAGCCGAGCGCGGCCAGTTCCTCGGCGATGGGACCGAAATCGAACATCCGCAACACGAAATGGGCCATCCACGGTCGCTTGCGCGGATCTGCTTGGGCGACCCTGGACAGGGTTTTCTCGGTGATGTAGCCGACACATCCGGTGGAGATCACCAGATCGGCGGAGGCGAGCACACGGCGCTGCGCCTCGGTGGGCTCGGTGGCCTCGAGGTCGGCGTGCACGTAGTCGTGCAGGAGTCCGGCGGCGTGGGCGTAGGTCAGCGCCGGGCGTGCGGCGTCCATCCCGATGAAGCGTACGTCGGGCATGAGATCGCCACGCAACCGCTCCCGGTCCGCCGCGATCAGCCCGACCTTGTCGGTGTCGGCGTGATCGCGGTAGTGCCGGGCCAATTCGTCGACGGTGGTGTCGCTGCGCAGCAGGGCCGCGTTCACCCCGTAGGAACAGCCGAGGTCGAGAACCGTCGGGATCCGGCCCGGCCGTGCGGCTCGCAGCTGACGCAGCTGTTCGGCGAAGTGCGGCTTTGCCAATTCCGGGATCCGGTAGTCCAGATCGTTCATCCGGTCGAAATACGCACGCGGATCTGGGCTTTCGTAGATGTCGTCGAAGGATGCTTTGCCGGTGGTGTGCAACGGAACGGACATGGGCGGTTCCTCTCAGTCGAGCAGTCGGTCACCTCGGACGGCGTCGGCCGCGGCGGCCACATGGTCGGGCAGGACACGGCCGAACAACTGCCTGGTGCGTTCGACCGTGCCGATCACCCCTGGACGGTCCGTGTAGGCGAAGATCGCCGAATGTCGTTGTGCCGCACCGGCTACCTCGGTGACGCGATGCAGGGAGAAGCGCCCCTTGAACAGCTGCAGGTCGCCGGGGCGCAGTTCCAGCGCGCGGATGAACCGGGTGCCGTCGCCGGTGAGGACGGCGCGCACATCGTCGAGGTGCTCGGCGTGCGGGTCGCGAATATTGGGGCAGTACTCGAACACACCGCCGGCCTCGGGCTTGCGCGTGAGCATGCTGACGGTGAATTCGTTGGTGTCGAAGTGCCACGGATGCGACATCCCCGGCTCGACCACGTTCAGGCACAAACCCGCCAGCGGGTCGGCGAATTCGTGCAGATCGTCGAGTTCGAAACAGTCGGCGACGAACCGCTGGAACACCGGATCGGTGTAGAGGCGGTGGATCAGCGCCTCGGCGGGAATGCGGTCGCGGGCGACGAAGGCGTTGCCGCGGTCGAGCACGATCCGCGCCGGGTGGTCGGCGGGCAGATCGGCGTCGAGCGGAATGTTGTAGGCATTGACCCGCTCCACCTGGTAGTGGGCATGCGGGGCGATCGACTCACCCTCGGCGCGCAGCGTTTCCAGCAGCTGGGGCCGGATGAACTCGCGCAGGACCGTGCAGCCGTCCTCGGCCAGCTCGGCGCGGGCGGCCTCGATCGCCGCCTGCCTGCCCGAACCTCCGAGATCGGTGAGTGGATACCGTGCGATATCGACGATTTCGTCAAGCCCCCGCGTGCCCGTCATCTACCCAGTTTGCGGGAATATTCGGATGAGCGCCCGTGTTTCGACAAATCGGGCATATCCCGGGAAGATCACAATCGTGCGGAATCAACTGTGCGGCAACAGTTTTCGCAAATGCAACCTGAATGTCGGGACTATCACGGTAGACTATTACGCTCTATCACGCGCCGCCGCCGAATGATTCAGATACGAGCGTCGAGTGCGGCCTGCAGATCGTCGACCGACAATCCGATCAGCGACTCGCGGAATACCCGTCCGGGTGCCTCGGGAACCGCGATCTCGCACGGAATCACCAGCAGACCGCAGCCAGCGCCCTGCGCTGCCAGGGATCCGGTCGGCGAATCCTCGATCGCGACACACTCGTTCGGGTGGACCCCGAGCAGGTCGGCGGCGCGGCGGTAGATGGCCGGATCGGGCTTTCCGTGCGGTACTTCGTCACCGCAGACCGACGTGTCGAAGAAGTCGCGGCCGAGGGTGTCGAGGCCGTATTCGGTGAGTGAGCGCTTGGTGTTGGTCACCAGCGCACACTTCAGGCCCGCCTCGCGCACCATCGCCAGGGCGTCCTTGGCACCGGGACGCCACGGGATCGGGCCGAGCATCAACTCGGTGACCCGGCGTTCGAGGAACTCCCCCGCCTCGGCGATCGTCGCGGGCGTCGGCACCACCCCGATGCCGTCGAACAGCATGCGCAGCGCGTTCGGGCCCGAGGCGCCGATCAGGGCGTGGCGGACCTCGTCGGTCAACTCGCGGCCGTGTTCGCGGGCCAGTTCACGAACCGCTATGTCCCACAGCTTCTCCGAGTCCAGGAGCGTGCCGTCCATGTCCCACAGCACCGCGGCCGGTCGCGCGCTCACCTGTTACTCGCCTCGTTCTCGTCACACATCGCGGTAGTGACCGGCAGTCGCCGGACCCCGTTCAGGGTAACGGGTCCGCCTCAGACGCCCGATCCGGCGATCTGCAGGTTGCCCGCGTCGCCGGAGACCTGGATCCACCGGTTCTCCGAGGTCACGGTGCCATTGGTGAGCTGATAGGTGAGGGTGACGACCGCGCGGTTGGGCCCGCTGGGGGTGATCGAGCCGACAGTCACCGACCGCACCGACGACCAGAACGACGAGTACTGCCCGAACCCGCCGGTCTGCGCCTGGTAGCCGGGCGCGAGCTGCGCCCAGGCCCCACCGATATTGCCGGGCAGCATCCCGTAGTACCCGGCGACGAACTGGTTGATCCGCTCCGGGGTAGGCGGGCCCGCGGGTGTCGTGGTGGTCGGATTCGCGGTGGTTGGGGTGGGTTTGGCCGAGGTGCTGGTCGGCGCAGCACCGGTGGTGGTGGCGCCGGGGAGGGCCGCGGGCGGGGCCGACACGGTGATCGTCTCCTGCTCGGGCACGATGACGACGGTGCTCACCTGGCCGTCGACCATGGTCGTGACGGTGACCGGCGATGCCGGGGTCTGAGCCTGCTGATCGGAGTCGCCACGGTCGCGAGTGACCACCAGCACCACGAGCACGACCGTGAAGGCGGCGACCGCGGCCGCCAGCAGGAGAACCGCACGGTTGTTGTTCATCCGGTCGGTGCGCGATGGCGCGGCGGTGAAGGCGGGGTGCAGGCCGGAGGCCCCGGTCGGCCCGGCGGCCGCTCGCGCCCGGGTGTCCGCCTCGACGCCGGCGCGTTCGACAGCGTTCGAGTTCGATGACGTGCTGTCGCGGGGGCGAACGAGACCGGGATCGCCTGCCGCCGCCTGGCCGACCGCGCCACCCGGCTGACCGAGCGCGCCGTCGGACCGGCTGCCCGCCTGCTGGTCGACCGCGCCGCCCGCCTGATGTCCGACCTCGCGGTTTTCCGCTCGGTCGGCACCGGCCGCAGGTGTCGGTCCGACCCCGGAAGGTGTCTGCCCGTCTGAGCCCGACGGTGCCTGCGCGCCCGAGGTCTGCGGTGTGCCGGTGGCACCGCCGCTCGCGTTTCGGCCCGAGATCGCCGAGCGAGCTGCCTTCGCCATCGCCCAGCCACTGCCCAACAGCGCGGCCGCACCGGACTTCCCCGCCGGTCCCCCGTTCGCGGGCACACCGGTCTGCGGGATCAGTGTGGTGGCCGCCTCGCTCATCGGCAGGATCTTCGTCGCCGAGGAAGGCAGTACCGGAACCCGTCCTGCCGCAACGTCTTCCAGTGCCTTACGGGCCTGCGCCATCGTCGGCCGGTCATCGGCGGACGCGGTCAGCAGCCACATGAGGACCGGAGCGAGCGGGCCCGCGTTCTTCGGCTCGGGCACCACACCGCGCGCGACGGCGTGCAGCACAGCCAGGGGGTTGTCGCCCTCACCGAACGGCGGCGCGCCCTCGGAGGCGGCGTAGAGCGTCGAGCCGAGGGCGAACACGTCAGCGGCGGGCTTCGGACTGTCGCCACGCGCGATCTCGGGTGCCAGATACGCGGGGGTGCCCGCGAGGAACCCGGTGGCGGTGACGGTGACGTCCCCGGTCGCGTGCGAGATGCCGAAGTCGGTGAGTTTGACCGTGCCGTCGTCGCCGACGAGCAGGTTGGCCGGTTTCACATCACGGTGCATGATCCCGGCGTCGTGTGCGGCCGACAGCGCCGCGGCGGCCTGGGCGCCGATCCCGGCCACCTCGATCGGCGGCAGTGTCACCCCGCCCGCCAGCTTCACCGCGAGACTCGGCGCGTTCATGTATTCCATGACCAGCCAGGGCTGGCCGTCCTCTTCGGCCACATCGAAGACGGTGATGGCATTGGGGTGGTGCAGGCGCGCGGCGATCCGGCCCTCGCGCATCGCACGGCGCTTCCCTTCGAGGGCCTGCGTTCCCGTGAGCCCCGGCGCGAGCAGCACCTGTTTCACGGCGACGGTGCGTCGCAACCGAACGTCGGTGGCGCGCCACACGACTCCCATCGCGCCCGCGCCGATCGGGTCGGTGAGTCGATAACGTCCTGCGATCAACCGATCCGATGCCATCGTGTGCCCCTCCTGCTTACCGCTGAGTCGTCTCGCCCTCCGCGCCACAGCGGGATGAAACTTCCGAAAATCCTACGTGCTGAACTACTTCGATCCTGTTGCGGAACAGCGCGACCCATGGCCGCAGCGCCGCATCGTGACCAGATTCACATGCGCGACACGGACAATCGGACCGGTCCGCGGGACCGATCCGATCTGCCACGTCGTGCCTGTGTGCCTGAAGTCTGTCAGGCGTTGAAGTATTTCGCTTCCGGATGCAGCAGGACGAACGCGTCCGTGGACTGTTCGGGGTGCAACTGCAGCTCCTCCGACAACGTCACCCCGACCCGGCCCGCGTCGAGCAGGTCGACCAGCTTGGCGCGATCTTCCAGGTCAGGGCAGGCGCCGTAACCGAACGAGTAGCGCGCGCCCCGGTAACCGAGCTTGAAGTAGTCAGCCACATCGGCCGGATCCTCCGCGGCGACGGACTTGCCGTCGACGGTCAGTTCCTCGCGCACCCTGCGGTGCCAGTACTCGGCCAGCGCCTCGGTGAGCTGCACGCCGATACCGTGCACCTCGAGGTAGTCGCGGTAGTTGTCGGCGGCGAACAACGTGTTCGCGAAGTCGGCGATCGGCTGGCCCATCGTCACCAACTGGAACGGCAACACATCGACCTGCCCGGTCTCGCGGGCCTTCGCCCGCGAACGGATGAAGTCCGAGATGCACAGGAACCGATCACGCTGCTGACGCGGGAAGGTGAACCGATACCGTTCCGGTGCATCAGGATTCGGCTCGGTCAACACGATGACCTCGTCACCTTCCGACACCGCGGGGAAGTACCCGTAGACCAGGGCGGCGTGCTGGAGCACGCCCTCGGTGGCCAGGCGATCGAGCCAGGCCCGCAGCCGCGGGCGGCCCTCGGTCTCCACCAGATCCTCATAGGTCGGGCCTTCACCCTTGCGCTGCCCGCGCAGACCCCACTGGCCCAAGAACAGTGCCCGCTCGTCGAGCAGACCCGAGTATTCCGCCAGCGGCAGGCCCTTGATGATCCGGGTGCCCCAGAACGGCGGGGTCGGCACGGGCAGATCCGCGGCGACATCGGAGCGTTCGGGCACCACGATCGGCGCCTCGGCGGCCTTGCGCTCGTCGGCGATCCGCTTGGACCGCTCGTGCCGGGCCTTGCGCTCGGCGGCCTTCTCCTTGGCCGCGATCGCCGCGGGGCTGTCGGGATCCAGGCCACCACCACGCTTGACGGTCATGATCTCGTCCATCAACCGCAGACCCTCGAACGCGTCACGGGCGTAGTACACGTCCCCGTCGTAGACCGCGGTCAGATCGTTCTCCACATAGGACCGGGTCAGCGCCGCACCACCGAGCAGCACCGGGAACTGCTCGGCCACACCCTTGGCGTTGAGTTCGCCGAGGTTCTCCTTCATCACCACCGTCGACTTCACCAGCAGCCCGGACATGCCGATCACGTCGGCCTTCTTGTCCTGCGCGGCGTCGAGGATGGTCGCGATCGGCTGCTTGATGCCCAGGTTCACGACCTCGTAGCCGTTGTTGGACAAGATGATGTCGACCAGGTTCTTGCCGATGTCGTGGACATCGCCCTTCACCGTGGCCAGCACGATCCGGCCCTTACCGGCGTCGTCGGTGGCTTCCATGTGCGGTTCCAGGTGCGCGACCGCGGTTTTCATCACCTCGGCCGACTGCAGCACGAACGGCAACTGCATCTGCCCCGAACCGAACAGCTCACCGACGGTCTTCATCCCGGACAGCAGGGTCTCGTTGATGATCTGCAGCGGCGGCACCGTCTGCATCGCCTCATCGAGATCGTCACCGAGACCGTTGCGTTCACCGTCGACGATGCGCCGCTCGAGCCGCTCGAACAGCGGCAGCAAAGCCATCTCCTCGGCGCGCGAGGCCCGCGACGACGCCGTCGAGACACCCTCGAACAGGGCCATCAGCGTCTGCAGCGGGTCGTAGTCCTCGGTGCGGCGGTCATAGATCAGATCAAGGGCGACCTGCTGGTGTTCCTCGGGGATCCGGCTCATCGGCAGGATCTTCGACGCGTGCACGATCGCGGAGTCCAGTCCCGCTTGCACACATTCGTGCATGAACACCGAGTTCAGCACCTGCCGGGCGGCCGGGTTCAGACCGAAGGAGATATTCGACAGACCCAGGGTGGTCTGCACCTGCGGGCGGCGGCGCTTGAGTTCGCGGATGGCCTTGATCGTCTCCTCACCATCCTTGCGCGACTCCTCCTGCCCGGTGCCAAGGGTGAAGGTCAGGGTGTCGATGATGATGTCGGACTCGGCCAGACCCCAATTGCCGGTGATGTCGTCGATGAGCCGTTCCGCGATCGCGACCTTGTGATCGGCGGTGCGCGCCTGGCCCTCTTCGTCGATGGTCAACGCGACGACCGCGGCACCGTGCTCGGACACCAGTCGCATGATCTGCTGGAACCGCGAATCCGGGCCCGCGCCGTCCTCGTAGTTCACCGAGTTCACCGCGCACCGACCACCCAGATGCTGCAGACCCGCCTGCAACACCGGCACTTCGGTGGAGTCGAGCATGATCGGCAACGTCGAGGCCGTGGCCAGTCGTGAGGCCAGCTCGTTCATGTCGTCGGCGCCGTCGCGGCCCACGTAGTCGACGCACAGGTCGAGCATGTGCGCGCCGTCGCGGGTCTGGTCCTTGGCGATCTCGAGGCACCGCTGCCAGTCCGCGGCCAGCATCGCGTCGCGGAAAGCCTTGGAGCCGTTGGCATTCGTGCGCTCACCGATCATCATGATCGACGCGTCCTGCTCGAACGGCACCGAGGTGTACATGCTCGACACGGCGGGCTCGTGCTCGGGGTGGCGACGGTCGTCGACCGGGGGCAGCGTCTTCTCGACCTCGCGCACCGCCTCGGCGACCTGACGGATGTGCTCCGGGGTGGTGCCACAGCAACCACCGACGAGCGAGAGCCCGAACTCGGAAACGAACCCGCTCATGGCGACAGCGAGCTCTTCGGGGGTGAGCGGGTATTCGGCGCCGTTGGCACCGAGCACCGGCAGACCCGCGTTCGGCATCACCGACACCGGAATGTTCGCGTGCCGCGACAGGTGCCGCAGATGCTCGCTCATCTCCGCGGGACCGGTCGCGCAGTTCAGACCGATCATGTCGATGCCGAGGGGTTCCAGCGCGGTCAGCGCGGCACCGATCTCGCTGCCGACCAGCATGGTGCCGGTGGTCTCCACGGTGACGTGGGTGATGATCGGAATCCGGCGACCCGCGGCGATCATCGCCCGGCGGCTACCGGTGATCGCGGCCTTGACCTGCAGCAGGTCCTGGCAGGTCTCGATGAGGATCGCGTCGGCGCCGCCGTCGAGCATGCCGAGCGCGGCTTCGGTGTAGGCATCGCGCAGCGAGACGAACGGCGCGTGTCCCAGGGTCGGCAGCTTGGTGCCGGGACCCATCGAGCCGAGAACATAACGCGGAGTACCGTCGGCCGAGGGTCCCATCTCGTCGGCGACATCGCGGGCGATGCGGGTGCCGCGCTCGGACAGATCGCGGATCCGGTCCTGGATGTCGTAGTCGGCGAGGTTGGGCAGATTGCAGCCGAAGGTGTTGGTCTCCACCGCATCCGCGCCCGCGGCGAAGTAGGCGCGGTGGATCTCGGCGAGCACATCAGGGCGGGTGTCGTTGAGGATCTCGTTGCACCCCTCGAGGCCGCGGAAGTCGTCGAGCGACAGGTCCGCGGCCTGCAACATCGTGCCCATCGCGCCGTCGCCGATGACAACACGCCGCCGGAGCGTGTCGAGGAGCGTGGTATCGAACCCGGTGGGCAAGGACGCAGACATGATTCAAGACTAGAGGGCCCCTCCGACGAACAAGACCACTGTGGGTGAATCGAGTGGCCTCCACCACACCCACCACGACGAACACGCAAGAGCGCCGGTCATCGCAAAACAATTCGCACAAGACACTAGGCTGACCGGGTGGATGCCAGTGAGACCCCCGAGACGGAACTGCCGACGTTGCGCAATCCCGTCATGGTTGCCGCGTTCGAGGGCTGGAACGACGCAGGCGATGCCGCCAGTGGCGCCATCGAACATCTGGAATTGATCTGGGATGCCGAGCCGCTGGCCGAACTCGATTCCGAGGACTACTACGACTACCAGGTGAATCGGCCGACGGTGCGTCAGGTCGACGGGGTGACCAGGGAGATCCAGTGGCCCTCGACGATGCTGTCGGTGTGTTCCCCGCCCGGCAGTGACCGCGATGTGGTGCTGCTGCGTGGCATCGAACCGAACATGAAATGGCGCAGTTTCTGCGACGACCTGCTCGAATTCATCGAGCAACTCGGTGTGGAGACCGTCGTCATCCTCGGAGCGCTGCTGGCCGATACTCCGCACACCCGGCCGGTGCCGGTGACCGGTTCGGCCTACAGTCCCGAGGCGGCCGAGCGTTTCAATCTCGAACAGACCAGGTACGAGGGTCCGACCGGGATCACCGGTGTGTTGCAGGACCAGTGCGTGAAGGCCGGTGTGCCCGCGGTGTCGTTCTGGGCCGCGGTTCCGCACTACGTGTCGCAGCCACCGAACCCGAAGGCGACGATCGCGCTGCTGCACCGGGTCGAAGACGTCCTCGATATCGAGGTTCCGCTCGGTGAGCTGCCGAAACAGGCCGAGGAGTGGGAGGCGGCGGTCAACGAGATGACGCTCGGCGACGAGGAGATCAGCGAGTACGTGCGCTCGCTCGAGGAACGCGGTGACGCGGCGATCGACCTCAACGAGACCATGTCCAAGATCGACGGCGACGCCATCGCGGCGGAGTTCGAGAAGTACCTGCGCAGGCGCGGACCGGGCAGCTTCGGCCTCTGACCTTCGTTCACCGGGAGTTCGCCGGGCGGGCTTCTCCAATCCTCCGACGGCACGCCACCTAGACTTTTTCGCGTGCCGCAGTTACCGATCGTCGCCCATCTGCGTGGTTTCGACGACCGTGTCGCGGTGCTGCACCAGCACGAGCCCCGGTCCATGACGCCCGTGACCTATGCCCAGCTCGCCGACCGTGTCGCGCAGTTCTCGGCCGACCTCGGACCTGTCCGGCGGCTCGTGGCGCTCACCGCGGGCAACGACATAGACTCCCTCGTCGCCTACCTCGGTGCGCTCGACGCGGGATGCGCGGTGTTGCTGACCGGCGAGCTCACCAGTGAACTGACCGCAACCTACGACCCGGACGTGATCATCGACCGTGGTCGCGTCGTCGTGAACCGCGAACACTCGGCGCACCGGCTCCACCCGGACCTGGCGCTGCTGCTCAGCACCTCCGGATCGACCGGGTCGCCGAAGCTGGTGCGGCTGTCCGCGCACAACCTGACCGCCAACGCCGAGTCCATCGCCGAGTACCTCGACATCGGCCCGGACGACCGCGCGGCGACCACCCTGCCGCTGTTCTACTGCTACGGGCTCTCGGTGATCCACAGTCATCTGTTGCGCGGTGCGAGCTTGCTGCTCACCGAGCGGTCCGTGCTCGAGCCCGAATTCTGGGACGAATTCCGCGAGCACCGGGCCACCTCGTTCGCCGCGGTGCCCTACACCGTCGACCTCCTCGACCGGATCGGCTTCGCGCGGATGTCACTGCCCGATCTGCGGTACGTGACCCAGGCAGGCGGCCGACTCGAACCGGCCAGGGTGCGCACGTACGCGCAGCTCGGCGCGGCCGCGGGCTGGCGGTTCTTCGTGATGTACGGCCAGACCGAGGCCACCGCCCGAATGGCCTATCTCCCACCGGAATCGGCGGCCGAGCACCCCGACTGCATCGGAATCCCCGTTCCCGGCGGGCAATTCACGTTGACACCGGTCGACGGCGGCGAGGAACTCGTCTACCACGGACCGAACGTGATGCTCGGCTACGCGACCAGCCCCGCCGACCTGGCACTCGGCCGCACCGTCGACGCGCTGCGCACCGGTGATCTGGCCCGGCGAACCGCCGCTGGGCTGTTCCAGGTCGTCGGCAGGCGCAGTCGCTTCGCCAAACTGTTCGGTCTGCGCATCGATCTGGGCCGTGTCGAATCAGAGCTGTTCGCAGCCGGTTTCGTCGCAGCCTGCACCGACGACGGCGACCGGCTGATCGCGGCGATCCACCCCCGGTCGGCAGCGGCCGCGACCTCGCATCGCGTGCGAGGTGCGGCGACACCTCTGATCGCCGAGGTGTCGGGGCTGCCCGCCACCGCGATCAGCGTGGCCGTCGTCGATGAACTGCCGCGGCTGGCCACCGGCAAGATCGACTATCCGGCGGTGCGCACGCTCGCGACCACCCCGGCGCGCCCTGGCGACGATGTCGGCGCGATCTACGCCGACGCGCTCGGCCTGTCGCTCGAGACGATCTCGCCCGCACACAGTTTCGCGGACCTGGGTGGCAATTCCCTGAGTTACGTCACAGTGGCGGCCCGCCTGGAACGCGTGCTCGGCACGCTGCCGACCGACTGGCCGCAACGCTCGATCGCCGACCTGGGACGATCTCCACGCGCCCGCACCCGCTTCGGCCGTGCCCTCGATGCCTCGACTGCGTTGCGCGCGATCGGCATCGTGCTCATCCTCGGCTCGCACATCCAACTGTTCGAAGTGTGGGGCGCGGCGCACGTGCTACTCGCCGTGGCCGGTTACAACTTCGCGCGGTTCGCGGTGAATTCGGCCCCACGCGCCCGGCGACTCCAGCTCACCGGGCGGTCCGTGGCGATGATCGCGGTGCCGACCGCGCTGTGGGTCCTGATCACGATGATCTGGCAACCTGGCTATTACGGCTGGTACAACGTGTTGCTGCTCAACAAGATCCTCGGACCACGCAACGACACCGCCGGACATCTGTGGTTCCTGGAAGTGCTCGTGTACTGCACGGTGGTCTGCGCGCTGCTGATCCGGATCCCTCGGATCGACGGGTGGGAACGGCGGGCGCCGTTCTGGTTCGCGCTCGGCCTGCTCGGCCTCACCCTGATCCTGCGCTGGCACGCGTTCGGGCTCTATCCCGCACGCGATATCGCGTTCTCACCGCTGACCAGTTGGTACTTCGTGCTCGGCTGGGCAGCGGCGAAGGCGACGACAGTCCGGCAGCGGCTGATCGTCAGCGCCGTGCTGCTGGCCTGTGTGCCCGGATATTTCGGCGTCACCGAGCGGGAACGCCTTGTCATAGCAGGCATTCTGATCTTGATCTGGCTGCCCGCGCTGCGCGTGCCCGCCGTCGTCGCCGTGGTGGCGGTGGCGGTGGCCGACAGCTCCTTGTTCGCGTATCTGCTGCACTGGCAGGTGTACCCGGTCTTCGGTGACCAGCGACTGCTCGCACTGGCGGCCTGTCTGGCCGCCGGTGCGGCCGCTACCGAGATGGTGGATCGGTGCAGGCGTCGGATGCCATGGCTATCGCTCCAGGGTCAGCACCTGAGCGGCCGCCTCGTGCGCCAGCTTCGCGATCAGCATGTCACGCGGAATCGTCTGGCCGGCAAGGTGATCGAGTGACGGCACCACCACGTGGTGGGCGTCGGCCCGCTTCAGTTCCTGGGTGAGTTCGGCGAACGCCGTACCGTCACCCGCGGGTGCTTCGTGGAACGTCGCGGCGAAACACATGCCCGCGGTCCGTGCGAGGCTGCGTAGCGCATCCTCCAATTGGTCGCTCTGGCCATCGGCCAGATCGTCCCGCAAGTATCCATAGATCAACGCTTCCACCCGAACCTCCGTTGGATTGGGATCGCTGTTCTGTTGTCGGACCTGTTGTGTACCGATCCCCCCGCGCCACGCGGTGCGCGCCGCGCGGGGGTACTGCGTTGCCCTGCAAGCTCTCCTGCAAAGCCGGCATCCGGTTGTCGAACCGAGTGCCTGCTTACATCATGAACAATCTCGGCCTCCGGCAGCAGATGTCAATACGATGACATCTAGATGCCCTATCCGGGACGCCGAACGTTAACTGGTGGAATACTACCGCCGTGACCGCAACTGATGATCGACCCGTCTGGGCTGTTCGGATGCGCTCGGAACGTGACGCGAGGGGGTGGTCGCAAGGCGATGCTGTTCGCGCGATGCGTGCCAAGTCCTCCCACAACCTGCCGACGGACAGTACCTTGCTGCGCAACTGGCGCCGCTGGGAATCTGGGGAATCACGACCTGACGAGTTCTACGCGCCGATCATCGCGGCCGCGTTCGACACCGTCACCGCCGCGTTCTTCCCGAAGTCCCGTCCCAACCGTGATGACGAGCTGTTATCGGCAACCGGTATGGACACATTGGAGTTCATCGGACGACTCAGAATGTCCGACGTCAACAGCGCCACCCTGGACGCGGTGCGGATCACCGCCGAAAGGTTGTGCTGCGAGTACGCCTACGCCGACCCGCACGCACTGCACACCGAGGGGACCGCGTGGCTGCGCCGGATCACCTCACTGCTCGACGGCAGACTCACCCTGAGTCAGCATCGGGAGATACTCGTGCTGGCAGGCTGGGTCGCGTTGCTGGTCGGTTGCGTCGACTACGATCTCGGTCGCCGAGGGGGCGCCGAAGCCACTCGGCGAGCGGCCGATTCACTGGGCCGCGAGGCGGGCAACGCCGAGATCGTCGGGTGGGCCGCGGAGATGTCGGCGTGGTTCGCGTTGACGCAGGGCAACTTTCGTGGCGCGATCGATGTCTCGGAGAAGGCGATGGCGGGCACCACCTCGATGAGCGTCGGGGTGCAGCTGGCGGCGCAGCGCGCCAAGGGCTGGGCCCGGCTCGGCGATCGCCGCAATGTGCAGACCGCGCTCGACGAGGGCAGGGCGATCCTGTCGCGGATGGGTCATCCGGCCGATCTGGACAATCACTTCGTCGTCGATGCCACGAAGTTCGACTTCTACGCGATGGACTGCTGCCGGGTGGCGGGCCAGGATCGACTGGCCGAGCGCTACGCCCAGCAGGTGATCAGCGATTCGACCCGGCCGGACGGTTCGGTCCGCAATCCCATGCGGGTCTCGGAGGCGCGGCTGACCCTGGCCGTCGTGGCCGTGCGCGATCGCGATCTCGAGCGCGCGGTCGAGGAGGGTGTCGCGGCGTTCTCCGCCGGTCGCAAGTCGCTGCCCTCGCTGGCGTGGATCGCGGGCGAGGCGGCCAGGGAGATCATCGAACGCTACCCAGGAGATCAGCGCACCCAATCGTTCCTCGACCAGCTGCGATCGCTCAATGTCGGGTGAGCTCGCACGGCGGTGCCACGCCGATCGGGGACGGGTCCGGCGGAGCAGCCGGAGGCCACCACTAACCTGTCTACGGTGACCGACTCCGCCGACGGCCTGCCCAGCGCCGTCCCCGCCCTGTGGGACGAGCGTCTGCGGTTGTTCTCCTTCGCGACCGCCGAGAAGCGCGCCGACTACCTGCGGGTACTGCGCGCCTTCGACAGCGCGCGCGGGGCCTACGTGGTGTTGTTGCACGCCGACGACGTCGCCGAGTGGATTTCGCGGGCCGAGTCGGGCGCTCGGATCGAGGCGGCCGCGGGTGTCCCACTGCCCGCGGTCGAGATCGGTCCGCTGCTCGAGCAGCTGCATCGCTGGGGTGTGCTGGAACGCAGCTACGACGGCACACGTGCGGCCACCCTGGCCGAGTACCGCAATCGGCACTACGTCTACCAGTTCGCGCAGGCCGGTTTCCAGGCCTACCGGGCGGTGGCCGGGGTGCTCGCGGCCCGGATGGAGGACGCGTCGCTGTCGCGGCTGGTGCTGCCCGAGTTGCTGGCCGACCTGCGCACGCTGGCCGCCGCCAACCGTGACGGTGATGGCGAGCGGGTCTACACCACCTTGCGCAGGCTCGACGCCGCGCTCACCGACATGGCCGCGCGGGCCGCGCATTTCTACCTGTCGCTGGGCGATCTGGTGCGCACCACCGAGATCACCCCGGAATCCTTTCTGGCACACAAGGACGCGTTGCTCGCGCACATGCGGGAGTTCAGTATGGATCTGGCCCGGTTCGCGCCGCGGCTGGCGGCGGCGATCGGCGAGGTCTCCGAGACCGGGGTCGAGCAGTTGATCGCTCGCGCGGCCGGGTGCGACGAGCGGGTGCTGTTGAGTTTGGATGAACGCGAAGCGGATTGGCGTTCGCGCTGGGACGGACTGCGCACCTGGTTCGTCGCCGCGGGCGCCGAATCCTCGGAAACGTGTGAGGCCGATCGGCTGCGTGAGGCGACGATGAGCGCGATCGCGGCGGTGCTGTCGCTGTTACGGCGGGTCACCGAGACCCGCCGCGGTGGTATCAGCCGCGAATCGGCCTTGCGCCACCTCGCCGGATGGTTCGTCGCCACCCCCACCACCGGCAGCGCGCACGCGCTCTACGACGCGGTGTTCGGGCTGGGCAAACCACGCCACCTGTCGCTCGAACATCCCGATGCGGAACTGATCCCGACCAGCCGATCCTGGTGGGACGCGCCCCCTTTGGAGATATCCCGCACGCTCGCCGAGACCGGGCGGGCACCCACAGCGGGCGCACCCGCCCGGATCTCGCGCAACGACGCGGGTGTTCGGCGGCTGCGCGAGGCCCAACTGGCGGCGCAGCGCGAACGCGCCGCGGCCGCCGCCTCCTTGTCGAAGGGCAATGTGCACGAGCGGGAGCTGGATCAGCGCGAGACCGAGGTGCTGCTCCGCCTGCTCGACGCGGCCTCGACAGCCTGGGTACCCGTGAGCGGAAAAGTCGATGGCACAACAGGTTCCGATAACGGTGTCACCTTGACGGTGCGCCCGTGCGATGGGTCGACCGTGATCCGCACCGCGGCGGGGCTGCTCCACCTGAACAACCGCCGGCTGGAAGTGCGCGATTCGACGCGACGCGCAGGTGCGCGATGAGGCGGCAGCGGATCGACGCGCTCGCGCTCGACAGCTATCAGCGTGCGGCCCGGGTGATGTTGGCCAATCACCTGGTGACCCGCGTTTACCCGGACCGGATCGCGTTGCCGCTGATCCGGCGGTGGGCGACGGAATTGCGCGAGGACCTCGCCGAACTGTTCGGTTACCGACTCGAGGTCACCGAGACCACGGCCCGGCTCTACCCGGTGCACGACCGACTCGATGACGCCCGGCCTGCCCGCAGTGTGAACGACCGCGTTTTCGACCGCCGCCGCTACGCGTATCTGTCGCTGGCGCTGGCCGCGCTGGGCCGGGCGGGCGACCAGATCACCCTGTCCGAATTGGCCGAACATGTGGCCGATTACGCCAGCCGGATCGAGGGCCTCGACCTGTCGACCGAGCGGGCCGCCGATCGCGACGCCTTCGTCGATGCCGTCGGCTGGTTGGGCGCGCGGGGTGCGCTGACACTGGCCGACGGTGACGCAGGCGGCTGGGCCAGCGATCCGGAGGCGGGCGAGGCGCTCTACGACATCGACCGGCCGGTGGTGTTCGCCCTGTTCCGGCCCCCGCGGGCGCTGCAACATCTGCACAGCGTGCGTGGTCTGCTCGCCGAAGACACCGAGCAGGCGCAGGCCGATCAGGCTCGCCGGGTTCGCCGGGCACTGGTGGAGCGCCCGGTCGTTTATGTCGATGAGCTGTCCTCGGCCGAGCGCGCGCTGCTCGGCCAGGACCGCCTGGTCGGCGAGGTCGAATACTGCACGGGCTTGCGCGCCGAACGCCGAGCCGAAGGCGTGGCGTTGATCGACACCTCGGGTCGGCTCTCCGACACCCGCTTCCCCGGCACCGGCACGTTGGCACAGGTGGCGCTGCTGCTGATCGGTGAGATCGCCGACGCGGTCCTCGATCTCGACAATCCGATCTCCCAGCGTCCGGGTGCGCTGACCCCGGATGACGCGCTGCTCGACCACCTCGATACGTCCATTCCCACGGCGGGCGTGTTCGCCCCGCTGGCCGATGACAGGGAAACCAGCACGGCGGCAACAGATTTCATCGACGAAGTCGAGGACGCCGAAACGGTCACCTACCCGTTCCTCGACGACGCCTGGGTGCGCACCACCGTCACGGCGCTCACCGACCGATACGGCGCGACCTTCGCCGCGCAATGGCAGGCCGATGTCGGCGGGCTCACCACCGAGGTACTCGCGCTGCTCACCAAATTGCGGCTGATCCGGCCGGTCGAGGACGGGCTGCTGGTCCTGCCCGCGTTGGCCAGATATCGGGGCGCGGTGGTCACCGTGCGAGTGCGCAAGGCCGAGGAATTGTTCGTCACCGCCGCCGACACCGACGGCAGCACCCCAGCGGGAGGAAGCTGAGCATGTCACTCATTCACGGCGGAGTGCGGTTCGTCCCGACCCGGGCGGGCATCGTCAACCTCTGGGACTACCGCGACCAGGAATTCAGTTTCGCCGACGGTCGTCTGGTGCTGCGCGGACCCAATGGTTCCGGCAAGACCAAGGCCCTGGAAGTGCTGTTCCCGTTCGTGCTGGACGGCCGGATCGAACCACGCAGGCTGAACCCGTTCGCCGGTGAAGAACGCACCATGAAGTCGAACCTGCTGTACCGCAAGCAGGAATCGGCCTACTCGTATGTATGGATGGAGTTCGCGCGCGGGGGCTGGGACGATCCCGAGACCGTCACCGTCGGGATCGGCATGCGCGCGACCCGCTCCTCGGACAAGGTGACCCGCTGGTATTTCGTCGCCGACGGCCGCGCCGGGGTCGACTTCTCCCTCATCGGCCCCGACGACCGCCCACTGACCCGCAAACAGCTGGCCGAGCAGATCGGCAGCGACGCCATCGTCGACCGACCCGTCGAATACCGCGCGGCGATCGACGCGCGCATGTTCGGGCTCGGCGTGCAGCGCTACGACCAACTGATCAACCTGATCCTCACCCTGCGCAGGCCCCAGCTCGCCAAGAACCTGGACCCACGCGGACTTTCGCAGGCACTCACCGACGGCCTCCGCCCCCTCGACGAGCAGTTGATCCTCGACGCGGCCCGCTCGTTCAGCGATATGGAGGAGGTCGGCCGCACCCTGGACGGTCTCGTCCAGGCCGACACCGCCACCCGACGTTTCGTCGAGGTCTACCGCAAATACCTTGCGGTACAGGCGAAAACCGATGTCGATCAACTGCGCACCCGCCTCGATGCCGTGACCAACGCCGCCACCGCGCTCTTCGCCGCGACAGCCCTGCGCACCCGCCGCGACACCGACCGTACCGAAGCCGAGACCAGGGCCGACAACGCCGACCAGGCCTACGAACAGGCCATCGCCGACCGCGAGAACCTGCAGCGCTCCAGCGCTTACGAGGGCAAACAGCAACTCGACGACCTCGCCGACGCCGTCCGCCGGCTCGAAACCTCCGCCGCCGCCCACCGCGACAAGGCCGCCGAAGCCTCGCACACACTGCAACGCCGTGTCGAGGAAGCCACCCGCGCCACCGAAGCGGTGCGTACCGCGGCCGCCGCCCTCGTCCGCGGCGAAGACACTGTCCGCGCCGCCGCCGAAGAAGCGGGTATCGAATGGACACCGCCGAGTGCGGAGGGCCGCGGCGACCAGTTCACCGCGGCGGTCCGCGGCCACGCGGAGGAACGCGACGCCGACGTCCGTGCGGTGCGACAAGCGTTGGGCAAGTGGGAAACCGCCACCGCCGACCGCACCCGGTCCGAACGCCTCGCCGAACGCACCATCGAACTGCGCGACTCGGCCGCCGCGGAAGTCGCCCACGCCGAAGCCGCGGTCGCCCTTGCCCGCAGCGAATCCGCCGCCGCCTTGCGTACCTGGTGGAACGCGCACAGCGAGATCTTCGGGGCCGTCGCCGAACCGGTGGCGCGAGGTGGGCGCTCGGACGTGAATCCAGACGGACAGGACAGGATCGGCTTGTTCGCGGCGCTCGACGATGCCATGGCCGGTGCTGGCGTGGCGGACATTCCGTCCGCGTCCGAGGTTTTGGCCGAGTGGTGCGAACCACTACAGGAGCAGATCCGCACCCGACGCCAGGAGGCGCGCTCCCGAGCCACCGCCGCTGCCGCGCGCCGCGACGCCCTGGTCGCCGAACGCACCCAGATCGCCGCACAGCGCGACGATGCTCCCCCAACGCATCCGACGAGAACCGGTGTGCGCGAAGGTCTTTCGGGTGGGCCACTGTGGCAGCTGGTGCGGTTCGCCGACTCGGTGTCCCCGCAGGACGCGGCCGGTGTCGAAGCCGCACTCCAGTCCAGCGGTCTACTCGACAGCTGGATCTGCGGCCCGACTCTGCCCGCCGACGTCGACTCCGACCACTTCCTCCTCCCCTTACCGGTGGATCAGCGTCCGCCAGGCCGCACTCTCGCCGATGTCCTTGTCGTCGAAGAGGATTCGACCGACCTCACGGTTCCCACCGAGACCGTGACCGCCGTGCTGGCCTCTGTCGCCCTGCGTGATGCCTCCACACAGCCTCTGCACGCAGAGCCGGATGCCGACGCGCCACGGGTCGTGGTCGGCCTCGCCGGATCCTTCCGGCAGGGCGTCCTCGTCGGGCACCATCACAAGCCCGAAGCCGAGTTCATCGGGACCACCGCGCGAGCTCGCAGGCGCGAGTCCCGGCTCGCCGAGATCGAAGCCTCGATCGAGGCCGTCGCCGCCGAGCACGAGACCGCGCGGGCCGAAGACACCTCCGCCACCGCGGAATTGGCCACCTTGTCCGCTGCGGCCAAGGCACTGCCTCGCCCGTCGGCGGTGACCGCTGCCTTGCGTGCCGTCGCCGAGACCGCGGGGCTGATGCGCTCACGAGTGGAAGCGGCGACACAGGCCGAGCGCGAGCTCGACCAAGCCGTCGCCGAAGTCGCCGCGGCGGACAAGAAAGTGCGCGCTGCAGCCCAGGCGCACCGAACCCCACGCGAGCCACGCGAACTCGACGCGCTGGCCGCCTCGATCCGCCACTTCGAGAACACCGGAACCGGTCTGCTGCGCCTGCGCGCCGAACACGAGCGGGAACGCGAACGCGAACGCGAGGGCGCCGACCGGCACGACGAGGCACGAGCACTGGCCGAGGCGTTCGCCGAAGAGGCCGAGGCCGCCCGGCTCGGCTGTTCCGAGCAGCAACGCAAGCTCGAAACTCTGCGAGAAGCGCTGGGCGCCAGTGCCGCGGACATCGACCGCGACCTTGACCTCGCGCGCGGCGCCATCGAGGCGGCCAAGGCCGAACAGCGGGCCGCGCGCAAGGCCGCCAATGCCGCGATCGAAGCGGTCGGCGATGCCGAGGCCGCCTATCGCACCGCCAACGAAGCGCTCGCCACCGCACTGTCCGAGGTGCTCGCCGAGGTCCGTTCGCTGGCCCCGTACGCCCGACCCGACCTGCTGAGCTTGCTCGGCGCCTCGGTCGAACACCGTTGGCCCAGTAGCGATGCCGCGTGGTCCACCCCGGAGCAACTGCAATACCGCATCGTCGCCACGGGCCCGGAAGCCGATCCGGTGGTGCTGCCCGATGAGGTGGCTGCTCTGTTCGCCGACCTCGACACCGCCACCAGCCAGGTCCGTGCCACCGAGGCGGGGCGCAAGTCCACCCGCTCCGCGGTCACCAGCGCGCTCCAGGAGTTCGACGCCGCGCTCACCGCGTCCGGCCGCGACTACCGCCTGAACTGGGACGCCGCCGACGGGCTCACCGTCGTCGCCGTCCACGACGAGAACGGCCAAGCCGCCCTCGCCGACTTCGCGGCCCGCATCGACGCCGCCCGCCGCGACCAGGAGCTACTGCTCACCGACGCCGAACGCCGCATCCTCGAAGACGCCTTGCTGACCGGCCTGGCTCAGCAGATTCACGAACGCACCACCGACGCGCGCGAACTCATCTCCCGCATGGGCGCGGAGATGAAGCAGCGCCGGATGTCGTCGGGCAACACCATCGGCGTGCACTGGATCCTCGCCGACGGCCTGTCGGAGTCCGCGCGCTCGATGTGCAAACTCCTCGACCGCGACACCACCGCGCTGAGCCCGGAAGACCTCGGCTCGGTGCGCGCCCACTTCGCCGCCGAGATCCGCGCCGCCCGCACCGCCCACCCTGAGCGTTCCTACCCCGAAATCCTCGCCGCCACCCTCGACTACCGCACCTGGCGCGTCTTCTCCTTCACACTCATCTCCGGCGACGGCACCGAGGACAAACTCACCGTCGCCCGGCACAGTGCGCTCTCCGGCGGCGAACAATCCGTCTCGCTGCACCTGCCGCTCTTCGCGGCCGCCCACGTGATGCTCGACTCCGCCGACCCGCAAGCTCCGCGCCTGCTGGCCCTCGACGAAGCGTTCGCCGGCGTCGACGACAACGGCCGCAGCGAATTGCTCAGCCTCAGTGTGCAATTCGATCTCGACCTGTTCATGACCGGCTACGACCTGTGGATCACCTATGCCCACGTCCCCGGCTGCGCGCATTACGACCTGGCCCACTCCACCGCCGAAAACACTGTCAGCGCAACGCTTCTCGTCTGGGACAGCGGCGAACTCCTCGCCGAGCACGACGGAGGCGACCTCAGCACGGCGCTGGGCTCCCCCAACCGGCGCCGCGTGCCGAACACGATCGAGGGCGGATTGACGCTGGAAGGTATGCCCGGCGAACCGGCATCGGTGGGCTGAACAGCGGGCGGCCCTCGCCCACCGCCGCAGGCCGGAAGGACCTCCACAAGGCGCGATCGCTCAGTGTTCGGATGGCAATTCGTAGCGGGCCGCGATCGCGGCGGCACGGTCGTACAGCGAGTCGCGCAGCCACTGCGGGGCGAAGACTTCCGCGTTCGTGCCGAGCTGCCACATTGCCCATTCGGCGTGTCTCGGATCCTGGAAGGTAACCTCCAGCCGCAGCCATCCCGCCACGTCCGATTCCTCGACGCGTAGGGCCAGCGCGGTGCCCGCCAGTTCCTCGCGCCGAGCCGGATTCACCCGCGCCGCGACCGTGACCTGCTCGCCACCGGCTCGAAACCGCGTGCTGCGTTCTTGCCAGGCCTGGTCCAGATCGACCCGTTCCGGTCGCTGTGCGGGTTCGTCGAGTTCCTCGGCGGCCACGACCCGCGACAGGCGATAGGTGCGATCCTCGCCGGATCTCGTGGCGAGCAGGTAGCCCTGACCCCGGGCGGTGACCAGGCCGATCGGGTCCACCGTGCGCCAGTGGGGGCTCTCGTCCACCGCGGCGTAGTGGATGCGCAGCTTGTGTCCGGCGAGGACCGCGCGCCGGACTTCGGTCACGACCGTGTCGGACAGTTCCTCGTCGACCAGCCGACGGGACAGCAGGTCGGTCTCCGGGTCGATGAGCAATCGCTCGGCCGCATCGTGCGCGGTGTCCCGATAGCTTTCCGGCAGCGCGTCGACCACTTTGAGCATGGCCGAGGCGAGCGCGGACCCCAGGCCGAAGGCCTGTGCGCCACGCCGTGATCCGGCGATCAGCAAGGCGAGCGCCTCATCGTGATTCAGCCCGGTGAGCTCGGTCCGGAACCCCGGCAACAGCGCGAACCCGCCGTGTCTGCCACGTTCGGCGTAGACGGGAACACCGGCCGTGGACAATGCCTCGATGTCGCGCAGCACCGTGCGGGTGGATACCTCCAGCTCGCGCGCGAGGGTGTCCGCCGACAACCGACCGTGCCGCCGCAACAGCAACACCAGGGAGACCAGCCGGTCAGCTCGCATACGAAAACTATGCCAGGAATACACGACACAGGATGTCGTGTATTCCTGGCAGGTTCATCGACATGACAAACACCGACCACGCGTCCCACACCCTCGTCAACCCCGACGGCCTGCACGACCCGACCCCCTTCGGCTACAGTCACACTGCCGTCGTCCCCGCGGGTACGGAACTGGTCCTCGTCTCAGGACAGTACGGCTCCCGCCCGGACGGCGCGGTCGTCTCCCCCGACTTCACCGAGCAGGTGAACCAAACCTTCCGCAACATCAGCACCGCCTTGGCAGCCCACGGCCTCACCCTCGCCCACGTCGTCCAACTCAGGACCTATGTGGTGAACCACGACGTCAGTAAGCTCGGACCCATCGCTGGTGCGGTACAGGCGAATTGGGGTACGACCCCGCCTACCCAAACTCTCGTCGGCGTTGCGAGCCTCGCGACGCCGGATGTCCTGTTCGAGGTCGAAGCCATCGCCGCCCGCCCCTGACCCGCCCGCTTCCGCCGCAATGCGATGATTTCGCGCGATCGGACACAGGGCCGTTCTGGTCAGGTACCGCCTCGTAGGCGCATGGCTCGCCTACGAGGCGCTGCCGACGGACCAGGCCTGCGCGGAGAACCCCGTACGTCTCGGCGAGCAGCTCAATCGGCCGATGCGTCCAGGATGCGGACCGCGAGGGCGCGCAACTGCGCGGTCAATTCCGGCGAATCATGGACACGGAAAGGCACACCAAGCCCTATCAGTTGTACGGCGAGCCAGGTGGGGTCGTCGTCGCGGGTGGCGGTCAGGCGGCAGGTGGTGTCGGAGTCGGCGCGCAGGGTGCCCGGTTCTTCGCCGAGGCGGCCTGCGATCCGGCCGTGTGGGGCGTCGATGGTGACGTCGACGTGGTATTCGGGTGTGGCCCAGTCTGTTCGGCGGCCTGCGACGTAGTCCGCCGGGTCGGCGGCGGGTAGGTCGCGGGTGGTGATGCGGGCGCCGGTGGGGTCGGGGGTTTCGATGCGGTCGGCTCGGAAGCTACGCCAGGCGTCGCGGTCGAGGTCGTAGGCGACGAGGTACCAGCGGCGACCCGCGGCGGCGACGCCCGCGGGTTCGGTGTGGCGGCGGGATTCGGTGCCGGTGGCGTCGCGGTAGGTGAAGCGCAGGCGTTCACGGTTGGTGACGGCGGCGGCGAGGATGGTGAGGACCTCCGGGTCGACGGCGGGCCCATCGCCCGCCCGGACCGTGACCGCCGACCCGACCACGCGCACCCGCCTGCGCAGCTTCGCGGGCAGGACCTGTTCGAGTTTGGTCAGGGCTCGCACGGAGGCGTCCTCGATGCCCGCGACCGCCTGTCCCGCGGCGACTCTCAACCCGACCGCCACGGCTACCGCCTCGTCCGCGTCGAGGATCAACGGTGGTAGCGCCGAGCCCGCGGTGAGCCGGTATCCGCCTGCCGCGCCCATCGCGGCGACCACCGGATAGCCCAGCTCGCGCAACCGGTCGATATCGCGTCGCACGGTGCGGTCGGTGACGCCGAGCCGGTCGGCCAGTTCGCTGCCCGGCCACTCACGTGGCATCTGCAGCAGAGACAGTAATCGGAGCAGTCGGGCGGCGGTGTCGGTCATGTTCTCGATTCTCGCGCATATCTAGGACCGGAACTGTCCTAGATGGCCGATAGCGTCGGAATTACACCGACAACGAGGAGTCCCGATGACCACCATTCGCCCGTTCCGCATCGACATCCCCCAGGCCGACCTCGATGATCTGCGCGATCGGCTGACCAGGGCGCGCTGGGCGGCGCAACTCCCGGGCGAGGGCTGGGAACGCGGTGTTCCCACCGCGTACCTGCGCGAGCTGGCGCAGTACTGGGCGAACGATTTCGATTGGCGCGCACAGGAATCGGCGCTCAATGCCTTTCCCCAGTTCGTCACCGAGATCGACGGCCTCGATGTACATTTCGTGCACGTCCGCTCCCCCGAGCCCGATGCGGTGCCGCTGCTGCTGACGCACGGCTGGCCCAACTCGTTCGTCGAATTCACCCGCACCATCGGCCCGCTCACCGACCCGCGCGCCCACGGCCTCGATCCCGCGCTCGCTTTCGACGTCGTGGTCCCGTCCGTCCCCGGCTTCGCCTTCTCGGCGGCACCGCGCGAACCCGGAATGACCACGGCGCGGGTCGCCGAGATGTGGGCCGTCCTCATGGACCAACTCGGCTATGACCGTTACGGCACCCAGGGTGGCGACCTCGGCGCCTATGTCGCGCCGGAACTGGCATCGGCCGCACCGGAACACGTGATCGGCGTGCATCTCGACGGCGGGATCGGCATGCCGACCGAGGCCGACGTGCCAGCGATGTCGGCCGAGGACCGCGCGCAGTGGGCCGAGATGCAGCAGTGGATGACCGGCGGCGTCGACCACCACACCCTGTTGCGCGCGGCGCCGCAGACATTCGCGCTGGGCTGGAACGATTCACCGGTCGCGCTGCTGGCGTGGATGATGCAGAAGTTCCAGGAGTTCACCTATATGGCCGACCTCGCCGAAGACGTGATCGACCGCGACCACCTGCTCACCAACATCGCCCTGTACTGGTTCACCCAGACCACCGGCACCTCCTCCTGGCCGATGTACGACGGACTGCGTGACGGCGTTTTCGGCTGGCCCACCGACCAGAATTTGGTGCCGACCGGCGTCTACGGTGGCGGTTCACCGCTCATGCGCAAGATCGCCGATCACGGCAACAAGATCACCCACTGGCCGTCGGGAAATCCGGGCAACCATTTCGTCGCGATGGAAGAACCCGCCGCACACGTCGCCGACATCCGAACATTCTTCGCCGAACTCCGCTGACCGATCGAGCTCTAGCGCTGGCTCGCGTCCGGCACCCGGGGCGGGCACGGGGTGCCGGGCGCGGTGGCCAACTCGAAGTGCCACCATTCATTGTCGAAAGTCCGGCACAGCCCCCACCGGTTCCCGTTGGCCTCGAGCCACTGCGCCCCCACCTGCGGGCCGACGTCGACGGCGTGCCCGGAGACATGGGTGGATTCCGCCGGCGGCAGCACCCAGCGGCGGGCCTCGTCGGGGCTGCCGTAGGTGGCGAGGCCGTCTTGCCACAGCCATTCCTGCTGCTCGTACGTGCGGTGACCGGACGTGATGGACAGCGGCACATCCTCGGCGTGCGCCTGCTGCTCGGCGAGCGTGTAGGCGAGGGCGAGGGGTGGGTCGAGGCCCTCGGTGCCCGCGGCCGATTGGACCTGTTCGCGCGGTTCGGGCTGGGCGTCGGCGATGCCGATCCCGAGGCCGGTCACGGCGGCGGCGACCGTCATCGTCACCAGGATCCGGTCGGCCACGTGGCCCAGCACAGTTGTCATAGGCGGATTCTATCGACCGGGCTGATCACCCAGACCACGGCGCCACCGCTCGATCACCCGACCGATCTCGGTCTGCGGTGGCTCGCCGTAGAGCCATTCGCGGGCGAGTTGGTGCCAGTTGGCGGTGGCGCGCAGTTGGCCCAGGGTGGCGAAGGTGAACAGGTCGGCGCGGCGGGAGAACACGTGCTCCGGTGGCAGCATCTGTTTGTGCATGCCCTGGAAGTCCGACGCGCGCGGGTCGACGGCGAGGAGCAGTGCGCCGGTGGCCAATTCGGGGGTGATGGTGACCTCCTCGTCGAGCAGATGCCAGCCGGTGGCCGCCCAGACGTAGGCGAGACTCTCCTCCACGGTGACAGCGGAATCGGGGTCGATGATCCCGCGTCCCACCCACGCCGCGAACAGATCCTCGCCCCGGCCCTCCGCGGCCGCCCGTAGGACGTCACGTTCGAATTCGACGTGCGCCGGGTCCATTTCCTTGTAGAGACCGAAGTCGACGAAGGCCAACCTGCCGTCAGCGGCCAGCAGCACATTGCCCGGATGTGGATCGCCGCAGAACTCGTTGTCGGCGAACAGACCGGCGATATAGAAGCGGTAGATCAGCTCGCCGAGCCGGTCCCGCTCGGCGGCGGGCAGCGTTTGCATGTGCGAAAACGGATGTCCGTCAACGAATTCCGTGACCAGCACATTGTGTGTGCAGAATTCCTCGATGCTGTCGGGCACAGTGATGAAGGGATGGCCGCGATAGCGCTGCGCGACCCGATGCTGGGTGCGGGCTTCCCGCTCGTAGTCGAGTTCGCTGCGCAGATTGCTGGCGATCTCCTCGAGTACACCGGTATCGGCCATGCTCGGCAGTACCGTTCTGCCCATTTTGGCGAGAAACTCGAGATTGCTGATATCGGCATGGACGGCACGCTCGACCCCGGGATACTTCACCTTGACCGCGACGACGCGCCCGTCGTGCAGTCGTGCCCGGTGCACCTGGCCGATCGAAGCCGCCGCGATCGACGTTTCACCGAACTCGGCGAAGGTCCGCGCCAGCGGGCCGAGGTCGTCCTCGACCACCTGCCGCATCGTCGCGAACGGCATCGCGGGCGCCCGATCCTGCAGGGCCGCGAGCTGGGCGCGGAACTGTTCACGGTGCGCTTCGGGAACGAAGTCGAGATCGAGCACCGAGCCCATCTGCCCCAGCTTCATCGCCGAGCCCTTCATGCTTCCCAGCACCGCGACGATCTGCTGTGCCTTCATCATCGCCGATCGCTCGGCGAGGACCTCCCGCGCCTCGTCGGTGCGCCCCACCATCGACAGCCGCCGCCCGACTTCCCGCATGGCCTGACCGGCAGCGAACTGACCCAACTTCGCGCTGCGCGTCGCCCGCCCCCTGGGAACTCCACCGCTCGCCAATCAACACCCCTGTCAGGCCATGTACGCCGTATGCCGTGCGTCACAGTACACCGAGGTGACAGCCGCCGCCGGGTCCGCGAAAACAGACGAAAACCCCGGCACCCGCCGAAGCGGAAACCGGGGCATCGAAGCGGGATGGCTACACGCGTTCCGTGGAACGGGTGCGCACGCGCAGGGCGATGGGCTTGGAGGTTTCGGCGAAGAAGTCGTTGCCCTTGTCGTCGACGACGATGAAGGCGGGGAAGTCTTCGACGTCGATCTTCCAGACGGCTTCCATGCCGAGTTCGGCGTACTCGAGGACCTCGACGTTCTTGATGCAGTCCAGGGCCAGACGGGCGGCGGGACCGCCGATGGAACCGAGGTAGAAGCCACCGTGTTCGTTGCACGCCTTGGTGACCTGGGCCGAGCGGTTGCCCTTGGCGAGCATGACCATCGAGCCGCCCGCTGCCTGGAACTGGTCGACGTAGGAGTCCATGCGTCCCGCGGTGGTGGGACCGAAGGAGCCCGAGGCGTAACCCTCGGGGGTCTTCGCGGGCCCCGCGTAGTAGACGGCCATGTCGCGCAGGTACTGCGGCATCGGCTCGCCCGCGTCGAGGCGTTCCTTGATCTTGGCGTGGGCGATATCGCGGGCCACGACCAAGGGACCGGTCAGCGAAAGACGGGTCTTCACCGGGTATTTCGACAGTTCGGCGCGGATCTCGTCCATCGGACGGTTGAGATCGATCTGCACGACGTCGCCACCGAGGATATCGGACGTCTGCTCCGGCAGGTACTGGGCCGGTTCGGTTTCCAGCTGCTCCAGGAAGATGCCGTCCTTGGTGATCTTGGCCAACGCCTGGCGGTCGGCCGAGCAGGAGACCGCGATCGCGACGGGGCAGGACGCGCCGTGCCGGGGCAGGCGGACCACGCGCACGTCGTGGCAGAAGTACTTGCCACCGAACTGCGCGCCGATGCCGAACTCACGAGTGAGCTGGAACACCTCTTCTTCGAGCTCGACATCGCGGAACGCGTGACCGGTGATCGAGCCCTCGGTCGGCAGGTTGTCGAGGTAGTGCGCGGAGGCGTATTTCGCTGTCTTCAAGGCGAATTCGGCGCTGGTGCCGCCGATGACCACGGCGAGGTGGTACGGCGGGCAGGCCGCGGTGCCGAGCGAGCGGATCTTCTCGTCGAGGAACTCGAGCATGCGCTCGGGATTCAGGACGGCCTTGGTCTCCTGGTACAGGAACGACTTGTTGGCCGAACCGCCGCCCTTGGCCATGAACAGGAACTTGTACACCGGGTTGTCGGCGTCGCCCTCGGTCGAGTACAGCTCGATCTGGGCGGGCAGGTTGGAGCCGGTGTTCTTCTCGTCCCACATGGTGATCGGGGCGAGCTGGGAGTAGCGCAGGTTCAGCTTGGTGTAGGCGTCGAAGATGCCGCGGCTGAGCCATTCGGCATCGTCGACACCGGTGAGCACGCCCTCGCTCTTCTTGCCCATCACGATCGCGGTGCCGGTGTCCTGGCACATCGGCAGCACGCCACCGGCGGAGATGTTGAGGTTCTTGAGCAGGTCGAGCGCGACGAAGCGGTCGTTGCCCGAGGACTCGGGGTCGTCGATGATCTTGCGCAGCTGCCGCAGGTGCGCGGGGCGCAGGTAGTGGCTGATGTCGTGGATCGCCGTCTCGGTCAGCAGCCGCAGCGCCTCGGGCTCGACCTGCAAGAAGGTGCGCCCGTTGTGCTCGAAGGTGCTGACCCCCTCGCTGGTGAGCAGGCGGTAGGGCGTCTCGTCGGCGCCGATCGGAAGCAGATCGGAATAGCGGAACTCCGGCGCGGTCACGGATCGCACTCCTTCGGGCAGGGCGGGCACCGCAACACTGCGGAGCACCAGGCAGGGCTGGTCACAAAGCAATCCGCAGCCTATCGACTCCTGCACACTGAGCCTCTGGTTAGGCAACCCTATCTTCCTGGTCCTGCCAGGAAAACAGCTAGCTGAATATTTGTCGAGGTTGCACGTTCAACACAAACGGTGCTAACCATTCTCCGGGCGGTGGCGGGGATGCACCGTTCAATCCGAAGCCTGCACCTTCAGAATCTGGAGCTCGATCGTGACAGATCCACAGTGGCTCGATGATGTCGAAATGCGTGCCTGGCTGGGCTATGTCCGGACCCGCGACCTGATCGCCGCGGCGATCGGGCGTGACGCGGGCCGGGATGCCAACCTGAGCTACGTCGAATATTCCGTCCTGGTCTACCTGGCCGACGCACCAGGTCAGCGGCTCACCTTCGCCGATCTGGCCGGTGCGCTCGAATGGTCGCAGAGCCGACTCTCGCACCAGATCACCCGCATGCAGAAACGTGGCCTGGTCTCGCGCGAGACGATGCCGCACGACCAGCGCCGCACCGTGGCCAGACTGACCACGACCGGTGGCCAACTGCTCACCACGGCCGCGCCCGCACATGTGCGCAGCGTGCGCAGACACATGATCGATGTGCTCGATCGCGACCAGCTCGCCGCCCTCGCCGAGATCTACGACACCCTCGTCGACCACCACCGCAGCGCCGCACGGGAATACGACGGGCCGCGCGTCATCGAGGAAGTCGCGGCCGAACTGTCGTGAGACACGGCCGAACGGGCCACAACGCGCCGGGCGGGTCCGGCCCTACGAACCCGAGCTGCCGCCGGAGGAGTCGGGGCGGGCCTTGCCGAGGCCACCGCGGGTGACCGTGCCGCCGTCCGTCGGGACACCGCGGTCGAAGACGTCGCCGCTGGTCGGGCGTAGAAAACTGCCTGCGGCGATGGCGACGGCGACACCGATCGCCGGGTACACGAAGGTGTCGGTGTGCTGGTACCAGAAGCGCGAGTACCTGGTGTCGGTGGTGTCGCACTGATCGTCGACCACGCGAACGTTGGTGGTCTTGTCCACGCAGACGCCGACCGCCGCCGGTTTCGCGGCGGCGGCGGTCGTCGTGCTCACCCGCGATGTCGTCGTCGGAGGCTTCGAGGTGGTCGTGAGGGTGGTCGACGCGGCGCGCGGTGCGGGTTTCGGGGTGGCGGTGCCACAGCCGGCCGAGACCAGGGCCACCGCCACCACGGCGGGCAGCGTGTAGGACACGCTGCGCGACATCATTGTTCGGCTACGCGAACCATCGATTTTCGAAACCACACTCACGAACTCCCCCTCAGGCGGTGCTGACCAACCGCCGATACTATCCAGCCGCGGCGCCGCTGACCACCGCTGCGTTGTTCGTGAAATCCTGTTTGCCCGAATCCTTTTGACCCGAATGCACGCCCAGCGCCCGCTCGAAACCGGCGGGGATCACGATGTCGTCGCGGGTCAAATCGTTGATCGAGGTCTTGCGCAGACCCAGTAGCGCGGAATCGATTCCGCCACGCAGGATGTCGAGAACATTCTCGACGCCTGCCTGACCATTGGCCGCCAGACCCCACAGGGACGCGCGCCCGATCAGGACCGCGCGGGCGCCGAGCGCCACGGCCTTCACGACATCGCTGCCGCGCCGGATGCCACCGTCGAGGAGCACCTCGATCTGGTCGCCGACCGCGTCGGCGAGCACCGGCAGTGCGCGGATGGCGGCGGGGGTGCCGTCGAGATTGTTGCCGCCGTGGTTGGACACCGAGATACCGGCAACGCCCGCGTCGACGGCGCGCAGCGCGTCGTCGACCCGCATCACGCCCTTGAGCAGCACCGGGCCGTCCCACTGCGCGCAGATCCAGGCGACATCGTCCCAGTCCGGTGCCGGGGTCTGCATCCATTCGCCGTAGGCGCCGAAGAACCCGGGTGCCGCGCCGCCGCCGACCGCCATGTTGGGCGCGGTGAGGTCGGGGATGGCACCCGAACGCAGGTAGGTCGCGAGCCAGCGCGGGCGCGCGAGGGTCTGCGGCGCGAATTTCATCATCGTGCGCAGGTTCAGCGATTCCGGGATCACCGGGCTGCCCCAGTCGCGCCCGTGCGAGAACGACCAGTCCAGGGTGAGGATCAGGCCTACCGCCCCGGCCTTCTTCGCCCTGGCCATCCGCTCGAGGATCTGATCCTTGTTGCCGCACCAGTACAGCTGGAACAGGGTCGACGGATTGGCGGCGATAACCTCTTCGACGGGCTTGCTCGCGAAAGAGCTGAGCCCCATGGCGATTCCGCGCGCCGCCGCGGCGCGCGCGACGGCGACCTCACCGTCGGGGTGCACCGCCTGCACACCGGTCGGCGAGATCAGCACCGGCATGGAGATCTGCTGACCGAGCACCGTGGTCGATTGGTCGCGTTCGCCGATCGGGCCCGCGCAGTGCGGGGCGAAACCGAGTTCGGTGAACGCGGTCTGGTTGTCTTCGATGGTCTGTCCGCGTTCCGAACCGGCGATCAGCGCGCCGTACACCGACTTCGGCAGGCGCTTGCGGGCGCGCCGCTGCGCCTCGGCAACGGTCTCGAACCAGGGATTCATCGGGGTCCTTCCTCATGATCCTGCGGCCACCATCGGCGCAGGTCTTCCAGCAATGCGGTAGTGGCGACCCGCAACAGGCCGGCGCCTTCGTCGGCGCTCGATCCGGTGGGGTCGCCCAGGATTCCGTTGGGGCTACAGGCGCGCACGCCACCCGCGCGCAGCAGCGGCAGCAGTTCGGTCAGCGGGCGGCGGTCCCCCGGTTCGGCCAGTTCGGTGCGTACCAGGTCGGGGCGCAGTGCGAGCTGGATCGAGGTTTCGGTGCGCCCGGCGTGTGGGTCGCCGCCGTAACCGGGCGAGAACAAGCGCACCTCGCGCGACTCCGACCGCAACAAGGCGACCGCGCGGCGCAGTGCTTCCACATTGCCGCCGTGCCCGTTGACCAGCACGATCCGCGAAAAGGTGTCCGTCGCGGAGCGGCACAGTTCGACGACGAGAAGTTCCAGCGCCGCCTGGCCGATCGAGAGGGTGCCCGCGAATCCCGCGTGCTCGCCGCTGGCGCCGTAGGGAACGGCAGGGGCGATGAGCACGTCGGCACGCTCGGCCGCGACCCGGCCGCACACCGCGGACGCGATGTCGCTGTCGGTCGACAGCGGCAGATGCGGGCCGTGCTGCTCGGTCGCGCCGAGCGGGATGACCAGGATCACCCCCGCGGCGGCGCGCACACCTGCCTCGGGCGATGTGAGGTGCGCCACGAACATGGGCCAAACATTAACGTCAGTCACTGACATAATCAATAGCTCGTGCAGGTCGAATGCCCGTCTCTATCCTGTATCCATGTCCGCCCCGCCTTCGCGCGCACCTACGTCGACTCCGAAGCAACCGGGGCACCGCGGGCGTCCGCCGCGCACCACGCGCCGCGAACTCGAGGTGATCGCGATGAGACTGTTCGCCGAACACGGATTCGACGACGTCACCGTGGAACGCATCGCCGCCGAGGCCGGCGTCAGCGAACGCACCTTCTTCCGCTACTTCCCCACCAAGGCCGAGGTGCTGTGGCACCAGTTCGACAACGAGGTCGACGACCTGCGCGCCGCGTTCGCCGCCGTCCCCCCCGACGAACCGATGATGGCGGCGGTCCGCCGCATTGTGGTGGCGGCCAACAGATATCGCGCCGAGGACATTCCCGAATTGCGCACCAGAATGCTGCTGGTCTCCGGCGTTCCCGCGCTCTCGGCGGGCGCGGGCGCGCACTACGACGCGTGGGAGCGTGCCGTCGGCGAGTTCGCCGCGAGCCGCCTCGGCGCCACCTCGAGCGACCTTGTTCCGCTGGCCGTCGGACGTACCACCCTGGCCGCCGCGCGGGCCGCCTTCGATGCTTGGCTCGAACGCGGCGATACCGATCTGACCACCTACCTGGACCAGGCGCTGCGGGCGTTGGAACGCGGGTTCGCCCCGGAATAGCCGACAGCGCCACGTTTGGGCAGCACGGCAATGGGGGTATGAGTAGGCTCAGGCACATCGCGCACTGTGCGCACCGAGAACGTCCGTCGTCGAAAGGGGCAGGGGTTTCCATGTCCGAGGTGTCCACGAGTCTTTCGGCGGATTCGCTGCCGGCGCAGCCGCTCGACAATCTGCTCCCGCAGCTGGTCGAGCACCTGCGGCAGAACCGCACCGGGCTGCGGGAAGAGTGGGCACGGCGTATCACCGAAGCCGAACTGCTGACCGCGATGACCCCGGAGGAGATCTTCTCCGAGGCGACGTCGATGTACGACAACTACGTCGAGGTGCTCGTCACCGGTAGCGTCGAGGCACTGCAGGCCTACGCCCGCGACCTGTCCGAGCGCATCATTCCGCGAGGCGTCGAGACCGACGAGGTCATCGGCATCGTGCTGCTGCTGCGCGACGTGCTGGCCCGCAGTCTCTTCGAGAAGTACCAGTCCAACTTCGAGCTGCTCAACCGCGTGCTCGACGCCTACGAACCTGCCGCCAACCGCATCGCCAACACCGTGGCCGTGTCGTTCGTGCAGGAACGCGAGCGCGTCATCAGCCGCCAGCAAGAGGCCATCCGCGAGCTGTCCACCCCGGTGTTGCAGGTCCGCGAGCAGCTGCTCATCCTGCCGATCATCGGTGTGCTCGACTCCCAGCGCGCCCGCCAGCTCACCGAGCAGTTGCTGCGTGCCATCCGCGCCAATCGCGCCAAGGTGGTCGTCATCGACATCACCGGTGTGCCCGCGATCGACTCCGTGGTGGCCAACCACCTCGTGCAGACCGTCGACGCGTCGGGTCTGATGGGCGCCAGCGTGATCATCACCGGCCTGTCCTCGGA
The DNA here is from genome assembly GCF_046549215.1 of Nocardia sp. A7. NCBI lineage: Bacteria > Bacillati > Actinomycetota > Actinomycetes > Mycobacteriales > Nocardiaceae > Nocardia > Nocardia sp. A7. The sequence continues at coordinate 512,028 of NZ_JAJPWE010000002.1, read as the reverse complement.
GATCGCGCTGACCCTGGTGACCATCGGCCTCGATCTGTCCAAGATGAATGCCGTCGGCGACCTGCAGGGCGGTATCGAAGAGGCTGAGCGTCTACTCGGGTACGAGGTCTCCCGAGTCACCGAGCGCTTGAGCGAGCGGGACGGGCGCTGACCAAGCCACCATGCCGGTACCTATTCTCAAGCAGGGCACGTACCTGATCGCGTCCGTGCAGTCGGCGTTGACCGATGCCGACACCGAGCGGTTACAGGACGACCTGATGAAGCAGGTCAGTCGCTACCGCGCGACCGGCATCATCGTCGATGTCACCGCCATCGACGTGATGGACTCCTTCGCCGCACGATCCCTGCGCACCATCGCGCACATGACCCAGTTGCGCGGCGCGGAAACCGTGATCGTCGGGCTGCAACCCGAAGTCGCCTTCGCCATGGTTCAACTGGGACTGACCTTCGAAGACATGCACACCGCGCTGGATCTCGAGGAAGGCCTGTCCTGGCTGAATCGGCATCCGCGACGACGAGACGGTCGCGACAGTGGCCGCTGAGCAGGTGGCGATCGCCGTCAAGGTGTCCGAGGACATCGTCACCGCCCGGCAGGCCGGTAGCGAGTTGGCCGGTGACCTCGGTTTCACCCTCACCGACCGCACCATGATCTCCACCGCCATCTCCGAGATCGCCCGCAACATCACCAGTTACGCGGGCAGCGGCGAGATCAGGTTGCTCATCGACTTGCGCGAGGGTCGCCGCGCGCTCGTCATCCAAGCCGAGGACCAGGGCCCCGGCATTCGTGACATTCCCCGGGCGCTGGAAGACGGCTACTCCACGGGCCGCGGACTCGGCCTCGGGCTGCCCGGCGCGCGCAGGCTGATGGACCGCCTCACCATCGATTCCGCCCCGGGTCGCGGGACGTTGATCGAGATGTGGAAGTGGGTACCCGACGTTGCATGAGGACGGGATCATCGGGCGCATGGAGTGGTCGACGGCCGGTCGGGCACTGCCCGGCCAGGACGTCTCCGGTGACCGCGCGCTCGTGCTCGACACCGGCGCCGGCGTGCTGTTCGGGGTGCTCGACGGGCTCGGGCACGGTGCGCCCGCGGCCGAGGCGGCCGATCGCGCGATGACCATCCTCACCGAGAACTGCGGGGAACCGCTGGACGTGCTGATGGTGCTCTGTCATCGGTCGATGGTCGAAACGCGCGGTGCCGCAGTATCTTTGGCGTTGATCGAGCCGGGCGAGACGCTGCAGTGGCTGGGCGTGGGCAATGTCGATTCGCGCCTGCTCACCCTCGGTCCGGCCGGTCCGGAACTGCGGGCGACGATGCTGCTCACCGGCGGCATCGTCGGCTATCGGCTGCCCTCGCACCTGCAGCCGCAGACCCTGCCGATCCGCCCCGGCGATCTGTTGCTGATGGCCACCGACGGGATCGTGGCGGTCGGCCCGGAATCGCTCGATCTGGCCAAACCCGCCACCGCCATCGCGGGCGACCTGCTCGCGCGCGATGCGAAGGACACCGACGACGCGCTGGTACTCGCGGCGCGTTTCCGTGGACCCTGCCCATGAGGCCGCGACACCGCGCCGGTGCGCGCGAGCAGATCCCGCGGACCCGGCTGATGAGAGGTTGCCGATGAGCGCTGTCCTGGTCGCATTTCTGGACGACTATTCGGCGGCAATGCGCCGCCACGTCGCCGCGCCAGGCCAGGCCGGGCTCTCCGAGGGCTACGACCTCGGTCGGCGAGCCCTCGTGGAGGACATCAGCCTGCTCGACCTGACCGAGCATCACTTCCGCTCCGTCGCCGAGGACGCCGACACGCAGGCCGATCCGCGCCGCGCCGAGGTGGCACTGGAATTCCTGCTCCAAACCATGGCGGCCCTCGACATCGCCACCCGCGGTTACCTCGACGGCACCCGCCGCTACGAGCAACAGCGTTCCCGCGCAGAGGATCTCGAAGGCCGCGATGCTTTTCGCACCGCGCTGGTGGAATCGCTGCAGGACGGGTTCTTCGTCGCCGACGAGCACGGCACCATCGTCGAGGTGAACTCCGCGTTCGGGGTGCTCACCGGGTACGGCGCCAACGAGGTGCCGTTCCCGCTCCCGCATCCGTGGGCACTGGCCGATCGTGTCGGATACCCCCAGATCGGTACGGAGGCAGCACGATTCGTGATGCCGGTGCGGCACCGCGACGGCCGGGAACGGTGGCTGGCGGTGAGCGCGAGCTCACTGGTGCGCCAAGAGAACGACGAACGGATCTTCGTCGGCACCGTGCGCGATGTGACCGCCGAACACGACGCACAGGCCCGCGACCAGGCCGCCTCGCGCCTGGCGACCGCCGTCGGCGCGGCCACCAGCATGGTGGAGGTCCTCGCGGTCGGACTCGACGAACTGCGCCGGACCATGGGCGCCGAGACCGCCCTGGTCGCGATCTGGCCGAGCCGGACCGGACGACCCGACGTCTACTCCTGCGGGGTGACGCCGACGAGTAAGGCGGCAGAGCCCGTCACCGACGGCACCGCACCACAATTCACCGCCGCGCCGATGCGGCAGAGCGGCCCGCGCGCGGACGGCCCGGTCGTGCTCGACGACGACACGCAGGCGCTGCTCGACCGCTCGCGCAGACAGACCGCCCGCGGGCTCTCGGCCATCACCGGTGACGAAGGTGGAGTCGATGCGGTAGTGGCACCGCTCGGCGAGACCGGCGACGCGGCACTGTGGGTGCGCTTCGGCGCACCGCGCGCGGTCAGCGCCGCCGATTGGGCGCTGTATTCCCTGCTCGTCGGCCATCTCAGCGTGGCACTGCAGCGCGCCCGCAACTTCGATCAGGCGCGCGCCACCTCGCTCACGCTGCAGCGGGCGATGCTCGGACCGATCGAACTGCCACCCAGGTTCTCGGTGCACTACGAGCCCGCCTTGCCGCCGCTGGAGATCGGTGGCGACTGGTACGACGTGGTGCCGTTGCGCGACGGCACGATCGGCGTGGTTGTCGGCGACTGTGTCGGCCGTGGTCTGTCCGCCGCCGTGGTGATGGGCCAATTGCGTACCGCGGCAAGGGCTTTGCTGCTGCGTGGAGCCGGACCTGCGCAGTTGCTCGCCGAACTCGACGCCGTGGCCTCGCGGATTCCGGGCGCCATGTGTACCACCGTGTGCGCGGCCGTGCTCGATCCCGAGCGCGGAATGATGCGGTACTCGAACGCGGGCCACATGCCGCCGGTCCTCGCACCGCCCGGCGGTCCCGGCCGGATCCTCGAGGGTGGGCGCGCGGTTCCCCTTGCCACCTTCGATACCCCGCGCAGGCCGGAGGCCACCACAGCGCTCCCGCCGGGCGCCACCCTGGTGTTGTTCACCGATGGGCTCGTCGAGCAGCGCGGGTACGACATCGCCGAGGGCTTCGTCAAGATCGCCGATGTGCTGAGCGAAACCGGTGCCGCGCTCCCCCGCGATGTCGCCGACGCGGTGCTGTCACGGCTGTGCCCGCCCGCCGGTTACGACGACGACGTCGCCATGGTCGTCTACCGTCAGCCCCCTGAGCCGTTGCGTCTCGACTTCCCCGCTGCCGCAGCGGAATTGGCAGGTGTGCGCCGCGGCCTCTACCGCTGGTTCGCCACCGCCGCGGTCCCGCACGACCTGGCCGCCGACCTCGTCGCGGCCGCCAACGAGGCCTGCAGCAACAGCGTCGAACACGCCTATCGCGACTCCGAACCGGGTCGCGTGCACCTCACGGCCCGCTGCGACGGCGACCGGGTGGTCCTCGACATCATCGACAACGGCGACTGGATCCCCACGCCGACCGATCCCGGCTATCGCGGTCGCGGTGTCGAGATGATGCGGGTGCTCACCGAGGACCTCACCTTCGACCACGACGAGAACGGCACCCGGGTTCGCATGTGGGTGACCCTGCCCTCGATCACATTCCCCACCGCGAACCCGCTGCGCGCGTCCTCGCGGCCGCCGACGGTCAGCTCGCGGCAGAACTCATTCTGACCGGGTGGTCTCGTAGGCCTCGACGTCGAAGGTCTTCAGCATCCGACGGAACCGGAAGCTGAAGTCCGGCCACAGGGTGGCGTTGTGGCCGTTCTCGTCGACGAACCAGCTGGTGCAGTCGCCCGCGGTCCAGACGGTGCGGTCGAACTTCTTCTGCAGATCGCGGTTGTAGGTGGTCTGCGCGTGCTCGCGGACCTCGACCGTGCGCAGGCCACGGGCGTCCATGGTGGTGATCGCATCGATGAGGTAGTTGATCTGGGCTTCGATGGTGAAGATCGCCGAGGTGTAGCTCAGGACGGAGTTCGGGCCGATCATCAGGAACAGATTCGGGAAGTCGGCGACGGTCGTACCCTTGTATCCGCGTAGACCCCCGGCACCGAACACCTCCGCCAGCGTGCGCCCGTCGCGCCCGCTGATCAGATCGAAGGTGGGCGAATCATCGATCCGGAAGCCGGTCGCCAACACGATGGCGTCCACCTCGCGCTCGGTGCCGTCCTCGGCGACGATCGACCGTTCGCGGATCTCGGCGATGCCGTCGACAACGACCTCGACATTGTCGCGGGCCAACGCCGGGTAATAGACGTTCGAGATCAGCATGCGTTTGCACCCGAGGCGATGGTCGGGCGTCACCTTGCGGCGCAGCTCGCGATCACGGATCACCCACCACAGCTTCACTCGCGCACAGAACGAGAAGAAGTCGGCCAGCGGTGGGTACTTGGCCTGCCACAGCACCATGGACTCGCGCGCCCAGTACACGCCCGCGCGGGCCAACCACTGCGCACCGGGAACATGGCGGTAGTAGCGGCGCTCCAGCCGGGAGTACCTGCGGCCCATGCGCGGAAGTACCCACGGCGCACTGCGCTGGTAGAGGTCGAGTCGGCCGACCTCGCCCGCGATGGACGGCACGATCTGGATCGCGGAAGCGCCGGTGCCGATGACGGCGACCCGCTTGCCCGCGCGGTCGAATTCGTGATCCCAGCGGGCAGAATGGAAGACCGGGCCATGAAAGGTGTTGATGCCCTTGATGTCCGGCAGGCGTGGAGCGCTCAGCGGACCGCCTGCCGACACCAGGATGTCGGCGGTGTAGGCGCCTCGGCCGGTCTGGATCTCCCAGCGCGCGATGTCGTCGTTCCAGCGCGCGCCGGTCACCTCGCAGTCGAAGACGATCGCCTCGCGCACGCCGTGGCGGTCGACCACGTCGTGCACGTACTGCTGAATCTGTGGCTGTGTCGAGAAGGAATGCGTCCAGTGCGGATTGCGGGCGAACGAATACGAATACAGCTGCGAGGGCACATCGCAGCCCGCTCCCGGGTAGGTGTTGTCGCGCCAGGTACCACCGAGATCGCCTGCCCGCTCGAAGACGACGAAGTCGTCGATGCCCTGCCCGCGCAACCGAATCGCCACACCCAGCCCGGCGAAACCCGCGCCGATGATCGCGACGCGGGTGTGGGGCGCCGCGGTCACGGCGTATTCGGGGTGGTCTCGTAGGCCTCGATATCGAATTTCCGGACCAGCCGCCGGTATCTGAAGCTGAAGTCCGGCCACAGCGCCGAGTTGTTGCCGTGCTTGTCGAGGAACCAACTGGTGCACCCGCCGTCGGCCCACACGGCGCGGGCCAGCTTCGGCTGCAGCTTCTGGTTGTACGCGACCTGGGCGTCCACCTTCACCTCGAACGAGCGCAGGTTCTGCTGCTCCATCGTCTCGATCGCGTCGACGAGGTAGTTGATCTGGGATTCGATGATGTAGATCAGCGACGTGTAGTTCAACCCGGAGTTGGCGCCGAGCATGAAGAACATGTTCGGGAAATTGGCGACGGTGGTGCCCTTGTACATCTGGAAACCCTCGACGTCGGCGGCCTCCGACAACGTCCGGCCGTCGCGCCCGGTGTACAGGTTGAAGGTCGGTGAATCGGCGACATGGAACCCGGTGGCCAGCACGATGGCATCCACCTCCCGTTCCGTGCCGTCCTCGGACACGATCGAACCGGGGCGCACCTCGGCGATGCCGTCGGTGACGACGTCGACATTGTCGCGATCGAGCGCACCGTAGAACTTGTTCGACACGAGCATGCGCTTGCAGCCGATACGGTGCTCGGGCACCATCTTTCGCCGTAGCTCCGGGTCCCGGATCTCGAGGCGCATCTTGGCCCGGCCGACGGCTTCCAGCACGATGCCGGTCCGTGGGTACTTCACCTGGGTGACCACGAACATTTCACGCTGCAGATAGAGCAGCGCGCGCATCAGTCGCTGCAGACCGGGGATTCGCTTGAAGGCGAAACGTTCCAGCCCCAGGTACGGTCGCGAGACCTGTGGCATCACCCAGGTGGCGGTGCGCTGGTAGACGTCGAGGTGCTCCACGTCGGGCGCGATCGACGGCACGATCTGCACCGCCGAGGATCCGGTGCCGATGACGGCGACCTTCTTGCCGGTCAGCGTGGCATCGTGGTTCCAGCGCGCGGAGTGGAAGAGCTCGCCTTCGAAACTCGAGATGCCTTTGATATCAGGGAGATTCGGCTCGGCGAGCACGCCTGCCGCCGAGACGACGAAATCGGCGGTGAAGGCGCCCTTGCTGGTCTCGATCTCCCACCGGCCGTCGGCGGCGTTCCAGCGGGTCGCGGTCATCGCACAATCGAAGAGGTGCTTGTCGCGGACGCCGTACCGTTCGGACACGGTCCGCATGTACTGCTCGATCTCCGCTTGCGGCGAGAACGAGCGGGACCAGTCGGGATTGAGCGCGAACGAATACGAGTACAGGTGCGAGGGCACATCGCAGCCCGCACCGGGATAGGTGTTGTCGCGCCAGGTGCCCCCGACATCGGGGCCACGTTCGATGACCACGAAGTCGGACATGCCGCGCTGGCTCAGCCGGATGGCGGCACCGAGGCCGGACAGGCCGCTGCCCACGATCATGACCCGTACGTGGCGGGTGTCGTTACTGCTCATGCGGTGACCTCAGCGGGATTCGTAGATGCGTTTGTGGCCGGAGACGGCGGCCAACCGGAAGGGGCGGCGAGTTTCCTCGGCCATGGCGTGGTAGGCGCCGTCGCTGGGCGAGGCGGCTTCGTGCAGTTCCCGGTAGCGCTCGTAGCCGAGCGGTTCCCGGGTGCTGATGGCGGCCAGGTTCGCTGCTGAGCGCAGGTGCTCGCGGTAGCCGGGCTGCACGGTGCCACTGAAGAATTCGGCGACACTGCCCGACCCGTAGCTGATCATGGCGACGGCCTTGTCGGTGAGGTCGGCCGCATGGTCGAGCAGCGAGGCGAGGCCCAGGTAGAGCGAGGCGGTGTAGCTGTTGCCGACCGTGCGGTTGTAGGTGGTCGTCGCGCCGATCGCGGCTTCGATCGCGGCGGCGTCGGCGGTGTGGCCCTGGCTTTCGAGCAGGTGGCGGTGCGCCTTGTAGGCCATCTTGGTGAAGGGCTGGTGGTAGCAGAACGCGGCGAACTCACCGAGTTCGCGCCCACCCTGGCGGCGGTAGTCGCTCCACGCTTCCTGAGCGGCCTTCTGGTAGGCGTTGACCGAGGTCTTGCCGTCGACGATGGCTTCGGTGCGGTAGTTCGGGCGCCAGAAGTCCATGATGTCGGCGCTGTAGAGGCCCGATATCGGGTCCAACGCCAGGATCGCCGGATCCGCGGTGACGAGCATCGCGACGGCGGCGGCGCCCTGGGTCGGCTCACCCGGGGTGTCGAGTTCGTACTTCGCGATGTCGGCGGCGATCACCAGCACGCGCTGCGACGGGTCGCGCGCGATCAGGCCCGCCGCGAACTGCAGTCCGGCGGTGCCGCCGTAGCAAGCCTGCTTGAGCTCGACGACGCGGGCGGCGTTGGGCAGTCCGATCAGCGAATGCAGGTACAGCGCGGCGGCTTTGGACTGGTCGACACCGGTCTCGGTGGCCAGCAGCACGGTGCGGATGTTGTCGGTGCCGTGCCGCTGCAGGATCGGCTGGGCGGCGGCCGCGGCGATGGTGACGATGTCCTCATCGGCGGCGGCGACGCTCATCTTCTCCTGGCCGATGCCGAGGTAGAACTTGTCGCGATCCACGCCGAGTCGCTCGGCGAGCACGGCGTGATCGAGGGCGTAGTGGGTGGTGGCGAACGAAAGGTCGTGGATACCGACCGGCGTAGTTGTCATCGTGTGCTTCCGTTGCTCGTGGTGGATCGCTCGAATCGGTTATGGGCACGCATCAATTCACCGCGGTTGGTCTGGGCCGCCATCAGCGACAGCTCCCCGCACAGCACGGTGGCCGCCCCGATCACCGCGAGGCGCCGGGCGTTCTCGCCGGGCTGCCGGTCTTCGCGGCAGCCGAGGCGTTCCAGGTTCTCGTCGACGAAGCTCGCGTGCTTACCGTTGCCGACCGTGCCGACGATCAGGTTGGGCAAGGTGCACGAGAAGTAGAGGTCGCCGTCGCGATCCTCGGCGTGGGTGATGCCCTGGGATCCTTCGACGATATTGGCGGCGTCCTGGCCGGTGGCCAGGTAGTACGCCAGCAACATGTTGGCGTAATGCGCGTTGGCGGAACGGATTCCGCCTGCGAGCAGGGTGCCGATCAGGTTCTTGCGGATATTGAGCTGCACAACCTGCGCCGCGGTGGTGTGCAACCGCTGGGCGACCACCTCGCGTGGGATGAGCAGCTCGGTGATCACGTTCTTGCCGCGACCCAGAATGCCGTTGACGGCGGTGGCCTTCTTGTCGGTGCAGTAGTTGCCCGAGATCGAGCCGTAGCGGACCCCGGGCATGGTCGACAGGATGTGATCCATCAGATGGTCACTGGCGAGGGTGGCCATGTTGTGGCCGGACGCGTCGCCGGTGCTGAATTCGAAGCGCAGGAACAGCAGGTTCCCGGCGATCTGGTGGTGCAGGCCGATGAGCCGGGCGAAACGACTGCTGCCCGCGACCACCTCCTGGAGCTCGGCCATGCGACCTTCCAACTGCTGGACCGTGGTGTACGCGGTGTAGGCGTCGTCGGCTTCCAGCAGGATCGAGCGGGTCATCCGCTCGTCGATCAGGGTCGCGACGATGCCCTTCTCGGCCAGGGTGCTGATCCGCGCGCCGCGGCCGACCGAGGGCCATAACGGGGTTTCGTAGGTGGCGAGGGGGACCTCGACGGCATCGTCGACGACGTTTCCGGTGATGCGCACAGGTCCCACCCACTGCAGCGGCACCGCCGCGTACGACACGTCATTCATGGGTGACTCCTTCTCGATGTCTCCGATTCGCGCCACCAGGGGCTCCGGTGGGCAAGTGCTGCGGTGTCGATGCCGCGCAGCCGGCAAAAAGTCGCGACATCCCCGGTGATGAGCAGGTCGGCCCCGGCCAGGTCCGCCGGCGTGCGGGCGCCCAGCACGGTGAGGATGGTGCGCAGTTGGTCGAGCCAGGTCCCGATCTTCGTGACCAGGGCGGCGGTGTCCTGGCTGACGAGGGTTTCCAGGAACGCCCCCGCGACACCGGTGGCGTTGGCGCCCAACGCGAGTGCGCGCGCGATATCCAGTGGCGAGCGGATGCCACCGGAGGCGGCGATGTCGATACCGGGGATGTCGGCGCAGTCGAGCAGGCAGTTCGGGGTGGACTGGCCCCAGCTCTCGATGAAGGCGAAGTCGCCGCCTGCGCGCCGATCGTTCTCGATGCGAGCGAAATTGGTGCCGCCGCGACCGCCCACGTCGGCCACGGCCACGCCCGCGTCCCGCAACCAGGTGACGGTCTGCCTGCTCAGGCCGAACCCGACTTCTTTGACGAACACGGGCACGGCGGTAGCGGCGACGATCTCCTCGATCCGGCGCGGCCACGCCCCGAACGAGCGGTCGCCCTCGGGCATGACCACTTCCTGCACGGCGTTGAGGTGGATCTGCAACGCGTCGGCTTCGAGGAGGTCCACAGCACTGCGCACCTGGTCGACGGTCGCGTTCGCGTTGACATTGGCCATCACGAATCCGTGCGGATTCTCCTGCCGCAGAACACGATAGGTGCCCGCCACCGACGGATCACGGAAGTAGGCGCTCATCGAACCGGAGGCGATGGGGATGCCGGTCTCGCGGGCGGCGATGGCGAGTTGGCGGTTGATCTCGCCGGTCTTGGTGCTGCCACCGGTCATCGCGTTGACGTAGAGCGGTGTGTCCCACTGTTTTCCGGCGACATCGACGGCCAGGCAGACATCCGCGGCGTCGATGCCGGCGAGGGCGTGGTGGACGAAGGTGACCGAGTCGAAGTCGCTGACCCCGGTGGTCTGGCGTTGGTGGTTCACCGCGTGGCGAACGTGGTCGTCCTTGCGATCGGCGATCATCGTCGGTCCCCTTCGGCTGGGTGGGTCCGCAGGGGAAGCGGGCGGATTCCGGCGCTGATCCAGCGGCCGGTGAGTTCGGCGATCGCGGCGGGGCGGGTGCGTTCGATGAGGGCGATACCGCAGTCACCACCGCCCGCGCCGGAGGGTTTCGCAGCGGCCCCCACCGCAGCGCCCGCCACACACAGCGCGTGCAGACGAGGCGTCATGATGCCGAGTCCGGAGGTCACGTCGAGGTCGGCGAGTAGCATTCGCGCACTGTCGATTTCGACTCGCATGGCGTGGGAGTCGTCGATCTCGATGGCGGCGACGAGTCGTTCGACGCAGTTGTCGCTGTGTGTCAGGAAGGTGGTGCGATCACCGTCGAGGCCTGCGACCAGCGCCGGTGTGGAGGCGGGGTTTCCGGTCCAGCCGACCTGCACAGTGAGCTCGGAAGGTGTGGGCAACGGACGCACCGACAGGCCTGGCCACGGTGCGCGCAGGGTGGCCTCGACGCCGTCGCGAGCGAGCGAGGCCGCCACCTGCGCGCGGTCCGGGGACCGGTAGGCGAGCCAGCCACCCCAGGTGCTCACGGCGACATCGCCGCCCGACGCGCGGGGGTTGACCGCGATCGTGGCGAGCATGGCCAGCCGGTAACGGTCCATGCGATCGAGCCCGAGGGCGAAGTGCTGTCCGAGGGCGGCGACGGTCGCCACTGTGACGGCCGCGCTGGAACCCAGGCCGAACTTGCGACCGTCGGCGTCGCCGAGATCGGCGGTGACGCTCAGGCGGAAGGAGGATACGGGGATCGCACGTTCCACGAGCAGCCGGTGAACTACCGAAACCGCCGCGAAAACGTACGAAAACGCCGCTGGCACAACACCATCGGAAGCAGGGACCAATTCGTCACCGTGACGCACGCAGGACAACGTGACGCCACCGTCCAGATCCGAGGACAGGGTGATACCTTCGCCGGAATCCGACGCCGTGACCGTGGCGGTCGCGTAGCGGTCGACCGCCGTGAGCACCGCGAGGTGTCCCGGTTCGACCACGGCGTATTCACCGGCAATGAAGAGCTTGCCCGGCGCGCGACAACTGATCATCGATCCTCACCCGCCGCGAGAGTCGCACCGAGGGTAGTCGGCGTCACGCCCGAGATCACCGACGAGACGCCCGATGTCGTCAGAGATGCGCCGGGGCCGATGTGCGCGGTCCGTGTGGTGACGAAATCTCCGAGGCCATCCAGGGTGGCGTTGACGTGCGGTGCGTCGGTGCGCGAGCACAGGACTTTGACGTTCGGCCCGGCGTCGATCGTGGCGTACGCCATGACCCCCTCGGCGCGCAGGGCGAGTACCGCGTCGAGGATGGCGAGGGAATGCGGTGACAGGTAGCGGATTCCGGGGCGGGCGGTGAGCATGGTGGCGTGCATGCCGAGGGCGTTGCGCTCGGCGATCTCCCCGATCGCGGGAAGGTTCTGCCGGGCAACGGCGTCGCGCATCTCGGCCAGATCACGCACCGACGATTCCGCCCACGGACGATAGAACGGTGACGTGGCGACGGTCTGGCGCATGGCGACGCGGCTCGACACCGCCTTCGCACCCTGGTTCACCACGGCGACCACCAAGGCGGGGTCCAGTTCGTCGCCGCCGATCGGCTCCGCGTACGAACTCTCGTCTCCCGCAACACCGTCGCCCTCCCCCGCATGCCACACCACGAAACCGCCGAAGATGGAGCGCGAGGCCGAACCGGAGCCACGCCGGGCCAGGCGCGACAGGGCACGAGGGTCCAGATCGAGCTCGTAGGCGGCCGCGGCGGCGGTGGCCAGGGCCGCGAACCCGCTCGCCGAGGAGGCCAGACCAGCGCCGGTCGGCCCGGCATTGGACGTCACCACCATCGCCCGCTCGCCACGACCGGCCTTGGCGCGCACCAGATCCAAAAACGTTGCGATCCGGGCCAGCGCGGCACCGTTCGCCGCGACGCCGTTGAACTCGACGATGTCGGCCGGTCCCTCGATCACTCGCACCGTCGTGGTCGTCGCAAAGATGTCGAGGGTCATCGAGAGGCTGCCCGTGACGGGCAGGAACAGTTCTTCGTCTCGCTTGCCCCAGTACTTCACCAGCGCGATGTTCGGATACGCGACCGAGACGGCCTCACCGGAACGACCGACCGCGACCGACCCGCTCGACGCGGTAGGCTCCCCGCTTGTCGGAGCGGCACCGACCGTGCCCGCGGGTGATGAGGAAGTGAAAGTCATTGATCGGCACCGTGTTCCGAGGTCGAGGCGGATAGGGACTGCGCGCCGGAACCCAGGCTGCGGGTGGGGACCGTCCAGGTCTGTACCGCACCGGCGCGACGCAAGGCGGCGCTGACCGTGCGCGCGTCCCCGGTCTCGGTGAGCGCGAGGACGCAGCCGCCGAGGCCCGCGCCGGTGAGTTTCGCGCCGTACGCGCCCGCGTCGAGCGCCGCGGCGACGAGTGCGTCGATGTGGGGTGTGCTGACCCCGAGTTCGGACAGCAGATCCTGGAAGTCGAGCAACGACCGACCGAGAGATTCGGCATGACCGGCCGAAAGATCCACCACCGCAGCGCTGATCAGCTCACCCGCCCTGACCAGTACCCGCCGCGCGGCCCGCGGATCTCGGTCGAGGGTGCGGCGCACCCCGGCGACCGCGTGCTGCGTCGAGCCTGGCACCCCGGTATCGGCGATCACCAGGGCGGCATCGAGACCGATATCGAGTGCGGTGGCCGTTCCTTCGTGGAATCGGATCGGGCCGTCGGCAAGCACCGCGCTCGCATCGATGCCGCTGGCCCTGCCGTGCGCGACCTGTTCACCGCACTGCACGAGTTCGTAGAGCGTGGCGGCGTCGACGGTCCGGCCGTGCAGATCAGCGACCGCGCGCACCGCCGCGCCTGCGCAGGCCGCACTCGATCCGAGCCCACGAGCGAGCGGAATATCGCATTCCACCACCACGTCGGCGACGTGCCCGATCAGCCCCCAGCGCCGCAACGCCTCCTCGACCGCGACACGCGGCCCGGACAACGCGTTCGCCACGGCGTTCGGATCGCCCGCCACGAACCCGAAATGACCTTCGGGAACCTCGAAGACCGTACCCGGCGTGCCGGGCCGCGCGACCGCCCGCACCGACAGGGTCGGCAGCGGAAACGCGATGGCGGGCGTCCCGTGCACCACGGTGTGCTCACCCAGCAGGATCGCCTTGGCGTGGGCTCTGCCCACACCACGGACCGGGCCGGTCGCGGTGGAGTGGTGTTCAGTGCGTTCTCGAACGGGACTGTTCACGACGATTCCTCTCCAGACTCGACCCGACCGTGCCGGTTACCGAGACGATCGGCCGAAAACGGCACGCACGGACGGGAAGAACGCGGGCACCTGGGCGGCGTACCCGCGATAGGACGCACCGAAACGGGCGATGAGATCACGCTCCTCCAGGTAGGTGCCGAGCAGAATGTACCCGGTCAGCCCGAGCGCCCACACCAGGTGCCCGACGGTGAACTCGCTGGCGAACCAGAACGACACGAGCAGGCCGGTCATCAGCGGATGCCGAACCAGCTTGTAGACGCCGTTCACCTGCAGGCGGTCGACCGTCGCATCCGGCACCTGGATCACGTACTGGCGGTAGGCCTGACTGATGCCGAGCAGGTGGAAGTGGTTCAGCAGCAGGGTAGCCGCGTAGACCAGCACGAAACCGATCCAGAACCCGGTGTCGAGCATCACCCCGAGCGCACCGTCGGCCGACCACAGCACCTGCGGCACCGGCTGCCACGCCAGCATGATCACCCACATCACCAGGCAGACGCCGATGATGTAGACGGTCCGCTCGAGCGCCTCGGGCACCCAGCGGGTGATGAACACCTTGAACGAGGGCCGGGCCATGCCCGAGTGCTGCAGCGCGAACAGCGCGAGCAGCACGAGGTCGATCGCGATCGCGGGGACCGCGGACAGGTGCGGTCCCTTGTCGACCGTCTTCGGCAACCACCAACCGCCGGCGAACAGCAGCATCAACGGCACCGTGATGCCGGCGACACCGTAGACGGCGAAGGAGAACAGGAACGGAACGAGCCGCGAGGGTGTTTTCACCACGCCCCGAACCTGTTGCGGCGACATCAGATCCATGCGAACCACGGCAGGTAGCGCGAACGGACGGTGCCCGCTTCCAGACGCGTCTCCAGGCGCGCCTTCCACTTGGTGCCGTAGCCCTCGTTGAGGAAGCCGCCCGGCACGACCAGACGCCAACCCGACTGTGCCACCATCCAATACGGCACGATGACGCCGGGGTTCACGTCACGCATGTAGTCGAGCTTGTCGGGGATCTGGCTCCAGTGGATGCCGGGGTAGCGGTGGTGCACGCTGTGGTAGCCCTGGTTGAAGATCAAGAAGTTGAGGATGTTGCCCGCGTTGTTCATCGAGGTGCTCGGCTCATCGGTGAATCCGCGCGCCGGGGCGTGGCTCAGCCAGGCGAAGTAGCCGGCGTTGACCTGGGTGAGGAGGAACGGCACCCAGTAGAAGAGCACGAACTTCTCGAAACCGGCGACGTACCAGACAGACCCGATCACGAGCACGTACACGGCCAGGTCGAAGAGGAACTGGTGGCGCGTCTTGCGACGGCGAGGCGCCGGGTTCGCGGCGAAAATCGTCCGCACCGTATGGATCTTGACGATCATGCCGTAGCGGACCCAGTACCAGAGGGCGCCGATGCCCTTGTCCAGCCCGGTCGTCGCGGTGACGTCGCCGGGGCCGTCGTTGAACCGGTGATGGTTGAGGACGTGCACCTCGCGCATCTCGGCCGCGGTCAGGTTGCCGGGCAGGCAGCACAGGATGTCGACCACGCGATTGGGGAACTTCGACACGAACAGCGGCCGATGGGTGTGCATGTGCATCACGCCGATGGTGAGCGAGAGGTTCAGCAGCGCGAGCACGATGATCAGCGGCACCGCGAGGTACCAGGTCGAGGTGCCCGGCACGAACAGCGCGGCCGCTGTCATGCCGATCCACAACGCGATGTGCAGCAGGGGGCCGACGTTGGCTGCGTGCTCGAGCTTGAACACGCGCCGACTGAACGGCGGTTTCTCGGTAGGCGCGACGGGCGTTCCGGTGCTCATGGGAGAGCTCCTTCGCTAGTAGTGACGATCATCGAGGAGGTGTTCCTCGACTACTGATGACTGCTGTTGTCGAGGGCTGCGAGTTGCAACCGGGTGGCCAGCGCCCGGATCGCGTCGGGTTCGTGGGTCGGCACCCGCTCCATGGCACCGAAAGCCAGGTGATCGGCGATCATCATGGTGCGGATCGCCGAGTCGGCGAGTTCGCCGGTCAAGCGGGCTTCGGGCAGCGTGTGCACCAGCGCGAAGGTGGTGTCGACGATCAGCGGCATCAACGAGGTTTCCGTCGAGGCGAGGTCGCCCGCGCCGAGCACCCGCGAGGCCGAGGCCGAACCGGTGGTGAAATCCGGTGAGGCATCGAGCATCTGATGGATCGCGGCGTCGCCACTGCGCCGCACCCGCTCGAGCATCCTGGTCCAGTACACCGGCGAGACGGCGGCCAGCGTGGCCGCGGCGACCGGGCGCCGGAACGGCGGTGACGCGTCGACGGCACCGCACAGGAACGCCGAGGTCGTGATCGTCATGTACGCCATCGCCGCCCGCGCGCCCACGCTCGGCGTGCCGGGACCGAGCTTGGCCAACAGCGCGAAACCGCCGAGAGCGGGGGTGAGCTGACGCAGCATCACCATGCGCGTGAGTTCCGCACGGTCGGCGGCGCCGTAGATCGCGAGTTCGTTGTCGCGCAGGTCGTTGGCCGACTGGGCGATCACGGCGACACAGCCGGTCAGTTCGCGCAGGTCGGCTTCGGGCAACACATCTTCGGCGACCAGGGCACACGCGTAGTGGGTGATCCGGCCGAGCACGCCCTCGCTGTAGGCGACGCGGGTCAGCGGTGCGTCGATATTGCGGGCCATGACCCGGCCGACGTCGGTGAGCACGTGGCCCACCCGCTCGCGACCCTGCGTGGGCAACGCCGTGAGCAATGCCCTGATGTCATCGATGCGCTCGGCGAGCACCCGGTCGACGGCTTCGCTGTCGCGGATCCGGCCCGCGAGCGCGGGCAGCGACGGCGGTGCGGTCTCGCTCGTGCTGTTGAGATAGTCGGCTGCCGCGAGCACCGCGCCGCTGGCTACCGCCCGGTCGCTGAGGTCTTCGAAAGCGTCGAGCACACGACACGCGAGCAGCGCGGCGGTGGCTTCGGCGCGCAGGGGCACGGGCAGCAGGCCAACGGCGATGCCCAGGTTGCGGCCCGCGGGGATCAGGGCCAGTGCGGCCAGTTCCTGCGGCGATCGCGCGGCCCGCAACGCGGCCAGATCGGGTGCGCGACGCAGGTTTCGCAGGCCGCGGATCAGGAGGGGAAGTCGGGCTGTGCTCATCGGGATATCACCTGCTGGAGGAGTTCGCGCAGGTCGTCGCGCGCGAGGGAAGGTGGGAAGACATCCAGTGCTCGGGTGGCCTTCTCGGTGGCGTCCATCGCGACCAGGCGAGCGGCTTTGGTGGCGCCGCTGTCGACCAGGTCTTCTTGCAGGGTCGTGCTGGAAATCTCCGCGTCCAGCCACATTTCGCGGGCCCCGGGCCGGGTGCCGAGCCATTCGATGACCGGCCAGGTCGGCACCCGGCGTTCGAGATCTCCGCCTGCGTCCTTGCCCAGGCCCGGTCCGCCCTCGATGTCGCGGACGTCGTCCATGATCTGGAACGCGAGCGCGAGTTGGTCGGCGTACTCCATCAGCGCGCGTAGCCGATCGAGATCGATCCCGCCCGCGGTGCCGCCGTAGGAACACGACAGCCGGAACAGCGTGCCGGTCTTGGCCGCGGCGACGAGTTCGTAGTGGCGGCGCAGTGCGACCTCGTCGATCGAGGGCGGTAGCGTCTCGATGAGCTGGCCGTAGGACAGGTCGGACAGCCGATCCGCGTAGGTGATGCCGGGGTCGGCGCCGGCCCGCGCGAAGAGTTCGGGATTGTCGGTGAGCACCCGGGCGACGACCTGCATCGAGGCGCCTGCCAGGTGAAATCCGGCGCGGGCACTGGTACGGACACCGAACGCCGCCGGCACCGACGGTGCGTCGCGGCGCAACAGTGAGCCGTCGCAGATGTCGTCGTGGACCAGCGAGGATTCGTGCAGCATCTCCATCGCGCAGGCCAGGTCGACGGCGTCGCGCAGCGGCGCCGCGGCGTCGGCGGCGTCGGGGAGCAGACCGGCGCAGGCCAGGACGAGCCGTGCTCTGACACGTTTGCCGGGGGCGGCCAGGATGTGGGTGTAGATCGCGTCGAAGTCTTCGCCGGTGATGAGCAGTTCCCGCAGCCGTGCGGTGACCAGTGCCAGTTGCTCGACCGGTCCGGCCGGTCTGGGCAGGACCACCACGTGGTCGCCCGCATGCTGGTCACCCGAGTGCTGCACTGCGGGTAGCGCGAGATCATCCATAGCGCTGAGCTCCTTCGATGTGGTCACGACGGGCGAGAAGATCACCGGCGACTGGCGGACACGGGGGTACTGAAGATTCCGGTGGGGCAGTCGCAGGGAGGGACCTCTCGCAGCCGACGGGTCGAGCATTCCGTTCGCTGGCTACCGACGGGTAGTTTTCTGTAGGAACCTCGAGATGTCAAGCATTCCAACATCTTCCAAGTTTGAAACGCTGAGTTATGTTTTGCCACAACCGATTACGAATTAGGCAGGTGCTGCGCGCAACGACCACAGTCGTGTACGGCTACGAGTGCACGACGTAATTGCCTGTGCTACAGCGTCTTTCGCTTCGTCGCGGTCGGCGCCAAGGATGAATCCATGGGATTGCATGGCGGTTCGCCAGTTGCCCAAGTGCTGCGGCTCGAGCCCATCCGGCGATGCACGGGCAGATCAGACGTTGTCTGGTCGAATTCGAAAACGTCGATGTTGTTGGTAAACAAGGCATTTGGAGCAAAGTGACAAGAACTGTCACATCGTCAACAGCTCCGGTGACGGGCAACACCCCCGTCTGAACCATACAATCCGTAGCGCGTTACCGCGAGCCGAAGCAGGCTGCACGCTGCGGCGATACGCTCAGCGTCACATCGAAACATGCTGTTGCACTGCTGATTTCGCTACGGTCAGTAACGATCATCCGTCTCCACCGCGGACAGCAGGGCCTGCGCACCGCCGGGCAGCCCTCCTGACTGCTCGAAGAGTTCGCGCAAAGTGAAAAGGGCGGCGACCGGTCAGCGGGCAGCGGTACTGCCGAGGACCAGCAGGGCCGGCGTCGGATGCTCGACGAGCGGAGCCGTGGTGCGGGCCGGGGGGTGCATGATCGTGGAGCGCCGAGCCAGCAGAGTCCCGCAGGCCCGAACGGCGGTGGTGATCAAGTCCTCCGCCAGTGGCAGATCGTCCTCACGGTAGGCGTACACCGAGAAGCGCACCGTGAGTTGGTCGTTGCGTGGGTCGGCCTGCCGAACCGCTTCGGCGGGGCAGCTCGACAGCAACATGATCGCGGCGGCCAGGTCGGCGCAGGGATCACCGCAGACCAGTGATCCCGAGGAGAAGGCGGCGAAAAGTGTGCGCAGACAAGGCTGTTGGGGTCGTTGCTGGGAATCCTGGATCTGCGACCAGCGACGCAGGGCCGGGTGGTCGGCGATATCGGACCTGCCCTGCCAGCGCCGGCGCGCGCAGTCGAGCAGGCGCGCGGCGGTCGCATCCCACAGGTCGGGCGCTTCGATCCGGGCGACGATCCGCAGGCGGCGGCATTCGTCGGCAGCGCCGAGCGGTGGTGGGTCGATGAGCGGCTTCGCCGGCTGTCGGTGCGTCTGCATTTTTCGACCTCCTACCGCGCGCGAGAAGAACCGAACGGGTGCTGCGCGGCCGCGGCGGATCCGCGCCGCCAGGCCAAGCGGAACGCCCACGCCGAGGCCAGTACCGACATGCCGACAACGAACCCGATCGCCCCGAAGATCACCCCGCCGGACCAGCCGACACCCTGATATCGAGCGATCAGCGCCGAGGCCAGGATCGGCCCGGCGGTAATGAGGACCGGAATCAGCAAGATCAACCCGAGAGTCACCAGACTCGACGGCGCCATCGCTGTTTTCGCTGCGGAGAAATCCCGTCGAGAGATCATGGTGCGCGGCCCCGACGGCTGCGTGACTGTAGCCATTTCCGCCCTCTCCGTTACCTGAATGGAACCCAGCGAAACTATCGAGTCCCAAACGTACAGCCCCGGTCGGGCATACCGCCCACTTCGTCACGAAACAGTGATAACTCTAAATCGAGCTCGATCCGTCGATTTGACATACCCCCAGTTCAAGAACTCTTTTTTAGTTAGCTATAGGTTTGCTGTTCCTCTTTAA
Source organism: Nocardia sp. A7 (assembly GCF_046549215.1). Lineage (NCBI taxonomy): Bacteria > Bacillati > Actinomycetota > Actinomycetes > Mycobacteriales > Nocardiaceae > Nocardia > Nocardia sp. A7. The sequence continues at coordinate 492,443 of NZ_JAJPWE010000002.1, read as the reverse complement.
TATTCAGATCGGATAACAATTCCGAAGAGCGATCGAGCGCGGCACAGAACCGTTCGACCATCTCCCTGATCGGATTGTCATCGCATGATTGTCCTGCGGCCACAGCGATTTCAAGCCGACCGCCACATTGTTTGAACGGGCTGCGTCAGCTCGGTTCGCTACCGAAACTGCCCTCCAAGCGATTTCGTGAACCCGGATGCACGAGCCGTGCCACGCTGACCAACCCACCCGACGACCAGGTGCGGCGCCGGATCAGCAGGCACGGCTCGTCGGAGTCGATGCCGAGCAGCGCGCACTCTTCGCCCGCCGCCCGCACCGCCTCGACGACGTGCTCGCCGCGCAGCAGCGGCGCGACCTCGCTGAGATAGATGTTCGGGGTGACGGCGGTGAAGTCCTGGGCGAGGTAGTCGGGCGCGTGCGCCGGGTTGACGTAGCGATCCTCGAGCTGGATCGGCACGCCGTCCTCGAAGTGCACCAGCAGCGAGTGGAACACCTCGCCACCCATGGCATTCGCGAGCTCCTGATCACCGGGTGCCTCCGCCCGCACGAACACCACCTCGGTGCGATGACGGTGCCCGCGGCCTGCGATCTCGTCGGCGATGTTGCGGACTTCGAACAATGGTGAGGTGGCCTTGCTGGCCGCGACGAAGGTGCCGACGCCCATCACCCGGGTGAGCGCGCCGTCGGCGGTCAGGTCACGCAGGGCGCGATTGATCGTCATCCGGGACAGGCCGAGCGCGGCGACGAACTGATTCTCCGACGGGATCTGCTCCCCCGCGGTCCACCGCCCGGCTTTGATCTGCGCCATGATCAGCTGCTTGACCCGTTCATACGCCGCGAACCCACTGCCCAACTCACCGTAGAGCGCGGCCAGCTCCGCATCGACTACCTCGATCGCCACCACCGAATATCTCCTCGCCTCGCCCAGAGAGAATACGTTGCGCGCGAACGCCGCTGTTACTTGTATATACAGGAATATACTGGCTCCATGAACGACGCGACACCGCCGGTTCCCGGCCCACGTCCCGTGTACGCTCCGCGTGGCACCGAGCTGCGCACCCTCGGATGGCAGCAGGAGGGCGCGCTACGGATGCTGATGAACAACCTCGATCCCGAGGTCGCCGAACGACCCGACGACCTGGTCGTCTACGGCGGAACCGGGCGGGCCGTGCGCAGTTGGGCGGCCTTCGACGCGATCGTGCGAACCCTGGAGACCCTCGCCGCCGACGAGACCTTGCTGGTGCAGTCGGGCAAGCCGGTCGGAGTCTTCCGCACCAACGAGTGGGCGCCTCGCGTGCTGCTGGCGAATTCGAATCTCGTCGGCGACTGGGCAACGTGGGACGAGTTCCGCAAGCTCGAGCAGTTGGGGCTGATGATGTACGGGCAGATGACGGCCGGGTCGTGGATCTACATCGGCAGCCAGGGCATCCTGCAGGGCACCTATGAGACCTTCGGCGCGGTGGCGCGCAAGCGGTTCGGCGGCACGCTCGCAGGCACGATCACACTCACGGCGGGGCTCGGCGGGATGGGTGGTGCGCAGCCGCTCGCGGTGACGATGAACGACGGTGTCGCACTGTGCGTGGACTGCGATCCGGCGCGGATCGATCGGCGGATCGCGCACGGCTACCTCGACACGAAGGCCGAAACCTTGCGGGCAGCACTGGATCTCGCTATTGCCGCACGCGACGAGCGCAGGCCGCTCTCGATCGGTCTGGTCGGCAATGCGGCCGAGGTGTTCCCCGAACTGCTGGCCATGGGCGCGCCGATGGATATCGTCACCGATCAGACTTCGGCGCACGATCCGTTGTCCTACTTGCCGATCGGGGTCGCACTCGAAGACTGGCACACCCTCGCCGAGAAGGACCCGGCCTGGTTCACGACCGAGGCGCAGGCGTCCATGGCAGAGCATGTCGCGGCGATGGTCGGCTTCATGGACGCGGGCGCCGAGGTGTTCGACTACGGGAACTCGATTCGCGACGAGGCCCGAAAAGGCGGCTACGAAAGGGCTTTCGCGTTTCCCGGCTTCGTTCCCGCCTACATCCGTCCGCTGTTCGAAGAGGGTCTCGGGCCGTTCCGCTGGGCCGCGCTCTCCGGTGACCCGGCCGATATCGCCGCCACCGACCGCGCGATCCTGGAACTGTTCCCCGACAACGAACACCTGCGCCGCTGGATCACCATGGCGGGCGAGAAGGTGAAGTTCGAAGGGCTGCCCGCGCGGATCTGCTGGCTCGGCTACGGCGAACGGCACCTGGCCGGCCTGAAATTCAACGAGATGGTCGCCTCGGGTGAGCTGTCGGCTCCCCTGGCCATCGGCCGCGACCACCTCGACTCCGGCTCGGTGGCCTCCCCTTACCGCGAGACCGAGGCGATGGCCGACGGTTCCGACGCGATCGCGGACTGGCCGCTGCTCAACGCGCTGCTCAACACCGCGTCCGGGGCGAGCTGGGTGTCGATCCATCACGGCGGTGGGGTGGGGATGGGCCGGTCGATCCACGCGGGTCAGGTGTGTATCGCCGACGGCACCGACCTCGCCGCGCGGAAGCTGGAGCGGGTGCTGACCAATGACCCGGGCACCGGTGTGATGCGCCATGTCGACGCGGGTTACCAGCATGCGGCCGATGTGGCTCGCGAACGTGGTGTGCGCATTCCTATGCGAGAAGGCTGACAGGCCCGGAATAGACGAGAGCCCCGGCGGTGCCGGGGCTCTTTCCACTTTCAATATATAGCGCATGTGGGGACTTGCGGCAAGGCCCCGGGGGTGCTGCACAATCATCCGGTCGCACCGGAAAAAGTACAGTTAGGGGCCTATGTCAGCGCACGGGTACGAAGAGGAACGCGCGTCCGAGCGAAGCTATGTCGCCGGGCTCTACGCGCGGCTCGATGCCGAGCGGGCACGGGTGAAGGGCCGCTACAGCGCGGCGCTGCGCGCCAAGGGCGACTCCCCCATGGAGCGCGACAACGAGGTGCGGGCGCTGGGCAAGGAAGTCCAACGCCTCGACGTGGCCGACAACGGGCTGTGCTTCGGTCGTCTCGACGCGGTGTCGGGTGAGCGTTCCTACATCGGCCGGATCGGGCTGTTCGACGAGTCGAACGACCTCGAACAGCTGCTGGTGGATTGGCGGGCTCCTGCGGCGCGCGCGTTCTATGTCGCCACCGCGGCCAACCCGGAGGGCATGCGCAGGCGTCGTCAGTTCCATACCAGGGGACGTCGGGTGGTCGATTTCACCGACGAGGTGCTCGGCCGTCCGGACGGGAGCGAGGGCGGGGCCGATGCCGCGCTGCTCGCCGCCGTCGACGCGCCGCGGGGGGACGGGATGCGCGATATCGTCGCGACGATCCAGGCCGAACAGGACGAGATCATCCGCCTGGAGCACCCCGGCGTGACCGTGATCGAGGGCGGGCCCGGCACCGGCAAGACCGTGGTGGCGCTGCACCGCGTCGCGTACCTGCTCTACACCCAGCGGCGGCGGATGGAGCGCCAAGGCGTGCTCGTGGTCGGGCCCAACCCGGCCTTCCTCAACCACATCGCCCACGTGCTGCCCTCCCTCGGCGAGACGAATGTCGTGTTCGCCACCACCGCCGATCTCGTGCCCGGTCTGCACGCGAGGGCGCAGGACGCACCGGAGGCCGCACGGCTCAAGGGTTCGCTGCAAATGCTGGATGTCCTCGCGGCGACGATCGCGGACCGGCAGCGCCTGCCCGAGGCGCCGCTGACCATCGCGCTGACCGATGTGACGGTGCGCATCGACGCCGCCACCGCGGAGTGGGCCAGGCAGGAAGCGCGGGAGAGCGGGCGCCCGCACAACGAGGCGCGCGCGGTGTTCATCGAGATCATCACCTACGTCCTCACCGAACGCGCGATCGCCCGGATCGGCGAGGGCTGGCTGACTCGCGAGGACACCGAGGCGTGGGAACAACTGCGGGCCGATCTGGTCCGCGAGCTCGCCGACCATGCCGAGTTCACCGCGGCGATCGATCAGTGCTGGCCGATTCTGCAGCCGGAAACAGTGCTGTCGCAGCTGTATTCGTCACCCGAGCGGTTGCGGGCGGCGGGCGCGGACGCGGTGTTGCGGCGGGCCGACGGTGGCGCGTGGACGGTGTCGGACGTGCCGCTGCTCGACGAACTGGTCGACCTGCTCGGCCGCGACAAGGCCGCCGACGACTCCGCCGAACGAGAACGCAAGGCCGAGGCCGAGTACGCGGCGGGTGTGTTGGACACGCTGATCAGTCGCGAGGACCTGATGGACGACGAGGACCACCTTCTCGCCCAGGACATGCTCTACGGGGAAGACCTGGCCGAGCGCTTCCTGGAACGCGACACCCGCGAACTCGCCGAACGTGCTGCGGCCGACCGTGATTGGACCTACGGACACGTGGTGGTCGACGAGGCCCAGGAACTGTCGGAGATGGACTGGCGGGTGCTGATGCGCCGCTGCCCGAGCCGGTCGTTCACGATCGTCGGCGACCTCGCGCAGCGGCGGTCCGCGGCGGGCGCGATCTCCTGGGCCACGATGATGGAGCCCTATGTCCCCGGCCGCTGGATCTATCGTTCCCTGACCGTGAACTACCGCACCCCGGCGGAGATCATGGCGGTCGCCGCCGACGTGCTCGCCGAGTTCGCACCCGATGTCCGACCGCCGGATTCGGTGCGGTCCTGCGGTGTCGTGCCCTGGTCCCGCCGGCTCAGCGCCGACGAATTGCCCGCTGCGATCGAGGAATTCGTGCGAAACGAGGCGGGCCGCGAAGGGACGAGCATCGTGATCGGCCCGCCGGGCGTACCCGGAACGGTGCCCGCGGCGGAGACGAAAGGCCTCGAGTTCGACGCGGTGCTCGTGGTGGATCCGCAGCGGATTCTGGCCGACGGACCGCGCGGTGCCGCCGAGCTCTACGTCGCCCTCACCCGCGCCACCCAGCGCCTTGGCGTGCTGCATCAGAGCCCGTTGCCCGAGTCACTGCGGGGGCTCACCGCTGTCGAACCGGCAGAGCGGTTGCGGGCGTAGCCGGCGCCACCGACCGGACGGACCGCCGCCTCGATCGCGGGTGCGAGGTAGCGGGCCACGCGCAGGCACCGGCACAGCGATCCACCCGGACGGCAGTCTCGCCCTCAGCCGAGGGAGCCGGTCACCGATTCGGCGGCGGCCAGTAGTGCGCCCGATGCCGCCAGACGGACGGCCGCTTCGATTTCCGGGGCGAGGTAGCGGTCCGGCCCCGGACCGGGGACTTCGGCGCGCAGCGCGCTCACCACCGCGGCGGTCGCGGGAGCCGGAACGAGCGGTGCGCGCAGGTCGAGGCCGCGGGCAGCCGTGAGGGCTTCGATGGCCAGGACCCTGGTCAGGCAGTCCACGGCGCGGCGGAGTTTGCGGGCGGCGGACCAGCCCATCGAGACATGGTCTTCCTGCATGGCCGAGGACGGGATCGAGTCGACCGAAGCGGGCGCGGCCAGGCGTTTGAGGTCGGAGACGATGGCGGCCTGGGTGTACTGGGCGATCATGTGGCCGCTGTCGACGCCGGGGTCGTCGGCCAGGAACGGGGGCAGGCCGTGGTTGCGGGCCTTGTCGAGGAAGCGGTCGGTGCGGCGTTCGCTCATCGAGGCGACATCGGCGATCACGATGGCCAGAAAGTCCAGCACATAGGCGACCGGCGCACCGTGGAAGTTGCCGTTGGACTCGACGCGGCCGTCGAGGGTGACGACGGGATTGTCCACGGCACTGGCCAATTCGAAGCCCGCGATGCGCTCGGCATGATCGAGGGTGTCGCGGGCGGCGCCGGCGACCTGGGGTGCGCAGCGCAACGAGTAGGCGTCCTGGACGACAGCGCAGTCATCGGTGGCGTGGCTGGCCACGATCGGCGAATCCGCCAGCACGCGAACCATATTGGCGGCCGCGATCGCCTGGCCCGGTTGCGGGCGCAGCGCCTGCAGATCCGCGGCGAACACCTTGTCGGTGCCGAGCAGGCCCTCCACACTCATCGACGCGGTCACATCGGCCAGGCGCAGCAGCGCGCGCAGGTCGTGACAGGCGAGCACCAGCATACCGAGCATGCCGTCGGTGCCGTTGATGAGCGCGAGGCCTTCCTTCTCCGCGAGCTCGACCGCGACGATCCCGGCGGCGGCCATGGCCTGGGCCGCGAACATCAAGTCGCCGTGCGCATTTCGCACAGTCCCTTCACCCATCACGGCCAGCGCGACGTGCGACAGCGGTGCGAGATCACCGGAACAGCCGAGACTGCCGTACTCGTAGACCACCGGGGTGATCCCCGCCGACAGCAGCGCGGCGTAGGTCTGCGCGACGACCGGACGCACCCCCGTCCGACCGGTGGCCAGCGTCGACAGGCGCAGCAACATCAACGCGCGCACCACCTCTCGCTCAACTTCGACGCCCGACCCGGCAGCGTGTGAACGAATCAGACTGCGCTGCAACTGCTTGCGTGATTCCCGCGGAATATGGCGAACGGCGAGCGCACCGAATCCGGTCGACACCCCGTAGACCGGCCTCGGCTCGGCGGCCAGCGCCTCGATCCGCGCCCGACTCGCCCCGATGGCAGCGAGTGCCTCCTCCGACACCACGACCGGGGCACCCTCCCTTGCCACGCGCACCACTTCCCGCGGCGAGACCGGACCCGTGCCGACGGTAACCGGCACGGTCCGCGCCGAGTCGATACTCATGATGCTTCTCCTTCGATCAGCCCTGTGCGGACCTGTATAGACAACACTGTCGAGCGGTGACAGAATGATCCACTCGTGCCGTTCTTGTCTATACAGGTATATGCCTACAGTAGGGGACCATGCTCGACACCCGCAGCCAGGAGGACTTCACGTGCCCACCACTGTGCTGAGCGAGATCGGCACCCTGGTCACCAACGACCCCGCGCTGGGCCACGGCCCGCTGGGGATCCGGCACGACGCCGCCCTCGTCATCGACGACGGGCGGGTGGTGTGGGTCGGTGACACTACCGGCGCACCGGCCGCCGACATCGGGTTCGATCTCGACGGGCGCGCGGTGCTGCCGGGATTCGTCGAGTCGCATTCGCATCTGGTGTTCGCGGGCGATCGGGCTGAGGAGTTCGCGGCCAGGATGGCGGGGCGGCCCTACGCGGCGGGTGGTATCCGCACCACGATCGAGGCGACGAGGGCAGCGAGCGACGAGCAGCTCGCGGCGAACATGCGAAGGCTGCTGGCCGAGTCGCTGCGGGCGGGCAGCACCACGGTCGAATGCAAGAGCGGTTACGGGCAGACCGTGGCCGACGAACTGCGCAGCGTCCAGATCGCGGCACGCTGCACCGACGAGGTGACCCTGCTCGCCGCGCATGTGCCGCCCCCCGAATACGTCGGACGCGCCGACGACTACGTGACGATGGTGTGCGAGGAGATGATTCCGCGGTGCGCACCGTACGCCCGGTGGATCGATGTGTTCTGTGAGCAGGGCGCTTTCGACCGTGACCAGGCGCATGCCGTGTTGACTGCGGGAATCGCGCACGGGCTGGTACCTCGGGTACACGGCAGTCAGCTGCATCAGGGACCAGGAGTGCGCCTGGCCGTCGAGCTCGGTGCGGCGTCGGTGGATCATGTGTCGCACGTGAACCGTGCCGATATCGAGGCGCTCGCCGACAGCGATACGGTGGCCACCCTGCTGCCCGGCGCCGACTTCTGTACGCGAAACAGCTATCCCGACGCCAGGGCGCTGCTGGACGCGGGGGTCACCGTCGCGCTCGGCGCGGACTGCAATCCGGGCACCAGCTATACGACGAGCCTGCCGTTCTGTATCGCCCTGGCCGTGCGGGAGATGCGCATGTCACCCGAGGAAGCGGTCTGGGCGGCGACCGCGGGTGGCGCGAAGGCGTTGCGGCGCACCGATATCGGTTCCCTCTCCCCCGGTTCACGGGCCGATGTCATCGCGCTGGACGCCCCCTCCCACCTGCATCTCGCCTATCGCCCCGGGGTTCCCCTGGTCGCTCAGGTGTGGCGCGAAGGCGTGCTCGTCGTTCCGAATCGAGTTGTGGTGCAATGACTTCCGAATCCGCATGGACCGGCCGTGTCGACGGCACGACGCCGCAGCAGCTGCGCTGGCATCAGGCCGTCACGCCGTACGAGCCGGGCAAGGGTACCGGGGTGTGCGTGTTCGTCGGTTTCGCGTGCGAGGAAGGGGTGCGCCGGAACAAGGGCCGCCTCGGGGCAGCCGCGGGGCCGGACGCGCTGCGGGGTGCGCTGGCACCGATGGCGCTCGACACCGCACTGCGAGCGTTCGACGCGGGCACGATCGCCGTCACCGACGACCGATTGGCGGACGGTCAGCGGCGACTGGGCGAGACGGTGTCCGCGCTGCTGGACGACGATGCCTTCCCGGTCGTTCTCGGCGGTGGCCACGAACTCGCCTACGGCACCTACCTCGGGCTGGCCGGTGCCACCCGCCGCACTCCCGGCAGCATCATCGGAATCCTCAATCTCGACGCGCATTTCGACCTACGCCCCGATCCCGTCCCCAGCTCCGGCACCCCGTTCCGGCAGATCCTCGAGACCGACGACGACGTCCGGTACGCGGTGATCGGGATCAGCCAGCCCAGCAACACCCGGATCCTGTTCGACACCGCGGACCGACTCGGTGTGCGCTATCTGCTCGACGACGACTGCGAGCCGACCCGGGTCGCCGGCTTCGTCGACGATTTCCTGTCCGGGATCGACCTGCTGTATCTGACCATCGACCTTGATGTCCTACCCGCGTCTGTCGCTCCCGGCGTGAGCGCTCCCGCGGCATACGGTGTTGCGTTGTCCACGATCCAGTCCGTCTGCGACCGGGCCACTGGCAGCGGCAAACTCGCAGTTGTCGATGTCGCCGAGCTGAATCCCCGTCTCGACATCGACAACCGCACCGCCCGCACCGCCGCCCGCCTACTGCACCGGATCGTCACCCGGCACATCGCATGAGAATCGTCCGGGTCGTCATTCCGCGAGCGGGTCGACCTGCACACGCTGCTTGCGACCGACCGTCGCCCGCATGACCGGTTCCACGATGCGGGCACCGATCGGGCCGATGATGGCCATCAGGAGCACATAGGTGGTGGCCAGAGCGGCGAATTCGTCGGGCACCGCACCCGCGGCCACCGCGAGTCCCGCGATGACGATCGAGAATTCGCCGCGCGCGATCAGGGCGGTACCCGCGCGGGCCCGGCCCAGCTGTGAGGCGCCGGCGCGTTTGGCCGCCCACCAGCCCGTGGCGATCTTGGTGGCCGTCGTGACCACCGCGAGCAGCACCGCCCAGCCAAGCACCGGCGGAATGCTCGCCGGATCGGTGCTCAAACCGAACAGCACGAAGAACATCGCCGCGAACAGATCGCGCAGCGGTTCGAGGATCTTGGTGGCGTCGTGCGCGGTGGAGTCGGAGATCGCGATGCCGAGCAGGAACGCGCCGACCGCCGCCGACACCTGCACCGCCGAGGCGATACCGGCCACCAGCAGTGCCGAACCGAGCAGCTTGAGCAGGAAGATCTCGCGATCCTCACTCGCCACGATCGCCGAGACGAACCTGCCGTAGCGCAAGGCGACGATGAGCACCAACGTCACCGCGACCAGCGCGATACCGACCGTCGTCATCCCCGCCACGAATCCGACACCGGCCAGTACCGCGGTGAGCACCGGCAGGTACACCGCCATCGCCAGGTCCTCGAACACCAGGATCGACAGGATCGTCGGCGTCTCCCGGTTGCCCAGTCGGCCGAGGTCGTTGAGCACCTTGGCGACGATCCCGGAGGAGGAGATGTAGGTGACGCCCGCCATCGCGATCGCGCCCGTCGGTCCGAGGCCGAGCATGAGCGCCACGATCACACCGGGTGTCGCGTTGAGCACCAGGTCGAGCAGACCCGCGGGCCAGGATTTGCGCATGCCGGTGACCAGCTCACCGGCGGTGTACTCCAAGCCGAGCAACAACAGCAGCAGCACGACGCCGATCTCGCTGGCGATGTGGATGAAATCGTCCACCTCGTGCAGTTCGATCAGGCCGCCCGTGCCGAAGACCAACCCGCCGAGCAGGTAGAGCGGGATGGGTGAGAGGCCGATGCGGGCCGCGATCCGCCCGAGCACACCCAACCCGAAGAACACAGCCCCCAGCTGGATCAAGGCCAGCGCGGTTCCACTCACTTGCACCGGCTCAGCCGTCGGTGAGGATCGAAGCGGCGGCGTCGAGCCCGGCGTTCGTGCCGACCACGACGACCATGTCGCCGGCGGCGAACACGAACTCCGGCCCGGGCGATGCCAGCACCTGGCCCGCCCGCAGGACCGCCACGATCGAGGCGCGGGTCCTGGTCCGCAGTTCGGTGTCGCCGAGAAGTCGTGACGCATACGGCGAGTTCGGCGGAATCAGCAACGACCGCGTGCTCACGCCGTCGAGGTCGCGATGTTCCTCACGCAATTGCGCGACCAACTGTGGTGCGCCGAGCAGACTCGCCAACGTGCGGGCCTCTACCGCCGACAGTGGAATCTGAACGGTCGAATCCGGATCGCCCACCTTGGTGAAAATCAGGTCGGTACCGCCGTCGCGGTGGTCGACGATTCCGATCCGGCGGTCGACCTTCGACAGTGAAAACTCTTTGCGGACACCGATTCCCGGCAGGGATGTCACTTCTACATTCATGGGATCACCTAACCTCAGCTAGGGATACCTTACCTGCCCTTTACCAACCGCATAGATTTGTCAGCCTGCTTCGAGCAGCCGTCCCGCCGCGTCGAGGCCCTCGTCGGTACCGATCACGACAACCAGATCACCGGGGATGAAGGTGAAGTCCGTTCCCGGTGACGGAGTCACCTCGCCCGCTCGCACCACCGCGACGACCGAGGCCTTGGTCCGGGTGCGCATTTCGGTGTCGCGCAACGGGCGACCGTCGAACGGGCTGCCGCGGTCGATCGCGAACTGCCTGGTCGACAGCTCCCCCGCACTGTGGGTCTCGCGGGTCTTCTGCACCACCTGCGGTGCGCCGAGTAATCCGGCCAGCACGCCGATCTCGGTGTCGGACAAGGGAATCGACGTGGTCGAGTCGTAGTCGCCCGCTCGCGAGACGACCAGGTCTACGGAGCCGTCGCGGTGTTCGATCACGCCGATCCGGCGGCGCGCCTCCGCCAGCGGAAAGTCCTTGCACACGCCGATTCCCGGTAAAGGCGTCACATCGATGTTCACGCCCTCACAGTACGACCAGATCCGAATAACACCACCCCTTACCCTGCGCACCACCGCACACCAGCCGAAATACCGACCGCACGAGGCTGTGGCTTGCGTATTCGGGCGAAGTTGTGTGTTGTTGAGCAGTGACCAACTCTTCCGGAGACGCGTATCCACTCACGGACACGATGACCACCACGACGGCGGTACACGACGGCGTCACGGTGCTGACGGTGACCGGCGAGGTCGACCTGGCGACCGCACCCGCGCTCGATGCCACCATCGAGGCCATCCTGGCCGAGAAACCGGCGACGCTGGTGATCGACCTGACCGCGGTCGGGTTCCTGGCGTCGGCGGGCATGGCGACATTGGTCGCCGCGCATCAGCGGGCAGGCGAGACCACCTCGATCGCGGTCGTGGCCGACGGACCCGCCACCAGTCGTCAGCTGAAGATGACGAGCCTGGACCAGGTGTTCGCCATGCACACCACCCTGGAGGCCGCGTTGGCGTCGTTCACGTCCTGACAGCGCGCGAACGCGCCGTCGTCCGGAGAATTCTCCGGGCGGCGGCGCGTTTGTCGTCGGTGGGTGTCAGCAGAGTGCGCGCAGCTGCTCGATCAGCTTGACGCGACCGGCGGCGTCCTCGGCGATCGGCGTGACGTTGAGCGTGGTGACGCCCGCCTCGGCCATCGCCGCGATGCGCTCCTTGACGAAGCTCTCCGGGCCGATCAGCGACACGTCGCGCACCAGCTCGTCGGGCACGGCCTGGTTGGCGGCCTGCTTGTCACCGGCCAGGTACAGCTCCTGGATGCGGTCGGCGGCCTCGCCGTAGCCGTACTTGGTGGCGAGGGTGTGATAGAAGTTCTTGCCCTTGGCGCCCATGCCGCCGATGTAGAGCGCCAGGTGCGGCTTCACGAACTCGAGCAGCCCGGTCACGTTCTCACCGATGGCAAGTGCCGGGCCTGCGAAGATGTCGAGCTCGCCCAGCGCGGGATCACGCTTGGCCTTGCCCGCGGCGAGCGCGTCGCCCCACACGTCGTTCGCCTTCTCCGGCAGGAAGAAGATCGGCTGCCAGCCGTTGGCGACCTCGGCGGCCAGCTCGACGTTCTTCGGTCCGAGCGCCGCCAGCAGCACCGGAATGTCTTCACGAACAGGGTGATTGATCAGCTTGAGCTCTTTGCCGAGGCCGGTGCCGCGCTCGGCGGGCAGCGGGATCTGGTAGTACTTGCCCTGGTAGTTGAGCTTCTCGCGCCGCCACACCTTGCGGCAGATCTCCAGGAGTTCGCGGGTGCGTCCGATCGGGGCGTCGTAGGGCACACCGTGGAAGCCCTCGATGACCTGCGGGCCGGAGGCGCCGATGCCGAGGATGAAACGGCCGTCGGAGACGTAGTCGAGGCCCGCCGCGGTCATCGCGGTGAGGCTGGGGGTCCGGGTGTAGAGCTGCAGGATGCCCGATGCCAGCTGCACCCGCTCGGTGCGGGCGGCCAGGAATCCCAGCGCGCTCACCGCGTCGAACGAGTACGCCTCCGGCACGAAGACGATGTCGAGGCCGGCGCGTTCCAGGTCGGCGACTTCGGCCGCCGTCTCCTTGAAACCGTCGGTGTAGTTGATGCTCAATCCGATCCGCATGCACCCAACATAGCCTCGGGCGACCCGCGCACCCCGACCGGTCGGTCTGTCGGCACAGGTGCTGGTCGAGCGGGGTGCGTGCCCGGGCACGCGGTAGCGTTGAGACTGATTCCACGCACTTCTCGCCGCATCGAAAGGCCACCCCGTCGTGTCGCAGCCCACCGTGTCGCCGCAGCAGATCGCCACCTCCTTCGGTTCGGTGACCTTGGAGCACTACCTGTCGGAGCTGGCCGCGAAGGTACCCGCTCCCGGTGGCGGCGCCGTGGCCGCGCTGCACGCCGCCCAGGCTGCCGCGCTGGTGGCGATGGTGGCGCGCTACACCACCCGCGCCAAGGACGCGCAGAACCGGCCGGTGATCGACCAGATCATCGTGGCCGCCGATGCCGCGCTGGCCAGATCCCTCGACCTCGCCGATGCCGACGCGGCCGCGTTCACTGCCGTCGGCGCGGCCTACAAGCTGCCAAAGGACACCGACGCCGAGCTCGCCGCCCGCACCGCGGCGATCAACACGGCGCTGGTCGAAGCCGCCCGCGTGCCCGCCGCCGTGGTCGACGAGGCCGACGAAATCCTCTCGCTGGCCGCCGAACTGCTGCCGATCGGCAACCCGAACGTGGTCACCGATATCGGTGCCGCCGCCGACGCCGCCCGCGCCGCGGCGATGAGCTCGCAGCTCAATATCGAGATCAATGTCGGCTCCCTGCCCGCCGACCTCGGCGACTCGTTCGCCGCCACCCTGCTGCGCGTGGACACCATCGCGGCCCGCGCCGACGCACTGCACGGCGACGTGCTGCACGCCGTGCGCGGCTGAGTCAGCGGTCCGCGGTGAGCACGATCTTGCCGCGCACCCGCCCGGATTCGCTGCGCCGATGCGCGGCGGCGAGTTCGGTGATCGGCAGGATTTCCGCGATATCGACGGTCAGCGCGCCCTGGTCGATCGCCGCCGCGAGCTCGTCGAGGGCGGCCGTCGTCGGGTCGACGTAGAGTCGGCGCACACGCGAATCCGGGTGTGTCGCCGGGCCTTCGGCCGCCACCACCTGGCCGGTGGCACTCAGGACGGTCAATGATCGATCCGTGTAGTCGCCGCCGATCAGATCCACCACCAGATCGACCTCGCGCACCGCGGTGGTGAAGTCGGTGGTCCGGTAATCGATCGGGACGGTGACGCCGAGTGCGCGGAGGAAGGCGTGGTTGCCGGTCCGCGCGGTGGCGGCGATCCGAGCGCCGCGCCACGCCGCGATCTGCACCGCCAGATGCCCGACTCCACCGGCCGCCGCGTGCACGAGGACTCGCTCGCCGGGACGCACCGAAGACAGTGCCTGCCAGGCGGTGACCCCGGCCACCGGAAGCGCGGCCGCGTGCACCGGGTCGATCGAGGCGGGGACGCGAGCCAATCGATTCTCCTGCGCCACCACGTATTCCGCGTTGGCCCCACCGAACACCATGCCGTACACCGCGTCTCCCGGCGCGAAGCGCGTCGCCTCGACACCCACCGCGGCGACGACCCCGGACACATCGAGCCCGAGCACGAGCGGCGGCTCACCCAGTTGCCGGATCAGCCCACTGCGTACCTTCCAGTCCGCGGCGTTGACGCTGGTCGCCACGACCCGCACCAACACCTCCCCCGGACCCGGCGTCGGCCGCGGCACCTCCGCACGCTCGAAGACGTCCGGTCCGCCGAATGATCTCTGCATCATCTGCCACATAACCGTCGAGTCTGCGCCGAGTAGTTTCCCAGCGGTAGTAGGTACCTTTCGGATACCGTGGTACCTCATGGATACCGTCGGTGAGCAGAGTTCGGTCGAAGCGTTCCTGCGCGACTGCCCCGCACGTCAACTGCTGTCGGTACTCGCCGACAAATGGGTCCTGCTGGTGCTCGGCAGCCTGCGGGAGGCGGGCGAGCCGGTGCGTTTCAACGAATTGCGCAGACGCCTGGACGGCATCACCCAGAAGGTGCTCACCCGAACGCTGCGCGACCTGGAACGTGACGGCCTGGTCCGGCGCGAGGTCTTCCCCACGATGCCGCCGCGGGTGGAGTACGGCATCACCGCGCTCGGGTCGGACCTGGGGCGGATCAGCCAGGCGATGGGCGCCTGGGTGGTCGAACACCATGCGGAGATCACCGCCGCCAGAGCCCGATTCGAGGCCGCCCACACCGCCGAACCGGCCCCACTGCCGCAACCGGGGCGCACAGCATCACCGGTCTCGAAGTGAAAACGTTTGATCAGGGGCGCGACCTGCGCGAAAGCAAGACGACACACCGTGGGACCCGGTGGCCGTTACCACTTCGATAGGTCGAGTTGATCATGTCGGCCTAGACTTGGATTCCGCCTACGAGTGAGTGAAGGGGTGGCGTTTATGAGGAGCGCATTTCGTTTCCTGTTCGTCGCGATCATGGCGGCTCTACTTGCCGCCTCCTGGTCGGGAGTCGCGTCCGCGGACCTGATGGGCGGCCAGCGCACCCAGTACGGCGGTGGCACCTACGCCGAAGCCGACCTGTCGAACCACACGTTCACCGTGCACCTGAACGGAGAGGTGCGCGTGATGCCCGCGTCGATGGGCAAGCCCGGTTTCGAGACGCCCACCGGCACCTTCAGCGTCTTGGAGAAGGACCGCTCGGTGGTGTTCGACTCGCGCACCATCGGCATCCCCCTGAACGATCCCGAGGGCTACATCATCGACGGTGAATACGCGGTGCGCCTGACCTGGGGTGGTGTCATGGTCCACTCCGCACCGTGGTCGGTGGACTCCCAGGGCAACGCCAACGTGAGCCACGGCTGCATCAACCTCGCACCCGACGACGCCGCCTGGTACTACGAAAATGTCGGCATCGGCGATCAGGTGTACATCCACTGGTAAACATTTCCCTCGTGGCATTCGGCGAACGCGCCGTCAGGGCAGTATCGTGCCCGTAACGAAATCGTTGCGGGACATACCCTGACGGCGACGAGCCTGATGAAGGTGGGGCGATGGATCGACCGGAAGCGCACAGACCGATCGGGTCTCGACAGCACGACCCGGGATCGGCCGGTGCACCGCTGGCGGCTGTCACCCCGATTCGGCGCTCGCGCGACCTCAGCGCGCCACGGCCCCGTCGACTGAGCGAGCAGCCGGTCAGCGGTGCGCGTCATCGCATCGAAGGCGGGCCGACGACACCGGCGGGCATTCCGGTCGTTCCCACGGCCGGAATTCGAGAGTTCGAGTACGACGGGGTCCTGTCAGCGGACGCTACCGTCACCGATCGGCTCCCGGTGGTCGGCGGAAAGTTTGATCCCGCCGCGCACCACGGCCTCGCGAACATCGCGCTCTCGATCGAGGACAACGGGCCCGACACCGATGAGCTGCCGATCATCTCCCCACCCCCCGCATGGGGGGCTCTCGAGCATTCGAGACCGCGCAACGACACCGCGGCGACCCGGCGTTCGCGCCACGCCTCCGAGGACCGAGGTGCGCACACCCCGCCCTCGCGCCCCACGCCGGACTTCTTCGGCGGCGCAGACACCTTCCCGCCACGCTTCGCGCCGGTCACCTTCGCAGCGGACGACCGCAACCAGGACGTCTACCCGCCGCGCCTCGCGCCCGATCATCGCGATACGGACTCCCTTTCGGCGCACTCCACACCCGGCCCTCGCGATGCGGCAAGCGATCCGTCGCGCCCCGCCCCCGACTACAACGGTGACGACGCGGTCTTCGCGCGGATGATCGACCGGTCCAAGCATCGGCGCGTGCCCCGCTGGGTCGCCCCGCTGGTCGCTTCGGTGGCCGGTGCCGTGCTACTCGGCGGCACCTACGTCCAATTGCGTGGGCCCGCACCGGCATCCACGGCCTCGAGCACCCCGCTCGTGCCGAGCTCGGTGAGTCCGGTGACGGCCGCGTGCCCCACCGAACAGCTCGGCACCATGGTGCGGGGCAACGGCGCGGGCGGCAACGAGTCCGGCATCGCGGCGATCCTGGCCTTCCAGCACGCCTATTACGTTGCGCGGTCCGGTGATCAGGCACGAACCCTCGTGGCACCCGATGCCGTGGTGCCCTCGGCGGCTGCCATCCAGGCCGGGATCGACTCCACTCCGGTCGGGACCACCCACTGTGTCGAGATCACCCCGGGCGCCTTCGCCGGTCAGTACCTGGTCAAGATCACCGCGTTCCGGCCGGATTCGGCGCCGAGCACCTACACACCGCAGCTGGTCGGCACCGCCGAGGTCGGCAACAAGACGCTGATCACCTCGTTCGGGGCGGCACCCCGCTAGACCCGCACCCCGATGGCGTCGGCGTGCTCGCGTTGACCCGAACAAGGCCCCTCGGTCGCATCGAGAACGGCGGCATCACCAGCTGGGCGGCCGCACGACTGGATCGCGAAAGGTGTTCAGGCGCGGGCTTTTTCGGCCGCGACGACCACATGGCGCATGAGTAGCGCAGTGGTCACCGGGCCGACACCACCGGGGACCGGGCTCAACGCCGCCGCCTTGCCGATGACCGATGCCGCGTCGACATCGCCGACGATGCCGCCGTCTTCGGCTTCGTTGGTGCCCACGTCGATCACGACCGCACCGTCACCGATGTGCTTGCCGGTGACCAGGCCGATCCGGCCCGCCGCGGCGACCACGATATCGGCGGGGGTGGTGACCGCGGCCAGGTCGGCCGTGCGCGAGTGCGCGACGGTGACGGTCGCGTTCTCGGCGAGCAGCAGCTGGGCGAGCGGCTTGCCGACGATATTGGAGCGCCCGACCACCGTGACGAGGCGGCCCTGCAGCGCGATGCGGTGATGCTTCAGCAACTCGACGACCGCTTCGGAGGTGGCGGGGACGAAACCGTCGAGACCGGAGGCGAGCAGACCCAGCGACAGCGGACTGACGCCGTCGACGTCCTTGGTCGCGGCGATCGCCGAACTCACGTCGTCGAGGTTCACGCCCGCGGGCAGTGGGGTCTGCAGCATGATCGCGTCGGTGGCGGGGTCGGCGCTGCGCGCGCTCAACTCGGCACGAATCGTCTCGGCACTCGCGTCGGCGCCGAGATCGATGCGCTCGCAGGCGATTCCGAGTCGCTCGGCGGCCTTGCGCAGGGAGTTCACGTACCAGGTGCTGGCCGGGTCGTCGTTGGCGACGATCAGCGCCAGCGTCGGCGCGGTGCCCGCGGCGGTGAGCGCGGCCGTGCGCTGTTTCGAGTCGGCGTTGATGGCGGCGGCGAGTTCCTTGCCGGTCAGCGAAGCGGTATCCACGGTGAGTCACCTTATCCGCCGCCGGGCCGAGGGCCTGTCGCCGGGCCGCGACGCGCGCAAGCTGGTCGGGGTCCACCGGAGCCCGAACGAGCGGTCGTAGGGTTTCGGCAGCTCTGCTCTGCCAGCACGTACCGAACCGTTCGCGCCGAAGGGATACGAGTTGTCGTGAAGATCTCGAGGCACTGGAAACACCTGGCCGCCGCTGTGCTGGCGACCGCCGCCCTCACGAGCACCACCGTCGGCCCCGCCGCCGCGGAAGCGGATGTGACCGCGCTCTACAACTCGGCACAGCGGCATTTCACCGACGGTGACGACGCCGCGGGGCGTGCCGACCTGCGCGCCCTCATCGCCGCCGATCCGCAGGATGCCGATGCGCTCGCGCTGCAGGCGATCTGGTCGCACTACGCGGGCGACCCGGCCGCCGTCGGCGACGCCCTGACTCGGCTCGGTGGGATCGACCCCGGCAAGGCGGCGGGTACCAACCACGTGCTGCACGCGGTGACCGCGGCCGCCGCCACCCTGCCCAACCCGCTGCCCGCACTCGTCGGTCCGCAGACCGGCATCGTGGTCCTCGGCTACGGCCTGTTGCCCGACGGCGCACTGCGACCGGAGCTGGAGAACCGGCTCACCGCGGCGTGGCTGCAGGCGATCGCCGCGCCGTTCTCCCCGGTGATCGTGACCGGCGGCAATCCGCAGAACGGCATCTCCGAGGCCGAGGCGATGCGGCGCTGGCTGGTCGGGCGTGGGCTGCCGGGTGATCGGATCCATGTGGAGGATCGGGCCGGATCGACCGTGCAGAACGCACTGTTCAGCACGCGACTGCTGCGTGATCTCGGTGCGACCAGCGCGGTGGTGGTGACCTCCCCGAACCACATTCGGCGCGCGGTCGCCGACTTCATCGTCGCGGGAACGACGGTGGTCGGTGCGATGACCTCGCTCGAACAGCTGGTCTCCCAGTTGCCACCGCCCGCCCGCAATGCCCAGCGCGGGATCTACCTCGACGCGACCCGCACCTTCGAACTGGCCAGTTCACGCTGAGTCGTCGCACCGCCGAGGATAATTCGATTGCGCGGTCGGGAACAATCAGCGCGTGAGTGGTTCCGGTTTTCCCGAAGTGGTTGTCACGTTGCGACGGGCAGGATGTGTGTTCGCCGAGGACGAGGCCACCCTGTTGATCGAGGCGGCGGCAGGCGATCCGCGGCGGCTGGACGCGCTGGTCGGCCGACGGGTATCGGGGACGCCGCTCGAATACCTGCTCGGCTGGGTGGAATTCCGTGGCCTGCGGGTCGGGGTGCGTCCGGGGGTTTTCGTGCCACGTCAGCGCACCGCTTTCCTGGTGGACCAGGCAGTCGACGGTGTCGCGCCGGGCACGACGCGGGCCTGCGTGGTCGACCTGTGTTGTGGCTGTGGCGCCCTCGGGCTGAGTGCGGCGGCCGAGCTCACCGCGCGGGGGTGCGACGTCGAGCTGGTGGCCGCTGATATCGACCCCGTCGCCGTCGCCTGCGCGCGCGAGAATCTGGCGCCGCTGTGCGCACCGGTGTTCGGCGGTGACCTGTTCGACGCGCTGCCGGTCGACCTGCGCGGGCGTATCGACATCTTGCTCGCGAACACGCCGTATGTGCCCAGTGCCCGCGTCGCGGACCTACCACCCGAGGCGCGCGAGCACGAGCCGCTCACCGCACTGGACGGTGGGCAGGACGGGCTCGACGTGTTCCGGCGGGTCGCCGAGGGGGCGGCCGCGTGGCTGGCGCCGGGCGGCACCGTGCTGGTGGAAACCGGGGCGGGGCAGATCGATACCGCGTGCGCGGTGCTCACCGCCCACGGTCTCCTACCCCGAGTGGCGGAGTCCGAGGAGCTCTACGCCACCGTTGTTCTCGGCACCCGGGATCCCGGCTGATCGAACTGCCGACACGACGGCGCCCCCGGCGAACGATCGCGTCCACGACCGGTCGACGAGGGCGCCCCGGAGCTACTTACGGCCGGTGAACTGATCCATCGAGTGGTACACGCCCACCGCGTTCAGGTACAGGTCGCGAACCTTGATCGGCAGCAGGCCGGTCAGTGCCCGGTTCATCCGTGAGGTCCACGGCATCACCACCAGCGCGCCGCCGTCCTTCATCTCCGACCACGACGTGTCGACGACCTCGTGCTGCTCGAGCATCGGCGTGAACAGAATGCCCTTCGCACCGTCGAACATGCCGGTGTTGATGTAGGTCGGGCAGACCGTGGTGACCTTCACGTGGTCGTGCCCCGCCTGCTCGAGCTCGAGACGCACCGAGTCCGACCAACCCAGCGCCGCCCACTTCGACCCCGCGTACACAGCCATGCGCGGGTTGGCGACCAGCGCGGCCGACGACGCGATATTGAGCACGCGCGCCTGGCCGGCACCGGCGACCATGCCCGGCAGGAACTCCAACGTGACGTACATCGGCGCCAGCGAGTTGATCGCCATCGTCTTGTCGATGTCGGCGCGGTTCTCGGTTTCCCAGAAGTAGGTGTTGCCGCGCACGATGCCCGCGTTGTTCACGAGGATGTCGATGCCGCCGACCTCCTTGCGCACCGCCTCGCCCGCCTCACGGATCGAGTCCTGCGACGACACGTCCACCGCGTAGTGATGCACCTTGCCGCCCGCGGCGGTCAGCTGCGCCGCCGTCTCACGCAGCGCCAACTCGTTGATATCCCACAGCACCACCGCGTCGGCGCCCTCGGCCACCGCCTTCTCCGCGAACAGCTTGCCCAGACCCATGGCTGCGCCGGTGATCAGTACCCGCTTGCCCGCGACCGTTTCCAACTTCATGTGCGCTACCTACCCTGCTCGTGTTCGGCTACTTCTGGCGCAGCGTCTTCATGACACCGAAAACCACCGTCATCGTCTTGGCCCACATCTGCTCGGACATGCCGGGCAGCGGCGCGATCGGCAGCAACCGCTGGACCGCGATGGTCTGGGTGTCGATGTACTTCAGCAGGCCTTCCGGACCGTGGCGACGACCCTGGCCGGAGATGCCGAGACCGCCGGACGGCGCGTCGACGCTGCCCCAGGCCGCGCTGAAACCCTCGTTCACGTTGACCGAACCGGCGTTGATCCGGGCGGCGATCTCCTTGCCGCGGTTCACGTCCCGGCTCCACACGCTGGCGTTGAGGCCGTAGGCGGTGTCGTTGGCGGCCTCGACGGCGGCGTCGTCGGAGTCGACCTTGTACACCGAGACGACCGGGCCGAAGGTCTCCTCGCGGTAGACCGTCATGCCGGGCGCCACATCGGCGAGCACGGTGGGCTCGTAGAAGTACGGGCCGAGATCGGGACGAGCGCGACCACCGGCGAGCACCTTGGCGCCCTTGGCGACGGCGTCGTCGACGTGGGTGGAAACGGTCTCGAGCTGGCGCGGGAAGGTCAGCGACCCCATGTCCCTGCTGTAGTCGAGCTCGCCGCCGAGCGACATGTTCTTGACATTGCCCACGAATTCCGCGACGAACTGGTCGTAGACCGAGGCATCGACGTAGATGCGTTCCATCGACTCGCACAGCTGGCCTGCCGACGAGAAGCACGCGCGCACAGCCAGTTTCGCGGCCTTGGAGACATCGGCGTCGGCCAGCACGAGCAGCGGGTTCTTGCCACCGAGCTCGAGGGAGTACCCGATGAGGCGCTCACCGGCCTGCTGGGCGATGGTCCGGCCGGTAGCGCTCGAACCGGTGTAGTCGACGTAGTCGGCGCGCGCGATCACCTCGCCACCGATCTCGCGACCGCGGCCGAGCACGGCCTGCCACAGACCGCGCGGCAGCCCCGCGCGCTCGGCGGCGTCGATGGCCCACAGTGCGGTGAGCGCGGTCTGGTTGTCGGGGCGCGCGACGACCGCGTTGCCCGCGAGCAGGGCGGGCAACGCGTCGGAGGCCGCCAGGGCGAGGGGGTAGTTCCACGGCGAGATGACCGCGACGACACCCTTGGGCCGGTTGCGCACCTCGACCGAGGTGAGCACCGGCAGCACGCCGCGCGGCTTGCGATCGGCGAGCAGTTTGGGTGCGACGGTGGCGTAGTAGCGCGCGTTCAGCGCGACGTCGGCGATCTCGTCGAAGGCGTGCGGCCGGGACTTGCCGGTCTCGGTCTGCACGATGTCGAGGATGGTGTCCTGCTCGGCGAGCACGATGTCGTGGAAGCGGCGCACGATCTCGGCGCGCTGCTTCACCGGGATCTTCGCCCAGTCGCGCTGTGCGTGCCGGGCTACCGCGAAGGCGCGGTCGATATCGGCTACCGAGGACTGCGGCAGGTCACCGATCTTGTGCCCGGTGGCCGGGGCGAAGATCTCGACCGACGGCGCGCCACCGGCGACTCCGCGCTCGAACAGGGGCTTGACCAGCGCGGCGGGCAGCGCGGTTGGTTCGGCGGTCAGCTCGGGGGCTGTCGTCATTGTCGGCCCTTCTCCTCAACAGATGGGTCACGCGGATGAGTCGCGCACGTTCAGGTTATTTACTGAACACTAGTGTTAGATTAATGCCAGCGCCCTGGTTCGTGTCAAGCTTTCAGTGCGCGATGACCGGCGGTGAGGGAGGTGCGATGACCGAGGAATCGACCGCGGTGCGTCGTGGGCGCCCGCCGCAGACACAGGAGCAGGCCGAGGAGGTCCGCGCGCGGATCGTCGAGGCGACTGCCGCGGTGTTCGCGCGCAACGGGTCGCGCGGGATGAGTGTCGCCCAGATCATCGAAGAGGCCGGGCTGGCCAGACCCACTTTCTACCGTTATTTCGGCAATGCGTCCGAGCCGCTGCACGCGGTGCTCGACGCGTCCAACGACGGCCTCGTCGGCGGGATCCGCGAAGCGCTCGCCGGCACCGACGAGCCGGTACAGCTGGGTATCCGGCTGATCGACGCGTATGTGGACTGGGCGCGCGGCCACGGTCCGATGCTGCGGCCGCTGTTCGCCGAACTGCACGATCCCCGCTCGGTCGTCTCGGCCTACCGCGAACGCGCGCTCGACGACATCCGCGATCTGGTGCGCAAGACGTTCGACGAACTCGGCCGGCCGGTGCCCGCACCGCTCGACCTGGACGCGGCGCTGCACGTGTGCGAGTACGTCGTCTACCGGCTCACCGCGGACAGTGAGCCGGGCAGCGATCCCGATCCGGCGCTGGCGTCCGAGGCCAGGGTGACCATGATCCGGGTCCTGCTGGTCACCCTGGGCACTCGCGACGATCTCGCCTACGCGATGGAACTACCCGGCCTGTTCCCTGACCCGTAGCGCCTCGGGTCCCTCGGTGGCGCGACCTGCCGTGACCAGGGCGATCGAGAGCAGCGCCGCACCGGCCCAGCCCGCGACGCCGAGTCGCTCGTCCAGCAGCAGCACCGCCAGCAGGGTCCCGGTGAGCGGTTCGAGCAACGCCAACAGTGCTCCGGTGCCCGCACCCGCTGCGGTGAGGCCACGGAAATAGAGCGTGTAGGCGATGGCCGTCGGGAACAGTCCGAGGGCGAGAACTCCCAGCACGCCGTTCGTGGTCGTGTCGATCGTGGTGGTGGTGACGGTCGCCGGGACTGCGAGGAGAAGCGCGCCCGCGGTGAACCCGATCCCGGTGCTGGTGACGGGATCGAGGCCGCGGACCGGGACTGCGGCGATCACCGTGAGTACGGCGAAGGCGCCGGCCGCGGCCATTGCCAGCGCCGCGCCGACGAGAACCCGCGACCCGCCCGCGCCGGGGGCGCCGACGAGCAGCGCGAGGCCGATGAGCGCGAGGGCGATGCCGCGCGCACGGGTGCGGTCGAGGGCCCGCCTGCCGACGAGGTGTTCGATCACGGCGACGATGACCGGGGACATACCGATGGTGATCAGCGTCGCCAGGCTCACCGAGGACAGGGCGACCGCGCCGAAATAGCAGCCCTGGAACACCGGCGCCAAAACGGCGACCGCGCCGATGCGCCGCCAGGCGGGCGCGCCGCGCGGGATCGCTCTGCGGGTGAGGACGCACAGTCCGACCAGCAGTGATCCGCCGACGGCCAGGCGCACGGCGGCGACCGCCACCGGCGAGAGCTGGGTCGAGCGTTGGACGAGGGTGCCGAGTAGGCCGCCGGTCCCCCAGAGGATTCCGGCGATGACGAGATCAGCGGTGCCCATGCGGGTGGACAGCGAAAAAGACATGGGTGTGCTCCTGCGACAGAAGGTGAGGGGGTCGCGAGAAGCGAGGTGCTGGACTACATGCCGAAACCACGAGCGGCCTGATCGGCCGGTGCGCGCCTCTTCAGGCGCGGCGGGGCACCTCGCTCAGGAAGCGGGGGGCGGGGTGGAACGGAAGCACTCGTGCACGCCGCGAGTGTACTCCACACAGGATCTCCACATTTGGCGACGCAACCCTCCACACCCGCTCGCTAGGGTCGCACCATGGAACTCAGTGGGGGCGGGACAGGACAGGCGGCACGCCGGATCCTGGTGGTCGATGACGAGGTGACGATCGCCGAATCCGTGGCAGCCCGGTTGCGGGCCGAAGGGTTCACCGTCGACCTGGCACACGACGGGCCCGCCGCGGTGGCGGCGGCCCTCGCGGGAGAACCCGATCTGGTCGTGCTCGACGTCATGTTGCCGGGGTTCGACGGTCTGGAGGTGTGCCGTCGCATTCAAGCCGAACGCCCTGTGCCGGTGCTGATGCTCACCGCGCGTACCGACGAGACCGACCAGCTCATCGGGCTCGGTGTCGGCGCCGACGACTATCTCACCAAGCCGTTCTCGATGCGGGTGCTCGCCGCCCGCGTGCACGCCCTGTTGCGGCGCGTGGACCGGGCCGCCGAGCGCGGCGACACCAGCATCGTCGTCGGAGATCTGCGGATAGATCTCGCCGAGCGGCGGGTATGGCGCGGTGACACCGAAGCACGGCTCACCCCACTGGAATTCGACCTGCTGACCCGGCTCGCGCAACGTCCGCGGGCGGTGCTGGCCAGGGAGCGGCTGCTCGAAGACATCTGGGACTGGTCCGACGCGGCGGGGACGCGCGCGGTGGATTCGCATGTGAAAGCGTTGCGGCGCAAGCTCGGTGCCGATCTCATCCGCACCGTGCACGGTGTCGGGTACGCCCTGGACGCGCGATGACAGAGCGCGCCGTAGCATTGATGGATCGCATCGCCGATGTGCTGCCACGGCCGCTGGACCGATTGCGCTCGATCAAGCTCAAGCTGGCCGTGTTGATGTTGTGTTCGGGCGGTGTCGCGTTCGGATACTTCCGATTGCAGATCGGCTGGTTGCCGCCACGAACCACGGTGGCCGCGTTCGGGATCGCGTTGCTCACCTCCCAGTTCCTCGCACACGGGATCACCCGTCCGCTGCGTCAGATGACCGCGGCGGCACGGCAGATGGCGCAGGGCGACTACAGCTTTCGCGTGCGAGCCTCCTCGCGTGACGAAGTGGGGCAGCTCGCGACCGCGTTCAATCAGATGGCCGCCGACCTCGCCGCCGCCGACCGGCAACGTCGCGACCTCATCGCCAATGTGTCCCACGAACTGCGCACGCCGGTGACCGCGCTGCACGCCGTGCTGGAAAACCTGGTCGACGGGGTGAGCGAACCCGATCCGGCGACGCTGCGCACCGCGCTGGCCCAGACCGAGCGCCTCGGTCTGCTCGTGTCCGAACTGCTCGACCTGTCCAGCATCGAAGCGGGCGCGTTCACACTGGATCGCGAACGCCTGCCGCTGGCACCACTGTTGGCCGAGGCGATCGCCGAAGCCGAGGTGATGACCGCCGCGCTCGGCCGTGGGGTCCGGTTCACCACCTCGATCGACCCTGCCGACGGATGCGTGTTCGCCGACCGCGCCCGGCTGCACCAGGTGCTGTTCAACCTCCTCGACAACGCCGCCAGGCACGGCCCGTCCGGTGGCGAGGTCCGCGTCTCGGCGTCGAGCCGTCCCGAGGGCACAGTGCTCGAGATCCAGGACGACGGCCCCGGCATCCCCGAAGCCGAGCGGGCCACCGTCTTCGACCGCTTCACCCGCGGGGTACGCACCGACGGCGGCGGCACCGGCCTCGGCCTCGCCATCGCCCGCTGGGTGATCGACCTGCACGGCGGCACCATCGCCGTCGCCGACCCCGGCTCCCGCATTCGCGTCGTCCTCCCCACGGACTGACACCGACATCCCATTCCACTCTCCCGGCCCTTCGGTGCCGGGATGCCTTCGCACACCTCCAGGAGGGGAAACCCATGTCCGACAAGCCGATACCCGACGCACCGACGCCTGAACAGGTCGCTACCGAGAACACCACCGCACAGGCCACTGCCGACCCAACGAGCGAGGCGGCAACGAACATCGGGTCCGACGCCGGCGACTCCACCGCGGCCGTGGGCGATACGAAGGTGGGCGGCGGTGCGACAGATCCCGGGACTCAGTCGCCGGCGCTCACCAAATCCGCTACGCCGCAGAGCAACCTGGATACACCGCCTGCCACGCCGAACTCGGATGGCTCGGTGCCCTTTGCGACATTGCTCGCCGCGAGTCGTGAGAGCGCTGCCGAGCAGGCCACCGCGGACCCGCAAGCCGCAGCGTGGCCGCGCGTGCCATCGGCGAGTTCCAAGCCGTCCGCGAGCTCGATGCCGCTAGCCCCGATGCCACCGCCCTTACCGCCTGCCCCCAAACGCTGGCAGCACGTGGCCCGCCCACCTGGTGTCCTCCCCGCCGCCGCCCTGGCCGGCATCGTCGGTGCGACGGTGATCCCGGTGGACCGTTCCGGCATCGGCTGGCTCATCGCGGGGACCGCCATCACCGGAGCTCTCTGCGCGGTCGACTACCGTGCCCGGTCCCGAGGTACATCACCGGAGCGCTCGTCGGATTCCGCTGCGCCGACCGCGACATCGTCGGGTGAGGTTTCCCCCCGATCCGTTTCGATCGGTGATCGGGCCTGGTGGGCGGCAGCGGCGATCGTGCTGCTCGGCGTGGGGACGGTTCGGGCGGCGGGGTGGCTGTTCGTGCTGTGTGTGATCGCGGCGTGTGTCGCCGGGTCGTTGGCGGTGTTGGGGCGGCGCAGTGTGCGCGGAATCGTGCACGATGTGTTCGCGGTGCCGTTGGCGACGTTCGGGGCCGTGCCGTGGGCGTTGTCGAGCGTGCGCGAGTCGCGGTCCGTGGGGACAGCGAGTGTCCGGCGGTACGGAGTATCGGTGGCGGCGACAGCGGCATTGCTG
Organism: Nocardia sp. A7; assembly: GCF_046549215.1. NCBI lineage: Bacteria > Bacillati > Actinomycetota > Actinomycetes > Mycobacteriales > Nocardiaceae > Nocardia > Nocardia sp. A7. The sequence goes on along the minus strand of NZ_JAJPWE010000002.1, from coordinate 465,322 downwards.
GTGGTGTTCGTGCCGCTGCTCGGTGGGGCGGATGCGACCTTCGCGGGGTTGTTGACCGGGCTCGTGCCGACCGTGGACGGGCCGGCGGCCTGGCTGTGGCTCTTCTTGTTCGTGGTCGTTGCGCTGGGGGTGCTGGGGGCGCTGTATCTGCTCGCAGGGCCGCCGTCGCGCGCGGCGGATTCGGTTCGGCCGGGTCGGCTGTGGTCACGGAGCGAGTGGATGCTGCCGGTCGGCACCTTGACCGTGTTGTTCGCGGTGTTCGTCGGCGCGCAGTTCGTGGCACTGTTCGGCGGCGACGATTACGTGCAGCGCACCGCGGGCCTGACCTATGCCGAGTACGCGCGCAGCGGATTCTGGCAGTTGTCGGCGGTGAGCATTCTGACGCTGGCCGTGATCCTGGCGGTACTGCACTGGTCGGCGCGGGAAACCGCGGCCGATCGCCGATCGTTGCGCATTCTGTTGAGCGCGGTGAGTGTGCTGGCGCTGGTCATCGTCTGTTCGGCGCTCGGCCGGATGTGGACCTACCAGCAGGCCTACGGGTTCACCGTGCTGCGGCTACTGGTGACGATGTGCGAGCTCTGGGTCGGCCTCGTCTACGTCCTCGTGCTGATCTCCATCGCGCGACTGCGCTGGACCTGGGTACCGCGCGCCGCGATCGGGACAGCGCTGGCCACCCTCATCGCCCTCGCCGTGGTCAACCCGGAACACCTTGTCGCCGAACGCAATATCGACCGCTGGCACACCAGCAAGCGCCTGGACGCGCACTACCTGAGCGGCCTCTCCCCCGACATCCTCCCCGCCCTGGACGGCCTGGGTGATTCGTACCTCCGCGCGGAAATCGAAGACGCCGTCCGCGAAGACTTGGACGATGATGACTGGTGGTCATGGAACTGGTCCCGCAGCGCAGCTCGCTGACTGTGGCGCCCACGGCACGCGATTCGCACTATCCCTGTGGCGCAACAGTTCTCGACAGACCGCTGGCCCGCAGGACGCGACGTCCGATCGCGGCGCGGATGGAGTCCTCGGTGCCGATGATGCGGACGTGCGAGCGGGCCCGCGTGATGGCCGTGTAAAGCAGTTCCCTGGTGAGCAAAGTGGATTCGGGTTCGGGCAGAACGACCGACACCGTGTCGTACTGGCTGCCCTGGCTGCGGTGGATGGTCATGGCGAAAACCGTGACCACGGCGGGGAATTGAGTCGGGTGGACCAGGTAGGGCTCGCTGCCGCGCTGCAGTGCGGCGCGCAGCGAGCCGTCGGGACGGCGGATGATGACGCCGGTGTCACCGTTGTAGATGCGGGCTTCGTGGTCGTTGGCGGTGACCAGCAACGGCTGGCCTGGGTACCAGACCGATTGCGGCCCTTCGGGTCCCGCGCCACCGGCGGCGGCCCACTCGGCTGCCATCCGGTCCCAGCGTTCCACGCCGAACGGGCCTTGGCGATGGGCGCAGAGCAGACGGTGTGATTCCAGCGCGGTCAGTGCGCCGATCGCATCGCCCGCCTCGGCCGCGGCCGTGACCGCGAGGGCGGCGGTCGTCACGTCAGCCCGGACCGCACGGGTCTCGTCCGGGGCGCACAGCGACACGTCGTCGCCGCCCGCGCGCAGAATCGCCAGTGCCGCGTCGGCATCACCCGCGCGGACAGCGACCGCCAGGTCGGCGATGTGCCCGCCGAATCGCCTGCCCCTGGTCAACCGGACGATCCCGCCCTGCAAACGCCGCTGCTCGAGCGCCGTGAGGGCCTGTATCGCCGCCACACCGGGGATCTCCGAGCCTGCTTCGTCGCCAGGGGCGATGGCCGGACTCGCCCACGAGCCATCCACATCGGGGCCGAGCACCTCGCGCAGCGCCGGGTTGGGCGCGCCGCTGACCGGCCCGGCGACGAGGTCGGCCAGCACAGCGCCCGCGTCGACCGAGGCCAGCTGGTCGGGGTCGCCGACGAGGACCAGTCGGGTGTCGGGGCGCAGGGCGGAGAACAGGTGGCTCATCATCGTCAGCGACACCATCGAGGTCTCGTCGACCACGACGACGTCGTAGGGCAGGCGGTTGTGTTCGTGGTGGCGGAAGCGGGTGGTGCGGCCGCGTTGCCAGCCGAGGAGTCGGTGCAGGGTCGAGGCGGTGAGTTCGGGCAGGCCGAGGGCGGCGGCTTGTTCGCGCACCGCTTCCTGCAGGCGGGCAGCGGCTTTGCCGGTGGGGGCGGCCAGCGCGATGCGCAGGGCGGGCAACTTCGGCGAGGCGCCGCGGTGGGCGGTGAGCAGCGCCAGGATGCGGGCGATGGTGTGGGTTTTGCCGGTGCCGGGGCCACCCGCGACGACGGTGGTCCAGTGGGTCGCGGCGAGGGCGGCCGCGAGGCGTTGCCGGTCGGGGCCGTCGCCGAGCGGGTCGGCGAAGAGCCGATCCAATTGTGCGCGAACGAGTTCGGTATCGATGACGGGGTGGTCGGTGCTGCGCTCGGTGAGTACTCGTCGCAGGGTTTGTTCCTGCTGGTAGTACCGGTCGAGGTAGAGCAGCGCGCCACCCTCGGCGTCGGCTTCGACGATCCGCAGCGGGCGCAGCGAACCGGACTGTCCACCGCAGATCAGCGGACTGCGACGCAAGGCCGCCAGCACCCGATCGGTCTCGGGCCACGGCAGGGTCGCCGGGTCGATTCCCGCTGCGCTGTCGCGGGTTTCGTCGGCATCGATGCCGATCTCCCGCATCCGCGCCAGCTCGAGACACACCGATCCCGAGCGCACCGCGCGCACGGCCAACGCGGCCGCGAACAACACATCCTCACTGTCCTCGCGCCCCAACCGCCCCAACCGCACCGCCACGTGCACATCCGCGGCGGACAGGACGCCTGCTTCGTTGAACACCCGCAGCAGCCCAGTCCCCCGCTGTGCCACCTGAATCGACGTCATGATCGGTGCCTCTCCGTTGACGGCACCGATCGCCCGGCCGCCGAACGACCCGACGCTCCGGCCGCCCACCTCATCGGTGCCCCGCGAGCAGCTCCGACAGCGCGACCACGAGTTCCGCGGACGGATGCCAGTCGAAGACGCCGTGCCCCGGTGGTGTCGACGCACCGATCATGCCTCGGACGAACAGGTACCTGGCACCACCGAGGTGGCGGGCGGGGTCGTAACCGGGCAGCCGCCAGCGCAGATAACGGTGCAGCGCGACGGCATACAGCAAGGCTTGCAGCGGATAGTGCGAACGGATCATCTCCGCGACCATGTGGTCGCGGCGGTAGTGCTCCACGGTGAGGTCGCCGGTGCCGAGCCGGTTGGTCTTGTAGTCGACGATGAGATAGCGCAGCTCGCCGGTCTCGTCGGGCACCCGCAGGACGGCGTCGATGCTGCCGGTGAGATAGCCGCGCAGCACCGTATCGGGCAGTGCGGCAACATGATCGGCGTACCCGACCAGATCGTCGTCGGCCGGCAGGTGGGTGCGCAGCAGTGTGGCTATGTCGTGCATCCCGGCCGACCGGGTACCGGGGGTATCACCGCCACCGAGCGGCAGCTCGAATTCCAGTTCGTTGAGCCGGTCGCGGGTGGCGATCGCGGCCAGGGAACCGAAATCGGCTGGGGTACGCAGAACTTCGAGCAACGCGGCGGAGAGCAGATCGACATCGAGCTCGGCCATCGTGTGCTCGACCGCCTCGACACAGCGCTGTCCGACCTCGGCGGCGAGGTCGGACACCGAGGTATCGACCGTTTCGAGAACGCCGTGGACCAGTGTGCCGAACTCGGCACCGTAGGGCAGCTCGTTCATCAACGACGGGGCGGCCGTGCTGCCGGTCAGGGCATCGAGAGGCGCCTCGGTCGGCTCGTCGTCCGGGCCTGGACCGTCCTCGGGTTCCTCATCACTGACGCCCGGCGCGTCGTGCGCGCCCGCGGTGAGCGCCGAATACGACGTGCGCCGCCACTGCTGGTCGAGCGCGCGGGTGAACCCCGCGACCGCCAGCTCACCGGTCGGCAGCTCGGTGCGCACCCGGCGGGGCGGCACGTCCTCGGGCCGGTCGACCATCGTCACCGAGATCACCTCCGAGGCGGGCGCCGCCCACTCGGAAATCCGTTGTGCCGCGGCGGTGTCAGCGGGAATCTCCGCCCGGCGCGGTACCTGCGCCGAACCAGGCCGCCGACCCAGCATCATCCGGTGCAGCGGCGCGGCGCCGGTGGTCACCGCGGGCGCCCACCACACGACGGCCTGACACATCGCCCGGGTCAGCGCCACATAGAGCAGACGTAGCTCTTCCCCGGATTCCTCCGCCTCGCAACGCAATTGGCGTTCGCCGTACCCGGGAGCCTCCTTGCCGCCGATATCGAGGACCCTGGTGCCGTTGTCGTCGTGGAACAGCAGCGTCGCCGGATACGGGTTCTTGGCGCTGTCCCAGGTGAAGGGGAGGTAGACGATCGGGAATTCGAGGCCCTTGCTGGCATGCACGGTGGCGATCTGCACCGCTGCCGCGTCGCGATCGAGCCTGCGGCTGCGACCGCTGACACTGCCTGCCTCCGGCTCGCGCACACTGTCGGCGAGCCAGCGGGTGAGCGCGGTCAGACCCAAACCCTCCGCGAGAGCGACCTCGTCGAGCAGCTGCGCGATATGGCGCAGGTCGGTGAGTTCGCGTTCGCCGTTGTTCACCGCGAGCAGGCGCGGCGCGAGGTCGGTTTCGGTGGCGAGCTTGTCGAACACGGCGGCGAATCCGGCGCGCGTGAACAAGCGCGCCGCGTCACGCAATCGAGTGGAGACACGGCCGACGAGATCGGCACCACCCGAGTCGATTTCGGCGGCGGTCACGCCCAGGATCGGGGTGCACGCGGCCAGCCGCACCCGGTCACCGCGATGCGGTTGCTCCAGCGCACGCAACACCCACAGCCAGTCGGTGGCGGCCACGGTCGCGAAGACGCTGGTGCCGCCCGCGAGTACCGAGGCGACCCCGACACGGTCCAAAGCCGTTCGCACCACGTCGATTTGGGAACGGGTGCGGACCAGCACGGCGATATCACCGGGTCCGATCGGCCTGCGCACCCGACCGTCGCCGACCTCGCTGAGCGAATGATCGCCGCCGCGTAGGGGTTTGGCGTCGATGGTGGTGCCGGATTCGAGCAGGGTGACGATATCGGCGGCCAGATCGTCGGCGACCTTGGCCCGTTGCCTGCCCACCGACGGGAACCCCGATCGATTGCGCGGGCCTGCGCCGGTCCGCGGCAGCACCCGCAGCCGCAACGCGGTGATCACCTCGGGGTCACCGTGCAGGCGGGTCGTCGGCCGCGTCGGCGTGACCGGGTACACGCTGATCTCGGGGTGACCCAGTTCCGCACCGCCACAGAGGTGGTCGATGGCGCGCAGCAGTCCGGCGTCGCTGCGCCAGTTGCGGGTGAGTTCGCTGCGTCGATCCGCCAGCGCCACGGCGTCGAGATAGCTGAGCACCTCGGCGCCGCGGAAGGCGTAGATGGCCTGTTTCGGGTCGCCGACCAGCACGAGGGTGGCGTGCTGATGGAAGGCGAGGCGCAGGATGTCCCACTGCAGCGGATCAGTGTCCTGGAACTCGTCGACCAGCGCGACCCGGTACCGCTGCCGGATCCGGGCGCGGGCGCGCGGGCCGTGTTCGGCGTCGGCCAGCACGTCGTGCAACAGGACAAGCAGATCGTCGAAATCACGCAGTCCCGCACGGCGTTTGCGACGCTCGGTTTCCGCGCGGACCGCGCTCGCGTAGGCCACGCGCTCGCCCGCCGCGCCGTCGGTGCGCGGCGCGAGATCGGCGTGCCGGTCGTGGACCGCCGCCAGCGCCAGCGTGTGGGCGTCGCGCAGCGTGAACGGGGCGCGGTCGCGGGCGTAGCGGGCCAGATACAGGTCGTCGGCGACGGTGGCGACGAGTTCGTCCACCGATTCGACCAGCCGGGCACCCGGATCGTGTTCACCGGCCAGGCCGAGTTCGTCGAGCATCCGCTGACAGAACGAATGGGTCGTGGCGATGGTGCCCGCATCGAAATCGGCCAGGGCCGTGAGCAATCGGTGCCTGCGCAAGCGCACGGTCGCCGGGTCGGTGTCGGCCATCGCCCGGACGAGTTCGTCCTGATGGTGGCGTGCGGTATCGGGCTCGGCGAGCGCGGTCGCCACCGTGACGAAACGGTCCCTGGTGCGTTCACGCAGTTCCTGGGTGGCGGCGCGGCTGAATGTGACGAGGAGCAATTCGGTGATCGCGATGCCCGCCTCGGCGACATAGCGGACAGCGAGCCCGACGATGGCGTGTGTCTTGCCGGTGCCCGCACTGGCCTCGAGCACGGTGGTGCCCTGCGGCAGCGGCCCGGTGGCGTCGAAGGCGGTCGGCGCCGACACGGTGCCCGTCACGGCTGTCCCTGACTTTCGGCGGCGAGCAGCGGCGCCCACCAGCGGCGCGCGAGGGCACCGAAGTGAGTGCTCTCCGGGTCACCGGGTCGGTTGGATTCGGTGGCGAGACCGGCGAATCGGGGTGCGCGACCCCAGACGTAGCGCAGGTAGCGGTCGGTGTGGTCGCCGAATTTGTCGGGACCGTTGGGGCCACCGTCGAAGGCGTGTTCGGCGGCGAGCAGGGCGTCGGCGACGCTGTCACCGCGGAAGCGGCGCTCGGCGTAGGCGGCGGTGGCGGTCGGCGCGCAGGGCAGTGGTTCGCACAATCCTTCGTCGCGCAGGCGGACCAGATCACGCAGGATCGCCAGTGCGGCAGGCGCTTCCGGTGCCGTGATGACCGACCTGGCCACCGGCCTGCTGCGGAATTGACCTCGTCCGGTGCTGATCGCCTGCCAGGAGCGGTCTTCGGTAGCGGCCAAGGCGAGCAGCGAAACCCAGGACGCGAGCCGGTGTTTCGGCGCCAGCCGAGAATAGGTGGTGCGCACCAGCGTCTCGCCGCGGACCTCGGGCACGGTGCCCGCGAGGGTGCGGCCGTTGCCGAGGTCGATGGCGATGTCGACGGCGCGTGGCGGTGCCTCGTAGTCGGGCAGTGCGGTGCGCACGAGAGTGTCGACCGTGCCCTCCACTTCGTCGAGCACTTTCGTCCCGAAACCGAAGGGAGGCAACGTTCCTCGACGCCATTCGGCGGCACGCAGGGCTGCGGGATCGGCGCCGGTGAGGCGCGCGGTCAGCATCCGTTCGCCGAGATCCCATTTCGCCAGGCCGTCGAGTTCGATCGGAAGCTGATCGGCGATGTCCTCGGACTCTTCGGGCACCCGCAGGCCGAGGCGCTGCCACAGGAAGGCACGCACCGGGTGCTCGGCGAACGAGATCAGTTCCGCCAGCGCGACATCCGCGACGGGCGCGGGCGGCAGCGGCGCGGTGAGCAGCGGCGGGCGCGGCCGTGACGGGCGGGCGGCGGCGCGCGCACCGGCCAGGGCGACGGTGTCGAAGCTGCGAGGGTTCTCGGGGGCGAAGTTGCGGCGGTCGAAGGCCTGCAGCGGGTGACGGATATGGACAGCGTCCATCGCGGCCTGTCCCACATGCGTGGCGAGCACGTCCAGCAGCTCGGCGACCGGGACGGCAGGCGGGCGGGCGGCGCCGGTCACCGGGTCGGCGCCGGTGTGCAGCACGTGCAGCGTGTCCCCGGCCGCCATGATGGCATCAAGGAGAAGTTGGCGGTCTTCGCTGCGCGCATCGCGTTCGCCCACCAGCGGGTCGCGGGCCAGCAGGTCGTCGCCGTCGACACTGCCGGGACGGGGGAAGACGTCGTCGTCGAGGCCGAGCAGTACCACCACGCGGTGCGGCACCGAACGCATCGGCACGAGGGTGCACACGGTGAGTTCGCCGGTGCGGAAGTTGGCGCGGCCGGGGCCACCGGCCAGGCGGCTGGTCAGCAGGACCGACACGTCGGCCAGACGCAGCGGGGTAGCGCCCGCGTGTTCGGTGGCGGCGACGATCTCGCGGCGCGCTTCGGTACGGATCCACGACTGCGCGTCGGGTACATCAGTGAGCAGTTCGACGGCCCGCAGCAGCACCGTGGTCCAGTCGTCGGCGGGACGCGGGCCGCGCAGGTCACGCAGGCAGACCGCGAGGCGGTCGATGAACTCGGCGAAGCGGCCTGCGAGGTCGACGTCATTGGAGTCGACATCGTCGAGCGGCAGCGCCAGATCGAGCCAGTCGTCCCCGGATTCGTCGGCGGTGACGCCGAGCAGGATGCGGTCCACCGCCGCATTGAGGGTGTTCTGGGCGAAATCGGCGAGCCCGAACGCCTCGCGTTGTCGCTGCCCGATCCCCCACCGCGCACCCGACTCGGCCGCCCACTCGCGCAACCGTTCGATGTCGTCGTCATCGAAACCGCACCGGCGGCGCACGGTTTCGCTCGCCGCCAGATCGAGCACCTGTGTCACCGTGACGCGACCGTCGGCCAGCTCGAGCAGCTCGATCACCACCGCCAGCATCGGGTTGGTCACCGCCCGCCCACGATCGGCGAGCCGCACCCGCAACTGATGCGCCGGATGTTCGCCCTCGGTCGGCAGGTCGACGCCGGTGCCGCGCTGCCCGAACGCCGCCCGCACCAACGGCGCGAACGCCTCCACGTCCGGGCACATGATCAGCACATCGCGCGGCTCTAGCGTCGGATCCGCCGCGAACGTGGTCAGCAGCAGATCTCGCAGCACCTCCACCTGCCGCGCCGGGCCGTGACAGGCGTGCACCTCGACACTCCCGTCCGGCGCCGCGCCGATTTCGGGGACTCGGTCCTCGCGCACCGCAGCCTGTACGACACCGAGCAGCGAGTGCGGGGCGATCTCAGCGGGAAGGTGAGTATCGTTGTCCAGCAGCTTTTTCAGGCGTTGCTGCAATTCCCGCACATCCCGGCCGAGCCCCGACAGCAAGGGGTGGGAAACCAGATCCGCAGTGTCGTCTCGGACGCGCGGACGAACGGCTGCCTCGTTGGCGGCGCCGTCGGTGAGCGCCGACGCGGAGTTGTTCGCCTCGACGCTGTCGCCGTCATCCGCCCGCGCATCGCTGAGCGCGGTCCACATGGCCGGGCTCGGGTGCGCCAGCCAGAGGTGGACATCGCGGTGGGCGCCGAGCGCGGTGATGACGGCCAGTTGGTCGGCGGGTAGCCGGGTGAGGCCGAAGAGGGAGACTCGCTCGGGCAGGTCGACCGAGGTGGGCTCGGCGCGCAGGTGAGCGCAGGCGTCGGCCAGCCGTTCGGCGGGACTCGGGGCGCCGACCGCGGTGCGCAGCGCGCGCCACAACCTCGGTTGCCACGCGAGGTCGTCGGGTACCGGCCCGCCCGCACCGTCGGTGTCCGCGCCCGCGGCCCAGTCGAGCAGCACCTGCGGGCGTTGCGCGGCATAGGAGTCGAACAGCGCCGCGAGGTGGGCGGCCGTGGAGTAGCGCCTGCCGAGTCGGTGGTCCGTCCCTGGCAGGCCGAGATGTCGAGCCAGGACCGCCGCCCACGGTTGGTCGGCGACCTCGTCGATCACCCGCAGCAGCGTCCACACCAATCGTTGACCGGACCACGGATCGTCGGCGGGCGCGATCCCGCTCGCACCGGCCAGCACCTCGGCCACCAGCGCGGCGGGCGCGGGAAACGCGATATTCGCGGCTACCCCGTCGCCGACCGGGCCACGACCGGCATCCGCTACCCCCAACACACCCGACAACCTCTGCGCCAACCAGCGCTCCACCCCTTTGGCCGGAACCGCGACCACTTCCGTGACGAAAGGATCGGCAGGCACCGCCGCGAGCACACGTCCCAGTCCATCCGCCAGCGCGTCGGCGCGTTCGGCGCGATGGAGGTGCAACGGCATCCGTTGTTTATACGCCCAGCGACCGACCCGCAATCACGCGGCCCCGCCACCACCACTGGACCGGGCTAGTGAAATACGCCACACCCCAACGCGTCCCGGCCACGCCTGCGGCACCCCCGACGCCGGTCGTGGGATCGTTGCCTTTCGGGTGGGACAGTACGGCCGCGGGCGAAAGGCTGGTTTCGTTTCATGATCGCGCAGGTGTTTCCCCTGGTTCCCGGTGGCGGCTTCATCGTCCGCCGAGCAGGCGCGCGCTGGGAGCTGATCAATTCCCGGCGCTACGGGCCTGATCAGGTACTGCATTCCTGGCCGCTGGATCGGCACGGCGAAGCGTTCGAGCATTGCCATCGCCTCAACGGTTGCACGATCGCCACCCCGCACGCCGCGCATCACTGAGCGCAATTCCGCTGCGCCACAACAACCCTGCGCGACGATACCCGTGCGCGACGACAGGTGCTCGCGCCGGACGCGCGGATTGCGGCGAAGTAGTGCATTGCGAGCTTCGGTGTGCGAGTGTGGTCCATCGTGCGTGACCGTTTCCCCTCCACCCGTGTCATTTCCCGAGTCGCAGCAACTGCCTGCTTGCTCGCCGCCGCGGCCGCCCTCACTCCGGGCGTCCCTGTTCTCGTCGGTCCGGCCCATGCCGCACCACCCGCGTTGACCCAGGTCTCCGTGCCCGGATTCGACGCCGATATGAGCTCCCGGATCGCGAAGGTCGACGCCTACCTCGCCGGTCGCCCCGGTGTTCTCGGCTACGTGGTGCGTGATCGCAGAACCGGCGGTGTCCACGCCAACCAGCACGCCGAGAACCAGGTGTGGACCGCGTCCACGATCAAGCTGGCCATCGCCGCCGACCTGCTCAACCGGGCCCGCGCCGGCGCCATCGCCCTGTCTCCCGACGACCGCTTCAACATCGAAGCGATGCTGGCCACGTCCAACGACCACGCCACCGACGTCCTGTGGCAGAAGTACATCGGCTTCGACCGGATGGCCTACAACAACGCGTTCCGCGCCTATGGCATGGTCAGCCTGATTCCGCAGCCGACCACGAGCGCACTGTTCCCGGACTGGTCGTTCCAGAAGTGCACCGCCGCCGACCTGGACCGGCTGATGAACACCATCCTCGACACCATGCACCCCGACGATCTCGCCTACCTGCTCGGCCGGATGCGCTCGGTCGACTCCAACCAGCACTGGGGTGTGTGGGGCGCGGGTGCGTCGATGCGGCCGGGCCTGAAGAACGGCTGGTCGGCCGAGGCCGACGGCTGGGTGGTCAACTCGGTCGGCGTCGCGGGCGCCGACGAGCGGTACACGCTGTCGATCATGAACGCGCTCGGCGGCGCGGGCGGCTACACCGAGGGCGCCGAGACCGACACCCGCGTTGCCCAGCTTCTTCTCGCCGGTCGCTGAGTCGGCGCATCCCGTATTGTCGATCTTGTCGTTCGATGAGGCACCGCATCACACGCCGCGATCGGGTTCTTGTTGCGACGTCACAACCGGAGCCGACTACGGTTAACCCTGTCACCACCACCGCGGGGTCCGCCCCAGTCTGTCGAGGAGCGCGACGATGAGCACTGAGTCTGTCGGGAAGCGGCACCACGTAGTGGTGATCGGTTCCGGGTTCGGCGGTTTGTTCGGTACCCGGCATCTGCGCAGAGCCGATGTCGACGTCACGCTCATCTCCAAGACGTCGACCCACCTGTTCCAGCCGCTGCTGTACCAGGTGGCGACGGGCATCCTCTCCACCGGTGAGATCGCCCCGGCCACGCGCCTGGTGCTGCGCAAGCAGAAGAACGCGCAGGTGCTGCTCGGTGACGTGATCGATGTGGACCTGGCGAACAAGAAGGTCACCTCGCGACTACTCAACCGCGATACCGAGACCGGCTACGACAGCCTGATCGTCGCCACCGGCGCCCAGCAGTCGTACTTCGGCAACGACCACTTCGCCACCTACGCCCCGGGCATGAAGACCATCGACGATGCCCTGGAACTGCGCGCGCGCATCCTCGGCTCGTTCGAGCAGGCCGAGTTGGCGACCACGCAGGAAGAGCGCGATCGGTTGATGACGTTCATCGTCGTCGGCGCGGGCCCGACCGGCGTGGAGTTGGCCGGGCAGATCGCCGAACTCGCCGACCGCACCCTGGACGGCACCTTCCGCACCATCGATCCCCGCGACGCGCGCGTGATCCTGCTGGAAGGCGCGGGCGCGGTGCTCGGCCCGATGGGCCCCAAGCTGGGCGCCAAGGCGGCCAAGCGGCTCGAGAAGATGGGCGTGGAGATCCAGCTCAACGCCATGGTCACCGATGTCGACGCGCACGGCGTGATCGTCAAGGACGCCGACGGCACCACCCGCCGGATCGAAGCCGTGTGCAAGGTCTGGTCGGCGGGCGTGCAGGCCAGCCCGCTGGGCAAGATGATCGCCCAGCGGTCCGACGGCACCGAGGTGGACCGGGCGGGGCGTGTCATCGTGGAGCCCGACCTCACTGTCAAGGGTCATCCGAACGTGTTCGTGGTCGGCGACCTGATGTCGGTGCCCGGCGTGCCGGGGCAGGCCCAGGGCGCCATCCAGGGTTCGACCTACGCGGCCAAGGCGATCAAGGCCGGGCTGCAGGGGCAGACCCCCGAGGAACGCAAGCCGTTCAAGTACTTCAACAAGGGCTCGATGGCCACGATCTCGCGGTTCGACGCGGTCTGCCAGATCGGCAAGCTCGAGTTCAGCGGATTCCTGGCGTGGCTCGCCTGGCTGGCACTGCACCTGTACTACCTGGTCGGTTACCGCAGCCGCATCGTCACCGTGATCGGCTGGTTCGTGTCCTTCCTCGGCCGTAACCGCGGTCAGATGGCGGCGACCGAGCAGTGGATCTTCGCGCGGCTCGCGATCGAGGAGGTCAACGCCGATCAGGCCGAGGCCAAGGAACTCGCGGCCGACGTGGGCGCGCCGCCGGCCCCCGCGAAGCCGGTCACCGCGGAGCAGCGCAAGATCGGCTGACACAGCGCAACGCAAAGGCCGGGTGGTTCCGTCGAACCACCCGGCCTTTTCGTCGCCGGTTACCTTTCCGCAGACCGATATTGCGGGTTGCCGACGTTTCGGACCCATCCGAGTCGAGCACCGGTCCGAATGTCGGAGGTCATATGTGTGACCAATCCCCCGGATGAAAGGTGATCTATGGCGACGGGTAAACACAGGGCGCCGAACCTGCAGCGACAGAAGGTAGGTTCGGTCGTCGCTGCCGGAGCGGTACCCCTGGTCATGGCCCTGATCGGCACGGGCACCGCGAATGCCGATCCCGCGCAGGCGGCGGTGACCCAGCCCGAACATCAGGCCGGACCGGAGTTCGACGCGGTGGCGCCCAACGCCACCCCTTACGTGGGCCAGGCGATGCCCGCGAACACCCGCAGCTCGCTGCAGTGGTCGCGGACGGGGCCGGAAATGGATTACCTGTCCCCGGTGGGACCGCTGCACGCACCGACCGCGGTCGCGCCGGTGCCGCCGATCCTGCCGCCGCCGGGTCAGTTCCGCTTCGGTGACCAGCAGGTTCCGGTACCGGACTTCGTGCCGGTGGACACCTCCATCCAGATCAACGACGCCGCGGCCAACACCGAGGCCAACCTGGCGACGTTCCTCGACTCGGTCGGGCTCGAGCGCAGCCGCTCGGACCGGATCGCCTCCGAGACCCTGGGTTCGGCGGCCAGGGGCGCGGCGGTCGGTTCCACCGTGGCGATCCCGTTCGCGATGATGGCCAGCACGGGCGGTGCGTTGGCCGGGCTCGTCGCCGGTCTCCCGTTGTTTCCGGTCGGCTTGGTCGCGGGCCCGATCCTTGGCGGCATGGCCGCGTACATGGCCGTGTCGATCCCCGTCACGATCGTCGGTGCGGGCATCGGTGCGGCGGTGGGTGCGGCGAGCGGTTTCCTCGCGCCGCCGCGTGGCACCACTCCCGAGGCAGCCGAGACGGCAGCCGAGCTCGTCAACGCTTGATCGAATTCCCAGTGGTGGGAGTCGGGCGTTCGCTGCCCGGCTCCCATCGCCAATTCCTCAGCTACCCATGGGCAATCGCGAGTGCGTGGAGTCGGCTACTCGTGCGGGTGGCGAGCGAGCCTCCCGCGGCCAGCGGCAACCGAACCTCGTCGACACCGCCCGACCAGGCAGGGCGGTCATCCGGGTAGACCAGTTCGCTGTCGAGCGCCCGCGGTGCGGTGAGTCGATCGTCGGTCGACGAGCCGACTCCGAGCTCTAGCCGATGCCGGAGCAACGGCACCGCGCCGAGGTCGGCGAGCAGATCACCGCGCCACCCGCCACCGTCTTCGCCGCTGCGGCCCAACTGCACCCGCTCGCGCAGCCGCAGCCGCGCATCGGGCGCCACCTGCACCGTGGTCACCACATGATGGTGTGCGCCGCCTGCCACGATCGTGGGTTCCGGATCGAAATCCAGTTCGGCGCCTTCGCCGATGTCGAAGCGCCAGTGCGCGTTCGACACCAGCGTGTGCGCGGCGGGCAGCGCGATCGTGGCCGCCACCGAACGAATCACCAGCCGCGCGCCGGGGCGCACGACGATGGTGATGTCGAGTTCGTCCCCGCCGAGCGGAGTGGCCGCGGTGCCGATCAGGTGCACAGTGTCGATGCCGGTGTGCCGCCCGGCCAGGCCGCCGACCGCGTCGATGCGGGGCAGTCTGCCCGGTGCGGCGACGATGCTCAGTTCAGTGCGCAACGCCGGTGGCCGCGTCCTGATCGGCGGCGACCCGCAGTTGTTCGCGCACCCACGCCAGAACCGGGGTGGCGGCCGGGTCGTCGGTCAGCGAGACCAGCACGGTGGGGCGGCCGTCGCGAACCTTGGCGGCATCGCCCGCCATCACGGCGAGATCGGCGCCGACCAGCGGAGCGAGGTCGGTCTTGTTCACCACGAGCAGGTCGGAGAACGTGACGCCGGGGCCGCCCTTGCGCGGCACCTTGTCCCCGCCTGCCACGTCGACGACGAAGATCTGTACGTCGATCAGGCCGGAGGAGAAAGTGGCGGTGAGGTTGTCGCCGCCGGACTCCACCAGGATCAGGTCCAGGGGCGGGTTGGCCGCGACGAGGTCGTCGATGGCGTCGAGGTTGGCGGTGATGTCGTCGCGGATGGCGGTGTGCGGGCAGCCTCCGGTCTGCACGGCGGTGATGCGCTCGTCGGGCAGCACGGCGTGGCGGCGCAGGAAGTCCGCGTCCTCGGTGGTGTAGATGTCGTTGGTCAGTACCGCCAGCGACAGTTCCTCGCGCAGTTGCCTGCACAGGGCCGCGACCAGCGCGGTCTTGCCGGAGCCGACCGGGCCACCGATGCCGATGCGCAGCGCTTCTCCGGCCGTGCGGTCGCGCTTGGGCCGGTCGTGGCTGTGGTCGTGCGGTTCACCATCGATCAGATGGGGAGGCATGGGGGCTCCTTCTTCTCAGGATCTTCGGGTCAGGACGCGAACAACGGCATGTCGCGGTGGAGGTGACGTTCGGCGAGTGCGTCCTGCAGTGGATCGGACGTCGCGGCGAGTCCGACGGCCGCCTCGGCGGCGATCCGGTCGCACAGCGGCGCCAGGCGCATGGTGCTCGCGGCGATGGCGGCGGGATCGAGGGCGAGCAGTCGCTGCGCGGCCGTGGCAGCGCCGGTGAGCGTGGTGTAGACGACGACGCCCGCCAGCTGCGCGGCGCTCGCACCACTGGCGGCACCGACCATGCCGAACACCGTCGACAGGTGCGGACGCGGCCCCGCCGCAGCCCAATCATGGTGCGGCCACAGCTGTTTCGCCAACCGCAGCAGACCGCGGCCCTGCGCGCGCGAGGCCGCACGCGCGGCCGGTGATGGTGTCCGGGCGTCGGCTTCGCGTTCAGCACGTTCGGGATCGAGCGTCCCGCCGCACACCGCCGCGGCGAGCGAAGCGGTCACCAGTCCCGAGGTGGCGACCCGGCGCCGCAGATACAGCTCCACGCCGGCGCTGTCGCGCAACAGTCCCGACGACACCGCTTCCTCGACACCGCCGGAATGCACGTGCCCACCGATGGGCAGGCGCGAATCGGCCAGGGCGAGCAATGTCGCCAGTCCCGTCGCACCCTCGTTTCGCATCCGACGATCCTATGCAACCGACCTGGAAGTCGCTCAGCGGGTGGTGCGGGCCGAGCGCCAGGCCAGCACGGCCATCGCGATCAGCAGCAGGGCGCCGCCCGTGGTCGCGAGATGCATACCGCTGACGAAGGATTCGCGGGCCGCGTGGATCAGGCCGTCGTCGCCGGCGGATTGCAGCAGGGTGTCGCCCAGTGTTTCGCCGAAGTCGCCGCCGGAGCGGAACACCAGCGCGGCCACCGAGCCGAGCAGGGCGAGACCGAGCGCGTTACCGAGTTCGAAGCTGGTTTCGGAGATCCCGACCGCCGAACCCGCCCGCTCGGCGGGCACGGCCGACACCGCGACATCCGAGACCAGGGTGAACGAGAAGCCGTATCCGACACCGGCGATCACCGAGCCTGCCACGTACCAGCCGAGGCCGCCGTCGACTCCCACACCCAGCAGCATCAGGTTGCCGATGGCCGACAGCATCAGCGCGAGCGTGAACGTCGCCCGCGTACCGAGCCGCTGCCCGAGTCGCGCGCCGCTCATCGAGCACACGAACACCGCGATCGCCATCGGAATGCCGAGCAGCGCGGCGGCCAGCGGGTCACGGCCGGTCACCGACTGTAGGTAGATGCTGGTCAGGTAGCTCATCGCAGCAAGCGACATCATGCCCGCCATGCTCGCCCCGATGGCCACCCGGAACAGCGGCCTGGTGAACAACGACAGGTCGAGCAGCGGTTGCGCGAGATGACGTTGCCTGCGCACGAACAGCACGAGTAGCACGACGCCGAGGACTGCGATCACCAGCGACACCGCGTCCAGGCCCTCGGCGGCGATGTGTTTGATCCCGTAGATCAACGGCAGAATGCCGCCGATCGACAGCGCCACGCTGGGGAGGTCGATCGGACCGAGAGCGGCGGAGCGGTGCTCGGGCAGCAGGATCGGCCCGAAGATCAGCAGAATCGCCAGCACCGGAATGTTGATCAGGAACACCGAGCCCCACCAGAAGTGGTGCAGCAGGACGCCGCCGATGATCGGCCCGACCGCCGAGCCGCCAGCGAAGAACGCGGTCCAGATGCCGATCGCGGTGGCCCGTTCGCGGGCGCTGGGGAACAGCGTGGAGATCAGGGCCAGGCTCGACGGCAGCAGTGTCGCACCGCCGATGCCCATCAGTACGCGGGCCGCGATGAGGATCGGCGCGCTGGGCGCGAACGCGGCGAGCACCGACGCGACGCCGAAGATGGCGGCGCCGACGAGCAGGATGTTGCGTCGACCGATCCGGTCGCCGAGGTTACCCATGGTGATGAGCAGGCCCGCCAGCATGAACCCGTAGATGTCCAAGATCCAGAGTTGTTGCGAGGCAGTGGGATCCAGGTCGGCCGTCAGCGTCGGCATGGCAAGGAAGAGCACCGAGATGTCCATCGACACCAGCAGCACCGGCAGCAGCAGCACGCCGAGTCCGAGCCATGCGCGGCGTCCACCGGCGACTGCGGTGGGCACCGCCGGTTCCAGCTTCGTCATTGTCCGAACGTCCTTCCAAGGTTTGCGTACACCGTACGCGTGCGATGGGTACAGTGTACGCATGAAGGTTGTATTACGACAGCGAGTCATGGGATGACCGAGACGAAGCTCACCCGCACCGCCATCGTCGACGCCGCGATCACCCTCGCCGACGCCGACGGGCTCGACGCGGTGTCGATGCGTCGCATCGCCGACCGCCTCGAGGTGGGCACCATGTCGCTGTATCGGCACGTGGCGAACAAGGACGAACTCATCGCCGACATGACCGACGAGATCGCCGCCCGGCACCCCTACCCCGACCCGGCCGGTCACGGGTGGACGTGGCGCGACAGGGTGCGCATCGCCGCGGAGATCGATTGGCAGCTCTACCAGCAGCATCCATGGGTGCTGCTCACCTTCGCGGTCCCCCGCTACAGCTTCGGCCCGCAGGGTCTGACGAGCCTGGCCTGGCTGGTGGAAGGCCTGCGCGAACTCGGCGTGACGACCCGCGAGGCCACCACCATGGGATTCTCCGTCTGGAACTACATCTCCGGCGCCAGCTTGCCGGTGGTCGGTGGCGCGCTACTGGCCGAGAAACGCACCGCCACCGACGACGCCAACGGTCTGCGAGACCTCCTCGAGGGCACACCCTCCTTCCCGGTGCCGCCCGCGCTGGCCGACCTCGAAGGCGCCGGCGTGAGCGACCTCACCTCCGAGGAGCTCCTGTTCCTCGGCCTCGAAGCGCTCTGCGACGGTTTCGCCGCGCGGGCCGCCCGGCGAACTGCAGATTCCCCGCCGCGACCGACGTCGTCCGAGTGATACGCAGACCCCGATACTTCAAGATCATCAGGCTCTGGTGGTGGCAATTCGGCGCGATATTCCGCCGCCATGACCTAGTGATCAATCGACCAGATCGATGACCGGTGGGCGAGTCGCCGAATGTCGGGCAACACGGTGACCGTCGGTGGTGAAGACTGGACTCATGACCGACGTGCAGCCGCCCGCCGATCGTCGCCTCGCCGCGCAGGCACTGGCCGCGAACGATCCGACCGGGTGGTTCGAACCGCTCTACGCCGAGGCCGCGGCGGGGACCTCGGTGATTCCGTGGGATCGAGACGTTCCCAATCCCCTGCTTGTCGACTGGCTCCGCACCCGATCTCTACCCCAGGGGACACGGGGTCTGGTGATCGGCTGCGGCTACGGCACCGACGCCGAATTCGTTGCTTCCCAGGGCATTCGAACCACGGCCTTCGACGTCTCCCCCTCCGCGATCCGCGGCGCCCGGGCCCGGTTCCCGCAGTCCCCGGTCACCTACCGGGTCGCCGACCTGCTGAACCCACCACCGACCTGGGTTCACGCCTACGACTTGGTCATCGAATCGATCACCGTCCAATCGCTACCCCTGGACGTTCGCACCGCCGCCGTCACCAACATCCGAAACCTCGTGGCCCCCAACGCGACCCTGCTCGTCATCGCCGACATCAGCACCACCCCCGCCACCACCGGCCCTCCCTGGCCCCTCACCCGCGCCGACATAGACTCCTTCACCACTGCCGATCTGAACCAGATCCGGGTGGAAACCCTCCCCCGTCCCGACACCTCGGGCCTGCACCGCTGGCGAGCCGAATTCCACCGCCCGCCGCACTGACAGGCCGACTCGCGTCGATTCGGTACCTATGACGTGCGCTCTTCGGCCGGACGCCGCCACGCCGGGATGGTCAGGTAGGTCGCCGCGCGGAGCACCCACTCCACCGGGCCGTAGCGGTGACCGCGCAACCACCAGGCGCTGAGTGCGAGCTGGGCGGCGAAGGTGAGCAGGGCGATGCCGATGACAGCCAGGGGTGGGAGGGTGTCGGCCAGGGCGAGGCCGTAGCCGGTGTAGACCAGCATCAGGACGATCGACTGGCCGATGTAGTTGGTGGCGGCCATGCGGCCCGCGGGGGCGAGCAGGGCGGTGGCGCGGCCGAGGCGGACGGATTGCGCGGCCAGCAGGATCGCGGCGACGTAGGCGAACGTCATGGCCGGGTTCACCAGCGTTTGCAGGCCGTGGACCACCGAGGGCGCATGCCACCACTTCATCGACTCGGCGAAGGTCATCGCCGAGATCGGTAGGCCGAAGCCGAAGCCTAGCGCCAGCGCGCGAAAGGACAAGCGGCGCAGCGCATCCGGGTTCGCGAACAGGTTGCGTTTGCCCGCCGCCATGCCGATCAAAAACATCGCCAGGCTCGGCACGCCCTGGCCGAACCAGATCAGCAGCAGGAAGACCGGCGCGAGGGCGGTCTGCGCGGCGAAGGTCGAGGCGAAGTCCGCGGTGTAGTCGGCGGATATCGCGGGCAGGTCGACGAACTCACCGAAGGCGAGAACTCCGTAGCCACCCGGCACCGGCAGGAAACTCCATACCGACCAGGTCGAGTACAGCACAACACCGGTGATCACAGCTGTTCGCGGGCGCAATCTGCGCAGCGCGATGAGCGTCAGGCACAGGAACGCGTACAGGGTGAGAATGTCGCCGATCCACAGCAGGTAGACGTGCACGAGCCCGATCGCCATCAGCGCGGCGCACCGGCGGAGCAACCGCCGTACCGGCGAGACCCCCGCACGCTGCGCCGCCGCGATCTGCAGGGTGAACGAGTACCCGAACAGGAACGCGAAGAGCAGGTAGAAGCGCCCGGTGAACAGCGCGTCGACCGTGGCGCGCACCACCAGGTCGACGGTGCCGTCGAAGCGCAGCACCGGGGCCTCGCGCGTGCCGATCACCGACCACAGCGAGGTCGCCACCACAACATTGGTGATCAGAATTCCGAACAGGGCGAACCCTCGCAGGATGTCGACCTCGCCGATCCGTCCCCCGGATTGCGCTGCGGGCGAGCGAGTTCCGAGCATTTCAGCCATGAATTGAGACTACGCAGGCCACCGGGCCATATTCGTCCACCGCACGGGCTACTTCCACGTCTTACCCGGGTACCCGACAATCAACCCTGCGGCGTATTGACAGACGAGTGGGCGCCGCCGCCACTCGGCGACAGTGCCCTCGCACGTCGCCCTCGACGGGCACGACTTGTGGCGCGCGGCCTCCTGATCAACCCGGGACCCCCGCGGTGCCACAATGGAACGCGGTCATGCTCGGCAGTCACTCGCAACCAGCACGGAGGCGGACATGCAGGCAGTTGTCATCGACGAATTCGGCGAACCGAAGGACGTGCTCACCGCACAGCAGGTGCCGACCCCGGAACCAGGGGCGGGCGAGGTGCGGATCGCGACGTCGCTGTCGCCGATCCACAACCACGATCTGGCGATCATCCGCGGTGTATACGGCTACCGGCCGCCGCTGCCCGCGATCCCCGGAACCGAAGCCGTCGGTGTCGTCGACGCGGTCGGCCCGGGTGTCGACACACTCCAGGTCGGACAACGGGTGGCGATCGCGGGCGTGCGTGGGGCCTGGGCGGATTCCTTCGTCGCCCGCGCCGAGCAAGCGGTGCCGATGCCGGATTCGGTCTCCGACGAGACCGCCTGCCAACTGCTCGCCATGCCGCTCAGCGCGCTCATGCTGCTCGACGATCTGCGGGTACACGCCGGTCAGTGGATCGTGGTGAATGCCGCCAACGGTGCGGTCGGTCGCCTGCTCAACTTGTTCGCGAAGGAACGCGGCGTGCGGGTGCTGAGCCTGGTCCGCGGTCAGTCCTCGGTGCAGGCGCTCGAAGCGCTCGATTACGGTCCCGTGCTCGACACCGAATCGGTGGGCTGGCTCGCCGCGGGCGCCGACATCACCGGCGGCGAACCGATCGTGCGGGCCGTCGACCAGGTCAGCGGCCCCGCCGCGGGCGAGTTGATGGCGTTGCTCGCCCCGCGCGGTGAGCTGATCTCCTTCGGCGCGCTGTCGGGCAAACCGCTGATCATCGACACCGGCGCCGTCATCTTCAAACAGGCTGTGGTGAAGGGGTTCTGGGGCCAGCAGCGTGGTTCGGAGATCGGCCGCGCCGATTATGTCCGGTTGATCACCGAACTCGTCACCCTCGCCGCCGCAGGCACCGTACGCCTCGATGTCCAGGCCGATTTCCCCCTCGACCGAGCCGCCGAGGCCGCCGTGGCGGCCGAAACTCCCGGCCGCAACGCCAAAGTCGTCCTGCGCGCCGGAGCTCGCTGAGCTCTCGGTCGGGCGATGCGCCGTGACGGCACTCGCCCGGCCGCACTCTTTCCAGACTCCCAACAGCAGGCGAAATTTCCGCGATCGGGGTGTTCACGCGTCGCGTCAGCGGGCAGGATTCGCCGCATGACCGCAGTGACGGTCCACCGCTGCCGAGCAGAGGACTGAGCCGATGACCGCACAGGCACCCAATCCCGATTTCGCCCAACTGGTTCCCGCGGCGGTGCTGTCCATGCCCGCCGCCGCCCACCTGGGTTTTCATTTCAGCCGGGTCGAGCCGGGCGATGTCGAGATCGTGCAACCCCGCCGCCTCGAACTGACCCAGCACGACGGCTATTTCCAGGGTGGTGTGCTCGGCTCGCTCGCCGATTTCGCCGCCGGTTCGGCGGCGGGCACCCTGCTGCCCGCGGGCTGGGTGAACATGACCATCGACTACACGGTGAAGATCCTCGCGCCCGCCAAGGGCGCGAACGTGGTTGCTCGCGGCCGGGTGATCAAGCCCGGTTCACTGCTCACGATCGCCGCCGCCGACGTGTTCTCGGTGGACGAATCCGGCGAAACCCTTTGTGCCACAGCGCTGGTGACTATGCGCAACGTTCGTCTCGCCGCGTCCTGAGCACCGAGAGCGTGTGACCTCATGACGATCATGCATGTCGACGGCGTTTCGATCGCCTGCACCGACACCGGCACCCCCGCGGGCAAACCCGACGCCGCCACGGTGGTCTTCGGCCACGGATTGATGTTCGGCGGCTGGATGTTTCGGGCCCAGCTCGAGTCCCTGCAACGCGATTACCGGTGCGTCACCCTGGACTGGCGCGGTCAGGGCAATACCCCGCCCACCGGCGACGGCTATGACATGGACACCCTCACCGCCGACGCGGTCGGGGTGATCCGCGCTCTCGATGTCGGCCCCGTGCACTGGGTCGGGCTGTCCATGGGCGGCTTCGTCGGCCAACGACTCGGCGCCAGGCACGGCGAACTCCTGCGGTCGCTCACCCTTCTCGATACCAGCGCGCACGCCGAGGACCCCACCAAAATCGACGAATACCACCGTCTCGCATGGGCGCTGCGCTGGTTCGGCATCCGCCCCATCGCCGGCCGGGTGGCCGTTCACATGTTCGGGCCCTCCTTCCGGGCTTCCGACACCGGCAAGGCGGTCGTGCGCGAGTGGACGCGTCGCGTGGCCGGGGTCGACCGCGCCGGTCTGCGCGACGCCGTCCGCGGTGTCACCGAACGCGACGCCGTCGACGACGAACTCCCGTCGATCACCGTCCCCACCCAGATCATCGTCGGTGCCGACGACGCGGCCACCCCGCCCCCGCATGCCCGCCACATCGCCTCGCTCATCCCCCACGCGCGGCTGCACACGATCCCCGCGTGCGGCCATTCGAGTTCCCTCGAACAACCACAGGCCGTCACCGAGCTGCTGCGTGGTTTCCTGTCATCGGTCGAGTCGAGCACCTCGCCACACACCACATGAAGTCGGTCCGGCATCGCGAATTCGCCTTCGCTACAAGGTGATCCGAGCCGAGGTCGGCAACGTCGATGCGTACCGCGCCCGGCGCAAGCGTGGGACAGCGGCGACGGACCCGAATATCATCGCGCTCCTGAGCCACATGCTCGGCACCGACCCGCCCGTCCACACCCGCCTGCGCAAGCTCGTGAACAAGGCCTTCACCAGCCGCCGAGTCGCGTTGCTGCGCCCACGGATCGAACAGATCACCGAGTCACTGCTCGATGCGATGAGCGACCGCGACGAGGTCGATCTGATGAGCGATTTCGCCGAACCCCTTCCGGTGACGGTGATCTGCGAGTTACTCGGTGTTCCGTTCGACGATCGCGATGACTTCCAGGCCTGGACAAAACCACGGTGAACCTCATCGGCAACGGCGTCCTCGCCCTGCTCCGCAACCCCGAACAGTGGCGGGCTCTGCGGGCCGACCCGGCCGGCGTGCCCGCCGCGATCGAGGAATTCCTGCGCTTCGACGGCCCCGTCGACATGGCCACCGTCCGCTACACCGCAGAACCGATCACCATGGGCGACACCGAGATTCCCGAAGGCGAAATCGTCTACGTAGCACTGACCGCGGCCAACCGTGACCCAGCCGCTTCCCCGACCCGGACACCCTCGCCACCGACACCCCCGCCACGGGCCACCTCGCCTTCGGCCACGGCATCCACTTCTGCGTCGGCGCACCCCTCGCCCGGCTCGAAGCCGAAATCGCCTTCACCCAACTCCTACACCGCTTCCCCCACCTGACCCTGTCCCCCACCGCCGACCTCCACTGGCAAACCAGCACCCTCATCCGAGGACTACTCGAACTCCCCGTTCGCCTGCACTGAGTTCCTGACGGCACAGGTTCCACTCGGCGCCTGCCCGACCGCAGACAGCGTTGTTCGCGTGTCGACAGTGCCGAGATGATTGGGCCGATCGACGTTCACTATCGCCACGGCGGGTGGACGTTCGCGGGTTCGACACTGGGGGCATGGCACGACTGCAGATCGAAGCGGTGTCGAAGAAGTTCGATGCCGAGTACGCGGTGCGCGAGGTCAGTCTCGATATCGCCGATGGTGAGTTCATGGTGTTGCTGGGGCCGAGTGGCTGCGGCAAATCCACGCTGTTGCGGATGATCGCGGGACTGGAGGAGCCGAGCGCGGGGCGGATTCTTGTCGGCGACGTCGATGTGACGGACGCGGCGCCGCAGCGGCGGGATCTAGCGATGGTGTTCCAGAGCTATGCGCTGTATCCGCATCTTTCGGTGGCGAAGAACATCGGGTTTCCGCTGCGGGCCCGGCGTCGACCGCGGGCGGAGATCGCGCAGCGGGTTGCCGAGGTGTCGGCGACGCTCGAGATCTCGGCGCTGCTCGAGCGGCGGCCGGTCGCGCTGTCCGGTGGACAACGCCAGCGAGTTGCCTTGGCGCGAGCCATGGTTCGTGATCCCGGTGCGTTTCTGATGGACGAGCCGCTGTCAAACCTCGACGCGAAACTGCGCAGCGCGACCCGGGCGGAACTGATCTCGCTGCATCAGCGGCTCGGTGCGACGTTCCTCTACGTGACGCACGATCAGGTCGAAGCGATGACGATGGCGACGCGCATCGCGCTGCTCAACGAAGGCCGCATCGAACAGTGCGGCACCCCGGAGGAGCTCTACGACCACCCGCGCTCGACCTTCGTCGCCGGCTTCCTGGGCTCGCCCCCGATGAACCTGTTTCCCGCCGTCGTCACCGCGAGCGACGGCCACCTGAAGGTGATGGCCGACGGCATCGATGCCGCACTGGACATCGCCGAGGATTCCGGCGACGCCACCGCCGTCGTCGCCGGAATCCGCCCCGAACGCCTGCGCATCGACGACACCTCGACCGATGTCCGGGGCCGGGTGCGGATGGTCGAGAACCTCGGTAGCGAGGAACTCGTGCACCTCGAGTCCGGTCTCTGTGTGCGCGTGGCGCGTCCCGCCGGTGTCCGGGCGGGCGAGGACATCGCCTGCCGCGTGGACCCCGCCGACATCCACCTGTTCGACCCCGATACCGGCCTGCGGCTGACATGGCAAGCCTCCCCGCAACATTCGGAACGCGTTGCCGATGCGGCAGCGATTCCCGTCCCCTGATTTCGGCCCCACCTCGATGAGGAGAACCACCATGAAACGCACACTGCCCGCCCTGGGCGTGGCGCTCACCACTGCCCTCGCCCTCACCGGCTGCGGCCTCGGCACCACCGGGACCACCGACTCCACCTCCACCGCACAGATCCCCGAACTGACTGCCGACCAACAGGTTTCGATCGTCTTCGAGTCCTACAGCTACGGTGTGGCCGGCGCCTGGACCGACACTTTCAACGCCTTGATCGCCGACTTCAGCGCCAAGCACCCCAATATCAAGGTCACCGCGCAGAAGCCGCAGGGCAACAGCCCAAACCCGGCCACCGACACCGTCTCCAGCATCCAGAACCAGATGGTGGCGGGCACCCCGCCCGATGTCGCCCAGCTCGGTTTCTCCGACCTGGACTTCACCATCAACCAGCTCAAGGCCAAGCCGCTGGACCAGCTGGTCGGCACGCAGGCAGTGAAGCAGAACTTCGACGGCGCCCGCCATGCCTACGCCCCGCGCGCCCGCACCCTCGACGACTGGAACGGGCACACCTACGGCGTTCCGTTCGTCTTCTCCACGCCCGTCCTGTACTTGAACGCCTCGCTGTTCACCGAGGCCGGACTCGATCCCGCCAAGCCGCCCACCACGTGGGACGAGGTCACCACCGCCGCGAAGGCGATCGCCGACCGCACCGGTAAGGGCGGCGTCTACATCGACTGCCTGACCAAGACCGCCAAGGACTGGTGTTTCCAGTCGCTGGTGCGTTCCAACGGCGGCCGGGTGATCTCCGAGGATCGCAACAGCCTCACCTACGCTGACGCACCGGCCGTCGAGGTCACCAAGATGGCGCAGAACCTGGTGAACACCGGCAGCATGCCCAAGCTCAATCAGAAGCAGGGTTATGAGGCGTTCGGCCGCGGCGAGATCGGCATGATGCTCGAAACCAGCGCGCTGCAGAGCATTTTCGTCACCGGGTCCAAGGGCAAGTGGGACCTGCGTTCGGCGCCGATGCCCGGTTTCGGCACCAAAGCGCCCGTGCCGACGAATTCCGGTGCGGGCCTGCACATCCTGTCCAACGATCCCGCCAAGCAACGCGCCTCGTGGGAGCTGATCAAGCACCTCACCAGTGAGGATTCCTACAAGAAGATCGCGCAGAACATCGGCTACCTGCCGCTGCGGACCGGCCTGCTCGAGGAAGCGGGCGGCCTGAAGGACTGGGCCGATCAGAACCCGCTGCTGCGCCCGAATGTCGCGCAGCTGGCGAACATGGAGCCGTGGGTTTCCATGCCGGGCAACAACTATCTGCAGATGCGTGACGGCATGATGGACGCCGTCGAAGCCGTCGTGTTCCAGGGCGCCGACCCGCAGTCGACGCTCACCGCCGCCCGCACCGCGGGCACCGAGCTCATGCCGAAGTCATGAGCGAGCTCACGATCGTCCAGATCACCGACACGCACCTGCGGGCCGAGGGCGAACTGCTCCACGGCGTCGACACCGCGGCCAACCTCACCACGGTGCTCGCCCGGCTGCGGGAATTCGGGCGGCGTATCGACGTGCTGATCTTCTCCGGTGATCTCAGCGACAACGGATCACCCGAGGCCTACCGGCGATTGCGGGCCGCCGTGGAGCCGGTCGCGGCCGACCTCGGCGCCGAAATCGTGTACGCCATGGGCAATCACGACGAGCGCACCGCCTTCGGCATCGAATTGCTCGGCCGCGACACCGTGGACCCGGCTCTCCCGCACGACCAGGTCGTCGAGATCGCGGGGGTGCGCATCATCGTGCTGGACAGCACTACTCCGCACCAGCACGACGGCAAGCTCGAGCCCGAGCAACTGGCTTGGCTGGCAGAACTGCTGCGCACCCCGGCCCCGCACGGCACCGTGCTGGTGGTGCACCATCCGCCGCTGCGCTCCCCGCTGGCGACCCTCGACTTCCTCCGGCTCAAGGACGCCGAACAGCTGGCCGAGGTCGTGGCGGGCACCGATGTCCGGATGATTCTGTGCGGACACAACCATCTCACCGGTGCCTCGGCGCTGGCCGGGATTCCGGTCTGGATCGGTCCCGCGATGGCGTATCGGGTGGACGCGATGGCACCGGCGGGCAGACACCGCGGGTTCGTGGGTTTCGGGTTCAGCCGCATCGACGTGCTCGAGTCGACGGTGCTGGCCACCGCGATCGACGCCGCTCCCGCCGACAAGGTCTACGACCGGCCGGAGCAGGAGATGCTCGACCAGATCGCCGCGATCGTCGCCGCCCGGGCGGCGGTGCGGTAGATGTTCGTCATCGATGCACCGGCTCCGCCGATACCCCCGGTCGCGGCGAAGCCGGTGCGCCGGCGCCTCACCCGCCGCCGCGTGGCACGGTTCGTCGCGCCGTACCTGTACCTGAGTCCGGCGCTGTTCCTGCTGGTGGTGTGGACCTATCAACCGCTGGTACAGGCCTTGCAACTGTCCACCTATTCGTGGAATCTGCTGCCGACCGCGCCGATGACACCGGTCGGGTCCGCGAATTACGAACGGCTGCTGGATCTGCCGGCGTTCTGGGGCGCCCTCGGCCGCACCGGGACGCTGATTCTGGGTCTGTTGCCGTTCACGGTGGTGCTGCCGGTCGTCATCGCGATGGCGAGCAGGCGGGTCACCGGTCGGGCGCGCACGGTCTATCAGGCACTGGTGTTCGCGCCGTTCCTGGTCGCGCCGGTCGCGGCGGCGGCGGTGTGGCGCTGGTTGCTGCATCCGGGCACGGGCTTCCTCGCCCAGGTGACCGGTTCCGACCGCAACTGGGTGTACGAGACCGAGACGGCGCAGGGCGTGATCATCGCGATCACCGCCTGGCACCTGATCGGATTCGCGGTGCTCGTGGTGTGGGCGGGTCTGGCCGGCATCAGCGGCGATTACGACGAAGCGGCCAGAGTCGACGGCGCCTCGCCCGGTCAGATCCGGCGCTGGATCACGCTGCCACTGCTCTCACCCACCGTGTTGTTCCTGGTTCTCACAACCGTGTTGCTCAGTCCCACACTGACTTTCCCGCTCATCGACTCGATGACCCAGGGCGGCCCCGCGCAGGCGACCACCAATATCTACTACCTGCTCTGGGACTACGCCTTCCACAGTTTCGACGCCGGACTGAGCGCCGCGGCCGGTGTGCTGCTGTTCGTCGGTTTCGGCCTGGTGGCCGCACTGTTGGTCTGGATCTCGGAAAAGGTTGCCGTCCATGATGATTGAACGACTGCGCGGGCTCGGCAGCCATCTGCTGCTCGCGGCGACGGCGCTGGTGTGCGTGTTCCCGATCTACTGGCTGTTCGCGACATCGCTGCGCCGACCCGAAGACGTCACCTCGCTCTCACCGATCCCGTGGCCGCTGTCGACGGCCAACTACCTCGACGCGGCGCAGAAGGTCGACATCGCCGGGCTGATCGCGAACACGTTCTTCGTCGCGGTGCTCTCGGCGGCCGGGCAGCTGCTCATCGCGTTGCTGGCGTCCTACGCGTTCGCCATCTACACGTTCCCGCTGCAGAACCTGCTGTATCTGGCGTTCGTCGGGGTGTGGCTGGTGCCGTTCCAGGTGACGATGCTGCCCAACTACATCCTGCTCAACCAGCTCGGCCTGATCAACACCCTGATCGGCGTCGTGCTGCCGACGCTGTGCTCGGCGCTGGCGGTGCTGCTGTTGCGCCAGCACATGTCGGCGTTCCCGAAAGAGCTCATCGCCGCCGCGAAGATCGACGGACGCTCGTCGTGGTCAATCCTGTGGACGGTGGTGGTACCGAATCTGCGGCCCGCCCTCGCCGCGCTCGGCATCCTGCTGTTCATCAACGCATGGAACGAATACTTCTGGCCCGCGGTCGTGCTGCGGCAGTCCAATGCGGTGCTCCAGCTCGGGCTGCGCAGTTTCATGGGCACCGAAGGCGATCAGTGGGGGCCGATGATGGCGCTGGCCGGGCTCGCCTGCCTGCCGGTGCTGCTGCTGTATCTGGTGCTGCAACGCCACATCGTCAATGCGTTCGTGCGGTCGGGATTGAAATGAACGACGACCTCAGGCCGTCAGAACCTGGTCGTCGGCCAGGGCAGGTGCCGTGGACGCGAGGCACTCCAGAAACATCGCCACCGCCGGATTCTGTTCGTCGGCCCGCCACACCACGTGCAGATCCAGCGTCGGAACCGGATCGACCAGTTTCACCGCCACCGGTTCGGTGTCGGAGGAGCCCATACCCGCCGACACCGCCCGTGGCAGCGAAGCGAACCCGACCACCGGGCGCACCGAGACAATGTGGGCGGTAGCACCCGGGTCGTCGGCGATGTGGGTGATGTTGAGCGAGATCCGGGTCTGCGCGGCCGATCGCAGGATCGTGTCGTACATCGCCGGGCACTGATCGCGGGCGAACAGCACGCAGTCCTGATCGCGCAGTTCGGCGAACGGCACGTGCGAACGATGCGCCCAGCGATGCTGGCGGCCCACCACCGCGACCAGCGGAATCCGGTGCAGCAGGCGGCGATACCGGAAATCGGCGGTGCTGGGGTGGCCGTACACCATGGCCAGATCGAGGGATCCGTCGGCCAGGGCGGCCAGTTGCGGCCCGGTTCGCTTCTCCCACAACGACACCGAGACGCCGGGGTGGCGGTCGGTGAGCTGGGCCAGCGCGTCGGGCAGGATGTGTTTGCTGGCAGGCAGGTTGTAGCCGATGTTCAGGCTGCCCGCGCGACCGGCGGCGGTCGCCCTCGCCGCCTCGGCCGCCCGGTCGAGCTGGGCGATGATCTGGCGGGCCTGCAGTTCGAACTCCCGGCCAGCCGGGGTCAGGCGCACCTCGTGCGACGTGCGCGCGACCAGCTGCACCTCCAGCGACTTCTCCAGCTTCTGCAACTGGGCGCTCAGGCTCGGCTGGGTCAGGTGCAAGCGCTGCGCCGCACGGCCGAAATGTAGCTCCTCGGCGAGCGTGACGAACGAGACGAGATGACGGAATTCCATGATGGCGGCTCCCTGAAGTCGAACACTCCCACGCTAGCGGCAGCGAACAACCCCGCGATGAATCCCGCACGCCCGGCAATGGCTGTCCGCATTGCCGGGCGATGAAGATCAGGAATTCGGACCGTTCACCACTGCGTAGGCGAATCCGTCCCAACCTTTGGCGCCGACTGTTTGGACGACGGTGGCGTCGATGCTCGGTTCGGCGGCGAGCAGTTCGATCAGATCGCGGCTGGCTCGGGCGTTCGGGTCCTCGGTCTGCTCGTCGGCCACCGCGCCCGCGCGCACCACGTTGTCGACGATGATCACCGAACCCGGGTGGGTCAGGCGCAGCGCCCACTGCACGTAGTTGGAGTTGTTGACCTTGTCGGCATCGATGAAGACGAGGTCGAACGGTTCGGTCAGATCCTCGGCGACGCCGGGCAGCGTGTCGAGGGCAGCGCCGACGAGGATCTCGACCCGCTCCCCCACGCCGGCGCGGTCGAGGTTCTCGCGCGCGACCTTGGCGTGGCGTGGTTCGAATTCGAGGGTGACGACGAGGCCGCCGTCGCCGACCGCGCGCGCCAGCCATTCGGTGCTGTAGCCGCCGAGGGTGCCGATCTCGAGCACCCGGCGCGCCTTCGCGGTGCGGGCCAACAGGTTCAGCAGTTTGCCCTGGGGTGGGGAGACGTCGATGGCGGGCAAGCCCGCGTCGGCGTTGGCGGCGAGTGCGGGTACGCCCTCCTCGCCCACGAGGGTGTTGACGATATAGCTGTCGACATCGGCCCAATCGTTGGTCGTCATAGTCGCAGTCTGCCACCGAGCACCGGCTTGCGCGTCGAGCCGGTTCAGAACAGGAAGTAGCGCTGGGCCATCGGGAGTTCGGTCGCCGGTTCCTCGGCCCAGACCTCGCCGTCGATGCGGACGGTGAAGGTGTCGGGGTCCACTTCGATGCGGGGCATGGCGTCGTTGTGTGGCATGTCGGCCTTGGTGACCCGGCGCGCGTTCTTGACCGGCACCAGCTTTCGGCGCACGTTCAAGCGGTTCGCGAGGCCGTCGTCGATGGCCTGTTCGGAGACGAAGTGCAGCGAGGTGGCCGCGGCGGCGGGGGCGGCGGCGCCGAACATCGGGCGCGGGAGGACCGGCTGGGGGGTCGGGATGGAGGCGTTGGCGTCGCCCATCGCGGCCCAGGCGATCATGCCGCCCTTGAGGACCGCGTGCGGGCGGACACCGAAGAACGCGGGCTCCCACAGCACCAGGTCGGCGAGTTTACCGACCTCGACCGACCCGATCTCGTCGTCGAGTCCGTGCGAAACCGCCGGGCAGATGGTGTATTTCGCGATGTAGCGCTGCACCCGGGCGTTGTCGGCCGCGCCGTCGCCGGGCAGGGCACCACGGCGGCGTTTCATCACGTGCGCGGTCTGCC
This sequence comes from Nocardia sp. A7, assembly GCF_046549215.1. NCBI lineage: Bacteria > Bacillati > Actinomycetota > Actinomycetes > Mycobacteriales > Nocardiaceae > Nocardia > Nocardia sp. A7. The sequence continues at coordinate 433,928 of NZ_JAJPWE010000002.1, read as the reverse complement.
AGGTGCGCATCACCACTTCACCGATGCGCCCCATCGCCTGGGAGTCCGAGCCGATCATGGAGATGGCGCCCAGGTCGTGCAGGAGGTCTTCGGCGGCGATGGTGGACGGGCGGATCCGCGATTCGGCGAAGGCCAGGTCTTCGGGGATCGACGGGCTCAGGTGGTGGCAGACCATGAGCATGTCGAGGTGCTCGTCGAGGGTGTTGACGGTGTGCGGCCGGGTGGGGTTGGTGGAACTGGGCAGCACGTTGAGATGTGAAGCGACAGTGATGATGTCGGGTGCGTGGCCGCCGCCCGCACCCTCGGTGTGGTAGGCGTGGATGCCGCGGCCCGCGATGGCGGCGAGGGTGTCCTCGACGAAGCCTGCCTCGTTCAGGGTGTCCGAGTGCAGGGCCACCTGCACGCCCGCCGCGTCGGCGACGGTGAGGCAGGCATCGATCGCGGCCGGGGTGGAGCCCCAGTCCTCGTGCAGCTTGAAACCCGATGCGCCGCCGCGCAATTGCTCCCACATCGATTCCTGGCTGACCGTGTTGCCCTTGCCGAGCAGCACGATGTTCATCGGCCAGTGGTCGAGGGCTTCCAGCATCCGCGCCAGATGCCAGGAACCAGGGGTGACGGTGGTGGCCTTGGAACCCTCGGCCGGGCCGGTGCCACCGCCGATGAGGGTGGTGATGCCGCCGCCGAGTGCCTCGTCCATCAGCTGCGGGCAGATGAAGTGGACGTGGCAGTCGATGGCGCCGGCCGTGAGAATGCGGCCGTTACCCGCGATGATCTCGGTCGATGGACCGACCACCAGATCCCGGTGCACACCCGACATGGTGTCGGGATTGCCTGCCTTGCCGATGCCGCAGATGCGGCCGTCGCGGATGCCGACGTCGGCCTTGATGATGCCCCAGTGGTCGACGATGACGACGCCGGTGATCACGGTGTCAGGGGCGCCGTCGGCGCGGGTGGCCCGCGACTGACCCATCGACTCGCGCAGTACCTTGCCGCCGCCGAACACCGCTTCCTCACCGGCGAGTCCCGGTCCGCCACTGCGATCTTCGGTGATCTCGATGAACAGATCGGTGTCGGCCAGGCGAATTCGGTCGCCGGTGGTCGGACCGAACAGTTCGGCGTAGCGGGCGCGGCTCAGTTCGGTCATCGACTCTCTTCCGGACGTCGCGGTGAATTGTCGGCATCCAGCCGCCCCGGCGGGTTCATGCTGATGCCGTGGACCTCGCGGGTGCCACCGAGCGGAACCAGCGAGATCCGCTGTGGCAGACCGGGTTCGAAACGAACGGCGGTGCCTGCCGGAATATCGAGCCGGTGCCCGTACGCGGCCTCGCGGTCGAACTCCAGTGCGGCGTTGGATTGCGGGAAGTGCACGTGGCTGCCGACCTGCACCGGGCGGTCACCGGTATTGACCACATCCAGCTCGACGCGCACCGCGCCCGCGTTCAGTTCGATCGTGCCCTCGGCACAGAGATATTCACCGGGAATCATGGGTCGCGCCTATCCGATCGGGTGGTGCACGGTGACGAGCTTGGTTCCGTCGGGAAACGTCGCCTCGACCTGCACGTCGTGAATCATCTCGGGCACCCCGTCCATCACATCCTCACGGGTGAGCACCGACCGCCCCGACGACATCAGCTCTGCCACGGTCCGCCCGTCCCGCGCGCCTTCGAGCACATGATCGGTGATCAACGCGATCGACTCGGGATGGTTCAGCTTCAGCCCCCGCGCCTGCCTGCGGCGCGCCAACTCGGCCGCATAACTCAGCAGCAAGCGTTCCTGCTCATGCGGCGACAGGCGCATTCGTTCTCTCCTCGGCGGGTCGTGGTCGGTGAGCGATATTCTGGCACGTCCCGCGCACCCGTGGCGACCGCCGGCACCGCGACCGGGGACGACCCGGAACCGGTTAACGAGATGTTAACGAAGAGCCCGATCGCGTCGATAGGAAACACTCGAGCAACGGCGGCGTAGCGCGCTGCTATAGCGGATCGATGCGGATTCGCGGGCGCCGTCGCCTGCGAATATCGCTGGAGCTCACCGACAATCGACCCGTACTGTCGGCCCATGACCGAATGGACCGGCCTGCTCAATGTGGTCGACGTGGAAGCCACCTGCTGGGTCGGCGACCCGCCTGCGGGGCAGACCAACGAGATCATCGAGATCGGCGTCACCGTTGTCGATCTCGCCGCCCGAACCAGGGTGAGCAAGCACGGGATCATCGTGCGCCCGACCCGGTCCACGGTGAGCGATTTCTGCACCGAACTCACCACCCTCACCCAGGAGCAGGTCGACCAGGGAGTCGACTTCGGCGAGGGGTGCCGCCTGCTGGCGAACGAGTTCGCGGCGGGCGAGCGCCCGTGGGCGAGTTGGGGCGACTACGACCGCAAACAGTTCCGCACTCAGTGCGCGGCAACCGGCGTGGAGTATCCGTTCGGCCCCACGCACACCAATGCCAAACAGGTCTTCGCCGAGTCCTACGACCTGCGCCGCCGACCAGGCATGGACCGCGCCCTCGAGATCGCCGACATCCCCCTCGAAGGCACACATCACCGCGGTGACGACGACGCGTGGAACATCGGCGCACTGGTCGTCGATGTGCTCGGTCGCGGCGGTTGGCGGTTCACTACGGTCGACTGACGGGGAATTCCGCCCTGTCAGGGAATGCGTCACCGACGGGGAATCCCGGCGTGACCCTTAGCCTCGTCGAACCTCGCCTGCGCGGTGGTATCAGGCGGCGAGGTTCTGGAGGCGGACCTGGCCGCGGGCGACGGTGCGGCCTTCCGCGTCGGCGATCACGACGACCCAGAGTTGCTGGCTGCGGCCGCGGTGGATGGGGGTGGCCTCGGCGGTGAGCAGGCCTTCGCGGACGGCGCGGAGGAAGTCGGTGTTGTTGTTGACGCCGACCACCTGGCCGCGCTCACCGAACCAGACGCCGGCGCCGACGCTGGCGAGAGTTTCGATGACGGTGCAGTACACGCCGCCGTTCTGGATACCCGCGGGCTGGAACAGCTGGGGACGGACGTCCCATTCGCCGCGCACCCGGTCGGGGGTGACCTCGGTGAAGCGCAGGCCGATGAGGTCGGTGAAGGTGCCCACGCTGGCCTTGTTCATCAACTCGGGGGTGAGGTCGGCCATTGACAGATTGCTCATACCGTCCGGTTTACACCATCCGAATCGGTACACCGCAGCCGGTAAGACGTAGCGGCGGGCTCCGTCTCGAAAACGGAGCCCGCCGCGGCAGGATGGCGGAGTCGACCGCAGCCCTCGGGACCACCGGCTCATCCGTACGCCGAGTTCAGAGTAGGTCAGGCTTACCTAAGTAGTCAAGCGGGAGCGGGAGCGTCACTGGACTCCAGCGCCCGTCTCGGCGATATCGGGCAGTCGCGGCACGCTTCGACACGTGACGCGCCGGTAGCCCACCCCTGAGCTTGCTCAACGCGATCGCAATACTCCATGATCGCTGTATCTCTATGTTTCGAGGCTTGTGTCGATGGTGAAAGCTCATGATCTGGGCGTACGACGACCAGGGGTGGGCGCGGCGAGAGAGGCAAGATTTCGTGAGTAGTAGTCGTATTCCCCGGTGGGCCGTGCAGGCGGCGATGTGTGCGGCCGTGGTCGGGGCCGCGGTCACAGCACCCGTCCAGGCCGAACCGCTGTGGCCCGGCGGGCCCGATGTGCCCGGTGCGCCCGCCATCATTCCCGCACCGCCGCCGGAGCCCGTGGTGGCCCCGTGCAGCGAGAAAGCGCGTGCGTGCCTGCAACTGTCGACCAATAACGCGTGGTTGATGGACAACGGCAAGGTCACCTTCGGGCCCAGCCCGATGTCGCACGGCCGTCCCGGCTACGAAACGCCCCCCGGAGTGTTCAAGGTGGCGTTCAAGAAGCCGTTCCACTGGAGCACCTTGCACAACGCACCCATGGAGTACGCGGTCTTCTTCAACGGTGACATCGCGTACCACATCGGGCCCACCGAGGAGCAGTCCCACGGTTGCATCCGCTTGACCCCCGAAGGCGCGAAGGCGCACTACGAATGGCTGGAACCGGGCGACATCGTCGAAGTTGTTCCCTGAGTAGTGAATACCGCGGGTGGGGAGGGCGAGAACGGCCTCCCCACCCGTTTCATCTACCGCACTTCCCTTGCACCATGAACCGAGGTGGTCAGGGCGTCGAAAAGCCAGAGTTGGGTTGCGCCGGAGGTGGCGGGTTCGCCGGTGAGAGTTGTTGTCAGGTGCCAGTATCGGCGGACACGGTGGTCTGCGCCCGCGGCGTCGGTGAGGAGTTGGCGGCGCAAGGTCGGGGTGTCGCGGCGGCCGCGGGCGGCGGCGTGGATGCCGACGTAGTGGTCGAGTTCCGCGCCGGGGTGGGGTGGGCGGCCCGCGGCGACGAGGGGCGCAACGGCCACGCAGGCATCGGCGACGTCGAACAGTAGGCGGCGTTCGTCGCGGATTCCAGGGGTACCGCGGTGGCGGATGGTGTCGTACATGGCGGTGGCGATGTCCGGGTTCGATACGGCCGCAATCAGTTCCGCGTAGGCGATGAGATGTTCGGGGTGGGCATCGGTGGTCAGTTCGGGGACGTTCATGCCGAGGAAGCCGTCGATGGCCGAGGTCGGTAGCGGCGCGAGTTGGCGGCGCCAGAACGCGACGAGCACGTCGTGGGCGGCGCGCGGATCGACTACGGCGGCAAGCAGATTCAGGTGTTCACCCTGCCTGTCGGGTGCCGCGGATTCGACGGCGCGCAGTAGTGCCCGGCGACGGTTCAGTGCGTCGAGTTCGTCGTCGACGGCGACCCGTTCGGCGGCGATCACCTCCGCGATCGACCGGGTGCCGTCCAGCACGTCTTCGATCGCCGTGAGTCCGATGCCGAAGGAACGCAACCGGCGCAACAGCGTGAGTCGATCGACCGCATCGGGTTCGAACACTCGATGGCCGGTGGGCGAGCGGGCGGCGTCCAAGAGACCCGCGTCGCAGTAGAACCGGACCGTTCGCACCGCGACGCCGGTCCGGGTGGCGAGCTCGCCGATCGTCAAATATGTGATGTGAGTCACTTTCGCTGGCACCTCCACCTCGGTGGAACTCTTACGGTACCGAGGACACCCACGCGAAGGAGACTCGACGATGACCGGACCCGACACGATGAACGACACGATCTGGCAGGCGGTGGCCGAGGAGCGCGCCACCCTGGTCGAATTGCTGCGCGAGCTGCCAGAATCGGCGTGGGACACCGAGACGCTGTGCGTGGGGTGGCGTGTTCGCGACGTCGTGGCCCATCTCGTACTGGCCACCCGCGTCACGATCGTGTCCTTGGTGGTGAACCTGATCCGCGCTCGCGGCAATACCGACCGTCTCATCCACGACACCGCCGTCCGGCACGCCGATCGCACATCGACCGCCGAGTTGCTCGCCGAACTGCACGCCACGATCGACTCCAGAGCCATCCCGATCGGCACCACACCGACCGACCGGCTGATGGATCTGCTGGTCCACGGGCAGGACATCGCCGTCCCGCTCGGCATCGAGCGGCTGATGCCGACGGCGGCGGCGCAGCTGTCGCTGGAGCGGGTATGGACGAGGGAGGCACCGTTTCACGCGCGGACTCGACTCACCGGGTACGCCCTCGTCGCGACCGACACCGGCTGGACGGCCGGTGCGGGAACGACGGTGAGCGGCACGGCGGCCGAACTGCTCATGATCGTCACCGGCCGCACCGCCCCTGGCGACTGAATCGTCCTTCCTCGGCGACCTGGGCACACCTTGACGGCTGGCAGGATCAACGCTCTGCGCTTCACCGTGCCGTCCATTGTGTTGATGACGGCAGTCCTGCTGACCGGATGTCCGCTCTATGCGCAAGGGCCCGATCAGGCCGAGCGTGACAGCTGGTCGCAGGCGATCGAAACGGCCATCGAGGATCGCGCCACACCAGCCGAGGCCGCGTCGGTGGTGCGTGTTATGGGCGCCCAGCAACTTCCGCCGCACTATCGAGGAGCACCGATCAACCCACCCCGTTCATCGTCGAGGTGTCGGTCTACGACTCGCCCGACACGGCGGGCCGCACGCTGGACGTCACGGTATTCCCTCCCGTCGGAAAGGAATTCAGCGCTGCGCAGGCGCCACAACTGGCCGACCGGCATCTTCGCTACTTGTCCCAGCGCGGTGCCAGCGATCCGCAGCACCGGTAGGCGCTGCGGATCGCTGGTGCGGGAATTCCGCAAGAGGTCAGGCGGGAACGGTGCCACGCTCGGCGACACCGTCGCCCACCGAGACATCTACTCCCTCTTCGGTTTTCGGAACGGCAATGGCACCGGCCGGGATCCGGCGCAGCAGCGCCACCGCCAGCACCGCACCCGCCGCGGAGAGCACCGCGGCAGTCCATGCCGCGGCGTTGAGGCCGTTGGTGAATGCCTCGCGACCTGCGGCTACGACGGACTCGGCTACCTCGGCGGGTAGGGACTCGGCCGAACTCAGTGCGCCGGGCAGGGTTTCCGCGGCAGCGCCCGCCTCACCCGACATTCCGGCGCGGTAGACCGCCGCTCCCATACTGCCGAGCAGCGCGACCCCCAGGGCCACACCCAGGTCGCTGGCGGTGCTGTCCACCGCCGACGCCGCGCCCGCCTTCTCCGCGGGTGCCGCGCCGATGACCAGGCCCGGGATCAGCGCCATGGCCGGGGCGATGCCCGGGTACAGGATGTAGAAGCCGACGATGAGCAGCGGCAACCCCGCCACACTCTCGACCTGCGTGAGTGCCAGATAGCCGATGGTCGACAGCGCCAGGCCCGCGGCGATCACATACGCGGGACGGACACGCCGGGCGATAGCGGGGGTCACGGTGGAGACGATGACCAGTGCGATCGCGGCGGGCAGGATCCACAATCCGGCCTGCAGCGGCGACTGCGCGGCGACCAGCTGCAGGTACTGGGTGAACAGCAGATACACCCCGCCCAGTGCAATGGCCGCGAGCATGTACACCCCGAGCGAGCCGCTGAAGATCCGGTTCGTGAACAGGCGCACATCGAGCAGCGGGTCCGACAGCCGCAGCTGCCTGCGAACGAAGACCACCGCGAACACCACACCGGCCAGCACGGCGAGCACCGGCTCGACGGCGAACCCGGTCTCGGCCAGCTTCTTCACGCCGTAGACGAACGGCAGCAACGCGGCCAGCGACAGGGCGACGCTGATCGGGTCGAGCCGACCCGCCTCGGGCGCACGATATTCCGGAATCAGCACCGGCACCGCGAGCACGACGAGCGCCATCACCGGCACGCCGATCAGCATGGACGCACCCCACCACAGCGAGTCGAGCAGCAGCCCGCCGAGCAGTGGGCCCAGTGCCACACCGGCCGACACCGATGCCGCCCACAGCCCGATGGCGGTGGCGCGCTGCCGGTCGTCGCGGAACATCGTGGTGATCAGCGACAACGTGGCGGGCATGACGGCGGCCGCGCCGAGACCCATCAGCGCACGCGCCGCGATCAGCAGATCGGGGCCGGGAGCGAACGCGGCGAGAACCGAGGCGATGCCGAACAGCGCGGCGCCGGCCAGCAGCAGCCTGCGCCTGCCGAGCCGGTCGCCGAGAGTGCCCATGGTGACAAGGAATCCCGCCATCACGAACCCGTAGATGTCGTTGATCCACAGCAGCTGGCCGCTACTCGGCGACAGGTCGGTCGCGATATAGGGGGTGGCAAGGAACAGCACGGTCATGCTGAGGAACAGCAGCACCGTCGGCAGGAGCAGGACCGCAAGTCCCAGCCATTGGCGGGTATCTGCCCGTTCTGGGATATCGGTGAACGCGGACATCAGGAGTTTCCCTTCGAAGACGATGCGAACTGGGACCGACAGTGCCGGGCCGCACTTCGGGAACCCTTCGGGTCGACTCCAGACGGCCCAGGGCGGCCGTCGCCGCGACACCGTGTTCGGGGCGCGACTTCACCGGCCGGTGGCCCCGACGCCGCGCATCGCGGAACCCGCACCCGGGCCGTTTAGGGTGGGTGACATGCGTTTCGGAGTGCTCGGTCCGTTGGCGGTCTGGACCGACGATGGACAAGCCGTCCGGGTTCCAGAACTCAAGGTGCGGGTTCTGCTCGGCGCGCTGTTGGTAGAACCGGGTCGGATCGTGCCCGCCGACCGGCTTGTCGAGGAGCTGTGGGGTACGGCGTTGCCGGCCAACCCGGCGGGTTCGTTGCAGACCCGCGCCTCGCAACTGCGCCGGGTCCTCGGCGACGCCGAAGCGGGCGGGCGGGAGTTGCTGGTGTCGCGCTCCCCCGGCTACCTCCTCGATGTCACCGGGACCGCGGTGGACTCCCAATTGTTCCGGCAGTTGCTACATCAAGCGCGCGCCGCCGACGACACTGCCTCTCGGGCAAGGCTTCTCGCTGACGCACTCGCGTTGTGGCGCGGAGCGGTACTGGCCGACCTCGCCGATCACGACTTCGCGCGGATCCCGGTGCTGCGGCTGGAGGAACAGCGACTCACTGCCGTCGAGGAACTCGCGCAGGCGAGGATCACCCTCGGCGAACACGATCAGGTCGCCGACGAACTCGGTGAGCTCACCGCACTGCATCCGCTGCGCGAACGGCTGCGCGCGGCGCACATGCTGGCGCTGTACCGCTCGGGGCGACACGGCGAAGCCCTGGATTCCTATCGGCGCCTGCGCGAACATCTCGCCGAGGAACTCGGCCTCGACCCGAGCCCTGAGCTCGCTGCCCTGCATCACGCTGTGCTGGAACAGGATCCGTCCCTCGGTGTACCGGTTCGGCCCGCACCCGCGGCCCCCGTGACACCGCGTCCCGCACTGCCGGTGCCCGTGACCTCGCTCATCGGGCGCGAAGCCGATCTCGCCGCGATCGACGCGCTGATCCGGGCCGAACGACTGGTAACCCTCACCGGGCCGGGTGGAGTCGGCAAGACCCGTCTCGCGTTGGCCACTGCGACCGAGCAATCCGCGCGTGACGGCGTCTTGTTCGTCGAGCTCGCCGGGCTGTGCCTCGGCGACGATCCGGACAGTGCGTTGACGACGCTCACGGAGGTCGTGGCGGCGGCCTTCGATGTCCGCGACGATTCCGCGGGTTCGAGCACATTTCCCGTGCCCGACAACGGAACTCAGCTCGCTCACCTCGCCGACGCGGTGCGCGGCAAGCAACTGCTGCTCGTGCTGGACAACGGTGAGCACGTCGCCGACGCCGCCGCCATTCTCGTGTCACGGCTGCTGGCCGCCGCTCCCGACCTCCGAGTACTCGTCACCAGTCAGGTGCCGCTGAACATCGCGGGCGAATACATCTGGCACGTGGCACCGTTGGCCGTTCCCGCCCCTGGCGACCTGGCGGCAGCGGAAATATCGCCTGCCGCAGAACTTTTCGTCGAGCGCGCACGCTCGAGCGCACCCGGCTTCACCGTCACCGACGACAATAACGCCGCGATCGCCACCATCGTCACCCGTCTCGACGGCCTACCGCTGGCCCTGGAACTGGCGGCGACCCGGGTCCGCGCACTCGGCGTGCACACCCTCGCCGAACGGATCGAGGACCGCTTCACCCTGCTGTCGTCCGGTTATCGGGACGCACCGGATCGGCAGCGCACCCTGCGAGCGGTGATCGATTGGAGCTGGGAACTGCTCGACGATCGCGAACGCGCGGTGCTGCGGCGGCTCTCGGCCCACGCCGACGGCAGCACACTGGAGTCGGCCGAAATCGTCTGCGCGGGTGGCGATATCGACGGTACCGACGTCGCGGAGCTGCTGGCTCGCTTGGTCGATCGCTCGCTGATCATCACGCCCGCCACCGATATCCGCCCGCGCTATCGGCTGCTGAAATCGGTTGCCGCCTACGGTGTCGACCGGCTGCGCGAGAGCGGTGAGGAGTCCGCTACCCGGCTGCGGCATCTCGACTACTACGTCGATTTCGCCGCACGGGCCGACCAGCACCTGCGCACCGCTGACCAGCGACGCTGGCTGGCCAGGCTCGATGCCGAGTCGGCAGACCTGCGCCGGGCACTCGACACTGCCCGCGCCGCGGCCAGACCCGATGAAGCCCTCCGGCTGGTCAACGCGCTCGCCTGGTATTGGGTGATGCGCGGGCGGCTGGTCGAGGGCATCCGCTCCCTCGGTATCGCGCTGTCCGTGCCAGGCGAGACCGAACCGGGCGCACGCCGGGTCGCCCTGCTGTGGCGCGGCGCCCTCGAACTCGGTGCAGGCCGCACACCTGACACGCGATCAACGGAACGACCGGCACCGGCCCCCGACGGGTTGCAGGCTGTCGCAGCACAGGATTCACCAGCGGAGCTGCGCGCCCGGTGGTACCTCGCGCACGTCCACAGCGGATTCGCTGCCCAGCAAGGGATGGACAGCGCGGGCGAGCTGCGGAGTGCGTTCGCTGACCACGGCGACGACTGGGGAGTCGCGGCAGCGTCGGTATCACTGGCGCGTGACGCGTTCGGCCGCGGCGATCTGGCTGGGTTGCGCGAACACGCGGGGCGCAGCATGGACCTGTTCACGCGACTGGGCGACCGCTGGGGTCAGGCCATCGCGGGATTCCTGCTCGGCAGCCATGCCGAGGTGACCGGCGACCTCGATGCCGCCCGCGACCATCACCGGAGCTCGTTGGCCACCGCCGAAGAACTCGGCCTGTGGACCGAAGTCGGCGAGCGGCTCACCTCGCTCGGCCGGATCGCCCTGCTGCGCGGCGAGCTCGACCGCAGCGCCGAACTGCACGAGCGGGCCCGTCTGGTGGCGGTCGATCAGGGACACCTCGTCGGCGAGGAATCCGCGGTACTCGGGCTCGGCCTGGTTGCCCGGCGCCGCGGCGACCTGGCCGCGGCCCGCGAGTATCTGGGCACCTGGCTGGACTGGCATCTGCGGGCCGGGTCGCATTTCGGCGCCGCGCTGATCCTCGCCGAACTCGGCTTCACCGCCGAACTCGCCGGTGACGCCGACGAAGCCGAACAGCGGCACCTGCGCGGACTCGACTCCGCCCTGCACACCGGCGACCCGAGAGCGCATGCTCTCGCGCTGGAGGGTCTCGCCGGATCCCGTTCGCTCGCAGGGTATTCCGCACACGCCGCCCGACTGCTCGGAGCCGCCGACGCCCTCCGCCGATCCACCGGCGCTCCGCTGCCCGAGGCCGAACGTGGGGATGTCGACCGCATCGAGGCACGCGTCATCGCCGACATCGGCGCCGACCGGTTCATCACCGAACTCGACGCGGGCCGGACTGTCGACCCCCGAACGCTGCACACCGAGCAGGCCCGAAGTCGATCCTGAGTCCGTCCGAAGGCCATCGGTGCACGGTGAACCCATGACTGACACCGTGAACAACAGCCCCGACCCCTCGGTGACCGACCACGTCCGCCACTACCTCGCCACCGACGGGCGTGACGGCTTCGAGGAGCAGCAGTGAGCAACCGCACGCGCGCCCACGTTCGCGCCTTCGCCGATCTCGAGCCCGATTTCGACGCCATCGTCGGCGCCGTCAACTACGCGACCATGACCACCGTCGACAACCTGGGCAGGCCACGGTCGCGCGTCCTGATTCCGGTCTGGGAAACCGACGCCGGGCACCCGGTCGGTTGGCTCGGGACCTATCGCACGCCGGTCAAGGCCGCCCACATCGCGGGTAACCCGCACGTGACGTTCTCCTATTGGAGCCCGGCGCAGAACACCGTCGCCATCGACACGATCGCCGCATGGACCGATGATCCCGGCGAGCGAGCGCACGTGTGGGACCTGTATCGGCACGGCAGTCCGCCCGGCGCGGGCTACGACCCCGGGCAGTTCTGGCGGGGCCCCGACGACCCCGCCTTCCAGGTACTTCGCCTCGACCCGTGGCGGATCCAAGTGCTGCGGCGCCAGGATCTGGTCAGCGGAATTCCGGCCCGCATCTGGCGCAGCCAACGCCACGGGGACTGACAGCCTCGTACTCGTCAGCGCTGCAGGCAACTGCTGCGACGAACCGGGAGACCGCGTTCCTCGAAGGCGCCGAGCAGGAGTTGGCCACGGCGCGCGCCCGCGGACACGTCGGCGCGCGCCAAGTCGGGGACGTAAGTCGCTGCGCCGATGATGGATTCACCAACCAGGGTCCAGAAGCGGCGAGCGGGCAGACCGGAGCAGCGGGTGAGGACCGACTGCAACGGGATCAGCGAGGAGGCGCAGCGCTGGGCGAGCCAGACCGCCATGGCGGCTTCGCAGGGGAACGCGACCGCGCCGGGTTCCGGGTCACAGTCGACCACGCGAATCGTGGTGTCGGACAAGCCTGCCCAGTCGATACCGCCGTCGTTGTCGTGGTGGATCCACAGGTTGTCGCGACCGGGATCCCAGGCCTGCGCATCCATGACGAACAGTGCCGTGACCCGGCCGGCGACGGCGTGGATGAGCGCGGTGGCGACCACTTCGGCGGCGATCTCGTCGTTGATCATCTCCGCGGCGTGGCGCCGGTACATCAGCTCGACGCGCCCCTCGGAGAGGCCGTTCGGGACATGCCACCATCGCCGTTTGCCCTGTCCGCTCATCGCCGCGACGGCATACACGCGCGGATGCTCGGGTTGCAGCGCTTGCAAGCGGGCACAGGCGCGATCGAACGCGGCGGTGGTGCGGACCATGGCGGTGGTGACGGGCTCGGACATCGAACCTCCTCGAACGGTTGGTTCCCGTGACGATGATGTCTCGGAACATAGGTTAGGCTTACCAGACTTCACAAGTCGTGTCCGGTTTCGAGGCAGGAGAAGTTCGTCGCCGTGATCCACCCTGCCACCGTCAGACGTCGTCGGCTGACCGGGCTTCTTCTGCTCGTTGTCCTGCTCACCGTGGCAGTGGTCGCCAGCATCGCCATCGGCACCCGCTCGCTCGCACCCACCACGGTGTTCGACGCCGTCACACACGCTCTCGGCTGCGACGGCGGCCCGTTCCGATGCCCGGCCCGCTCCACCGCCGAGGAAATCGTGCGTGAGCTACGTCTGCCGCGCACCGCATTGGCCCTGATCGCCGGGATGGCGTTGGGCGTCGCGGGCGCGCTCATCCAGGGGTATACCCGCAATCCGCTCGCTGATGCGGGATTGTTGGGACTCAATGCCGGAGCGGGGTTTCTGGCAGCGCTGAGCATCTTCGCGTTCGGATTCACCGCGCCCGCGCAGTACATCTGGTTCGCCTTCGCCGGGTCGGCGATCGCGGGCGTGATCGTGTTCGGGGTGTCCTCGATCGGCGGAGGTAAGGCGAGCCCGCTGAGCCTGATTCTGGCAGGCGCGGCGGTCACCGCGTTCCTGCAGGCGATGACCAACGCGGTGATCGTGCTCGACAACGCGGCGCTCGACACCTATCGGTTCTGGGTGGTCGGCACCGTGAACGGTCGCGAAGCCGGGGTGTTCTGGCAGGTGCTGCCGTTCCTGGTGCTCGGGATGGCGATGGCGGTCGCGGCGGCGCCGGGACTGAATCTGCTGAGCCTGGGTGACGAGGTGGCGCGTGGCCTCGGCGTCGACGTCGGGCGGGCGCGCGCGTTCGGATTGGTCGCGGTGGTGCTGCTCAGCGGCGCCGCCACCGCCGCGGTCGGGCCGATCGCGTTCCTCGGGTTGGTGGTGCCGCACATCGCGCGCGTGATCACCGGACCGGACAATCGGTGGCTGATCCCCTACTCCGCGCTGCTGGGCGGATTGCTGTTGCTGGTGGCCGATGTCGCCGGGCGGGTCATCGCGCCGCCGGGCGAACTGCAAGTCGGAGTGATGTTGGCCGCCGTCGGCGCGCCGTTCTTCATCGCGCTGGTGCGTCGTAAGAAGTTGGTGTCACTGTGAGCGAGATTCAGCCGAACACGGCCACCGATTCGGCGGACCCGAGCCGGGCGATCCTGGTCGCCGATCCCGCGGGCGCTGATCGGGCGGACGCCGCACTACGGAAGGTGCGTCCCGCGTTGCGGGTCGGACCGGTGTCGTTGGTGCTGCGGCCGGTGCTGCTCGGCGCCGTGCTGGCGCTGGCTGTCGCGGTGTTCGTGCTGTTCTGCCTCGATATCGCCGTCGGCGACACGCACATCCCGCTCGGCCGCGTGCTCGATGTGCTCGGTGGCGGTGGCACCCGCTCGCAACGCTTCATCATCATCGAATCACGGCTGCCGCGAGCGCTCACGGCCGTGGTGGTCGGCGCCGCGCTCGGGCTTTCCGGCGCGCTGATGCAGTCGATCCTGCACAACCCGCTGGCCGGACCGGACGTTCTCGGCATCACCACCGGCGCGAGTGTGGGCGCGGTCGCGGTGCTGGTCGGCAGCGGTGGCGCGACAACGGGGCTGATCGCGACCGTCGGCGCTCCGCTGGCGGCGTTGACCGGTGGCCTGCTCACCGCTGTTGTCATCTATCTCCTGGCTTGGGGACGCGGGCGCGGCGGGGAACGCGGTGTCACCGGGTTCCGGCTCGTCCTGATCGGTATCGGCGTGAACGCGGTACTCATGTCGGTGATCAGCTGGCTGCTCACCCGGGCCAGCCTCACCGATGCCGTGCGGGCCCAGGTCTGGCTGAACGGTTCGCTCAATGCCGCCGACATGACTCGGGTCGTGCCCGCCGTGATCGCGCTGGCGGTGGTGACCGTGGTGTCGCTGGTGTCCGCGCGGACCCTGGCCGCACTGCGTCTCGGCGAGGAATCGACCCGGGTGCTCGGGGTGCGGATCCAGTCGCAGCAGGCGCTGCTCATCGGGGCATCGGTGGTGGCGGCCTCGGTGGCGACTGCGGCCGTCGGACCGGTCGGGTTCGTCGCGCTGGCCGCACCGCAGATCGCGCGGATGGCACTGCGCACGCCCGGCGAACCCCTGATCGCCTCGACGCTGACCGGTGCCGCCCTGGTCGCGGGCGCCGACATCATCTCGCGCACGCTGCTGCCCGTTGATCTGCCGGTCGGTATCGTCACCGCGGCGCTCGGTGGACCGTTCCTGCTCTACCTGCTCGTCCGCATGAATCGGAAGGCCACCCTCTCATGACCAGCTCCGTGCACCGCCTCGCCGCCGACGCGGTTTCGCTCGGCTACGGCGACCGGGTGATCGTCGACGAGCTCAGCCTCGACATCACCCCCGGCGTGGTCACCACCGTCATCGGACCCAACGGCTGCGGCAAGTCGACCCTGTTGAAGTCGCTCGGCAGGCTGCTGCGCCCCCGCGAGGGACAGGTCGTCCTCGACGGCAAAGCCATCTCGTCGATGAAGACCAAGGACGTGGCCAAGGTGATCGGCATGCTGCCGCAAACGCCCGTCGCGCCCGAGGGTCTCACCGTCGCCGACCTGGTCGCGCGCGGACGTCA
Organism: Nocardia sp. A7; assembly: GCF_046549215.1. Taxonomy (NCBI): domain Bacteria; kingdom Bacillati; phylum Actinomycetota; class Actinomycetes; order Mycobacteriales; family Nocardiaceae; genus Nocardia; species Nocardia sp. A7. Next base: position 418,683 of record NZ_JAJPWE010000002.1, on the reverse strand, counting down.
CCCGCATCAGTCCTGGTTGCGGCAGTGGTCGGCCGACGACGAGACCGAGGTCGCCGCCGCGCTGGCCCAGACCGGCATCGCCGACCTGGCCGACCGCGCCCTCGACGAACTCTCCGGCGGCCAACGTCAGCGCGCCTGGATCTCCATGGCGCTGGCCCAGGGCACCGACATCCTGCTCCTCGACGAGCCGACCACCTACCTCGACCTCGCGCACTCCCTGGAGGTGCTCGACCTCGTCGACCGCCTGCACGCCGAATTCGGGCGCACGGTCGTGATGGTGCTACACGATCTCAACCTCGCGATCCGCTACAGCGACGAACTCGTCGTCATGCGCGAGGGCAAGATCGTCGAACGAGGTCGACCGGCCGACATCGTCACCGCGGAACTGCTCGCGCAGGTGTTCGGCCTCGAGGCCACGGTGCTCACCGATCCGGTGTCGGGCCGGCCGATGATCGTCCCGATCGGGACCAGGCACGTGCGCGGCGCGGCCGACTATGACGAATGACACACAGCAAATACCTCGTTACGACAAACTGTAGTACGCATGTTTGTCGTTGAGGCCGTAAAATCGGTGGGATGGCAGGTCTCGGCGAACTCGAAAAAGCGGTCATGGACCAGTTGTGGTCGGCCGATGAGCCACTCACGGTGCGGCAGGTCCACGAAGCACTGGCCGCGCGGCGCGAGCTCGCGTACACGACAGTGATGACGGTGCTCCAACGACTGGCGAAAAAGGATCTGGTGGTACAGCGACGCGACGATCGCGCGCATCGCTACGCACCGGTTCACAGCCGCGACGAACTGGTCGCGAGCCTGATGGTCGACGCCTTGCAACAGGCCGACGCCGCAGGTAGCCGCGCTGCGGCGCTGGTGCACTTCGTGGAGCAGGTCGGCAAGGACGAAGCGGACGCCCTGCGCGAGGCGCTCGCCAAGCTCGAATCCGACGAAAACAGCGGCTAGACTCCCTGGCGGCTCTCACAACGAGGTGAGCGCCACCTCGCCCCACAACGCAGTGAGCAGAGTCGATGAACGCAACCGCGGCACTCTTCGCCGGTCTTGCCCTGCTTCTCGCAGGGCCGGTACCAGCGCTGCTCAGTCGCGCTACGTGGGTGCACCGCAGCCCGCGCGCGGCACTGGTGTTGTGGCAGGCGATCGCACTCGCCGCCGTACTCAGCGCGTTCGGCTCCGGACTGGCCATCGCCAGTCTGCTGCTCGTTCCCGGCCCCGACGGTAGGCCGACCACTTCGCCCACCCAGGAGATCGACGCGCTCGGTCTGCCGCTGTGGTCGCTGTACGTGCTGGTCTTCGCCCTGACCCTGATGGTCGGCGCCCGTCTGATGTTCTCGATCGTGCGCGTCGGTGTGCACACCCGCCGCCGCCGCTCCCGCCACCGCATGCTGGTCGACCTGCTCGATCAGAGCGGCCCGGTCCGTCGCGCCGCCGACATCCGCGTGCTGGCTGCCACCGAGCCCATCGCCTACTGCCTGCCCGGCTTGCGCCAGCGGGTGGTGATCAGCGAAGGCACGCTCACCAGCCTCGACGACTCCGAGGTCACCGCCATCGTGAGCCACGAGCGCTCGCACCTGCGCGCCCGCCACGACCTGGTACTCGAGGCGTTCACCGCCGTGCACGAGGCATTTCCCCGGGTGGTCCGCAGCAAGGCCGCGCTCGGCCAGGTGAAACTGCTGATCGAGCTGCTCGCCGACGACTCCGCGGTGAAGGTCACCGGCCCCAAGCCGCTGGCCCGCGCACTGATCGCCTGTGCCAAATCCACCGCACCGCAGGGCGCGCTCGCCGCGGGCGGACCGAGCACCCTGATCCGCATCCAACGGCTCGCGGGCCGCACCGGAGACGTGAGAGTCGCCACCGCCGCCTACCTCGGGTCGGCCGCGATTCTGGTCGTGCCGACACTCGCTGTCGCGGTGCCGTGGCTGCAGGAACTCCGCCGACTCTTCCACGGCTGACCTGGCGATCCGTCGCTGCCGCTCCCCGCGTCACCGGCGCGGCGACCGCGATGTCGCTGCCTGTTTCGCGAGGAACACAGACGTTGCCACAATCGCTCACCTGACCAGCCTGTTTACCCACCTGAGGCAGAACACGCCTATCCTGGGAGACCGGTCCTTCCTGCTGGGCCGCACCCCGCTCACGCCGAAGCGCGTGTTCGGGTAATCGGCGCCGATCATCGTTCGGCGCGATTCGCAGCCCAACGAAAGGCCACCTTGACCAACTCTGCCGTGCCCAACGAACCGACCTTCATCGAACTGGGCCTGCCCGTCGAACTGGTGCAGACCCTGCGCAACGCGGGCATCGACAAGCCCTTCCCCATCCAGGCCGCCACCATCGGCGACGCCCTCGCCGGCCGTGACGTACTCGGTCGCGGCCCGACCGGCTCGGGCAAGACCCTGGCCTTCGGCCTGCCGATGCTGACCCGCCTGGCCCAGGGCTCGCCGTCCAAGCCGGGTCGCCCGCGCGGCCTCGTGCTGGTGCCGACCCGCGAACTCGCGACGCAGATCGAGAAGGCACTCGAAGACGCCGCCCGCTCGCTGGGCCTGCGCGTCGCCTCCGTCGTCGGTGGTGCGCCGATCAAGCGTCAGGCCGATCGCCTCGCACGCGGCGTCGACCTGCTCATCGCGACCCCGGGTCGCCTCGACGACCTGATCAAGCAGCGCAACGCCGACCTGTCGGACGTGACGATCACCGCCCTCGACGAGGCCGACCACATGGCCGACATGGGCTTCCTGCCCCAGGTCACCCGCCTGCTCGACCGCACCCCCAAGCAGGGGCAGCGCCTGCTGTTCTCGGCCACCCTCGACGGTGACGTGGACAAGCTGGTCAAGCGCTACATGCACAACCCGGTGACCCACTCGACCGCGCCCGCCGAGGCCTCGGTGAGCACCATGACCCACCACCTGCTCTACGTGCGCGACAAGAACATCAAGCGCACCGTGGCCACCGAGATCGCGGCTCGCGACGGCCTGACCATCATGTTCGTGCGCACCAAGCACGGCGCCGACCGCCTGGCCAAGCAGCTGCGCGGCGCCGGTGTCGACGCGGGCTCGCTGCACGGCGGCAAGGCACAGAACAACCGTGTCCGCACCCTGGCGTCCTTCGCCGACGGGTCGGTGCCGGTGCTGGTCACCACCGACGTCGCCGCGCGCGGCATCCACATCGACGGCGTCTCGCTGGTCGTGCACTTCGACCCGCCCGCCGAGCACAAGGCCTACCTGCACCGTGCGGGCCGCACCGCGCGCGCCGGTGAGGACGGTGTCGTGGTCACCCTCGTCACCGACGAGGAGCGCAAGGACGTCACCGCGATGACCCGCAAGGCGGGCGTACGGACCGACGGTGTCGACGTGCGCCCCGGCGGCCAGAACCTGGTGGACATCACCGGTGCCCGCAAGCCGAGCGGGATCGCACTGGCGGCCCCGGTCGCCCCCGCGCAGCCGACCCGGTCCGCGACCGGTGGCGGGCGGACCCGTCGTCCGCGTTCCGGTGGCGCTCCGGCCGTCGAGGCGGGCCGTGGTGGTGCGCCGCGCCGCGAGCGTCCGGCACACGAGCCGCGCACTCGCGCCGGTGGACACGCCCGCACAGGCGACACGCCGACTAATTCTCGTCGTCGCGCCGCGCGTCCGGCCGCTCCGGCCGTACACCGCAACCGCACGGCAAACTGAGTCATCGCGTGGCCGAACCGAATACGGTTCGGCCACGCGGCTGTCTCCAGGTGCCCGAACACGTCGACTCTCGGTTCGTAGATCAGCGCCGATGAGGGCCTCATCCCGCACACTGAGCCCGTGACGAACCATGAGATCGCCACCGTCGTGTGCGCGCTCATCGCGGCCATGTTGATCGCGCTGGGCGCCGTAGCGCAGCAACAGGCGGCCGCGGCAGTGCCCGAAGGCTCGTCCCTCCTGCGCGGCCTGGTCCGCAGCCCACGCTGGTGGTCCGGCATCGTCGGTGACACCGGTGGTTACGCGATGCAGGTTCTCGCACTGACATTCGGCGCGGTATTGGTGGTGCAACCGATTCTGGTGAGCGCCCTGGTCTTCGCACTCCCGCTCTCCGCGCGACTCAACGGACAGCGGATCACCGCACGCGCCGCCACGACCGCGCTGATTCTCGTCGCGGCGCTCGCGCTGTTCCTGATCGTGGGCGATCCGACCGCGGGCGAGGACACAGCACCCTTCCGAGAGTGGTTGACCCCCTTGGCGATTCTGCTCGGCGTCATCGTGGCCGCGACCGTCACCGGACTGCTGATCGCCAGCCGAGCGGGGCAGGCGCTCGCTCTCGGTCTAGCCGGTGGCGCCCTGTTCGGCGTGGCCGCCGCACTCACCGATCGCGTGGTCACCCTGTTCGGTGACGGGATCGGCGCGGTACTCGGCGGGTGGCAGACCTGGACGCTGGTGGCCGCCGGACTGCTCGGCGTGTACCTGCAACAGCGCGCGTTCCAGGCGGGCCCGCTCTCGGCCTCGCTGCCCGCGGCGACCATCGCCGAACCCCTGGCTGCCGCGTTCCTCGGCCTCACCGCCCTCGACGAGCACCTCCGCACCAGCGGTCTGGGGTTGGTCGTCGTCGGCGCCTGCGTCGTGGTGATGTGTGTGGCGACGGTGATCCTGTGCCGGACCAGCGCGGTTGCCGACGGGCCGGTGAGCTGAATCCTCGCGGGGGGAATTGCACGCCGCGGAGTTCACAGGGCTACTATCAATCAAGTGCGATTTCTTCCGGGACCCCAGCCGCCGTACGACCTGACCTACGACGACCTCTTCCTGGTCCCGAACCGGACCGAGGTCGCGTCCAGGTTCGATGTGGACTTGGCCAGTGTCGACGGGTCCGGTACCACCATCCCCCTCGTGGTCGCGAACATGACCGCCGTCGCGGGCAAGCGGATGGCCGAGACCGTCGCCCGTCGCGGCGGCATCGTGGTACTCCCCCAGGACCTGCCCATTCCGGCGGCCGCAGACACCATCGGCTTCGTCAAGAGCCGCTCACTCACCGCCGACACCCCCGTCACGCTCGACCCCGACCGTTCGGTGTCCGACGCGATGGCGCTGATGCACAAGCGTGCGCACGGTGCCGTGGTGGTCGTCGAGGGTGGCAAGCCGGTCGGGGTGGTCACCGAGGCCGCTTGCGCCGATGTCGATCGGTTCGCGCGCCTGCGCGAGGTCGCCTTCACCGATTTCGTGCAGGTGCCCGTCGAGGCGTCCCCACGCGACATCTTCGACCGCCTCGCCGAGGTTCACGCCCAACTCGCGGTGCTCACCAACTCCGACGGCACCCTCGCCGGCGTGATGACCCGCACCGGGACCGTCCGCGCGGGCATCTACACCCCGGCCGTCGACGCCGACAACAAGCTGCGCGTCGCCGCCGCCGTCGGCATCAACGGTGATGTGGCCGCCAAGGCGAAGGCACTGGCTGAGGCGGGCGCCGACGTGCTCGTGCTCGACACCGCGCACGGCCATCAGACCAAGATGCTCGAATCCCTGCGCATTGTCGCCGATCTCGGCCTCGGCCTGCCCTTGGTCGCGGGCAACGTGGTCTCCGCCGAAGGCACCCGCGATCTGGCCGAGGCTGGCGCCAACATCATCAAGGTCGGTGTCGGCCCCGGCGCCATGTGCACCACCCGCATGATGACCGGCGTCGGTCGCCCGCAGTTCTCCGCCGTGGCCGAATGTGCCACTGCTGCAAAGGAACTCGGCGTGCACGTGTGGGCCGACGGTGGCGTGCGGCACCCCCGCGACGTGGCCCTGGCGCTCGCCGCGGGCGCGTCGAACGTGATGATCGGTTCGTGGTTCGCCGGCACCTACGAGTCCCCCGGCGACCTGCGCATCGACCGCGACGGCAACAAGTACAAGGAGAGCTTCGGCATGGCGTCCAAGCGCGCCGTCGCCGCCCGCACCGCCGCGGACAGCTCCTTCGACCGCGCCCGCAAGGCACTGTTCGAAGAGGGCATCTCCAGCTCGCGGATGCGTCTTGACCCCGAGCGCCCCGGCGTCGAGGACCTCATCGACCACATCTGCTCGGGCGTGCGCAGCTCCTGCACCTACGCCGGTGCCCGCTCGCTGCCGGAATTCCACGACAAGGCCGTGCTCGGCGTGCAGTCCGCCGCCGGCTTCGCCGAGGGAAGGCCGCTGCCGAGCGGCTGGTGATCTGCGCGCACGGCGGCCGATCGAACCCTCTATCGGCCGCCGTCGCCGTGTCCGGCACCGCGCCGCTGACACATCATGGGTGGGCACGGATTACTATGTAGTTGCCGATCACGGCACATGCTTTTCCCCGCCTCGAAAGGATCCAGTTGTCACCCGCGTCCAAGGGCGCCACACAGGAGGGCTCCTCTACGGAGCCGGGTGACAAACCCGGCGTCCTCCTTTTCGCAGCGTCCGTTCGACCTTCCGGTTTCCCTACGGCATCACTCGGGTGGTGCTGAGGATGTCCATCGTTATCACCGTGCTCAGCCTGCTCGGCTTCGCCGCCCTCACCCTCGGAACGGCACTGTTCGTCGCCGCCGAGTTCTCCCTCACCGCATTGGAACGCAGCACCGTCGAAGCGGCGGCCCGCGACGGTGACACCCGGTCCCGGCTGGTGAAACAGGCTCACCACACCCTGTCGTTCCAGCTCTCCGGTGCCCAGCTCGGCATCACGATCACCACGCTGATCACCGGCTACATCGCCGAACCCGTCCTGGCCAGATTGCTCGATCCGCTGCTGAGCGGCATCGGCCTGAGCGAAACCGTCTCGCACGCTGTCGCCTTGGCGCTGGCCCTGATCATCGCGACCTCGCTGTCGATGATCTACGGCGAACTGGTACCGAAGAACATCGCGATCGCCGAGCCGATGAAGGTCGCCCGCCTGACCTCCGGCCCGATGATCGGGTTCTCCGCCCTGTTCAAGTGGCTCATCCGCTTCCTCAACGGTTCCGCCAACCGGATCGTGCGCAGGCTCGGCATCGAACCCGCCGAGGAATTGCGATCGGCGCGCTCGCCGCAGGAACTCGGTTCGCTCGTGCGCACCTCCGCTATGCGTGGCGCGATGGATCAGCGCACCGCGCAGGTGATGGACCGCTCGCTCGAATTCGGTGAGCGCAGCGCCGAGGACCTGATGACACCGCGCGTGAAGGTCGAATCGCTCGACCGCCACGACACCATCGCCGACCTCATCGCCGCCGCCGCCCGCACCGGCTACTCCCGGTTCCCGGTGGTCGACGGCGACCTCGACAACACGCTCGGCGTGGTGCACGTCAAGCAGGCATTCACCCACCCGGGCGAGCTGCGCAAGCAGATCCCGTTGAGCGCGCTGGCCGTCGCGGTGCCGATCGTGCCCGCGAGCCTGGACGGCGACGAGGTCCTGGAGCGGGTGCGCGCCGACGGCATGCAGGTGGCACTGGTCGTCGACGAATACGGCGGCACCGCGGGCATGGTGACCATGGAGGACCTCATCGAGGAGATCCTCGGCGACGTGCGCGACGAGCACGACGAGGAGGAACGCGATGTCCGCCGGGTCTCCGACGGCTGGGACTGCTCGGGCCTGCTGCGCATCGACGAGGTGTCGCGCGCGACCGGCTACGACGCGCCGGAAGGCGAATACGAAACCCTCGGCGGGCTGGTGCTGGCCCAACTCGGCCGCATCCCGGTGACCGCCGACGAGGTGGTGCTGCCCGAATCCCGGGGTTCCGGTGGCGGCTGGATCGCCAGGGTGGAACGGATGGACGGACGGCGTATCGACCGGGTGCGGTTGATCCCCGTCGACTCGGCCAACCTCTCGGCACGGGAGCAGACTCATGGGTGACCTTTTCGGACTCTTGCTCACCGTCGTACTCCTGGCAGGCAACGCGTTCTTCGTCGCCGCCGAGTTCGCACTCATCTCCGCCCGCCGCGACCGCTTGGAAGCCCTTGTCGCCCAAGGGAAGAAGAAGGCGCAAATCGTGATCGAGGCAGGTGAGAACCTGTCGATTATGCTGGCCGCGGCCCAGCTCGGCATCACGATCTGCTCGATCCTGCTCGGCCGCGTCGGCGAGCCCGCGATCGCGCACCTGATCGAGCGCCCGTTCGAACTGCTCGGCCTGCCGGATCAGCTGCTGCATCCCGTCGGTTTCACGATCGCGCTCACCATCGTGGTGATCCTGCACATCCTGCTCGGCGAGATGGTGCCCAAGAACATCGCGCTCGCCGGTCCGGAACGCTCGGCGCTGCTGCTGGTCCCGATCCACCTGATGTGGTTGCGGATCGCCCGACCGCTGATCGCGCTGTACAACCTCGCCGCGAACATGACGCTGCGGATGATGCGGATCGAGCCGAAGGACGAACTCGACGCCACCGTGTCGACAGTGGAACTGGCCGAGATGATCGGCGAATCCCGGTCCGAGGGACTGCTCGATGAGGAGGAACACCGCAGGCTCACCCAGGCCCTCGGCACCTCCGACCAGATCGTCGGCGACGTCATGGTGCCGTTGGCCCAGGCCCGATCGGTACCGCTGATCGGCAACGGGACCACCCTCGGCGAGGTCGAAGCGGCAGTGTCGGAAACCGGATTCTCCCGCTACCCGGTAGCCGCGTCCGACGGCTCCCTGGTCGGCTACCTGCACATCAAGGACGTCCTCGACGAGGTAGCCGACGACAACGCGGGCCCCGACACCGTCATCCCCCGCACCGATATCCGCCCACTCCCCACCGTGAGCACCGGCACCCCGCTGTACGAGGCGTTGACCCGCCTGCGCCGAACCAGCAGTCACCTGGGACGGGTGGTCGACAGCCGCGGCAACACCGTCGGCGTGGTCGCCTTGGAAGACCTCATCGAGGAGTTCGTCGGCACCGTCCGCGACGGCACCCACCGCCTCGCCGAATAGGCCCTCCGGCAGCCGATCTCGCGCTCGACGCCACGCGGTGGCGGGCCGGTGCGCACGCGCAGGGGTTACCACTCGACCAGTCGGTCGGGCGGTGACCCGTGCGCTGCGTCGGCCATCACCAGCGGTTAACGCTTGACTATTGGTAACCAATCGGTTACCAATAGTGAGTGGACGTTTTCGAGGCATTAGCCGACCCCGTGCGCCGCGACCTACTCTGCCGCCTGGCCGACGCACCGGCCAGGGTCGTCGATCTCGCCGCGGAATATCCCATCAGTAGGCCGGCGATCAGCAAGCATCTGCGGGTCCTCGCCGATGCGGGCCTCGTCTGCGCCGAAACGCACGGCCGCGAACGCCACTATCAGCTGGCCCCCGCGGGGCTGGCCCCCTTGCACAACTATCTGGAGCAGCTGCAGCCGACCCGGCTGCCGATTCCGGAGCACGCGTTCGACGGTCTCGACCTCGAGGTCCGCCGCACCACCCGGGAACGCCGAGCCACCACCAGCACCGACAAGGAGCAGACCGCATGACCACCCCCACAGCGAGCGGACGCCGCCGCGACCACACCGACGGCATCTACTGCGAATGGACCCGAACCTTTCGCGCACCGATCGAGGATGTCTGGGCCGCCGTCACCGACCCGCAGCGACTCGCCCGCTGGCTCGGCACCTGGACCGGTGACCCGTCGTCCGGCGAAGTGAAGTTCCAGATGCTCTTCGAAGACGAGATGCCCGCCGAGCGATTCCGGATCGACGATTGCGAACCCCCGCACCGGCTGCGGGTCACCACGTCGATGCCTTACGACGGGGAGAACCCCGAACACTGGCAGCTACGCCTCGACCTCGCCGAGGAAGGCGGCATCACCACCTTGACCTTCGCCCAGAACTTGCCCGACCCCACCATGGCGGAGAACGTCGGACCGGGCTGGGACTACTACCTCGACCGCCTGGTCGCCGCCGAAGGCGACCGCGACCCAGCCACCGTGAGCTTCGACGACTACTACCCCGCACTGTCCGAGCACTACCGGAAGGAATTCGGGCGCAACGACTGAGCCGGCTCCGTATCGAAAGGTGCTGTCCGCCGCGGTGGCTCAACTATTTTCCCGTGTGAATCAGGGATTGCCCTGATGTGCGCGAAGGGTCGGCCGTTCCACACTTAAGATACGAAACCGTATCTTAAGGGGACTTCATGTCGCGAAGTGTTCGTCACCTGCTGGTGTGGCTGCACGTGATCTCGTCGGTCAGCTGGCTCAGTCAGGCGGCCGCCCTGACCGTGCTGCTGTCGGTCAGTGCTCTCTCACCGCCGGGCGAGCGCAAGGCCGCCACCGCGGGCGCGGCCGAGCTGCTCGATCAGACCGTCCTGGTGTACTCGGCCAATACCGCCGCCTTCACGGGTCTGATCCTGGCGGCGGTCACGGCGTGGGGGTACTTCCACTACTGGTGGGTGTGTGTGAAGTTCGTCCTCACCCTCGGTCAGCTCTACATCGGCATCTTCATCCTCTCCTCGGCGATGCACGAGACCGTGGCGGCCACCGGGCAGGGTGCCGACGGCCCGGCGGTCGCACTGGCGGCCACCGGCGCCGCGATGGCCGGTGTGCTGGGGTTTCAGGTGTGGCTGTCGGTGGCCAAGCCGTGGGGACGGACGCCGTGGGGTGAACGCGCTCGCGCGCGTCCGGGTTCCGCGCCGAGCTGGCTGTACGCGCTCGGCGTCCTCGCACCGCTCGTCGACCTGGGTTTCGGTGTCACGCTGGGCAATCCGACGCCGCTGGTGTCGCTGTCGACGCTGATTCTCGCTCTCGTCATGCGAGCGCTGCGCGCACGGAAGGCGGCCACGCCCGCCCCCGCGCGCGAACAGCGTGTCGAGCCCGGCGCGATCGAAGCCGTCACGGTGCTCACACCCACCGTCACGGCGCTGCGCATCGCCTGCGAGGCGGCGCCGTGGGAACCCGGGGCACACATCGATCTCGTCCTGCCCTCGGGCAAGACCCGGCAGTATTCACTGTGCGGCGACCCCACCGACCGGACCGGCTATGACATCGCGGTCCTTCGCGAAGACCGCGGACGGGGCGCCTCGCGCGAGATCCACGCACTGACTGTGGGCGAGGCCGTGCGAATCAGTCTCCCGCGCAACAACTTCCCACTGGTCGAGGCGCCCGCGTACCTGTTCGTCGCGGGCGGCATCGGGGTGACCCCGTTCCTCCCTATGATCGCTCGCCTGACCGCCGAGGACCGACCATGGCGGATGATCTATCGCGGCCGATCGCGTGCGGAAATGCCCTTCGTCGACGAGCTCGAGCAGCGCTACGCCAACCGGGTGAGCATCCTGCCCTCGGACACGACCCCGCGCCCCGATCTGTCCGCCGTGCTCGACGCACAGCCCGACGATGTCGCCGTCTACTGCTGTGGGCCCGAGAGTTTGCTACGCGCCGTGTCCGAATGTGCCGGACCCACAGTGCATCTCGAACGTTTCACGCCCTCCGAGCGCAACGACGCACCGGCGACCGCCTTCGACCTCTATCTGTCGCGCACCCGCCGCACCGTCAGTGTTGCCCCTGAGGTCAGCGCGCTCGACGCCATTCGGGTGGCACTGCCGACCGCCCCCGGCTCATGCGAGAACGGACTGTGCGGCAGCTGCGCACTTCGGGTCGAAGCCGGGCAACCCGACCATCGCACCGAGGTCGCGAAGGACTCGGCGGATATCTTCCATCCGTGCGTGTCCCGGTCCCGGGGGCCGTTGCTGGTGGTCGACGCCTGAGGGTCACGAGGCCGGGCGCGGTTAGGCTGGTCGGGTGGAGTCCGCGCGGCCAGTCCGCACCCGGCGCCGGGGCGAGGATCTTTTGCGCGCGATCCATGCCGCGGTGCTCGGCGAACTCGCCGAGGTGGGCTACGGCAACCTCACGATGGAGGGTGTCGCGACCAGAGCCGGTTGCGGCAAGGCTCCCCTGTATCGACGGTGGAAAACCAAGGACGACATGGTGCTCGACGCTGTGCGCCATGGTTTTTCGTTACGTCAGGGACCGGCCTATACCGGAAACCTCCGCGACGATCTGCTGCTGACCCTGCGCGGCATGGCAGCCGGCCTCGCAGGCCCGTTCGGCGGCATCCTGCGCGCCGTCCTCAGCGAGACCCATCGACGCCCCGCGCTGATGGATGCACTCCACGCATCGATCTTCGACCCACGCGCCGCCGAGATGCGGACGATGTTGCGCGCCGCGGCCGCCGCCGGCGAGATCCGCGCCGACGCCGTGGACTCACCGGCGGCCACCCTCGGCCCAGAGTTGGTCGTGTTCCGATTCCTGACCGAGGGAACGCCTCTGCCCGACACGACGATCACCGGAATCGTCGACGATGTCATCCTGCCGCTGCTGTCGTGAAAGTTCGCCCTCGTTCTCACCGGTGCAGCAGCGGCTGGGCGCTGTGTTTGCCCGCTCGCCGCCCGGAGAAAACGCAGTCGGCCAGTGACAATCCGCTGACGTAGGAGTTCGAACAGACACCGACCGCCGCGCGCCCCGCGGCGAAGAGTCCCGCGACGAGGTCCCCGTTCTCCGCGCGGACCGCGCCGGTGTCTTCGTCCACCAGTAGACCACCGAGGGTGAGCATCGGCATGGGATAGGTGACGCGTGCCTTGAACGAGATATCCAGCAGGGCGAACGGTCCGGTGCGCAGCGGACGACGGAGATCGTCGGGCTTACCGAACGGGTCCGGTCGATTGTCTTCGATCGCTCGATTGTGTGCGTCCACGGTTTCCCGCAGCGCGGACCGGTCGATGCCGGCGCGGGCGGCAACCTCCTCGACGGTGCTACCGGAGAACCGGCCGACGCGAAGCAGACGCTCGGTCTGCATCCGCTGGAACCACACCGACTGTGTGCCGATCTGGCGACGGGCTTCGGCCTCCAGCTGCGCGTCGACGAGCAGCCATGCGCGGTGACCTGGACTGGCGGCGATGGCCGCGCCCAGCGCCGCACCGTAGCGAGACTCGTCGATCATGCGCCGGCCGAGGGCATTCACCGCGAGAGCACCGAAGAAGGCGCTGGGCGGCGCGATGAAGCGCCACGTCGACATCGCGTCCATCTTGCCGCTCGCCGCGCCGATGTCGAGCGCCATGGTGATGCCGCTACCGTCGTCGCCCGCGCTGCCAAGCGGCAGCCCCTGCGACCACGGATATCCCGGCGCGTGCCGCGCGACCATCTCCCCGTTCGCGATGAACCCGCCGGTGGTGAGCACGACTCCGGTTTTCGCCTGGATTCGGATCGACTGCCCGAATCTACGCTCGATCCTGGTCAGCAGCGCTTCCATCGACTGGCGCAGACCCTGGTGGTACACACCAGGTTTGGCCGAAATGCGAGCGAGCGCGGCGAATCGGCGGCGCACTGCCGCGGGCGCGCGATCGATCGTGATCGCCTCGATGCCGGTCACGCGCCCGTGCTCGACGACGAGCCGGGTCGCCCTGGTGCCGGTCCGGACGCGGACGCCGTGCCGGGCCGCCGACTCGGCCAGCGGCGCGAACAGCGCCTTGCCCGAGACACCGGGGCCGTGGACGCGGTGGCCACGCTGGCGCGGCTTCGCGAGTTCCCGGTAGCGGCCGGAGTTTTCGCTGCCCGAGAAGTACAGGTAGTAGTCGTCGGTCGGGTAGGACGTCTTGTACGGGCACACCGACGGCTGGAAGGGCACGCCGTGCCCGGTCAGCCAGTCGATCATCGCCGGCGACTCTTCGCAGAATCGGCGCAGTGTCGCAGCGCTCACCGCGTCACCGACCTCGGCCCGCAGATACGCGAGCATGTTGTCGACGTCGTCGTCGATCCCCGCGTCCCGCTGCACCGAAGTGCCGCCACCCGCGTACACGATGCCACCGGACAGCGCCGTCGCCCCGCCACCCAGGTACCGGTCTATGGCCAAGACATCGACGCCGACCTCCCGCGCCGCCAGCGCCGCGCTCGCCCCCGCACCGCCGTATCCGACGACCACGACATCAGCTGCATCGTCCCAGGCCCGCACGTGTACCACCTTCCGAGCAGTGGCCGACCGCGTCGTCGCCCGACTGTAACGTGTTCCAGTCGAACTATAACGTGTTCTAGAAACTCGATGCGAGCAGATCGCGCGCCGCCGCCGACCGCGGGTCGGCGGTCCTCATGACTCCGAGGTTTCCCGGCGGTGGTCCGCCGGGGAACTTGCTGGGACGGCGTCCGCGGCGTGGCTGAGTTGTTGGGACATTTCCGGCAGGTCGATTCGGATCCGGCGATCCATCGCCCGGGCGAGTTGTTCGTCGGCAACCTGACGAACCACCGGTCGCAGCTCGGCCAGGGTGCGCGACAGGTGCTGCAACTGGGCAGGCGATGGCCGATCGAGAACAGGCTGGACAAGGTGCGTGCGGAACTCCTGCACGAAAGCGAAGGCCATCCGATCGAAGGCCGCCTCCAGTTCCCAGCTCAGCGCGAGCAACGCACGCAGCGGAATCCCCGCCGCCACCAGTGCCGTGGCCGTGTCGAGCAGGCGCCCGCTGTAGTAGACGAGACGATCCCCCTCGACGCGCAGGTGTCCCAGCGCGATCGCTTCAGTCATTATTTCCGGCGTGACCTGGTCCCCGAAGCGGTCTATCAGTTCGGTGAGATCAATATCGATCTCACCGTCACTCCACGCCGCCGCGGCTGCCGATTCGAACCCGAGCAGCTCGGAGACTCCGCCGCCCATCTCGGCGCTGGCAAGCAGGTCCGCGATCCCTTCGAGGCTGTGACCGCGAGCGAGCAGATCGCCGATCAAGGTCAGCCGCTCCAGATGACTGTCGTCGTAGTACGCGTTCCGACCGCGCCGCACCGGCGGCGAGAGCAGACCTCGCTCCTGGTAGTAGCGCACCGTGCGCACCGGAACCTCAGCGGCCTGAGCCAACTCCGCGACCCGATACTCCTGCCCACTGTCCATCATTCCCACCTCCCGTCCACCGATAGCGAGAGCGATTCTATCCAACTGTCTCAGAAACTGCTGGGGCGGTAGCGTGCGAGAAGAGCAGAGTTTGTCGCCATGAGCAGGCAGATCGGCAAATCTATGGCCAAAGCGTAAACCGACAGTTACAGTATTCACTGTAATAGTTCGCGGCGCCAGGGGTCGGCAAGCGGGAACGTCGATGGCCACGCCACAGGAGGTCGGAACCGATGCTGACGAGCGTTCCGTGCGGAGATGAGCTTCAGATCGCCGGGCTGTCCGTGGCTCTGCGTTTGCGCCACGATCACAGCCTTTCCCAGCGGTTGCTGGCGCAGTGGGGTGGTCAGGACGACAGGCGGCGAACCGTCTTGCCGTGCGGGGTGTCATGGCGGGAAGCCGACGAGGTTGTGCAGGGTTGTCTGGATCTGCTCGTCGCCGCGATGCAAGATCGACCGCTCGACGAGCCACCTGCTCAGCTCGGCGCGCGAATCAGTGATTGGGCCGCGGAGGGTGTGCCGCTCGAGTCTGTGCAACAAGCCACCCACGCCGGTTTCCGGTTCGTGCTCGATCAACTGACCCGACGTGCCACCAGCGCCGACAGCAGGGCTGTCACAGTGGCCGGACAGCGGGTGGCCGAGGTCCTCGAACAAGTGACGACCATCTTCACCAGTGTTTATCTGCGTCACGTCCGCGCCGAAGCGAGCGGGCGCACCGATGCCGCCGGGGCGCTGAGCGCAGCTCTGATGGCCGGGTCACCGACGCCCGCGTGGGCTCGGGGCCGCGGGTTCGAGATCGGTGCGGCCTACGCCGTGCTCGCGCTGGCCGCCGCACCCGCACGGCCCGACGATGCCGACCTCAGCCAGATCGAGGCTCGTCGGTGGTTGCGCCGACTGCACGAGGAACTGGCGTCCTGCGCGAGCATCTCGCCACTGGCCCAGCTGAGCGAAGGCGGCGGAACAGTACTGATCCCCGAGGACAACGACGACGGCACCGCCGCGGTGGACCTTTTCAACCGCCTGCAGGCCGCGACCGCGACACCGCTGCGGGCGGCGCTCGTGCACGCCCCCACCCACCAAATCCCCAGCGCGGCAACGGAAGCCCACGAACTGCTCGACCTCGCCGAAAGGTTGCACCGGCCCGCAGGCCTGTATCGCATGCGGGATCTGGTGGTGGAGTACCAGATCACCCGTCCCGGTCCCGGCCGACAGCAACTGGCAACGATTCTGGCTCCCCTGCGCGATCAGCCCGATCTGGTCGAGACGCTGACGGAATACCTGCGCTTCAGCCGCAATCGCAGACGCGCCGCGAAGACCCTGCACATTCACCCGAACACCCTGGACTACCGGCTCCAGCGCGTCGCCCAGATCACCGGAATGGACCCCACTCATGTCGACGGGTTGTGGTATTTGCAGTCGGCCCTGGTAGCCCACGCCCACGAAACCGGTACTCCCTGAGCGAAGCACGCGTGGGAGGCTGGCACTACTGTGCGCGGAGAGAAGGCGTCATAGGCGCGACAGCAGCAATTGCGCCGCTTCGTCCGGGTGGGAGTAGGGCCACCAATGTCCTGCATCCACAGCGACGACCTCCACGTCGCTGACCCAATCGCGCACAGCGTCATTGAGATCGGGGGCCAGGAATCGATCCCCGCGTGGGGCCACGATCGTGGTGGGGACACCGCAGATCGCCGCGGGCCCGCCGACCAGCCGTGCGACGACGTTCGCGCGATAGAGCGCGATGCCACGTCGCCGATTCTCCGATGAGAGCGGCGGCGCGTCTTCGAAGTACCCGGCGGCCGAGAGCAGCCTGGGCACATGCCGCGAAAGAACGGGGACATGGAAGCCCCAGATATACCAGGAACGCGCCAACTGCGAAATCATCGACGGCCAGCGGGACAGCTTGACTGCTCGCGTCCTGGCCACCTGACGGAGATGATCCAGGCTGGGCCCGGAGACCGAGGTATACGAAGCGAACGTCGATGCCGCTCGAGGTGCCGACATCGCCTCCCACATCTGCACCGAGCCCCAGTCGTGAGCGAAGACGTGGATCGGAGTTCGGGGGGCCGGAATCGAATCCACCACAGCGAACACATCTTCGGTCAGCCGCGACAGGGTGAACGAGCGGAGGGAATCGGGATCGTCGACCACGGTATCGGCACCGCCCCGCGTGTCGTAGGCGATGATTCGCACCCGGTCGCCGAGCGCATCGATCATGGGCAGGAACAGGGAATGATCATCCGGGTATCCGTGCACGAGCAGCACGGTGTTCTCCGCGTCCGGATTCCCGTATTCGAACACGGCGATCGTGGCGCCATCGGTTCGCACCGTCCACCGTGTCACGCGCTGACGAATCTCGGATGCGCAGCCTCGGCTCGGAGCAGATTCGCGATCATCGTGAGCCGCAGATCGTCTTGCTCGGGGTCGGGATGGACCACGGCGGCGAGGGCTTCTCCGTCGAGGAGATAGACCACGCTGAAAATGACGGTATCCAATCGCTCGGCGGCGATGGTGGCCGCGAACGGCAATGTCCTCGCCAGCTGGGCGATCTGGTCGTGGTACTGAATCGTGAACGGCGTGAGCCGTTCACGGAGCGCGGGGTCGCTGCGGGCGGCGATGAGCAGCTCATACCAGGCCCCGTTGATCGGGGCACGGCATGCCGCTCGCAGCAGTGTGAGGCAGTGGTCGATGGAGTCGGTGCCGAGCCCGCTCAGTCCGGCTCGGAATTCGGTGAACTGCCGAGCACGGACCTCTTCTGCCGCTGCCACCACCAGGTCGAGTCGCGTGGGAAAATGACGGAACAGTGCCCCGGAGGACAGTCCGGCCCGTGCGACGATCTCACTGATCGTGGTTGCGGCATAACCTTTTTCGCACAGCGATTCGATCGTGGCGTCGATCAGACTGCGGATGGTTTCGGTACGGCGTTGCTGCTGGGTTCGACTCACGCGTTCACCGTGGCGGCGAGGGGGTCCTCAGCGCTGGCCCGCAGGAATCGACCGGCACGTTCGGACACGCCGAACCACGACGCGAACTGCCCATGGCGATAGGCGATCTTGCCTGCTATCAGCGTCGCAGTCACCGCTCGATCATTTCGGTTGACCATCCGGCTGAGACCGCCGAACTCGGGCATGATCTCCTCGTGATAGGCGGTGACGTCGTCGTCGAGGCCCGCGGGATCGATGACCACCACATCGGCGCGTCCACCGAGCCGCAGATGCCCGGCGTCGACGCCGTAGAAATCCCCGAGCTCACCGGTGAGCTTGTGTACCGCCTTCTCCACGCTCATGAACGGTGTCCGTTCGCCTCGCGCACTGTTCACGCGATGGAGCAGCCGGATACCGAAGTTGTAGAACGCCATATTGCGCAGATGCGCGCCCGCGTCGGAGAATCCGACGGTTACTCCGGGTGAATTGATCAGTCGGTCCATGGTTCGGGGACGATAGTTGGCGATGGTGGTGTGCCAGCGCAATGCGCGTCCGTGCTCGACGACCAGATCGAGGAAGGCATCCACGACGTGGATATCGCGAGATTTCGCGATGTCGGCGACCGTCTTGCCCACGAGCGAACTGTCGGGGCATTCGGTGATCTGCACATCCGCGAAGTCGCGGTGCCAGACCCGTGAGCTGAACTTCTTTTCGAAGTCGGCGCGGAACCACCGTCGATACGCTTCGTCGGACAGAAGTTCGTTGCGCTCCAACTCGTCGCGCAGGTGCAGTGCCGCCCGGCCGGAGCCGAACTCTTCGAACACCACCAGATCGATGCCGTCGGAGTAGACGTCGAACGGCGTGGGTAGATGCTGCCATCGGAACTGGCCTCGGCCCGGGCCGTTCACCATGGCCGCGATCGGTCCGAAGATCCGATTGATCCACGGCGACGCCTTGGGGTCGGCCGCAGCCAACAACGACACCTTCAACGACTTGCGTCCGAGACCTGTCGCGGCACCGAGGAAGAAGACCATGTCGTATTTGGTGTTGAGATTCGGGATGCTCTGCAACAGTCGTCCGCGCTCGCGCAGGATCTTGTGCAACCGACGAAACTCGCTCCATCTGGCATAGGCCGACGGGAGCGACCTCGAACGATATCGATCACCATCCAGCTTGTCCCACGGATTGGTCATCGTCGACATACCGAGCATTCCCGCGTCCAGGGCTTCGCTCAATGCCTCGGCCATGGCCCGAGATTCCGCATCGGTGGGCTTCTGGCGACGATCGGTCGACCGATCGAGTCCCATGACGTGCGCCCGCAAGTCGGAATGCCCCACGAGCAAGGCGACATTCGGCCCCAACGGTAGACGCTCGAGGCTGTCGATGTACTCCTGCGGCCCCGACCATGTTTTCGCGGTATCGACGGCTTTGAGGACATGATCTCGCGGCAACGCCTCCACGCGCGAAAACAGATCGGCGATGTCGACGGCAGTGCTGTAGATGGTCGACAGCGAGCAGTTGCCGAGCATGACGGTGGTGACACCGTGTCGGACAGACTCTGTGAGTCCGGGGCTGACGAGAACCTCGGCGTCGTAGTGCGTGTGGACGTCCACGAAGCCGGGCGTCACCCACTGGCCCGTCGCATCGATCACTTCCCCCGCAGCGGAGGAATCGAGCGGTTCCACGGAGAGGGCACAGACGACACCGTCGCGAATCCCCACATGGCGCACAACGCCGGGGCCGCCACTCCCGTCATATACCGTGCCGCCGCTGATGATCACGTCGTAGAGGTGAGCGTCCATGTGACCTCCGTCATAGATTTCCTGCACGCTAACTTAGATAGCGAGTGCTCGCAACCTTTGACTTCACCGTCGCTCACCAGCGGGCAGAAACTAAGCGGCCTTCCCCAGGGGGTGACGTCTGACCGCAGCGATCGGCGCACCGATCAGCGGCCGCCCGGTTGCGACCGCCAGCGCGGTACCGACAACACCGATCAGTCCGCGCCGACTCGACGCCGAGATGCTCGACGACAGCACGGTTCGCGTGCTCGGTGGCGCGAGGGGCTCGGCAGCGATGCGGTCGGACAACCAGCCCAGACTCAGCGGGGTCGACAGCGGCAGCAAGGTGAAGTGGTCACTCATGCGGTCGCGTATGTAGGTGACGTGCGTGCCCGCGTCCCGGTACCGTTGGACCTGCTCGTCCACACTGCCGCAATGGATCACCTGATCGTTGACCGGCTGCAGCACCAGCAATGGGCAGGCCGGGGCGGACAACCCCAACCGCAGATCATCGAGCACCGCTCGAACCTTCGGCTCGGCGAGAATCTCGTCGAGCGGGCGTCGTAGATGGTCGTCGAAACTCTGCCCCGACATCCGCAGCACCGCGATTATCGGCGGTAGCTTCTCGACGGCTGCCAGCACTGCCTGCCCCTCGGGCAGGATATCCGCGGCGAGGGCAGCGTCGAGGTCCGGATAGAGCCGACGCAATGCCGCCACGACCATCAGCGGAAAACCGGAGAATCGGCTTCCGTGCAGGCGAAGGAACACCTCACCGGGATCGCCGACCGGTGCTCCGAGCACCGCACCGACCAGGTTCAGCTCGGGCGCGTAACTCGGAGCCATCTCGGCGGCCCACGCGCTGGCCATGCCACCACCCGAGTACCCCCACAACGCGATCGACGTTCCCGGATGCAACCCGAGCGGCGCGAACGACAGTGCGGCCCTTGCCCCGTCCAAGCTGCGATAGCCCGGCTCCCGTGGCGCGCCGAAACTGCCCTTCAAACCACCGTGATCGGCGATACTGACCGCCCAGCCACGACGGAGCGCATTCGCGATCAGTGGCCATTCGAGGCGGGTTATCGAACCCGGCGCCCGCGTATGGTGGCGCAGGACGAAGGACGGCGCGCAACGCTCGGTCACCGAGTCGATCGCGGACTGGAACAACAACAGCGGGCGGTCCTGATTCGGTACCGCCCCGGCGGGGAGCACGACGGTGGTGATCGCGATCTCCGCCCGGCCGAACAGGTCGTTGCTGCGGTAGGCCAACTGCCAGGCTTGGACCTGTTGCCGGACCGATCCGAACAGTGACAGTTCGACACGCCTGCTCCGGATCAGCGAGCCCGGTGCGTAGGTGGCGATATCGGCGGGACAGCGCATGAAGGGGTCGAGAGAGGGTAGCTGCGGGACATCCCGCTGCGATCCTGCGGTTCTCGGCCCCGTCGAATGATCAGTAACTGACACGATTTCACGGGTCTTCCTGGGTTCGATAAACGAGCTGTGCGATATCGGAGCCCAGGTCCACAGACCTCATCTCACAAACGGTCGAAGGCGACCTTGCCCGCTATGAAGCCTAGGCAGGACCCGCCCGATTCGTGCGACGCGGGAATTGAATTGTGTTACCTCACAAGATGATCAGCGAGAAAATTGTATCAGCGGTAGATAGAAGTGAAATATTTTCCACTCCACTGAGCGAGCGGGTCTGCCGAAAGCAGGCATGGCTGTCGACGCGTGTGCGAATGTTTCCGGCATGCTCGAAGGTTTCCTGTCTCTTTCTCGCTCCGCCCCCCGATCGCCGAGTCGATTGTCACGAGTCCTCGGTGTGGTCGCCTCAACCATCGCCCTCGCCGCCGCGGGCACCACGATCGACGCTGCCGCCTACGGACAGCCCGCCGATCCGGTCGCCTCCATCGGCTGCGAGGCACCCACACCACCGCCGGGCGAAGCCACGCTCGATTTCGCGGCCGCGGGCAAAGCAGGCAACTACATCCGGGACATCCCCCCGGGCGCCGACCGGCCGCTGGCCCTGGTGCTGAACCTGCACGGCTACCTGGAGCCGGCTGCCATCGCACGGTATGGCAGCGGGCTCGCGGAGTTCGGTCAGCGCCACGGCTACCTGACGGTCACCCCTCAACTCATCGAACCCGGTTTTCCGCGTTGGGATTTCGGTGAGGGGAGCACCGATATCGCCTATCTGTCGGAACTGATCACGCACCTGGAATCGACGCTGTGCGTGGACCCGCGGCGGATCTACGTCGCCGGTCTGTCGATGGGCGCCTTCACTACCTCATCACTCGCGTGTCAACTCGCCGACCGAGTCGCGGCCATCGCCGCCGTAGCGGGCCTACAGGACTTCACCTGGTGCCGCCCGGACCGACCCGTTCCGGTCATCGCGTTCCACGGCACGGCTGACCCGATCGTCGCCTACACCGGCGGCCTCGGCCCCCAAGCCCGGCTGTTGCCCTCGAGCGACGGCAGCGGTTCGGCCGGACAGCCGCGCCAGGACGGCCCCGTCACCAATGGGCCAGGGCTGCAGAGCATTCCGGACAACGCCGCCGCGTGGGCCCGCCGCAACGGCTGCGAATCGGACCCGGCACAGCAGCAACTCGCCGTCGACGTCATCGTGTCCAGCTACCCGTGTCCCGCGAACGGATCGGTCCGCCTCTACACCATCGTCGGGGGTGGTCACATCTGGCCGGGAAGCACATCGCTGCTGTATCCGACCGCACTGGTCGGCGACAACACGAACTCGCTCGACACCAACCAGCTCATCTGGGACTTCTTCCAGGCCCACCCCCTGCGCGGATGAAGAAGAGGTACTGAGGCCCGTCCGACAGGAGTGGACCAGGACGTCGTGATCCGGGGCGGATCTGCCACCGCGAATCGGTGCGGGAGAATGGTCAGGTGAGCACGCACGGCGACCTCGTCCACTCTCTTGACCTGCGGGTATTACCCGCGGTCGAGTGGAGGTCCGCGGCTCGGGCGCATCGGGAGCGACTCGATCGCCTGGTCGGTCCCTATCTCGAACGCCGGGCGGCGGGAACCACCCATCCGGTCGTGGATTTCTTGTTCACTTACTACGGAAACAAGCCTGCGCAGTTGCGCCGCTGGCACCCAGGGTTCGGGATCGGGCTGCGTGATGCGGGCGAATACAAGGGTGCGCGGGGGTATCACGAGGTTCCGCACGAGCAGGGTGTATTCACAGCCGACTCGGCCTACCTGGCCAAGCGGCGCGACACCATCGAGTTCGTGTCCGGACTGCTCACCGCGACCGCGCGGCGCCCGGCACAGTTGTCGTGCTTCGGGCTGCACGAGTGGGCGATGGTCTACCGCACGGACGAGGTGCGCCATCAGCAGGTGCCGTTACGGCTCGGATCGGCAGGCACCGACGAAGTGGTGGAGTCGATGTCGTTGCGCTGCACGCACTTCGACGCGTTTCGGTTCTTCACCCCGGAAGCGGTGGGGCGCAATGTCGAACCACTCACTCGCGCGGACCAAGTGGCGCGCGAACAGCCCGGGTGCCTGCACGCGAACATGGATCTCTACAAGTGGGGTTTCAAGCTCGCCCCGCTGATCTCCTCGGACCTGCTCCTCGATTGCTTCGAACTCGCCTGCACCGCACGCGAACTCGACATGCGGGCCAGCCCCTATGATCTGTCCGAATTCGGCTATGCACCGGTGCGTATCGAAACACCCACCGGGCGAGCCGATTACGTCCGCGCCCAGGCCACGATCGCCGAATCCGCGGACGCACTGCGTGATCGCCTGCGTCTGGCCTGCGCCGAGTTGTCGTCGGCACAGGCCAGGATCGACGCTGTGGGCTAGCGGCGTTCTTCGGTATCGGCGATCGTGGGATCGTCGATGACGTCGACCTTGTCCGGCGATGGCTCCGTGACGAGAGCGAAGTCGCCCTCGTGCAGTTCGGTGCCCTGATCGACAGCGATCTCGACCAGTTCGACGCCACGGTCCATGCGCAGGATCAGCGGATCGTCGCTGAGATCCTTGTACAGCGACACGCACATCGCCACCATCACCACCAGGAACGGCAGCGATACCACGGTGGTCAGGGCTTGCAGCCCGGTGAGCGCACCCCCGAGATTGTCGGAATCGGCGATGACCAGCATGATCGCGGCGACGGCACCGGTGGCCGCACCCCAGAAGATGACGACCCACTTCGACGGTTCGATGCTGCCGCGTTCGGACAGGGTGCCCATCACGATCGAGGCCGCGTCGGCGCCGGAGACGAAGAAGATCGCGACGAGGATCATCACGACCACCGTGGTCACCGAGGCGATCGGGTACTGGTCGAGCAGGTGGAACAGCGCGAAGTTGGAGTCGACCGAGCCGTCGGGTTCGGTGAGCCCACCGTCTTCGGTCTGTTCGGCGATGCCCGCGCCGCCGAAGATCGCGAACCACAGCAGGCTCACCACACTCGGCACCAGCAGCACGCCGGTGACGAACTGGCGGATGGTGCGGCCGCGGCTGATCCGCGCGATGAACATGCCGACGAACGGCGTCCACGAGATCCACCAGGCCCAGTAGAAGATCGTCCAACTCGACAGCCACGCCTTCATCGCCTCGTCACCCGCGCCGGTGCGCGAGGCCATGGTGGGCAGGCTCTCGATGTAGTCGCCGAGCGAGGTCGGCAGCATGTTCAGGATGAACAGCGTCGGCCCCGCGATGAACACGAACGCCGCGATGAACAGGGCCAGCACCATATTGATGTTGGACAGCCACTGGATGCCGCGCGCGACACCGGAGACCGCCGACAGCACGAAGGCCACGCACAGGCCCGCGATGATCGCGACAAGGCCGATCTTGCCGATGCTGTCGATCCAGCCGTTGAACTCCATGCCCGCGCCGATCTGCAGCGCGCCGAGGCCGAGGGAGGCAGCCGAGCCGAACAGGGTCGCGAAGATCGCCATCATGTCGATGACACGGCCGCCGATGCCGTCGGCGTGGTGGCCGAGCAGTGGCCGGAACACCGCGGAGATCAGCTGCGAGCGGCCTTTTCGGAACGTACCGTAGGCGATGGCCAGGCCGGCGACGGCGTAGATCGCCCACGGGTGCAACGTCCAGTGGAACAGCGTGGTGGCCATCGCGACCTCCGCGGCGGCCGGCGTGCCCGCTTCGGCGGTGTGCGGCGGCGGATTCACGAAGTGCGACAGCGGTTCGGCCACACCCCAGAACATCAGCCCGATGCCCATGCCCGCGCTGAACATCATCGCGATCCACGACACGGTGCGGAATTCGGGTTTCTCGTCGTCGGCGCCCAGCGGGATCCGGCCGTAGCGGCTGACGGCCAGCCAGATCACGAAGACCACGAACGCTGTCGCGGTGAGCACGAACAACCAGCCGGTATTGGTGATGACCCATTTCTGGGCAGTGCTCGCCGCGGACGCGAGGCTCTCGTCATCGAGCACACCCCAGGCGACGAAGGCGAGTGCACCGATCGCGGTGGCGCAGAAGATGAGCAGATCGAGCCTGGGCTTACCCGGCGATCCCCCGGCTACCGCTCCGCCGGGTGGCGGTGCGTCGCCGGAACTTCTTACGACATCGTTCGACATGGATCCGAGTCCTCTCCGATCGCGGAAACTCCCCGCCTTCACAGACGTGCTTGTCGTGCAGAGCAACCGTACAGCGTACGGGCGATGTCCCGAGGTAAGCGCGACCTCGCCCCACACCCTGTTCCCCGAAACGCCACTCGGCAACCATTCGTGCGGCTTACTATTCGTGATACCGCACAACTGTCTGAGCCAGTTGTGTTGTCAGCATCATTGATTGGGGAGGGCAACGATGCCACCACGTCCGTACACACCGTCGACCGTCGAGCATCTGATCCGGTCGGCCGAGCCGAGCGCAGGCACCTCACCGGGAGTCCACCGGCTGATGCGGTACGTGGCGTTGGCCGCGATCACCGCACTGGTGGCGATCGGCCTGCCATCGGGCGCGTCGGCGGATTTCGGCACCGACCCGACCGGCGCGGTGCAGGAATTCCTCGACGTGGGACGAACGGCGGCGCCGCGCGCCGACTGTGGGCCCGGCTCACTGCCGGAAACCGGATTGCAGGGCGATGTGCCCGCGGGTGACCGAGACAGTGGACGCAGCACGCAGGGTTATCGCTGCAATATGTCGATGATCGGCGGTTACGCCGGGCGCGGGGCGGGCATCACCTCCACCAGTTTCGAGCACTGCGCCTATATGGGCACCTTCTTCCCCGGGAACATGCTCAGCGAACATCAGGGCGTGCAGGTCCTCGATGTCTCCGATCCAGCGAACCCACGGCTCACCGCGACGCTCGCCGAGCCCGCCATGCTGGCCGGGACGTGGGAGACGTTGAAGGTCAACACGACTCGCAAACTGCTCGTCGGGACAGGTGTGCCGGTGGGCCTCGGCGCCGGATATCTGTCGGTGTACGACATCTCCGATTGCGCGCATCCTCGTCTGCTCAATCCGGGGACCGGCTCGAATCTGCTGATGCCACTGCCGATCACGACGCACGAGGGCGGCTTCTCCCCCGATGGTCGCACGTACTGGGCGTCGGGCGTGGTACCCGGTTTTCTCAGCGCGGTCGATCTCACAGATCCGGCGAATCCGCGGGTGATCTGGCAGGGACTGACGGGGATCGAGGCACACGGGCTCGGCGTGAGTCCTGACGGGAACCGGCTCTACATCTCCGCGCTGGGCGGATTCACCGTGCTCGACGTGAGCGCGGTGCAGCGACGCGACCCGAACCCACACGTACCGCATCTGGGCCGAACGTTCTGGACCGACGGCTGGGCCACCCAACACAGCGTGCCCGTGACCTATGACGGTGTGGCGCACCTGTTCACCGTCGACGAGGGCGGTTCCGGTGGGGTGAAGCTCATCGATGTGTCCGACGACAGCGCGCCCCGGATCACCGCGAAGATCAAACTCGAGATCAACCTGCCCCAGAACATCGATGCCAATGTCGGGTCCTCCATGGGCGGTTCGGCGTTCTCCTACGAATCGCACTACTGCACCGCCGACCGTCCCGACAATCCGACCGCACTGGCCTGCGGCTGGATCTCCTCCGGTATCCGGGTCTTCGATGTCCGCGATCCCGGCGCGATCCGCGAGATCGCCTACTTCAATCCGCCTGCCCGCACGGGTCGCAACCTCGAGATCTGGAACTCGCCACACGCTCTGGCCTCGATCATCGGCATCCCGGTGATGAGTGCCCCGGCCGCGCTGCGGTCGATGGCCGAGGGGCTGTTCGATCCGGCGCAGGTACTGACCTCTCGGGCAGGCGATATCGCGTTCGGTGACCTGTCTACGGACTGGTGCCTGTCGCCGCCGGAATGGCGTGGCGATCAGCTGTACGTCACCTGCTCCGACAACGGGTTCATGGTGTTGCAGCTCGACAACGAGGTGTACGCGCCGCCCGCCGATCAGCAGTCCACGGTCGGGTCGTGAGCGTGAATCGGGTCCTCCGCGTGGTTTTCGGGGGCGCCACCGTCGCGTTCCTCCTGGTCCTCGGCGCGGCGCTCCGCCCACTGCTGATCAGCGAAACATCATCTCCCGCAACCATTCTCATGGCGACGGAGCTGGGTTTCGTCCAGGACATGACCGCCCACCACCAGCAGGCGCTGATCCTCACCGAGCGCCTCGACCCCGCCGCCGATCCCACCGTGCGCAGGCTGGCCGACCAGATCGCCGACACCCAGCGAGTCGAGATCGGCACCCTGCTCGGCTGGACCCAACTGGTCGGCGCCGCCCCGACCTCGCCCGTCCCGATGACCTGGATGGCGGAAACCCACCAGCACGCGCCCACCGCGCCGACCACCATGCCCGGCATGGCCACCCTCGCCGACCTCGACACCCTCGCCGCGGCCCGCGCGCCCGACGCCGAAACACTGTTCCTGCAACTGATGTATCGCCACCACGCAGGCGGAATCACCATGGCCCGCGCCGCCGACACCCTCCTCACCTCGGGCCCCGTCAAACAAGCCGCCCGGGCCATGGCCCAATCCCAAAGCCAAGAGCTCGGCTACCTCGGCATGCTCCTCGACCTCCGCGGCGCCAGACCCACCTCCTGATCAAGATCAACAGGCCATGGTGGATTCCGCCACTCGGGCGATGCCTCCCTGAAGGCCTGGTGATCGATCGTCCAGGTGGGTGGGGCCATCAGGTGCGGTCGGCGAAGTGCAGGTTGAGGGCCGATTGGGTGAGTTGAGTGTTGCCGTAGGTGAAGGTTCCGTGCTCGGCGAGCTCGGTGGCCGCGTCGAGGAGGTGCCGATAGAGCAGGCGGGCGATACTGCCGCCGACGGTGACACGGCGGACGCCGAGGTCGGCCAGTTCGGCCATCGACAGCGCACCACCGGTCAGGCCCATGACCACGTTGAGCGGGCCGTCGAGGGCTTCGACCAGGGCTGCGATCGTGGTGGCGTCGGCAGCGCCGGGGACGAAGACGCAGTCGGCGCCGGCGGCGAGGTAGGAGTTGCCGCGGCGAATCGCTTCGTCGAGTCCCGCATCGACCAGCAACGCGTCGGTGCGCCCGACCAGCACGAACGGCTCACCACTGGCAGCCACCGCCGCGCGCGCTGCCCGCACCCGGTCCACGGCATGCACCTCGTCGAACAGCGGGGTGGTCCGATCACCGGTGAAATCCTCGATGTTGCCGCCCGCCGCACCGGCGTCGAGAGCGAGCGAGATCGTGGTCGCCACTTCCTGCGCGTCCGGTCCGTACCCCTCCTCGAGGTCGGCGCTGACCGGCACCCGCACAGCGCTGGTGATCTCGTGGACCCGCCGCATCATCGTCGGCCGATCCAACCGACCCTGCGCACCGTGCTCGGTGAAGAAGTCGTGATCGGGACGACCGAAGGAAAACGCGACGCCCGCGCTGGTGGTCGCGATCGCCGGAAATCCCACCGACTCCAGAATCCGCGCACTCCCCGCATCCCAGGCATTCGGTAGCAGAAAGCAACCTTCGCGGTGCAGATCGACGAAAGCCTGCGCGCGTACTCGCTGTTCGCTGTCCACGAGAGCTCCTGCTGGGAGTCGGGGTGTCCTTACCGTGCCCATTCTGCCCTGCCCCGCCCCGAGCGGACTTCGCCGACGACCCGGCTGACCTAGCGCTCACCCAGCCGGCGCACCGCGTCGTCCATGTGCTCGACAAGTAACGCACGCGCCCGCTCGGGCGAACCGGTGCCGATCGCTTCGTGCAGTTCTACGTGTTCGCGGGCTTGTTCACGCAGGTCGGAGTAGGCGGTTTGGAGCGCACCGAGGCACATGCGGGTTTCGATGAGCAGGGTGCGGGCGGCGCGGACGAGGCGGGGGCTGTCGGTGGCGGTGACGAGGGCTTCGTGGAAGGCCTGGTCGGCGTCGGAGACACCGGGCGCGTCGCCCGCTTCGGCGGCGAGTCGCATCGCGGTGACACTGGGTTGCAGTGCGGCGTAGGCGATCTCGCGGCGGCCGTCGAGAATGAGGTCGAGTGCGCCGCCTTCCAGGGCGGTGCGGGCGCGGTAGATGTCGATGACGTCGTCGGTGGTGAGTTCGATGACGAAGATGCCGCGGTTGCGGATGCTGAACAGCAGACCCTCCTGGACGAGGCGCTGCATGGCCTCGCGCACGGGTCCACGGGAGACACCGAAACTGGTTGCCAGGTCGGCTTCCCCGAGCTGGGCGCCGGGCGCGAGCGCACCGCGCATGATCGCCTCGCGCAGTCGGCCGGCGATCATCTCCGCGGTGGACTGCTGGTTGACGGGTTCGAAATCAATGATCGACATCTCGACTCCCTTCCGCGAACAACATGCCGAGCTCGGGGGCGAACGGGGTGACCCCGGCCAACCGCAGACCTTCCCAGATGGTGACCTGGTTCGCGGTGAGCACCGGCTTGCCGAGCGCGGCTTCGAGTCTCGGGAGCACCTCGAGAGTATGCATGGCGGTATCGGGGATGAGCAGCGCCTGCGCGTCGGCGTGGTCGTTGGTGACGGCCAGTGCCATGACCTGCTCGGGCGTGAGGGTGCCGACCTCGGCAGCGGTGTCGATGCCCGCGCTCGACATCGACACCACCTCGATGTCGGCGTCGGCGAGGAAATCGACGAACAACCGCGCCACCTCCTCGGGATAGCTCGCGACGACGGCCACCCGCCGCACATCGAGTGCGCGCGCCGCTGCGACGAACGCGAAACTCGTGCTCGAGGCGGGCACGCCTGCCGCCTCGGCGAGGCTCTCGACCTGACCGCGAGCACCCTCGGAGCCATAGACGAAACTGCCCGAAGTACATGCCCAGATCACTACGTCTGGCTTCTCGGGAGCCAACAGTGACGCACCGTGGCTCAGCTTCTCCGGGCTGCCCAGGTCGAGCAGTTCAGCGATCGCGTGCAGGTCGGTGCCGTAGATGTGGGCAACCGGCAGTGCGGCATCCAGCAGCGCCGCCGCCCGGGGATAGTCGTCCTCGGCGGCGTGGTCGGGGTAGATGAATCCGATTGTCGGCGTGCGCATCTCGCTCCCTTCAGAAGACATTTACCAGCCACTTACCTGGGCCCATCATCGGCAGTTTCATTCGGCCGAGGCAGGCCCACATGGTCAGTTGGTTGGCGGTGAGGACGGGTTTGCCGAGTGCCTGTTCGAGTGGCTCGATCACGTCGTAGGTCGGCAGGTTGGTGCAGCTGACGAAGATCGCCTCCGAGCGAGGATCGTCGGCGCCGAGTATCCGTTCGGCGATGGTGCGGTAATTGACCTTCCAGATGCCACCACCGAGCCCGAGGTGATCGGACTTGATCGTGGCGCAGCCCGCTTCGTCGAGAAAGTCGTGCAGTTTGCCGGTGAGGATCTCGTCGTAGGGGGTGATCACCGACATGCGGGTGATGTTGAGGTGCTTGATCGCTTCCACCAGGGCACCGGAGGTGGTCACCGCGTCCGGTGCGCCCGCCAGGCAGATCGTTTCCCGCAGGGATCGTTCATAGGCGAGGCCGTTGATGAAACTGCCCGAAGTACACAGGTAGGCAACGACTTCCGGTTCCACGTGCAGCACGTCGTGGGTGGCCGCCGTGAGATGCAGCGGGTTGGACACCAGTTCGGCCATCGCCAGGGATACCGGCACGGGTTCATAGGGGGTGCGGGCCAGGTGCAAGCTCACCTCCAGGGGCGCCCACCGCCACAGTTCCCGCTCGAGAGCGAGGTCGAACGGCGCGATCACGCCGATGCCCCGTTGGGCTACCGGCCCGTCGATGTCCGGGAAGCTGAACTCCACTGCGGCCCCTCTCGCGCTCAGCCGGGCAGACCTCCGAACACGATCGGATTGTTGACAATCATACGATCTGAATTTACGGTGTCAATGTGGAAAACGGGCCGATTGTCACCGTCTTACATCGTGACAGTGTGCCCGAATCCGACCTCATGGCCCCGGTCGCCCAGCGCGCCGACGTGCGCTACACCGAGGCCGACGGGCTCGCCGACGCGCTACGCGGCGCCGATGTGCTGTTCGTGTACGACTTCCAGTCCCGCGCGGTGCCCGGTGCATGGCACAACGCTGATCGCTTGCGCTGGTTGCACATGGGCGGCGTCGGGGTAGATCCGGTGATGTTCCCGGAGCTGCGCGCCTCCGATGTGGTGGTCACCAATACCCGCAATGTCTTCGACGCCGCCATCGCCGAATATGTGCTCGGACAGGTCATCTCGTTCGCCAAGGACCTGCCGGGCTCGATCCGCCTGCAGCAGCGACACGAGTGGCGGCACCGGGAATCCGAACGCGTAGCCGGGGCGACCGCGTTGATCGTCGGGACCGGCTCTATCGGCCGGAGCACCGCGCGACTGTTGCGCGCCGCGGGGATGACGGTGCACGCAGTCGGGCGACGCGCCCGCACCGGCGACCCGGACTTCGGCACCGTCAGCGACGATCTGCACGCCGAACTGCCCGGCGCCGACTATGTGATCGCCATCGCGCCACTCACCGCGCAGACCAGGCACATGTTCGACGCCGCCGCGTTCGCGGCGATGAAACCGCATGCCAGGTTTGTCAATGTCGGGCGCGGGGAACTAGTGGTTACCGACGATCTCGTCGCCGCACTCGGCAACGGCTCGATCGCCGGGGCCGCACTGGATGTGGTCGACCCGGAGCCGCTACCTGCCGATCATTCGCTCTGGGATCTGCCGAATGTGGTGCTCACACCCCACAATTCGGGCGATTTCCACGGCTGGCGCGCCGAGATCGTTCGCGCGTTCACCGACAATTTCGACAGGTGGGCAGCCGGTCTGCCGCTGGACAACGTTGTCGACAAGACGCTCGGGTACGTGCCCGGCTGAAGGAGCCCCGCCATGACGCAGCCCGATCTCCCCACCGATCCCACCGCGCTGACGGCGGTTCAGCTGGTTTCGGCCTACGCGGCCGGGCAGCTCTCCCCCGTCGAGGCGACGCAGGCCTGCTTGGACGCCATCGCCGCCCGCGACGGCGCGCTCAATGCCTTCTGCCTGGTCGACCCGGATCGGGCACTGGTGCAGGCCAAGGATTCCGAAGCGCGCTGGCAGTCGGGCAATCCGCGCGGGTTACTCGACGGCGTCCCGATATCCATCAAGGACATCTTCCTGACCGAGGGGTGGCCGACTCTGCGCGGTTCCACCAGTGTGGACGCGGGTGGGCCGTGGTTGGTGGACAGCCCGGTCGCCGCGCGGCTGCGCGAGGACGGGTTGGTGTTCGTCGGCAAGACGACCACACCGGAGATCGCCTGGAAGGGTGTCACCGACAGTTCGCTGACCGGGATCACCCGCAATCCCGCCGATCCCGCAACTACGGCAGGCGGGTCGTCCGGCGGCAGCGCCGCGGCGGTGGCGGGCGGGATGACACCGGTGTCGGTCGGGACCGACGGTGGCGGCAGCATCCGGATTCCGGCCTCGTTCTGCGGGATCGTCGGGTTCAAACCGACGCACGGGCGGATTCCGCTCTTCCCGGCCAGCCCGTTCGGGCCGCTCGCGCATGCCGGGCCGATGACGCGCACCGTCGAGGACGCGGCGCTGCTGATGGACATCCTCTCGCTGCCCGACCCGCGCGACCCGACCGCGCTGGCGCCCACTCTCACGACCTTCCGCAGTCAGATGCAGCGCGATGTGCGCGGGCTCTCGGTCGGCTATTCCGCCACGCTCGGGTACGCGCAGGTCGACCCCGAGGTCGCCGAGATCGTCGACGGCGCGGTTGCGCGTTTGGCCGAGGCCGATCTGACCATCGACGCGGTCGATCCCGGATTCACTGATCCGCGTGCGGCTTTCGAGACGCTGTGGGCCGCGGGTGCGGCGACGATGCTGTCGAAGTTCCCCGCCGGGTCCAGGGAGAAGGTGGACGCCGGTCTGGGTGCGGCATGGGCTCGCGGTGAATCCGTCAGCGCCATCGACTATCTCGACGCCCGCCACGTCGCCGCTGAAGTCGGCATCACGATGGGCAACTTCCACTCCGCCTACGACGTCCTGATCACCCCGACCATGCCGATCACCGCCTTCGAGGCCGGACACGACGTGCCGCCGGGCAGCGGGCTGAACGGCTGGCCCGACTGGACCCCGTTCACCTACCCGTTCAACATGACCCAGCAACCCGCCATCAGCATTCCCGTCGGCACGACGCGCGCCGGGATGCCGGTGGGCATGCAGATCGTCGGACCACGGCACTCCGACGACCTGATTCTCGCGGTCGCCCGGCACGCCGAGTTCGTGCTCAATTCCTGAAGCAGTCAGAGCGCACACCTGTTTCGACGCCGCCGAGAGATTCGGCGGCGTCGAAGAGGTCGTTATCTCATGCGCGGGCGAATGCCAGGGTCTCCCCCTCGACCCCGCGCAACCACAGCGCGTTGCAGGCCGTCGCCAAGTCCGCGAGCCCCTCCTCGATGGTGGCGAAGACGCTGCCGGGTACCCAGCCGAGGTCGCCGTTGATCAGGAGATTGTTGCGGCCATAGAACAGGGCCAGGTCGGTGGCGCCCTGGGCGTGGTGCGCGGCCGAGCCCGGTTCGTAGCCGTAGGCGGGGTTGCCGATTTCCCACGGTTCGAAGTCGAAGAGGCAGACGTCACCGGGAATCGGTGTGACGGTGGGGTTTTCACGATGCGGCGCCGCGGTGATGCGAGGCACCAGGGCGTAGACCTCGTTGCGGGCGTATTTGGCGTGGAAGGCGTCGCCCTCCTGTGGGAGCGCATCCCACAGGGCGGCACACGTGAGCGGGGCTTCGTCGTCGAGGAGGCGAGCGCGGCAGGTGACGCCGGATTTGGTGAGGGTGATGCTCATGTAGCGGGCCATCGATCCTGCTTCCTGTGCGGTGCGCGGAGCTGCGTCGGTGCGTGGTCCCACTCGATGCCCGAGCGGGACCACGGGCGGACTACAGCTCGGCGAGGACCTCCGACCAGATGGCCAGGGCGTCCTCGACTTGCCTGGCGGTGACGATCAGCGGCGGGATCATGCGCACGACATTCATGTGCGCTCCACAGGTGAGCAGCAGCAGCCCCTTGTCCACGGCCGACTTCTGCGCGGCTGTCGCGGTCGCAGTATCGGGTTCACCTGTCGCCGTGGTGAATTCGGCGCCGACGAGCAGGCCGAGGCCGCGAACGTCGCCGATCGCCTTGGTTGCGAGCCCTCGGACGCCGACGAGCAGCTGCGTGCCGCGCATGGCGGCATTGTCGACCAACCCCTCGGTCTCGATGACCTCGAGAGTCGCCACGGCGGCGGCACAGGCCACCGCGTTTCCGCCGTATGTCCCGCCCTGGGATCCCGGCCAAGCCTTCGCCATCAACTCCCGCGACGCCGCGATGCCCGACAGCGGGAAGCCGCTGGCCAACCCCTTGGCGATGGTGATCACGTCGGGTCGAACGTCGAAGTGCTGGTGGCCGAAGAACCTTCCGGTCCGGCCGAAGCCGGTTTGGATCTCGTCGAAGACCAGCAGGATGCCGTGCCGGTCGGCACGCTCGCGCAGTCCTTGGAAGAACCGGGTGTTGCCGGGGATGTACCCGCCCTCGCCGAGTACCGGTTCGACGATGAACGCGGCGGTCTCCGCGGGCGAGGTGAGGGTGGCGAACAGATAGTCGAGCTCACGCAGCGCGAAGTCGGTGGCTTCCTCCTCGCTCCAGCCGTAGCGGAACGCGGTCGGGAACGGGGCCACGTGCACACCCGACATCAGCGGGCTGAAACCCGCCGAGAACCGGGTCCCGGAGGTGGTCATGGTCGCGGCGGCCACGGTGCGGCCGTGAAAACCGCCGTGGAAGACGATCACGTTCGGACGCCCGGTGGCTTGCCGGACCAGGCGCAACGCCGCCTCCACCGCCTCGCTGCCGGAATTTGCGAAGAACAGCGCATCCAGTCCTTCGGGCAGGACCGCGCCGAGGCGTTCGGTGAGTTCCAGCAGCGGCCGATGCATCACTGTCGTGTACTGCCCGTGGATCAGCTTGCCGACCTGGGCCTGTGCGGCGGCGACCACGGTGGGATGACAGTGCCCGGTGCTCGTGACGCCGATCCCGGCGGTGAAATCCAGGTAGCGGCGACCGTCGGTGTCGTAGAGGTAGCAGCCTGCGCCGTGGTCGACCTGGACGGGCGTGGCCTGCTTCAGGACGGGAGACAGCTCGGTCATCAAGGACTCCCCAGAATTGTCTATTGTCGGATTGTTGACAATATGCATAACATGGCGGCAGGGTTCACAGCAATGGGTGATCCACCGCGTCGGGAGGCAGGCACCGCATGAACGAGGCACAAGGGCTCCTCACAGCCGAGTCCGGGAGCAGTGAACAGCCGCTCGACAACCTGAGCGCCGCCGAGCGCGCCGCGATCGACAGCGTGCCGAAGGGATTGTTCATCGGTGGTCGATGGCGCGACTCCCCCGCGGCGCTGCCCGTCCTCGATCCCGCGACCGGCGCGCGGTTGTGCGCGGTGGCGGACGCGACCGCGGCCGACGGACTCGACGCGCTCACCGCCGCCGCGGCTGCCCAGGCGGACTGGGCGAACACCCCGGCACGCACCCGCAGCGACATTTTGCTGCGCGCGCACCACGCGCTGCTCGCCGATACCGAACGCCTCGCACTGATCATGACCCTCGAGATGGGCAAACCGCTGACGGAGGCGCGTGGCGAAATCGCCTATGCCGCAGAGTTCTTCCGCTGGTTCGCCGAGGAAGCCGTTCGCCTCGACGGCGGGTACATGCCGGCGCCGACGGGTGGTTCGCGGTTTCTGGTGACCAAGCAGCCGGTGGGGCCGAGCCTGCTCATCACGCCGTGGAACTTCCCGATGGCGATGGGTGCCCGCAAGATCGCGCCCGCGCTGGCCGCCGGGTGCACCTGTGTCGTGAAACCCGCTGAGCAGACGCCACTTTCGATGCTGGCACTCGCGGCGATCCTGGCCGATGCCGGTGTGCCTGCCGGTGTGGTCAACGTGGTGACCACCGCTGACCCCGGCGCACTGATGACACCGCTCATCGCCGATCCCCGCTCCCGCAAACTCTCCTTCACCGGGTCGACCGCGATCGGGAAACTGCTCCTCGAGCAGTGCGCCCGCACCGTCATGCGGACCTCCATGGAACTCGGCGGCAACGCGCCGCTGCTGGTGTTCGACGATGCCGATCTCGACGAAGCGGTCGAGGGTGCGCTGGCCGCCAAGATGCGCAATATCGGCCAGGCGTGCACGGCCGCGAATCGAATTCTGGTGCAGCGCGGCATCGCTGACGAGTTCGCCGAACGGCTGGCCGCGCGGATGGCCGCGCTGCCGATGGGCCGTGGCACCGAGCCGGGCGTTGTGGTCGGACCGCTCATCGACGCCGATGCCGTCTCCAAGGTCGAGCAGCTCGTGGCCGACGCCCGCCGACGTGGTGCCGAGGTGCTGCTCGGCGGCACGGCGGTCGACGGACCGGGCACGTTCTACCCGGCGACCGTGCTCACCGGCGTCCCCGACGACGCCGAGCTGTGCCACACCGAGATCTTCGGTCCGGTTGCCGCGATCGCCACGTTCGAGACCGAGGACGAAGCGATCACCCGGGCCAATGACACCCCCTACGGGCTGGTCGCGTACGTGTTCACCGAGAACCTGCGGCGTGGACTGCGCGTCTGCGAAGCTCTCGAGACGGGAATGGTCGGCCTGAATCAGGGCGTGGTCTCCAATCCGGCCGCGCCGTTCGGCGGGGTGAAGGAATCGGGACTCGGTCGCGAGGGCGGGTTCACCGGGATCGACGAATTCCTCGAGACCAAATACATCGGCGTCAAGGTTTAGGGAGACAGCGTGCGCACATACCGGATCGCGACCATTCCGGGCGACGGAATCGGCGTCGATGTCACCGTCGAGGCGGTGAAGGTGCTCGACCGGGTCCTGCCGGCAATCAGCTGGACCGAGTTCGACTACTCGTGTGAGAACTATCTACGGACCGGTGCGATGATGCCGGCCGACGGACCTTCGCGGCTTGCCGAGTTCGATGCGATCCTGTTGGGCGCCGTGGGATTTCCCGGGGTGCCCGATCATATTTCGCTGTGGGGCTTGCTGATTCCGCTGCGGCGCGCCTTCGGCCAGTACGTCAATCTCCGGCCGGTGCGGCTGCTGCCCGGTACGGAATCGGCGCTGCGCGACCGCACCGCCGACGACCTCGACATTCTCATCGTGCGGGAGAACTCCGAGGGCGAGTACTCCGAGATCGGCGGTATCCACAATCCCGGCAGGCCGGACGAATTCGTGCTGCAGGAGTCGGTGTTCACCCGCACCGGCTGCGAACGGATCATCCGCTACGCCTTCGACCGCGCGGCCGAACGCTCGGGCAAGCTCTGTTCGGCGACGAAGTCCAACGGACTGATCCACTCGATGCCGTACTGGGACAGCGTCTTCGAACGCATCGCCGCCGAATACCCGTCGGTGCGGACGCGGCAGATGCACGTCGATGCGTTGGCCGCCGAAATCGTGCTGCACCCCGACCGCCTC
The DNA here is from genome assembly GCF_046549215.1 of Nocardia sp. A7. NCBI lineage: Bacteria > Bacillati > Actinomycetota > Actinomycetes > Mycobacteriales > Nocardiaceae > Nocardia > Nocardia sp. A7. The sequence goes on along the minus strand of NZ_JAJPWE010000002.1, from coordinate 381,365 downwards.
GACGTGATCGTCGGCTCGAACCTGTTCGGCGACATCCTCTCCGACCTCGCCGCGGCCGTCACCGGCGGACTCGGCCTCGCGCCCTCGGGCAACATCAACCCCGCGGCGGACGCGCCGTCGATGTTCGAGGCCGTGCACGGCAGCGCGCCCGACATCGCGGGCATGGGCATCGCCGACCCCGTCGCCCAGATCCTGGCGGGCGCCATGCTGCTGTCCCACCTCGGCGAGCACGCCGCGGCCGCCGCCGTCGACCGGGCGGTCTGCGATGTCCTCGCCGCGGGCACGGTGCTCACGCCAGATCTGGGCGGTACCGCCACCACCGCCGAACTCGGCACCGCCATCGCCGACCGCGCGGCGGACCTCGCGAATTCGCTCGCCGAAGCGTGAACCGAGGACCGGAGGTGCTCGCAGTGCGGCCCAGCGCCGAACTACGCACCACCGGACCCGCTCGTCCGTGAGCACAACGTCATCGCGAGGCAACTGCCAAGAAAATCGCAGGCAATCGGTGGTGCGCACCATGAGTCGCAGTGTCGGTGATGGGTCCTGCAGAAGGCGAGACGTGGTGACGAGCGCACGGGTGGGCGTAGTTCCGGCGGTGCAATGTGGGCTGGCTCTGGTGCGGGCGCAGATAGCCGCGGACCTCGAGCCGATCGCGGTGCGTGAGCGCCCCGTTGCCGAGGCCGTCGGGGCGACCCTGGCCGTCGGGCTCTGCGCGGGCACTCCCCTGCCGCGCGTGGACAGTGCCGCCATGGACGGCTACGCGGTAGCGGGGCCTGGACCGTGGTGGCGCCTGCACCAGCAGGTCAGCTACGCCGGCCGCGGCTGCTCAGTGGTGCTGGCGCCCGGCGAAGCAGTGCGGATCGCGACCGGCGCGGCTACCCCGTTGGGCACCACGGCCACCCTGCGCGACGAACACAGCGTGCGGACAACCGTGTCCGGCAAGCAGGTGGTGATGCGGGCGCCCGGCGCGCCCGTCCGCGATGACACCCGCCGCCAAGGCGAGCACTGGAGCAGCGGAACGGAACTGGCCGGCGCCGGTGCCCGGGTCTCGGCGGCACTGGCCTCGGCAGCACTCAGTGCCGAAGCCGAAACCGTCACCGTGCGTGGGCCTTTGCGTGCCGATGTGGTGATGACCGGCGACGAAATCCGCGCCGTCGGCCCGCTCGACCCCGGCGAAACCCGCGACTCGCTCGGCCCCGTCATGCCAGAGTTCCTGCGCTCCTGCGACATCGAGAGCACCGGCCTCTGGCACCTCGCCGACAGCAAAGACCTCCTGCGTTCCTGGCTCACCCTGAAATCCCACGCCGACCTGGTCGTCATGGTCGGGGCCACCGGCCGCGGCGCCGCCGACCACCTGCGCACCCTGCTCGCCGACCTCGGCGCCCGCATCATCGTCGAACGCATCGCGATCCGCCCCGGTGGCTCCACTCTCGTCGCCCAACTCCCCGACGGCCGAGTCCTCCTCGGCCTGCCCGGTAACCCTTTCGCCGCCGTCGCAGCCCTGCTGGCCGTCGGCCCCGCCATCGTCGACGCCCTCACCCTGCGCACCCCCGGCCCCGCCCTCTGGGGCCGCCTCTCCGACGCGGGCGTCATGGCAGGCGAAGCCACCCGCCTGGTCGGCGTCCAACAACACCCCGGCGGCGTCTGGCGCAGCACCGGCCCCGCCCACACTCCCCACCTGGCCGGCCTCATCCCCGCCCAAGCCCTGGCCATCCTCCCGCCCGGCACCGGCCGAGGCTCCCTCGTCGAACTCCTCCCCCTCCCCCACTGAATTCGCGCAGGCAACAGGAAACGGCCCCGACGCTGTGGTTGCGTCGGGGCCGTACCTGGGCGCGAATTCGCTATGGTCAGCCGTGTTGGGGCGGCTGCCAGGGGCGACCGTACGGGTCGTCGGGGCGAGGGGTGGGCTGTTCCTGCGGGGCGATGGGGGGTGGGGCCGGGAGTTCCGGATCGCCCTTGGCCACAGAGGTTTTCGGGCGCGGTATCGTTGAGTCGAAACCTTCGACCGGGGTGCGGGCGGTGGCCTCGGCGGCGCGGACGGCCTCGGCGATTTTCGGGTCCGAGGCGGTTTCGAACCAGTCGGCCACGTCGGAATCGTCTTCGATCTTCACCGGCGCCTCATCGACGGACGGCTCGTAACGGAACACACCGTCCTCGCCCTTGGTGGCGAAGTTCTGGGCGAAACCTTCGAGGGCCTTGCCGAAATCGGAAGGCACCAGCCACACCTTGTTCGCGTCACCCTTGGCCACCATCGGGAGCGTCTGCATGTACTGGTAGGCAAGCAGTTCCGGGGTCGGCTTGCCGTTCTTGATGGCGGCGAAGACCTTCTCGATCGCCTTCGCCTGGCCCTGCGCCTGCAGGTAGGAGGCGGCACGTTCACCCTGGGCGCGCAGGATGCGGCTCTGGCGTTCGCCCTCCGCCGACAGGATCGAGGACTGTTTGCCACCCTCTGCGGTCAGGATCGCCGCCTGCTTGGCACCCTCGGCGGTCTTGATCTGCGCTTCGCGGTTACCTTCGGCGGTGAGGATCGTCGCGCGCTTCTCCCGATCGGCCTTCATCTGCTTCTCCATCGATTCCTGGATCGACGGCGGCGGATCGATGGACTTGAGCTCCACTCGGGCCACCCGAAGGCCCCAACGACCGGTGGCCTCGTCGAGCACACCGCGCAGCTGGTTGTTGATCTGATCGCGCGAGGTCAGCGTCTCTTCCAGGGTCATGCCACCGACCACATTGCGCAGGGTGGTGACGGTGAGCTGCTCGACCGCGGCGATGTAGTTGCTGATCTCGTAGACCGCGGCCTGCGGGCTGGTGACCTGGAAATACACCACCGAGTCGATCTGCAGCGTGAGGTTGTCCTGGGTGATCACCGGCTGCGGCGGGAACGACACGACCCGCTCGCGCAGATCCACCTTCGCGCGGATGCGATCGGCGAACGGGACGAGGAACGTCAGCTGACCGGACACGGTGCGCGAATAACGCCCGAGCCGTTCGATCACCGCCGCCTCGGCCTGCGGAACGAGCGCGATCGATTTGAAAACCACCACCACGACCAGCAGGACGAGGACAGCGGCCACGATCAAGGCAACCATTGCTAGGGACCCTTCCAGACGACGGCGGTAGCGCCATCGATCTTCATCACATAGACAGTCACACCGGCTTCGTACACTTCGGTCGGGTCGAGCGGACGCGCCGTCCAGACCTCACCATTGAGCTTGACCTGACCCGAATACTCCGCGACCGGCTCGAGCACCAGCGCCGACTTCCCCGGCAGCGCATCGGCATTGGTCGGAGTGGGCGGCGGAGTACCGAACTTGCGGCGCAGCAGCGGCCGCACCCCGACGAACAGCACCCCGGCCATCGCGGCGAACACCAACGCGTCGCCCCAGATCGGCAGCTCGGTCGCGGCGCTCACACCCGCCGTGCCCAGTGCCGCCACGCCGAGCGTGAGCAGCATCAGATCCCCGGTGAGCATTTCCGCCGCCGCGAGAACGATGCCCGCGATCAGCCAGACTATTGCGGCCACACTGCCAGCCTAGCCTCGATAACCGGTTTACGGGCGGGCCTCACCTGATCATCGGTCGCGGTGCGGCGGTGCGGCGCACTGTCTTCTGCGCGCGGTAGTTTCGGGGCGTGAGTGCACGAGACAGCTACGGCGACATTTATTCCGGACATGATCGGACCAAGAAGAAGCCGGTGCCGACAGTGAGTGCCGAACGCGATCTGGTGGTGGAGGACGCGGCGAGCGGATTCTGCGGTGCCGTAGTCGGTTTCGACCGCAGTTACGACGGCGAGTTCGTGAAACTCGAGGATGCGCGCGGGACGGTGCGGTTGTTCGCGATGCGTGAGGCCGCGTTCCTGATCGACGGAAAACCGGTCACGCTGACCAAGCCCACCGCGTCCACGCCGAAGCAGCCGACACGGTCGGCGTCGGGCTCCACTCGCGTCGATGGCCTGCGCGCACGAGTCGCGCGTACCAGCCGGATCTGGGTGGAAGGCGTGCACGACGCGGCACTCGTCGAGCGGGTGTGGGGCCACGACCTGCGGGTGGAGGGCGTGGTCGTCGAACATCTGGAAGGGCTCGACAATCTCGGCGCCCGGCTCACCGAATTCGAACCCGGCCCCGGCGCGCGCGTGGGGGTGCTCGTCGACCACCTGGTGACCGGCTCGAAGGAGACGCACCTGACCACCGGCCTCGGCCCGCACGTGCTGGTGACCGGCCATCCCTACATCGATGTCTGGCAGGCGGTGCGGCCCGCCGCAGTCGGCATCGACGCCTGGCCGACCGTCCCCCGCGGTGAGGATTGGAAGACCGGAATCTGCGCGCGGCTGGGCTGGGGAACACCGCAGCAGGGCTGGCGCCGTGTCTACGATGCGGTCGACTCGTTCCGGGATCTGGAACCCCCGCTCATCGGCGCCGTGGAACGGCTCATCGACTTCGTGACCGAGCCGGACTGAACCCACAGCAGGTCAGGTGGGCCATGATCGAGCGTCTCAGTGCCCGCACGCGAAGCCGGGCGAACCTTTATGCTCGATGATTATGTGCTCTCCCAGTGCCACGCTGACGTTGTGGGCCGGCTCCTGGCTGGCCGGTACCAGCGCGCCCGACGACGTGCTGGAGGCACTGCACGCCTGGGCGCCGCGCCACACCATCGCGGCGGGCGACCCGGTGACCGGCGGACGCACGGATCTGCCGTGGACCTCACGCGGCGACGCCGGCACCGGCGCCATGCCACTGCTCAAGGTGATCCGCGAGGCGATGGCCCCGGCCGGTACGCACCTGCGTCTGGTCCTGCCCGCGGCGGGTGACGTGCGCGGGCTGCCCGTCGGTTCCGCCTTCGCGGCCGACGCGATCGACGCCGAGGAAGGCCTGCTGCTCGGTGTTCCCGGCGAACCGGGCACCGGCCTGATCCCGCAGTGGGACGACGACGACACGCTGCAGTGGACCGTCTACGGCGTCGACCTTCCCCACCTCGCCGGGCACGACATGTCGCTCGGTGAGGCCGAATACACCATGCGCGAATCGGTCCGCGACGCCGCCGACGCCCTGATGCAACTGCACACCACCGCGGTCGGCAACGGCGACGACGATCCACGCGAGCAGATCGAGGCACAGCTCGCGGCCTACTCGCGCCACGCCTACCCGGACTCGATTCCGTTGCGCGCCAAGCGAATTCTCGACACCGCCGATCATGTGGCCGCGATCCTCACCGTCGCCCAGCACGAGCCGGCCTCCTCGCCCACCTCGGCCACCGCGATCGGCGCGCACGAATCCCTGCTGCGCCCGCTGTGGAACACGATCCGCGAAGCCCGCCTCGTCGCGGTCCACGCCGCCGCCCGCCGCGACACCTAGACCGGGTGGCGGGTCTTGGCCGAAATCCAGCGGTGTAGACCAGCGGCGCCGAGTGGGAAGTGCCAGTTCAGAATCCGCCGAGGGCGGCCTTCAAATCCGGGACGTCGAGCGCCTTGACGGTGGCGTCGCGAACCTGCGGGCAGGTGCGGATGGTGACGGTGTCGACAATGCGGCGGTTGTAGGAGATGGCGGCATTGGCGACGGTGTCGTTCACTGTCCACAGCCTCACCGCGCCGGTGAACGCCACCCGCGCGACCCGTGGGCCCAGCGCCTTCCACGTCCCCTTCTGCCCGTCGAGGATCCCGCACAGATCTTGCACCGAGGCTTGCGAAATCGTGGGCTCGGTGGGCTGTGGGGGCTGGGTTTGGTAGCCGGATTCCTTGCCACACCCGGACAGACCGAGCGTAGCGGCGACCAATGCCATGGCGAACCCGCCGAGGCGGCGCGGCGGTGTCGAAATCATCGGAAATCCTCCGATCAGTCGAGCGCAACTGTGCAAAGGCTACCCCGCGAGTGCGCGACCACCGGCGAATGGTTATCCGGTTGTGTTCAGCGACGGACCGGGCGCGCGGGCGGTTCGCAGCAACCGGGGGCGCACAGGGCACCGTCGACGGTGCAGCCGTAACCGGGTACCGTGCCGAGTTCACGCACCGGACCAGCACTCACACGTTCGGCGATCAGTTCGACGATCATCCGGGAGAACCGCGGATCGGTGCCGGGGGTCGCGACGCGGGCGAACGCCATGCCGAGTTCGGCGGCGCGGACCGATGCTTCGTTGTCGAGGTCCCAGATCACTTCGAGATGATCAGAGACGAAACCGACCGGGCACACCACCACGGCGTCGATTCCCTTGCCGTGCAACACATCCAGGTGGTCGACGATGTCGGGTTCGAGCCACGGCACCTGCGGAGGGCCCGAACGTGACTGCCACACCACATCGTAATCGGCGAAACCTGTTGCCGCGGCACACAATCGGGCCGCCTCGGCGACCTGTCGACTGTAGAGGCGGCCACCGTCGGCGGGCGGCCCGGCGGCGATGTCGGCGGCGACGGGGATGGAATGCGCGGTGAACACCAGGCGCGCGCCGACGCGGCGATCGGCTGGAAGGTGCTGCACCGCAGCGGTGATCGCGTCGGCGAAGGACTCGATCAGCAGCGGATGATCGAAGTACTGGCGCAGTTTCACCAGTTCGGGGGCACCGTCACCGGCGGCCGTGCGGGCACGGTTGATGTCCTCGTGGTACTGGCGACAACCGGAATACCCACCCCACGCCGAGGTCGGAAAGACCAGCGCCGATCGCACACCGTCGGCGGTCATCCGCGCGACGGTGTCCTCGACCATGGGATGCCAGTTGCGATTGCCGAAATAGACCGGCAGATCCATTCCGGCCTCGGCGAGGTCGGCCTCGAGCGCGGCGATGAGCTGCCGATTCAACGCGTTGATCGGCGAGACCCCGCCGAAATGCAGGTAATGCTGCGCGACTTCAGCGAGCCGTTCTGGAGGCACCCCGCGGCCCCGAGTGACGTTCTCCAGGAAGGGGAGCACGTCCTCGGGGCCTTCGGGGCCACCGAAGGACAGCAGCAGCAGGGCGTCCGGCATCAGCTCAGCGACATGTTCTCCGGGAACCACATGTTGTGGCTGGCGCCGCCGTCGACGTAGATGATCGAACCGGTGGTGGCGGGCAGCCAATCCGAGAGCAGCGCCACGATCGACTTGCCGACCGCGCGCGGGTCGTTGCCGTCCCAGCCGATCGGCGACGCGCCGTCCCAGTACTCGTCGAGCTGGACGAGCTGCTTGGCATCGTCGGTCGCGGTACCCGCGATGGCCTTGGCCGCGAGGGTCTTGATCGGGCCGGCGGCGATGAGGTTGGAGCGAATCTTCTTGGCGGCGCCCACCTCGCGCGCCACGTAGCGGTTCACCGACTCGAGCGCGGCCTTGGACACGCCCATCCAGTTGTAGTACGGCATGGCCACGCGCGGATCGAAGTCCATGCCGACGATCGAGCCACCCTCGTTCATGACGGGGAGCACGGCGCGCGCCAGCGAGGCGTAGCTCCAGGCCGAGATCTCGAACGACTTGGAGACATCGGGGCCGGGGCCCTCGAGGAACGGCAGCGCGCCGGGGCCCATGATCGAACGCGGCGCGAACGCGATGGAGTGCAGCACGCCGTCGACGCCCTCGGGCGCGATCTCACGCAGCTTCTCGGTGAGCGCGGCCAGATCGTCTTCGTTGGTCACGTCGAGACCGATGGCGGGCGGCACCTCCTGCGGCAGCCGCTTGGCGATGCGGTCGATCAGCCGCAGGCGGTCGGGGATACCGGTGATGATCACCCTCGCGCCCTGCTCCTGCGCGATCGCGGCCGCGTGGAACGCGATCGACGAGTCGGTGATGATGCCGGTGACCAGGATGGTCTTACCTTCGAGCAGTCCGCCCATGAGTTTTCGGTTCTCCTGAAATCAGTTGAATGGTGATCCGGTCAGCGAATCAGTGGCCCCCTGCAAAGACAGTTAATGCCCCATGCCCATGCCGCCGTCGACCGGGATAACGGCGCCGGTGACATAGCGGGAGTCCTCGGAGGCGAGGAAGCTGACGACGGCCGCGATGTCTTCCGGCTGGCCGAGACGCTGCAGCGGAATGAACTTCTTCGCCATGTCCTTCAGATCGTCGGGCAAATCTTTTGTCATGTCGGTTTCGATGAAACCGGGCGCGACCACGTTGGCGGTGATCGAGCGCGAACCCAGCTCACGGCTGATCGAGCGGGCCATACCGATGACGCCGGCTTTGGAGGAGGCGTAGTTGATCTGCCCGGCCTGACCGCTCAGGCCGACCACGGAACCGAGGAAGATCATCCGGCCCCAGCGACCCCGCAGCATATTTCGGTTGGCGCGCTTGGCACAGCGGAACGCACCGGTCAGGTTGGCGTCGATGACCTTCGTGAACTGCTCTTCGGTCATGCGCATCAGCAGGGTGTCGTCGGTGATGCCCGCGTTGGCGACCAGCACCTCGACCGGACCCTGGTGCTCCTCGACCTCGGTGAACGCACGATCGACCGAATCACTGTCGGTGACATCGCATTTCACACCGAACAGACCCTCGGGCACCCCTGATCCACGATGGGTGACGGCGACCTTGTGGCCGTCGGCCTGCAGCCGCTGCGCGACCGCGAGACCGATACCGCGGTTACCGCCGGTGACCAGGACCGATCGTGATGTGACGTTCGACATAGGGTCCAACCTATCTGTTCCGATTCGTGCGCCCCGCGTCAGGGTCGCGCCGTTGCGACAGCTCACAACGCGGGGCGTGGGGAGCTAGGGCAGGCGTTGACGATAGAGCAAACTGACGACGACTCCCGCCGCGATGGCCAGCATGCCGAGCAACAGCCACGGCCTGCTCGCATCGCCACGGGTGGTCTCGTAGCCGATCTGTTCCTCGAGGGTGTCGTAGACCGCGGTGAGTTCGGCCAGCGACGAGGCGGTGTAGAAGTCGCCGCCGGACAGCTCGGCGATCTCGCGCAGCGAGTCGTTGTCGACGGGTACCTTCACCCGCTGTGAACCCTTGCCGTCGGAATCCGGGATCTCGACGGTGCCCCATTCGGTGCCGAAGGAGATCGTCGAGACCGGGATGCCCTTGTTCTTGGCCAGGCGCGCGGCGGTGAAACCGTGCCGGGGATTGTCGACGTCCTTGTCGTCGGGCACGGTCTGCTTGCCGTCCGACATCAGCACCACCCGCGCGGGCGGGGGCGTCTCGGCGCCGCCGAGCACGGCCGCCAGGGTATCGATCGACTGCAGAGCTGTGAGGACGCCCTCGCCGGTGGCGGTGCGCTCGGCCAGCTTGATGTTGTCGATCGAGTGCTTGACGGCTTCGCGGTTGGTCGTCGGCGACACCATCACCGAGGCCGTGCCCGCGAAGGTGACGAAACCGAGGTTGATGCCCGGCGTCAGCCCGTCGACGAAGTCCTTGCCCGCCTTCTGCGCGACCTGCAGTCGGTCCGGCTCCACGTCGGTGGCTTCCATCGACAGCGAAACATCCATCACCAGAACAACAGTCGCGCGGTTACGCGGCACCTTCTGCACGGCGGTCGGGCCCGCGGCGGCGATGGTCAGCAGCACAAGGCCGACCAGGATGAGCGCGATCGGCGCGTGGCGCATCGGACTCGGTCGCGACGGGGCGACGCGCTCCAGGATCGCCATGTTGCCGAACTGCAGCATCCGCTTGTGCCGGGCGCGCTGCACCAGCACGTAGCCGAGCACGAGCAGGGCGACGACCGCGAGGAAACCGAGCCAGACGACGGCCGTGAAATGCGAAATACTCACTGGCGAGGCACCCGCCCGCTCGGGGCGCCGAGGCTGTGGCGCCGGGTGGACACGAACCGGACCACGTCGGCGATCCAGTCCCGATCGGTCTGCAGGGTGAGCACCGGCGCGCCACAGCTGCGCAGCGCCTGCGCCACCTGCGCACGCTGGGCTCCGGCCGCGGCGGCGAAATCGGCGCGCAGCGTGGGAGTGACGCTGAACTCGCGGGTGCGGCCCGATTCGGGATCGTGCAGCACCACGTCGCCGCCGTCGGGCAGCGCGATGTCGAGTGGGTCGAGCACCTCAACGGCGAGGAGGTCGTGGCGGGCCGAGATCGCGCGAAGCGAACGCTGCCAGTCGACGTCGCCGAGGAAGTCGCTGATCACCACGGCCAGACCGCGTTTGCGTTGCGGGCGGCGCAGCGATTCGATCCCGGCCTTGAGGTCACCGCGTACACCGTCGCGGGCGTGCGGGGTGGTCGCGATGCCGCGCAGCAGGGTCTGGGCGTGCATGCGCCCGCTGCGGGCGGGGATGCGTACCAGATCCTGACCGGTCGCCACTACGGCGCCGATGCGGTTGCCGCCGCCGGAGGTGAGGTGGGTGATCGCCGCGGCGGCCGCGATCGCGAGATCGCGTTTGTGTACCCGGCCGGTGCCGAAGTCCAGGCTCGACGACAGGTCGACGACGAGCCAGGTCTCCAGCTCGCGATCGGCGATCATCTGCCGCACGTGCGGATGGGTGGTCCGGGCGGTGACCGACCAGTCCATCTGTCGCACATCGTCACCCGGCTGGTACAGCCGCGCCTCCCCCGGTTCCGAACCGGGTCCGGGGATCAGACCCTGGTGGTCGCCGTGCAGCACACCGTCGAGGCGGCGCCGCACGGTCAACTCGAGGGTCTTGAGCGCGGCGGCCAGCTTCGGATCGGTCAGTTCACCGGCGCGGAACGACGGCGGCGCGTGCGACGACACGGGCACGCGGACAACGGGTTCCGGCGCACTCACTGGGGCGCGACGGAGCCGGCGGGCTGGGACTGCTGCCCGTTCACCGGCTGCGGCGCGGGCTGGGGCTGGGGCGGCTGGGGCACCGGCGGCTGCTGCTGGGCAGCTTGACCGTTGGCCTGCGGGGCGACCTGCGGGAGACCGACCGTCTGCAGCACACGCTTGATGACGTCCTCGGGCGAAACCTCGTCGGCCAGTGCGTCATACGACAGCACCAGGCGGTGACGCAGCACGTCCGGGATCACCTCGACGACGTCCTGCGGCACCACGTAGTCACGACCACGGATCAGCGCGACCGAGCGGGCCGCGGCGATGATGCCGAGGCTCGCGCGCGGGGACGCGCCGTAGGAGATCCAGCTCGCCACATCGTCCATGCCGAATTCGGCGGGCGTGCGGGTCGCGGTGATCACGCGGACCACGTAGTCGACGAGCGCGTGGTGCACGAAGACGTTGGCGGCCACCTTCTGCAGGCGAATGATGTCTTCGGGGTCGAGAATCTGATTCGGCTCGGGCGCGCTCACACCCATCCGGTAGATGATCTCGCGCTCTTCCTCGACCGAGGGGTAGTCCACGACCACCTTGAACAGGAAGCGGTCGCGCTGCGCCTCGGGCAGCGGGTACACGCCCTCGCTCTCGATCGGGTTCTGGGTCGCCATGACCAGGAACGGATCGGGCATCGGGTAGGTCTTGCCGCCGATCGACAGCTTGCGCTCGGCCATCACCTCGAGCAGTGCCGACTGCACCTTGGCCGGTGCGCGGTTGATCTCGTCGGCGAGCACGAAGTTCGCGACGACCGGGCCGAGCTCGGTGTCGAATTCCTCGCGGCCCTGCCGGTAGATGCGGGTACCGATCAGGTCGGTTGGCACGAGGTCCGGGGTGAACTGCACCCGGGAGAACGAGCCGCCGATGACCTTGGCGAAGGTTTCCACCGCAAGAGTCTTCGCGACGCCAGGCACACCTTCGAGGAGCACGTGTCCGCGCGCCAGCACGGCGACGAGCAAACGCTCGACGAGCCGATCCTGACCGACGATAACCCGCTTGACCTCGTAAATCGCCTTCTCGAGAGTCTGGACGTCACGCTCCAGGGTGCTCGGCGCAGCCGTACCGGCGTCCTTCGCCAGCTTCGGCCCGCTCACACCTTCCGTCGAAGTCACCAACATCCCCGCTTTCGCTTTGGTCCTGTGCGTGCGGCACCAACTATTCCATTGAATCGCCCGGTGCGCCGCAACCGGCCAGTACTAGACGGGGATTCGTCATCCTCGTGACGCCGCTCACGCGACTCGGCCGAGGTGGGGCACACTGCACCGATCCGGCCCCTACCAGCAGCGATACGCACTCAGTCGGTGACGATGCGGACCGCGTACGGCATGATGCCGTCTTCGCGGACCGGGGAAATCTTCACGATGTCCCCGGATTCAGGGGCCTCGATCATCGTGCCGTTGCCCAGATACATCGCCACGTGCACGCTGCCGCCGGGGCCCCAGAAGAGCATGTCGCCGCGTTCGCGGTCGTCGACGTCGACTCGGGTGCCCGCGTTGTACTGGTAGCCGCTGTAGTGCGGCAGGGAGACGCCGATGCCGGCGAAGGCGTAGAGCATCAGGCCCGAGCAGTCGAAGCCGACCTTGTTGAAGTCGCCGTGGGCGTCGCCGGTGCCGCCGTCGCGGATACCGAGGGTGGGGCCGTCCTCGTCGCCGCCACCCCAGGCGTAGGTGACGCCGAGTTGCGACATCGCGCGGTCGACCACTGTTTCGATCGCGGCCGAACCGGTGACCTGGGGTCGCGAGGGGCGCGGTTCGGTTCGGCGCGGGGAGGCCGGGGTCGACTCGAGGTCGGTGTGTGGGCGCTGGCCCTCGTTGAGCTGGGCGGCGCGGTCGCGGGCGGCTTTGTCGGCGGCGGCGCGGGAGGCGGCGGCGTTGGCGGCGGCCAGCAGGGCGAGCACCTCGGCTTCGCGTTGGTCGTCCCAGTTCAGGAAGATCTCGCGCTGGCTCTGTAGCCCGGCGACGGTCGAGCGGGCGACATCGAGGGCGGACTGGGCGGCGCTGCGATCGCGGCGCAGATTCTCGCGGGCCACGCTCTGGGTGTCGAACTCGTTTTTGGCGATGTTCACCGCGGTCTGGGCGGCGTCACGCTTCTGCTCCGCGCCCGCCGCGGCCGTATCGGCATCGGCCTTCGCTTGCCGGGCGGCTGAGTTCTGGTTGGCCTGGTCGATCTGGGCGCGCCGCAACCCGTCCAGGACCTGCCGCTGGTTCTTCGACACCATGGCGAGCACCTGCGCGCGATCCATCGCGGCGTCGGGGGTCGAGGAGGCGAGGTAGGTGACGACCGAACTGGTGGCGGGGCGCACGTAGGCCTGGGTGGCGACCTGATCGAAATCCTGGCGTGCCACACCGACTTTCGCGCCCGCGTCCGCCAGTTGGGTCCGACTGTCGGCGACGGCGGCGGCGGCCGTGTCGGCGGCGTCGCGTGCGGTCTGCAGGTCGACGAGTGCCTGGTTGACCGCTTCGCGTTTGCCTGCGAGTTCGTCGTCGAGTTCGCGTAATTGTTGATCGGCCGCGGCGACGCGATTGATCAACAGGCCGATCTCGCTGACCCGCGCGTCGACCTGGGCGCCCGCTCCGGCGATCTCACCGTCGGACGGATTGGGGGGCGGGGGTGGTACCGCCGCGACCGGTCCTGCGGTGCCGAGTACCACCAGCACCGCCAGCAAACCGATCGCTATTCGTAATAGACCTGGTTCGTCCTGCCTGCCCGCACCGCGCACGGCACCTCCGAGTATCTCGACTCGACATACGCCACCGGCACATCAGCCGAAACACCGACCACAAGAGTCGACCAATGCCCCCTGTACCACTGCATTCACGCTCGCAATCACCGCAACCGTACGACACATAGTTCCCAAAGGAAACAACTGCCACAGTGGCGCGCGGCAACAATTCATCGATTGCTCGGAATTAGCCTGACAGGAGACAGTTTTCTACGCCATGAAACAGACCGTCGGTCTGGAAATGTGACTGGAGTGAAACCAGTTAGTTGGTGGAGCCCGCATCGACGCGCGGCGACTCACTGACGGCCGGGACCTCGGGCCCGCGGCGGACCTTCACCAGATACAGCCCGGCGATCGCCAGCGCCATCAGGCCGAGCAACACACCGGTGATGACACTCCAGGAGACGCCTTCCGGCTGCTCCAGCCGGTCGACGAAGACCTGCACGGCCTCTTCGGGATGGTTGCCCTTGTACTTGGCCGCGTCCTCGGCCCATTCCAGGCGAACCCGGCTGATGCTGTCGCTGTAGGTGCCGAGCCAGTCGTCGCTGAAGACCGCGACGGTGCCGTGGGTGCTCTCGCCGACCTCGGTGGCCAGGTCACGTAGGCTCGAGTCGTGGCCGGGATTACCGGGAACGATGACGACGCTGAGCGGGATCCCCTCGGATCGCGCCTGCGCGACGATCGCCGCCAGTTTCTCCTGATCCTGACCTTTGGGGGCCGCGACGTGATTGTCGGCGAGGTCGGACGCGACGCTGCTCAGCACGGTGTTCGGCGGCAGTTCGGCCGCCATCGGCGCAAAAGTGGTCATCTTCCATCCGGTCTGTCGAGCCACGATCGCCGGTGTCGCGACGGGCGTCCAACACTGCCAAGGTGAGCGTCACTGCGTCTTCCCCGACTTCGCTCGTCAGGCACAGTACGCGACGTGGCGCTGTACTACGTCCACACGGCACCACCGACGGCCCCCGCGTATTTCATAGGACAAGCGTACTGTTAGGCTCGTACGGCGAGGAAACCGGCATATCACGGCGCCGGATACCCCCTCCGAAGACGCGAGTCGCCGGCACAGCCCCGCCGGCGGCACACCCTCACACATGAGTGGAGCTGACGTGACGAAGATTGATACCTTCGGCGCCAAAGGCACGCTAGAGGTCGGAAGCAACTCCTACGAGATCTTCCGTCTCTCGGCTGTTCCCGGCACCGAGAAGCTGCCCTACGCCCTGAAGGTGCTGGCAGAAAACCTGCTGCGCACCGAGGACGGCGCGAACATCACCGCCGACCACATCCGCGAGATCGCGAACTGGGACCCCTCGGCGCAGCCGAGCGTCGAGATCCAGTTCACCCCCGCGCGCGTGATCATGCAGGACTTCACCGGCGTGCCCTGCATCGTCGACCTGGCCACCATGCGTGAGGCCGTCACCACCCTCGGTGGCGATCCCAGCAAGGTGAACCCGCTCTCCCCCGCTGACATGGTCATCGACCACTCGGTGATCCTGGACGTCTTCGGCCGCGCCGACGCGCTGGAGCGCAACGTCGACCTCGAATACGAGCGCAACGGCGAGCGTTACCAGTTCCTGCGCTGGGGCCAGGGCGCCTTCGACGACTTCAAGGTCGTCCCCCCCGGCATGGGCATCGTCCACCAGGTCAACATCGAATACCTGGCCCCCACCGTCATGGTCCGCAACGGCCAGGCCTACCCCGACACCTGTGTCGGCACCGACTCGCACACCACCATGGTCAACGGCCTCGGCGTGCTCGGCTGGGGCGTCGGCGGCATCGAGGCCGAGGCCGCGATGCTCGGCCAGCCGGTCTCCATGCTGATCCCGCGCGTGGTCGGCTTCAAGCTGACCGGTGAGATCAAGCCCGGCGTGACCGCCACCGACGTGGTGCTCACCGTCACCGAGCAGCTGCGCAAGCACGGCGTCGTCGGCAAGTTCGTCGAGTTCTACGGCAAGGGCGTCACCGAGGTGCCGCTGGCGAACCGCGCGACCCTGGGCAACATGAGCCCCGAATTCGGTTCCACCGCGGCGATCTTCCCGATCGACGGCGAGACCATCAACTACCTGCGCCTGACCGGCCGCAGCGACGAGCAGCTCGCGCTCGTCGAGGCGTACGCCAAGGAACAGGGCATGTGGCACGACCCCGAGCGCGAGCCGGTCTACTCGGAGTACCTCGAGCTCGACCTGAGCACCGTGGTGCCCTCGATCGCAGGCCCGAAGCGCCCGCAGGACCGCATCCTGCTGTCGGAGTCCAAGCCCGCCTTCCGCTCCGACATCCTGACCTACGTCGGCGAAGGTGACTTCACCATGCTCGACGAGGGCGTCGACGAGACCTTCCCGGCGTCGGACCCCGTCTCCGTGTCGGCCAACGGTGCCAACGACGACTATGCCCCGGCCCACTCGGCCGCCAAGGGCGCCAACGGCCGTCCGTCCAAGCCGGTCGAGGTCGTCGGCGAGGACGGCAACAAGTTCGTCCTCGATCACGGTGCCGTCGTCGTCGCGGGTATCACCTCCTGCACCAACACCTCCAACCCGTCGGTCATGCTCGGCGCCGCCCTGCTCGCCCGCAACGCGGTGGAGAAGGGTCTTTCGACCAAGCCGTGGGTGAAGACCAACATGGCGCCGGGTTCGCAGGTCGTCACCGATTACTACGAGAAGGCCGGTCTGTGGCCCTACCTGGAGAAGCTGGGCTTCTTCGTCGGTGGCTACGGCTGCACCACCTGCATCGGTAACACCGGTCCGCTGCCCGAGGCGATCTCGGCCGCGATCAACGACAACGACCTCTCGGTCACCGCCGTGCTCTCCGGTAACCGCAACTTCGAGGGTCGCATCTCCCCCGACGTGAAGATGAACTACCTGGCCTCCCCGCCGCTGGTCATCGCCTACGCGCTCGCGGGCACGATGGACTTCGACTTCGAGACCGACGCGCTCGGCCAGGACTCCGACGGCAACGATGTCTTCCTGAAGGACATCTGGCCCTCGGCCCAGGAGATCGACGACACCATCAAGTCGTCGATCAGCCAGGACATGTTCCGCAACTCCTACGCCACCATCTTCGACGGTGACAAGCGTTGGCAGGGTCTGTCCACCCCGGAGGGTGACACCTTCGCGTGGGACGAGAAGTCGACCTACGTGCGCAAGGCGCCGTACTTCGACGGCATGTCGATGGATCCCTCCCCCGTCACCGACATCTCCGGCGCTCGCGTGCTGGCGCTGCTGGGCGACTCGGTCACCACCGACCACATCTCCCCGGCGGGCCCGATCAAGCCCGGCACCCCGGCCGCGCAGTACCTCGACGCCAACGGTGTGGCCCGCAAGGACTACAACTCGCTGGGCTCGCGTCGCGGTAACCACGAGGTCATGATCCGTGGCACCTTCGCCAACATCCGGCTGCGCAACCAGCTGCTCGACGACGTCTCGGGTGGATACACCCGCGACTTCACCCAGGATGGTGGCCCGCAGGCGTTCATCTACGACGCCTCGCAGAACTACCAGGCCGCGGGTATCCCGCTGGTCGTGCTCGGTGGCAAGGAATACGGTTCGGGCTCCTCGCGTGACTGGGCCGCCAAGGGCACCAGCCTGCTGGGCGTGAAGGCCGTCATCACCGAGTCGTTCGAGCGCATCCACCGCTCCAACCTGATCGGCATGGGCGTTGTGCCGCTGCAGTTCCCGGCCGGGCAGTCCGCCGCGTCGCTGGGCCTGACCGGCACCGAGACCTTCGACATCGCGGGGATCACCGCCCTCAACGAGGGTGTCACCCCCAAGACCGTCAAGGTCACCGCCACCGCCGAAGACGGCAAGGTCACCGAGTTCGACGCGGTCGTCCGCATCGACACCCCCGGTGAGGCCGACTACTACCGCAACGGCGGCATCCTGCAGTACGTGCTGCGCAACATGATCCGCGGCTGATTGTTCGACCCGGTGGCGCGACACCGTAAGGTGTTGCGCCACAAGGGCATTCGTTTGCTCATGAATAATGCGACAGCCCCCGTCTCGGTTCGCCGGGGCGGGGGTCCGTGTATCCGCTAGCTGGAGGAATCATGCCCAAGGTCAGCGACGACCACCTCGCCGCCCGCCGCAGCCAGATCCTCGACGGTGCACGACGCTGCTTCGCCGAATACGGCTACGACGGCGCCACCGTGCGCCGCCTGGAAGAAGCCATCGGCCTGTCCCGCGGTGCCATCTTTCATCACTTCCGCGACAAGGACGCCCTGTTCTTCGCCCTGGCCAAGGACGACGCCGAGCGCATGGCCGATGTCGCGGCCAACCAGGGCCTTGTGCAGGTGATGCGCGACATGCTCGCCCGCCCCGAAGAATTCAACTGGCTCGGCACCCGCCTCGAGATCGCGCGCCGAGTCCGCACCGACCCCGAGTTCCGCGCGGGCTGGACCCAACGCTCCGCCGAACTCACCGCGGCGACCCTGGCCCGCCTGGAGCGCCGTAAGGCCGCGGGTGCCCTGCGCGACGACGTTCCCACCGACGTCCTGCTCGGCTACCTCGACCTCGTCCTCGACGGCCTCATCGCCCGCATCGCCTCAGGCCACACCAACGAAAACCTTTCCGCCGTACTGGATCTCGTCGAAGCTTCGGTGCGCCGCAAGGAATCCTGAGTTGCCGCGGCCGCCAAATCGTGACTGATTGCGCACGGCGGGATCGTCGTGGTGAGCCATTTTTCTGATCGGGATCGGGAGGTCAGTCCGCCCATCCGGTGAGCAGTTTTCGCGAGATGCGGTCCAGGGCGGCCCGATCCGCGGGATCGAGCACCGACAGCATCGCCGTCTCGTTCTCGGTGTGCGCCACGACCACTGTGTCGATGAGTTCGCGACCTTCCTCGGTGAGCGCGACCCGTACGGCGCGCCGGTCCTCACGGTCGGCGATGCGGCGGACCAGGCCCGCGGCTTCGAGGCGGTCGATGCGGCCGGTCATGCCCGCGCGCGAGAGCATCAGCGTGTCGGCGAGAACCGAGGGGTTGAGTTCGAACGGCGCTCCCGAACGGCGCAGTGCCGCAAGCACATCGAACTCACCGCGCTGCAATCCGTGTGCGGCGAAGACGGATTCGATGCGCGCGGTGCCGATGACCATCAGTCTGCCGAGCCTGCCGAGCACCGCCATCGCCTCGAGCTCCAGATCTGGTCGCTCCCGCTGCCACTGCGCCGTGATCACGTCGACGACGTCCGATTCGCGTTCATCCATGGACACCATTCTATTCGCTGGGATATAGTTCGGTGACGAATTATCAACCGGCGAATGGAATGCCCATGACGAACACCCGCGACATCGCCCTCTGCCTGCCCGAAGACGCCGAGACCCTGGGCACCGAGAATGTGCGGATGCGCCTGCTCGTCGACGCGAACGCCAGCGACGGCACGGTCAGCACCCTCGAAGTCACCATGGCTCAGGGCGCCGACGGCGCCGCACCGCACTTCCACACTCGCTCCGACGAGCTGTTCTACGTCGCCGACGGCGAACTGCAGGTCATGGCCGGGGACCGCATCCTCACCGTCGGCGCGGGTGGCTCGCTGGTCGTGCCGCGGCAGATGCCGCACGCCTTCGGCGCCACCCCCGACAGCGGCGCGCGCATCCTGATCGCCCTGATGCCGGGCGTTCAGCGCTTCGAGTACTTCCGCCTGCTCGACCGGCTGATCCGCGGCGAGGCGGCCCACGACGAATTCGTCGCCGCCCAAGAGGAATTCGACAATCACTTCGTCGACGCGCCCGCCTGGTGGGCCGAACGCAACGCGCACCGCGGCTGATCCGCCATACACTCCCCCGCACACTGTGGCGGAGATTGCACTCCGATCGGGAACAACGCGGCCGAAGCGAGCGGCTGTACACCGTATGACGTTCTCCGTACCGGTCCGCGTCCGCGGCTACGAGCTCGACACCCAGGGCCATCTCAATCACGCCGTCTACCACCAGTACGGCGAGCACGCCCGGTGGGAGCTGATGCGTGCCGCGGGCATCTCGCAGGACAAGTTCATCGCCAGCGGCGTCGGCGCGGTGGTACTCGAGTCGACCATCAAATACAAGCGCGAGCTGCGCGGCGGCGACGAGGTCACGGTAACCTGCGTCTTCGACTGGCAGGAAGGCGAGAAGGTCTTTCGCTTCCACCAGCAGATCATCAAGCTCGACGGCACCGTCTCCGCGGAGATCACCGTCGTGGCGGGTGCGATGGATCTGACCACCCGCAGGCTCGTCCCCGAACCGGCCGAACACTTCCGCGGGCTCGCCGAGAATCCCGAACTGCTCGGCCTGTAGCGAGCACACGGCGCGGCGGGCAGCTCCCGGCATGCGCCCGGAGCTGCCCGCCGCGCCGCTGTCGTAGACGTTTGCTGTGGGATTGCCGGTGCAAACAAAGTTCACGCATCCGAGTTGTCCGAAATTCTTTCGCCGCAAGGCGATCACGCGCCGCTCGGCGGTTTGCCCGGCGCTGCGCAAATCTCGCGAACCCGCTCGGCGGACCAGGGGTTCACGCTATGATCCGAAGCACCTTTTGGGGTTCTGGCAAATCGCGAGCAGACGAGAAGATCGGAGCAAGTGCCCATGACCGACGCCATCCACCTCCCCGCTACCGCGTCGTCCCGAGATCGGGGCCCCGCCTTGCGCGGACTGCTGGTGGCCGAGTCCGATCGTGACATCTCGGTGCGCGTCGACGGTGGTACCTGGACCTTCGATCGCAGCGACATCGTGCGACTCACCGAAGATCGCGTTGGCACGGGGGAACGGCAGGTGCGGGTCGACATCCGCCCCGGCGCGACCGCCGATTTCACCCGGCGCATGCGCGTCGAGCTCGTCGACAGGCCGATCACCCTCGCGCCGGAACCGTCGGAGTCGCTCGGCGACGAGCAGCTGGCCCGCGCCACCCGCAGCTGGGCGACGAAACTGCGCATCGCCGAACGAGGTGGTGTCACCGGAGCGACGTTCAGTTTCCGCGACGGCATCAACTGCGACAGCCTCGACTGAAGCGGCGCAGCGGTCATGGAAGGCGCTACCGACGCCGTGCTCATCGTCTCCGAAACCGACGACCTGCACGCCGATGCGCTGGCGTCCACCCTGCGAGAACACCACGGGCTCGACCCGATTCGACTCGATCTGCGCGACTTCCCCAGGGAGACAGGTAGTTTCCGGCTGGACAAGGCGGGCACCAACCGCGCACTGTCGCATGTCCACGGTCTCGACGACGTGCGCGCGGTGTGGTGGCGCAGGCCGCACCCGTGCCAGGTTCCCTCCGGCGTGCGCGTCGCCGACGACGAGTTCCGCCAAGCCGAGTGCGACGGGTTCCTCCAGGGCATGCTCTGGTCGATCCCGGCGTACTGGGTCAACGACCCAGCCGCCGAACGCACCGCTTCGCGCAAGATCGTGCAGCTCGAAACCGCGCAGCGGGCGGGCTTCACGATCCCGGAAACGCTGATCACCAACGATCCGGACGAGGCGCGTAGTTTCATCGAATCCCGGTGCGGCCCAGTGGTGTACAAACGAACCGGCACCGGGCGTGGTGAGTTCTCCGAGACCAGGATCATCACCGGGCCCGACCTGAGCAGGCTCGAGTCGATCCGCTCGACGCCCACCACGTTCCAGGACTATGTGGCGGCCAGCTGCGATCTGCGGGTGGTATGGGTCGACGGAGTCGAGTGGAGTGTGCGCATCGACTCCCAAGCGGGCGTGGGCCGCATCGACTCCCGCCTCGACACCTCGGTCGCGTTCGCGCCGGATCGGCTGCCCGCCTCCGTCAGTAAGTCCCTCGCGACCCTGATGGGCGCGCTCGGGCTCAGCTTCGGCGTCGTCGACCTACGCCTCGGCAGCGACGGCGAGTACTACTTCCTCGAAGTGAACCCGCAGGGCCAGTTCGCCTACCTCGAGATCAAGACGGGACTGCCGCTGTTCGCCAGCCTGGCGAATCTGCTGGTCCGCGGCGACGGAGCCGTCGCAGGCTGGTAGCGGCCGGCGACTGTGCGCGCCGCTCAGTCGGCCGGATTCTTGCGCCGATTGGCGCCGCCGCGTCCACGCAGTTCGACATGTGACTCGACCAGCACATTGTGGATGAAGCCGTACGAGCGGCCGGTGGACCTGGCCAGGGTGCGAATGGACGCGCCCGCCTCGTACTGCTTCTTCAACTGGGACTGCAACCGGTCGCGGGACTTGCCCGTGACCCGGGTGCCCTTGCCCAGGGCTGCCTTGCCGATCGTCGATTTACCCTTGGCCGACCTAGCGGCCTGTCTGGCACTGTCGCTCATGGCTTCCTCCGAGTCGCCGAGCACTTCTTCCAGGCTAGACACTCTGCACTCGGTGATCAACGAAAACAGTGATCAAACTCACGCGATCCCGGCGAGTTCCGCTCCGACACGGGTCAGGCGAGATCGATGAGCTCCGCGTACTCCGCCGACCAGTGGTCCTCGGTGCCGTCCGGGAGCAGAATGACCCGCTCCGGGTTGAGCGCCTCGGCCGCGCCGGGATCGTGCGTTACCAGCACCACGGCGCCCGCGTAGGTGCGCAGCGCCTCTAGCACCTGCTCGCGCGAAACCGGGTCGAGGTTGTTGGTCGGCTCGTCGAGCAGCAGCACGTTGGCCGCCGAGGAGACCAGCCCGGCCAGCGCCAGACGCGTCTTCTCACCGCCGGACAGCGTGCCCGCGGGCTGGTCGAGCTGCGGGCCGGTGAACATGAACGCGCCGAGCAGGCTGCGCAGCTCCTGCTCGCCCGCATCCGGGGAGGCTTGGCGGATGTTCTCCCACACCGAGGCTTGATCGTCGAGGGTGTCGTGCTCCTGGGCGAAGTAGCCCACCTTGAGTCCGCGGCCCTGTTCGACGCCACCGGCGGTCGGTGTCTCGACACCGGCGAGCAGTTTCAGCATGGTCGTCTTGCCCGCACCGTTGAGCCCGAGCACCACCACCCGACTGCCCTTGTCGACGGCGAAGTTCACGCCGGTGAAGATCTCCAGCGAACCGTAGAGCTTGGTCAGGTCCTTCACCATCAGTGGAGTCTTGCTGCAGGCCGCGGGCTCGGGGAACCGGATGCGGGCGACCTTGTCGCTCACCCGCACGTCGTCGAGGTCGTTGATCAACCGCTCGGCGCGACGCACCATCTGGTGTGCCGCAGCGGCTTTGGTGGCCTTCGCGCCGAGCTTGGCGGCCTGCTGACGCAGCGCGCCCGCCTTCTTCTCGGCATTGGCGCGCTCGCGCACGCGACGCTGCTCGTCGGTGGCGCGGGCGTCGAGGTACTTCTTCCAGCCCATGTTGTAGACGTCGGGCTCGCCGCGCACGGCGTCGAGGAACCACACCTTGTTCACCACGTCGCCGAGCAGTTCCACATCGTGGCTGATCACGATCAGGCCGCCGTCGTGGCTCTGCAGGAACCCGCGCAGCCAGGTGATGGAGTCGGCGTCGAGGTGGTTGGTCGGCTCATCGAGCAGCAGGATGCGATCCGAGCGCCCACCGGAGCCGTCGGAGGCGGAGAAGAGAATGCGGGCCAGCTCGATGCGACGACGCTGACCACCGGAAAGGGTACGCAACTGCTGGTCGAGGACGCGGTCGGGCAGGCCGAGGCTGTTGCAGATGCGTGCCGCTTCGCTCTCGGCGACGTAGCCACCGAGCGAGGAGAACTGGTCCTCGAGGCGCCCGTATCGGCGAATCGCCTTGTCACGGGCGGCATCATCGGCCACCTCGGCCATCTCGACCTGGGCCTTCTCCATGTCGCGCAGCAACACGTCGAGGCCGCGCGCCGAGAGCACCCGGTCCTTGGCGATCACATCGAGATCGCCTTCCTTCGGGTCCTGCGGCAGGTAGCCGATGTCGGTGGAACGCGTGATCTTTCCGGCGTACGGCTCACCTTCGCCCGCGAGGATGCGCAGGGTGGTGGTCTTACCCGCACCGTTGCGACCGACCAGTCCGATCCGGTCGCCGGACTGCACCCGCAGCGCCGGCCCAGGGGCCGAGAGCAGGGTGCGGACTCCGGCCCGAACCTCCAGGTCGGTCGCCGTGATCACAGAGTTCTCCTCAGAGTAGGACAATCGGGAAAGGTATATCGGCAAGAACCACTTATTTTACCGTCGATGCCGCCGGAGGACGCACCCGGCGTTGCCCGATGTGAGCGTGGTTACTCTCTTGGCATGACTACCGATCTACTCGGCCGCACCGCCCTCGTCACGGGAGCCAGTCGTGGCATCGGTCTCGCGACCGCCGCCGAACTCCTGCGCCGGGGTGCGAACGTGCTGATCACCGCCCGTAAACCGGAACCGCTGGAAGCCGCGGCTACCGAGCTGCGCGCGCTGGGCCACCCGGGCCAGGTGAGCTTTATCGCAGGCAACGCCGGTGATGCCGACGCGCGCGCGGAAGCCGTCGCCAGGGCCGTCACCGAGTACGGCTCGCTCGACATCCTGATCAACAACACCGGCATCAACCCCGTCTACGGCGCGCTGATGGACGCCGATCTGGGTGCGGTCAGCAAGATCTTCGATGTGAACGTGGTGGCGGCGCTCGGCTTCGTGCAGCAGGCCTATCGCGCGTGGATGGCCGAGCACGGCGGCGCCGTGGTGAACGTGGCCAGCGTCGCGGGCATCCGCTCGTCCGGGGTGATCTCGGCCTACGGCGCGTCGAAGGCCGCGCTGATCCGGCTCACCGAGGAGCTGGCCTGGCAGCTGGGCCCCAAGATCCGCGTCAACGCGGTGGCGCCGGGCGTGGTCAAGACCAAGTTCGCCGACGCGCTGTACGCCGACGACGAGGAGCGCGCCGCGAGTGTGTACCCGATGAAGCGGCTCGGTGTGCCCGAGGATGTGGCTCGGCTGATCGCGTTCCTGGTTTCCGACGAGGCCGCGTGGATCACCGGCGATTGCGTGCGGGTCGACGGCGGGTTCCTGTCCACCGGCGGCATCTGACACGCACGGCCGCTGGAACTCGCAGGGGCGGGCCACGTTTGCGCGTTGCCCGCCCCTGCGATGTTTCGTCAGTCCGAGGTCTCGCGGCTTCCCGTCGAGGCCGAGATACTCTCCTGCGCCCGTGAATTCTCCCGGGCACCGTCCTCGCCCCGCTCCGCCTCGGCCCGGGCCGCTTCGGCTCGTGCCGCCTCGGCCCGCGCTAGTGGATCCACGACGACGATCTCCTCCGGCCTGGCGGCGAGCGGATCACGCACCACCACTGCACGTTTCGACGATCGCACCGCGCCGCTGTCGTCCAGGCCCCACCGGTCGTGCAGGCGGTGCAGGAATTCCGGTGCGTACCAGTTGGCGTCGCCGAGTACCTTCATCGCGGCGGGCAGCAGGAACCCGCGCACCAGGGTGGCGTCGACGATCACGGCCAGTGGCAGGCCGATGCCGAAGGCCTTCATGAAGGTGATGTCGGAGGCGAGGAAGCCGAGGAACACCAGCGAGATCAAGATCGCGGCGGCGGTGACGATGCGCCCGACTCGTTCCAGGCCGAGCGCGACCGCGGTCTCGTTCTTGCCGGTGCGGTCGTATTCCTCGCGGATCCGCGAGAGCAGGAACACCTGGTAGTCCATCGCGAGCCCGAAGGCGGCGGCGAACAGCATCACCGGGACGGTGGCGGACAGCTCCCCGGTGACGGTGAAGCCGAGCACCCCGGACAGGTGCCCGTCCTGGAAGATCCACACCAGCGCACCGAAGGTCGCGGTCAGGCTCAGCGCGCTGAGGATCACCGCCAGCACCGGCAGCACCACACTGCCGGTGAGCGCGAACAGCACGATCAGCATCATGAGCACCACGAAGCCGAGCGCCCACGGTAGTTCGTTCTCGATGGCGGCGACCGAGTCGGCGTTGGCCGCCGCTACGCCACCGACCAGCAATTCGCTGGGTGTGCGCACCGCGCGCACCTGCTCGACCAGGCTCGCCAGCGCGTCGCTGTCGCCGGTGGTCGGCACGATCGACAGGTACACGGCCTTCTCGACCCGGAATCGCGCGTTGACCGCGGTGGGTTCGACGAGCAGTCCGCCCTGGGCGTAGCTGCCGGTGGCGGTGTCGACGCGGCGGACATCGTCCAGGTCGGACATGGCACGGGCGATGGTGTCGAGTCCCGCTGCGCTGTAAGCGCTTTCGGGCAGTACGGCGACGAGGGTGTGCTGGTCGCTTTCACCGAAGTCGCGGGCGACGAGCTCGGCGACCTGCCGCGAGTTCATCGATGCGGGCAGGGTGCGTTCGTCCGGGAAACCGAGTTTCACGCCGAGGAAGGGTGCGCCGAGCAGGAGCAGCAGTGCGGTGACGGCCAGTCCGATCGAGATCGGTTTGCGCATCACCGCGGTGGCCAGCTTGTGCCAGGCACCCTCGCCGGGAGCGGGGCGCGGCGCGCGCAGGAACCACCAGCCGAGCTGGCCCTTGTCGATGCGCGTGCCGATCAGCAGCAGCGCGGCGGGCAACACGGTGAGCGACACGAGCGCGGCCAGTGCCGCGACGACGATGCCCGCGAAGCCCATCGACCGGATCGCCAGCAGCGGGAAGAACAGCAACCCCGCCAGCGCCACCGCGACGGTGAGCGCGGAGAACGCGACGGTGCGGCCCGCGGTGCGCAGGGTGGTGGCCACCGCGCCTGCCGGGGTGCGGCCTTCGGTGAGTTCGTCGCGATAGCGGTTGACGATCAGCAGGCTGTAGTCGATGGCCAGGCCGAGGCCCAGCAGCGTCGCCACATTGGTCGCGGTGACCGACAGCGGGGTGAACAGGGCGAGCAACCACAGTGCGCCCATGGTGGTGACCACGGTGCCGATCGCGACGAGCAGTGGCAGGCTCGCGGCGACCAGGCCGCCGAAGACGAACATCAGCGCGATCAGGGTGAGCGGGAACGCGATGGCCTCGCCCTTGGCGATGTCGGTTTTGCTCTGCTCCACGGTCTCGTGCATGAGCATGGCGAACCCGCCCGCCCTGACCTGCAACGATCCCTGCTCGCCGGTCAGCTCCTCGGAAATGGCGGTGACGCGTTCGTCGATCTCGCGTTCGCTGCCGAGCACACTCGCGACGATCAGTCCCTGCTTGCCGTCGACGCTGCGCAGCGCGGGCAGGTGGGTGGTCCAGTACGACATCACCTCGGTGACACCGTCGCGTTCCTGCAGGTTGGCGACCAATGCCGTGGCCGCCGCGGTCGATTCGGGATCTTCGACCGAAGACTCGGTTTCGACCAGCAGCAGCAGGTTCGGCGGCGCCTGCCCGAACTCCTCACGCAGCACCTCGAGCGCACGGCTGGATTCGCTGCCGGGGTCGGTGTATCCGCCGCCCTCCACCCGCTCGAACAACGTGGCACCCAGTGCGCCGAGCACCACCGCGAGCACCGCGAAAACGCCGAGCACCCAGCGACTGCGCCGCCTGGTGAATTCGAACACCGAAACCCCTAACTGATCATGCTGTGACGCGACCGCATGTCGACGTGCGGGGCTGGGAACAGTTCCGGCCGTCCCGCCTCGTCTCGCCCGATCCTGTTGGCGGGGCGGCGCGTTCGCGTGGCGATCGTAGCAACTTCGTGGCGGTGCCGCCGGGCCTCGGCCGGACCGCTGTCGAGCCCGGTCAGCAACCGCCCTGACCCATCCGCGTCAGGA
Organism: Nocardia sp. A7; assembly: GCF_046549215.1. Taxonomy (NCBI): domain Bacteria; kingdom Bacillati; phylum Actinomycetota; class Actinomycetes; order Mycobacteriales; family Nocardiaceae; genus Nocardia; species Nocardia sp. A7. The sequence continues at coordinate 354,441 of NZ_JAJPWE010000002.1, read as the reverse complement.
TGACGGTGTCGACGTTCGCACGAGGGTCGCAGCCGTTAACGGTTGACGCCGAGGACAGCGGTGACGAGGCCGCGACGCAGGTCCGGGGGCAGCTCGGCGAAGAGCGCGCGCATCGCGGCCAGGGTGCCGCGCAGGTCGTCGTGCCCCGACAGGTACGAACGCTGCAGCGGGGCGGGCAACCGGAAGAAGGCATCGAAGAAGACACCGACATCGCGGGGTGGGAAGTCGAGGAGCGCTCGCAATCCGGCGCGACGCAGTGCGGCGACGGCACGGGCTTGCGGAGTCCACACCGTGTCACCCGCGACGACGGTGTCCGCGGCGGCGAGTGCGGCGGCGACGCTGTAGCCGGTCGCGGGATGCGTCAGTCCTCCGGCCGCACCGAATCGACCGCGACCAGGCTTGCCGCCTTCCACCGGAAACCGCACTCGCTCAACAGGTTCGGTCCCCGAGATGGGAATTCCCCGCGCACTCAGCCGGTGTTCCAGCCTGTGCCGCAGCACATCCGGAGTGAGGGCGGGTCGACCGGCGAGGCACGTTTCCTCGAACAGCACAGTGTCACCGCCGAGAGGGACGACATAGAGGAACGACGGCGTCTGATCCGGATCCGCCCCGTTGTCGGCCCGCCAGTCCATGAAGAACGTCGGCTCGACCTCGTCGCGGGCGAGGATCACGCCGTAGGCGGTCTGCTCGGCGCGACGTGGTGACCGCGTCAACCCGCGCGCATCCACCACCCGCCCGGTCCAGGTCTGCCCACCAGCCGTGCGCACCACTCCGGCTCGCGCATCCACCTCGACCACCCGATCGGCGACTACCGTCGCCCCCTCGAGTGTCAGCGAGGCCTGAAGCCCCGCAGTATCGAAAACTTGATAGACCCGCTCGACCCTGTGCTCCCGCGTTCCCCAGGCCGACGGTCCGTCCACCGTCGCCGCCACCGCGCCCCGATCGATCCAGCCCGGCAACTCATCAGCCCACGCCGCGTAAGTCGGCGTCCACACCCGCTCCGGTCGCGGATCGATCACCGTGACCTTCCGTCCAGCCGCCAACCCACGATGAGCGACGGCCCGCCCCGCCGGGCCGAGTCCACAGATGATCAGGTCAGCGCGCACCGCACAATTCGATCAGACGCGCGAAGGCCGAGCACCGCCGCATCACGGATGCCGCGTGGTGTGGCCGCCGAGTCAGGTCCCGGTGCGGGCCGACAGCGTGGCGACTCCGAGTGCGGTCAGCGCGGCGGAGCTCAGGTTGCCGAGGATCCGGCCGACTCTGGGTCGGCGAAGCCACTGCACCGCCGCGGCCGCGACGACCGACACCACGAGCAGCCAGACGAAGGCGACGACGCCGTCGATAGCGCCCAGGATCAGCGTCGCAGTCGCCGGTGAGGAGTCCGCCGGTGCGAACTGCGGGACGACAGCGAGGAAGAAGAGGCCCACTTTCGGGTTCAGCAGACAGGAAACGATGCCGTCACGGAAGGCGGCCCACAGTCTTGTCCCCGATCGCTCGCCGGTTTCAGCGTCGACAGGCGTGATCGTGTCGCGGTGTAAGAACCCACTGATGCCCAGGTAGATCAGGTAGATACCGCCGATAACCTTCAGGATCTGCAATGCGGTCGGATAGGCGGCGAGAAGCGCGGCCAAGCCCACGGCGACCGCACCCGCCCAGGCGAGTGAGCCGAGGCCCGAACCAGCGGCCGCGGCGATGCCGCGGCGCGCGCCGGACAAGGAGTACCGGAGTACGAGAAAGGTATCCGGTCCCGGCGTCATCGCGAGCAGCAGACAGAGCCCGGCGAACACCAACAGCGTCGCGGCAGACATATCGGTCACGTGAGGTGTCTATCAACCATTTCCAGACGGCGCGACTCATTTTCCGACGACTTGGCGCAACGATTTCAAGCACCGCCGGATCACGGGCCCGCACCTATTCGAGATCGCTTCCTCGCCCCGGCGCACCATATCGACCATGATGGGGAACATGAGATCGATCTGGAAGGGCTCGATCGCTTTCGGGCTGGTCAATGTGCCGGTCAAGGTTTACACCGCGACCGACGACCACGACATTCGGTTCCATCAGGTCCACGCCAAGGACGGGGGCCGGATCAAATATGACCGGGTCTGTCAGGTGTGTGGGAATTCTGTGCAGTTCGCCGACATCGACAAGGCCTATACCTCGCCCGACGGTGAGCAGGTGGTGTTGACCGACGCCGATTTCTCGAAGCTGCCCGCGGCGGAGAAGCACGAGATTCCGGTGCTGGAGTTCGTGCCGTTGGATCAGATCGACCCGGTGTTGTTCGAGAAGAGCTACTACCTCGAACCCGATTCCACGACACCGAAGGCCTATCAGTTGCTGGCGGCGACGCTGGAACGGATCGACAAGACCGCGCTGGTGCACTTCACGCTGCGGCAGAAGACCCGGCTGGCCGCGCTGCGAGTGCGCGACGGCGTGCTGGTTCTGCAGACGCTGCTGTGGCCCGACGAGGTGCGGGCCGTCGAATTCCCGTCACTAGAGGACGCGCCCGCCCCGCGTCCGCAGGAACTGAAGATGGCGGAAACACTGGTCGAGTCCATGTCGGGCGATTTCGACCCGTCCGAATACACCGACGAATACCAGATCGAACTGCAGAAACTGCTCGACGAGGCGATCGCCAGCGGCAACGGAAAGATCGAACCCGCCGCGGAGACCGAGCCCGCCGAACAGGCCGACGCCGAAGTGGTGGATCTGGTTGCCGCGTTGCAGCGCAGTCTCGAGGCCAGCGGTCGCCGCGATGGTGCCCCGGCGAAGCCGGCGAAAAAGGCCGCCGCCAAGAAGTCCGCGGCCAAGAAAGCCGCACCGCGCAAAGCCGCGAGTAAGTCCACAGCATCCAAGACTCGCAAGGGCGCGTAGGGCACACTGGCGGCCATGGACACCGCCATCGCAGTCGTGCCGATGGGCCTGGGACATCTGCGTCAAGTCCTCGACCTCGGCCATCAGGTCTTCGACACCACCATCAAGCCGTACACGTCGTGGTCGCTCACGGCCGTCGCCGAGCACCTCGACAGCCCCGACAACGCCTGCTGGGTGGCCCTGGATTCCGACCGGGTGGTCGGATTCGTGCTCGGGTCGATGGAGTTCGAGCATCGCGACGACTGGGGATACCTCGAATGGATCGCGGTCGCCCCCGATATGCAAGGCCACGGCATCGCGCGCCGACTCGTGAACGTGTGCTCGGAGGCACTGTTCGCCCGCGGCGCCCGCCATATCGTCACCGATGTCGAAGACCGCAACAGCGCCTCGGCCGCGCTGATGACCAGCAGCGGATTCGTGCCCGCCGCGACCGTCACCCTGCTGGTACGCCCCAACCCCGCGGCCACGGACGACGATGCCACGCTGCCGCCGATCACCAGACGCGACCTCGCCCGCCGCGGCAGACTGTCGGTCGAACACCCGCTGCGCTGATCGCGCCCCGACCGTTCGTCGAATACCGCACTGTCCGCAAGTTAGACGGCCGTCCCAGTATTCGCGAGGGTTTCGCTCGCGGCAAGCTAAACCATTGTCGAGGGTCGGTGGGGACGACTTGGATGACCGAGTTCCTTTTCTGCGAGTCATTCGGGAGTACAAGTGAAATTCCGTCGGACACTGGCGATCCCGGTGCTGATAGCAACCGCGGCCCTCACCCTGACCGCGTGCGGTTCCGACGACGCGTCGGGCACGGTGGTGCGGATCGGCACCACCGACAAGGACAAGGCATTCGAGGTCTTCGAGCAGAAGGCGAAAGAGCAGGGCATCACGCTGAAGGTCACCAATTTCTCCGATTACAAGCAGCCGAATACGGCGCTGTCGCAGAAACAGATCGACCTCAATCTGTTCCAGCATCTGCAGTTCCTCGGCCAGTACAACGTGGCGAGTTCGGATACATTGACCCCGATCGGCTCGACTTACATTGTGCCGCTTGGCCTTTACTCGAAGAAGCACAAGGCGCTGACCGATATCCCGGCCGGCGGGGAGATCGCGATACCCAACGATCCGACCAACCAGGCCCGGGCACTGTTCGTGCTGCAGGCGGCGGGGTTGCTGAAGATCACCGGCAACTCGGTCCAGCCGACACCCGCCGATATCGACAAGGGCGCCTCCAAGGTGCGGGTGACTCCGGTCGACGCCGCTCAGACCGCGTTGTCGCTGCCCTCCGTCGATGGCTCGGTGATCAACAACACCTTCCTCGAGCGGTCGGGAGTCGACCCGAAATCGGCGCTGTACAAGGATGATCCGAAGAATCCGGCCGCCGAGCCGTATATCAACGTGATCGTCAGCCGCGCCGAGGACAAGACGAATCCGACATATCTGAAGCTGGTCGAGATCTGGAAGGACCCGGCGGTGGCCACCGCGCATGCCGAGGCCACCAAGGACACCGCGGTGGCGGTGAGTCGGCCGGGGCCCGAGCTCGAACAGATTCTGGACCGGGTGCAGCAGGGCATCCGCACGGCCAAGTGAACGCTGCGGTCGAGTTCCGTTCCGTCACCAAGATTTTCGGTAGCGGCGACGATCGGCACACCGCGCTCGATGGTATCGATCTGCGGATCGAACCGGGTGAGATCTTCGGCGTCATCGGCTATTCCGGAGCGGGCAAGTCCACGCTGGTGCGGCTGATCAACGCCCTGGACACGCCGACTTCGGGCACCGTCACGATTTCCGGCACCCCCATCACCGGGGTGCCGGAGTCGGCGGTGCGCACGCTGCGCCGCGATATCGGCATGGTGTTCCAGCAGTTCAACCTGTTCCGATCACGCACAGCCGCAGGCAATATCGAGTATCCGCTGAAGGTGGCGGGCTGGCAGCGGGCCGCGCGCAAGGCCCGCGTGGCCGAGCTGCTCGACTTCGTCGGGCTCACCGACAAGGCGCGCGCCTACCCCGATCAGCTCTCCGGTGGGCAGAAGCAGCGGGTCGGTATCGCCAGGGCGCTGGCGACCTCACCCTCGCTGTTGCTCGCAGACGAGGCCACCTCCGCGCTCGACCCGGAAACCACGGGCGAGGTGTTGCGACTGCTGAAGAAGATCAATGCCGAACTCGGGGTGACCATTGTGGTGATCACCCACGAAATGGATGTGATCCGGGCGGTTGCCGACCGGGTGGCGGTGCTCGCCGAGGGACGGATCGTCGAATTGGCGTCCACCTTCGATGTTTTCGCCGCTCCGCAAGCCGCGCCCACTCGGTCGTTCGTGGCGACCGTGCTGCACAATCGGCCCGATCAGGTCGAACTCGAGCGTCTGCGGGAATTGCACGGCGGACGGTTGGTCACTGTCGATATCGACGACCGCAGTGGGCTCGGCGCCGCCTTGGCCGCCGCGACGGCCGCCGACGTGCGTTTCGAGATCGTTTACGGCGGGGTGAGCACGTTGCAGGACAAGACATTCGGCAGCATCACCCTCTCGCTGCACGGGCCCGACGCCGCACTGGATCGTGTTGTCGCCGACCTGGAGCGGAAGGCGGGCTGATGGAAACCAACTGGGAGAAGCTGCGGCCCACGCTGTTCGAGGCGATCGGCACCACGATCTACCTGGTCGGCGTGACGTTCGTGGTCGCCGGAGTGATCGGGCTGGCGCTCGGGACCGCGCTCTACACCACCCGCAGGGGTGGACTGCTGGCGAACGGGCCGATCTATTTCGTGCTCAATGTGTTCGTCAATGTGGTGCGCCCGATTCCGTTCATCATTCTGCTGGCCGCGTTGGGTCCGGTCACGCTGGAGGTGGTCGGCACCACGATCGGCTCCGAGGCGGCGCTGTTCGTGATGATCGTCGCGGCCTCGTTCGGGATCGCGCGGATCGTGGAGCAGAATCTGGTGACCGTCGATCCCGGCGTGATCGAGGCCGCGCGTGCGGTCGGTGCGGGACCGCTGCGGATAATTCTCACGCTGCTCATTCCGGAAGCGTTGGGGCCGTTGATCCTCGGCTACACCTTCGTGGTGATCTCGATCGTCGACATCTCCGCGATGGCGGGCACTGTCGGCGGTGGTGGGCTCGGTGATTTCGCGATCGTCTACGGGTATCAGCAGTTCCAGTGGCAGGTGACGATCGTGGCGGTGCTCATCATCATCGTCGGTGTGCAGGGTGTGCAGTTCTTCGGCAACTGGCTGGCGAGGAAAGTGCTGCGCCGCTGAATACGGCAGGGGCACACAGTGATTCGTGCCCCTGCCGGTTCAGGGTCGGTCAGACGCTGGCCGTGCACGCCGACAGGATGACGCTCGCCGCACGCGGCGACGCCGAACCCAGATCCGGGAAGGGCGGGGCGCTGAAGCCGAGCACGTCCACCGCGGCGCGCTCGGCCGCGGCCAGGTCGTGATCCCACGCCCAGCCGAAGCGGTAGTCCGCACCCTGCGCCACCGCGCCACACGCATTGCGGAACTCGACGACCACCTGACAGTCCCGTACCCCGCACTCATCGAGCGCGGCCCGGCTCGCCGCCGCCCAGCTGCCGTAATTCACCGCCGAGGCGACCACGGCACGGCTCGACGACAACGCCAGCGCCCCATAGAGATCCCCGGCCGCGGCCTGGAATCCACCATCGCGCGACACAGCGGTGTACCCCGGCGCCTGCGCGATCGCCACCCCACTGGCCCCCGCGGCGGCAGGCCCCGCGGTCACCACGGTGAACGCGGCCACCGCCGACATGGTGGCCACACCCAGGGCGTATTTGCCCACAACAGACATCAGAGATTCTCCCCGTCGCAATACCGACTCCGCGCCTCGAAGCCGAACCCATCATGAACGGCCGCCCACTCCCCCGGAAACAGTTTTCCGACCTCGAAGCAACGGCCGTCCGACGAACCCGTCATAGCGCTGAAACATCAGTGCCGACAACAGCATTCGCCTAATTCAACGCCCGATTCCTCCCGAACCGTTCGTCCGCCACAGACTAACAACACCCTCTGACAAGTAGCTGCGAGCCGATCACTGACCAACCAGTTCATCGCGAGCCCGCATCAGTGCGAACCCGAGTAGGTTGAGCCCCTTCCAGCGCACAGGATCCGTGGCATCGGGATCGTCGGCGGCCATCCCGATCCCCCAGATCCGGTCGACCGGACTGGCCTCGACAAGCACACGCGAACCTGTCCCGACCAAGTACTTCCGCAGCGCATCGTCCTGCCCGAACTTCGCCACACTCCCCGCGACCACAATGCCGAAACGCGCACCCACCCATACGTTTTCGTCGAAATCCCGGATCTGCCTGCCGAGCTTCTTCGCCTGGCTCGGATGGCCGACCTCGAGCACCTTCGCCGCCGTGACCGCGTCACCGAACAGCAACGCCTTGCGCCACATCATGTAGTGCTCGGCACTGGCGAATTCCACCCCGTCGACCCGGAATGCCGCTGGCCACCACTGACTCAGGCAGCTCGACCCGATCGTTGCGTCACGACGTGGACTGTGCCCCCAGAACGCCAGGTACTTCGGCGTAGCACCCTGCGAGATCGCCTGGCACAACTGATCCACCGATGCGAAAGCCATCACCCCTCCTAGTTTTGGTCTATCTAACCATAGACAGGAAAGAGGTGCGCCCGACGCTGCGATGAGCCCGGCTCATTCGCTTGGCGGACTGGGTAGTCGGCGTTCGTGGGCACGCGCATCGGCACCCTCTTGCGTAGCGGTGCCGATGCGGTGACGCCAGATGTCAGGCCGAGCGGGCGCCGTCCAGGGCGGGGTAGGTGTGGTGGGGGATTCTGGTCTCGGTTGCGGCGTTCGATCGGGGGGCGGGGCCGGTGTGGAAGCTGCGGGCGATCATCGAGGAGCGGAGTTGCCACAGGCCTGAGGATTGAGCTGGGTCGAGGCCGGTGAGTTGGGCTACTCGGCGGAGGCGGTAGTCAACGGTGTTGGTGTGGATGTGTAGGAGACGGGCGGTGCGCTGGCGGTTCATGTTGTTGGCGATGTGCACGCGCAGGGTTTCGTAGAGCTCGGGGTGGTTGTCGAGGGGAGCGAGGAGCTCGCCGAGGCGGGCGCGGCCGGGGCCGGGGCGGGTGAGCTGGTATTCCAGGGCCAGGTCGCCGAAGCGGTACAGGCCGGGGGCGCTACCGAGTCGCTCCACCATGTCGAGGAGTTCGTGGGCGCGCTGGGCCGCGTCGGGGATCTCGTCGGTGGCGGCGGGCACCAGGGCGGCGGTGATGTCGACGTGCGCGGCCCGCGACAGCGCCTCGACCAGTGCGTCGAGCTGCTCGCCGACCAGCAGATCGGCCGGGATCAGCAGGGTGCCGCCGTCGACCGACAGCAGGGACAGCACCTGCTCACCACACCGGTGCGCCAACGCCGTCTGCACCCTGCGCAGCTTGCGCCGGGCCACCACGGCACCGTTCACCCGCGGATCACGCTCGTCGGGATGGACCCCGATCGACAGGGCGAGCACCGAGTACCCGTCGGCGACGGTGATCCCGACCTCGCGCGCCATCGTGACGGTCGACTGACCGGCCAGCAGCGCCGAGGTGAGGGTGTGCACCGCGGTGTGATGCTCGCCGACGGCCTCGCGATGCTCGCGAATATAGGAGCGAGTCACGGTGGTACACAACAGATCCGAGATCTCGACGACCCGGCGGAAACCGTGGATCAGGCTCGCGCGGTCGACGTCGGCTACCTCGTCGTAGACCGCGTCGAAGGAAAGCCGGAAACCTTCGTGGAAGGCGTGCAGGATCGTGTCGATCGGCACGCCTTCGCGCGCCCAGCCCGCCGCCGCCACCGCGAGCCGGTTCAGTTTCACCTCTTCGTCGCGCCCGTCCAGCAGGCCGCCGACGATTTCCAGACACATCCGAGTGACCGAGGTGACGTCGCCGGCGATGACATCACCGGGTAGCGTCCGGCAGGTCGCGACGTTGTCGAGAAAATGGCCCACCAATCGGCTGGTCATCGTCCGCACGTCGCGCAGGGGCTGCCACAGGGCCGTCTCGTCCAGTGGGATCGGCATCGTCGACTCCTCCTTCTACACCCCGGCGCCGCCGGTAGTGGTTGTGCTTGCCGCGATTTCGGCCGATGTGATGGCCTACACTGCGGTTTCTCTGTGATCATGACTGTAGGGTGAGCAACCGCTCACCTTCTACTCTTCTTTCTGCCGAGGTCGATAGATGCCCCAGCAAGCCGATAAGCAGCGCAAACGCCCCAAGCAGGACCGGGCGAAGGAGACGAGAACACGCATTCTCACCGTCGCCGCTCACCTTTTCGGCACCCGAGGCATCGGCAATACCTCGACCAACCGGATCGCCACCGAAGCGGGCATGAGCATCGGCACGCTGTACCGGTATTTCAACGACCGCGACGAGATCGTCAAAGAACTCACCGACAGCCTGTTTCTGCAGGTGGAAGAGCGTTACAGCCAGCTGCTGACCTCCAGCGCGAACCAATCCCCCCACGAATCCGTGGTCGGCCTGATCCGTTCGGCCGTGGACATCCTCGTCGCGAACGGCCCGCTCGTGCGGGCCCTGGTCGCCGATCTGCAGTTCCACGGCAGCGGCATCCCTGAATTCGAACCCCGACTGCGGATGCTCGTCAAGCTCTACATCCTGCAGATCATCGGCCCGATCAAGCACGCCGACATCGACGTGATGGCCTTCGTCGTACTCAACGCGGGCTTCGCCACCGCGTTGCGTTCGGTCGAATTGGACGATGCCGAGCTCGACGCCATCGTCGCGGGCACCGCCGACATGATCAGCGCCTGGATCGACACGGTCGCCGCAGCGGAAAACGCTTAGCGCACAACGACAAAGGCCCGGATCCTACGTGCGGATCCGGGCCGGTGTGCTACGCGGTGATCAGCGCGCGTTCGCCGTGCAGATCGCGTCGATGACCTCGGCGCCGCTCAGGTTCGCCGAGCCCGTGTTGGCCAGCACCGCGGTCGGCGTCAGCTCGGACAGGTTCTCGTAGGCCGCACGCTCGGCGTCTGCCCGTGTCGCGCCTGTCGACCAGGCGATGCCGTTGTCGCTCTCGACCAGCACGGCGCAGCCGTTGGCCCAGGTCGTCACCACGTTGCAGTCCGCCAGGTGGCAGTCCGCGATCGCGGCGGCCTCGGCCGCCTCGGGGCTGGCCTCGTTGACGCTGATGCCGTAGATCGCCTGTCCGTCGCTCAACGCGATCGACGCCCACTGGTCGCCTGCCGCGCTCGCCGAACCGGCACCGAGCACCGACCCGGCCGCAAGGCCGAACGCCGCGACGGCCAAGCCGGCCTTACCCATGAAACTCATTCGAAAGTTCTCCTCTTGAAACAGTTCCGAAAGTCCGGAACCTTCAAGATCATCACTGATCGCCCGGTGATAGCCAACCGAACGGTGAAAGATCACACCACCGCCGTCAGCGCATGACCGCACCGAACACCAAGGGCCCGGATCCATCCGGATCCGGGCCCGAGGGCAATCAGGTGTAAGTCAGCGGGCGTTCGACGTGCAGATCACGTCGACGACCTTGGTACCGCTCAGATCGGACGACCCGAAGTTCGCCAATTGCGCAATCGGGGCACCTTCGGACAGCTTGTTGATGGCGTTGCGCACGGCATCGCTGCGGTTGGGCCCCGACGCCGCGGCGGCCCACCCCTGGTTGTTCCACACCAGTGCCCCGCAGCCGTTGGCCCACGACACCGCCACCACGCAGTCGTCATAGAAGCACCGATCCAGCGCCCGCTCCTGGGCCGCCTCGTAGGTCGGCCAGTCGAAGCTCGACTCGTAGGTGCGTTGCCCGGGACTGAAGGCGATCGCGCCGTGCAGGCTCTGCGCATTCGCCGAACCGGCACCCAGGACCGATCCGGCCGCAAGGCCGAACGCCGCAACGGCGAAGCCGGCCTTACCCATGAAACTCATTCGAAAGATCTCCTCTTGAAACAGTTCCGAAAGTCCGGAACCTTCAAGAGCATCATCGAGTAGCCGGTGATGGCCAACCGGACCGACGAAGATCACAGTGCACCCGGTGAGCGCATAACCGAACACGCAGGTCGGGCAGTGCTACACCGTGAAGCCGAGGGCGCGCAACTGTTCGCGGCCGTCGTCGGTGATCTTGTCCGGGCCCCACGGGGGAATCCAGACCCAGTTGATCTTGAGGTCCTCGACCAGACCGCTGCGGACCAGCGCGTTGCGGGACTGGTCTTCGATCACGTCGGTCAGCGGACAGGCCGCCGAGGTGAGCGTCATGTCGAGGGTGCAGATGTTCTCCGCATCGACCGACAGCCCGTAGACCAGGCCGAGGTCGACAACGTTGATCCCGAGCTCGGGGTCGACGACGTCGCGCATCGCTTCCTCGAGGTCCTCGACGTGCTGGATCTGTTCGGCCGTCAACTCCACGGTTTCGGCGACCTCGACTGCCGCGGTGGCGTCCGCGGTCTGTGCGATATCGGTGCTCTCACTCATGTGGCAGACTCCCCATTTCCCATCGGTGCCGTGGTTTCCTCGGCCGAACTGATCTGCACGACAGCGTCTTTGAACGCCATCCACCCGAGCAGCGCGCACTTGACCCGCGCCGGGTACTTGCTCACACCGGCGAGGGCGATGCCGTCGCCGATCATGTCCTCGTCGCCTTCGACGGTGCCGCGGCTGGAGATCATCTCGCTGAACGAGTCGACCACCTTCAGCGCCTGCTGCACCGGCAGCCCGATCACCTGATCGGTGAGGATCGAGGTGGCGGCCTGGCTGATCGAGCAGCCCTGACCGTCATAGGAGACATCGGCGATCTCGCCGGCGTCGTCGATCTGCACCCGCATCGTCACTTCGTCACCGCAGGTCGGGTTCACGTGGTGCACCTGCGCGCCGAACGGTTCCCGCAGCCCGCGGTGGTGCGGGTGCTTGTAGTGATCCAGGATCACTTCCTGGTACATCTGCTCCATACGCATGATCTATGCAACTCCGAAGAAGGTCTTGGCCTTCCGCACGGCGGCAACCAGTGCGTCGACCTCATCGAGGGTGTTGTAGACGGCGAACGAGGCACGCGCGGTAGCGGCGACACCGAACTTGCGGTGCAGCGGCCAGGCGCAGTGGTGTCCGACCCGGATGGCGACACCCTGGTCGTCGAGGATCTGGCCCACGTCGTGGGCGTGGATCCCGTCGACCACGAACGACACCGCGCCACCGCGATCGACGTTCTCGGCGGGCCCGACGATCCGTACACCGTCGATACCGGACAGACCCTCTAGCGCGGCACCGGTGAGCGCGTGCTCGTGGGCCGCGATCGCGTCCATGCCGAGTTCCTCGAGATAGCGCACCGCGGCGGCCAGCCCGACGACCTGCGAGGTCATCGGAGTACCTGCCTCGAAGCGCTGCGGCGGCGGCGCGTAGGTGGTCTTCTCCATGGTGACGGTCTCGATCATCGACCCACCGGTGATGAACGGCGGAGTCTGTTCGAGCAGCGCGCGTCGGCCGTACAGTCCGCCCACACCCATCGGGCCGAGCATCTTGTGGCCGGAAAACGCGGCGAAGTCGACACCGAGCGCGTGGAAGTCCACCGACATGTGCGGCACCGACTGGCAGGCGTCGAGCACGACGAGCGCACCGACAGCCTTCGCTCGGCGGATCAATTCCTCCACCGGCGCGACCGCGCCGGTCACATTCGACTGGTGGCTGAACGCGAGAACCTTTGTCGCGGGCGACAGTTCGAGCGAGTCCAGGTCGATGCGGCCGTCATCGGTGATGCCGTACCACTTCAAGGTCGCGCCGGTGCGCCGCGCGAGCTCCTGCCACGGAACGAGATTCGCGTGGTGTTCGAGCTCGGTGATGACGATCTCGTCGCCGGGGCCCACCTTGTAGGGGAACCGGTCGTCACCGAAAGCGTTGGCCACCAGGTTCAGCGACTCGGTCGCGTTCTTGGTGAACACGATCTCGCCGGGATCGGCGCCGACGAAGCGGGCGATATCGGCGCGCGCCTGCTCGTAGGAGTCGGTCGCTTCCTCCGCCAGCTGATGCGCACCGCGGTGCACGGCGGAGTTGCGGGTGAGCAAGAACTCGCGCTCGGCGTCCAGCACCTGCAGCGGACGCTGCGAGGTGGCACCGGAGTCCAGGTACACCAACGGTTTCCCGTCCCGCACCGTGCGGTGCAGGATGGGGAAGTCGGCCCGGATCCGGGCCACGTCGAGGGCGGGCACCGTCGCGGTCATGTCAGGCTCCAGCGGTCGCGGACGTGAAGCGCTCGTACCCGTTCGCGTCGAGTTCGTCAGCCAGCTCGGAGCCGCCTTCGGCGACGATCTTGCCGTTGACGAACACGTGCACGAAGTCGGGCTTGATGTAGCGCAGGATGCGGGTGTAGTGCGTGATCAGCAGCACGCCGCCCTCTTCGCGCTCCTTGTAGCGGTTGACGCCCTCGGAGACGATGCGCAGCGCGTCGACGTCGAGGCCGGAGTCGGTCTCGTCGAGGATCGCGATCTTCGGCTTGAGCAGACCCAGCTGCAGGACCTCGTGACGCTTCTTCTCGCCACCGGAGAAGCCCTCGTTCACCGAGCGGTCGGCGAAGGCCGAGTCGATATCGAGCTCCTTCATCGACTCCTTCACCTCCTTGACCCAGGTGCGCAGCTTCGGGGCCTCGCCGCGGATGGCGGTGGCGGCGGTGCGCAGGAAGTTCGACATCGAGACGCCGGGGACCTCGACCGGGTACTGCATGGCCAGGAACAGGCCGGCGCGGGCGCGCTCGTCGACCGACATGTCGAGGACGTTCTCGCCGTCGAGGGTGATGGTGCCCTGGGTGACGGTGTACTTCGGGTGGCCCGCGATCACGTAGGACAGCGTGGACTTGCCCGAGCCGTTGGGGCCCATGATGGCGTGCGTCTCGCCGGAGCGGACGGTGAGGTTCACACCGTTGAGGATCTGCTTGGACTCACCCTCGGGGGTGGTGATCTCCGCGTGCAGGTCCTTGATTTCCAAGGTGGTCATCGAATTCGAATCCTTCGTAGGGAGGTTTAGGAGTCAGATAACGGTCTTAGATCCCAACAGTGGCGAGTTCGGCCTCGATGGCCGCCTCGAGCCGCTCCCGGACCTCGGGGACCGTGACCTTCTGGATGATCTCGAAGAAGAAGCCACGCACGACCAGGCGGCGGGCGACGTCTTCGGGAATGCCACGAGCGCGCAGGTAGAACAGCTGCTCATCGTCGAAACGGCCGGTGGCACTCGCGTGTCCGGCACCGGCGATCTCGCCGGTCTCGATCTCCAGGTTCGGCACCGAGTCGGCGCGCGCGCCGTCGGTGAGGACCAGGTTGCGGTTGGCCTCGTAGGTGTCGGTGCCCTCGGCGGCCGCGCGGATCAGCACGTCGCCGATCCAGACCGTGCGAGCATCACCCTTGGGCGAGGACGGATCGCCTTGCAGCGCACCCTTGTACAGCACATTGGACTTGCAGTTGGGCTCTGCGTGATCGATCAGCAGACGCTGCTCGAAGTGCTGACCCGCGTCGGCGAAGTACAGGCCGAACAGCTCCGCCTCGCCACCGGGACCGGCGTAGCGCACGGTGCCGGACAGGCGAACCAGATCGCCGCCCAGGGTGGCCGACACGTGGCGCAGGTTCGCGTCACGGCCCAGCCTCAGGTGATGCGCGGTGACGTGCACGGCGTCTTCGTTCCATTCCTGGACCGCGACGACGGTGAGCTTGGCGCTGTCACCGAGCACGAATTCGACGTTCTCGGCGTAGGTTCCGCTGCCACGCTGGTCGATGACCACGGTGGCGACGGCGAAGTTGTCCAGGCGGATCTGCAGGTGACCGTAGGCGGTCTTGCCCTCGCCGGGACCGGTGATGGTGACCGTCACCGGGTCCGACACCTCGGTCTCCGGGCCGACGGTGATCACGGTCGCCTCGGAGAAGCCCGAATAAGCCTGCGCGGCAACACGATCAGCGGGGGTACCGGCCTGGCCGAGACGAGAGTCGGTGCGGCCCACCGTTTCCACGGTGACACCGGCGACTTCACTCACCTCGATGGTGGCCTGACCGTCACGCACAGCGGTGCCGTCGTGCAGACCGCGCAGCCGACGCAGCGGGGTGAACCGCCACGCCTCGTCGCGACCCGACGGGATCTCGAACTGATCGACATCGAACGAGGTGAAGACCTCGCCCTTGTTGACCGCGGCGCCCGCGCCAGGATTCTGGATCGGCGTCTCGAGCGTCGACATCAGCCCACGGCCCCTTCCATCTGCAGCTCGATGAGCCGGTTCAGTTCCAATGCGTATTCCATCGGCAATTCCTTGGCGATCGGCTCCACGAAGCCACGCACGATCATCGCCATCGCCTCGTCCTCGGAGAGGCCGCGGCTCATCAGATAGAACAGCTGCTCCTCGGAGACCTTGGAGACAGTGGCCTCGTGACCCATCGTCACGTCGTCCTCGCGGATGTCGACGTATGGGTAGGTGTCGGAGCGGCTGATGGTGTCGACCAGCAGCGCGTCACACTTCACGGTCGACTTGGAACCGTTGGCGCCCTTGTTGATCTGGACCAGACCGCGGTACGACGCGCGACCGCCACCACGCGCCACCGACTTCGACACGATGGTCGAGGAGGTATGCGGGGCCAGGTGCAGCATCTTGGCGCCGGTGTCCTGGTGCTGGCCGGGGCCCGCGAACGCGACCGAGAGGACCTCGCCGTGCGCGTGCTCACCGGTCATCCAGACCGCCGGGTACTTCATGGTGACCTTGGAGCCGATGTTGCCGTCGACCCACTCCATGGTGGCGCCCGCCTCGGCCTTGGCCCGCTTGGTGACCAGGTTGTACACGTTGTTCGACCAGTTCTGGATGGTCGTGTAGCGGCAGCGGCCGCCCTTCTTCACGATGATCTCGACAACCGCGGAGTGCAGCGAGTCGGACTTGTAGATCGGCGCTGTACAACCCTCGACGTAGTGGACGTAGGCGTCCTCGTCGACGATGATCAGCGTCCGCTCGAACTGGCCCATGTTCTCGGTGTTGATCCGGAAGTAGGCCTGCAGCGGGATGTCGACGTGCACGCCCGGCGGCACGTAGATGAACGAGCCACCCGACCAGACGGCTGTGTTGAGCGCGGAGAACTTGTTGTCACCGGCGGGAATCACCGAACCGAAGTACTTCTGGAAGATCTCCGGGTGCGTCTTGAGCGCGGTGTCGGTGTCGAGGAAGATGACGCCCTGCTGCTCCAGATCCTCACGGATGGAGTGGTAGACGACCTCGGACTCGTACTGCGCCGCGACACCGGAGACCAGACGCTGCTTCTCCGCCTCGGGGATGCCCAGCTTGTCGTAGGTGTTCTTGATGTCCTCGGGCAGGTCTTCCCAGCTCTCGGCCTGCTTCTCCGACGAACGAACGAAGTACTTGATATTGTCGAAGTCGATGCCGTCGAGGTTGGAACCCCAGTTCGGCATGGGCTTGCGATCGAAGATGCGCAGCGCCTTGAGGCGCACGTCGAGCATCCACTCGGGTTCGCTCTTCTTGGCCGAGATATCGCGGACGACGGCTTCCGACAGGCCACGTTGCGCACTGGCACCGGCCACATCGGAGTCGGACCAGCCATAACCGTAGGTGCCCAGCGAGGCGATGGTTTCGTCCTGGGTGAGCGGTTGCACCTGGTCGGTAGGGGTCGTCATTCGGCACTCCTTCCGGAGTCGTTCGTTCGTCCCGCCGCGGGCTGTGCGGCGGATGGGGTTTTCGGCACCGCGACCAGCGGTACGTGGGTGGTGCAGGCGCAATCGCCGTTGGCGATGGTCGCAAGACGCTGCACGTGGGTACCGAGCAGGTCGCGGAAAGCGTCCAATTCGGCCGCGCACAACTGCGGGAACTCCTCGGCGACGTGCGCCACCGGGCAGTGGTGCTGACAGATCTGCACACCGGTGCCGACCTGACGGGTGGTGGCGGCGAAACCGGCCTCGGCGAACGCTTCCGCGATCTCCTCGACCTTGGCTTCGATCACCGGTGCGGTGTGGTCGGCGACGGGCTCGATGCCCTCGACGATCACGCGAACCCGCTTGCGGGCGAATTCGGCGATCGCGGCATCGCCACCGATCTCACCGAGCTGGCGAATCGCCGCCCCGGCCAGATCGTCATAGGCGTGACCGAGGTTGCCCCGGCCCGCCGCGGTGAGCTGGTACTGCTTGGCCGGCCTGCCGCGCCCCTTCTGCTGCCACGGCGCCGAGCGGCTCGCCCGAGCCTGGCCTGCGTCGATGAGCGCGTCGAGGTGCCTGCGCACCCCGGCGGGCGCGAGACCGAGTTCGGTGCCGATCGCCGTCGCGGTGATCGGCCCCTGCTCGAGCAGCAACTGGACGATGGCCGCCCTGGTCTGCCCTTCGTGCGCGGTCGCCGCGGGTACAGCAGACGACCGAGCGCCGGTCGTCTTACGACCGCCACTTTCCACGTCTGTCCGCAAACCCACGGTTTTCACAACACCAGTGTGGCGGAATTGCTTCCCTAAATCTAATAAGGGTCACCTGACAAAGGGTGCCCTGACCTGCGATGAAGATCATCGGGACCCTCCCGAGCGCCGCAAAACCCCAGGTGCGGCCCCTGCGGGACGATCGCCGACGCCCAGCCGGGTGACCCATCGCACAGACCGGCTACCGAGACCACCCAGTGCCGGACAGTCCTTTACCACGCTCTCACGGCGTTGCTCGGCGGCGATATTCGCACCACAACGCAGCGATCGGCCGTCCAGGTCGCCGTGGCAAACGAGACGTTCGGGGGCCGGGGTCTGGCACGATGGCAGGGTGTCGAACCCGCTCACCCCCACGTGTGTCCGTCATCCCGATCGGCCTACCGGACTCGCGTGTACGCGATGCGGGCGGCCCGCCTGCCCTGAATGTCTGCGACCTGCCTCGGTCGGGCAGCACTGTGTCGACTGTGTGCGGCAGGGGCAGCAAGATGTGCGGTCGGTGCGCACCGTCAGCGGAGCGCGTCAGGGCGGGCCGATTCCCTACGTGACCTACGGCTTGATCGCGATCAACGTGCTGGTCTACGTGATCAACGCGGCGCAGGCCGGAAGTCCGATGGACAACTATCGCGGGTCGTCGGTGTTCCGCGAGTTCGTACTGGTGCCGCTACTGGTGGCGGACGGCGAGTGGTGGCGACTGCTCGGGTCAGGATTCCTGCACTACGGCGCGATCCATCTGCTGGTCAATATGTTCGCGCTGTACGTCGTGGGGCGCGACCTCGAGCAGGTGCTGGGCCGGGTCAGATTCGGGTGCGTTTACCTGGTCTCCCTGCTCGGCGGATCGGCGGCGGTGATGATGCTGTCCGACTCGATCACCGCGACGGCAGGCGCCTCGGGTGCGGTATACGGCCTGTTCGGCGCTGTCACGGTGACACTGATTCGCCTGCGGCAGAGCCCGACTCCGATGCTCGTGGTCATCGGCGTGAACGTGGTGATCAGCTTCTCGATCCCGGGGATCTCGCTGTGGGGCCACCTCGGCGGTCTGGCCGCGGGCACGTTGAGCGCGCTCGGCATCCTGTTCGTGCCCGGCTGGCTCTCGGCCCGCGATCAACGTTCCGCGCAGCGCATCGGCTGGGCGGCGCTCGGCGCGGTCGCGCTGATCTGCGTGGCCGTGATCATCGCCGCCGTGCTCTCACTGCGCTCGGACCCGATGTTCGTCGGCCCACCGGCCGTCTCCGCACCGACCCCGATAGAAGTACCGAGGTAGTTCGGTCGCCTTCTGCGATGATCACGAACGACTTGTGACCGTACGGTGCTGCCGATGGGCGCGGTGACCACAAAGATCGGGTTCCGATGATAAAGAGAAGTTTCGCCGTTGGTTGCCTAGCGGTAAGTACGACAGCACTGGTTTCCTGTGGGGGCAATTCCACCGAGGACCGCACGAATACAGTGGATCCGACGACGACGACCGCTTCCGCGAAGGTGCAGGTCCCGCCGGCACCGGCGCAGACCGGCCCCACCCAGGTTCGGTTCGACCCCTGTGTCAGCGTGGGCGACGATCTGGTGGCCCGGGCCGGCTTCGACCCGGCTACTCGCGAAAGAGCCGCGGACGAAAGCACTTCCAGCCTCTTGACGACAATCGGTTGCCAATTCTGGCGTGAGGAACTCGTCGATGGTGAGAAGTATCCGACCGGCGGGTTGGGGGTGACGTCGAGCGACATGACGCTGGACGAAATCAAGCGCAACCCGGGCCACAGCATTTTCAACTCCGACCTGATCGGCGGGCGCGAGGCCGTACTGTACCGGACGCCGCAGGTCCCCATTTCATGCACGGCGTCCATCAAAGCCCCCGATGGCACCTTCACTGTGCGCCTTACCGTGCCTCCCGGTCCGGTCGCCGTGCCAGCGCCGTGTGACCAGATCCGCCAGCTTGCCGAAATCTTCAGCGAAGCCCTCGGCGGCAACTAGTTCGTCGGTGTTGACAGCCTATAGCCGTGCCCATACAGTCCGACCACGACCGGAGCGGGAGTCCGGCGGTGGGGGAAAACGACTTTCGGCTCCGCCTGGTTGAGTAGTGCAGAGTGAGGGCGTAATACGGATGGCTGAAACATTCGCGGCGAATCCCAGCGAGATTGCTGGTCTCGGCAAACTCATCACCTCGATAGCTGAAGACGCCCAGTCGGTGTCAGCCTTCGTAGCGAAGGAGGGCAGGGCTGCTGATTGGCTCCACGGACCGATCATCGACACGCTGGTCACCCCCATCAATGACGCCGCCGATTGGATGTCCAAGCGCCACGGCGTACTGGCGACTACCACCGCGAGCACCGGTACCGAACTCAACAAGGCCGCCTGGATGTATCACAGCCAGGATCAGAGAACCTACGCAGCGCTGAACGCACACACCGAATCCGGTGTCGCAGTAGGCGACAACGTCGAAGAGACCGGCGCCACGGCCGCCTACGAGGGTGCCGCTACGTACCCGAAGCCGAAGGAAGTCAAACTCGAACCACCATCGGCGAACAAAGATGACGTCATCGGTCTCATCGCGGATATTTTCCCAACGCTCGGCAGCGTGAACGAATCGATCAAGAGCATGACTCGGGCCGCTGGTAACGAACAAGATCCACTGGGCAAATGTTTGTCGCCGATTCCCGGCAACTGGTCCGAGATCCGCAGGCTCGGTGACGTCTACAAGTCGGCAGGCAACGGACTCGAAGCATGCGGTGAGAATCTCGAATCCGGTGTCAAGCGAATCGACGGGAACACTGGCAACAGCCCGAACTGGGACGGTCAAGCCTCGGTAACATTCTCGGACTGGGCTACAAAGCAGATCGCCGCGATGAAGTGGGAAGGCCCTGTCGGTCGTGTTGTGAGCGACTGTGCGGGCGTGGTCGCCGATTTGATCAGGGATGGGATCAAAGCGATCATCGAAGGCCTGTGGGGGATGCTCAACAAGTATGTCGATTTCGACGACATCAAAGGTGCTCTCAAATCGGTCGCCAACATCTTGTCCGCGGCCGTCCCTGGGATGGGAGCTGCCCGGATCGCCAAACTCGTCGTTGACATCGCCACCATAGTCACCAACGCCATCAACACGGTTCTCAAGATCAAAGAGCTCGTCGAGGCTTTCCAGAAGCTACTCGAGTACATCAAGGATCCAGTGGGCAAGTTGACGGACAACGCGAAACAAAAGCTGGAGGAGGCCGTCGCACCCGTCACCAAGAGGGTCGACCAAGCGACCCGAGCCGCCGCCATCGGACAGGATCTCACGCGCATCGCCAACTACGGCGACTCCACGAACCGGCCGACCGAGGGCTACGACACCGGTGCCGCGCCGTGGGAGAACGCGAAATGACCCGGCCGCAGTGGGGCAGCATGCGTGAGCCCGACCTCGACGCCGAGGTGGAGGCTTTCGCCCGGAAGGTCATGGACGCGGCAGACAATCTCCGAACGGCCACTATCCGCCTGACCAGCATAGACGTTGACGAACTCTTCAATAGTGCCACCGAGGTGACCGAGGAGTTCATCTCGATGGTCGCCGGGATGGACACGGCGTCGCCAGCTTTGAAGGCCTACGCCGATAGGGTAGCTGCCGGTGAATGCCGATGGTGCGACATCGAAACACTCGCCCGCCCGGTTCCCCCTGAGGTCGCCGAGATGAAAAGCCTGCCGCAGGAGTTCACGTGGAAATGGGCACCGGAACCCCCGCAGGCACCACCGCCGCCCACGTGGCCACCCACCCAGACTTCCACCGGTCGATTCCGCCCAGCGGACGGCGCGGTCGGGCCCAGCGACTGGCCGGATGAATTCGAGGACTACCCCGACGATCGGCCTTGGCGCTGAGACGCGACTTCGTGGTCCGAGGTGCCGCTACGGTCGGCGCCCTAAATTTCCGTTTGCTCGAGGAGTTTTTATGGGGCGGTCAGGGAGACTGGTCAACCCGATGACGCTGGTGTGGATATTGGTTGTCGTGGTGGGGTCGGTTGCCTTCGTCGGGGGCGCATTGAATCTCGGTATCACGCTTGCCCGATGGACCGGTTCCGATGTCGCCATGGCGCTGTTCTTTCCAGCGAGCCTGCTACTGGGAGTCTGTGGATGGATGGTCGTCCTGGCCGGCGCTTGGCGGATTCGGCGGGCTTATCTGCGGCGGGTCGGTAGCGAGGTGTCCGCAGTTGTGGTCGAGTCGGATCTGGAATGCAAACGCGGTAGAAGGCTGTTCAACTTCGATTTGTGGCGGCTACAGATCGAGGTTCAGTTCCCGCATCCGGATTCCGGCGCAGAGGTCCAGGTACGGAAGCAGTTCTTGTACCATGAGTTTCGTGTGGCCACAGCGCGAGCAATGGGTGAACAGCTGAGCATCGGGGCCCCGGTTCCCGTCCGTGTTCATAAGAAGTCGGCCTTGATCGAAATTCCGAAACGGCCTATGTGGATCGATATCTGGTGATGTACGGATCGGTTCCCGTCGAAGCGCCCAGGTAAATGGGCGCCCTGGTCGCTGCCGCATCGGCTCGGTGGCTGCTGTGCCCACTGACGAACCCTTGCGCGTCCGCGCACACTAGGCTTTGACTTCGTGGTGGTACTGGAGGGCGCGGCGCGCAAAACACTGGCGTTCGGGCGTCGGGCTCTCGGGCTCGACGTGTCGGCGCCCGATCACACCGTCGCGGTGCTGCATCGCGACGAGACCGAGGTCCCCGGGCTCGACAAGCGCGAACGCGCGCAACTGGACCGCATCCGGCTGATGGGGGCGACCGGTACGGTCCTGATGGCGATCGCGGCGCTGGGCATCGGCGCCCAACCGGTGCATCAGAATCCGGTCTCGGGTGTGCGCGTGCTCGGTATCTTCGCGCGAGCGCACACCGGGTCACTGGCGATGTGCATGTTCGGCACCGCGCTGGTGATCGGGGCGTGGTTGCTGTTGGGGCGCTTCGCGATCGGCGGGCTCGCCGGATCGCCGCTGCACCGGCTGAGCCGCTCCCAGCTGGACCGCACCCTGCTGCTGTGGATCATCCCGTTGTCGGTGGCGCCGCCGATGTTCAGCAATGACGTCTATTCCTATCTCGCCCAGAGCGAGATCGCCGCCCGCGGCATCGACCCCTATTCCGAAGGCCCCGTCGCCGGACTCGGAATCGACAATGTGCTCACCAACAATGTGCCGACGATCTGGCGCGATACGCCCGCGCCGTACGGTCCGCTGTTCCTGTGGATTGGCCGCGGTATCGCGGAGCTGACCGGGGACAACATCATCGCCGGGGTGTGGGTGCACCGGTTGCTGGCGCTGGCCGGAGTGGCGCTGATCGTGTGGGCGCTGCCGCGCTTGTCGGTGCGCTGCGGGGTGGCGCCGGTGAGTGCGTTGTGGCTCGGCGCGGCCAATCCCCTGGTGCTGTTCCACCTGGTCGGCGGTGTCCACAACGATGCGCTGATGCTCGGCCTGATGCTGGCCGGGGTCGAGCTCATGCTGCGCGCGGTCTACGGCGAGGGAGGCAGACCCGATCTGCTGACAGCCACCAATCTGCCCCCTTTCGATGCCCGCGCCTACGGCCTGCTGATCAGCGGGGCGGTGGTGATCACCCTGTCGTCCTCGATCAAACTCACGTCGATCATCGCGCTCGGGTTCGTCGGCATGGCGCTGGCCAGACGCTGGGGCGGCTCGTTCACCGCCGTCGTCAAAGCCGCGGCTCTGCTGGGTGTCATCGCCGGGGCGACAACACTTTTCATCGGCTTCGCCAGTGGACTCGGCTTCGGCTGGGTCCACACGCTCAGCGTCGCCAACGCCGTGCGGAGCTGGATGTCGCTGCCGACCATCATCGGGATCGCCACCGGCTTCGGCGGCGTCCTGCTCGGTCTCGGCGATCACACCACCGCGCTGCTCTCGATCACCCGCCCGATCGCGGGACTGGTCGCGGTTTTCGTGACCGTCCGCATGCTCGTCGCCACCAGCATGGGCAGGCTGCATCCCGTCGGCGCGATGGGCGTCTCGCTCGCGGCGATCGTGCTGCTGTTCCCCGTGGTCCAGCCCTGGTACCTGCTCTGGGCCATCGTGCCGCTGGCCGCTTGGGCCACCCAGCCGGTGTTCCGCGTGCCCGCCGTCGCGTTCTCGGCGGTGGTCTCCATGCTGGTGATGCCGCGCGGTGCGGAATTCCAGGTGTTCCAGATCATCGGGGCCGCGCTCGCGGCCGTCGTGTGCTTCGCGCTGTTCTTCGCGCTCACCCGGCACACGCTGCCATGGCGGGCGCAGCCGGGGGTGTCGGCTCCGTCACAGGAGGGCACGGCTTACCGTGTGAACTCGTGACAACACGCCCTGGACCCGCCGTTAGCGTCGACGGTGTGGTCAAGCGCTACGGCGAGACCACCGCGGTCGACGGTCTGCGGTTCGACGTAGAGCCCGCCCAGGTGTTCGCTCTACTCGGCCCCAACGGCGCGGGCAAGACCACCACTGTCGAGATGTGCGAGGGCTTCGTGCGCCCGGACGCGGGGTCGGTCCGTGTCCTCGGCCTCGACCCGATCGCCGACTCCGAGCAGTTGCGTCCGCGCATCGGCGTGATGCTCCAGGGCGGCGGCGCCTACCCCGGCGCCCGCGCGGGCGAGATGCTCGACCTGGTCGCGGCCTATTCCGCCGATCCCATCGACCCCGACTGGCTGCTGTCGACACTGGGCCTGCAGGACAATCGCCGCACGCCCTATCGACGCCTGTCGGGCGGCCAGCAACAGCGGCTCGCACTCGCTTGCGCGCTGGTCGGCAGACCCGAGATCGTGTTCCTCGACGAACCCACCGCCGGACTCGACGCCCAGGCGCGGCTGATCGTCTGGGAACTCATCGACGCCCTTCGCCGCGACGGCGTGAGCGTCGTGCTCACCACACACATGATGGACGAGGCCGAACAGCTCGCCGATCAGCTCGTCATCATCGATCACGGGCAGATCGTCGCCCAGGGCACCCCCGCGGAGGTCACCGCCCACGGCGCGGCGGGCCAGCTGAGGTTCTGCGCCCCACCGAAACTCGATGTCGCCTTGCTGAAATCGGCTCTGCCGGAAGGTTTTTCGCCGCACGAGACCACACCGGGCATGTACCTGGTCGAGGGCGAGATCACCCCGCAGGTATTGGCGACGGTCACCGCCTGGTGCGCCAGGATGGACGTGCTCGCCACCGACATCCGCATCGACCAGCGTCGCCTCGAAGACGTTTTCCTCGAACTGACCGGACGGGACCTGCGCGGATGAGCGAGACCACCAGCCGTTTCCTGCCCGGCACCTTCACCCCCGATCCCCGGCCCGCCTCGCGGGTGGCGATGCTCACGGCGCAGACCGGGCTCGAGCTGAAACTGTTGTTGCGCAACGGCGAACAGCTGCTGCTCACCATGTTCATCCCGATCACCCTGCTCATCGGGCTCACCCTGCTGCCGTTCGGCGATCTGGGCGAAGATCGGGTCGAGCGCATCGTGCCGATGGTGATGATGACCGCGGTGATGTCGACCGCGTTCACCGGCCAGGCCATCGCCGTCGGTTTCGACCGCCGCTACGGTGCCCTCAAACGACTCGGCGCCACACCGCTGCCCCGCTGGGGCGTGATCGCGGGCAAGTGCGCGGCCGTGCTCATCGTGGTAGTGCTGCAGGCGATGCTGCTCGGTGCGATCGGCGTCGCGCTGGGATGGCGGCCCGGGATCGGCGGACTCGCCCTCGGCGCACTGGTGATCGCCCTCGGCACCGCCACCTTCGCGGCGATGGGACTGCTGCTCGGCGGGACGCTCAAGGCCGAAGTCGTGCTGGCGCTGGCCAATATCCTGTGGTTCATCATGCTCGGCATCGCCAGCCTGGTCCTCGTCGGCGACGATCTACCCACCGCGCTGACGGTGCTCGCGCGGCTGATCCCGTCCGGTGCGCTGGCCTTCGCACTCGACACGGCCCTGACGGCGTCGATCGACTGGTTCGGGGTGGCCGTGCTCGCGGTGTGGGGCGTGGTGTGCGGATGGCTGGCGACCCGGCTGTTCCGTTTCCACTGACGTGACCAACGACGCACTGTAGTAGCCCTGGTATCAGCGTCGAATTGTCGGCCGGTACCATTCCTGACGTGCTGTATCGCGCCTTCGTTGGCCTCGTCGACCGGCTGCCGCTCCCCTCGCTGCGGGTGCAGCGGCTCATCGCCATCGCGGTGATCCTGAGCCAGGCGGGAATCTCGGTGACCGGCGCGATCGTGCGCGTCACCGCCTCCGGCCTCGGCTGCCCGACCTGGCCGCAATGCTTCCCGGGCAGCTTCACCCCCATCGGGGTGTCGGAAGTGCCCGTCCTGCACCAGACCGTGGAGTTCGGCAACCGGCTGCTCACCTTCGCGGTGACGCTGTGCGCCGCGTTGATCGTGCTGGCCGTCGTCCGGGCGCGCAGGCGCAAGGAAGTCCTGGTCTACGCCTGGTTGATGCCGGGCGGCACGGTCGTGCAGGCGATCATCGGCGGGATCACCGTGCGCACCGGGCTGCTGTGGTGGACCGTGGCGGTGCACCTGCTCGCCTCGATGGCGATGGTGTGGCTCGCGGTGGTGCTGTACGCGAAGATCTGCGAACCCGACGACGGTATCGAGACCGTTCAGGTGCCCGCTCCCCTGCGCTGGCTGACCGCGCTCAGCGGGGTGGCACTGGGGGGTGTGCTGATCGCAGGCACGTTGGTGACCGCCGCGGGTCCGCATGCCGGGGACAAGAGCATCGAACGGCCGGTCGAACGCCTGCAGGTGGAGATCGTCACGCTGGTTCACCTGCATTCGCAGTTCCTGGTCGGCTATCTGGCACTGCTCGTCGGGCTCGCGTTCGGGCTCTTCGCCGTCGGGATCACGCCCGCGATCCGCAAGCGGTTGTTCGTCCTGCTCGGGCTGGTGCTGGCGCAGGCGCTCGTCGGTGTCGTCCAGTACTTCACCGATGTGCCCGCCGCGCTCGTGGCCGTCCACGTCGGCGGTGCGGCGGCCTGCACCGCCGCGACCGCCGCGCTGTGGGCGTCGCTGCGGACGCGCGAAACGGTCGAGGTCCCCGCGGTGGCGCAGGCTTCCGTGCGCTGACCTCGCACTGCGAAACACCCCGCGACACAACGCAACAGCCCGCGATCGGTATCCGATCGCGGGCTGTTCGGTGCTTGTCGACTCGGTCCGCGCCGCGGAATCAGGCGCCTTCGAACAACTTCGCGTTGCGCGCCTTCGGGAACTTGGTCTGGCGGGCGACCCAGCCTGCCATCCGTTCCCAGTGCGTCGCGGCCGGGGTGACGACCGAGCCCAGCTCCCGGCTCCACTCGTCGGTCTCGACGAGCCCGTCGACCCGCTCGACGAGCGCCTTCGCGGTCGCCAGATCGCCGACCACCCGGTCGCCGAGGATGCCGTCGGCACCGACCAGGGTGATCCGTACACCCTGCTTACCGATGTACTGCAGTACGGCCGTACCCGTACCACCGTGCTGGGCGAGGAACTTCACGATGGACTTCTCGACCTCGGCCGGCACCTTCACGGCCTCGGGGGCGGCGGTTGTACTCATACGCCGCAGTTTACCGGCCGGTAGTTTCCAGTCCAGCCCCGAGTGGTCCGGAACACGAGGTGTAGAAAGGTGACTCATGCGCGCGATTCAGGTTTCCGAGCACGGCGGTCCCGAGGTTCTGCGGTACGTGGAGGTGGCCGACCCCCAGGCCGGCCCCGGTCAGCTGCTGGTCGAGACCCAGGGTGTGGGCGTCAACTTCATCGACATCTACTTCCGCACCGGCCTCTATCCGCAGGCGACGCCCTACATCCCCGGCTCCGAGGGGACGGGCACCGTGGTGGCGATCGGCTCCGACGTCACCGAATTCGCGATCGGCGACCGAGTCGCCTGGGCATCGGCGCCCGGTAGCTACGCGGAAAAGGTCGCGGTCGACGAGGCCGGCGCGGTGCAGGTGCCCGACGATGTCGACCCGGCGGTCGCAGCCGCCGCGCTCCTCCAGGGCATGACCGCCCATTACCTCACCGAATCGGTGTTCTCCCCCGAGCCCGGCGACCCCGTCCTCGTTCACGCCGGTGCGGGCGGAGTCGGCCTGCTGCTCACCCAGATGGCCGTCGCCAAGGGCGCCCGAGTCATCACCACGGTCTCCACCGACGCCAAGGAGAAACTCTCCCGCGAAGCAGGCGCCACCGAGGTCCTGCACTACGGCGAGGACCTCGCCGCCCGCGTCCGCGACCTCACCGATGGCATCGGCGTGGCCGCGGTCTACGACGGCGTCGGCGCCAGCACCTTCGAAGCCAGCCTGGCGTCCCTGCGTGTCCGCGGCACCCTCGCTCTCTTCGGCGCGGCCAGCGGCGCGGTACCGCCGTTCGACCCGCAACGACTGAACCCCGCCGGTTCGCTCTGGCTCACCCGCCCGTCCCTCGGCGCCTACACCCGCGACCGCACCGAATTCCTTTGGCGTGCAACGGATGTCTTCGACTGGATCGCCGCGGGCACCCTGAACCTGCGGATCGGCGCCACCTACCCGCTGGCCGAGGCCGCGCAAGCGCAGCGCGACCTGGCCGCCCGCAAGACCACCGGTTCGATCGTCCTGCTGCCCTAGCCGACGCGGCAGGTCAGCCGAGCAAGTCGGAACACAGCAGTGGCCGGGCATCGCTGCCCGGCCACTGTTTCAGGAGTGTCTTACAGCCCGATGAAGCTGCCGACGGTTTCCCACCCGAGCACCGAGTCGACGGCCAGCCCACAGAACACCACCGCGAGGTAGTTGTTCGACTGCAGGAACAACTTCAGCGGCTTCACCGACTCGCCGCGGCGAACCCCGGCGTAGAGCTGGTGTGCCATCAGCAGGAACCAGGCGCCTGCCACGAGGGCGACAGCGGCGTAGATGACGCCCGTCGCGGGCACCAACGCCATCGTCGCGAGCACCGTCAACCAGGTGTAGATGACGATCTGCTTCGTCACGACCTGCTCGGTGGCGACCACAGGCAGCATCGGTACACCGGCCGCGCGGTAATCCTCCTTGTAGCGCATGGCCAGAGCCCAGGTGTGCGGCGGCGTCCAGAAGAAGATCACCGCGAACAGCACCAGCGCGGGCCAGCCGATGTCGCCGGTCACCGCGGACCAGCCGACCAGTGCGGGCATGCACCCGGCCGCGCCGCCCCACACCACATTCTGGGAGGTCCGGCGCTTGAGGCCCTTCGTATAGACGAAAACGTAGAACAGGATCGTCGCGACAACGAGCGCGCCGCTGAGCAGGTTGGCCTGCCACCACAGCCAGGCGAAGGAGATCGCGCCGAGCACGACGCCGAACACGAGCGCGTGTGAGGTGGGCACCGCATCGCGGGCCAGTGGCCGCCGTGCGGTCCGCTTCATCACCTTGTCGATGTCGGCGTCGGCCACACAGTTGAGGGTGTTGGCGCTGGCCGCGCCCATCCAGCCACCGAACAGGGTGACCAGGATCAGCCGGATATCGACATTGCCGCGGTCGGCCAACAGCATCGTCGGGATGGTGGCAACGAGCAGCAACTCGATGACACGGGGTTTGGTGAGCGCGATATAGGCCAGTGGCTTGCGCACGATCCGCGCGCCGAGACTGTCGCCCGCGAGGCGGTCGGCCAGCGCCGTCGACGAAGTACCGTGCGCACCGCTGTTACCCGGCTCGTGACCGATCCGCACTGTTTCTCCTCGCACGCTGTGCTTCGCTTCGCATCCGGTAATGGAACGAGCAGCGCGCGGCTGCGGCGCGGCCACTACTACAGAGGATGGTAGACCCACTCACCTGCCGCTCCACGCCAGACCCCGCCATCGTGGGCGCGGTCACTACGCTGTCGGCGGGGCACTACGCCGGTGAACCCGCATCGACGCGCAGGTGAACGGCGTCGCGAGAGCTCGCGCGGATGGTTGACACCGCACACCGCCGCCTCGCCGCGATCCGCACTAGACTCACTGCCAGGGTTCGCGCCAACCCGGTGTAGCAGCACCACTAGGGTATTCCTGTATATCGGTACGCATCCCGGCCGCGTGCGACCCGCTTCGATCATCATCGCCGCTGCCAAGTTATCGCCGTCGACGAAACCTAGGTCAGGAGAACCACGGTCGTGCCAGTCACAGACGACATTCGCGCCCTCACTCAGCGGAACTATCCCAGCGACTGGACGGACCTCGACACCTTGGCTGTCGACACCGCCAGGGTCCTCGCTGCCGACGCCGTGCAGAAGGCGGGTAACGGGCACCCCGGCACCGCGATGAGCCTCGCGCCGGTCGCCTACACCCTGTTCCAGCGCACGATGCGCCAGAACCCGGCGGACCCGAGCTGGGTCGGGCGCGACCGCTTCGTGCTGTCCTGTGGGCATTCCAGCCTCACCCTCTACATCGAGCTCTACCTGGCCGGTTACGGCCTGGAGCTGACCGACCTCGAGCAGCTGCGCCAGTGGGGCTCGCTCACCCCGGGTCACCCCGAGTTCCGCCACACCGACGGCGTCGAGATCACCACCGGCCCGCTGGGCCAGGGTCTGGCCTCCGCGGTCGGCATGGCGATGGCCGCGCGCCGTGAGCGCGGGCTGTTCGATCCGAACGCCCCCGAGGGCACCAGCCCGTTCGACCACTTCATCTACGCGATCGCCTCCGACGGCGACATGCAGGAGGGCGTCACCGCCGAGGCCTCCTCGATCGCGGGCACCCAGCAGCTGGGCAACCTCGTGGTGATCTACGACGACAACGAGATCTCCATCGAGGACGACACCGACATCGCCTTCACCGAAGACGTGGCCAAGCGCTACGAGGCCTACGGCTGGCAGGTGCAGATCGTCGAGGGTGGCGAAGACGTGGTGGCCATCGAGAAGGCACTCGCCGCGGCCAAGGCCGAGACGTCCAAGCCCTCGATCATCATCCTGCGCACCATCATCGGCTTCCCGGCCCCGAACAAGATGAACTCCGGTGGCGTGCACGGCGCGGCGCTGGGTCCCGACGAGGTCGCCGCGGTGAAGAAGGCGCTCGGCTTCGATCCCGAGAAGTCCTTCGACGTCGACCCGGCCGTCATCGCGCACACCCGCAAGGCGCTCGCGCGCGGTGCCGAGGCGAAGGCGCAGTGGCAGCAGGACTTCGACAAGTGGGCCGAGGCGAACCCCTCGAACAAGGCGCTGTTCGACCGCCTGCAGACCCGCTCGCTGCCCAAGGGCTGGGCCGAGGACCTGCCGACCTTCGACATCGACCCGAAGGGCGTGGCCACCCGCAAGGCGTCGGGCAAGTTCCTCGCCTCGGTCGCCGACGCGCTGCCCGAGCTGTGGGGCGGTTCGGCCGACCTGGCCGAGTCCAACAACACCACGATGCCCGGCCAGCCCAGCTTCGGTCCCGAGTCGATCTCCACCGGCGCGTGGAAGGCCAACCCGTACGGCCGCACCCTGCACTTCGGCATCCGTGAGCACGCGATGGGCTCGATCCTCAACGGCATCGCGCTGCACGGCCCGACCCGCCCGTACGGCGGCACCTTCCTGGTGTTCTCCGACTACATGCGCCCGGCCGTTCGCCTGGCGGCGCTGATGCGGGTACCCGCCATCTACGTCTGGACCCACGACTCCATCGGTCTCGGCGAGGACGGCCCGACCCACCAGCCGATCGAGCACCTGGCCGCGCTGCGCGCGATCCCAGGCCTCAATGTCGTGCGCCCCGGCGACGCCAACGAGACCGTGCACGCCTGGCGCACCATCCTCGAGCGCGACTCCGACGAACACTCCTCGCACTTCGCGACGTACGAGGCCCCGCACCAGGACGGCCCGTCCGCGCTGGCACTGACCCGCCAGGACCTGCCGACCCTGGAGGGCACCAGCTACGACGGTGTCAAGAAGGGCGGCTACGTGCTGGCCGAGGCGTCCACCGGCACCCCCCGGGTGATCCTGATCGGCACCGGGTCCGAGCTCCAGCTCGCCGTCGCCGCGCGGCTTACCCTGGAGGAACAGGGCATTCCGACCCGTGTGGTCTCCATGCCGTGCGTGGAATGGTTCGACGCGCAGGAGCAGGGCTACCGCGACGAGGTGCTGCCGCCCGCGGTGCGCGCTCGGGTCGCTGTCGAAGCCGGTATCGCGATGCCGTGGCACCGGTTCGTCGGTGACGCGGGCGAGGTCGTCTCGATCGACCACTTCGGTGCCTCGGCCGACTTCAAGACTCTGTACCGCGAATTCGGTATCACCGCCGATGCCGTCGTCCGCGCGGCACTGCGTTCCACCGACAAGGTGAAGGGGTAGAACCATGGCACAGAACGAGAATCTCGCCGCGCTCTCGGCCGCGGGCGTCTCGGTGTGGCTCGACGATCTCTCGCGTGATCGCATCCAGTCCGGCAATCTCGCCGACCTGGTCGCGACGCGCAGCGTCGTCGGTGTCACCACCAATCCGAGCATCTTCCAGGCCGCGATGAGCGTGGGCCACGCCTACGACGCCCAGCTCAAAGACCTTGCGTCCCAAGGGGCCGACGCCGACGCGGCGATCCGCACGATGACCACCGACGACGTGCGCGCCGCCTGCGACGTGCTCGCGCCGGTGTTCGAGGCGACCGGTGGCGTGGACGGACGGGTGTCGATCGAGGTCGACCCGCGCTTCGCCTTCGACGCCGGCAAGACCATCGCCCAGGCGATCGAGCTGTGGAAGATCGTCGACCGCAAGAACCTGTTCATCAAGATCCCGGCCACCGAGGAGGGGCTGCCCGCCATCACCTCGGTGATCGCCGAGGGCATCAGTGTGAACGTGACGCTGATCTTCTCGGTGCCGCGCTACCGCGCGGTGATGGGCGCCTACCTCGACGGTCTGCGCAACGCCAAGATCGGCGGCCACGACCTGGCCAAGATCCACTCGGTCGCATCGTTCTTCGTCTCCCGGGTGGATACCGAGATCGACAAGCGGCTCGAGGCGATCGGCACCCCGGAGGCGCTCGCCCTGCGTGGCAAGGCCGGTGTGGCCAATGCCCGGCTGGCATATGCCGAGTACCAGGACGTGTTCGACGGTGGGGCGCACACCTCCACCTACAACCACCTGGCCGCGCAGGGCGGCAACCGGCAGCGGCCGCTGTGGGCGTCGACCGGGGTGAAGAACCCGGATTACCCCGACACCCTCTACGTCACCGAACTGGTCGGCCCGAACACGGTCAACACCCTGCCCGAGAAGACGCTGCAGGCCTTCGCCGATCACGGTGAGCTGCAGGGCGACACGCTCAGCGGCCGTGGCGCCGAGGGCGCACAGGTCTTCGCCGACCTGGCCGCGGTCGGTATCGATCTCGACGATGTGTTCGCGCTGCTCGAGCGCGAGGGCGTCGACAAGTTCGAGGGCGCGTGGGGCGAACTGATCGAGGCCACCACCGGTCAGCTGGATATCGCGGCGGAGGGCAACTAGCACGATGGCCGGCACAGCATCGACGGATCAGGCGGCGGGGCTGTGGCACAACCCGCTGCGCGACGAACGCGACAAACGGGTCCCCTTCATCGCGGGCCCGTGCTCCATGGTGATCTTCGGTGTCACCGGAGATCTGTCCCGCAAGAAGCTGATGCCGGCCATCTATGACCTGGCGAACCAGGGGCTGTTGCCCCCTGGTTTCGCCCTGGTCGGCTTCGCTCGGCGCAACTACGCCGACGAGGACTTCGCCTCGGTGGTACTCGAGGCCGTGAAGAAGCACGCGCGCACTCCCTTCCGCCAGGAGGTCTGGGACCACCTGGCCGAGGGGCTGCGGTTCGTGCAGGGCAGTTTCGACGACGACGAGGCCTTCGCGACGCTCGCCGATACGTTGCGCACTCTCGACGAAACCCGCGGCACCGGCGGCAATTACGCCTTCTACCTGTCGATTCCGCCGAACATGTTCCCCGTGGTGCTCGATCAGCTCAGCGAGCACGATCTGGCCCAGGCCACACCCGCGCCCGACGGGTACACCCCCTGGCGGCGCGTGGTGATCGAGAAGCCGTTCGGCCACGACCTGACCAGCGCGAAGGAGCTCAACGCTCTGGTCAACCGGGTCTTCCCCGAAGAGCAGGTCTTTCGCATCGACCACTACCTCGGCAAGGAGACGGTCCAGAACATTCTGGCGCTGCGTTTCGCCAACGAGTTGTTCGAGCCGATCTGGAACGCCAACTATGTCGACAGCGTGCAGATCACCATGGCCGAGGACATCGGATTGGGTGGTCGTGCGGGCTATTACGACGGAATCGGCGCGGCGCGCGACGTCATCCAGAACCATCTGTTGCAGTTGCTCGCGCTGACCGCGATGGAAGAACCGACGTCCTTCGAGCCGATGCAGCTCATCACGGAGAAGATCAAGGCTCTGTCGGCCACCAAACTCGTTGCGCCGCTGGACGAGACGACCGCGCGCGGGCAGTACACCGAGGGCTGGCAGGGCAGCGAACACGTGGTCGGCCTGCATCAGGAGGAGGGGTTCGATCCGCAGTCGCGGACCGAGACCTACGCCGCGCTCACCCTGCATGTGGAGAACCGGCGCTGGGCGGGCGTGCCGTTCTATCTGCGCACCGGAAAACGCTTGGGCCGCAGGGTGACCGAGATCGCGGTCGTGTTCAAACGCGCGCCGCACCTGCCCTTCGACCAGACCATGACCGAGGAACTCGGCCAGAACGCCCTCGTCATCCGCGTACAGCCGGACGAGGGCATCACCTTGCGCTTCGGCTCCAAGGTCCCTGGCTCGGGTATGGAAGTGCGCGATGTGAACATGGACTTCAGCTACGGCGAG
Organism: Nocardia sp. A7; assembly: GCF_046549215.1. NCBI lineage: Bacteria > Bacillati > Actinomycetota > Actinomycetes > Mycobacteriales > Nocardiaceae > Nocardia > Nocardia sp. A7. Next base: position 320,508 of record NZ_JAJPWE010000002.1, on the reverse strand, counting down.
GCGTTCACCGAGTCCTCCCCCGAAGCGTACGAACGGCTGATCCTCGACGTGCTGCTCGGCGTGCCGTCGCTGTTCCCGGTCAACGCGGAGGTCGAATTGTCCTGGCGCATCCTCGATCCCGTGCTCGCGCACTGGGCCGCGGGCGGCAAACCCGAACCCTACGAGGCCGGGACCTGGGGTCCCACCTCGGCCGATGAGATGCTCGCGCGCAGCGGGCGGGAATGGCGGCGTCCGTGATCGTCGACATGCCCGACACCAACACCGTCGATGTCGGTAAGCGGATGGTGCAGTTGCGCGAGACCAACGGCGTGATCACCCAGGGCCGGGTGCTCACCCTGGTGGTGTGCACCCTGGACTCGTCCGAAGCCGAGGACGCGATCGACGCCGCCAACGATGCCAGCCGCGAACACCCCTGCCGGGTCATCGTGCTGGCCCGCGGTGACCGCGATGCCGACACCCGGCTCGACGCCCAGATCCGCGTCGGCGGTGACGCCGGTGCGGCCGAGGTGATCGTGCTGCGCCTGCAAGGTGCGCTGGTGAACCACGAGAGCAGCGTCGTGACCCCGTTCCTGCTGCCCGATACCCCGGTGGTGGCGTGGTGGCCGCGTGGCGCACCGGAGCACCCGTCGTTGGATTCGGTGGGCAGGCTGGCCAAACGCCGCATCACCGACGCCACCTTCGCCCCCGATCCGCAGGCCGCGATCAGGAAGCGCCGTTACTCCTACGCGACCGGTGACACCGATCTGGCGTGGAGCCGCATCACCTACTGGCGGGCGCTGCTGGCCGCGGCGCTGGACGAGCCGCCGTTCGAACCGGTCACCTCGGTGACCGTGTCGGGCCTGGCATCCGAACCCGCGCTCGACACCCTGGCCGGTTGGCTGGCCTCGCGTCTGAACTGCCCGGTGATCCGCAAGACCGGGGAGTTGAAGGTTCAGATCAACCGCGCGACCGATTCGATCGCCATCGAACGCCCGCAACTAGGAAGGACGGCCACGCTGACCCGCACCGGCGAACCCGACCAGCGGATCGCGCTGGCACGCCGGGAAACTCGCGATTGCCTCGCCGAGGAACTACGCCGGCTCGACGCCGACGAGATCTACGCCGAGGCGCTCGCCGGAATCGAGAAGGTGACCTATGAGTGAGCTCGACAGCCATGACGACCTCGGTGCCGAATTCCCCGCCAATACGATCGAGATCCACGACGACGCCGACCTGCTCGCCGACGGGGCGGCCGAACGCTTCGTCGACGTGATCGTCTCCGCCCAGGCAGAACGCGGCCATGCCTCGGTCTCGCTCACCGGCGGCAGCGACGGCATCCGCCTGCTCGAACGAGTTCGCCAGACCCCCGGTGACATCGACTGGTCCACCCTCTACGTCTACTGGGGCGACGAGCGGTTCGTCCCAGCGGGCGACAAGGACCGCAACGAACTCCAGGCCCGCGAGGCGCTGCTGGACTTCGTGCCCCTGAACCCGGCCCACGTCTTCCCGATCGCCCCCTCCGACGGCGCTTACGGCTCACCCGAGGAAGCCGCAGCCGCCTACGCCCAGCTGGTACACACCGAACTCGACGAACGCGGCGAGTTCGACCTCACGGTTCTCGGCATGGGCCCCGAAGGCCATATCGACTCCCTGTTCCCGCACTCCCCCGCGGTGCAGGAGACAACGGATTACGTCGTCGCCGTTCATAATTGCCCGAAACCCCCACCGACCAGGGTCACCATGACCCTGCCCGCGATCCACCGTTCCCGGCACGTGATGCTCGTGGTCAGCGGGGAGGGCAAAGCCGCGGCGGTGGCCGCCGCCGTGAACGGCGCCTCCCCCGACGATGTCCCGTCGGCAGGCGCGGTCGGCATCGAGTCGACCACCTGGGTGATCGATGAGCCCGCCGCGACGGGCTTACTGCTCGACGAGGAATAGCGCACACGTTATAGAAGCCGGGCCCGTGATCGGGCCCGGCTTCGCTGTGTCAGGTGGCCGGGGTCAGGGAGATCGTCCAGAAGTCGGCGTAGCGGCTTGCGCGGTGGAGGAGTTCGTCGTGGGTGCCGTCTTCCGCGATGTGAGCGTTGTCGAGGAAGACGATCCGGTCGGCGCGGCGGACGGTGCGCAGGCGATGGGCCACCATGACTACTGTTCGGCCAGCCATCAGGCGTTCGATCCCCTCGTGGACGGCGGCCTCGTTGCGTGGGTCGAGGGCGGAGGTGACCTCGTCGAGCAGGACGATCGGGGCGTTCTTCAGCAGGGCTCGGGCGATCGAAACTCGTTGGCGCTCACCGCCGGACAGTGCGGTGCCACCTTCGCCGACGTTCGTTGTCCAACCGCCGGGGAGTCGGTCGATCACCTCGTCGAGGCGGGCCGCGGTGGCGGCCGTTCTGACCTCTTCGTCGGTGGCGTCGGGGCGGCCGAGTCGGATGTTGTCTTCGATGGTGCCGTCGAAGAGGTAGACGTTCTGGAAGACGATGGCGAATTGGGCCATCAGTGCTTCGGTGCCGATGTCGCGCACATCGACCCCGCCGATACGCACGGCGCCTGCGTCTACGTCGTAGAAACGGGCGATCAGTTGCAGGAGAGTGGTTTTGCCCGCTCCGGACGGGCCGACGACGGCTAGCCGTTGCCCTGGGGGAACCGTCAGTGATACCCCTTCGAGGACCGTGCGGGTGCCGTGCCGGAAGGTGACGGCGTCGAAGGTGAGGTCGTGTGCTCTCGGCTGGAGCGGTGTGGTGGGTTCGGGCAAGGTTTCGGTGCGCAGGAGGGCCTCGAGGCGCACCAGTTCCGATCGCGCGCTGCGCAGTTGGCCACCGATATCGGCGAGCGACAGCAGCGGGTCCGCGCAGCGGGCAGCGAGGATCAGGATGGCCAAAAGCTCTGCCGCGCTGATGTTTCCGCCGAGAGCGAGGTAGGTGCCGAGGGCCAGCAGCACGGTGAACATCGATTGCACCGCGAGCGAGAGTCCGAGGATTCCGGGCAGCGCGGTGAAGGCTCGGCGGCGTGACGCCCGCGCGACTTCCTGGAGCGAATCGTCGAGTAGGTCGAACCTTTCGGCGGTGCGCCCTCCGGCCCGCAGGACCGGCTGGGCCTGCAGATATTCGATGACACGTTGCGCGGCGTCGTGGTCACGTTCGTGCCGCTCGGCATCGCCGAGGGCCATCGCACGCCCCGACCACACCTGGATCGCCGCCACGATCGGCACGGCGGCGGCCGCGGCCAGCCCCATTTGCCAGTTGAACGCGACCATCACGACGATGATCGTCAGCGGTGTCACGGCCGCGGAGATGAGCGGCGCCATCAGGTGCGCGAGCACGCTCAACGCTTGCAGCACACCGCGACTGGCGAGTACCGACACCTCACCGACACGACCCGCCGTGTACCAGCCGATGGGCAGCCGGGCCAGGTGATCGCCGAGTCGGTAATAGACGCCGCGCAACAGTGTGGTTCCGACGCGGAATCCGGACAGGTCGCTGCGGTACCGGAGTGCGGCGTAGAGGGCGACGGCACCGCCGAAGGCGATCAGCCAGGGTTGGGCGGCGGCGGGATCGGCACCGAACAGTGCCCGCAACACGGGAACCAGTAGCGCATAGGACAATCCCTCGGCGACCGCGGTCACGGTCATCAGGGCGACGGTGCGCCGAACCGGTGTCGCGTACTCGGGTCCGAGCACGCGCAACAGCATGCGAATCATCGTGGGTCTCCCTGCAGTTGCGCGGTCACCGTTCGGTGCGCATGCCAGAAGTCGGCGAATTCTCCCTGTCGGGCCAGCAGTTCCGCGGGTCTGCCCTGTTCGATGATCGTGCCGTTGTCGAGCATCACGACGTTGTCGGCGTCGGCGATCGTTTCCAAACGGTGGGCGATGACGAAAAGGGTCCGGTCGCCACCGAGCGAGGCCAGTGCTTGTCGCACTGCCCTCTCGGTGTGCGGGTCGGCGAAGGCAGTCGCCTCGTCGAGGACCAGCACGGGCGCGTCGGCGAGCAGTGCACGCGCCAGCGAAATCCGTTGCGCCTCACCGCCGGACAGCACCGCGTCGTCGCCGATCACCGTGTCGTAGCCGCGCGGCAGTTCGAGTATGCGGTCGTGAATATTCGCCAGGCGAGCGGCGCGAATCACGGTGTCTCGGTCCGCGTGTGGGACGGCCAGGGCGATATTGTCCGCGACCGACGCGCGCAGCAACCGCACATCCTGGAAGACGAACGAGACGGTCCGGTAGAGGTCGCGGCTGCCGAGTTCGCGCAGGTCCACCCCACCGAGGGTCACCGTGCCGTGGGTCGGGTCGAAGAACCGCGGCAGCAGCTGGACCAGGGTGGATTTGCCGCTGCCCGACGGCCCGACGAGTGCAGTGACGGTACCTGGCTCGAGCACCAGGTCGATCCCGCGCAGCACTTCGTGGTCGGTGTCGTAGCCGAACCGGACTCCGCGCAACTCCACCCGATGCCCCTGTGGCGCTCTCGGCCGGGTCGGCTCGGGCAGCGGCGCCTCGTCGAGAACATCGCGAATCCGGCCTGCCGCCCGGCCGGCGGCCTGGAGATCGTCGAAACCGTGCCCGAGTGCCGCCACGGGCGCGGTCAGTCCGATGCCGAGCAGCACGAACGGCAGCAGATCGGCCGGGGCCATCGCACCGTTCGTGATCAGCACCGCACCGCCGATCAGCACGACCAGCAGCACGAACGGCGGCGACAGCGCCACCTGCATCCCCGCCGCGGGTCCCGCCAGACCCCGCACCATCCGCAGGAAGATGTCCGCGAAATCGTCAGTGGCCGTGCGGAATCGGCGATGTGCGCGCTCGGCACCGCCGAACGCCTTCACCACTGCGATGCCCTGCACGAACTCGATGACCGAGCTGGCGATGCCACCCATGGCGGTGTCGAAATCCTGCTGTTCGCGCAGCCGGGTGGGGGTCATCATCAACGGGACGAGCGCGATGGCAAGCACCACCGGAATCAGGGTGACGAGCGTGAGCCGCCAGTCGACGGTGAACAGGTAGATCAGCGAGACCAGCGGCACCACGAACGCCGATACCAGTTCGCCGGGCGCGTGGGCGATGAACGGGTGTACGGCGCTCACGTCGTCACCGACGATCTTCGCCAGTTCGCCGGTGCGGCGCCGCGCGAACCAGCTGATCGGCACCCGCCCCAGCTGATCGGCGAGTTGGCGCCGCAACGACAGCTGGACTCGATCGTCGAGCAGGTGTCCGATCGCCGACGATGCTGCGGTACACAGCAATCGGACCAGCAGACCGAGCGCTCCGGCCAGCACGACGAGCCACACGTGAGCGCGGTCGATCTCGCCGGGCGACAACACGGAACGACCCAGCTCGACTACTGCCAGCAAGGGCGCCAGCCCCGCCACGGCGCCGATGACCTGCAAGATCACCACCGCGCTGAAACCGCCGAGATACGGACGGAGCAGCTTGGCGATGCTCGTTGGCGGGGCCTGTTCGATAACGGTCATCGACGCGCTCCCGAACCCACAGACAGGTGGCTGCGCAGGTGATCGAGAATCTCCGCACGGGCCGGCTCGGCGGCGGGGATCAGGCCCGACATGCTCAGAAAGCCATGTGTCGCTTCGGGATAGCGAGTCAGCGTCACCTCGGCGCCTGCCTGCCGTAAACGAGCGGCGTAAGCGGGCGATTGATCCTCCAGCGGATCCAGTCCCGCGGATTGGATGAGAGTGGGGGTGGAACCGGCGAGGTCGTCGCGCACCATCGGCGATATCGTTCGCGCGTCGAAACCTACGGGCAGTGCGATGCGTTGCACCGCACGGCAGTTGGCGGGTGTGGCGGTGGGGCTGTCCGCGTTCTCGGTGAAGGAGGGGTACTCGAATACCCCTTCGGTCCAGTCGAGTTGGGGGTTGATCAGTACCTGCGTGCGCAGCGCACGAGTCTCGAAGGCGGTCAACGCGGCGAGCGTAGCGCCCGCGCTACTACCGAGCAGGGCAAGTCGAGTCCCGTCCGCACCCCACGCCCCCGCCCGCGCGACGAGTACCGGCACCGCCTCCCTGGCATCCTCGACAGCCGCCGGAATCGGATGCTCCGGCGCGAGCCGGTAGTCCACCGATGCCACCACCGCCGGACACTCTGCAGCCAGGTGACTCAGCAGCCACTCGTCCTGCTCAGGCACCCCGCTGATGAACCCGCCACAGTGAAACGCCACGATCAACGGCAGCCCCGACCCGTTGCGCACCGGCCGAGACACCCGAACTCTCAGCGTCCGACCGGGTAGTTCGAGCGTGTGGTCGGCACTGAACGCACCGCGATGCGACCGACCGGTGATGAACGTCCCGAGCGGGGAGCGACGCAACTTCTCCTGCGCCTCACGCCCCTCGACAACCTCCGCCGGGGTGATCGAATCCCAATCCGGCCCACCGTGGAGTGCGGCCAACACCCGCATCCTGAATGGAACTCTGCCTCGCATGATCTGCCTCCTGGCGCTCGCTCACCGCCCCGTCCTGCCGGCGGCGTAGAGCTACCCTGACAGCCGCGACCACCGCTGCGCTTTCGGAAACATGCGGTCATAACTCCAACGGCGGCCGACACAGTCGCACGCATCTGGCGGAAATTGCACGTCGTTCATCGGGAATCGCAGTAACTTTCTTGGCATAGCGGCGGAATTGACGTCGACTCGACTGCGGGCGAGGAGTTGTTGCGGTGGCGCTGGGTTCGGTTGACCTGGATGGGGCGTTCCGGCGCGCGATGGACGGTCTCGTCGTGCCTGACCGGATCGACACCGTGGGGAGCATCGATGCCGCGTTCGGGGTGGAGTTGTTCGAATCTCAGGCCGCCAGTCGGCATCTCGATCTGGTGGCTCGTCGGTTAGGGGCTGCTCGGCAGGGGTTCTACAGCATCGGGTCGTCGGGGCACGAGGGGAACGCGGCGGTGGCGGCCGCGTTGCGGGTGGATGATCCGGCGTTGCTGCACTACCGGTCGGGGGCATTCTTTGTGCAGAGGTGCAAGCAGATTCGGGGCACGGATCCGATTCGGGATGTGCTGCTGGGAGTGGTCGCGGCGGCGGCTGATCCGATTTCGGGTGGGCGGCACAAGGTGTTCGGGAGTGCGGCGGCGTCGATCATTCCGCAGACCTCGACCATCGCTTCGCACCTGCCACGGGCGGTGGGACTGGCCTTCGCGTTGGATCGTGCTGCGAAGCAAGGGGTTTCGTGTCCGTGGCCCGCCGATGCGGTGGTCGTGTGCAGTTTCGGGGATGCGTCGGCCAACCATTCGACGGCGGTCGGCGCCGTCAATGCCGCGCTGCACGCCGCCCACCAAGGGGTGCCGATGCCGCTGGTGTTCGTCTGCGAGGACAATGGGATCGGCATCAGTGTCCCCACCGCACCGGACTGGATCGAACGCGCCTACGGTCCACGGCCGGGGCTCACCTATATCGCCGCCGACGGCTGCGATCTGCCCGACGCGCTCGGCGCCGCCCAGGACGCGGTGCATCTGGCACGGACCTGGCGGGCGCCGGTCTTCCTGCACCTGCGCACAGTCCGGCTCGGCGGACACGCCGGGTCCGATGTCGAGTCCGCCTACCGAGGCCCCGCCGATATCGCCGCCGACCTCGCCCGCGACCCCCTCCTCGGCACCGCCCGCTACCTGATCTCGGCGGGAGTCTCGGACGCGAGCGACCTGCTCGCGCGCTACGACCGGATCGGTGCGCGCGTGCGCGACACCGCCGACGAGGTGGTTCACGAGGCTCGACTCGATTCCGCCGCGGCCGTGATCGCGCCGCTCGCGCCGTCGCACCCCACCGCGATCGGTGACGACGTCACCCGCCCCGGCCCGCCGGTTCCCGCTCCACCGGCGCAGGCCGCCCCCAGGATGACGCTGGCACAGGCGATCAATCACACGCTCGGTGAGCTCCTCGCCAGGGACAACGATGTGCTGGTATTCGGTGAGGATGTCGGCCGCAAGGGCGGCGTATACGGTGTCACGAAGGGGCTCAGAAAACGCTTCGGCGCACGTCGTGTCTTCGACACTCTCCTCGACGAACAATCCGTCCTCGGTACCGCGCTCGGCACCGGATTGGCCGGCTTCATCCCGATCCCCGAGATCCAATACCTCGCCTACGTCCACAATGCGGCCGACCAGATCCGCGGCGAAGCGGCTACCCTGCAGTTCTTCTCGAACGGCCGCTACCGCAATCCGATGGTGGTGCGCATCGCCGGACTCGCCTACCAGAAGGGTTTCGGCGGCCACTTCCACAACGACGATTCCCTGGCCGCGCTCCGCGATATCCCCGGCGTCATCGTCGCGGTGCCCGCACGCGCCGACGACGCGGCGGCGATGCTGCGGACCTGCGTATCAGCAGCCCGCGTCGACGGCCGAGTATGTGTGTTCGTCGAACCGATCGCGCTGTACCACACGAAAGACCTACATCCAGGCGACGAAGCCTGGCCGGCCTCCCCCACCACCGACCACGTCCCGATCGGTAGCGCACGCGTCTATGGCGACGGCACCGATCTCACCATCGTCACTTTCGGCAACGGCGTCCCGATGAGCCTGCGCACAGCGAACCACCTTGCCGCCCAAGGGATCAACGCGCGAGTACTCGACCTGCGCTGGCTCAATCCCCTACCGGTCGCCGACGTGATCCACCATGCCGAAGCCACCGGACGTGTACTGGTCGCCGACGAGACCCGTCGCAGCGGTGGCGTGGCCGAGTCGGTGTTCGCCGCACTCATCGACGCCGATTATCGCGGCGCACTCGCCCGGGTCACCAGTGCGGACAGCTTCATCCCGCTGGGACCGGCCGCGGACACCGTCCTGCTAGGTGAATCAGCGATAGCGGCCGCCGCCCGACGAATCGTGTCGTCGAGCTAGCCGACTCAGGCGAACTTGATCTCGAGGCCGATGCCGAGGATCGCGATGAACCAGACGATGCCGACGAAGATCGTGATGCGGTCGAGGTTCTTCTCGACGACGGTGGAGCCGGACAGGCTCGACTGCACGCCGCCACCGAAGAGGCTGGACAAGCCGCCACCCTTGGCGCGGTGCAACAGCACCAGCAGCACCAACAGCAAGCTGGTGATCACAAGGAGGATATCGAGGAACAGCGACATGGGATTCATCCTAGGTGGTGGAGGGCGGACTGGTCTAACCAGGCTCTACGGCGACCAGGTGTGAGACGGTGCGGGGGCCCGCGGAGTAGTGGGCGACAGCCTGTTCTATCTCGCGGTCGCGGGCGGTCTGGCGTACTTGGTGCTGGTGCATGTGCTCGGCCCAGGAGCGCACGACGAAGGCTTCGACGAAGCGGTCGACGGTGCCGACGTCGCGGTAGAGCCGCCATTCCATCGCACCGGTGCGCTGCCGCGATCGGCCTACCAGCGCCATCGATTCGGTGAAGGCGGCCACGTCGGCGGGCGGCACGTCGTAACCGCGCATCACCAGGACGGGGCCGTCCGCGGGTTCGGGCTCGACGACGAGTTGGGGTTCGGGCCAGTAGGCCGCCGGGGACAGATCGATCTCCTCGACGTTGTGCCGGATCGGCCACCACACGGTGCTCACCGCACAGCATGCCAGCATCACCGCCGCGATGAGCAGCGCCGCCACGGCACCGTAGGCGCCGGCGACCAGGCCCCAGAGCAGGGAACCGATCGCCTGACCGCCCATGAACACCAGCATGTACACCGACAGCCCACGGGCGCGAACCCACGCGGGCAGCAGCAACTGCATGGTCGAGTTCAGCGTCGACATGGCCAGCAACCACGCCAGCCCGGCCCCCACCAGCAACACGAGCACCACCACCACGTGGTGGACCAGCGCGGCGGCGACCGCACCGAAACCGAACAGCACCGCGGCGAGGGCGAGCCGCTGGGTGGGGGTGAACAGGACCCGCAGCCGCGACAATCCGAGCGCGCCGCAGACCGCCCCGACCCCGAGCGCACCGAGCAGCAGACCGTAGCCGGAGGACGACAGCCCGAGCCGGTCGTGCGCGATCACCGGCAGCAGCGACCACACCGCGCTGGCGGGCGCGATGAACAGGATCGCGCGCAACAGCACCCGCCTGATCGCGGGCGCCGCGCGAATGAACCTGGTGCCTGCCTGCAGGGCGGCCAGGGGTCGTTCGCTGGGCAACGGGCTCGTTCGCGTCGGCCACTTCGACACCAGCAGCACCGCGACGATGCCGACGAACGACACCGTGTTGAACCCGAACACCACGGTCGGTCCGGCCACCGAGACGATCACACCCGCCACCGCGGGCCCGACGGCGCGACCGATATTGATGCTCATGCTGCCCAGCGCCGCCACCGAGGTGATCTGGTCGCGCGGCACCAGTTCCGGCTGGACCGCTTGCCAGGCGGGGGCGGTGAGCGCCTGACCGCAGCCGAGCAGGAACAACAGGCCGAGCAGAACCGCGGGAGTGGTGTGGCCGGTGGCGGTGGTGACCGTGAGGGTGAGCGAGACCAGCGCCATGCCCGCCTGCGCGCCGAGCAGGAGCCTGCGTCGATCCACCAGGTCCGCCAGCACCCCGGACGGGATCGACAGCAACATCACCGGCAACGTGAGCGCGGTTTGCACGAAGGCCACCAGCGCCGCCGCGTTCGGCTGGTCGACCACCAACCACTGCGCGCCGACCGTCTGCATCCAGGTGCCCAGATTCGAGACCAGCTGAGCGATCCACAGCGCCCGGAACAGCGGCGACCGCAACGGCGCCCAGGTCGAGATCCGGTCCGTCGCGACGTTGCCCACTCGCCGAGCTTATCCCCGGCCACTGCCGTCGCGCGCGATGCGCCCCTGCTGACATCGTGGCCCACCGTCGGCGCGCTGCGGCTGCGAATGATCCCCGCGAACCGTCAGATACCTTGTGGCACACGACAATAGAACGGGGCTCGACCGGTACGGTGTTATCTTCTGAGCGCTTTCGAGCGATCAGAACTACAGCTCCCGTTTCGTTCGGGGGGAGCTCGTACGACACGGAGGAAAACGCATGAATGCCCCGCAGCAGCCGTATGGCCAGCAACCCTATGGCCAGCAACCGCCGTACGGTCAGCAAACGCCCGGCGGTGGCTATCCGCAGCAGGGCGGCTACCCGCAGCCGCCGCGCAAGAAGAAGGTGTGGCCGTGGGTACTCGGCGGCATTCTCGTCGTGCTGCTGCTGATCGTCGGTGGGTGTGTCGCGTTCGTCGGTACCGTCGCCAATGAGATCGGCAACGAGGCCAGTCGCGAAGTGGCCGTCTCCTATCAGGCCACGGGCTCGGGCACCGGCACCGTCATCTACTCCGACGGGACCCTGGATGTTCAGACCGAAGCCGACGTGCCACTGCCGTGGTCAAAGGATGTGACGATCACCGGTCTGGTGAAGCAGTCCGCGCTGAGCGTCATGTCGAGCTTCGACGGCGGAACGGTCTCCTGCAAGATCGTCGTCGACGGCAAGGTGATCGCCCAGGACGAGGCCAGCGGCTCACTCGCCACCGCCACCTGCGCAGGCGACGCGGGCAAGTAGTTCGACCTCTCGGTCGAAGTTCGCCCGCCCCGAACACCACCCGATGGTGTCCGGGGCGGGCCGTACCATCGGCTTCATGCGGATAATCGTTCGACGACTCGCCGCCCTCGCGATACTCGGCACCGCGGCAGCCGGGTGCGGATCAACCGAGAAGGATCCCGTGGACAACACTGCCACGCCGATGGGCCACACCTACATCTCCACCGAGGTCGTCGGGGACACGATCCCGGGCGGCGGTCCGATGACACTCACGTTCACCGACGGCCGGATCTCGGCGAACTCCGGCTGCAACTCCGCGGGCGGCACCGTCGATCTGAGCAACCACGTCCTGCGCACCTCGTCGCTGGCGGGCACCCTGATGGCGTGCCCGGGCGAGCGCGGACGCGCCGACGCCTGGCAGCACGATTTCCTGGACTCCGAGCCCACCTGGCGTCTCGACGGTGATCGGCTGACGCTGACAGGCAGGTCCGTCACCGTCCATCTCACCGACAAGAAGATCGTGAGTCCCGACAAGCCGCTGACCGGCACCGCGTGGGTGGTCACCACCATGCTCACCCCGGACGCGCAGATCCGCTCGACCGCGCTCGACGAGGCGAGCCCGACCCTCACCATCGGCGAGGGCGGCACCGTCAACGGCACCACGGGCTGCAATCGGATGACCGGAACCGCGGGCGTCGGTCCGGGCGAGACGGTGACCTTCGCCGTCGCCACCACCGAGATGATGTGTCCGCCGGAGGTGATGGAGGTCGAGCAGAACGTGCTGCGAGCCCTGGACGGGAAGACCACCGCCACCGTCGACGCCGACACACTCACCCTGCGCAACGACAACGGCTACGGCCTGATCCTGCGCGCGCGGTAGCCTTCCTCGCACGAAAAGCGAAGGGCCGGAAACCGTTCGGCTTCCGACCCTTCGCCATGGCTGTATCCGATCAGGGCAGCGGACCGCCCGCGGCGATCGCCGACAGGGTGGCGAACTCGTCACCCTTGAGCGAAGCGCCACCGACCAGCGCGCCGTCGATATCGGACTGCCGGATCAGCTCGCCGATGTTCTTGGCGTTCACCGAGCCGCCGTAGAGCACCCGCACACCGGCGGCGACCGCCGGGGAGGCCAGCTTCTCCAGCTCGCCGCGGATCGCGCCGCACACTTCCTGCGCGTCGGCCGCCGAGGCGACCTTGCCGGTGCCGATGGCCCAGACCGGCTCGTAGGCGATGACGACCTGCGAAACCTGTTCCGCCGTCAGGCCTTTCAGCGAACCACGCAGCTGCTCGAGGTTGTACTCGACGTGCGTACCCGCCTCACGAACGCCGAGACCCTCGCCGATGCAGACGATCGGGGTGATCTCGTTCTTCAGCGCCTGCTTGGTCTTGGCCAGCACGGTCGCGTCGTCCTCGTGGTGGTACTGACGACGCTCCGAGTGCCCGACCACCACGAAGGTGCAGCCGAGCTTCGCCAGCATCGGCGCGCTGATCTCGCCGGTGTAGGCACCGGAGTCGTGTGCCGAGACGTCCTGCGCACCGTAGGTGAGCAGCAGCTTGTCGCCGTCGACGATCGACTGCACACTGCGCAGATCGGTGAACGGCGGGATCACCGTCACGTCGACCTTCGCGAAGTACTTCTCGGGCAGCGCGAACGCCACCTTCTGTACCAGCGAGATGGCCTCGAGGTGATTGAGGTTCATCTTCCAGTTGCCCGCGATGAGCGGTTTGCGTGCTGCCATCGCTCAGCCCTCCAGCACCGAAATACCGGGCAGCTCTTTGCCTTCCAGGTATTCCAGGGAAGCGCCACCACCGGTGGAGATGTGTGAGAAGCCGTCGTCGGGCAGGCCGAGAGCGCGCACGGCGGCCGCCGAGTCGCCACCGCCGACCACGGTGAACGCACCCTTGGAGGTAGCGGTCACGATGGCTTCGGCGACACCGCGGGTGCCCGCGGCGAACTTCTCGAACTCGAACACGCCCATCGGGCCGTTCCAGAACACCGTCTTGGCCTCGGTCAGCAGCACGGAGAACCGCGACACCGACTTGGGGCCGATGTCCAGTCCCGACCAGCCGTCAGGGATCTCGGTCGAGGCGACGGTCTTCGTGTCCGCGTCGGCCGCGAACTTGTCGGCCACCACGATGTCGACCGGCAGGTGCAGCACGTCGCCGAAGCGCTCGAGCAGGTCCTTGCAGGTATCGATCATCTCGGCCTGCAGCAGCGAGCCACCGACCGGAAGTCCTTGCGCGGCAAGGAAGGTGAAGCACATGCCGCCGCCGATCACCAGGGTGTCGACCTTGGGGGCCAGCGCCTCGATCACCGCGAGCTTGTCCGAGACCTTGGAGCCACCGAGCACCACCGCGTACGGGCGGGCCGGGTCCTTGGTGAGCTTGCGCAGCACCTCGACCTCGGCGGCGACCAGCGTGCCCGCGTAGTGCGGGAGCTGCTGGGCGACGTCGTAGACCGACGCCTGCTCGCGGTGCACCACGCCGAAACCGTCGGAGACGAACGCGCCGTCGTCGCCGACCAACTCGACGAAGGCCGCGGCCAGCTTGGCCCGCTCCGACTCGTCCTTGCTGGTCTCGCGCGGATCGAAGCGCACGTTCTCGAGCAGCAGCACGTCGCCGTCGGTGAGGCCTTCCGAGCGCGAGAGCGCGTCGTAGCCCACCACGTCACCGGCCAGCTGGACATTGCGGCCGAGCAGCTCGGCCAGCTTCGTCGCCACCGGCGCGAGGGAGAACTTGGCGTCGGGCTCGCCCTTGGGGCGGCCAAGGTGTGCCATCACGACCACCTTGGCACCGGCCTCGACCAGCGCCTGGATGGTCGGCACCGAGGCGATGATGCGGCCCGGATCGGTGATCTGGCCGTTGTCGTCGAGGGGAACGTTCAGGTCGGAGCGCACGAGCACGCCCCGACCTTCGACACCCTCGGCCAGCAGATCCTGCAGTGTCTGAACTGTCATCGTGGTCTACAGCGACTTGCCGACGAGATCGACCAGGTTGGCCAGCCGGTTCGAGTAGCCCCACTCGTTGTCGTACCAGGAGACGACCTTCACCTGGTTGTCGATGACCTTGGTCAGCGGCGCGTCGTAGATCGACGAGTGCGGGTCGGTGACGATGTCGCTCGACACGATCGGGTCGTCGTTGTACTTGAGGATGCCCTTCATCGGACCCTCGGCGGCGGCCTTCATCGCGGCGTTGATCTCTTCGATGGTGGCGGGCCTGGCCAGGGTCGCGGTCAGGTCGGTGACCGAGCCGGTCGGGACCGGAACGCGCAGCGCGTAGCCGTCGAGCTTGCCCTGCAGCTCGGGCAGCACCAGGCCGATGGCCTTGGCGGCACCGGTGCCGGTGGGCACGATGTTCAGGGCCGCGGCGCGGGCGCGACGCAGATCCTTGTGCGGCGCGTCCTGCAGGTTCTGGTCCTGGGTGTAGGCGTGAATGGTGGTCATCAGACCGTTCACGATGCCGAACGAGTCGTTGAGCACCTTGGCGATCGGGCCGAGGCAGTTGGTGGTGCACGACGCGTTGGAGATGATGTTCTGGCTGCCGTCGTACTTGTCGTCGTTGACGCCCATCACGATGGTGATGTCGTCGCCGGTGGCAGGCGCGGAGATGATGACCTTCTTGGCGCCGGCGGACAGGTGGCCCT
Source organism: Nocardia sp. A7 (assembly GCF_046549215.1). Taxonomy (NCBI): domain Bacteria; kingdom Bacillati; phylum Actinomycetota; class Actinomycetes; order Mycobacteriales; family Nocardiaceae; genus Nocardia; species Nocardia sp. A7. The sequence goes on along the minus strand of NZ_JAJPWE010000002.1, from coordinate 305,457 downwards.
TGGCCTTTTCGGCGGCGGTGAAGATACCGGTCGACTCGACGACGACGTCGACGTTCAGATCGGCCCACGGCAGCGCCGAGGGGCCTTCCTTGATCGCGAGCGCCTTGATGCGCTGCTCGCCGACCACGATGGTGTCGCCCTCGACGGAGACGTCCTGCGGCAGACGACCCAGGATCGAGTCGTACTTCAGCAGGGTGGCGAGGGTGTTGATGTCGGTGAGGTCGTTGACCGCGACGATCTCGATATCGGTCTCGCCGACGGCCTTCAGCGCCTCCACCGCACGGAAGAAATTACGTCCGATACGACCGAAGCCGTTGATACCTACCCGGACAGTCACGTTATCGCTCCTCAGCTTTCCAGCGGATTCATTCCGACCTCGACCACAGTAGTAGTCGCCATCACCCCACCGACAGCCACCTGCGGTTTATTACGTCCCGGGCCCCACCGCCTCCAGGAACTCCCACAATAAAGGGCAGAGCGGTCACACAAGACCGCTCTGCCCCAATCGTCGGATGCGCCACATATTTCGGCGCGAATATCCGGCTCGACTCCCCGGACTAGGCGTCGTCGAGGAGTTCCGCTGTCACCGCGGACTCGGTATCGGGGATGCCGAGATCCTTGGCACGCCGGTCGGCCATCGACAGCAAGCGCCGGATCCGGCCCGCGACAGCGTCTTTGGTCATCGGCGGCTCGGCCAGCTGACCGAGTTCCTCGAGCGAGGCCTGCCGGTGCTGTACCCGCAACCTGCCCGCCGCGGCGAGATGCTCTGGAACGTCGTCGGCGAGAATCTCGAGCGCCCGCTCCACACGCGCCGCCGCCGCGACCGCCGCCCGCGCCGATCGACGCAGGTTCGCGTCGTCGAAATTGGCGAGCCGGTTGGCGGTGGCCCGCACCTCGCGGCGCATCCGCCGTTCTTCCCAGGTGAGCCTGGTGTCCTGCGCACCCATCCGGGTGAGCAGGGCACCGATCGCCTCGCCGTCACGCACCACGACCCGATCCGTGCCGCGCACCTCCCGCGCCTTCGCGGTGATGCCGAGCCGCCGCGCCGCGCCGACCAGTGCCAGTGCCGCCTCCGGACCGGGGCAGCTCACCTCGAGCGCCGAGGAACGCCCCGGCTCGGTGAGCGAGCCGTGCGCGAGAAACGCACCACGCCATGCCGCTTCGGCGTCACCGATGCTGCCGCCGACCACCTGCGCGGGCAGCCCGCGCACCGGGCGGCCGCGCACATCGAGCAAACCGGTCTGGCGCGCCAGCGCCTCGCCTTCCTTCGACACCCGCACGACGTAGCGGGAGGTCTTGCGCAACCCGCCCGCGCCGAGCACATGGACGTCGGAGCCGTATCCGTACAGCTCGAAAATCTCTCTGCGCAGTCGCCGGGCGATGGACCCCATGTCCACCTCGGCTTCCACGATCACCCTGCCCCCCACGATGTGCAGACCGCCCGCAAACCGCAGCAACGCCGACAGTTCCGCTTTGCGCGAGCTGACCTGCGATACCACGAGCCTGCTCAGCTCGTCCTTCACCTCGGCTGTCATTGCCACGAGACGCGCTCCTTTCCCACCGACCCGGAACGCACATCTGCCACACTGTGCCGTCCCTCGACTCGAAGCCCTGCCAGTTGCGACCGCGGCGACCGGATCAGTTGATCCAGTGCGGCGGCAAGTTTTCCGGGATGATGCCGATCCGTTCCCGGCTCGGCGACATCGCAGAACGTTACCCGTGCACGCAACTGTTCGGCGGCTCTTGCCACATGTTCCCGTTGCCGCCCCTCGGGCACCGACGCCGAGTCGACGAGCACCTCGTCGACCGCGAAATCCGGTGCGTGCTGGGACAATACATGCAGATGACGCTCCGCGGAAAAGCCGGCTGTCTCGCCCGGCTCCGCGGCCAGATTCAGAACGAGTACTTTACGTGCCCCGGTGCGCACGAGAGCGTCGTGTAGTTGCGGGACGAGGACGTGCGGAATGACGCTGGTGAACCACGAACCCGGTCCCAGCACAACAACATCCGCGTCCTCTATGGCCGATGTCGCCTCGGAGCTGGCAGGCGGATCGGACGGAATCAGCCGCACCCGCCGGACCTTACCCGGCGTGGTCGCCACCGCAACCTGACCGCGCACACAGCGTCCGACGCGTGGATCCGATTCCAGTCCCGACACTTCGGCCTCGATGTCGAGGGGGATCGGCGACATCGGCAGCACGCGGCCGGTGATCCGCAGCAGCCTGCCCACCGCGTCGAGCGCGGCCACCGGATCACCGAGGACATCGGTCAGTCCGGCCAGGATCAGGTTGCCCACCGAGTGTCCGGCGAGCGCGCCGGTACCGCCGAAGCGGTGCTGCACCGTGGTGGTCCATACCCCGTCGGCGTCGTCGGACAGCGCCGCCAGGGCCATCCGCAGATCGCCGGGCGGCAGCATGCCCAGTTCGGCGCGCAGCCGCCCGGACGACCCGCCGTCGTCGGCGACGGTGACCACGGCGGTGATCCGCCTGGTCAGCCTGCGTACTGCCGTCAGGGTCGCGTACAGCCCGTGTCCGCCGCCCAGCGCGACGATGGCTGGGTCGGCTTCGGTTCCACTCATTCGCGCCCCAGATCCCGGTGCACGACGCGAACGACGTCCACCGCCGCGTGCCCGGTATCGGCGCCGATGCGCTCACCCAGTGCCTCGGCGATAGCGACACTGCGATGTCTACCGCCGGTGCACCCCACTGCCACGGTCATGTATCGCTTCCCCTCTTGGCGGTATCCGGTCGTCGTCAAGTCGACCAGGTGTTTGCCGGTCTGCAGGTAGTCCCGCGCACCCGGCCTGGACAACACGTAGTCGCTGACCACTGACTCCTGTCCGGTATGTTCCCGCAATTCCGGAATCCAATGCGGGTTGGGCAGGAATCGCACGTCCAACACCATGTCGGCGTCGAGGGGAACACCGTACTTGAAGCCGAACGATTGCAGGGTCAGTTGCAGTGCGGCTGGCGCGCCCGCACCGTATGCCTCTTCCAGCTTGCGGTGCAGCTGGTGGATGGACAGCTCGGTGGTGTCGATGACGAGGTCGGCGGCGCCCTTGACCGGGGCCAGCCTGGCTCGTTCCGCGGTCAGACCGGACAACAGTGTCCCGTCGGCGCTGTCACTCTGCAGCGGATGACGGCGCCGGGCGAAGCCGAACCGCCGGATCAGCACATCGTCGGAGGCTTCGAGGAACAGCACTCTGGTTCGGATGCCCGCACCGCGCAAGTGCTCGGTGACACCGGAGAGCTCACCGGTGAAGAATCGGCTGCGCACATCCATGACCAGCGCCAACTGCCGGATCGGCGGGTCGGCCGCGGCGCCTAGTTCGATCATCCGCCCGATCAGTTCGGGCGGTAGGTTGTCGGTGACGTACCAGCCAAGGTCCTCGAGCACGCGCGCGGCAGTGCCGCGGCCCGCGCCGGACAAGCCGGTCACGATGACCACTTCTACTGGTTGCTGTGTGTCGGTGACCGCCCCGGAATTACCGGGTGCCGCCCCCGCATTGTTATTCGATTCGACGCGTGTCATGTCCTACCGGATCCGTTTCTGGGTGCCTTTCGATCATCCCGCACCGGTTCGGGTATCGGGCGCAGACACACAACGTACGGCACACGCAATGTTGCGTCCTGCGATACCGGCCGTCGGCGGTTATCCGCTGTTGAGTGCCGCGAGCACTGCTTTCGCCGTCGAGACCCCGATTCCGGGCACCGAAGTGATTTCTTCGACAGTCGCGTCCTTGATCCTGGCGACCGAGCCGAAATGGGTGACCAAGGCGGTACGCCTCGTCTCACCGAGGCCGGGCACCGAGTCAAGGGCCGATGCCGTCATCCGGCGTGAGCGTTTGCTGCGGTGGAAGGTGATGGCGAAGCGGTGTGCCTCGTCGCGCACGCGTTGCAGCAGGAACAGTGCCTCGCTGTTGCGCGGCATGATCACCGGGTCGGCTTCGCCGGGTACCCACACCTCTTCGAGGCGTTTGGCCAGGCCGATCACCGCGACATCGGTGATACCGAGGTCGTCGAGGACCTCGGCGGCGGCGGCGACCTGGGGCGCACCACCGTCGACGACGTAGAGGTTGGGCGGGTAGGCGAAGCGGCGTGGGCGACCGGTGGTGGGGTCGATGCCGGGGCGTGAGGCGGGTTCGTCGACCTCGTCGGGTTCGATCTCGACGGGTTGTTCGCGGTCGCGGGCCAGGCGGGCGAAGCGGCGGCGGGTCACCTCGGCGATGCTGGCGACGTCGTCGGAGCGGCCGTCGCCCGCGGCCTCCTTGATCGCGTAGTGGCGGTAGTCGGACTTGCGGGCCAGGCCGTCTTCGAAGACCACCAGCGAGGCGACCACGTCGGTGCCCTGTACGTGACTGATGTCGACGCATTCGATCCGCAGCGGAGCGCTGTCGAGTTCGAGTGCGTCCTGAATGTCTTGCAGCGCTTGCGATCTCGAAGTGAGGTCACCGGCGCGGCGGAGCTTGTGCTGGGCCAGTGCCTCGGCGGCGTTGCGCTGCACCGTTTCGGCGAGTGCCTTCTTGTCTCCGCGCTGCGGGATGCGCAGGGAGACTGCGGCACCGCGGATCTCGGTGAGCCACTGCCCGATCTCCTCGGCGTCGGCGGGCAGTTCGGGCACAAGTACCTCGCGGGGGACGACGATGGCCGCGTCACCGTTCTGGTCGGCCAAGGCGGCTTGTTCGCCGTAGAACTGGGTGAGGAACTGTTCGACCAGGGCGGCCAGTTCGGTGCCCGATTCCGCGACATCGAGTGCGTCACCGGATTTGTCCACGACCCAGCCACGCTGGCCGCGCACGCGTCCGTCGCGGACGTGGAAGATCTGGACGGCGGCTTCGAGGTCGTCGGTGGCGAAGGCGATCACGTCGGCGTCGGTGCCGGTGCCGAGCACGACGGCCTGCTTTTCGAGAGCGCGACGTAGTGCCTGTACGTCGTCGCGCAGGCGGGCGGCGTTCTCGAAGTCCAGGTCCTCGGCGGCCTCGTGCATGCGGCGTTCGAGTGCGCGCACCATCTTGTCGGTCTTGCCGGAGAGGAAGTCGCAGAAATCCTCGACGATCTGGCGGTGCTCGTCGGCACTGACCCGGCCCACGCACGGCGCGGAGCACTTGTCGATGTAGCCGAGCAGGCAGGGGCGCCCGATCTGGCTGTGCCGCTTGAAGACTCCGGTGGAACAGGTCCGCGCCGGGAACACCCGCAGCAACAGGTCGAGGGTCTCGCGGATCGCCCAGGCATGGGCGTACGGGCCGAAGTAGCGCACACCCTTCTTGCGGGCGCCGCGATAGACGAACAGGCGCGGATATTCCTCGTTGAGAGTCACCGCGAGCACCGGGTAGGTCTTGTCGTCGCGGTAACGCACATTGAACCGCGGATCGAATTCCTTGATCCAGTTGTACTCGAGCTGCAGCGCCTCCACCTCGGTGGAGACCACGGTCCACTCGACCGAGCAGGCCGTGGTGACCATCTGCTTGGTGCGCGGATGTAGCGAGTACACATCGGCGAAGTAGGAATTCAACCGACTCCGCAGGCTCTTCGCCTTACCGACATAGATGACCCGCCCGTGCACGTCCCGGAACTTGTACACACCGGGTGCGACGGGAATCGTGCCCGGCGCCGGCCGGTAGGTTGCGGGATCTGCCACCCATCCAGCCTAGCGAGGCGCTCCGACAGGTCCGCACGCCCGAGGCCACGGCATCGACTGGCGCGGGCGGCGTTCGGCGCGATGGGTTGCCGTGACCACGGCGGCGCCGGACTCGCCGGAGTGTGACCGGCGCGCACCTGTGTAGCGTGGGTGCTCGGATTCTGTGCCCGAAAGGACGTCCGATGAGCAACGCTGCTGCCCTGCCACGAACCGGCGACGACCTGTACGACGACGAGGCGACCCCGCACGGCGTCATGCCCGGCACTGTGCGCGGGGCGCGGCTGATCGCGGCGGTCGCCGCCGCCGTCGGCGTCGTGCTGATCGCGATCACGGTGGCACTCGGTGGATCGCTCGGCGCGCTGCTCGCCGGGTATCTGCCGTCCTTCGCGCTGGTCCCGCTGGTGCTGTTGTTCCGGCAGGGCGGCGACCTGGTGCGCAAGGCGGCGATCGGGGTCGCGGTGCTGGCACTGCTGGTGTCGTCGACGGGCATTCTCACCGGGCTGCCGCCGGGTGCGGTCGGCATCGTCGCCGATGGAGCCGTCGCCGGTCTACTGCTGCGCCCCTCCGCGCGCGCCTGGTTCACACGCGAACGTTGAGCGGCTCATTCATCCACTGATGCGAGTCAGTTGGCCGTCCGGATCCCGTGTTCGGCGAGTGCGTCGATGAGGGCGCGGGGGCGATCGACGGTGGGGATCGGGTCGACGAGGGCGAAGCGGGCGCCGAGGGCGGTGGCGCCCCCGTCCGCCTCGGCGCTGTCGCCGATCATGAGGACGCGTTCTGGGTCGACACCGAGCCGGTCGGTGGCGTCGAGGAAGATCCGTGGGTTCGGTTTGATGGCGCCTACTTCGAACGACAGCGTCATCGAGCCGATGAGGTCGGTCCAGCCATGTTTCGCGAAGGCCGGGCGGATGTCGTAGGCGATATTGCTGACGATGCCGACCGGGATTCTTTGGGCGGCAAGGGATTCCAGAACAATTCCGGTGTCGGGGTAGGGCGTCCAGGACAGCGGGTCGGTGAGGCGTCCGTAGAGTCGGATCGCCTGGGCCTCGGGGACGTCGGAGCCGCGCAGCACCTCGAGGTAGGCGTGCCGGTGCAGGGCCGGGTCGAGATCGCGGTTGTCCCAGGCGTGTTGGCCCGCGGCGTCGAAGGTCATGAACTGCTCGACCGGCGCCGTCATCCGCCGCATCACTTCGGCTTTGGCCGCCACGTCGAACGGTGTCCCGTCGTCCCCGACGAGTTCGTGAGCCCAGGTCCGGTCGTCCTCCAAACGGAAGACCGTGCCGGAGAAGTCGAACAGCACCGCGTCGATGTCCATGTCAGCCAGGGTAACCAGGCCAGGCGTGCGCGCCCGGCGGAAATCGGCCGGGGAAAACAATATTCGCGTGCACGTCATCCGGGTGTCGACAGCGTCCGTTGCCGGTACCACGAGCGAAAAAGATCGGATCGTGTCGTACCGGCGAGTTACGCTGCCTACATGACGCCAAGGCGACGGACGTGGATCGGGGCCACGACGGCCGCAGTGCTCGCGGTGGGGGTGCTGGCCGGTTGTTCGACAGATGAGAAGACGGCTGCCGAGTGTACGAGCACGCCCAACGGCACTCCGGTGTCCGCGGCGCCCACGACCGGTGGGGGTGCGCCGACCTCGCAGAATCTCAGCACCAACCCTGAGATCGCGTCGGGGTATCGCTCGGGCATGACCGCTGTGCGTACCAGCACCTACGCGGTGTCGACCGCGAATCCGATCGCGACCGAGGCCGCGTGCCGGGTGCTGCGGGCGGGTGGCACCGCGGCCGACGCGCTGGTCACCGCGCAGGCGGTGCTCGGGCTGGTCGAACCGCAGGCTTCCGGAATCGGCGGCGGTGCGTTCCTGGTGCATTACGACGCGAAGTCGCGCACGGTCGACACCTATGACGGCCGCGAGACCGCGCCTGCCGCCGCGACCGAGAACTATCTGCGCTGGGTCAGCGATGCCGACCGCACCGAACCGAAGCCGAACACCCGTGCCAGCGGCCGCTCGATCGGCGTCCCCGGCGTGCTGCGGATGCTCGAACTCGCCCATTCCGAGCACGGGATGAGTGCCTGGAAGGAACTGTTCGATCCCGCGATCAGCCTGTCCGACACCGGGTTCGAGATCAGCCCTCGCCTGGCCGGTCAGATCGCCGAATCCGCGAAGGACCTGGCTGCCGACGAGGCCGCGCGTGGCTACTTCCTCGAACCCGACGGTTCACCCAAGAAGGCAGGCACCGTCCTCACCAATCCGGCACTGGCGAAAACGCTCTCGGCAGTCGCGACCGACGGTGCGAAAGCCCTCTACAGCGGCGCCATCGCCCAGGACATCGTCGAGGCGGCAGCCAGCACCGCGGGTGGACGCACCCCGAGCTCGCTGACCACCGCCGACCTGGCGAACTACCAGGCCAAGAAGCGCACCGCCCTGTGCACCGGGTATCGCAAGTACGAACTGTGCGGCATGCCCGCGCCGTCCTCGGGTGGCAGCACCGTCGCCGCGACGCTGGGCATTCTCGCCAGTTTCGATATCCCCGCGCTGCGTCCCCAAGAGCTCGACGCCAACGGTGGGCGCCCCGACGCGCAGGCCGTGCACCTGATCTCCGAGGCGGAGCGGCTGGCCTACGCCGACCGCAACAAGTACGTCGCCGACCCGGATTTCGTTCCGCTGCCGGGCAATTCGGCTCTGTCGCTGGTCCACCCGCAGTATCTGAAGGAACGGTCGGCGCTGATCGACCCGCAGCGCAGCATGGGCACCGCGCAGCCGGGCAACCTCGGCCCCGTACCGCTGGGCAACGGCCCGCAGCCACCCGAGCACGGCACCAGCCACATCTCCGTCGTCGACAAGTACGGCAATGCCGCCGCGATGACCACCACGGTCGAATCGGCGTTCGGGTCGTTCCATCTCGTCGACGGCTTCGTGCTGAACAATCAGCTCACCGACTTCGCCGCCGACCCCCTCGACCCCGACGGCACCCCGGTGGCCAACCGCCTCCAGCCCAACAAGCGCCCGCGCAGTTCGATGGCCCCGACCCTGGTCTTCGACCGTGACGACAAGGGCGACCGTGGCGAACTGAAGCTCGTCACGGGCTCACCCGGCGGTTCGGTGATCATCCAGTTCGTCGTGAAAACGCTTGTCAACGTGCTGGATTGGGGCCTCGACCCGCAGCAGGCCGTCTCGGGAGTGTCGTTCGGCGCGGGCAATACGCCCGCCACCGGAGTCGGCGGAGAGCATCCCGACATCAACGCCACCGACAACGGTGACCACGACCCGCTGGTCCAAAAGCTCCGGGCGATGGGCCATCAGGTCTCCGTGGCACCACAGTCCAGCGGGCTCAGCGCGCTACAACACAACGGCAAGGACGGCTGGATCGGCGGTGCGGATCCGCGTCGCGAGGGAGCGGTACTCGGCGACACCCGCTGAGCGGGCGCTCAGTCCTGCGGGGCGTAGCGGGCGCCGAGTTCGCGCACGCGCTCGATGGCGTCGGCGGCGTGCGCCTTGTCGTTGGAGCGGATCGCCAGCATCGGGACGTAATCGTCGTCGGCGAGCTCGAGCCGTGCCCACGATTTGCGGTCGGGGAAGGACACGCCGCGGATGTAGGCCCACGGGTACACCTGCTCGCCGAGGACGTTGCGCACCCCGATGCCCTGACTACCCGCGCGCACTCGCGGACGGGTCAGCATCAGTACCGCGCCCGCACCGATCACCCCGATCAGAATCATCGCGACCTGATCGGCGACGCGAAAGTTGACCCCGGTCGACCCGGTCCGCAGCAGCAGCCCACCCGCGGTGAAGGCGACGACGATGACGACGGCGACCACGATGGCGGTGCGGATCGCCCGGCGCGGACGCACCTCGAACTCCCAGCCCGCGTCGGGCTCGGGAGCACTACGTCGCCACGTCCGCACCACCGGCACGGTCACGCCGATCGCAGCGCGCGCAAGGTGAGCGCGGCGTCGAGGGCGGCGGCACAGGCCTGCTCGCCCTTGTCCTCCGCCGAACCGGGTAGCCCGGCCCGATCGCGTGCCTGCTCCTCGTCGTTCGTGGTGAGCACACCATTGGTGACGGGGGTAGCCGCATCCAGCGACACCCGGGTCAACCCGGCCGTCACCGCATCACAGACATACTCGAAATGCGGTGTGCCACCACGGATCACGACGCCCAGAGCCACGACGGCGTCATGGGTGCGCGCCAGCTCCTGCGCGACGACCGGCAGCTCCATCGCACCGGCGCAGCGCACCACTGTCACGTGTTCGACGCCGGCGGCCTTGGCCACCCGTTCGGCATTCGCCACGAGGGTGTCACAGATCTCGGTGTGCCAGCGCGAGGCGACGATACCGAGTTTGATGTCTTTGGCCTGGGCCAAGGCGAAGGTCGGAACACCCGTGCCGCTCATCGTTGCCGCCTTTCGGACGTGGTGATCACTGCGCGGTCTCGCCCAGGTCGAGATCGTCGAGGCCGACCAGAACGTGGCCCATCCGATCCCGCTTGGTGCGCAGGTAGTGCAGGTTCTCGGCATTGGCGCGCAACGGCATCGGGACGCGATCGGTGATCGTGAGGCCGTAGCCGTCGAGGCCGACCCGCTTGGCCGGATTGTTGGTGAGCAGGCGCATCGAGCGGATACCGAGATCGACCAGTATCTGCGCGCCGGTGCCGTAGTCGCGGGCGTCGGCGGGCAGGCCGAGATCGAGATTGGCGTCGACGGTGTCGCGGCCGGTGTCCTGTAACTGGTAGGCCTGCAGCTTGTGCATCAGGCCGATGCCACGACCCTCGTGCCCGCGCATGTAGAGGACAACGCCGCGACCCTCCTGATCGACCATCTCGAGCGCCGCGTCCAGCTGCGGGCCGCAATCGCAGCGCAGCGAACCGAAGACATCACCGGTCAGGCATTCGGAGTGCACGCGCACCAGCACGTCCTCGCCGTCGCCGATGTCGCCGCGCACCAGCGCGACGTGCTCGGCGTCGTCGAAGATGCTCTGGTAACCCACGGCCTTGAAGTCGCCGTGCGCGGTCGGAATCCTGGCCTCGGCCACTCGCACGACATGCTTCTCGTGCTTGCGCCGCCAGGCGATCATGTCGGCGATCGAGATCATCGCCAGGTTGTGCTCGTCGGCGAACACGCGCAGCTCGTCGGTGCGGGCCATGTGCCCGTCTTCCTTCTGGCTGACGATCTCGCAGATCACGCCGGCGGGCCGCAGACCGGCCATCCTGGCCAAATCGACCGCGGCCTCGGTGTGGCCGGGCCTGCGCAGCACGCCGCCGTCCTTGGCGCGCAACGGCACCACGTGGCCGGGGCGGGTGAACTCGTCGGCCTTGGCCTGCGCACTGGCCAGCAGTCGCATGGTGACGGCCCGATCGGCACCGGAGATACCGGTGGTGATGCCCTCGCGCGCGTCCACCGAGACGGTGTAGGCGGTGCCGTGCTTGTCCTGATTCATCGCGTAGGCGGGCGGCAGGCCGAGACGGTCGCAGTCATCGGCGGTCAACGGCACGCAGATGTAGCCGGAGGTGTAGCGGATCATGAACGCGACCAGCTCCGGGGTGGCCTTCTCGGCCGCGAAGATGAGATCGCCTTCGTTCTCCCGGTCCTCGTCGTCGATGACGACAACAGCCTTGCCCGCCGCGATATCGGCGACCGCGCGCTCGATGCTGTCCAACCTGGTCACGTCTGCTTGCTCCGTAATTTCGGCGGCTGGCGCCGCGGGTTCTCGGCCCGGTGGGCCTCAATCTTCCCTCCCGGCGGGCACTCCTTCGTCGCACCCTCTGGTCAATCCAGATCGAGGCGGCCGAGAAACTCCTTGGGGACGGCAATGACTTCCTACATTACGGCGTGGTCCCCGGGTGTTTCGTGAGGCCCGGCGCCGATCGGTTTCAGCCTCGTTGGGCGAGGCGTTCTACGTACTTCGCGATGACGTCCACCTCGAGGTTCACGGTGGCGCCGACGGGGGCGGTGCCGAGGACGGTCAGGGCGAGGGTGGTCGGGATCAGGGAGACCTCGAACCAGTCGCGGGTTCCGTCGGCATGCGGTTCGTCGTCGATGCCCAACGCGGAGACGGTGAGGGAGACGCCGTCGACGGTGATCGAACCCTTCTCCACCACATAGCGCGCGATGGAATCGGGCAGCGAGATCCGCACGACCTCCCAGTTCTCCGAGGGGGTGCGGCGCACAACGGTGCCGGTGCCGTCTACATGGCCCTGCACGAGGTGGCCGCCGAGGCGGCTGTTCAGTGCGGCCGCGCGCTCGAGGTTGACCGGCGATCCGGCGACCAAGCCGCCGATGCTCGAACGCCGCAACGTCTCGTCCATGACATCGACGGTGAAGCTGTCGCCGTCGACCACGTCGACGACGGTGAGGCAGACGCCGTTGACGGCGATTGAATCGCCGTGTCCGGCATCGGAAGTCACCAGCTTGCCGCGGATCGTCAACCGGGCGGCGTCGGTCAGCGCTTCGGTGGCCACGACCTCGCCGAGCTCCTCGACGATCCCTGTGAACATGCCTGACTCCCTTGTCGCGTCATCCGTACCCGTTGGGCCCAACAGCAGGTAGGTGGCCGCTATTCCCGCGCGGCCGCCCAGCTCGTCGCACAGCCTAGTAGCGCGACCGGTGAGCCCGGGGCGGGGGCCGAACCCGACCGCCGCACCGCACGCGGCCGTCGACAGCGATCAGGAGGCATCGATTCGGCCGCGAAGGGGCATCGACATGACGCAACACCGCCGTTAATCAATACGGCGGTTGACGTTCGATCCAATTTTCGGCGAACCGCTTCCCCGCATTCATCCGGCTGCCTTAACCTGGTAATACCCGCCATCACGAACTGGAAACACGGTGAGTGGAATGCTTGCGCCCGTCGCGCCATTGACGCAACATTGTTACGTCAACGATTCCTGCTGTTCAATCAGATGTCGGGCCCTGGAACTGCGGGTTCTCCCGACATCATCGCCCGGAGCACTGCGGCTGCCGGGAGTTCGCCCCAGGGATAGTCCACCACTCCAGGAAGACAACACTGTGGGTTACAACAGGTTCGCTATATGTGGGGGTGCCGCGTGAGCACATTGATCGATTCGACGCTGGAAATGCGCTGCGTGCGTTATCGGCGCGAGCTGCACCTACCGGCCAAGATCGATGTCGATTCCCGCCGCATTCTGCTCCAGATCGGCGCGCACTACGGCGCGGTGACGATGCCCGGTGATCTGGGCGAGCGGGTGCTCGCTCGGCTGCGCGAGGCCGCGATCGCGGGTCCGGTCGTCGATCACCCCCGCGCCCGGCGCTGGACGTTCCTCACCGGCCCGTGCCGACCCGATTCCGTCACCGCGACCGCCTCCGCCGAGCTGTTCCGCCTCTACGCGACCGTCGCCTGCGCGGGCAGCCAGATCGTGCTGCCCTCCCCCGACGACGAGCGCACCGGCTACCGCACCTGGGTGCAGGCACCCGAATCCGGCGACCAGCGGCCGCCGGTGCAGGCAGTCATCGACGCGGCGCGGGCGCTGGGCACCCGCAAATTGCGCTCCCTGTAATTCGCGCCGGTAACTAGAGCAACCAGGCCGACGTGGCCAGGTTGCGCAGCGTCTGCACGGCGGCACCGGGATCGGCGGTGTTGTAGACGGCCGACCCGGCCACGAAGCAATCGATCCCGGCCGCGGCGGCCTGCTCGATGGTGTCTTCGTTGATGCCGCCATCGATCTCGACGACCAGACGCAGTTCACCCGAGTCGACCAGGTTGCGCACGATCCGCGCCTTGTCCAGCACACCGGGAATGAACGACTGCCCGCCGAAACCGGGTTCCACGCTCATCACCAGCAGGGTGTCGAATTCGCGCAGGATTTCCAGGTACGGCTCGATCGGGGTGTTCGGCTTCACCGACAGCCCGGCTCGCGCACCCGCGGCGCGGATGTCGCGCGCCACCGCGATGGGATCATCGGTCGCCTCGGCATGGATGGTGACGTTGTAGGCGCCCGCCTCGGCGTAGCCCGGCGCCCAGCGGCCGGGATCGTCGATCATCAGATGGCAGTCGAACGGGATGTCGGTGGCCTTCAGCAGGCTTTGCACGATCGGCAGACCCAGTGTGAGGTTCGGCACGAAGTGGCCGTCCATGACATCGACGTGGAGCCAGTCGCATCCCTGTACCGCGGCGGCCTCGGCGGCCAGATTCGCGAAGTCCGCGGACAGGATTGACGGGGCGATCATCGGCTGGGACGGACGAGAGAACGTCGGAGTGGACACAGCGCGTCAGTGTAGCGACCGAATGGTGATTGCCCTGCCGGGTTATGGGTAGCCTTCTCAGGGTGACCAATTTTTCGGCGGAACATGGGCCCTTCGGCGCCCCGGTGGAGATTCGTGTGGCGGCACAGCTGACGCAACTGCCCATCGTGCGCGGACTGGCCGAAACACTGGTACTACTCAGTGATTTCACCCTCGACGAGGTGGCCGATGTGCGCCTGGCCGTGGACGAAGTGTGCTCGACGATCATCGCGATCGCCGGCCCGGATACGCTGCTCACCTGCGAATTCCTCGTCGGCGACAGCGAATTGCAGGTGCGCGTCGACGGCGTCGCGGCGTCGCAGGGCATGCCGGATCAACGCAGCTTCGGGTGGCATGTGCTGCGCACGCTCGCCGACGACGTGACCGCCGAGCAGCAGGACTTCGACGCGACCGCGTCCGGGTATCCGACGACGGTCCGATTCCGTCGGGTCCGGGGGAAGGCGTAGTGCACGGCGAGGACACCCGGCCCGACCAGCACAACCTCAGCGAACCCGACAAAACCGACATCACTGCGCCGGAATCGGAGAAGGCTGAACCGGACAAGCAAGCCCTCGAGCAGGAAACCCTCGAGGAGGACACCGAAATCCCGGAACCGGTGTCCGGCTACGACGACGTCAGTGCGCTGTTCGAGCGTCTCGCGGCGACCGAGCCGGGCAGTGTGGCGCACGCGGTGGCGCGCGACGCGCTGATCAACCGCTGCATTCCGCTGGCCGACCACATCGCGCGCAAGTTCAGCGGGCGCGGTGAACCGTTCGACGATCTGTCGCAGGTGGCGCGCGTCGGTCTGGTGCACGCGGTGGATCGGTTCGATCTGAGCCGCGGCTCGAATTTCCTGTCCTTCGCGGTGCCGACGATCATGGGCGAGGTCCGGCGGTATTTCCGCGACAACACCTGGGCGATGCGGGTTCCGCGGCGCGTCAAGGAAACTCACCTGCGCATCGGTGCGGCGGTGGATCAGCTGTCGCAGCGGTTGGGGCGCTCCCCCACCGCCAAGGAGATCGCCGCCGAACTCGACGTCGACCCCGACGAGGTCACCCAGGCCGTCATCGCGGGCAACGCCTATCAACCGACGTCGATCGACGCGGCGTCCATCGGGCGCGACAGCGACGCATCGCTGCTCGACACCCTGGGCGAGGAAGAATCGCAGTTCGACCGGGTCGAGGAGTACATCGCGGTGCGGCCGCTGCTGGCGGGCCTGCCCGAGCGCGAACGCCGCATTCTGACCATGCGGTTCTTCGAGTCGATGACGCAGACGCAGATCGCGTCACAGCTGGGGATCTCGCAGATGCACGTGTCCCGAATTCTCGCGAAAACCCTTGCGCGCCTGCGCGAATTGTCCGAACGGGACTGACGCGCGACTGGGACAACGGAGTCCTAGGCGCCTTGCCGTGCGCGCCGCAGCTTCGCGGGTGCGCGCAGCCACCAGGCACTGTCGATCAGCTCGGCGAGCTGTTGCGGGTCGACCGCGTCGAGGTCGATGAGGATGTACGGGTGCCCGTCGTAGTGCGGGGTCGTGTAGAAGGTCGGGTCGCCACAGGTCAGCAGCGCCTCCTTCTCCGCGGGCTCACAGAGCAGCGCGAGGCCGCCTTCGGCTTCGTCCCGTAATCGGGCGAAACCCTTTCCGCCGACCTTCAGGCCCGGGCTACGCCACCAGGTGCCTTCCTCCACACCCGGCAGCGCTGTCGCCATCGCCACCACTTGATCCCACGTCATCGCCATGCGTCGATTCTCCGCCTCGGCGCACGCCTGCCGCTTGGACAAATGGAACGGCGCCGTCCCCCGTGCGGGGAACGGCGCCGTCGTTTCGTCGCGGCTACTTCTTGCGCAAGGTCGCCAGGAACATGGCATCGGTGCCGTGGCGGTGCGGCCAGAGCTGCGCGGACGGGCCGTCGCCGAGATCTGTGACGCCGGGCAGGAGTTCGCGGCTGTCGAGTTCCTCGGCGCCGGTGCGGCGGACGAAATCGGCGACCACCGACACTGTTTCGGCCAGGTGCGGTGAGCAGGTCGAGTAGACGACGACACCGCCCGGACGCACCAGATCCCATGCGGCGGTGAGGAGTTCGCGCTGCAGGGTGACCAGTTCCGCCACGTCGGCCGGAGTGCGACGCCAGCGCGCCTCGGGGCGGCGGCGCAGGGCACCGAGGCCGGTGCACGGCGCGTCGACGAGGACGCGGTCGTAGCCGGGGGTCAGACCGCTGTCGCGACCGTCCGCGACGTGCACGGTGACGGGCAGGTTGCGGGTGGATTTGCGGACCAGCTCAGCGCGGTGTTCGGCCGGTTCGACGGCGTCGACGGTGAACAGGTCGATCGCGGCGAGGGCGCCGAGCAAGGCAGCCTTACCGCCGGGACCTGCGCAGAGATCGAGCCAGCGACCCGTGTCCTCGCCCTCCAGCGGGGCGCGGGTGAGGGCGAGCGCGACCAGCTGGCTGCCCTCGTCCTGGACGGCGGCGATGCCGTCGCGGACCGGTTCGAGCCGACCGGGGTCGCCGCCGTCGAGATACACCGCGTACGGCGACCAGCGGCCTTCTTCGCCGCCGGTGACCAGCGCCAGTTCTTCGGAGGTGATCTCGCCGGGCCGGGCGACCAAGTGCACGACCGGACGCTCGTCGTCGGCTCTCAGGAGTGCGTCCAGCTCGCCCGCCTCGGCGCCGAGCGCGTCAGCGAAGGACTGGGCGATCCACTTCGGGTGCGCATGTTCGAAGGCGAGCTTGCCGACCGGGTCGGTGGGTGCCAGCTCGGCGATCCACTGTTCGTGGGTCTTCTCCCCTGCCCGTCGCAGCACCGCGTTGACGAAACCTGCACGGCCCTGGCCGAATTCGGCGCTGGCCAGGTCGACGGAGGTGTCGACGGCAGCGTGCGCGCTGGTGCGGGTCCGCAGCAGCTGGTAGACGCCGAGGCGCAGGATATCGAGGATGGGTCCGTCGATCTCATCGACCGGACGGCCCGCGCACGCCGAGATCACCGCGTCGAGCTGCCCCTGCGAACGGCTGGCGCCGTAGGTGAGCTCGGTCGCGAAGGCCGCGTCGCGCCCACTGATCTTGCGCTCGCGCAACAGTTTCGGCAGCGCGAGGTTGGCATAGGCGTCGCGTTCACGCACGGCCCGCAGCACATCGAGGGCAACCTCGCGTGCCGGATCCACGGGCTCCCCGCGCCGCTTGCGCGGACTGGGCACCGTGGGATCGGGACGCTCGGGTCGACGCGCAGTGGCGCCCTTGCCCGCAGGTCCCGCACCGGCATCGCGGCCATCCGGGCCACGACCGCGCGAATCTCCCTCTCGCGCACCATGATCGGAACGCGACGCGCCACGGTCGGATCGTCCCGCACCGGAACGTGCCGCGCCCGCGCGTGGTGTCGACCCACGATCACCGCGCTGGTCAGCCGAGTCACGTCCCTGCGCCCGGTCGTTCCCACCGAACCCGGGACGGTCGTCTTCGCGGCGCGGCGCGCTGGATCGCGGCGCGCTGGATCGCGGCGCGTCACCGCGTTGATTGCCCGCGTCACGGCTCTGCGCGCCGCGAGCGAAACCAGGGCGGTCATCCGCGCGGCGTGGGCTGCCGGGTCGGGTGCCGCCGTCGCGGTCGTCGCGACGAGGGCGATCGGAGCCACCCCGGTCGTCGCGGCCGGTCCACCGGTCGCCGTCCGCGCGGGGGGTGGTGGTGCCCTTCGCGGCGCGGGCGGCCCAACCGCCGTCGACGTTCTTGCCGGTGATCTTGCGGTCGTCGCGGGGGCTGCCGCCGCGCGGATCGCCGGTCTTCCCGGTGGGCTTGCGGTCCTCGCGGGGGCTCACGCCCTTCGCGGCGTCGGCTTCCCGACGACGGCGACGATCGGAGGCGCTCATGCCTGCACCTCGCTCGGCTCCGGCATGACCGCCATGGCGGCTGTGTCCATCCGCTCGCTGCGCTCGCTCATCCGATCACCGTGCCGGGGGCGAGACGGGCGCCGCGGGCCCAGTCCAGGGCGTTCATCATTTTCTTGCCGGGCGGTTGGACCTGCCCCAAGCGGACGGCCGTGGTCGATGTTCCGACGAAGACGCCGGATTTGCGCACCTCGATCTCGCGTTCGGGCAAGGTTTCCTCCACCATTTCCACCGGGCCGAGTTTGAGGCGCAGCCCGTTCACCTCGGTCCACGCGCCGGGTGCCGGGGTGACAGCGCGGATGTGGCGGTGGATAGCGAGTGCGGGTTCGTCGAAACCGATCCGACCCGCTTCCACGGTCACCTTCGGTGCGTAGGTCACGCCGTCGTGAGATTGCGGAATCGCTTGCAGCGAACCGTCTTCCACGCCGTCCAGCGTCTTCTCGAGCAGCACGGCGCCCGCCTCGGCGAGCCGGGCGAGCAGTTCGCCCGCGGTGTCGGTGAGCCCGATCTTCTCGGTCATCACCCCGTACACCGGTCCGGTGTCCAGGCCCGCTTCGATCAGGAAGGTCGACGCGCCGGTCATGTCGTCACCGGCGTCGATGGCAGCCTGCACCGGGGCCGCCCCACGCCAGGCGGGCAGCAGCGAGAAGTGCAGATTGATCCAGCCGTGCGCGGGGATGTCGAGCACGTGCTGCGGCAGCAGCGCACCATAGGCGACGACCGGGCAGCAGTCCGGCGCGAGCTCGGTGAGCGCGGCGACGAATTCGGGATCGGACGGCTTGCTCGGCGTGAACACCGCGATACCGTGTTCATCGGCGAGCTGCCCCACGGGCGAGCGCGTGATCTTGCGGCCACGGCCCGCGACCGCGTCGGGCCGGGTGACGACCGCGACGACCTCGTGGCCTTCGCTCTCGATCAACCGGCGCAGCGACGGCACCGCGGGTTCCGGCGTGCCTGCGAAAACTACGCGCATCAGCGACCACCGCCCACACCGCTGGATTCGCGCACGGTGATCCCGCCGCGGAACCAGTCGGATTCGCGGATGGTGCGCATCGCGTCCTTGCGGTCGGCCTGCTCGAGCCGGTTGATGAACAGCACGCCGTCGAGGTGATCGTGTTCGTGCTGCACACAGCGGGCGAGCAGACCGTCGGCCTCGAATTCCACCGGCGCACCGGTGACGTCGACCCCGGTGACCCGAACGCGCGATGCCCGGCGCACGTCGTAACGCACACCGGGAATCGACAGGCAGCCCTCGGGACCGACCTGTTCGTCGGCACCGATCGCCGACCATTCCGGATTCACCACGTGACCCGCGGCATCGCCGGTGTCGTAGACGAACACCCGCAGCCCGACCCCGATCTGCGGCGCGGCCATCCCGACCCCACCGTCGTCGTGCATGGTCTCGGTGAGGTCGGCGACCAACGTGGCGAGGTCGGATCCGAACTCGGTGACCGCGTCGGCACGCGAGCGCAGGATCGGGTCGCCGAACAGGCGAACGGGCTGAATGGTCACGGCGGCTCCCGGGAAGGACGAATGCGGTCGTCCCAGTCTAGTGACCCCGCGAGGCGCTCCCGTCCGGCCCGCCCGTCAGGAGTTGCCCGCGATGATCACCTCGGGGATGCCGGTGCCCAGCGGGACCGGCGTGCAGATCGGGGCGGGTGCCCGGACCGGGTCGAGGATGCGCTGGAGCAGCTGCTGCACGAACGGGTCGTAGACCAGGTGGAAGTGGCCGGTCATGTCCTGCGCGCACTCGTCCTGCAGCACGATGTTCTCCGCACCCGCGCCGCGCAATGCCACGTTCGAGAACGGCTGGATCATCTCGTCGACCCGGGTGCCGACGGTGACGTAACGGACACCGGGCACGGTGTCGCCGCCCGCGTTGAGCTCGACCATGAGTGGCTCGCCCTGCGCCTGCTGGACCGCGGCCGTGGAGGTGACCTTCGCGAAGACAGCCATCATTCCGGGAATGGCCTGCCCGACCGGCACCAGTCCGTACATCACCCCGCCGTAGCTGGGTGAGGCCAGGCCGACCCAGGTCCCGACCTTCGGCGCCCCGCCGAGCTTGTTGACGTAGAACCGGCTGACATTGGCCCCCTGCGAGAACCCGACCAGATCGACCTTGGTCGCCTTCGTCGCGACGAGCACATCGTCGACGAACTGGGCGAGCTGGGCGAAACTGATCCGCATGTCCTCGGTGCCGTAGGTGTCGGCGCCCGGCGCCCCGCCGTAGTTCAGCGCGAAGACGCAGTAGCCGGCCGACACCAGCTGCGGGCCGATTCCCGCCCAGTCGGAGTACGCGCTCGAGTCGGTGCCGTGCACCAAGACGATCGGCCGCGGATGCTCGGCGCTCGGAATACACCCGAAGTTGTTGAGGCCCACCGGAACCGAGTTCGGATGGGCAGTGATGTAATGGGCGGCATCCAGGTGATCGAACTGCGCCGGACCCGCCTCCATCGGAATGACAGCGGGCCGATAGCCCACCGGTTCAGCGGCGGCGATCGGCGCGAAAGACACACCGATCACCGCCGTGCAGGCGAATGCCGTGACCGACACCGCGCCTCGCAATCGTGAAATTCCCCAACCCCACAACGTTCCCAGTTGTTCCATATCCCAAACATTTACTGCATGGGTCCGACAACCGCACGCCGAGAAGGCCGTTCACGATGCCCTCACTTCTCGGGGGTTGCGTCATCCTCGGCAGCGACATCGTCCTCGGCGAGGATGCGATAGAGCGCCCGACGGGTCTCGGCGAGCACCTCGGCCGCCTTCGCCGCCTGCTGCGCCGTGCCGACCTGGGCGACCTGACCGACCGCGCCCATCACCTGTCCGACCAGACCGCGCAAGTCCAGCGCCTGGGCGCCGACATCCTGCTTGACCTCGGCCCACGGGTCACCGAGATCCTCCCGATGGGTCTCGACATAGGTCTTGCCCTCGTCGGTGAGCTGGGCGGTCTTGCGACCGGCGACCTTCTCGATGAGCACCAGGCCCTCGTCCTCCAGCTGGGCCAATGCCGGGTAGATGGACCCCGGGCTCGGACGCCAGATGTCGTCGCTGCGGTCGCGGATCTGCTGGATCAGCTCGTAACCGTGCATGGGTCGTTCGACGAGCAGCAGCAGCACCGCGGCGCGCACGTCACCGCGCCTGCCACGACCGCCGCGGCCGCGTCCACGACCGAAACCGGGACCGAATCCCGGTCCGAAACCCGGGCCGAAGCCGGGTCCGAACTCGGGGCCGTGCCCGTGTCGCCCGCCGTGGCGGAACTGCTGGCGATCGGGACCGAATTCCCTGGGGCCCGGTCCGCGACCGCGCCGGAAGTGTCCGAATTCTCGTTGTTCTTGGTTCTGCATGACAGCCTCCTGTGGCTCTCTCGTTGTTCTTGACACTATCGACGATATATCGGCAATGCATCGAGCGCAAGGAGTAATCTGAATTCGTGACGGACCCGCCCCGACCCCTTCGGCTCGCCGAACTCGTCGCCTCGCTGTCACTGGCCACCGACCTCGGGCTCGGCCAGCCGCAGGAACATGTCCTGCGCCAGACCGTTCTCGCCGTCCGGCTCGCGAAAGCCGCGGGACTGTCGCAGGCCGATCGCGCCGCCGCCTATTACGTCTCGCTGCTGGCCTGGGTCGGCTGCGTCGCCGACTCCCCCGAGATGGCGCGCTGGTTCGGTGACGATCTACGGATCCGTGCCGACAGCTACGACATCGACAAGACCGGGCTGCCGATGATGGCGTTTCTGCTCGGACACCTCGCCGAAGGCGCTTCGCCGCTCCGACGGATCTCGGTGACCGGCCGATTCCTCGCGGGCGGGGTGCGCGACACGATGGACTCTTTCCTCACCCACTGCCGCACCGCGGCCGATATCGCCGAACGCCTCGACCTGCCCGATGCCGTCAAAGCCGCGCTGCCGCAAGCTTTCGAACGCTGGGACGGCCACGGCGTTCCCGGTGGGCTGCGGGGTGACGCGATCATTCCGGTGATGCGCGTCGTGCACATCGCCGACGACGCCGAAGTCCACGCGCGGGTGGGCGGCGTGGACGTGGCGGTGCGAATGTTGTTGTCGCGCAGCGGAACCGAGTTCGACCCGGCACTGGTCGAACTGTGCACCCGCCGCGACGGGGCCCTGCTCGACGGGCTGGACCGCGTCGATGCCTGGCAGGAGGTGATCAACGGCTGCGCGGCACTCGACAGGCCGATTCCCGACGACGAACTCACCGACGTTCTCACCGTCTTCGCCGACTACTCCGACGCGAAAGCGACCTGGTTCCTCGGACATTCGCGTGGTGTCGCCGACCTGGCCGCCGCCGCGGCCCGCGAGTACGGCCTGCCCGCCGATCAGGCGGTGACCGTGCGGCGCGCGGCCCTGGTGTGCCGCCTCGGCACCATCGGCGTCTCGACGGGGATCTGGAACAAGCCGGGACCACTGACCGCGTCCGAGCGCGAACGGGTGCGGATGGTCCCGTATCTGACCGAGCGGGTGCTGGCACGCAGCCCACACCTGGCCGTGCTCGCCGGACCGGCCTCGATGGTCTACGAACGGATGGACGGGTCCGGGTATCCGCGCGGGCTCACCGGGTCGATGCTGCCGCCCGCCGCGCGAATTCTCGCTGCCGCGCAGATGTTTCGCGCGCTCGGCGAGGACCGCCCGCACCGACCAGCCATCGATCCCGACGAGCGGGCCGTGGTCCTGCGCGCCGAAGTGACCGCGGGAAGACTCGACGGCGACGCCGTCGCGGCAGTGTTGGCCGCGGCCCAGGGCCGACGACCACGCAAGCGCGCGCAGATCGCCGGCCTCACCGCCCGCGAACTGGACGTTCTCGGCCTGCTGGTGCGCGGCCGGTCGACCCGCGAAATCGCCCGGACTCTCGGCATCAGCCCGCGTACGGCGGGCAGCCATGTCGAGCACATCTACACCAAGATCGGTGTGCACAGCCGTGGTTCGGCCGCGGTGTTCGCGATGCGCCACGGCCTGTTACCCGACGAGGATCAGGCGGCAAAGATCGGGTGATCACCCGATGTCCGGGATTCGGGCAGGTCGCAAACTTTTCCCATGACTACTTCGACCCCCACCCCGCGGACGACCACTCCGGTCGCCGACCTGTTCCTCGCCGCGCTGATCCGGCGCGACTTCGCCGCCATGGCGTCCTACCTCGCCCCCGGCGTCACGCTGCGCGGCCTGATCCCACCCGGCCCGTTCACCGAAGTCGGCCCCGACCCGGCGATCGCGCGCTTCCGCGGCTGGTTCGGCGGGCCCGACGACTTCACTGTCGTCGATTCCGGCCGTGAACGTATCGGCGACAAGCTCGCGATGCACTGGCTGGTCCGCATGCGCCCCGCAAACGGCAGCCCACGCCTGGCCGACCAGCGGGTCTTTCTGACCACCGACAACGACGCCATCACCGGCATCGATCTCTTGTGCTCGGGCTGGCAGCCTGCCGACTGAGCACGCCTGGCTACCGCGTCACTCCTGGGCCAAGCTGTCGATCCACCGCTCCAACCGTGCGCCCTCGGTGACCATCAGTTCCGGGTCGCGGAAGGTATTGGTGAGCAGGGAGATGCCCTGGTAGGCGGCGACGAACGCGATGGCCAGTTCGTCGGCGTCGGTGCGGCCCAGCTCGGCGAACTGCTCACGCGCCCACTCCACGAGCAGCCCGATCACCCGGGCCGGCTCCCCACCGAAGGCGTCCTCCCGCTTGTCGAGTTCGGCGGCGAGTGAGCCGGTCGGGCAACCGAATCGCGCGGCCATCTCCCGCTGTTCGACCCAGCTGCGCACCATCGCCTTCAATTTCTCGGCTGGACCCGGCAGCTCCGCGAGCTCGGTGACAGCGCCCGCCAGCACCTGTGCGTGCAGTTCGATGACCGCGGCGATGAACTGGTCCTTGGTCTTGAAGTAGTAGTAGACATTGCCGACCGGCACGTCGGCCTCGCGAGCGATGTCGGCGATCGTCGTCTTCTCGATGCCCTGCTGATAGAACACGCGCATCGCCGCCGCGACCAGGCGTTCCCGCTTCCCGATCTTGGGCCTGACCTGCGCGTCCGATTCAGTCATACAACTGACTATAGACAGTGGGCGCGCACGCCGATCACCCGATATCGACGGGATCGATCTGCACCCGCAACGGCGCATCCGACCTGTGCGTACTCCGAATCGCCTGCGCCGCGGTCAACGCACGGGCAAGCGGGGCACCATCGGACCGAGCCACCCGCAACAGCATCCGCTCGACTTCAGCTGGAGAGTCGTTGCCGGAGAACGGCTTACGAGCCGTAGGTGGCAACGGAACAGGTCCCAGGATCTCGGTGCCCTCGGGCAGCGTCGCGGCGTCGAGCAATTCGGCGATCGAAGTGGGAGTCCCGTCCACCGCCGCCAGCCGCACCGCCGGCGGGAAACCCACTTCGGTTCGAGCCTCGAGCTCGGCGGCGGCGTGATTGACCGGGTCCCAACGGACCAACGCCTGCACGGTCGACAGAGCGGGTTCGGCCATGACGATGACCTGGCCACGGGGGCGGACCAAGGCCGCCGCACCCATCCAGCGACGCAGGGTGTCCTCGCTCGCGCGCAGGTCGGCGCGACCGAGCAGGGCCCATCCGTCGAGCAACAGCGCCACCCCGTAGCCGCCGGGAACGAGAGGTTCGGCGCCGACCGTCGCGACGACAACCTGGGCGCCGGGTTCGACGGTGTCGAGCATTTCCCCACCCCCCGAAGCGCGAATGGGAACCCCGGAGAACGCACGACCGAGTTCCTCGGCCGTCCGAGCCGCCCCGATCACCGTCGCCCGCAGGGCTCGCCCACCACAAGCCTGACAACGAAACGCCGCCTCGGTGATCCCACACCACTTGCATTGCGGACTGGCCGCTTCGCCATGGGTGGAGTGCGGCAATGCCAACGGACCGTTGCAGTGCCGACAGCGCGCAGGCGTCCGGCACTTCGCACAGGCCAGCGAGGGAACATACCCACGCCGCGGTACCTGCACCAGCACAGCCACGTTCTCCTTGATCGCCGAGCGGGCAGCCGCGAACGCCACACCGGGCATCCGCACCGACCGTGCCAGCGCATCCCGCTCCAGCGCGTAGTCACTGTCACCCGGCGCGCTGATTCTGGGCGTAACCTCACGCAGCACCTGACGTTGCGCGAGAAGGTCACGCGCCCAACCTGATTCGACCACCGCCTGGATCTCGGCCGTCCGCGCGAAACCGGCGGCGACGAACGCGGCCCCCGTCTCGTGCGCGCGCAACATCGCCACCTCACGGGCATGCGGATACGGCGACCGCGGCTCGGCGTAGGTGTCGTCACCGTCATCCCACATCGCGATGAGCCCGAGATCCCGGGCGGGCGCGAACACCGCCGCCCGCGTCCCCACCACGATCCGCGCCTGCCCCCGCAGCACCGCCAACCATCGCCGGTACCGAGCCGCCGGCCCCAAGCCCGCCGACAACCCGACAGCCGAATCACCCACCAGCGCAACACATTCGGCGAGCAACCGATCGAGATCCCGCTGATCCGGCACCATCAGGACCGCACTGCGACCAGCGACCACCACCGTCGCCGCCAACTCCGCCAACCGCGCCGCCCAGTCCTCCCCCGGCAACGCCTGCCATGCCGCCCGCACACCCCTACCCTGTGCCAGCGCATCGACGAACCCCATCCCGTGCGCATACCGACCCCAGGCCGACGCGTCGACCTCGATGCGCGATTCCGCTGCAACGTTCGATATCTGCTCGACCCGGATCTCCGCGGCCGTCGTCTCCGTCGTGCCCCCCGCCACCCCGCTGAACTCCGCGACCGAGTCGCCGACGCCACCCGAACCCCCCGCGGCCGAGTCGTTCGCGTCGATGGAGCCGCCCACACCGTGCGCATCGGCAGCGTCCGACTCGGTCGGCGGGGACGTCGAATCATCGGCGGTATCAACAACTCCAGCCGCCGAACGCGCCGGCTTCTTCACGACAGCGGGCTTCTTCGCGCCGCCGGTTTCGGTACGGGCGTGGCGCGGCGGAATCGCCAGGCGAAGAACATCGGCGCGCGTGCCCGCGTAACGGGCGGCCACAGCAGTCGCCAGGCGCAGCACTTCCGGCGTGAGAACGCGTTCCGCGGAGACTACCCGCTCGAGCGGCATCATCTTGCCGTTGTGGTCGCTGTGCGGGAGACGTTCCAGCAGGTATCCGTCGACGAGCCGACCGGCGAACCGGACGCGCACCCGCACTCCCGGTTGCGCGATCTCGTCCAGCTCAGCGGGCACGAGGTAGTCGAAGTCGCGGTCGAGGTGGGCAGGCGACAACAGCGGGAGCACCCTCGCTATGGGGTGTCCCGCTGCTGTCGATGTTTCGTCCGCTGCCACGCGGTCCGTGGGTATTACAGGCCGACGGCCGCGCGCAGCTTGTCGGCGCGGTCCGTGTGCTCCCAGGGCAGGTCGACATCGGTGCGGCCGAAGTGACCGTAGGCCGCGGTCGGCGCGTAGATCGGGCGCAGCAGGTCGAGATCGCGGATGATCGCGCCCGGGCGCAGGTCGAAGACCTCGGAGATGGCGGTGGAGATGCGGGCCGGGTCGACCTTCTCGGTGCCGAAGGTCTCGACGAACAGACCGACCGGGGCCGACTTGCCGATCGCGTACGCGACCTGCACCTCGACGCGATCCGCCAGGCCCGCGGCCACGACGTTCTTGGCGACCCAGCGCATGGCGTAGGCGGCCGAGCGGTCGACCTTCGACGGATCCTTGCCGGAGAACGCGCCGCCACCGTGGCGGGCCATGCCGCCGTAGGTGTCGACGATGATCTTGCGGCCGGTCAGGCCCGCATCGCCCATCGGACCACCGAGGACGAACTTGCCGGTGGGGTTGACCAGCAGCCGGATATCGGAGGTGTCGAGGCTGGGCAGGTTCAGATCGCCGATGACGGCGTCGACGACCTTTTCGCGGATATCGGGAGCAAGGAGGTTGTCCAGGTCGATATCGGCGGCGTGCTGGGTGGAGATGACGACCGTGTCCAGGCGGACCGGGCGGTCACCGTCGTATTCGATGGTGACCTGGGTCTTGCCGTCGGGACGCAGGTAGGGCAGCACGCCCGACTTGCGGACCTCGGTGAGCTTGCGCGAGAGGCGGTGCGCGAGCGCGATCGGCAGCGGCATCAGCTCGGGCGTGTCGATGGTGGCATAGCCGAACATCAGGCCCTGGTCGCCGGCGCCCTGGCGCTCGATCGCGTCGTCGGAACCGCCGACGCGCGCCTCGTGCGAGGTGTCGACACCCTGGGCGATATCGGGCGACTGAGCACCGATCGCGATGTTGACACCGCAGGAGTTGCCGTCGAATCCCTTTGCGGAGGAGTCGTATCCGATCTCGAGGACCTTCTCGCGCACGATCCGCGGGATGTCGGCGTAGGCGGAGGTGGTGACCTCGCCCGCGACGTGGACCTGCCCCGTGGTGACCATGGTTTCCACCGCGACCCGGCTGCTCGGGTCCTCCGCGAGCAATGCGTCGAGGATGGAATCGCTGATCGCGTCACAGATCTTGTCCGGATGCCCCTCGGTCACGGACTCACTGGTGAAAAGCCGACTACCTGTCGTACGCACAGTTATTCCCTCTCCCTCAACGGGTTACTCGTTCGGCTTGTGACGGTAACTTCTCGGTGCTACCGCGCAACCCTTCTCATCAAGACTATTCCAAACCACCGACATGGTGGCGAGTACGGACCAAGCCACCCCGCGAACACCCGCACGGACGGTACACTGCGCGACCACCGTTGTCGCGCAACAGTTTTCGCATGAAATCGGCGCGAATTACCCGGTCAGCGCAGCAACGGGACCAAGGCATCGAGCACCCGGCTGGCCAGCAGCGCCTTCGAACCGTGATCGAGGGCCTGCTCGGTGCCGTCGGCGCCGAGCAGCCAGCCGTCGTTGGTGTCTACCTCGAACGCCTTGCCCTCTCCGACCGCGTTGACCACGAGTAGATCGCAGCCCTTGCGTGCCAGTTTCGAGCGCGCGTGGGTGAGCACGTCGCCGTTGTCGTCACCGGTCTCGGCGGCGAAACCGACGATCGCGGTACCGGCGAGCCGTCCCTCGGTGCGCGCGTCGACCAAGCCGGCGAGGATGTCCTCGTTCTTGGTCAGCGGGATCACGTCGGGTTCGTCGGCACCCTTCTTGATCTTCGCCGCGGCCACATGGGTCGGACGGAAATCAGCGACCGCGGCCGCCATGATCACCGCATCGGCGCCGAGCGCGTGCTTGTCGACCGCGGTTTTCAGCTGATCGGCGGTGGTGATGTGGACCAGTTCGACCGCGGCGGGCGGCGCGAGCTCGATGGTGTTGCCCGCGATCAGCGTCACCTGGGCACCACGCTGGGCGGCGACCCTGGCCAGGGCGTAACCCTGCTTACCGGAGCTGCGGTTGCCGAGGAAGCGCACCGGGTCGAGAGGTTCCCTCGTGCCACCGGCGGTGATCACCACGCGGCGACCGGTCAGGTCGCGGGGCAGCGCGTCGGCCCGTTCGAGCAGCAACGAGGCCAGACCGAAGATCTCCTCCGGTTCGGGCAACCGTCCCGGACCCGTATCGGTGCCGGTGAGCCGACCCGACGCGGGCGACATCACGTTGGCGCCGTGCGCGCGCAGCGTCGCGACATTGGCCACCGTCGCCGGATGCTCCCACATCTCGGTGTGCATCGCGGGCGCGAACAGCACCGGACATCGGGCCGTCAGCAAAGTGGCGGTGAGCAGATCGTCGGCGCGCCCCTGTGCGGCGCGCGCCATCAGATCCGCGGTGGCGGGGGCGATGACGACGAGATCGGCCTCCTGGCCGATCCGGACATGCGGCACCTCGGGCACGTCGGCGAACACCGTGGTGTGCACCGGCTGCCCGGACAGCGCCTCGAAGGTCGCCTTACCGACGAACTGTAGAGCCGACTCGGTGGGAATCACCCGCACCTGATGTCCGGTCTCGGTGAAACGGCGAACGAGGGCACACGCCTTGTAAGCGGCGATGCCCCCGCCGACCCCGACGACGATCCGCATGGTCTTACGCCTCCGGAGTAGAGATTGTCACTCGCCCTCGGTGTGTTCGAGCAGGTCGGAGTGAATTTCGCGCATGGCGACCGACAGCGGCTTCTCCTGCAGACCCGGCTCGACGAGCGGGCCGACGTACTCGAGGATGCCGTCACCGAGCTGGTTGTAGTAATCGTTGATCTGGCGGGCGCGCTTGGCCGCGTAGATCACCAGGGCGTACTTGGAGGACGTGCGCTCGAGCAGCTCGTCGATCGGGGGGTTGGTGAGGCCGATCGGGGTGTCGTACGCGGGTACTGCGGTGATGTCTGTACTCACTAGGAGTGGCTCCTGCGGGTTAGTGGGTCAAGAACTCGAATTTGTGCTAACGAACAACGATACCAACTGCTCACAAGCAGTAGTCACCTCGCTGTTCACGATGACCGTGTCGAACTCGTCACGGGCCGCCAATTCGACCCGGGCGGTCTGGAGCCTGCGCTCGATCACCTCGGGTGTCTCGGTGCCGCGCGAGCGCAACCGCGAGACCAGTTCTTCCCAGCTCGGCGGCGCGAGAAACACCAGAAGTGCCTCCGGCATCGCCTGCCGGACCGACCGTGCACCGGCCAGGTCGACTTCGATCAGTACTGAAAGTCCACTCGCCAATGCCGTTCGCACCGGGGCGGCGGGGGTGCCCGATCGCTGCAACCCCCCATGGATGTCTGCCCATTCGAGTAGTTCGTCCGCCGCGATCATCGCGTCGAAGTCTGCTCGGGAAACAAACCGGTAGTCGCGACCGTCGACCTCGCCGGGACGGGGGTCCCGGGTGGTGGCCGACACACTGAAAACCAGTTCGGGCAGGCGTTCCCGCACGCACCGCACGACCGTGGATTTACCCACGGCCGAGGGGCCGACCAGTACTACCAGCCGGCCCTTCCGCGTGTTTTTGTCCACCAGAATTTAGGCGTCGAAGTCGAAGCGGGTGAGCAGCGCGGCGCGCTGCCGGGCACCGAGACCACGGAGACGACGCGTAGGCGCGATCTCCAGCTCGGTCATGATCTCCGCCGCCTTGACCTTGCCCACCTTCGGCAGAGCCTCGAGCAGCGCAGAAACCTTCATCTTGCCGAGAATCTCATCGGACTCGGCGTCGGTGAGGACCTGCTTCAAGTTCGTTCCACCACTCTTCAGGCGCGACTTGAGCTCTGCCCGAGCGCGGCGAGCGGCAGCCGCCTTCTCCAGAGCAGCGGCGCGCTGCTCATCGGTCAGCTGGGGAAGGGCCACGGGTTCCTCCGTCTCATCGTTCATTGCCAGATCTACCGCCGGTTACCCGGACGGTCTGTGCGACCGTACCCACGGTGCGCGCCGATTGCGAACCCGACCCCCAGGTCAGGGCAGGATTACGGATGCCGTATGGCGCGCGCGGACACGATGCGGTGACGGCTGATTCTTCCCCCACGATCGTACCGCCGAATTCCTAAAATGCATCCCCACCTGCGGTTATACCGATATGGGCGATGATAGCCACCGGGTAGCGTGAGGGCCCGGTGCCACCCTGGCAAACCCGGTGGTGCGCGACCAGCGGATTTCCTGAAAATGCCCGCGTGTCGTCCGATTTCGCACAGCGTGTCGTCACGATCGCGTCCGAAACTCGTCGAGAACCGCACCCGAGGCGGTCGCCACGACCTCGTCGATCCAGTCCGGAATCGGGGCCGCGCGAGCGATGTAATCGCGGACCAGACCGTACGGAATCGCCTTCACCGCGGCGCCGGCGATGGCCAGCGACCGATCCTCGGCGGACCCGAATTCGGCCAGGACGGCAGTCAGCAGCGCAGCGTTCATCTCATCGTTGACGCAGGCGATCGCGGCCCGCAGATCCGCGGAGCCGACCTCGAGCAGTTCGTCGCGGTGGAACATCTTCATCGCCCGCGCCTCGGTCGGGTGCGCGCGGCAGTAGCGCGGCAGAAACGTGGCGGCGGCCAGCAGTGGCGCGGGACCTGTCAATGCCGCGATGAAGCCCTCGTGGAAGCGCTGGATCGACCGCAACCACAGACGGGCGAGTAGTTCGTCACGTGAGGCGAAACGCACATAGATCGACCCGGAGTGGACACCGGCGGCCGTGCCGATCGCCGTGATGGCCGGGCGGGTGATCGCCGGGTCGACCAGCAGGTCGCGGGCCGCGTCGAGCACCTGATCGTCGGTGAAAAGGCGGGGTCTTGCCACCGACTCAGCCTAGTGGCACAGTTTATGAATATGGATTCAAAAACAAGATTTCCGCTCGCGGGCGCGCTGCTGATCGTCATCGGGACCGTGCACACCGCACTCGGCGTCGCCCTGTTCATCGCCGATGATCAAGACGTGCAGCTCTCGTTCTGGTTCACCGAGTTCGGTGTGCTCGCTGTCGGTTTCGGTATCGCGATGATCGCGCTGGAGCGCGCACTGGGACACCTGCCCGGCTCGGTGCTGCTCGCACTCGGCGCGGCCACGGTGTTCGGACTGGCGTTCATGCCACTGTCGGGGTTCCTGACGGTGCTGCTGCCCCTCGGAATCGGCGCGCTCGGCTGGTGGCGGGCCAGGAACGAGCGGGTCACGACTTGAGAGCACCTCGAGTCATCCGCCGAAGAAGACCGAATGCTTCCTGGCGTCGAAAGGTATGCGCCAGAAACTGTTTCGGGCCACCGCAGTCGTGGCGGGCACCGCACTGACGGCCACGGTGGTGGCCGCTATGGTCCTCGTGACGGCGCGGACTGGCAGGTGACAACACATGGGCCCGTAGTCTCGCCTCAGTCCGTCACCAGCTCACGATCAGGGACCGCGCCGCTGTCGTCACTGTCGACCGGCGAAAACAGGTTTCGCATCCCGCGGGCCGCCGGAATACTCGGCGCAATGGAGTTCAGCGATTTCGACACACGCGGATACCGCACCGTGGATGTGCGCACCGGCTACGGCGCGTGGGTCGCCGATTACGAGCAGACCGTCGAGGACGCGATGGACATCGCGCTGCTGGAACGTCTCCGGGTGCCGTTGTGGGATGGGGTGACCCGGGCCGTCGACCTCGGTTGTGGCACGGGCCGGACCGGACAGTGGTTGCGGGGCAAGGGAGTCGCGACCATCGACGGGGTCGATCTGACGCCGGAGATGCTCGCCGTCGCGCAGCGCCGTGGCGCCCACGACCGACTCGTCGAGGCCGATGTCGCGGCCACCGGTCTCCCCGATTCGGCCTACGACCTCGTCATCTCCTCGCTGGTCGACGAGCACCTCGACGATCTGCGACCGCTGTACCGGGAGGCGTGGCGGCTGGCCACGCCCGACGCCGTCTTCGCCCTGGTCACCTTCCACCCGCACTTCATCATGACCTCGGGCATGCCGACGCACTACACCGACGACGCCGGTGAATCGGTGGCCATCACCACCAACGTCCACCTCATCAGCGACCACGTCACAGCGGCACTGGACACCGGTTGGCGGCTGGTCGAGTTGCACGAGCGCGTCATCGATGACGAATGGGTTGCGCTGAAGCCGAAGTGGGAGCGTTTCCGCCATCACCCGATCTCGGCCGCGTATGTGTGGCGCAAGGACGGCTGAACGGCAACGGAGCCGCAGTGGCATGCCACTGCGGCTCCGTCACGACAAGCTCATGCCTGCAGGAACGCGAATGCTTCCTGCAGCTGCGCCGTCTTGTCGCAGAGCGCGGTTACCGACGGGCCCACGTTGAGAACCTCGCGGGACGCCGCGGGCACGACACCGGCCAGGCTCGCCTCGGGAACCAGGGCGCGGATGGAGTCCGCTCCCCCGCCTTGGGCACCAACACCCGGCATCAGGATCGGGCCGTTGAGGGCCGAGAGATCCGGCGCCTCGGTGAGTGTCGCGCCGACGACCACGCCGACCGAACCGAAACCGGGTCCGGCGTTGCGGGCCGCGGCCTCGTCGACCATCGTCTGCGCGATCGTGCGCCCATCGGCTGCGGTGATCCGTTGCAGCTGCGCCCCTTCGGGATTCGAGGTCGCCGCGAGCACGAACACACCGCGGTGGTTGGTCTCGGCCAAGCCCAGAGCCGGATCGAGCGATCCGAAACCGAGGTAGGGCGAAACCGTCACAGCGTCCGAACCCAGAGGCCCGTCGCCGAGCCAGGCGTGCGCGTAGGCATCCATCGTGGAGCCGATGTCGCCGCGCTTGGCATCGGCCAGCACCATCGTGCCCGAGGCCCGCAGCACCGAGATGGTGCGCTCGAGCACCGCGATGCCGCCGGAACCGTAGGTCTCGAAGAACGCGACCTGCGGCTTCACCAGGGCGACGCGACCGTCGAAGGCCTCGACACAGATCTCGGCGAAAGCCTCGAGCCCGTCGACGTCTTCGGTGAGCCCCCACGCCCGCAACAGGGCGGGGTGGGGGTCGATGCCGACGCACACGGGTCCGAACTGGCGCATGGCGTCCTGCAACCGATGACCGAATGTCATGTCAGCCACGCAGTTTCGAGTGCAGTTCCTGCAGCGAGCGCACCCCGATGCCACCGTTGATGCCTGCCTCGATGCCCTGTACCGCCGCGGCAGCACCCTGCACCGTGGTGATGCACGGGATGTTCGCGCCCACCGCGGCGGTGCGGATCTCGTAGCCGTCCACGCGGGGGCCCGAGTTGCCGTAGGGGGTGTTGAACACGATGTCGATCTCGCCGTCGCGGATCTGCTCCACGATCGAGGCCTCCGGCATCCCGGTGACCGGATCGGTGGCTTCCGGATCGGAGTGCTTGCGCGCCTGCTCGCACGGAATGCCGTTGCGGCGCAAGGTTTCCGCGGTGCCCTCGGTGGCGAGGATCCGGAAGCCCAGGTCGTGCAGGCGCTTGATCGGGAACACCATGGCGCGCTTGTCGCGGTTGGCGATCGAGACGAACACGGTGCCCTCGGTCGGCAGGGAGCCGTAGGCGGCGGCCTGGCTCTTGGCGAACGCGGTGCCGAAGTCGGCGTCGATGCCCATGACCTCGCCGGTGGACTTCATCTCCGGGGAGAGCAACGAGTCGATGCCGGAACCGTCGGCGCGACGGAACCGGTGGAAGGGCAGCACGGCTTCCTTCACCGCGACCGGCGCGTCCAGTGGCACGTGGCCGCCGTCGCCCTCGGGCGGCAGCATGCCTTCCTTGCGCAGGTCGGCGATGGTGGCGCCGAGCATCACCCGCGCGCAGGCCTTCGCCAGCGGCACGGCGGTCGCCTTGGAGACGAACGGAACCGTCCGGCTCGCCCGGGGATTGGCTTCCAGGACGTAGAGCACGTCGTCCTTGAGGGCGTACTGCACATTGAGCAGACCCTTGACGCCGATACCCTTGGCCAGCGCGATGGTGGAGCGACGCACGGCCTCGATGTCGCTGCGGCCCAACGTGATCGGGGGCAGCGCGCACGCGGAGTCACCGGAGTGGATACCGGCTTCCTCGATGTGCTCCATCACGCCGCCGAGGTAGACCTCCTCGCCGTCGCACAGGGCGTCGACGTCGATCTCGATGGCGTCTTCCAGGAAGCGGTCCACCAGCACCGGGTGATCCGGGTTCAGTTCGGTGGCACGGGAGATGTAGCCCTCGAGCGACTGTTCGTCGTAGACGATCTCCATGCCGCGCCCGCCCAGCACGTAGGACGGGCGGACCAGCACCGGGTAACCGATCTCGTTCGCGATCTTCTTCGCCTGAGCCACCGTGGTGGCGGTGCCGTACTTGGGCGCGGGCAGTCCGGCGGCGATGAGCACGTCACCGAATTCGCCACGGTCCTCGGCCAGGTCGATCGCGGCCGCGGAGGTACCGACCACCGGCACGCCCGCGTCGGTGAGCCGCTGCGCCAGACCCAGCGGAGTCTGTCCGCCGAGCTGCACGATCACACCGGCCACGGTGCCCGACTCGGCTTCTGCGTTGTACACCTCGAGGACGTCCTCGAAGGTGAGCGGCTCGAAGTAGAGGCGATCGGCGGTGTCGTAGTCGGTGGAGACGGTCTCGGGGTTGCAGTTGACCATCACCGTCTCGTACCCGGCGGCCGACAGGGTCTGTGCCGCGTGCACACACGAGTAGTCGAACTCGATGCCCTGACCGATGCGGTTCGGGCCCGAACCCAGGATGATGACCTTCTCGCGCTCACGCTGCGGCGCGACCTCGGACTCCGCACCGGGGTCGAGCTCGTAGGTGCTGTAGTGGTACGGGGTCTTGGCCTCGAACTCGGCGGCGCAGGTGTCGACGGTCTTGTAGACCGGACGCACCGCGAGACGGTGACGCAGCGTGCGCACGCCTGCCTCGCCCGCGAGCTCGGGGCGCAGCGCCGCCAGCTGACGGTCCGACAGGCCGTAGTGCTTGGCGCGACGCAGCAACTCCTCGTCGAGCACGGGCGCGTCGAGGACTTCGGTACGCAGCTCGACCAAGCCGAGTACCTCGGCGACGAACCAGGGGTCGACACCCGAGGCCAGGGCCACCTCTTCGATGCTCGCGCCGTAGCGCAGTGCCCGTTCGACCTGGTAGATGCGACCTTCGGTCGGCACGCGCAGATCGGCGAGGACCGCCTCGATCGCTTCGCGCGCCGACGCCGGGTCGTTCGCATCCGCCGGCGCCCACTGGCCGTCGTCGGTGGTCCAGAAGCTGGTGGCCTTGGTCTCGAGCGAGCGCAGCACCTTGCCGAGGGCCTCGGAGAAGTTGCGGCCCATCGACATCGCCTCACCCACCGACTTCATGGTGGTGGTCAGCGTGGCGTCGGCGCCGGGGAACTTCTCGAACGCGAACCGCGGGGCCTTCACGACGACGTAGTCGAGGGTGGGCTCGAACGATGCCGGGGTCTCGCCGGTGATGTCGTTGACGATCTCGTCGAGGGTGTAGCCGATGGCCAGCTTGGCGGCGATCTTGGCGATCGGGAACCCCGTCGCCTTCGACGCCAGCGCCGAGGAACGCGAGACGCGCGGGTTCATCTCGATGACGATCAGGCGACCGTCCTTGGGATCGACCGCGAACTGGATGTTGCAGCCGCCAGTGTCGACGCCCACCTCGCGCAGGATCGCGATGCCGAGATCGCGCATCTTCTGGTACTCGCGGTCGGTGAGGGTCATCGCGGGGGCGACGGTCACCGAGTCACCGGTGTGCACACCCATCGGGTCGACGTTCTCGATCGAGCAGACGATGACCACATTGTCGTTGCGGTCGCGCATGAGCTCGAGTTCGAACTCCTTCCAGCCGAGGATGGACTCCTCGATCAGGACGTTCGCGGTCGGCGAGGCGGACAGGCCGCCACCGGCGATGCGGTCGAGGTCTGCCTCGTTGTAGGCCATGCCCGAGCCGAGCCCGCCCATGGTGAACGAGGGACGCACGACCACCGGGTAACCGAGGTCGGCCACGGTCTCGCGGACCTCGTCCATGGTGTAACAGACCGCGCTGCGGGCACTCTCGCCACCGACCTTGGCGACGATGTCCTTGAACTTCTGCCGGTCCTCACCGCGCTGGATGGCGTCGAAGTCGGCGCCGATCAGCTCCACGTTGTACTTCTGCAGTACACCGTTCTCGTGCAGCGCGACCGCGGTGTTGAGCGCGGTCTGCCCACCGAGGGTGGCCAGGATCGCGTCGGGGCGTTCCTTCTCGATGACCTTCTCGACGAACTCCGGGGTGATCGGCTCGACGTAGGTGGCGTCGGCGAACTCCGGGTCGGTCATGATGGTCGCCGGGTTGGAGTTCACCAGCGACACGCGCAGTCCCTCGGACCGCAGCACCCGGCACGCCTGGGTACCGGAGTAGTCGAATTCGCACGCCTGGCCGATCACGATCGGGCCAGAGCCGATCACCAGGATGTGCTTCAGATCCTCGCGGCGAGGCATCAGGCTCCTTCCATGAGACCGGCGAAACGGTCGAACAGGTATGCGGCGTCGTGCGGGCCAGCGGCGGCCTCGGGGTGGTACTGCACCGAGAAGGCGCGGCCGTCGATCAGCCGGACCCCTTCGACGGTGCCGTCGTTGGCGCAGATATGGGAGACCTCGGCCTTGCCGAACGGGGTGTCGAACACCTCACCGCGCTCGCCCTCGAGGGCGAAGCCGTGGTTCTGGGCGGTGATGGACACGCGACCCGTGCCCTCTTCGATCACCGGGATGTTGATGCCGCGGTGGCCGAACTTCATCTTGTAGGTGCTGCGGCCCAGTGCCCGGCCCAGGATCTGGTTGCCGAAGCAGATGCCGAACAGCGGGATCCCACGCTCGAGCACACCCTGGGTGAGCGCGATCGCTCCGGTCTGAGTGGCCGGGTCGCCGGGGCCGTTCGATAGGAACACGCCGTTGGGGTTCAGCGCGAGGATGTCGTCGAGGGAGGTCTTCGACGGCACCACATGCGTGCGCACGCCACGCTCGGCGAACATGCGCGGGGTGTTGGTCTTGATGCCCAGGTCGACCGCGACCACGGTGAACTTGTGGTCGCCCACCGGTTCGATCGTGTACATCGCGTCGGTGCTGACCTCTTCGGCGAGATCGGCGCCGAGCATCGAGGCCTGGCCGTTGACCCGCGCGAGGAGTTCCTCGTCGGTGGCCAGCGCGGCACCGGAGAAGATGCCCGCCTTCATCGAACCCCGGCTGCGCAGGTGGCGGACGACCGCGCGGGTGTCGATGCCGGCGATGCCGACCACGTCCTGGCGCTCGAGCTCGTCGGTCAGCGTGCCGGTGGCACGCCAGTTGGAGGAGACCCGCGAGGGGTCGCGCACGGCGTACCCGGCGACCCAGATCTTCCCGGATTCGTCGTCCTCGTCGTTCCAGCCGGTGTTGCCGATCTGCGGGGCCGTGGCCACCACGATCTGGCGGGCGTAACTGGGGTCGGTCAGGGTTTCCTGGTACCCGGTCATCGCCGTGCAGAACACGGCCTCACCGAGTGTCTGGCCCTGCGCGCCGAAGGCGGTTCCGCGGAATACGCGGCCGTCCTCGAACACCAAGGCTGCTTGTGCCTTCGTCATTCATCGTCTCCCGTCGTCACCCTGGTCGCATCCGCAATCCATGCCGGGTACACCGTTTTGTCGTCGCCCCGGAAACCGGTATCGATCTCGGTTCCGGTCGGCAGTGTCCAGCGAATCACCAGCACACCGCCTTCTGTCATCACTTTGCCCGCGTGTCCGCGCTCGGTGCGCACGGCCGTCACCGATTCCTGCGGAATCCAGATCACCGTGGCGCCGTCGCGTTCGAGCAGAATTCCGCGTTCGAACCGCGTCAGTTCGGCGGTCGCCCGAAATCCCAGGTCACCGACCGCGATCCGGTCCTGCCAGCTGGGCGCGATGGTGCTGCCCAGGTACATACCGGTGGTCGGTTCCAGTAGTTGTGCGCCCAGTTCGGTCGGCACCGTCGGCAGTTCACCGATGCGTGCCTGCTGCCGCGTGGCCTTCTTCTGCCAAGCCCGGTACATCAACCACAGGCACAGAACGAAAAAAGCCAGCAGCCCGACAATCCACAGCGTTCTTTCCACTTCCTGGCCTCCCTAGATCCCGACCGCCTTGCCCTCGCGGGCAGTTACCCGGCCACGCAGCACGGTGGCTGTGACCTCGGCCGGGAACGTCATGTCCTCGAACGGTGTGTTGTTCGAGATGCTCGCCAGTTCGGCGCCGCGCACCGTCCACTCGGCGTCGGGGTCGATCAGCGTGAGGTTGGCGGGCTCGCCGACCGCGATCGGGCGGCCGTGGTCGTCGAGTCCGACGATCGCGGCGGGCTTCTCGCTCATCACCTTCGCGACGCCACGCCAGTCGAGCAGGCCGGGCTGGACCATCGTCTGCACGATGATCGACAGCGCCGTCTCCAGGCCGAGCATGCCGGGACGGGCGGCGGCGAATTCGCAGCACTTGTCCTGTTCGGCGTGCGGGGCGTGGTCGGTGGCGACACAGTCGATGACACCGTCGGCCAGTGCCTGGCGCAGGGCGGTCACGTCGGTGGACTCGCGCAGCGGCGGGTTCACCTTGTTGATCGCGTCGTAGGTCTCCAGGCGCGAGTCGTCGAGGAGCAGGTGATGCGGGGTGACCTCGGCGGTGATCGAAATCCCCTGGGACTTGGCCCATTTCACGAGTTCGACGGTGCCGGCGGTCGAGGCGTGGCAGATGTGCACGCGGGCGTTCGCGTCGCGAGCCAGCAGTGCGTCCCGCGCGACGATCGACTCCTCGGCGGCGCGGGGCCAGCCGTGCAGGCCGAGGCGCGCGGCATTGGGGCCCTCGTGTGCGATGGCGCCCTTGGTCAGGCGCGGCTCTTCGGCGTGCTGGGCGATGAGCACGCCGAGGGAGTTCGCGTATTCGAGGGCGCGACGCATGATCAGCGGGTCGTCGACGCAGAACCCGTCGTCGGAGAACATCCTGACCTGGCCGACACCCGCGGCCATGGTGCCCATCTCGGCGAGCTGCTTGCCCTGCAGTCCGACGGTGACGGCACCGACCGGGAACACGTCGACGAGGCCGACTTCCTGGCCGCGGCGCCACACGTGGTCGGTGATGACCACCGAGTCCGCGACCGGGCTGGTGTTGGCCATCGCGAACACCGCGGTGTAACCGCCCAGTGCCGCTGCGGCGGAACCGGTTTCGATGGTCTCGGTATCTTCGCGGCCGGGCTCGCGCAGGTGCGTGTGCAGGTCGACGAAGCCGGGCAGCAGGATCTGGCCGTTGCCCTCGATCACCTCGGCGTCGTCGGAAGCCGTGAGGTCCGTGCCGATGTCGGCGATGATGGTGCCGCGCACCAGGACGTCGACGGGGTCGCCTTCGCCGTAGGGTTTGACGTTCTTGATCAGCAGCTCACTCATACCGTTTCCTCCTGACCCACGAGCAGCCGGAACAACACGGCCATCCGCATGTGCACTCCGTTCGAGACCTGCTGCAGCACAGCCGATTTCGGTGAATCGGCGACCGCGGAGGCGATTTCCATGCCGCGCAGCATCGGTCCGGGGTGCAGGACCACCGCGTCGTCGCCGAGCAGCGCGAGCCTGCGCTCGGACAGTCCGTAGCTGATCGAGTACTCGCGGGCCGACGGGAAGAACCCGCCGTTCATCCGCTCCGCCTGCACGCGCAGCATCATCACCGCGTCGGCACCGGGCAGTTCGGCATCGAGCGAGCTCGAGACCCGGCAGGGCCAGGCCTCCACACCGACCGGCAGCAGGGTGCGCGGCGCGACCAGCACCACTTCGGCACCGAGCGTGTTGAGCAGGGAGACATTGGAGCGGGCGACCCGGCTGTGCAGGATGTCGCCGACCAGCACGATCCGCTTGCCCTCGATGTCGCCGAGGCGCTGACGCAGGGTGAGTGCGTCGAGCAGGGCCTGGGTGGGGTGCTGGTGGGTGCCGTCGCCCGCGTTGATGATCGAGGGGGCGACGCGGTTCTCCTCGCGGGCCCACTGCTCCATCCAGCGCGCGATCTGATGCGCGGCACCCGAAGCCGGATGGCGCACGATCAGCGCGTCGGCACCTGCCGCGTGCAGGGTGAGCGCGGTGTCGCGCAGCGATTCACCTTTGGAGACAGAGGAACTCGACGCGCTCACGTTGATCACATCGGCGCTCATCCACTTGCCCGCGACCTCGAAGGAGACGCGGGTGCGCGTGGAGTTCTCGTAGAACACCGTCATCACGGTGCGACCTCGCAGGGTCGGCAGCTTCTTCACCTCGCGGCCGAGCAGGGCCTGTTCGAAGCGTTCGGCTTCGTCGAGGAGTTCGGTGGCGGTGCCGCGATCCAGGTCGGCGACCGTCAGCAAATGCTTCACTCTTGCCCCTCCTGATGCAGATACACGCCGTCACGACCGTCGTGCTCGACCATCAGCACCGAGATGTCCTCGGCGCGCGAGGTCGGCACGTTCTTGCCCACGTAGTCGGCGCGGATCGGCAGCTCACGGTGGCCGCGGTCGATGAGCACCGCCAGTTGCACGGCGCGGGGGCGGCCGAGGTCGCGCAGGCCGTCGAGGGCGGAGCGGACCGTGCGGCCGGAGAACAGCACGTCGTCGACGAGCACGACCAGGGAGTTCTCGATGCCGCCGTCGGGTACCGAGGTGCGCTCGAGCGGGCGGTGCGGGCGACTGCGCAGGTCGTCGCGGTAGAGCGTGATGTCGAGCGAGCCGAGCGCGGGACGCACACCGGAGAATTCCTCGATCTTGTCCGCCAGCCGATTCGCCAGGGTGGTGCCGCGAGTCGGGATTCCCATGAGAACCACCCGCGGTGCGTCGGCGTCGCCGGAATCCAGGGCGGTCTTCTCGATGATCTGGTGCGCGATCCGCGCTACGGTCCTTGTCACATCCGATGGCGACAACAGCTCGCGTCCGGCTGCCACCCACTCCGGGGTGTGCCGCTGCGATGTTTCACTCGCGCCGGTTCTGGCCGCCCGTTCGGGCACAGCCATGCCGACCTCCTTCCCCGCCTCACCGGACGGTCCGTTAAAGGATGCCTAACTCGCCCGTCAGCCTATCAGCGCCCCAACCCCCCTTTGACCAGGTAGGCCCACCTGTGAGCGCGACCACGAACCACCAGCGAACGACCGCCGCCGTGTCGGTGCTCACACCCACGCCGAAAGTGCAGCGAGCGCAGATGTTTCACCGCCACTGAGCCCCCCGGCGACCGCCCGATGTGAGCGGGTCCGTGATCGCATTCACGTCGCCGGAACGACCTCGACAACTGCGGAATCTTCATCACCGGAGGCGAGGTGGCGGGCGGTATCGGACTCCACGACAGGATCGGACCCGCCGCCATGGAGATCGGGTACTGGTGCCATATCGCGCATACCGGGCGGGGAATCATCACGCGCGCCGCCCATGCGCTGACCGCCGCCGCGTTCGCCCTTCCCCACCTCGGTCGCGTCGAAATCCATTGCGACGCAGCCAATGTCCGCAGTGCGGCAGTTCCCCGGCGGCTCGGTTACGTACTGGTCAGCACTGCCGCACGCCCGCGCACCGCGCCCGCCGACTCCGGGATCGGCATGGTCTGGGCGACGACCGTCGGCCGCCCGTCGCCACTGCGAACCGGCTGAGGCGGTTGCTTGTCGCTCGATGACCCACGAACTAGACTGTGACGCGCGCCACATGACGACGGCGGATTCGCACCGCCGCCCGGAGCAATCGTGATCCGATCGGAGCGCCGGGTCACGTGTTCGATCGCGACCCCCCGCTCGTCGGGCCGGGCCGGAAGTCACTCCAACTCCGCTCGACCGCGCAAGGAGATGACCGCCATGACGGTTGCCGTCGAACTCGAATTCACCGGCTCGACTCTCGAACAGTACGACCAGGCCCTCGCGAAGATGGGCTTCAAGCACGGCGGCTCCGGCGGTCCCGGACTCCTGTTCCATCTGGCCAGGAAGACCGACACCGGATTCCACGTCACCGACGTCTGGGAGTCCGCCGAGCAATTCCAGAGCTTCGCCGAATCCACCCTCGGCCCCGTTGGCATGGAAGTGGGCATGCCCAACCAGCCCACCATCGAAGTCCACGAAATCTACAACTACCTTGCCCAGGGCAACTGACTCGCTCCACCGCCCAACCACCTCGAACGTGACCGGGTCGACCGGTCACAGTGGCGCGGGCGGTTCCGGCGCGGCCTGACGGGTGGGGAGCGCGCTGATCGTCAATGCCAGCATGACCAGTGCGATGCCTGCGAGTTCGAGTGCCGTCGGCCGTTGCGCGAGGGCGATCGCGCCGACGACGGCCGCGGTCGCCGGGAGCAGAGCGAGCAGCAGGGCGAAACGCGCACGACCCACCGCGGTCAGCACCACCTGATCCAACGCGTACGGCACCGCGCTCGACAGCACGCCGACACCGAGACCGAGCAGCCAGGTGCGCGGGTCGGCGAACACCGCGGCGTCGATCGCCAACTGCGGAATCAGCACGAACGGCGCCAGCAATACTGCCGCGGCAGCCATCCCGACAGCGAGGGAATCCTGGCCGTCACCGGTGTCGGCGACGCGCTTGCCGACCAGGATGTAAGCCGCCCACAGGACGGCCGAGGCGAGCGCGAAACCCACACCGACCGGCTCGACATCGAGTTGCACACCGGCCAGCAACACCACCCCGACCGACACCAGTGCCACGGCGATCAGGTCGCGCGCCCGTCGTGAGCCCATCGTGGCGACGGCGACCGGACCGAGGAATTCGATGGCGACAGCGGTGCCGAGCGGGATACGCGCGATGGCCTCGTAGAACACGATATTCATCGACACGGTGACGATCCCGAAACCCGCGGCCGTCGCGATGCCTCGCCGCGTCCAGCGGGTCCGCCACGGACGCCGCCACGCCAGCAACGCCACTCCCGCCGCAGCGGCGCGCAACCAGGCGACGGTGGCCGGTTCGGTGGTGTCGAACAGGAATACACCCAGTGCCGCGCCCACATATTGCGAGGTCGCCGCGACTATGAACACCATCGGCACCGACCAACCGGGTAGCGCGCGCGTCGCCGACCGTTCGACCGTCGAGATCGAATTCATCCCAGGAGTAATCCACAGCCGGGCACGGATTTCAACGCGCACCGGCCCGAGATCCAATGATCCTGAGTCGGCATCGCCCGATATCAGTCAGTTGGTACCGGTCAGCGCCATACCCGCCCCGACTCCGATGATCATCAGCCCGCCTGTGCTGCCGACGGTTTCGAGCCGACGCGGAGAACGCGCGAACCACGACCGCGCCGTCGCCGCAAGCAACGCCCAACAACCATCCGACAGCGCTTGGATCGTCAGGAAGATCGCGCCCAGGATGAGCAATTGTGCGGGCAGCGCACCGTCGGCCGGAACCGCGAACTGCGGAAGGACCGCGGCGAAGAAGACGATCGTCTTGGGGTTGGTGGCACCGACGATGAATCCCTGCCCGAGCACCCGGCTTCCACCGACACCCGGAGCATCGGATTGCAAAGCCGCCGCCAGCTCCTTGCGCTGCCGGATCGTCGCGATGCCCAGATAGATCAGGTACCCGGCTCCGACAACCTTCACGATCAGGAACAACGTCGCCGAGGCCATCAAGACCGCCCCGAGGCCCAACGACACCGCGACCAACGGTACGAACGATCCGGCGACAGCGCCCGCGACCGACAGAACAGCGGACCGGCGCCCCAGCGTCAATGCTCGCCCGATCGCGAACAGCACGTTCGGGCCTGGAATCACAATGATGACCAGGGAGGCGAACGCGAAGGCCACGGCATGTGACAGCGGAACCATCTGTCGGAGCGTAGCTGCTGTCGACCGCGCCTCCGCGCCCATTACCGGAAGTACGCGTAGTCCCGCACTCAGTGGAATCCGCGGCCGCGCAAGGAGAAGAGGTTCTAGGAGCTGCGCCACGGCACGAGGCCGGACTCAGGTCGCCGTATTGCTGCAACAGCTGGGCCAGTGCGCGTTCGAGCCGTCTCACCTTGTGTCCGAGGATATTTCGCGGTGTGGCGCCGTCGAGCGATCGTCTCGATCAAATGACGTTTCCACAACCTTCAGGCTAATTGAAAGTCAAGGTATGCTTCAACCACCCTGAAGGTTGGAACGTCGCTCAAACCGGGCACCGATAGGAGCAATCCCCATGCCACGGAAAACTTCTGAAATCGACTCACTGGCGCTACCCGCCACGCCACTCGCGAACGAAACCCACCGGCTGATCGCCGAGGCACTCGACGCGCCTGTGCGCCATCACAGCGTTCGCGGGTTCCTGTTCGGGCGCACCCTCGCCGCCGACCAGGGCTTGCAGCCTGGCACGGACTACGACGAGGAGCTCATGTATCTCATCTGCGCGCTGCACGATATCGGCCTGTCCGAACGCGCCAATGGCACACAACGATTCGAGATCGACGGTGCGGATTTCGCGGCCGAGTTCCTCGAAGCCCAGGGTGTGCGCGATGAGCGCGTCGACATCATCTGGGATGCCATCGCCGCACACACGACCGGCCTCAGCGACTCACCCGTGTACCGCCGACGACGACCCGCCGCCATCTGGATCGCGGTCGCCGGCATCGGTCTCGATGTCGGCGGCGGCCCCGGCGACCTACCTCCCGGCTTCGCGGACCTGGTCCACGCCGCCTATCCGCGCCTCGGCGGCACGCGGGCCCTCACCGCCATCATCGAGCGCCAGGCGGTCACCGACCCGCGCAAGGCA
This sequence comes from Nocardia sp. A7, assembly GCF_046549215.1. Taxonomy (NCBI): domain Bacteria; kingdom Bacillati; phylum Actinomycetota; class Actinomycetes; order Mycobacteriales; family Nocardiaceae; genus Nocardia; species Nocardia sp. A7. Next base: position 260,706 of record NZ_JAJPWE010000002.1, on the reverse strand, counting down.
CCACCGGGCTCACTGCCGGGCGAGATCCTCCGGCTGCGTCATCCGGAGTTGGTGCCGTACACATGGGACATGATTCTCGACGCGAGTGGCTGGCAGGACTGACTATCGAACATACATTCGAATGCGTTGTAGACTGACGCTCATGTCGCTGCCCCTGCAAGGTTCACTGTTCGACGGTGACGCGATTGCCCTGGGTTCCATCGAGGCGATCCGACGCACCCCACTCGACGCGACGAGCTGGGTCGATGTGATACCCGGCTGGCTGAGCGGCGCGAGTCAGCTGTTCGATCGACTGGCCGAACGGGTGCCATGGCATGCCGAACGCAGGCCGATGTACGACCGGGTGGTCGACGTGCCGCGGCTCGTGTCGTTCTTCGGGGAGAACGATCCGCTGCCCGATCACATTCTGGTCGACGCGCGGGCGGCGCTCACCACGCATTACGCGGCCGAGCTCGGTGAACCGTTCCGGACGGCCGGGCTGTGCTTCTACCGCGACGGCCGCGACAGCGTCGCCTGGCACGGCGACACGATCGGCCGCGGCGCCACCCACGACACAATGGTCGCGATCGTTTCGGTAGGGGCGCCGCGCTCGCTGCTGCTGCGGCCGCGCGGTGGGGGTCCGAGCGTGCGGTTCACGGCGGGGCACGGTGACCTGTTGGTGATGGGTGGAGCGTGTCAGCGAGCCTGGGAGCACGCGGTTCCCAAGACCGCGCGGCCGGTCGGGCCCCGCATCAGCATCCAGTTCCGTCCGCGCGGTGTTCGCTGAGATCTGCGACGGCGCCGCGGGCGGGGTTCGTCGGCGGCGGTGAGCAATACTTACGGATTTCGCCGCCGTGGCGGATTGTCGGTGGCTGGTCGTAGGATCCGGGGATGGGGAGTTCACTTCTGCCGCATGTGCGGGCATCGAATGCGTTGAGGGGGCCGGTCTTGGTAGCGGGTCAGATCACGAAGCCGCCGGTGGAACGGGTTCGGCCGGTCGGCAACCACCCGGCGGCAGGCCGAAACCCGGTTCCGCCGTGGTGAGTTCGGTAATCGACCTTGCCGAAGCCGTTGCTCAGCAACAGGATTCGGTTTCGATACGGCTAGTGGAGGCCGTATCCTGATAGCAGTCCGCAGTCGTGTGCTCAGGGGGTCGTGGTGATCGTCGTTGTCGCGGACGAGACCGAACTCGAAGGCGCGGAACAGATCATCGGCGCGGCCCTGCGTGACCAGGCGTTTCGGGCGGGCGGTATCGCCGTGTTCCGCTGTCATGTGCCGGAGAGTCGGGGCGGGTCGGTCGAGGTCGACTCGTTGGTATGCACGCCGCAGAGCGTGACCATCGTGGAGGTGAAGGGGTTCACCGCCCGCCAGGAAGGAACCCTCGCCACCCCGCCGAACGGGCCATGGACCATCGACGGCGAACCGGCCGCGCTCTATCACGCCGTGCGGGTGCCGAACCCGTTCGTCCAGGTGCGCCGACAGGTGTTCGCGGCGAAGAGCTTGTTGCAGCAGGCGGGGATCTTCGGCTGGGTGAACGCAGTGATCGCGCTGGTCGCCCAGCCCGGCACCGAGATCACCATCGAGGAAACCAGGATCGCCGACGGGTACCGCGCGGTGCTGGTCGATCGCGACGACGCCGGTGCCCTGCACGACTATTTCCAAGCGGAGAGCGGGCGTACCGTCCGGCTCAGCATCGATGATGTCACCCGGGTGTTCGCCGCACTGAACCTGGGCCATCTGCTGCCGAGCTCCGATGAGCTGAAGTCACAGGGGTTTCCGGCCGCACTCGACCCAGCGACCACCTCTCGTCCCGCTGCCCCTACCGCCGTCGAGCTCGGCACACCTGCGGGCACAGAAGTTTCCGCCACACCCGCGGGGCCGACCGGTTCGTCCCAGACAGCCACGCCCGCCTTCCTCGCCGCGATCGATCGACTCGCCCATCGATCCCGCCCGGCTCGTCCCGAGGAACCAACGACACCGATCGTCGCTGAAGAAGTGGTGGAATCACCTACTGCGAGTGCAGCATTCACTGACATACCTGCCGACGATCCAGATGTCCCAGCGAAATCGGCCACCGAAGTCGGATCCCGCGGCGAATCTGCGGCCGATCCCGAAACGTCGAACCCTGCTGTCGCCGAGAGTGTCCCACCGCATGATCCTTCCCCCAACCCGATAGCGAGCGATGCCGTCGCGCACCACGAGCCGGGTGCCGGTGCCCGCGTCGCCGGTGATCAGAAGCCTTCCGAGACCACGGATCGGTCACCGAGTGCCGTAGCCGCCGGTGCGCCTGCTGATGGCGAGGTGGCCGAGCCGCCGCACCGGGCGTCTGAAAGTGTTGTCTCGCTGAGCAAATCGCCTGCGGGAACCGAAGCGGACTCGATCGGTGATCCGCCGGCCGACGGACCCGCGACGAGCGCAGGCAGTTCGAAGCTCCGCCAGGGACCTGCGACGGAGAACGACGACTCCGCTGCCGGTACCCCAGCTGCTGCGGGTGTCGGAGGTCCGACTGTTGGTGCAGGTACCGCACTCGGCGCCGCCGCGGCACTCGGTACCGCCGCGGCACTCGGTGCGGCTGCCGCCTCCAGTTCCGCTCGTTCCGCTCCTCCCACCAGATCTGCCGCCGCCGCTGGCTCTGCCACCCCTGCTGGCTCTGCCGTCGCCGGCTCTGCCACCCCTGCTGGTTCTGCAGTCGCCGATGGTTCCACTACTGCGGCAGGATCCGGCGAGACCGGATCGTGGAGTACCCCATCGACAGCGAGCAGCATCCCCGCCGTCGCACGCCCACACCGTCCCGCGGAACCCGAAGCACCACCGGAGAACTCGGAGCACTGGTCGGATTGGGTCGAACGTGACCGGACGCCTCGTCGGCCGACACTGTCGGCCAGGTGGCGAGCATGGCGACGACGAGGCAACGGTCCATCGCTGCGCGAGCGATGGCACAACCGGCCGGTGCGCGAGCGGACTGCGCCGCGGCGTGGACTGAGTGTGGGGCCCGGGGTCGCGTTGCTGCTGTTCATCGCACTGTTCGGGGCCGGGTTCTTCGCGATCACCGCGGTGCAGGCGAGCCGATTCGAGATGTCGGACTACGACCGGATGTGCGGCGAGGACAAGAAGCCGTTCCCTGATGCCGCGCCTTATCAACGCGAGGGCGCACGCCCGATCTACCTGTCGGGGGAGCTCACGGCCATGGTCGACCCAGTCGACCCGGCCGCATGGAATCCGCACGACCCGTCGACCGTTCAGCTCATTGCCTGCATGAAGCAGCTGGAACTGCGCGACCTCGTCCAGACCTGCCAATACGAACCTTCCCCCGGTACGCCGATAGGGCGCACCGTCAACCTCTTCCGCGCCACCTACGAGATCGCCGTCTACGAACTCCACACCGGACGCGAAGTCGCCAAGGCGACCATGCTCGGCGAACGCTATTCGGCCGATCCGTCCAACACCGACCCGGACCGCTGCCGAGCCGCCGCCGACGCCGACGATTTCCTTGGCCGACGACTCGGCCAACCCTCGTCGGCCCAGCTCACCGGCTTTCTCGCCCCGCTGGTCAACGCCGCCCGCACCAACCCTTGACCTCGAGCCCACTCGAGGTAGCAGGATCACTTCGTGCCCCGAGCACACCCGACACCGCGCCCACCCAGCGCCGGTCGCGCCTCCGCTGGTTCCTCGTACACCCACCAGCGGAGGCCGTCGGGACCATCCGGCGCAGACCGTGGTCCCGCCGACTACGGCTCCGGAGAGCCCTGTTCTGCGGTCGGCTCTCCACCGGCAGGCTGCTCACCGGCCGGCTCCCCACCGGTTCCGAGTTGCAGTGCGCGAGTGAGTTTCACCTGAGCTCGCAGTAGGTCTTGGCCCACGATCTGCAGGGTGTGCGGCTCCGCGAGGCCCCGCTCACGGATCAATTCGGTCACGGTTTCCAAACGCAGCAACGAGGCCGCCAGATAGCCCTGCAAGACGGCGATCCGATCGGCGGGCACTGTTTGAATCGTCCTGCTCGCCAACGATTCCAGATCGCGTTGCGCCTTGAGGGTGTCGGAGGTGAGCACCGCGAAAACGCCCCAGAGGTCGTCCACTGCCGCGCCGGCGATCTGAGCGCGCAGCGACTCGTAGGATTCGTGACGGCGCGCCGAGGCTTCTCGCACATCGCGTAGGGCGTCGTTGAGGTGCGATTTCATCGCATCCGGAATGTGGTAGACCTGATTGATCTCGGTCGTGCCGATCCGCTCGGCCACCCGGCTCACAATCGCCAGGGCGTCGTCGAGATCGGTGAGTGCGACGCGGAGCAGCGGCGCGGTCGCGTGAAACCGTGGCTCCATGGCCTGCAGATCGTAGAACTCGTTGATTCGCCTGCCCGCCACCGCGATATCCCGGCTGAGCAGCGCGACATTCTCGTGTAGTCCCATCGCGTGCAGTCGCTGATCGACGGCGGCATCGAGTGCTGCAGCGACATTCGGGTCGCGCGGTTCGTGGATATGGTGCACTGCCGAAGCGATCCCCGACCGGGAGAACGCCTTGGTGAAGAAGATCGTACTGATCGACAAAGATAGTCCGAGTACGAAATCCGGTTCCGCGGTGAAGACGTCACGAATATTCCCCCGTGCCATGATGAGGGAACCGCCTGCTACCAACAATCCCAGTACAGCCCACAGATACTGCGCCCGAGTCATGTGCCAGCTGCTCAGCGTCAGATTGTCGCTCATCTTCTCCCCCGCTGCTGCGGTCGAGCGGCGACCGCGACTATCTCCTACGCATCATCCTGTACACCAACGTGATTCGCACCCCCGATCGCGAAACTGTCGCGCATCCATCCGCCGACCCATCTCGCCCTTCGGACGACAACAGCCGCACGTTCAGAATGAACGTGCGGCTGTGACAACGGGATTCACGCCGAGACGGTGATTTCCCATTCGTAGATCGTCAGTTCCGAAGCTCCGGCGGTGTGGAGCGGGTCGGAGTGGGCGATTTTCGTTGCGGCGGTGAGGCTTTCGGCCAGGATGACGTAGGCGCCACCCGTCCCGTCGGTGAAGCCACCGCTCTCCTGCAGGCGGCCATCGGCGAGCAGTTCCCGCAGGAAGGCGCGGTGCGGTTCGATCACCGAGTTGTCGAACTTCGGGGTGCGCTCGGCCATCACGAGGTACTTGCGCGCCATGCCTCAGGACTCCGTCTCGCCGCGCGCGGCCTTCGTCGCGGCCGTTGCGGCCGCGGCCGCGCGGACCTGCGGTGCCACCTGCACGACCTGACCGAGCACCCCGTTCACGAACGACGGGGAGTCGTCGGTGGACAGTTCCTTGGCCAGCTCGACAGCCTCGTCGACCGCGACGACCGGGGGCACGTCGGTGGCGTGGAACAGTTCCCACACCGCGATCCGCAGAATGGCCCGGTCGACGGCGGGCAGCCGCTGCAGGGTCCAGTCCTGGAGATAGCCCTCGATGGTGCCGTCGACCCGGTCGAGGTCGTCGGCGACGCCCTCGACGAGGGTGCTGGTGTAGGCGTGCACGGGAGCAACGCTCTGGTCGCGGGTCGCCAGGTCAGCGCGATCCGAGAGCAGTACGGAGACGTCGACATCGCGCGCCTCCGCCTCGAACAGCAGGTCCACCGCCCGGCGGCGCGCCTTGTGGCGCGCGCCGAGCTTCTTGAACGAGCCCTTCTTGTCTGCCGGGGAGTCGGTCACGATCAGCCGTTGACGCGGCCGAGGTAGCTGCCGTCGCGCGAGTCGATTTTCAGCTTGTCACCGGTGTTGATGAACAGCGGGACAGCCACCTCGGCGCCGGTTTCCAGGGTGGCGGGCTTGGTGCCGCCGGTGGAGCGGTCGCCCTGCAGACCGATATCGGTGTGCTGCACGACCAGCTCGATGGTGACGGGGAGCTCCACGAACAGCGGCGCCTCCTCGTGCACGGCGACCTGCACGCCCATGTTCTCCAGCAGGAAGCGGGCACCGTCACCGATGGTGGCCTCCGGGATGGAGATCTGGTCGTAGGTGTCACCGTCCATGAAGATGTAGTCGGTGCCGTCGTGGTACAGGTAGGTCATGTCGCGACGGTCGACGGTCGCGGTCTCGACCTTGACACCCGCGTTGAAGGTCTTGTCGACGACCTTGCCGGACACGACGTTCTTCAGCTTGGTCCGCACGAACGCGGGGCCTTTGCCCGGCTTCACGTGCTGGAATTCGATGATCTGCTGGAGCTGACCGTCGATTTTCAGCACAAGGCCGTTCTTGAAGTCGCTGGTGTCCGCCACTGTCCTCGGATCTCCTCGTTCGTTTTACTGCGTACTGGGGGTTTACTGCGTTCTGGGCGCCGATGTCACTCGACGACGATCAAATCCTTGCTGGTGCGGGTGAGCAGTTCCGGGCCCGCTTCGCGCACCACGAGCGTGTCCTCGATCCGGACCCCGCCACGGCCGGGAAGGTATACACCAGGTTCGACGGTCACCGCCACACCAGCCAGAAGTGTACCGGTACTCGTTTTCGCCACTCCGGGTGCTTCATGGATCCGCAGCCCGACCCCGTGTCCGAGACCGTGCACGAACTGCGGGCCGTACCCCGCTTCTTCGATGACCGTCCGGGCCGCGGCGTCGACCTCGCTGGTCTTCGCGCCGGGCGTGAGCGCCGCGGTGCCCGCGCGTTGCGAGCGGGCGACCAGTTCGTAGATCTCGCGCTGCCAGCCGGCGGGGGGACCGAGGACCAGGGTGCGGGTCATGTCGGAGTGGTAGCCGTTGACCACCGCACCGAAATCGAACTTCACGAAGTCACCGGTGGCCAGCACGGCGCCGGTCGGCCGGTGGTGCGGGACGGCCGAGTTGACGCCAGCGGCGACGATCGTCTCGAAGGAGATCGCGTCGGCGCCGTGCTCGAACATCGCCCATTCGAGGTCGCGAGCCACCTGTTTCTCGGTGCGGCCCGGACGCACCAGGCCGCGTTCGAGCAGGGTGGCCAGCGCCTGATCGGCTGCCGTGCACGCCGCGCTCAACTGGTCGACCTCGTAGGGGTCCTTGACCATGCGCAGCTGTTCGACCAGGCCCGAGATGGGGACGAGTTGCAGCCCGGTGCGCAGTTCCTGGAACGAGGTGTGCTGATCGACGGTCACCACATGGCCTTCGAAGCCGACGCGGCCCAGTTGCCATTCCCCGGTCAGTTCGAGGACACGGCGCGCGGTGGCCCGGCAGATCTCGGCCTGCAGGTCGGGGACCTGTTCGGCGACCTGCGCGGAGTAGCGGCCGTCGGTGCCGATCACGGTGCGGTCCTCGGCGCCGCGCATATCCCACGAGTGCACCAGCACAACAGCATTGGATCCGGTGAAGCCGGTCAGGTAGCGGATGTTGACCAGATCGGTCACCAGCAACGCGTCGACACTGTTTTCCACCAGCAGGCTCCGCAGGGCACCGCGCCGGGCCGCGTAATCGGGGGCCGCGTATTCAGCACACATGGGTCAACGCTACCGCTGAACGGGCGACACGTCGGCACGCGATGCTGTTGATTTCGTGTCGGCGGGCAACTGGATACGCCCTTGTTCACATGCGCGGAAGTTATCCACATTCTGTGGTGAGGCCCACTTTTGGTGGTCGCGGCGCAGCACGATCGATCCCATGACCACTGCCGCGTTCTGTTGCCTCATCGCCTGGTGTCTGTTGCTCGGCGTCATCGATATCCATGCACGACGACTTCCCAACGCGTTGACCGGCGCCGGGGCGGCCGCGGTGTTCCTGTTCGCCCTCTCGACAGGGGAATTGGGGACCGCGGTGATCGGCGCCGCGCTGTTGACGATGCCGTATCTGGTTACCCACCTGCTCTCCCCCGCCGCGCTCGGAGCCGGTGATGTGAAGCTCGCGGTGGCGCTCGGGGCCGCCGCGGCGATCGCCGGGCCGCCTGCCTGGGTGTGGGCGGCGATTGCCGCACCGGTGCTCACCGCGGCCGGTGCGGCAGTGTTGCTCGGCCGGGATCGGCTGCGTGGGCGTGGTCTGTCGCGGGCACGTGCGAAACCGTCTGCTCGGCTGGTCCCGCACGGTCCGGCCATGTGCCTGGCCACGGTGACCGCGATGGCGTTGGCATGATCGACGGTGCGACGCGCCGAGAAGATTGTGGTGACGCGGTCGCGTCGGCGGCCCGCGGCAGGTCGGTTCGGCCGGATCAGGGCGGTGGCCGCCACCGCGCGGCCCGGCGTGGGACCGACGTGCCGCTCGTCACGGCGGCCCGCATTCCCGGCTACGCGTGTCGACATGGGAAGATGGTCGGCGTGTTGCGCTGGATAACTGCCGGAGAATCCCATGGTCCCGCTCTCGTCGCCCTCCTGGAAGGGATGGTCGCCGGAGTCGAGGTGACATCCGACGATGTCTCCGCACAGCTCGCCCGCCGCAGGCTCGGTTACGGGCGCGGCGCCCGGATGAAGTTCGAGGCCGACAAGGTCACCCTGGTCGGTGGCGTGCGCCACGGCCGCACCATGGGCGGTCCGGTCGCGATCGAGATCGCCAACTCCGAGTGGCCCAAGTGGACCGAAGTGATGTCGGCCGACCCGATCGATGAGACCGAGCTCGCGGGCATGGCGCGCAATGCGCCGCTGACGCGCCCGCGCCCGGGCCACGCTGATTACTCCGGGATGCTCAAGTACGGCTTCGACGATGCCCGCCCGGTGCTGGAGCGGGCCAGCGCCCGCGAGACCGCGGCTCGGGTCGCCGCGGGCACCTTCGCGCGCAACTTCCTGCGTCAAGCGTTCGGTGTCGAGGTGATCTCGCATGTGGTGTCGATCGGCGCCGCGGCCAACACCACCGGTGTCACGCCGGGCCCGACCGATCTCGACGCGATCGATGCCAGCCCGGTACGGGCGTTCGACGCCGATGCCGAGACGGCCATGATCGCCGAGATCGAAGCGGCGAAGAAGGACGGCGACACCCTCGGCGGTGTCGTCGAGGTCATCGTGGACGGCCTGCCCGTCGGGCTCGGCTCCTTCGTCAGCGGCGAGCAGCGCCTGGATTCACGCCTGGCCGCCGCCCTCATGGGCATCCAGGCGATCAAGGGTGTCGAGGTGGGCGACGGATTCGAGACCGCGCGCAGGCGCGGCAGCTTGGCCCACGACGAGATGCGGCCCGGACCCGACGGTGTGCTGCGTTCGACCAATCGCGCGGGTGGCCTCGAAGGCGGCATGACCAACGGCGAAGCGCTGCGGGTGCGTGCGGCGATGAAGCCGATCTCGACCGTGCCGCGCGCGCTGTCGACGGTCGACATGTCCAGCGGCGAGGAAGCCGTCGCCATTCACCAGCGCTCTGATGTGTGCGCGGTGCCCGCGGCGGCCGTTGTCGCGGAATCGATGGTCGCGCTGGTGCTGGCGCAGGCCGCGCTGGAGAAGTTCGGCGGCGACTCGCTGGTCGAGACCGTCGACAACATCACCAGTTACGTCAAGCGGATCGGCAGCCGCCCACACGTGCCCGCGGACAGCCGTACCCCGTGACCGAGCAGGGGCAGCAGGGGTCCGCGCCGGAGAGCGACGCGGACCCCTCACCGGCGACCGTCGAGCCAGGCGCTCCGACGACAGCTCCTGGCGCCGACGCCGACGGCCCGACCGCACCATTGGCGCGGGTGGTGCTGGTCGGACTGCCCGGCTCGGGGAAGTCGACGATCGGGCGCAAGCTGGCCAGAGAACTCGGGGTGGCGCTCTACGACACCGACGCGGGGATCGAGGCCGACACCGGGCGCACCATTCCCGACATCTTCGCTACCGACGGCGAGGCCGAGTTCCGCCGGATCGAAGAAGACGTGGTGCGCCGAGCTGTGCTCTCCCACGACGGTGTGATCTCCCTCGGCGGTGGATCGGTGCTGTCCGCACGGACCCGGGAGCTGCTGCGTGGTGCGACGGTGGTCTACCTGGAAATCAGTGTGTCCGAAGGGGTTCGGCGCACGGGCGCGAGTAGCACTCGTCCGCTGCTCAGCGGTGTCGACCCCGCGGCCAAGTACCGGGATCTGATGCGCGAGCGTCGCCCGCTCTATCGCGAGATCGCCTCGGTGCGCGTCCGGACCGACGGGCGAAGTCCGGGTCGGGTGGTACGGATGATCCTGGCCAAGCTCGGCCTGGAATCGGTGCGCACCGATCTCCAGCCCGCCCGCGCCACCACCGGAAACACCTCTCCCGCTTCGGGTTCGGTCACCGCACGATCTGGAACGGGCGGCAACCGGTCCAAGAACCGGCGCCGTGCCAGGGCTCGCGCCGCCGCCGCGCGCCGTGGTGGGGCGGAGCAGTTGGGCGTGGCGGCGATCGACCGTCGTGGCAGCGCCGATGACCGGACCCGCTCTGCGACAACACAATCCGCGAACGACAGTGCCACGGTCGACGAAACCACCGGTACCGCTCGCACCGCCGGTGCGGCGCAGGGCGAGGCGCGCACGGCAGGGAGTCGACGGTCGCGGCGTACCAGATCGCGCCGGGGCGGCGCACGGATCCGGTCAGCGACCAGCGCCACCACCCGCGATGCGGACGGCTCGTCAAGTGCGATGTCGGACAAGCCGGAAGGCCGCACAGCCTCGCGGACGGCAAGCAGCGCGGGCAACGCCGAGAACCAGCCGGGCAACCGCGTAGCCGCCGACAGTGCGCCGAGCACCCGCGATACCGACGTCGGCCAGGCTGGCATTCGCAATGCCGGAGCCGGGGGTCGAACGGGGAACCGCAGCGCCCCTGGTAGTCGAGCGAGCGGGCGCACCGCGGTCGCGGGAGGCCAGGCGAGTGGTCGCGGTGCCGGTCGCGGCAGGCGGTCGGCCAGCCGCGAGGCAGGCGCCCCTGGACAGGCTGGTCGTCGTGGTGGCGCGCCTGCCGGACCCACGGGTGCGGTGACCTCGGATCATTCGACGGAAACCCGGACCGATGCGCCGCAACAGGTTCAGCGGGCCGGGCCACCCGGTGACGCGGATCGCGGGGCGAATACCAACGAACGCAGGCGACGCGGGCAGCCGCGTCGGCGGAGCGGGCGACGTAATAACAATGACCAGAAAGAATCGGAGCAGCGCACGTGACAGAGCCGAACATCATCCAGGTTCGCACCGCCGACCCGTACCCGGTGATCATCGGACGCGGGCTGCTCGGCGATCTCGTCGAAGCGGTCAACGCGGGCAATGCTGTGCGGACCGTGGCGATCTTCCATCAGCCGCCGCTGGCGGAGACCGCCGAGGCGGTGCGTAAAGCACTGGCCGACACCGGGATCGACGCGCACCGCATCGAGATCCCCGATGCCGAGGACGGCAAGGAACTGGCCGTGGCCGGATTCTGCTGGGAGGTGCTCGGCCGGATCGGGCTCACCCGCAACGACGCCATCGTGAGTCTCGGCGGTGGCGCGGCCACCGACCTGGCCGGCTTCGTGGCCGCCACCTGGATGCGCGGGGTGCGCATCGTGCACGTGCCGACCACGCTGCTGGCGATGGTCGACGCGGCGGTCGGTGGCAAGACCGGCATCAACACCGAGGCGGGCAAGAACCTCGTCGGCAGCTTCCACGAACCCAGCGCCGTGCTGGTCGACCTCGCGACCCTGGAAACGGTGCCGCGCAACGAGATCGTGGCGGGCATGGCCGAGATCATCAAGGCCGGTTTCATCGCCGACCCGGTGATCCTCGACCTCATCGAAGCCGATCCGGAGGTCGCCCTCGACCCCACCGGTGACGTGCTGCCCGAACTGATCCGCCGCGCCATCCAGGTCAAGGCCGATGTGGTCGCCGCCGACCTCAAGGAATCGAGCCTGCGCGAGATCCTGAACTACGGCCACACCCTCGGCCACGCTGTGGAGCGCCGTGAGCGTTACCGCTGGCGTCATGGCGCCGCGGTCTCCGTCGGCCTGGTCTTCGCCGCCGAACTCGGCCGCCTGGCAGGCCGCCTCGACGACGCCACCGCCGACCGCCACCGCACCATCCTGGAGAGCGTCGGCCTGCCCGTCACCTACGACGGCGATGCCCTCCCGCACCTGATGGACGCCATGCAAACCGACAAGAAGACCCGCTCCGGGGTCCTGCGTTTCGTCATCCTGGACGGCCTCGCCAAGCCCGGCCGCCTCGAGGGCCCCGACCCTTCCCTCTTGGCCGCCGCCTACTCGGCCATCGCCCGCGACGCCAAGCCGGGCACCACCCCGATCATGCTCTGAGGTACCGGGTCTCTCGCCTGTACGCTCCCCAAGCACCAGCCGGGGGTTGTACATGTCGGCCCACCTGTTGGACCACGCGAAATACGCGCGGGCGTCCGATGAAGGTCTGCTGAACTTCCAGGCCGACATCGATCTCGCCCGCGCGTCGCCGTGTCCGGCGGATGGGCGAACACTCTGCGGCCGGAGCGGAACACGATCAGCATTGAGACATCCGTCCCGTTGTGCGCAAAGGCATTTCATGTCCTCGGCCAGGTGAACAAGCCGCTGCCTGCACTGTGACCTGGGGTGTGCCGATTCCATGACAGACCAGTGCGTGACCAGGTGGTTCGCTCGACTTTCCCGTTGCGCGAAGTAGCATTTCATGTCCTCTCTAGCGGGCCGATAGCGTCGAATTCATGGAATGGAGTTTCGGTTCGGCGGAAGAGCTTTCGGCTGCTTTGCATGCCGGCGAGGTGACCTCGGTGGAACTGACCGAGGAGGCGATCGCTCGTATCGAGCGCGACGACAAGGTGATCAACGCGATCTGTGTGCCGGATTTCGACGGTGCGCGGGCCGCCGCCAGCCGTGCCGACCAGGCGCGCACCCGCGGCGAGGACCGGCCGCTGCTCGGTATTCCGGTGACGGTCAAGGAGTCCTACAACATGGCCGGGCTGCCCACGACCTGGGGCATGCCGCAGCACGCGAATTATGTGCCGACCGAGGACGCGGTACAGGTGTCCCGGTTGATCACGGCCGGCGCGGTGGTGCTCGGTAAGACCAATGTGCCGTTGACACTGCGAGATATCCAGAGCTTCAACGAGATCTACGGCACCACCAACAATCCGTGGGATCACAGCCGCACGTCGGGTGGATCCTCCGGCGGATCGGCTGCGGCCCTGGCGGCCGGATTCGGCGCGCTGTCCATCGGCTCCGACCTCGCCGGTTCGCTGCGCACCCCCGCGCATTTCTGCGGTGTCTACGCGCACAAGCCGACACTCGGTCTGGCGCCGACCCGCGGCATGGTCGCGCCGCCCGCGCCGGCCTTGCCGATCGACCTCGACCTCGCCGTCGTCGGCCCGATGGCGCGCACCGCCCGCGATCTCACGCTGCTGCTCGACGTGATGACCGGACCGGACCCGCTGACCCACGGCGTCGCCTACGACGTCACGCTGCCGCCCGCGCGCCACGAGCGGCTGTCGGACTTCCGTGTCCTGATCATCGAGGACCACCCGCTGATTCCGACCGGATCGGCGGTGCGGGCGGGGGTGAACCGGGTCGCCGAGGCGCTCGTCGACGCGGGCGCCCGCGTCGAACGGCACAGTCCCCTGCTGCCCGATCCGATCGAAGCGGCGACGCTCTACATGCTGCTGATGCTGTCGAACGCCGCAGCGGGTCTTCCCGTCGACGTGTACGAACAGCTGCGGACCGCCGCCGCCGCCCTGAGCGCGGACGACCGGAGCCTCGATGCGGCGCGGCTGCGCGGCATGGTGCTCAGCCATCGCGACTGGGTCGAGGCGAACAACCGTCGCGAATTACACCGCCATGGCTGGCGGCAGTTCTTCGCCGAATTCGATGCCGTGGTGTGCCCTATAACGCCCACTCCCGCTTTCCCGCACGACCACAGCGGCGGTCTGGAGAACCGGCACATCGACATCGACGGCGTCGAGTACCCGTACTTCGACCAGCTCGTCTTGGCCGGTATGGCCACCATGCCCGGCCTGCCCGCCACCGCCGTACCGGCGGGCCGGTCCGCCGAGGGTCTGCCGGTGGGCGTGCAGCTCATCGGTCCGATGTTCGAGGATCGCACCCCGCTGCGGTTGGCCGAACTGCTCGAGCAGAAGATCGGCGGCTTCCGGGCACCGAAACAGGGCGAGCGAGATCTGCTCAGCTGGCGGAGGCGAACTCCGGTTGCGTTGCGGGAGCCGGAGATTCACTCGAACGCCGAGCCCGGGAATGACCGAACGCGACACCCACCATCGCGGGCAAGAAGACCAGCAACAAAATGAACGACGCCGCCGACGTCACTTCGTAGAGGAGCCCGGCGTCGCCGAGTTCGATGCCGGGAACCTGATCGAGTACCCAGCACACGGCCGAGCTGGCCAGACCCGCGCCGAACCCGGCGGCCAACCAGCGGACGGTGAGACCGTCGGTGCCCGAGCGTCCGTCGCGCACTCCCCAGGTGACGACTACCGCGATGATCGCAAGGAGACAGACTGCGCGCCAAAAGGTGCCGCCGGTGGGCCAGGAGGCCATGACGAGGCCGAGGACGACGCGCAAGGCGACGACCAGCGCGCCGAGGACGGTGGCTCGTAACACCCAAGCGGTCATGGACAACATCTTAGCCGGACAAAACTAGAACCGGTATCAATTCTGTGGATCTGTCGGAACTGGAGCCGTGGTCTACGACCGTGGAAGCGCCTCGTCCAGAGCAGCGGTCATCGCCGCACGCGGCGCCGACTGCCCGGTGAACAGTTCGACCTGCCCGTATGCCTGATTCAGCAGCATCTGCAGCCCGCTGACCACCGTGTTCCCGGCCGCCTCGACCGCGGTCGCCAGCGGAGTCGGCCACGGGTTGTAGATGGCGTCGAGCACGACCGGTGCCACAGCTACCGCCGACGCGATGGCCGCGGCTGCCGACGCGGGCACGGTGCTCACCACCGCACCCGCCGACGCACACGCCGCGCGCACCTGGTCCGCGTCGAGCGCGACGACCTTCGCTCGCATCCCGAGTCGATCGGCCAATTCCAGCGCGCTACGCGCCCGTCCGGCATCACGGGCGATCACGGTGACCGTCTTCGCACCGAGTTCCGACAGCGCCAGCAACGCGGGCCTGGCGGTTCCACCGGCCCCCAGCACGACAGCCTCGTCGATCGTCGAGACGCCACCACCGCGCAGCGCACCGAGGACGCCGTCGACATCGGTGCAGTCCGCCCGCCAGCCGCCCGCGGCGCGCACGAGCGTGTTGGCGGAGCCGACCAGCACCGCGCGTTCGGTGCGTTCCACGGCCACCGCCAACGCCGCTTCCTTGCCCGGCATCGTCACCGACAACCCGACCCATTCCGGCCCCAGCCCGCCGACCAGGCCGGGCAACTGCTCCGCCGAGCACTCGATGCGTTCGTAGCTCCACGGCAGACCGAGCGCCCGGTAGGCGGCCAGGTGCAGTTGGGGTGAGCGCGAATGCGCGATCGGCTGACCGAGCACAGCGGCCTTGCGGACCATCTCAGCGCCCACTGTCGAGAATGCCGCTCTGCTCGGCCTTCACGATATTGCGCAGGTGCTCGGAGTAGCTCTCGGTGAACAGCGTGGTGCCCTTCTTGTCGATCGTGACGAAGTACAGCCACTTCCCCGGCTCCGGATTCTCCATCGCCTGCAGTGCTTTGAGCGACGGCGCGGAGATCGGGTTGGCGGGCAGCCCCGACATCGCGTAGGTGTTCCACGGGGTCACGGTGCCGCGGTCGGCGTCGGTGGTGGCGACCTCGGTCTCCTCGAGCGAATAGTTCACCGTCGAGTCGAACTGCAATGGCTGGTCGATCCGCAACCGGTTGACGATGACCCGCGCGACCTTCGGCATGTCCGGCGCCAGCGCTTCGCGTTCGACCAACGACGCCGCGATCAACGTCTGGTACGGGTTGAGCTGGGTTTCGGCACCCGAACGCAACAGCCCGGTCGACTCGTACAGCGCCGCGCTCGCGGTGATCAGCTGACGCAGAATCTGCACCGGACCACCACTGGGATCGAAATCCAGGGTGCCCGCGGAGATCAACCCGTCGAGCTGCCTGCGCCGGTCGGGTGCGGCCGCGACCGACGCCTTGGCCCAGTCGGGCACGCCGAGCGCGGCCAGGTCGGTACTCGCGCCCGCCGCATCGAGCTGCTCGTAGGTGACGCACTTGGCGGTGGGAGCGGTGCCGACGCAACTGGCGGCCGCGATCTTGGTGTAGATACCTTCGGTGGGTGCACCGGTGTGGACATCGGTCCGGTTGTGCAGCTGACGACCCTCGGAAATCACGACATTGCCGACGCGCGAGGACTTCGACACCAACGCGGTCACCGCGTGTGCCGCGGGACTGGTCTTCTGGACCGCGTAGAAACCGGGCTGGACGTTGTTCATGTTCGAATTGCGCACGGCCGCTTCGTAGAACGCCTCCGAGCTGGCGACGACACCCTTGTCTTTCATGGTGTCGGCGATCTGGGTGGCGGTATCACCGGAATGCACCTGGACCACCACGATCTCGCCGGGCGGGCCCGCGAAATCCTCGGCGGGGGCGAGGCTGCCCATCAGTTTGTAGCCGGCGAAACCGGCGGCCGAGACGACGAGCACCACGAACACCGCCGCGATCACCCACATATTGCGGCGCCGCTTCTTACGCTCGGCGGCCTTGCGCGAGGCGATCCGCGATTTCGTGCGTCCAGACGACTTGGTCCGTCCCGATTGCTTGGTCCGCGCCGATGCCGCGCGAGGGCGGCCGGACTCGGCTCCCGCGGCGCGCTGCCCGATGCGACGCGGTGGGACGACCGGTTCCGGTTCGGGTTCCGGCTCGAGCGCTTCCGCTACGACCTGGTCGTCGTAGACCTCGTCCTCGTAGCGAGGGATGACGTCGGTGCCGTCCTCGTCCCACGCGCCGCGGTCGGGCGCCTCGCGCTCGTCACCGCGCACCGTGCGGGCATCGATGCCCCAGTCGTCGCGGCGGGGATAGCGCCGATCAGCTTCCCGTGCCCGGTAGCGTTCTTCGGCCCTGGTCCATCGGTCGGTCATGCATCGTCTCCGACCCTCGCCGTGTCTGCCGAGTCCTTCAAGTAGTCGTTCAACATCGAACTCCGCTCGTCCAACCATCCTTGCAGAATCGACACGGCTGCCGCCTGGTCGATCATCTGCCGCTGGCCACGTGCGCGAACTCCACTGTCGCGCAGCGCACGTGCAGCAGACACCGTAGTCAAACGTTCGTCGGATAGGCGTATCGGAATCGGGTCGATCACCCGGCGCAACTGCTCGGCAAACTTGCGGGCAATCGTAGCGGCGGTGCCGTTTTCGCCGCGCAGGGTGCGTGGCAGGCCGACGACAACCTCGACCGCTTCGTACTCCCGCACAATGTCGGCAATTCTTGCGATGTCGGCGGGTGGACCACCCGTGCGCCCACCGGACTTGGCGCGCGGGACAGTCTCGACGGGGGTGGCGAGGATGCCGTCGGGGTCGCTCGAGGCCACTCCGATACGCACGCTACCGACATCGACCGCGATCCGGCGGCCCCGTCCGGGGTCGGTGTCGGGGTGTGGCCGGTCGGCTTCGGAGTCGGACGAACCTGGGGTCGTCATCAGCCGGCGAGTTCGGCCACCCGGGCACGGACCGCGGTCAAACCGGCCGGGATGCCCGACGGGTCCGAACCCGCGCCCTGCGCCATCTCCGGCTTGCCGCCGCCACGCCCGGCGATACTGGGTCCGAAGGCCGCGACCAGATCGCCGGACTTGACGCCGAGATCCTGGGCGGCCTTGTTCACCGTTACCACGAACGGCGCCTTGCCCTCGACATTGCCGAGCAGCACGACGACAGCGGCCTCGCTGCCGAGGCGGCCACGGATATCGGTGGCCAGGGTCCGCAGGTCACCGGCCGACACGCCCTCGGGCGCCGCGGCGGCCACCAGGCGCACCGCACCGACCCGCTCGGCCTGCTCGGCGAACGTGCCCGCCGAGGACAGCACCGCGGCGATCTTGGTGCGCTCGAGTTCCTTCTCGGCCACCTTGAGTCGCTCCACGAGCTGCTCGACGCGCGCGGGCACCTCGTCCGAGGGCACCTTCAGCGAGGACGCGACACCGGCCAGCAGCGCACGCTCCTTGGCCAGGTACTTGTAGGAGTCGAGGCCGACGAAGGCCTCGACGCGACGCACGCCGGAACCGACCGAGGCCTCACCGAGCAGAGTGATCGGGCCGATCTGCGAGGAGTGCTGCACATGGGTACCACCGCACAGCTCCATCGAGAACGGGCCGCCGATCTCCACGACGCGCACCTCGTCGCCGTAGTTCTCGCCGAACAGCGCCATCGCGCCCATTTCCTTGGCCTTCGGCAGATCGGTGACGAAGGTGTTCACCGGGAAGTCCGCACCGACAGCGTCATTGGAGACGACCTCGATCTCGGCCTTCTGCTGCTCCGAGAGCGCGCCCTGCCAGTTGAAGTCGAACCGCAGGTAGCCGGGCTTGTTCAGCGAGCCCGCCTGCACGGCGTTGGGGCCGAGGATCTGGCGCAGCGCGGCGTGCACCATGTGCGTGCCGGAGTGGCCCTGGGTCGCGCCGCGACGCCAGGCGGGATCGGCTTGCGCGAGAACGACATCGCCCTCGGTGATCTGGCCCTGCTCGACGGTGGCCTTGTGGACCCAGACCTTCTTGGCGATCTTCTGCACGTCGTTGACCTGCAGTTTCACCCCGCTCGCCGTGATGGTGCCGCGGTCGGCGATCTGGCCGCCGGACTCGGCGTAGAGCGGGCTGCGATCGAGGATGACCTCGATGTCCTGGCCCGCCGTGGCCACCGGGACGCGAACGCCGTCGGCGATCAGGGCCAGCACGTTGGCCTCGGAGGTCAGCTCGTCGAAGCCGGTGAACTCGGTGGGACCGCGGTCGACCAGTTCCTTGTAGACGGTGAGGTCGGCGTGCGCGTGCTTGCGGGACTGGGCGTCGTCCTTGGCGCGCTTGCGCTGCTCGGCCATGAGCGAGCGGAAGCCGTCCTCGTCGACGGAAAGGCCTGCCTCGGCGGCCATTTCGAGGGTGAGGTCGATCGGGAAGCCGTAGGTGTCGTGCAGGGCGAACGCGTCGGACCCGGTGATCTGCTTGCCGCCCTTGGACTTCACCGCGGTGGCGGCGTTGTCGAACAGCGTCTCGCCGGTGTTGAGGGTCTTGAGGAACGCCATCTCCTCGCCGACCGACACGGTCTCGATGCGCGAGAAATCGGTGGCCAGTTCGGGGTAGGACGGTGCCATCAGGTCGGTGACGACCTTGATCAGCTCGGCCATCACCGGCTTCTCGGCACCGAGCAGGCGCGCCGAGCGCACGATGCGGCGCAGCAGGCGGCGCAGCACGTAGCCGCGGCCGTCGTTGCCGGGGTTCACGCCGTCGGCGATGAGCATCGCGGCGGTGCGGGCATGGTCGGCGATGACGCGGAAGCGCACATCATCAGTGTGTTCGACGCCGTAGGAGCGGCCGGTGAGTTCCTCGGCCTTGTCGATGATCGGGCGCATCAGGTCGGTCTCGTAGACGTTGTCCACGCCCTGGAGCAGGAACGCGACACGCTCGACACCCATGCCGGTGTCGATGTTCTGCTTGGGCAGCGGGCCGAGGATCTCGAAGTTGTCCTTGGAGATGCCCGCGCCACGCTCGTTCTGCATGAACACGAGATTCCAGATCTCGATGTAGCGGTCCTCGTCGGCCTCGGGGCCGCCCTCGACGCCGTACTCGGGGCCGCGGTCGTAGTAGATCTCCGAGCACGGGCCACACGGGCCGGGGATGCCCATCGACCAGTAGTTGTCGGCCATCCCGCGGCGCTGGATGCGATCGGCGGGCACGCCGAGTTCGAGCCACATCCGCTCGGCCTCGTCATCGTCGAGATAGACGGTGACCCATAGGCGCTCGGGATCGAAGCCGTAGCCGCCGCCGTCGACGCTGTCGGTGAGCAGCGTCCAGGCCAGCGTGATGGCCTCGCGCTTGAAGTAGTCGCCGAAGCTGAAATTGCCCGCCATCTGGAAGAACGTGTTGTGGCGGGTGGTGATGCCGACGTTCTCGATGTCGAGGGTGCGCACGCACTTCTGCACGCTCGTCGCGGTAGCCCACGGCGGGGTCTGCTGACCCAGGAAATACGGTACGAACTGGACCATGCCCGCGTTGACGAACAACAGGTTGGGGTCGGCCAGGATCAGCGAAGCACTTCCGACCTCGGTGTGTCCGGCACGGACGAAATGGTCCAGGAACCGTCGTCGAATCTCGTGGGTCTGCACAAATACCCAGCCTACCGGGCCGGTGCACGAGGTTTTCCATCGACCGGGGTGGTTCGCGCCACGCCGCTGACCGGCTACTTTCCGCGGATGATGCGGCGCAGCTTCTCGAGTCGCGGAGCGATCGTGCGTTCGTTGCCGTGGTCGGTGGGCAGGTAGTAGTCGGTGCCGACCAGTTCGTCGGGCGGGTACTGCTGGGTGACGACGCCCTCGCGGTATTTGTGCGGGAACTTGTAGCCCTTGGCGTTGCCGAGCAGCGCGGCGCCCGCGTAGTGGCCGTCGCGCAGGTAGGGCGGGACGGCACCTGCTTTGCCACCGGAGATGTCGGCCATGGCGGTGCCGATGGCGCTGGTCACCGCGCCGGACTTGGGGGCGGTGGCCAGGTGGATGGTGGCCTGGGCCAGTGCCAGTTTGCACTCGGGCAGGCCGACCAGTTGAACGACCTGCGCGGCGGCGGTCGCGGTCTGCAGGGCCATCGGGTCGGCCATGCCGATGTCTTCGCTCGCGTGGATCATCAAGCGGCGTGCGATGAATCGGGGGTCTTCGCCCGCGGCGAGCATGCGCGCCAGATAGTGTACCGCGGCGTCGACATCGGAACCGCGAATGGACTTGATGAAGGCGCTGATCACGTCGTAGTGCTGGTCGCCCGCACGGTCGTAGCGGACGGCGGCCTTGTCGACGGTCGCCTCGACCGTTTCCAGTTCGACGGCGCCCCCGGTCGCGGATTCGGCCGAGGCCTCCAACGCGGTGAGCGCGCGACGGGCGTCGCCACCGGCGATGCGGACGATGTGTTCGATCGCCTCGTCGCTGACGGTGTAGGCGTCGGCGAGTCCGCGCGGGTCGCTGATCGCGCGAGCGAGGACGGCGCGGATGTCGTCGGGGGTGAGCGGCTGCAGTTGCAGGACCAGCGAACGCGACAGCAGCGGCGACACCACCGAGAACGACGGGTTCTCGGTGGTCGCGCCGACCAGCAGCACGACGCGATTCTCGACGGCGGCCAGCAGCGCGTCCTGCTGGGTCTTGGAGAACCGGTGGATCTCGTCGATGAACAGGACGGTCTGCTCGCCCGCGGTGAGCCGGCGCCGGGCCAGGTCGATCACCGCGCGCACCTCTTTGACCCCGGCCGACAGTGCCGAGAGCGCTTCGAACCGTCGACCGGTGGCCTGCGACAGCAGCGAGGCGAGGGTGGTCTTGCCGGTGCCGGGCGGGCCGTAGAGCAGTACCGATGCCGCACCGGAACCTTCGACGAGTCGGCGCAGCGGCGAGCCGGGGCCGAGCAGATGCCCCTGACCGATCACCTCGTCCAGGTTCGCGGGGCGCATGCGCACCGCGAGCGGCGCGCCCGAGTCGCGACGGAACACCGCGTCGCCGGGTTCGGCGGACGCGTGTTCGCCGGGCACGTCGAAAAGGCTGTCGCTCACGCTGTGCAGGGTACCGAGACCCTCGGACATGTTCCGCGAGGACCAGCCCGGTCGCCGACGTCGCAATCGACCCGCAACTCCGGCAAAGTGGACAATTGACCAACACTTGTCGTGAGGACTTGCGCTCGAGTGATCGGTGCGATGAGATCGCTGATCGTGGCCCCCATCGCCGAAGTCCCCGCCGTTGTCGAGTCCGCCTTCGCGCGGCGGACCCTGCTCAAGGGCAGCGGTGTCGTCGCGGTGGCAGCGCTGACCACCGTCGCGACCACCGCACCCGCCGTCGCGGCCGTCGGGGTGTTCCGGCACGGCGTCGCCTCGGGCGACCCACTGCCGACCGCCGTCATCCTCTGGACCAGGGTGACCGTCGCCGAGGACGCCACGCCGGGTTCCGGCATCGGCGACGCGACCGCGGTGCGCTGGGAGATCGCCACCGACGCCGGTTTCGGCACGCTCGCCGCATCCGGCACCGCCACGGCCACGACCGAGACCGACCACACCGTCAAGGTCGACGCGACCGGCCTCACCCCCGGTCAGGACTACTTCTACCGCTTCACCGCACAGGGCGAGACCTCCCCCGTCGGCCGCACCAGGACCGCGCCCGCCCCGGACAGCGACATCGACCGGCTGCGCCTGGGCCTGGTCTCCTGTTCCAACTGGGAAGCGGGCTGGTTCGGCGCCTACCGCCACCTGGCCGCGCGGACCGATCTCGACGCGATCGTGCACCTCGGCGACTACCTCTACGAATACGGGCGCGGGAAGTACACCGGCCGCACCGGCGCGGTCCGTGCCCACAACCCGGCCAACGAGATCATCACCCTCACCGACTACCGCACCCGCCACGGCCAGTACAAGACCGACCCCGATCTGATGGCCCTGCACGCCGCGGTGCCGTTCATCTGCACCTGGGACGACCACGAGTCGGCCGACAACTCCTGGCGCGACGGCGCGGAGAACCACGACCCGGCCACCGAAGGCCCCTGGGTCGACCGCAAGGCCGCCTCGGCCCGCGCCTACCTGGAGTGGATGCCGGTGCGCGCGACCCGCACCGACGGCCAGGTGCAGATCTACCGCCGCTTGCGTTTCGGCACGCTGGCCGAATTGTCGATGCTGGATCTGCGCAGCTACCGCGACGAGGAGGCGGGGCCCGTCGCGGGCTGGCGCCACGCCGACGACCCGTCCCGCACGATCACCGGCCGCGCCCAAATGGATTGGCTCACCGCGGGACTCACCTCCTCGCCCACCCGCTGGAAACTGATCGGCAACTCGGTGATGATCACGCCGCTGGTGTTCCCACCGCTGGAAGCGGCGACGACCCAGGCGATCACCGAGGCGCTCGGCATCCCGCAGGGCGGCATCACCGTCAACGGCGATCAGTGGGACGGCTACACCGCCGACCGCAACACCCTGTTCCGGGCGATCGCCGACAACAAGGTGGGCGAGGTCGTGTTCCTCACCGGCGACATCCACACCTCGTGGGCCGCCGACCTGCCGTTGAACGCCGCGAACTACCCGGCCGGGCCGACCGTCGGCGCCGAGTTCGTCATCCCGTCGGTCACCTCCTCCAGCGTCGGCGACCTGCTGAAGATGCCCCCGCGCACCGCATCGGTCCCGGCGGAGGAGACGATCAAAGCGGCCAACCACCACCTGCGCTACGTCGAGCTCGACTCGCACGGCTTCGGTGTGCTCGAGGTGACCGCGACGCAGACGCAGATGGACTGGTTCTACGTCGGCGATGTCACCGATCCTGCTACGGGCATACGCCACGGCGCGTCCTTCGCCGTTCCGGTGGGCGGACGGCTCGAATCGCGGCCGACTCCGTCGCTCTGACCACGGTTCGCCGCGGCACCGCGAAAAGCGGCGCAGAATTCTTCGGACAGGGTGTCGATCGCGCCCTCGGTCGCTCGTCGGGTGAGTACGGCCACCCGACGAGCGGGCAGGCCAAGACCCGAAGGAGACCGTCATGAGCCAGTACCTGGTCCTGATCTACGGCGACGAAGCCACCTACGCCGCGTACTCCCCCGCCGAAATCGCCGAGATGCTCGCCGCCCATCGCACCTTCCAGCAGCTCGCCGGTGACGCCAACCTCGGCGGGCACGCCTTGCAGCCCACCCCGACCGCCACCACCATCCGCCACGACACCGACGGCGCGGTCGTCATCACCGACGGTCCGTTCGCCGAGGCGAAGGAAGCGCTCGGCGGCTACTACCTGCTCGAGGCGCCCGACCTGGACGCCGCGATCGCGCTCGCCGCACAGGTGCCCGCCCCCACCGGTGGCGTCGAAGTGCGCCCGATCCAGGTGTACCCCCAGTCGTGACCACGGCGGCGGCCGCGGCCGTCGAGCAGGCGCACCGTCGGGAGTGGGCCTTCGTGCTCGCCGCGACGGTGCGGCTGGTCCGCGATTTCGACCTCGCCGAGGAATGCGTGCAGGACGCCTACGCGACGGCGCTGACCGCCTGGGCGAACGACGGTATCCCGGCCAGACCCGGCGCCTGGCTGACGACGGTGGCACGGCGACGCGGCCTCGATCTGCTGCGCCGCGACAGCACCTTCCGCCGCACCCTGCCCCGGCTCGTCGTCGACGAGCCGGTCGCCGACGCCGCCGACCTGGCACTGGCCGCCCTGGACGACCCGGCGATCCCCGACGACCGGCTGCGCCTGATCAGCACCTGCTGTCATCCCGCGCTCGCACCGCAGGCGCAGGTCGCGCTGACACTGCGGCTGGTCTGCGGTGTCACCACCGCCGAGGTGGCGCGCGCGTTCCTGGTGAGCGAGTCGACCATGGCCGCGCGCATCACCCGCGCCAAGAAGAAGATCGCGGTGGCGGCCATCCCCTATCGGGTGCCGTCAGTGCGGGAGTTGCCGCAGCGGCTCGATTCCATCTGCGCGGTGATCCACCTGCTGTTCACCACCGGTCACACCGCGCCCGCGGGCGATGCGCTGGTCCGTGCCGATCTCGTCGACCGGTCGGTGCAGCTGGCCAGGATGATGCACGCGCTGGTCCCCGACGATCCGACGGTGACCGGGCTGCTGGCGCTGATCCTGCTCACCGATGCCCGCCGAGCCGCGCGCGTCGACGACGATGGCAATCTGTGCACGCTCGAACACCAGGATCGCGCCCGCTGGGATCGAGCGGCCATCGTCGAGGGCATCGCACTGGTGAAACGCGCTCTGCCCCATACGGATCGGTATACGTTGCAGGCCGCGATCGCCGCTGTCCACGACGAGGCTCCCACCTGGGCCGACACCGACTGGCGCGAGATCATCGGCCTGTACCGGCTGTTGCTGCGGGATTCACCGTCGCCGGTCGCGCGGCTCAATCACGCCATCGCGGTCGGCCTCGGCGGCAATCCGGCACAGGCGCTGGCACTGCTCGATCCACTCGGCGCGGAACCGGCGCTGGCGACCTATGGCTATCTCGACGCCGCCCGCGCCGCCTTCCTCGCCGACCTCGGACGCACCGACGACGCGATCGTCGCCTACGAATCGGCGCTGCTACTCACCGACAATGCGGTCGAACGTGCCTTTCTGCGCAGCAAACTGCGCGCGCTGACCAGCTGATCACGCGCCTTCGGCAGCCAGTTCCCGCTTCCATTCGCGGAAGCCCTCCTCGGTGCGCCCGCGCCGCCAGTACCCCGAGATCGACAGCCACTTCGGCGCGACACCACGTTCCTTGCGCAGGTAGGGACGCAGTTGCCGCATCACGGACTCGGCCTCGCCGTGCACGAACGCCTGGATCTGTCCCGGCAGCCACTCGGCCGCACGCACCGCGGCCACCAGTGGCGAGTGCGCCCCGGCGAGGTCGTCGGTGATCCGATCCGAGGACACCCCGCGATGCACCCAGTGCAGGCGCAGGTCGGCAGGCGAGTCGAGCGCGATCTCGTCCTCGGTGTCGCCGACCTCGACGAACACGAGAGCGGGTGCGCCGGCGGGCAGCGCCTCGAGCGCGGCGGCGATGGCGGGCAGCGCCGATTCGTCACCGGCGAGCAGGTACCAGTCGGCCGCCGGATCGGGGGCGAACGCACCGCCAGGTCCGTTCAACCAGAACCGCGCGCCGGGCTCCACCGAGCGCGCCCACGGACCGGCGATGCCCTCGTCGCCGTGCACCACGAAGTCGATGCTGATCTCGCGGAGTTCGGGATCGAAGGACCGCACGGTGTAGGTGCGCAGCACGGGCTGGCTCGCCGGGCCGAGCGTCGCGCGCACCGTGTCGAGATCGAACGGCTCCGGATATTCGACACCGGGCACCGGAAAGATCAGCTTCACATAGGCATCGGTGAAACCGTTCGGCGTGAATTCGTCCGAGACGGTGCCGACCACCCGCACCAGATGCGGGTTCAACCACTGCTTGTGGACGACTGTGACGGTAACCGGTTTCGGCACGGCAGCTCCCAACTCCTCAGGTCCCTGCCGACGGTACCCGCGTCGCGCGCGGAAGTGGGGCGCCCGCTATTCCGACCAGCGCTCTTCGAGCATCGCCGACACCTGTTCGGCGAAGTCGCCGACCGCGTCGTCGCCGGTCATCCTGGCGTCCTCGGCCAACGCCGACCAGCGGTTGATCAGGGCTTCCGAACGCGGCACCGACAGGCCGTGTTCGCGAGCCGTGGCGATGCGGGTGTGGTCGGCGGGCAGGAACCAGTAGGTGGACAGCCAGACCCAGATCAGCCGGGCTTCGAGGATCCGTTCGGCCAGCACTGTGTCGTCGGCGAGCGACGGCCAGACGCCGACCACGGCCGAGCGCCAGGCCTCGACCATTTCCTTGGCGCGGCTGCGCGAGAGTTCGAAATCGCACAGGCAGCCGGGGAACGAGACCAGCGCGTAGGCGATATCGAGGGTGGCGTCGCGGAAACCGCCCCACTCGTAGTCGAGGAACCGCGCGCCTTCCTCGTTCATGATCACGTTGTCGGGGCACAGATCCGACGGGCTGAACGCGCGGTAGCGACCACCGGTGAACAGCCGGTTGCCGTGCACGATGCGTTCGGCGATCTCACCCGGCACCTCGATGCCGAACTCCGCCTGCAGCAGTCCGGGGACCTCGGCGATGGCGGCATGCGCCTGCTGGGCGATCCCGTCGACGCGATGCATCGAATCGACCCGGCGCATCAAGGCGACGAAGTCGGGTTCGCGGCCGACGGTCGCGGCGTGCATCCGGCCCAGCGCCTGCGCGAACGCCATCAGCGAGTTACGGGTGCCCGGCTCGACCCGGGCTCGCAGCACCGAGGTGAGCAAAGCGTTTTCGCCGAGGTCGGACAGCACGAGAAGCCGGTCGGGGACACTGTGCGCGATCAGGAACGCGCCGGGGCGGTGCTCGCGACTCAGCGCGGTGGTGAACTGATAGGACACCGCCTCACGCAAGAAGGCGGCGTCGATGCTGGCGACACCGGGCGCCATCCCACCGGTGCGGCGGTCAGGACTGGAACCGCGCACCTGCTTGACGATCAGCGTGCGCGGCAACGAAAATGCGTTTTCCGCAACACGCACGCGTAGGACTGTCGTCCTACCACTGCCGCTGAGTTCCATCGGATCACTCAGCTTTACCGGAGCACCCATTCGCTTTGTGAGCAACTGTTGTGCTGCGGACACGACGTCGGCGGCGCGTTCGGCCAATAGTGCGGTCATCGCCTTTCAAGCTACTCGTACCTGGTCACTTCTAGCGAGCGGTTGAACAACCTTTCCGCGTCGTTCGGCGTGTTGGCGCGGCGGTTGCGCGTGTGTGCCTGTTCGCTTGACACATCAGCCGGTCGTCGGGTTTTCTCATCGTGAACTGCTGTGCGCCACACCGCAAACCGGTTGAGTCGAAAGGTCTATCACAATGACCGACACTCCGTACGCCGCATCGAGCGATTCGCCGGGCAGGTCGCCTGTTCCGGGCGGTGGCGGACAGTTCGCCGGACCCGCGGGCCGACACGAGGGGCCCGGGCAACCGTCCGCTCCCGGCACGGGACCGAGTAAGCACGGAATGGCCGGTGGCGCAGGCTATCCGCAGTTCGAAGGCCCCGGCGCCGCCCAGTACGGACAGGAACCGGTCGAACCGCCGCCGCCGGTTGCCGACCGAAGCGGGCACACGCCGCAGTACGGACCCGCGGGCACGGGCCCCGGTTACGCGGTCCCCCAGGTGAAGCCAGAGAATCCGACCTACGCCGCCGCCCCCGCAACCGGCGTGTCGCCGGGTGGTGGTGGGCAGACTCCCGGTTACTACCATTCGGGAGCACAGGCCCTCGATATCGGGCGTTCGCTGAGCTACGGCTGGGAGCGATTCCGGGCCAATCCGGGCCCGTGGCTCGGCGTCACCGCGGTAGGGGTGTTGATCTATCTCGGCTTCGTCGCGGTGGTGCAGATCGTCGATCCGACGTCACCGTTCAGCGTGCTGTTGCTGTTCTTGATGGTGATCGTCGCGCTGTGGCTGCTGCAGGCGGCGATGGTGCGCGGCGCGCTCTACGAAACCGACGGGTACCCACCGGCTTTCGGGTCGTTCTTCCGGTTCGTGAACGCGGGCAATGTGCTGCTGACCTCGCTGCTGGCGTTCACCGTCACCCTGCTCCTGTCGGCCCTGTGCCTGGCGCCGGGGTTGATCGCCGGGTTCCTGTGCATGTTCTCGTTGCACTTCGTGATCGATCAGGACTACGGCCCGGTGGAAGCGATCAAGGCGAGCGCGCAGCTGGTGTTGGCGAACCTGTGGGCCTCGCTGTTGCTGGCGCTGACCGTCATGCTGGTCACCCTCGTCGGCGCGGCACTGTGCGGGCTCGGCCTGTTCGTCGCGGGGCCGGTGTGCGTCATCGCGGTGACCTACGCCTACCGAATGCTGACCGCGGGCCCGGTCGCTCGCGTCTAGAGGTCAGTGTTCGAGGGTGGTCCGCATGCCGATGGCCCGTTTGAACCGGCCGATCGGGCCCCGCTCGTCGCCCGCCTTCGGCCGCAGTTCGAGCACCACCACTCCGGCGATCACGATGCCGACCAGGTTCACCGCCAGCTGACCGACCGACTCGAACGCGCGGTGCCACTGTCCGAGCGTCGCCGCCACCACCGCGTACCCGGCGGCGGGCACGGTCGTCACCGAGATGAAGACACCGATCAGGGCCGCTGATTTCGCGGTGACCAGCGACAACATGCCCGCCGCTCCGGCGAGCAACGCCACGACCAACGAGAACGGACCGACCTGGTAGATGAAATCGACGTTGTGCGCGTCGATCACCCCCTCGGTGGTGAGCCAGCCGAGCTGCTCCCACACGATCGTCGCGCCGAGCGTGACCACCATGGCGATCGGGAATGCCACCGCCAAGGCGATCATGGAGCGCCGCGCCAGCCGCCAGTTGCGGCGCACCAGCGCCACCGACAGCGCGGCCAGGGGACCGAACTCCGGGCCCACCACCATCGCGCCGACGATGGTCACCGGCGAGTCGGTGGCCACCCCGATCGAGGCCAGCAGGCAGGCGATGGTCAGGAACGCGACGAAGGTGGCGTTGACCGAGGATTCCTCGCGGGTCTCCTTGAGCAGTTGCTCCCAGATCACCGCGTCGCTCGGATCACCGGGCGCCGCTCGGACCGCGCGGTCGGCAGCGTCGGAGAGCACCGTGTCGACCGGGCCGAGGGTGATCCCGCCGTGCTCGACGATACCGAGCGACTTCACGTCGGCGAGCACCGTGTTGCCCGCCTCCCGCGCCACATCCGCCTGGACGAGATCGCCCGCGGGGTCGAGCGCGACCCCGCGCATCACCGTGAGGTGGGTGACGCCGGCGTCGGCTTCGAGGATCCGCACCAGTTCATCGGTCCGGTCGGGCGGGCTGATCACTCGAAGATGTAGCACCGGTGTCCTCCTGGTCGGTATCGCCGTGGCGATACGGCAGCTGACCAGAAGGTACCGGGCTACCCCCGATGACCGCTATTTCTCGGGCGCAGCAACTTTCGGCGCCCCGACGGCGGCCTTGACCTCCGGTTTGGCGTCGATGCCCGCCTCCTTGCGCTGCTGCGCGGTGATCTGCGCTGGCGCGTCGGTGAGCGGGTCGACGCCGCCACCGGTCTTCGGGAACGCGATCACCTCGCGGATCGAGTCCTCGCCCGCCAGCAGCGCGGTGATGCGGTCCCAGCCGAAGGCGATGCCGCCGTGCGGTGGGGCGCCGTAGGCGAACGCGTCGAGCAGGAAGCCGAACTTGTCCTGGGCTTCTGCGTTGTCGATGCCCATCACCGAGAACACGCGTTCCTGCACGTCGCGACGGTGGATACGGATGGAACCGCCACCGATCTCGTTGCCGTTGCAGACGATGTCGTAGGCGTAGGCCAGCGCGGAACCGGGGTCGGTGTCGAAGGTGTCCATGGACTCCGGCTTGGGCGAGGTGAACGCGTGGTGCACCGCGGTCCAGGCCGAGTGGCCCAGCGCCACGTCACCGCTGGCGGTGGCCTCGGCGGCGGGCTCGAACATCGGGGCGTCGACGATCCAGACGAAGGCCCAGGCATTCGGGTCGATGAGGTCGCACTTGCGGGCGATCTCGCCGCGCGCGGCACCGAGCAGGGCACGGCTCGACTTCACGGCACCGGCGGCGAAGAACACGCAGTCACCCGGCTCGGCGCCGACCTGCTTGGCCAGGCCGTCGCGCTCGGCGTCGGTCAGGTTCTTGGCGACCGGGCCGCCGAGGGTGCCGTCTTCGTTGATCAGGATGTAGGCCAGGCCCTTGGCACCGCGCTGCTTGGCCCAGTCCTGCCAGGCGTCGAGCTGACGTCGTGGCTGGCTCGCGCCGCCGGGCATCACGACCGCGCCGACGTACTCCGACTGGAACACCCGGAAGGTGGTGTCCTTGAAGTAGTCGGTGAGCTCGGTGATCTCGATGCCGAAGCGCAGGTCGGGCTTGTCGGAGCCGTAGCGGCGCATCGACTCCGCGTAGGTCATGTGCGGAATCGGGGTGACGATCTCGTGGCCGACCAGCTTCCACAGCGCGCTCAGGATGTCCTCGGCCAGCAGGATCACATCGTCCTGGCGTACGAAGCTCATCTCGATGTCGAGCTGGGTGAACTCGGGCTGACGGTCGGCGCGGAAGTCCTCGTCGCGGTAGCAGCGCGCGATCTGGTAGTAGCGCTCGATGCCACCGACCATGAGCAGCTGCTTGAACAGCTGCGGGCTCTGCGGCAGCGCGTAGAAGCTGCCCGGCTGCAGGCGTGCGGGGACCAGGAAGTCGCGGGCACCCTCGGGGGTCGAGCGGGTGAGCGTGGGGGTCTCCACCTCGACGAAGTCGTGGCCGGCCAGCACCTCGCGGGCAGCGGCGTTGACCTTGGAGCGCAGCCGGATGGCGTGGCCGGGGCCTTCGCGGCGCAGGTCGAGGTAGCGGTACTTGAGGCGAGCCTCGTCGCCGGGAGTCTCATCGAGCTGGAACGGCAGCGGCGCGCTCTCGTTGAGCACGACCAGTTCCTTGGCGTCGACCTCGATCTGCCCGGTCGGCAGCTCCGGGTTCTCGTTGCCGTCGGGACGCCGTTCCACCACACCGGTGACCTGCACACAGAATTCCGCGCGGAGCTTGTGTGCCTGTTCGGCCGCCTCGCCCTCGCGGAAAACCACCTGCGAGACGCCCGAGGCATCGCGCAGATCGATGAAGGTCACACCACCGTGGTCACGACGCCTCGCCACCCAACCGGTGAGGGTGACGGTCTGACCGGCGTGCTCGCCTCGCAGCGAACCAGCCAAGTGGGTGCGCAGCACGGTATTCCTTTCGACAGAATTTCGCGGACTCGTCGCACCGGCGAGGAAAGACCCGGTGCACTGCCATCGTAGTGAGACACGGTGCCCGGATGAAAACCGATATCTTCGCTACCGTGTCAAGCTTGTGGCACCTGCCCCACCGTCGTCGCACCCGCCGACGGTGAATCGCGCTGTGGGGCAGCTGGACAACGAGCGAAGGCGAGTACCGCGATGACCTTCAACGAAGGTATGCAGATCGATCCCGGCCGGGCGTCCTCTGGCGGCGGACCCGGCATGGGCGGCAAGATCGCGCTCGGCGGCGGTGCGGGCGGTCTGATCCTGTTGGTGATCACGTTGCTGCTCGGTGGCGATCCGGGGTCGGTACTCGGCGAGTTCACCGGCGCGCAGGGCGAGCAGACGCAGCCGGGTACCGCGGGCACACCGGCACATTGCAAGACCGGCGCCGACGCGAACAAATACGTCGACTGCCGGGTCGTGGCGACCGCGCAGAGCCTGGACGCGGTGTGGTCGGTGCAGCTGCCGAAGCAGACCGGCACGCAGTACGTGGAGCCGAAACTGGTGCTGTTCACCGGTGGCGTGAACACCGGGTGCGGCAACGCCACCAGCGATGTCGGCCCGTTCTACTGCCCCGCCGACCAAACCGCCTACTTCGACACCGCCTTCTTCCAGGAGCTGACCGACCGCTTCGGCGCGAGCGCTGGTCCGCTGGCGCAGGAGTACGTCGTCGCCCACGAGGTCGGCCATCACATCCAGAACCAGCTCGGCGATATCGGCAAGGCCCAGCGCGATCCGCAGGGTGCGACCTCCGGCGCCGTGCGCACCGAACTGCAGGCCGACTGCTACGCGGGCATCTGGGCGCACTTCGCCGACAAGCAGCCTTCGCCGGGTGGCGGAGCGCCCTTCCTGAATCCCCTGTCCGACAACGACATTCGCGACGCGCTGTCGGCCGCCAATGCCGTCGGCGACGACCGGATCCAGCGCAGCGCGGGCCGCGGGGTCAACCCCGAGTCGTGGACCCACGGATCATCGCAACAGCGGCAGAACTGGTTCCTCGTCGGCTACCGGACCGGGTCGGTGCAGTCCTGCGATACCTATTCCGCGCGTGACCTCGACAACCCGCCCGGGATACGCTGACTCCCCGAACGCGAAACCCGCGCACTGTCTTTCGATCGAGGGGAACCCATGCGCCCGACCATCACCGGACTGCTCGTCTGCGCTCTTGCCCTGACCGGCGCGAGCGCCGTCGCCCACGCGGACCCGGCGCCGCTACCGCTGGTGAGCCTCACCACGATCCCCGAGGGCTGGTCACAGCGCACCGACCTGCGCCCGGTGCTGCAGATCTTCGCCGACGGCGAGGCCGTGCACATGCCCGACGCGGTGAGCAAGGACCGCAAGCCCGAGACCGCGCCCAAGAAGGTGACCGGAAAGGTTGCCGCCGATGTGATCTCGGCCGCGCGTGACGAGATCAACGCACTGAAGGACACCGATTTCGGGATCCCGGCGGGTGAGGGCAAGGGCACCCGGATCATCGACCTGATGCCCGAAGACCCTGCCGACGAAGCCCACCTGGTCATCTACTCCCCGGAGGCCTCCGATGGCCTCAACCCGGAGCAACAGGCCGCCCGCAAGCGCTTCACCGACCTCTATAAGAAGCTGGTCGACGCGTTCAAGAGCTGATCGTTCGACGCTGACCCGCAGGGGCTCGCCGGTTTCCACCGGCGAGCCCCTTGTCGCCTCAGAACCGGTCCGCGGTCGCGTCGGCTTCGCGTTCGTCCTCGTGGACGGCACCGATGACGTCGGGCGTGGATTCGCCCAGCGGACCGGTGAGGTCGTCGTTGCCGGTGCGGCTCTGGTAGGGCTGCACGGTACGGCCGTGTTCTTCCTCGTTGTTGCCACGGCCCGCGCCCGCTCCCGCGCCGCCGCCCATCATGCCGGAGGTACCGCCGGTGCCCGCGGCCGTGGTGGTGCCCGATCCCAGTGTGCCCGCGGGCATCGCACGACCCGCGGGAACCGCCGCACCCGGCACGGCCGCGGTGGTCTTCGGGGTGCCCGCACTCGGGATGCCGCCGCCGGTGCTGCCACCCGAGCCGGAGCCACCACCCGAGCCGGAGCCACCGCCGCGTGCGGTGCCGAGCGCACCGAGCGCGGCGCTGGAACCGCCGCCGCTGCCGCCGGTACCACCGGCACTCGACGGGGTCGTCGTGCCGGGAGTGGCGGTGGCGGCCCCGGTACTCGCCGCAGCGGTGGAGTCGCCGCCGCCGCCGGACAAGGCTTCCTCCGCCTGGGTGAGCAGCGGTTCGCCGATGTTCTCCGATGCGGCGGAGAGGACTTCCTCGGGCGAGGGCAGACCGCTCTGGTTGGCGAGCTGCCCGACGACGCCGCTGAGTTCGCCGGTGTAGCCCATCAACTGCCCGCGGGTGACGTTGACGACCGACACCGCTTCCCCGAGATGCGTGGTGGCCAAACCGATCAGGGTGGCCTGGGTGGGCGGCAGCATGATCGTCGGCGCGAGCGCGGTGGCCTGGGCGGCGAAAGTGGTGGCGATCGTGGTGAGCTGCGCGTTGCCGGTCTGGACGACCGAGGCCGCCTGCTGGGTGAGCGACGAGATGTCGATACCCCGCTGGCTGGTGTCCTGCCCCTGGGTCTGGGCCTGTTGACTGGCGGTGGTCGCCGCGTCGGCGGCCTGACCTTCCCATACCTGCTGGACGGTCTTGACGCCGCCTTGGGCCAGGGTCATCGCCTGTTCGATGACCGCCGAGGAGTTGCTCAGGATCGCGGTGGGGTCCAGCGAGTTGAAAATGCCGGTGCCGAAGCTGCTGAGCAGGTCGAGGAACGGCTGGAACAGGGTGTCGATGCCGGGCAGCGCGGGTAGGGACAGTCCGCTCATCAGAGCGGCGACCGGATCCTCGGTGAGCGTGGTCGCGGCGGCGGACGTGCCCGCGCCGGACGTACCTGCGCCGGCGGTACTCGAAGCACCGCCCGCTGACGTGCCGGTGAGCGCGGACGCGGCCTGGTCGAACACGGTCGACGCGGGCGCCGCGACCTGGGCCACCGTGCCATGCAGACCGCTCAACGCCGAGGAGGCGTCGTCGGAGACGCCGGCCAGGATGTCCTGCGGCTGCATGCCGGTGCCGAGGCCGCCGAGCCCACCCAACCCGGCCGGCGACACGGCGCCGTTCTGGGCTTCGTCGGTGATCTTCTGCGCGAGGGTGAAGACCGCTTCTTCGGCCTCGGCCGCATCCTCGGGCACCTGCATCAGCGGCACATCCAGGATGGCCTGGGACTCGAGTGGTACCGCGCCCATCGCCGATGCGGTCGCGGCGTCGGCGGCGGCCATGACAGCCTCGGGTGCGATGACGCCCCCGTCGGCGCTCAGCGGCTTCATACCCCGCCCCCGAGGCCTGCGGCCTGGCGCGCCAGCTCGGCGGCATTGTCGATATCGGTCGTCTCGAACGTCACCGACGATTTGAAGGCCGCGTCCGAGAGCGAGCTGAACTTGGCCGACAGGTCGTTGATGTCCTTGGCCTGCAACGCTTGTGCGGCCGCGAACATCGCCAGGTAATCGGCGCCGATGAGGCCGAACACCGGCGTCGCCGCCGACACACTGGCAACCAGGTCGATATTGCCCGCCGCGGCGACCTGCGCCGCCACACCGCCATTGGTCGCCGCGAACGCGGCGACCTCTCCGGTTTGCACCGAGAGATCGGTCATGCGAAATCCCCCCAACTCGTCGTGAAAAGTCTGCACTACAGAAGCGAGCGGCGGACGCGAAACTCCCGACGCGACCACCCAACTGCGATTGGCGCCAAATATAGCCGAATACACCGACGGTTTTCGAGTCGTGCCACGTTCGATCCACACGATCCGCTTTCAAAACTAGAACATGTTCTATATCGTCGGGCAGATGAAGGTCGCAGTGACCGGCGCAGCCGGCTACCTCGGTTCCAACTTGATCCCCCTGCTCCTCGAGCGCGGCCACGAGGTCGTCGCGATCGACCGCGTGGCCCCCACCACCTCCGACCCGGCGGTGACCTGGGTCGACGGCGATGTGCTCGACCCGGTGTCGATGCGCGCGGCACTGGCGGGCACCGAGGTGGTCTACCACCTCGTCGCGTTGATCACTCTGGCCGACCGCAACGATCTGGCCTGGCGGGTGAACACCGAAGGCGTGCGCGTCACCGCCGAGGCGGCGCTGGAATCGGGCGTGCGCCGGTTCGTGCACACCAGTTCCATCCACGCGTTCGACCAGTACCGCTCGGGCGGCCACATCGACGAGACCTCCAGCCGCTCCGACGATCCCGGCCTGCCGGTGTACGACCGATCGAAATGGTCCGGCGAGCTGGCCCTGCGCCCGGTGATCGAGCGCGGACTCGACGCGGTGATCGTGAACCCGACCGGCGTGTTCGGCCCCCTCGACAATCCCGAGCGTCTGTCTCGGCTCAACAGCACCGTCGTCCAGGCGATGCGTGGCCGGCTTCCGGTGATGATCGGCGGCGGGTTCGACCTCGTCGACGTGCGTGATGTCGCCCAGGGCTTGATCCTGGCCGGCGACAAGGGCCGCACCGGCGAGAACTACCTGCTCGGCGGCGAGATGACCACGATGATCGACTTCTGCCGGATGGCCGCGGCCCGCACCGGCGCCAAAGGTCCACGCTTCGCCATCCCCGCGAAGGCGCTCGGCGCGTTGCTACCGGTGATCGAGCCGATCGGCAAGCGTTTCGGCTCCGACATCCTGTCCAAAGCCGCACTGGGCGCGGTGATCTCGGCGCCGGTCGTCGACCACGGCAAGGCCGAACGCGAACTCGGCTACCGCCCACGCCCGACCGCCGAGTCCGTCAACGACCTCGTCGACTTCCTGCGGGCGTCGCGCCAGGCTTGACACTTCTTCGAACAAATGTTCGACTCGTGGGGTGCGGTGGCAAGCCCAGACCCTGGACGCCGATGACGGCGCGCTACCCGGCCTGACCAGGGCCGGGCTGGTTCGCTCCGTCCGCACCCCCGAGTTCGACGGCATCACCTTCCACGAGGTGCTGTGCAAGAGCGCGCTGAACAAGATGCCGGAGAGCTCCGCGCTCCCCTTCCGCTGGACGATCAACCCGATGCGCGGCTGCTCGCATGCCTGTCGCTACTGCTTCGCTCGCGGCAGCCACGAATATCTCGGACTCGACGCGGGCAACGATTTCGATTCCGAGATCGTGGTGAAAACCAATATCGCCGCCGTGCTGCGCCGCGAACTCATGCGTCGGTCCTGGCAGCGCGAGGCGGTGGCACTCGGCACCAACACCGATCCGTATCAACGTGCCGAGGGCCGATACCGCTTGATGCCCGGCATCATTCGCGCCCTCTCCGACTCGGGCACCCCCTTCTCCATCCTCACCAAGGGCCCGCTGCTGCGCCGCGATCTCCCGCTCCTCGTCGAGGCGGCCCAGCGAGTCGAAGTGAGCGTCGCGGTGTCGATCGCCATCCTCGATCCCGACCTGCACCACAGCCTCGAACCAGGGACCCCCGAACCCCGCGCCCGCCTCGACCTGGTCCGCGCCCTGGCCGACGCCGGTTTCACCGTCCACGTGATGGCCGCCCCGATCATCCCCTGCCTCACCGACAGCCGAGCACACCTCGAGGCCCTGTTCGCCGCCATCGCCGACGCGGGCGCGGCCAGCGCCATGGCCTTCCCGATGCACCTGCGCGGTCCCACCCGCGACTGGTTCCTCACCTGGCTCGGCACCGAACATCCCGCCCTCATCCGCCGTTACCGCCAGCTCTACGCGCGCGGCAGCAACGTCACTCCCCTCTATCGCGACTGGCTACGCGACCGGGTGAACCCCCTCCTCGATCACCACGGCCTCCGCCGAATCCAGGACCCCACCACTCCCCCTGCTCCCCCGCCCACACCGCAGGACACCCAACTCGCCCTCTTCGGCTGATCCCACCGCGTCAGCTCAGTGCGACGACCTCGGAATCGGTCAGGACCACCGGCGAGACGCTGTCTTTGTCGCGCACCGACTGCACCGCGCGGTAGAGGGGTCGTTCGTCGAGACCTGCGTCACGGGCCTCGGCACGCAACTGCTGGACGAGCACTTCCGAGATCGCGATCGCGGCGGCGAGTTCGCTGGCGGCGAGGGCGTCGGCGAGTTTGCGCAAGCCGAGTAGGTGCAGTTCGCGGCCGCTGCCCACGTCGGTGTACATCGCGAGGGGTACCAGTTGGGTGTCGCCGCCCGCGGTCACACGCAGGGCGATGCGGCTGAGTCGCGCGGGGTACACCAGCAGGTGCACGCCCGTGGCGGCGGCGAGGTCGAGAGTACGTTCGCCGAACAGCCGGTGTGCGCGGATCACGGTGCCGCTCAACCACATTCGGCGGCGCTGGAAGGCGAACACGTAGCCGATGGTCGGGACCGCGACGATCGAGCCGATCAGGAGCGCGTACGGCCAGCTCAGCCACACCGCCGACAGCAATGTCGCCCCGACGCCGACGCCGATCGCGGCAAGGGCGAGCCTGCGCAACATCGGCGCGAACACCTCGGGCGCCACCAGGTCGATACCGACCGCTTCCGCCGCCGACTGCCCGGACTGCCCGTCCACGATGTCCTCTCCACCCCCACCGGCGCGCCCGGAGCGAGGCGCGGTCAGATTACCGCGCCCCACCGACCTCGGCAGCCGAGCAGCGAGCTCAGCGACCGAGCTCCTCGCGCAGCACCGCGACAACCCCGTCGAGCGGTACGGACCGCTGCTCGCCGGTCGCCATCTCCTTGACACCGATCGTGTTCTCGGCGAGATCGCGATCGCCGAGCACGAGCGTGTATTTCGCCCCCGACCGGTCGGCGCCCTTCATCGCACCCTTCATCCCGCGTCCGCCGTAGGCCAGGTCGACGCTGATGTCGGCGGCGCGCAGATCACCGGCCAGTGCGACCAGTTTCGCCTTGGCCTCGTCACCGAGCGCGACGCCGTACACCTGACAGCGCGCGGGATCGGCCGCCGACTTGCCCTCGGCCGCGAGGGCGAGCACGGTCCGGTCGACACCGATGCCGAAACCGATGCCCGACAACGGCTGCCCGCCGAGTTCGGACATCAATCCGTCGTAGCGGCCCCCGCCGCCGATGCCCGACTGCGCACCGAGCTGGTCGTGCACGAATTCGAACGTGGTCTTGGTGTAGTAGTCAAGGCCGCGCACCATGCGCGGGTTCACCACGTACGGCACGCCGAGCGCGTCGAGGTGGGCGAGCACCTGCTCGAAGTGGGCTTTCGCCGACTCCGAGAGGTGGTCGATCATCAACGGTGCGTTCGCGGTGAGCTCACGCACTTCGGGACGTTTGTCGTCGAGCACGCGCAGCGGGTTGATCTCGGCGCGACGCTGCGTTTCCTCGTCCAGCGGCAGCCCACGCAGGAATTCCTGGAGCAGCTCGCGGTACTGCGGACGGCACGTCTCGTCGCCGAGGGAGGTGACCTCGAGCCGGAACCCGTCCAGGCCAAGCGCGCGGAACCCGGCGTCGGCGATCGCGATGACCTCGGCGTCCAGGGCGGGATCGTCGATGCCGATCGCCTCGATGCCCACCTGCTGCAGCTGACGGTACCGGCCGGCCTGCGGGCGCTCGTAGCGGAAGAACGGACCGGCATAGCAGAGCTTCACCGGCAGCTGACCGCTCTTGTCCAGACCGTGCTGGATCACCGCGCGCATCACGCCCGCGGTGCCTTCGGGGCGCAGGGTGAAGCTTTCGCCGTTGCGGTCGGCGAAGGTCCACATCTCCTTGCTGACCACATCGGTCGACTCGCCGACACCCCGTGCGAACAGGGCCGTCTGCTCGAATATCGGCAGCTCGACATGCCCGTACCCCGCGAGTCGGGCGGCGTGGATCAAGCCGTCGCGCACGGCGACGAACTCGGCCGAACCGGGCGGCAGGTAATCCGGGACCCCCTTCGGGGCGGTGAAGCTGCTGGTCTTGGTCACGATGGTCCAGTTTTCCCCACGGGCGGCCTCCGCGTCCAACCGGTTACCCTCTAGACGAACCTGACGACACGGGAGGAACGCGGTAGTGCCGAGTAACGAACAGCGACGGGCGGCGGCCAAGCGCAAGCTGGAGCGCCAGCTGGCACGACGGGCCGAGCAAGAGAAGAAGCGCAAGCGCTTGACGATCGCGGGCTCGGTACTGGGTGTGATAGTCGTCGCGGCCGCCGCGGCGGGCGTGTATTTCCTCACCAAGGGCGAGGACAGCGCGTCGAACAACGCCGAGACGTCCTCGGCGGTGCCGACGACCCAGTTCGTCAACACGCCCCTGGACATTCCCGGCCCGCCGCCACCCGCGGCCAAGCCCGCGACCGTCGACTGCAGCTACCCGGTGGGCCAGGAGCCCCCCGCGAAGCCCGTCACAGCGCCGACCACGACCTCGGTCGCCACCGATGGCCCCGAAGTCAAGGTGGCGATCGATTCCACCCAGGGGCCGATCGGGTTGTCGCTCAACAGCGCACAGGCGCCGTGCACGGTCAACTCGATGGTGAGCCTGGCCCAGCAGGGCTACTTCGACAAGACCAGCTGCCACCGCATCGTGGCGACGCCCGGCTTCGGCATCCTGCAGTGCGGTGACCCGACGGCCACCGGCAAGGGTGGCCCCGGCTACAGCTTCGACAACGAATACCCGACCGACCTGTTCGCCCCCGACGATCCGGCGTTGCAGTCGCAGCCGGTGAACTACAAGCGCGGCCTGATCGCCATGGCCAACGCGGGCACCTCACCGGAGGGCAAGGGCACCAACGGAAGCCAGTTCTTCCTGGTCTTCGGTGACACCCAGTTGCCGCCGAACTACACCATCTTCGGCACGATCGACGAAGCGGGCCTTGCCACCTTGGACAAGGTCGCCGGCGGCGGCGTCAAGGGTGGCGCGGAAGACGGTGGGCCCGCCATCCCGATCTCGTTCAACTCCGTCAAGGTGGGCTGACACCGCTTTCTCGGCAACGACACGGACCGGACACCCTCGGGTGTTCGGTCCGTTTCCGGTTTACGGGCTGCGACGTGCGAAGAAGATCATCAGAGGCTAGGCAACCCTACGGGTTGTCCGGCCGACCACCCGCTCACCCGCAT
This sequence comes from Nocardia sp. A7, assembly GCF_046549215.1. NCBI lineage: Bacteria > Bacillati > Actinomycetota > Actinomycetes > Mycobacteriales > Nocardiaceae > Nocardia > Nocardia sp. A7. The sequence goes on along the minus strand of NZ_JAJPWE010000002.1, from coordinate 220,494 downwards.
TTTCTCCGCCCCCGACCCGCCCCGCCGGTCATCGCGCTGTGTCCTTCGCGCGGTAGGCTCAGATGTCCACTTCCACAGCAGCATCGGGGAGCAGTCATGGCGGAACTCGACGACATCGGCAGCGAAACGGCGTCCATGATGCGGACCATGCTGCAGATGGCCATTCTGGTGGCTGTGAAGTCGCGTGAACACGGCCAGAAAGAGGCCGAATCTCGCGCCAAGGCGATCGAGGCCAAGATGAAGGAAGCGCGCGAGCTCCAGATCCGCGAGGCGCGCGACCTCAAGGCCAAGGACCCCCGCAATGTCGAACTCGTGCAGATGATGTCCGTGGGCTCGCGCTCGGTGGAATCACGCGGTGTGGAATCGCGCGGCATGGAATCGCGCGGTGCGGAAAAGCGCGGCATCAGCCTCAACAAGCCGGCGGGCTCCGCCTTCGCATCGAGTGCCGCGGCGACGCCGAGTGTGGGCTACGACTCGGCCGAGCGGCGCTCGGCGCTCGCGGCACATCTGCAGCGTGCAGGCGTCGCACCGGAGCTCACCCAGGTTCGGATGCTGGTCGAAATGGGTCAGGGCATCTCACCGGAGGAAGCGATCAGGTCCAGGGAGACCGTGATGCGCGCGACCCTCGCGCGCCAGCGCGGGGAACGCGGAATCGAACGCGGGATCGAACGCGGGCGCTGACTCGACGCGCGAGATGCTCGGATCCCCTTGCCCGGCAAGGCGATCCGAGCATCCACTCGCTCAGTCCGGCACGCGGCCCTTCTGCCAGAGCCGGTCGATATCCGGATTGCCGAACATCTGCGCGTCGGCGCCTTCCGGCTCCTTGAACGGCAGCGGTTCGAGCATCGCCTTGTGCCCATTGCGCACACTGCAGTACTTGAACGGCCCCTTCGGGTCGAACAGCTTGGTCATGTGCGGGTCCGCGTGATCGAGGAACCACACGCTGATACCGGTTCCGCCCTGCAGGCGGTGGTGTTCCCAGGCCTGCCACAGCGCACTCAACCGGATCACGGCCTCACTGTGGTGCCACCATTCCGGACACCACACCGTGTCGCTGATATCGGTGACCTGGCGGCGATAGACCTGGCTCAGGTACTCGGTGACGAACTCGTACACCCCCTCGTAGCCGTTCGTGATCTCACCATTGGCAACGTTGTTCTGGCTCACAGCGGCTTGACCTCCTCGATGTCACCGATCTCTTCCGGCGGAACGGATTTCGCCATCGATGGCGATCCGACCAGATCGTCCATGCGGGTCTTGCGCGTCGGATCGTTCTGCTCGATCGATCGCTTGACCGCGTCGGCGTAGGGAGATTCCCACCACGGCACCGTCCGCACCAGCACGGCGGGCTGACCGGAGGTGAACACGACGGCGCGGCCACGGGGTAGTGTCGCCAGGCCTTGCGCGGTGAACGTGACCGAGGAACTGAGCGAACGCGAGTAGCTCTTGCTGGTGCCCGACTGCGACATCGACGCCGAAATCGAGTCGTACTCGCCGATCGCCTCGGATCGGTCGCGCAGGAAGGCCATGTCGTCGACGCCGCTGCCGAGCACCTTGATATTGGCCGCCGACCACAGCGCGCTCATCCCGGCCTCACCCCAACAGCGCGCACCCTGCGCCCACGACTGCAGCACGGTCATCACGACGATGCCGCGCGAACCGAAGTGGCTGTACTGCTTGGGCAGATCCTTCCAGCGCACCACGTTGGCCGCCTCGTCGAGCACCGCGAGCAGCGGGATCGGCAATCGCCCACCCGAGGACTGTGAGGCCTTGCGCATCGCCACGTCGACCACCGCCTCGGTGAGCGCGCTGACCAGCGGTGCCGCCGAACCGCGTCCCTCGAGCGACAGGCAGTACAGCGTGCCGTTGCGTTCGATGAACTCCAATTCGTCGAACTGGGGACGCCCACCCTCGGCCGGGGTGATCCACGGATGCACGTTCGACAACTGCAGGCAGCGGATCATCTTCTTCGCCGTACCGAAAATGCCGCTCCTGGTGCGCTCGTCAGCGTTGTACTGCATCGCGAGGCCGGACGCGGTGAAGTGGTGTTCGGCGCCTCGCAGGTATTCGATCGCCTCGGTGTTCTGCGGATTGGTCACCCATTCCCACACCTGCGTGATCGGTCTGCCCGCGATCGCGGCCGCGAGGAAGAACGCCGCGAGCAGGTCCTCGGCCTCGGGATCGAAGAAGTTGTCGCCGTCGCCCGCACTGCTGCCGGTCTCGGCGTCGGCGAAGTGACCGGCCAACCGCGCCGCCCGCATCTCGCACCCTTCGGTGCGGTAGTTGACCCAGGCCAGCGGATCCCAGAACCAGGTCGGTCGTTCACCGGCGACGCCCTGTGGGTCGAACACGAACGTGCGGCTGCCCTTTGATTCCTGCACGTCGCGAGTGGCGTCGACCACGTCACGTTTGTTCGACGTCGCCAGCACCGGCCCGATCGCGGACAGGATCGCCGGAATGACCCGTGAGGTGGATTTGCCCTGCCGGGGGCCCCAGATGTCGAGGTGCAGGTCTTCGTAGGAGCCGAAGAGCGGGGTGCCGTCGGCGACGGCGATACCGATCGGCACGCCGGGCGAGTCGTTGGTGCCCAGCTTCATGCCGAGATCAGCCGCCTTCTCCCTGACCCCGGCCTCGGTGATCGACGCGATCGCACTGCCACTGCCCATGTGATCGGCCTTGTCGTCCACCGCCAACCGCCCCGCACCCGCACGCTTGCGCAGCCGCTTACGGATCACCACATAGGCGATAGCCGCCGCGATCACCAACAGCACGATCACCGTCGACGCACGCGGCCACTGCAACTTCCCTCGCGCCAGATCAGCGACTACCGCGATCGGGTTGACCGGAATATTCTGCGGCACCACCGCCATCGCGTTGCCCAGGTGCAGGGCACCCGCGAGGGTGAACAGCGCCGCGAAGCCGAACACGATCATGATCAGTGTCGTGTCGGGTCCGACCGCGGCCGGATCCGTCACCTTCTTCTTCGCCACGGGTGCCTCCTTGTGTGGACGTGGTGGATGGTCAGCGGAACGCGTCGAGACGCCAGCCGAGCGGGGTCTGCACCACGGTCGCGATGACCGTGCTCGGCGGTAGCGCTTCGGTGCGTCCGTTCGGGTAGACGACCGTTTGTTCGATACCGATCTTGTACTGCGCGACAGCGGGATCCGCGCCGGCCGGCGCGGGCTCACCCGAAGCGAACGTGAACGCTTCGACGTGTGCTTTCGCCTTCGCCCAGTCGGCCCACTGCAGCGACGGCTTCGGGGTATCGGTGACCCCGATCGAACTGTCCAGCATACGTATCATGCTGGGCCCCAGCCATTTTCGCGCACGCTGCAGCGAAGATCCCGGTTGTTCGGTCACAGGGTTCCAGGTGTAGACCTCGCGCAGGGCGACCACCGCGACCCCGTCGGGCGTGGTCGGGTCGACCGCGGCTTCGAGTAGTCGTGTGGTGGAGGTGGTCTCGGGACGCGTCGGCTCGGCGTCGCCACCGCAGGCAGGGACCGAGAGCAGGACTACCACGAGCATCACCGCCGGGGTTGTGCGGATTCGTGTTCTCTCCCACCAGGTTATCGCTGGTCGTGCGTTCACAACACCCTCCTCGCCCGTGCGTCGCCGGGCACCGCCACCTCGGCGACACCCCCGCCACCGCGGTTGCTCGTCGGTGGTACCGCCTGGATCATCTGGCCGTTGCCCGCGTAGATCCCCACCTCGGTGGGCCCGCGCCGGCCGAAGCCGCTGAACACCAGATCACCGGCCGCCACCTTGGCGATCGGGACCTCCACCCCGGCTTCCCATTGCTGTTCGGCGGTGCGCGGCAACGTCACCGCGCCCGACGACGCGGCGAACAGCACCGCCGCGGTCAATCCCGGACCGTCGAATCCACCGTTGCTCGGTCCCTGCGCGCCGCCGCCACCCCATACGTACGGGGTGCCGAGCCAGTCGTGGGCGGCCTCGACGATCTGTTCACCGTCGCCACCTTCCCCCGGCGTGAACCGTCCCTGCGCGCCGGGCGCCCGGTACTGCGGCTCCATCGACAAGATGTTGGTGACATAGGGCCGGGTCTCGGAGAAGTGCGCCGCGTACTGATTGGGCATGCCCCCCGATGTCAGCACCGCGCCCTCACCGGCGTTGTATCCGGCCAGGGTGAGCGCGGTCAGATCGCCCGAGACGCGCCCTGCGGCCAGCCAGCCCGCGATCTTGTGGGCGATCGAGCACATGTAGCGGGCCTGGCCGATGATCGCGTCACCGTCGTCCCACACGCTGGCGGAGCCGTTGCCGTCGGCATCGATGATGTAGGGCTGACCGTCGTCGGGGTTGATACTCGCGGCCGTGCCCGGCAGGAACTGGGCCAGGCCCTGGGCGCCCGCGGGCGAGGTGAGTCCGCGCCGGAACCCCGACTCCTGCTTGGCCTGCGCGGCCAGCAGCGACGACGAGATCTCCGGGCACACGGTCCCCGCGCGGCGGTACCAGATCTCGAGTTCGGCGGGCACCTTCCCGTCGGCCAATGCCCCACCGGCGCTGCCGAACCCACGCACACAGTTCGGGTCGCTCGAGAATGCCCGCGCGCCACCGACATCCGGGGTGGGGGCGCCGTCGAGCCACGGCATCGGGTCGATCTGACGGCCACCGGTGAACCGGCCGCCGGGCACGATCTCGAAATGCAGGTGCGGGCCACTGGATTCGCCCGCCGAGCCGACCATCCCGATCGGCTGGCCCGCGGTCACCGTCTGGCCGGTACGCACCTTGACGCCCGCGTCCCACATGTGGCCGTAGACCGCGGAGTATGCGCGGCCGTTGGTGTCGACGGAATCGACGACGATCCAGTTGCCGAAACCCGAAGCGGGACCGGCGGCGACGACCCGGCCGTCGGAGACCGAGTAGATCGTGGTCCCGTCGGTGGCGGCCATGTCGATGCCCTTGTGGTCGCCACCGCGCGAACCGTACACATCGGAGATGGTGAAAGTTCCGGTCTCCAGCGGCAGTGTGCGGCGCAGCGGTCCGACGCCCGCGGCCAGCGACGGCGTGCCGGTGACTGTCGGATTCGAGGTCGGCGCGGCAGAACTGGTCGCGCCCGCGCGATGGTCACCACCCAGTTCGGGCAGCGTCGGCACCGCCGACCCGTCGAGGACGTCGCCGGTCTCGCAGGTCTCATCCGAGGACGGCAGCACGATCACCAGCACCAGCGCCACCAGCCCGATGACCGAGCCGAGCGCCGCCATCATGATCGTGCGGACGTTCACCGGCCGCCTCCCCGCGTTCCGCGCCGGGCGCCGACTCGCGCAACGTCCGCCGCGGCAGAGTTCATGTGCGGCGCCGGGACTCGTTGAGCGTGTCGGCGAGCGTGCGGTTCATCTCCGCGGCGGCGGCCAACTGTTGTTGCAGCAGCGCCACTTTGCGGCGGAGCGCGGTGGCGTCCATCCGGTCCAGGCTCGGGTCCTGGGTCGCGCGGACCCAGTTGCGCACCGAATTGGCGTGCACGCCGATCTGTTCGGCGACCATCCGGCACGCCTCCGATTCGCTGCGCAGTTTGTCGGTCAGCGCCACCACCTGGGCGACGGCGGCGTTGCGGACCTCCGGCGAAACCCGGCGGTAGGACCGGTGCGGCATCATTGCTCACTCCCGTTCGAATAGTCCGGCGTGCCACGAGGATTGTCGCCGAACTCGCTGAAGCGCTGATTCGTGTCGTGGATTCCGCTTTCTCGTTCCGTCACCGTGAACTCCATGTGGAAAGGAATACCGGGCCTGCGATCCTCGCCGACCTTCAACAGGAACTTGCCGGTACCGGGCGGTGACGGCCGCTGCTGACCGGGCTTGAGCGCCTCACCGGTGAGTGCCTGTGGCGCCGACCAACTGGTCACCATCTCCTGCTCGGCCGAGGTGAACGGCACCGTGGAGTCGAGCCTGCTGATCTCCTCGGCGGGTAGCGCGCCGAAGATCTTGGCGCGTGCGCGTTCCAGGAACCCGATAGCCTTGGCGATCGCGGCGTCCGAACCCAGCGCCTGCAGGTCCTTGATGGTGTGGCTGATCATGATCAGGGCGGTGGCCAGACCGCGCTGCAGTCGGGTCAGTTCGTCGACGCGGTCGACCATGAAGTCGCCGAGGCCGAGCACCTGCCACAGCTCGTCCATCACCACCTGGAAGTAGCGCTGGGGACCGAGGTCGGCGTCGGCGAGCACGTGCGCGGCTTCGACGGAGGCGAAACCGTCTGCCCAGCAGGCGAGCATGACCGCCGCCTTGAGCTTCTTGTCGCCGCTGGGGATGTGCGAGACGTCGATGCACACCGCAACGGCGCTGGTGTCGATGGGAACGCTGGTCTGGCCGTTGAAGATCGCGCCGAACGGGCCCTGGGTGAGCGCGCGCAGTGACCGGCGCAGACCCTTGATCGCGTTCTGGTATTCGTCGATGTTGTCGGCGCCCGCGTCGAGCATCATCTCGGCGCCGCCGCCGACGATCACCTCGAGCAGGTTTTCCATGATCGGCGGTTTGTCGGGGGTGAATCCACCCGGCTGGTAGAGGAGGCGCAGCGCGGTGGCGATCAGCGTTTCCTCGTAGTCGGCCACGCGAGCGCCACGAACCAGTTCCACCAAGCCCGCGATCAGCGTCACCTGCCGGGCCCGCAGGTCCTGCAGCACCTGACGTTGCAGTGCCGGATTGTCCTGCAGCCGCGGCACGACCGAACCGAGCACGCCCGCCGCCAGCGGATTCAATTTGCCGTGCCCGTAGCCGAGGTCGATCACCTGGCCGCCGACGAGTTCGACCATCTTGCGGTAGTCGGGTTTCACGTCGGCCAGGATCAGCGGGGTGATGCCCTGGGCGATGCCGCCGAGCACGATCCGGCGCACCAGCGAGGACTTGCCGAAACCGTTGAGGCCGAGCACGAACAGGCTGGGCGCGGTGATGAAGCTGCCGCGCATGAACCAGTTCATCGGATCGAAGCAGACCGGGGCGCCGGTGTGCAGATGCGAACCGAGCGGGGTGCCGATCAGCGGTGCGCCCGCACCGACCGACCACGGCCACAGACCCGCGACCTGTGCGGTGGTGGCCCGGTACTCGACCGGGCGGCCGACCACGTTCATCTTGCCGCCGCCCGCGCCCGAATACCCGCGGTCGGTCAATTCGGCGGTCGTGCGGTCGAATCCGTCCTTCACGACGGCCTCGGAGCGGGCCTGGGCGTTGTTGCGGCGCATGTCGTCGGTGTGGATGCGGAAGGTCGCCCAGGCCGCACGCAGGCCCGACTGCTCGCGGGCGATCATCTCGTAGCGGGCGCGGGCGGCGTCGTCGAGCAGCGAGGGGCCGGACTGCGAACGCCGGTCCGGCTTGGTCGTTTTCACGGACCGACCCGAACCCATCGCACGGTCGGCAGCCTCGTCGGGCCGGATCGGGCGAACAGCCTTCGCGGGCCTCGGCTTCTTCTTCGTCAGCTTGGGTTCGGCCTGCTTCGGGCGTCGACGCGGATCACCCTGCGGTCGTTGGTGTTCCAGGCGTGGGCCGTGGTCCTCGTCGCGCAGCCCGCGTTCGGCACGCGCCCTGGCGGTCCGTTCGGCCTCGGCATGCGGGCGCCGAACACGCCGCTCCCCCGCACCGTCGCGCCCGGCTGCTCGCGACCCGTCACCGCGACCGCGCGCTTCTTCGCCACGGGAACGACCGCGACCGGCATCGTCCTCCCGCGGCCTGCGCGGTTCCTCCTCCCGCGGTCTGCGCGGTTCCTCCCCGCGCGGACGCGTCGGGCGGCCTCGGTCGGCCCGCGGTTGCTCAGCTGACCTGCGCTCGCCCGGCGGACGTTCCTCGGTCGTGCGTGATCCCCGCGGCGAGTCCCGCTCGTCGCGTTCGGTGCGCTCGTCGAGGCCGAGCACGTCCTCGCTCACGCGCGGCGCGCTCCCCGCGGGCCGTGGCTCGCGTTCGCCGCGGATGCGCGGCGGCCGGTGTACCGGGCGCAACGCGACGTCGTCGCGGTCGCGCACCGGGGGTTCGTAGTCGCGTCCCATGATCGCCTCACCCCGCCAATGCCTTCGGAATGGTTGCGTGCTCGGGCAGGATCACGCCGCAACCGAGAGATGCCGCGAACGCCGCGGACTGGTAGCGGTAGCAGCGCCGGATCTTGAGCCGGGCTTGCGTCGAGAGATCGCGGGTGATGGCCTCGATGCGGGGCAGGTCACCGCGCAGCGGCTCGGTGATGGTGACCAGCGCGCCGAACCGGGTCACACCGTGTCCGCGCGCCTGTTCCTCGCGTGCCTGCTGGGTGGCGCCGACTCGCAGCGTCGCCGCCGCCGAGACCACACCGCGTTCGCTCTGCTGCGCGACGAGCGCGTTCTTGAAGTCGTCGTCGACGATTTCGGCGGCGTCGGCGGCCGAGTGCGGCCGGTAGACGATCGCGATGCGCTTGCGTGGCACTTCGGGATTGGGCGCGAGCAGTCGCTGCAGCACCCGCTCGTCCACCGCGCCCTCGGGCGCCGCGTCCATCTCCCAGGTCACCGAGCGTCCACCGTCGTGGATCAGGTGATCCCACTTCTCGTCGTAGGACACCGGGCCCGCGTCGTCCCAGCCCAGTCCGTGCCCGCCGGGATCGGCCGCGGCCACCTCGAGATCGGCCTGCGAGGCCGGGTCGTAGCTGCGGCGGATGAAGGAGATGACCTCCTCGGCCGACATCGGCTGCGCCCGCACGCCCGCCTCGGCCAGCGCCGCGCAGATTCCCGGCAGCCTGCGCCCGATCTCCACCGCTTCCTCGGCCGGGTTCTTGCGTCGTTCGGCGGTGGTCGCCTTGAACGTGATCGCCACCCGCGGCAGCAATTGCACACGCTCCTGCGGCAATTCGGTCGCCAGCTCGTACATCACCTGCTGAGCCAGTTCGGGGGCTTCGGGGCGGGTGATCGTCGACACCTCGTTGAGCAACCGGTTTCCGGTCTCGGGCACCGTGTCGATCACCGGCACCACCGCGACGATGTCGCTGGTCTGCCCGACCGAGGCGAGGAAGGTGCCCCAGGCCGCGACCCAGCGATCGATCACCGGCTGGTCCACCGCCTCGTGCCCCTGCGGCCAGGCCCGCAACACCACCGTGTACTGCGCGAACGCGGGCAGATGGATCATCCCGAAGTGATAGCCACCGGCGTCGATGCCTTCGTAGAGCTTCGACGGGGCGAGCAGTCCCGGCAGTTTCGTGACACCGCCGGGGATCCGGGAGAACCGGCCACCGCGATACACGTGCTCGCCGTTGTTGCGCGAGCGCCTCCAGTTGAACATCATCAGTCCCGTCTCATAGCCCGAACGGCCCCCCGTCCGCCACACCAGGGGCACCATCACCAGCGCGCCGAGCCCGCCGACGATGAAGCCCCATTTGAATCCACCGACCATCGCGCAGATCAGTGCCGTGATCACCACGACGAAACCGATCACGGTCTCTTCCCACCGCAGGCCGAAAAGGCCCGCGCTGCGCGGTTTCTGCCACAGCCCGTAGGAGCGGCGCTCGTAGGTGTCGGTCACCGAGGTCGTCATCGCGGAATCGTGCTCCTGCCGAGGTCGGGTGAACGATTCGACCAGCGGTCACCGGCGACGTCGCCCATCGATTGGTCCGCGCGCGTAGCGCTGCCCGCCGCGGCCCGCGCGGCGACCACATTGCGGGCCGCCCCGGGGGGCACCGAACCCGAACTGGTCGTCGCGGGCGCGGCACCACCACCGCCCCCGCCGCCACCGCGCGGCGGTGGTACCGGTCGCGGCGCACCGCCACGAGGGCCCCCGCCGGCGGGCCCGCCCTGCCGCGGACCCGCACCGCCACTACCGAAGTAGCCTGCCGAGCCGGGCGCCGCCACCGGCCGGGAGGCGACGGCCTTGGTGCCGATCGCACCGAGGCCCATCGCGCCGACCGCCACACCACCGGCCATCATCAGACCCGAACCGCCGGTGCCGACCGTGGCGACCGCGGGCGCCACCAGGCGCATCAACGCGGGCAACACGAACGCCACACTGCACAGCAGCACCAGTGCGACCAGCATCCGCTGCGCGTCCTCGCCGCTGGGCAACCCGCCGGACTCGGTGGTCTCGTCGACGTGGCCCGCGGTGGTGAACGCGATCATGTACACGATCGCGGCTACCGGTTTGAACAACATGAACGCGATGATCCAGCCGACCAGTTTCTGATACGACTGTTTACCGGTCCCGGTCGCCGAGGCGGCAGCGGCCAGCGGCAGCACGCCGGCGGCGACCACCAGCAGGCCTTGCCGGACGATGGCCAGCACGATCTGGGCGAGCGCGCCGAGCAGGCCGACGATCGCGATGATCAGGACCAAACCCGGCGAAAAAGCCTGCAACTTGCTGGTTTTCACCATCAACTCGGCCATGTTCTTGGCATTGCCGCCGGTGGCGTCGGTGATGATCCACTCGGAGAACGCGTCCGAGGCCCGCGTGCCTGCCACGATCACCGCCCCCAGCATCCACGAGCTGAACACCACCCTGGCGAACAGGCGGAACGATTCGGCGGCCTCGCTCACGGCCGCCCCGCGTCTGGCCTCGGCCAATCGGCCGCCGGTGATGATCACCGAGGCGATCAACAGCAATATCTGGATCTGATAGGTGTAGTCGTTGATCTTGGTGAACAGTGCCCCCGAGTCGCTCACCGCCTCGTTGGGCACCTTCATCCAGAAGGTCAACGCCAGGATCAGCGCCTCGCCGAGGCCCTTCATCAGCGAGTCGACCACCTTGCCGAAGGTGGAGTCCCACGCCTTGTCCTTGACCGCGGTGGCCGCTTGGTCGGGATGGGAGGCGGCATTGCCCGCCTTGCAGACCGCCGAGGCCGCGTCGCCGAGCGAGACGCCGGGGATCGCGACGCCGTCGAGGGTGTCGTGCAGTTCATTGCACGCCTCGTCGAAGCCGTAGGTCTGGCCCATCGCCACCGTCGGTGTCGCGAGCATGACGGTGAAGATCACCGCGAAAATGGTGACGATCCGTCTCAGCATTGTTGGCACCCCTCGATGGTCCGCGCGGAGTCGATCCGGGCTGTGCTGTACCTCGATCACCATGTCGTCCACCCCGCCAGCGATTCCACGTATTCGGTCTGGGCATTTGCTGTCGTCGACGGTTTGAGCCGCCAGTCACCGGCGTCCCACACCACGATCATCCGCATGGCGGCATACAACTGCTTGCCGTCGATCACCGGGCCGCGCGAGGCCAGTCGCACGATGGCCAGGTCGTCGGCGAAGTCGTCGATCTTGAACGCGTCGGAGGCCACGAAGTATCTGGTCACCCGCTCCGGCTGCTGTGCGGGCAGCCGGTCTCCCGACAGCGCGGAGTCGTAGGCGGCCAATTGTGCGGTGCTGACCCGCAATTGCGTCACGTACAGGTCGCGGTCGGCAGGCCGGGCGTTGAGCCGATAGGTGATCTGCGCGGCGGCCAACGCGGCGCCCTGCGGTGTGCGCGCGTAGCCGACGGCGAGTCCGTCCTCGATCCGCGACGGCCCGTCGGAGGTGGAGAACGGCACCGACGCGCCGTAGACACGCTGCCAGCCGTGCGGCTTCTTGGTGCCCTCCGGCGCGCCGGTCAGCCAATCCGGGTCCGCGGGGGTACGTTGCGTACCCGGTTCCTGGGCCAGCGGCTGGCCCGCCGGGTTGTTCGGAATGTCGACCCGCCTGCCGAGCAGGTCGACATCGGGTTCGGCGAAACCCGTTCCGCCCGCGGCCTGAGCGGGCGGTGGCGCGTTGTCGACCGCACTGTCGCCGTCGCGGGTGAAGTACACGACCGCGCCGACGACCATGATCAGGGCGAGCAGGGCACCGGAGGCGATCACGCCGAAGGACGCGCGGTCGCGCGTGCCAGCCTCCTTCTCGCTCACTGCGGTGCCTCCAATGTCACGATGTCCTGCGGTAATTCGTCGATCGGGTCGACCGGTCGGTCGAGCGAGCGCGGATCGGGTAACTGCAGTCGCCAGTCTCCGCCGTACCAGCTGACCGTGGTGTGGTTCACCGCCCGTGACCGGTCGGAGTATTCGGTGTAGACGTCGACTGTCGTTACCTCGTCACGATATTCGGTAATTTTGTAACCCAACAATTTCGGCGCGTACTCCGCAGTGGCGGGTCCGGTGATCGACAGCTGAACCCGGTTGATCGCCCACTCGTCACGCGCCGGTCCAGGGACGAGTTCGGCGTTCACCACCTGGGCCCACTGACTGTCCGGTGCCACCGACAGCCGGATGGTGTGGGTCAGCGCCGCCAGCCCGGCCCCACGCGGGGAATGCTCGAACCCCGTCGCGGCGCCCTGGCTCACCGTTGTCGGCCCCTGGTCGGTGTGCGGCAGGGAAATGCCCTGATAGTCCTGCCAGCCCACCCCGGTCGGTGCGGCTGCCAGCGCGGGGCCGGTATCGCCGCCACCGCAGCCGACGGCTGCCGCGAGCAACGCGATACCGACCGCGACCGGTCGTGTCACTGTGGAATTCATGCGGGCAGGAAGGCCAGCGCGATCGCGGACGCCGTACTGGCGACCGAGGCACCGATCAAGCTCATCAGGACGCCGTGTGTGGCGTCGTTGACCGCAAGGTCGCTGCGGAACGCGATCCACAATCGACCCGCCGCCAGGATCATCCAGGCCAGGCACGACAGCAGGACGAACCAGAGCAGCCAGTTGAGCAACTGCATCATCGGCGCCAACACTTCGGCCGGGATCTGTTTGTAGGCGAGCACAGTGATCACTAACCGATGACCGCACTCATGATCGTGCCCGCGCTGGTCGCCACGACGCCACCGATCATGGCGCCGGCCACCATCTTCGGCGACTCGAGACCACCACCGGTCCAGCGCTCCCACGCGAACTTGCCGCCCGCGTAGGTGATGCCGCAGATGCCCGACAGCAGCACGAACCAGGTGAGGTACCGCACGAGCTGCAGGATCTTCTCCGAGCCGGGAGGAGCCTCCGGGGTCGGATTACCGACCTGGGCCAGCACGGTGCCGTACGTGTCCTGCACGGCGAGGAGGAGCATGCTCATCAGGTGCCTTTCTCCCACTGTAAAGGTGTTGTGCCACAAACACTCCGACGACGACACACGTTTGTACACCACCGACCGGCGACCCGCTCGGCGTTCACGATCGACCCTCGTCCGGCGCGGCTGCGCCCAGACTCGTCCGGATCGCGGCGACCACCTCGGTACCGAGGTCACCGATTTCGACCGGCACTTCGTCGAGCGGGTCGGGACGGCGTTTCTTGACCGTCACCTCGTCGCCCGGCGACCACACCGGAAGCACATCGGACTCCACCAGAGTCCATTCCTCGATCCACGGCACCTGCCAGACGTGCCCGGCCAGTGAGCCGACCACCTCGCGGTAGCGCCGGATCTCCGGTGGCATCCGGCCGGGGCGCGCGGCGACGGTGATCAGGCCGAGTACCAGTGCCGGACCCGCGAGCCCGGCGTGGTGCTGGCGCAGCAGGTCGTGCGCGCGGGTGAGCCCGGAGATCGTTTCCCTGGCGACCAGGACGACAAAGGGGGATTCGCGGTCGAACACACCGGGCCAGCGCCCGCGCGCGTCGGCGGCGGGAGCGAGCACGTGCGACAGCGTGGTCGCGCCCGCGCCACCGTGCACGCCGAGCAACCACACCAGCGGCGCCCGGCCGACTCCCGGCACCGGACGCTCCCAGATCTTGGCGCGCAGCGATTCTGGCGGCGCAACTACACCGGCGGGGGCGTCCGGTTCACGACGACGACGAAGATTCATGGCTGCCGTCATGATGCCACCCCGGCTAGCAAGCTCGCATACGCCGAACGCGTCGCCTCGGCCAGCTCGGCGTGGCGGACGAGTTCCCCGCGCGCGAGATGCGGATCGTAGGGGATCTCGACGACCTCGCGCACCCAGCCCGACAGGTGTTCGCGCAAATGCTCCGCTACGCGCGAGTCGTCGTGCGAATACTGGTGCGAGACAACAATGGTGGTGTCGGCGACCACACCGGCGCCGTCGTCGCCGTAGTGGTCGTCGAGCCATTCCAGGGTGACGCGCAGCCGGTTGGCGGCGTCGACGCGGGCCGGAATGGCAAGGACGAGGGCGATATCGGCGTCGTCTAGCAGGGGACGCAGTTGCCGTCCGGCAATCGGGTTACCGCCGTCGTACACCGCTGTGTACCCACCGCTGTCGAGCGCGCGCGCGACAGTGAGGAATGTCGCCCGTCTGCGCAGCGGGGTCGCGTCACGCCAGAGCAGTCCGAAACCGGAGGTGGAGCGGGAAAGGCAGTCCTCCAGCGGCGCGGGCTCGTCGTCGCCGCGGCCGTAGACCCAGGACTGCAGGTTCACCGGGTGCAGGTGTTTGTCGGCACCGCGCAGGGCGATATCGCTGCCCGCGGCGGTCGCGTCGACCGCCACGGTCGTCGCACCCGCGATGACCAGTTGGGCGGCCAGCCCGAGCACGGTCGTTGTCGTGCCGGCGCCGCCGCAGCCGCCGACCACCAGGATCGGCCTTCGGGTGCCGTCGCGGCGCTCGCCGTTGCGCCGCCGCAACCGCACCACCGGAGCCGGATCGCGCGCCAGGTCATCGGACGGGTCCCCCTCGGGGGCCTCGTCGAGCCAACGGCTCCAGTCGTCTGTCATCGCCTCTCCTTACCCTGCCGCGATGCCCGTGATGAGCGTGCGATCGCCGACCAGCGCGGTCCGCACCGATTGCTTGGTGTAGGTGGCCGGTGCGCCCGCGGGCCGGAACTCGGTGACCTCCACCGTGAACCGGTCGGCCGCGATCGTGGTGATCCGCACGCAGTGGGTGGTCCCCACCGGGATCGTGTCGATACCGCGCTGGATCACGGCGGCCGGCGAGACATCGGCGTCGGGGGCGACCACCGCCCTGGCCTGCGCCCCCGATCGGGTCACGTAGTAGGCGTACTGGAAGGCGAGCACGGCGTCCGGGCCCGAGTCGGTGCCACCCGCTTCCGCGCTGCGCACCACGATGTCAGTGCGTTCGGTCGGACAGGAGCCCGCGGTGTCGGCGGTCAGGTTGCCCGCGGTGAAATGCAGCGGTGGGGCGGCGTGGCGGGCGGTGTCGGCGCCGCCGCGTCCGAACAGCAGGAAGAACACACCGGTCGCGGCGATCACGAGCACGAGGACCGCGATCGCGAGGACCATCCAGGTGCGCTGCCGTTTCCGGTTCGCGCGCAGAGCACCGGAGGGTTCCAGCACCCGGGCGTCGTCGTATTCGTCGGCGGCGGCGTCGCGCCAGGGGAACTGGACGAGTTCGGCGTCGTAGTCGTCGTCGGGGCCGGGGGCCGAGTCGGCGACCCAGTCCGACCAGCCACCGGTGAAGTCACTGCGGCGTCCGGCCAGTTGCGCGGGCGGTGGCACCGGATCGGGTTCGACCGGGTGGGACCGCTTCCCGTACTCGGCCGCATCCCGATCCGCGGATTCGGTTGTCGCGTCATCGAACTCGGTGGACCGGGCGGACGAGTCGACCTTCGCATTCGACGGGTGCTCGATGTGCCGGCCGTAGTCGTCGACGGCGTCCGGCCGAGGTTCGACAACACCACTGTCCGGTTCCTCGACGACGTTCGACCGAGGCTCGACATTCCGGCCGTGTGTGTCGCCGACAACCTTCGGCTGGTGGTCGAGATTCAGGCTGAACGGCTTGACGGCGTCGTCCGGCTGACGATCCCCTGCCACGGCTTGAACCGGTGTCGGCTCGGCGGTCGGGGCGGGCTCGGAACTCTTCGGATGTCGGTCGACGCTGTCGTCGTCGCCCGCCACCGGTTCGGTGGTGCCCGGGCGTGCGGGGGCACCGGCATCGGTCTCGGGCTCCAGCGCCGAGTACCAGCGCGACAATTCGTTGTACGACTTCAACATTCCCCCCTTTCCACGGCGCCGGGCACAGTTCGCATCGAAGACCTCTCGGTGATCAGTTCACAGAGAACGGACGGGTGGTGGGTGCGGTGGTTACGGGTGTCGCGGCAGGCGGAGTCGTCGCGCCGCCGGATGAGGCGCCATCGGCTCCTGTCCCGAAGGGAAATTGTCCCCCACCGGAGGGTGCGGTGGTCTTAGACGCGCCGGTCGGGCTCGGGAAAATTCCCATACCACGCGAGTCGGACCCGCCGACCGGTACCGTTCCCTTCCCGGAAACACCGGCCACATCGCGGGCGAGAGCGGCGAACCACGCCCCGACGTACTGGGTGGGTGAGGCGCCGTTCGCGCCGACGCCCATGCGCGAGTAGGCGTCATGGCGTTGCAGCGTGTTCCAGTAGCGCACCCAGGTGGTGATGTCGAGGAGTTCGGCGTTGTCGGTCACGTTCTGCTGGATCGCGGTGAACGCCTCGTTGACCAGCCGCACCCCGGTGGTCGGTGGCACCAGTTGTGGAACCGCGCCTGCCAGTTTCGTGCCGAGCAGCGTCAGCCCGGCCAGCGGATTCGACAATGTGGCCGTGGCCAATTCGCTGATGCTCGCCGGGTTGATCACCGTCTTCACCACGGTGGCGACGGCGTTGAGACCGATCATGCCCACCTTCAGCAGCGCTCGATAGGCGGCGTTCACATCGAGCGTGCTGCTCGGGTCGGAGGCGTCGGACAGGCGCTGCGAGATCGACTTCTTCGGCGAGACCGACACCTCGGCGAGCGCGCTGCCGGAGAGATCCTCCTCGACGACCGCGGTGGCGGTTCTGATCGACGTGAAGGCCAGCGCCTGCGCGATCGAGGTGAGCGAACCGATCGGGTCGCCGCCGGAGAGCTTCGACTGGCTCATGAGATTGGTGACGGCCCGCACGATCGGCGCGCCCTGCGGGGCGTCGCACGCGAGATCGCCTGTGGCGCAGAAGCTTGCGACACGGCCGGTGAGTTTGCCGAAGTCGCCGGTCTGATCACTTTGCGGTCCGAGACCACCGCCGGGCGCGACGCCTTGGCGGACGTCGCCGATGCCGGCCAGTGCCGCGCCGACGGTGCCCGGTGCCGCGAGTGGCGCGGTCCGGTCGGGCGCGCCGGGGAACAGGGGTGCGTTCTCGCCGCGGGTCGGGTCGGCGAACAACGCCACCGCGGCGACCTTGTCCGCGGACAAGACGCCGGTGCCCGCGCCCACCTCCTGTGCGAACAGCGAGGCGACATGGGCGCCTTGGGAATACCCGACGACCGCGATCCGGGTATCCGGGCAGCGCTGCGCCACCTGCGTCGCCATCGAGCGGAGTCGTTCCAGACCGCCGGCGACCGATTCCGTGTACGGCACCGCACCGCCTTGCACCGCACCGCCGAAACCCGCCTCGTAGGGCACGTACGCACGATCTACGAGGCCCGCGTCGGCGGCACCGGCCAGCATCGGGCGGAACACCGTCGACAGCATCCCGGTGTCGGTGCTCGGCGCCGCGTCGGGTGACGACTCGCCCGTGCCCTGAATCCCCAAGGCGTACAGTGCCGGACACGCCGCGATAGTTACCTGGGTCGACGGCGTAGTGGGTGTACCGTCTTCCGCGCCGGCCACCCCCGCCGTAACCGACAGCGAAGCAACGGTGAACGCGATGAGCGCCCCCGTGAGTCGTGTCGTGCACCGAGCAAGATCGATCCGCATCACAGTCCGTTTCCGCTGACCAATGGAGCGTTGAAACG
The DNA here is from genome assembly GCF_046549215.1 of Nocardia sp. A7. Lineage (NCBI taxonomy): Bacteria > Bacillati > Actinomycetota > Actinomycetes > Mycobacteriales > Nocardiaceae > Nocardia > Nocardia sp. A7. Next base: position 202,967 of record NZ_JAJPWE010000002.1, on the reverse strand, counting down.
TACTAAACCGTAACAGATTCCGGGTATCTCAACCGCTGCCCTAATCGGCCCTTTCACTGCCCCCGGCAAACCCGATGCGGTCGGCAACCTTTCGGCGATCCTCCGTCCGGACGGACCACGGCCCGGACACCCTCGCGAGGCGAGCATGCCCGGGCCGTGGTCGGGGTCAGGCGGCGGAGGTCACCCGGTACACGTCGTAGACACCTTCGACATTGCGCACCACATTGAGCAGGTGGCCCAGGTGCTTGGGGTCGCCCATCTCGAAGGTGAACTTGCTGATCGCGACGCGGTCGCCATGGGTGGTCACCGAGGCGGACAGGATGTTGACCTTCTCATCGGCCAGCACCTTGGTCACATCCGAGAGCAGTCGGGTGCGGTCGAGTGCCTCGATCTGGATGGCGACCAGGAACACCGACGAGGGCGAGGGCGCCCATTCGACCTCGATGATCCGTTCCGACTGTTCCTGCAGGGAATCGGCATTGGTGCAGTCGGTGCGGTGCACGCTCACCGCGCCACCGCGGGTCACGAAGCCCAGGATCTCGTCACCCGGCACCGGGGTGCAGCACTTGGCCAGCTTCGCGACCGTGCCCGGCGCGCCCGGGATGAGCACGCCGGCATCACCGGTGACGCGCTGGCGGGCGGGCGTGGTCGACGGTGTCGATCGCTCGGCCAGTTCGTTCTCGACATCGCCGATGCCACCGAGCTGGGCCATGAGCCGCTGCACCACGTGATGCGCCGACACCTGGTGTTCGCCGACCGCGGTGTAGAGGGTGGTGATGTCGCTGTAGTGCAGTTCGTGCGCGACCGCGTTCATCGCCTCGACGCTCATCAACCGCTGCAACGGCAGCCCGACTCGCTTGACCTCCTTGGAGATCTGCTCCTTGCCGCTTTCGAGAGCTTCCTCGCGCCGCTCCTTGGCAAACCATTGGCGAATCTTGGCTTTGGCGCGCGGGGAGACCACGAACTTCTGCCAGTCACGGCTGGGTCCGGCGTTCTGCGCCTTGGAGGTGAACACCTCGATGACTTCGCCGTTCTCCAGCTGCCGTTCCAGCGCGACGAGCCGCCCGTTCACCCTGGCGCCGATGCACTTGTGCCCGACCTCGGTGTGCACCGCGTACGCGAAGTCGACCGGGGTGGACTTCTGCGGCAGCGTGATCACGTCACCCTTGGGCGTGAACACGAAGATCTCCGGCGACTTCAGGTCGAAGCGCAGTGATTCCAGGAACTCCGCGGGGTCGGCGGCTTCTCGCTGCCAGTCGAGCAGCTGACGCATCCACGCCATGTCGTCGACTTCGGTGGCGTCACCGGAGTGCTTGCCCTTGGTCTCCTTGTACCGCCAGTGCGCGGCGATGCCGAACTCGGCGGTCCGGTGCATGTCCTGGGTGCGGATCTGCACCTCGAGTGGTTTGCCGTCGGGGCCGACCACGGTGGTGTGCAGCGACTGGTAGACGCCGTAGCGCGGCTGCGCGATGTAGTCCTTGAACCGGCCCGCCATCGGCTGCCACAGCGAGTGCACGACGCCGACCGCGGCGTAGCAGTCGCGCACTTCCTCGCACAGGATGCGCATGCCGACCAGGTCATGGATGTCGTCGAAGTCTTTGCCCTTGACGATCATCTTCTGATAGATCGACCAGTAGTGCTTGGGCCTGCCCTCGACGATCGCGTTGATCCGCGACGCGGCCAGGGTGTTGGTGATCTCGGCGCGCACCTTCGCCAGGTAGGTGTCGCGCGAGGGTGCGCGGTCGGCGACCAAGCGCACGATCTCGTCGTACTTCTTGGGGTGCAGGATCGCGAAGGCGAGGTCCTCGAGCTCCCATTTGACGGTGGCCATGCCGAGGCGATGCGCCAGCGGCGCGATCACCTCCAGGGTTTCCTTGGCCTTCTTGGCCTGCTTCTCCGGCGGCAGGAAACGCATGGTGCGCATGTTGTGCAACCGGTCGGCGACCTTGATCACCAGCACGCGCGGGTCGCGCGCCATGGCGATGATCATCTTGCGGATGGTCTCGGCCTCGGCGGCCGCGCCCAGGTTGACCTTGTCGAGTTTGGTGACACCGTCGACGAGGTGCGCGACTTCCTGCCCGAACTCTTCCTTGAGCTGCTCGAGCGTATAGCCGGTGTCCTCGACGGTGTCGTGCAGCAGCGCCGCGACCAGGGTCGTGGTGTCCATGCCGAGTTCGGCGAGGATGTTGGCGACCGCGAGGGGGTGGGTGATGTAGGGGTCGCCGGACTTGCGGAACTGCTTGGCGTGGCGTTCGTCGGCGACGTCGAAGGCGCGCTGGAGCAAGGCCAGATTGGCCTTCGGGTACAGCTCACGGTGGACGGTGGCCAAGGGTTCGAGGACCGGCTTGACCGCCGCGATCCCGCGTTGACCGGTCATCCGCCGAGCCAGCCGCGCACGGACCCGCCGCGAGGCCGAACTCGGCACCGCGGCTGTCGGGGACTGCTTGACGGGTTCGGGGGTCTTCTCCGTGGCATCTTTGCTCGGCGTGGCGCCGGTGGAATCCTGCCCGACCTTCGCCTCGCCCAGATGTCGAGTCATGCCACCACCTCTCACGCTGCATTCGGGCCTGTCGGCCGAGTGCTGCAACCGCCCGGACCATTACTTTAGTCCCCGGACCGACCCGGTGTTCGAATCACCGGGGTCACAGGCCTGCGACGGTAGTGCCTCGACAACAACGCGGCACTCTTTCGCGGTAGATCGACAGACCGATCAGCGTTCGTCGGCCGGGGTGGGGCGGGTGCGGATGCTGTGGCCGTCGAGGCGCCCTGGTGGCGCGGCGAGCAGGTCGAGGACGGTCGGGGTGACATCGACCAGGGTGTGGGCGCTGGTGGTGGTACCCGGGGTGAAGTCGGGGCCGCGGGCGATGACGAAGTTGGCGGTTTCGGCGGAGGTCTGGCCACCGTGGCCGCCGGTCGGGAGGTGGCCGTGGTCGGTGGTGACCAGGACCGTCCACTGTTCGCGGGGATTGGCTTGCGCGCGGCGGTCGACAGCGGCGACGATCTGGCCGACCAGTGCGTCCACCCGGCGGATCGCGGAAAGGTAGGCGCGGGATGCGCCGCCGTGCTGGTGGCCCGCGAGGTCGACCTGGTCGAGGTGGGTGAACACCAGGTCGGGGCCGGAACGCTCGATCGACGACACCACTTCGGTCGCGGTCGCGGCATCGGTGGCCGACTCGTCGGGATCGTCGGCGACCGGTGCGGTGGTGAGGGCGAGGTCGGCGCGCCGGTCACCGGTCGCGGCGATCGTCGCGATCTGGTGCCAGGTCCCGATGGACACCGTGTGCCGGGCGGGGTCGGCTCGTTCGATCCGGGTGAACACGCTCGGGTGTGCCAGGAACGGGCTCGCGTCGAATTCGTTGTCGGTGATCCCGTGCTCGGTGTCCCACACCCCGGTCAGCGCGCTCGCCCACGACGGCCCGGAAATCGTGATGTGCCCGGCGATGCTCCCCTGCGACAACAGTCCCTGTGCGGCGAGATGCCGCAATCGCGGCGCCTGCGCCGAATCGGCCTTGTCGAACATCAGCCCATCGATCCCGATGACGACGACCTTGTGCACCACCTCGCCGACCCCTCGTCGTGGAGCCCCGAACGCGGCAGCCGCGTCGACTGTCGCCCCCACATCGTCGAACGCCGCCACCGACCCGGCCGCCGATCCCACCAGCGGAATCGTCACCAACGCGGTCACCAGCGCAGCGAGCACTTTCGCCGGAGCCGACATCTCGCGCATACCCTCACGATGAGGGACGCCGTTGCGCTCGGCGAGTCCGCCACCACGGTATTCATCGACGTTTCATCGACTGCGCACACACCGGACGCCCCGCTGAACACCGCGCGAATCACACCTTGCCGGTGTTCGCGCCACCGCTGTGCGCTGCCCCGGGTCAGTTGTCGTCGGCGTCGAAGGCCCACACGACCGCCGGCCTCCCCGTCGCCTTGACCCGCCGCCGTTCGCCGGTGCGCGCCAGGCCCGGAATCGCGGCGAGCGTGCGGTTGAGGTTGGCCGGGTCGGGGCGGGCGCCGTTGAGGGAGGTGCTGAGGTCGACCGCGCGGGTGGCGGGAAATTCGGTGCCCGCCAGGGCCCGGGTGAGGGTCGCGTCCTTCCAGAGCAGTCCGGCGAGCAGCGCACGGCTCGTATCGACGATGAGGTTGTGGTCGAAAGCCAGTGGTGGGACGTCGTCGAAGTCCACCCACTCGGCGGGTCCTTCGTGTTCGGCGACCACCGCCCACATCGCGATGGCCAGGGTCGGGCCGCGCGGGTCACGATGGGGTTCGTCGAAGGTGACGAGTTGGCCGACCGCGCCGATCGCCTCGGTCGGCACCCCGAGTTTGGTGTGGACGGCCCGCCGGGCGGCGTCGACGAGACGTTCGCCGCGGCCGAGTAGCACGCCGGGTAGCGCGAGTTCGCCGGTGAACGGCTCGAATTCACGGGCGGCGATGCCGAGGCGTACACCGCTGTCGGCGTCCCAGCACCGCAACGTCACCACATCGATCGACACAACGGATTGCTCCACGTCATCCCATCCTGGTTCGAGGGCCGCTGTCTCGAGCACACTGCGCTGTTCAGAGCGCAACGCTCGAGCGCAGTGCGCTGTCACTGACCGATACCGCGGTTCACGATACGTACGCCCCGATTGTTCCCTTCTCGAAGAGTTCATCGGGCCGCCGCGTCCGTTCGGGAGGCTCAGTGGGCGCATCGCGACTCGGCCCGGGTCTGCGATCGCGCCGATCCGGACCGTGGCCGGTCAGCACCACCGGCACCCGCAACCGTTGGGCCAGCCACGATGCCGGGTCGCCGTCGATCGGCGTGAGAACCGGTGTGGCGTCGGTGAGTTGGTCGGTGAGCCGCTGCTGGTGATCGAGATCACGCCACCGGCCGGGGACGAGTTCGGTGAGTCTTCCCTCGGCTGTGTCGTATGCCGCTGCGGCACAGAGGGTTCCGGGCACGTCGAGGTGGTTGACGACCAACCCGTCGATCCCGCCACACACGTCGACGGCGTAGCGCAACAGGATCGGATCGAGGTGCCCCTGCCGGAATGCGCCTTGGTAGTGCCCGGTGCCGTTGTGCGGCTCGGGAACTCGCAGTGGCGCCTCGGTCGGGAGCGGACCCGCGCCGTGCCGGGTCATATAGGTGCGGGTGACGCCCAGAACCGCGGCGGTACCCCCGATTTCGCGGATCATGGCGCGCGCGTTGCGCGGCTCGACCGTCGACCAGGTGGTGTGCGGGTGCAGGCCACGCCACTCGTCGAGCAGCACACCCTGCGCGCCTTCGAAGACCAATCGCCCCTCGCCCGCTGACCTGGCGAGTTCCGCCGTACCGGTGATGCGAACGGCGCGCGCGAAGTCGCGGTACATGGTCACCAGGGCGTCGATCGACTCGTAGCCGTGCGCGCTGGGTCCGACGAGGCCGTCGTAGTGCGCGGCGAGCCGATCCAGCTTGGCGCGCAACACGGTCGGCGCCAGACAGTCCGCCACGGTGGGGGCGTCGTGTTCCAGTGCGTACCACGCTGTTTCGCCGATACCTCGCCCGCAGGAACCGTGCCGCGAGGAACCCCTCGCGTCCTCGCGGGCACGGTTCGCGGCGATGTGGATCGGGGTGGTCAGCAGGGCGCGTTCGTCGACCGCGAGCAGCCCGAGCGGGTCCCGAACACCGAGCGTGGCCAGCTGTTCGGATTCGGCGGCGAGCGCGATCGGCTCGACCAGCATGTGCCGCGACAGCAGGGTCGAGACCCCGGCGAAGGTCCCCGACCCGAACTGCGCGAAAGTGTGGTGGCGGCCGTCGGCCACCACGTTGTGCGCGGCCTGCGCGCCGCCGTTGAACCGCACGACGGCCGCCACCCCGAGAGCCGCCTCGGGCGAGCACAACCAGTCGACCGTCGCGCCTTTTCCCGCGTCACCGAATCCCAGATCGATGACGACGAGGTGATCCGCACCGAACATCGCGGTGCTCCTTCCTCTTTCGGCCTCAACGTCCCGGCGGAAGTGCGCGCATGATTCGCCCCGGTTTCGAGCCGAGCGCCCGCCCCACCGCGTCGGCCTCGTCCGCCGATCCGACATCGCGCAGATCGGCCAGCCCGGTATCGAGGTCCACTCTTTCCTCACCCAATCCGATGGTCAGCGCGATCAGTTCGCAGACCGCACCGGGGTCATCGAGTTTCAGGAAGTTCTGCCCGAGCAACCCCCGCCAGTGTTCGGCGATCTCCGGATCCCGGTAGTACGAGGACTGATTCGGCAGGATGTAGTACACGTGCCACCGCTGCTCTAGTTCGCGATAGATCGACTCGACGGACACATCGCGTCGCACATGATCACCGACAACCGCCCGAATATGCCGAGCGGCCAGGCGAGGCTTGTTCAACTCGTCGCCGATCAGGAACAGGTACCCCTTCTTACCGCGCTTGTCCCACGCATCCGTCGCCACATGCTCGGCCATGAAATAGGCAGCCAGTTCATAACTTTCGGACTTCTGCCCACCACCGCCGCCTTCGAGTAGAATCGCCCGCAGCTGTTCGTCCATCCGGTTGTCGGATTCGAACTGCCCGACCTGCAACGGCACCCGATCGGTGTCGGCGTCGCCGATCGCGCCGAACAGCATCTGCGGGTCCTGCGCGTATCCCTTGTTCCGCAACAGCCCGTGCAGTTTTCCGAGCTTGTCCTGCATGATCCGGGGCACCCGGCCCATCGACCCGGTCACATCGAACAGCACGGCCACCGGCAGCGAATTCCCGTGCTCGGCCGAATCCCGGCACTCGCGCTTGCCGACCCCGAACGGATCGAGCAACGGATGCGCGCACCAGGTGTCGTACGGCTTCGCCCGCATCTCGGCGGTGTACCCGAAGTCATCGACCCCCTGCCGGGCCCGATACGTCTTCCCTGCCCGGTAGGCGGTGTCATCCCAATTGCCGTATCCCATCTGGACCACTCCCTCTCGATCATTGTTTTAGTCTATTCAACCAAAACAATGATCGTCAAGAGGCAGCGGTTCATTCGCCGACGGTCACTCAGCGGAAGGTAGGCCGTCCGGCAGCGGCGCAAGGCGGGTGCCGACGAGCGCGACACCAGGACCCCCCTTGCCGCCCGGGCCGGGGTGCCAGGTGACATTGTCGGCGGTGACCGGGGCGGCGCACTCCCCACAGACGACGACGCCCTCGGTCACCCGACCGCAGTCGTGGTGAACCACCGACAGCGGCGGCCCGTCGTCGCCGGCCAGCCAACGGTCACCCCAGGCCAGCAGCATCGTCAGCACCGGGTACAGATCACGACCACGCTCGGTGAGGACATACTCGGTGCGCGTCGGATTCTCCTGGTACACACGGGTTTCCACGATCTCGTGGTCGCGCAGCGCGCGAAGCCGGTCCGTCAGCACGTTGGAGGCGATGCCGAGGTCGCGACGCAGATCCTCGAAGCGGGTGATGCCGAGGAACAGGTCGCGCAGGATCAGCGGCGTCCACCGCTCCCCCACGATGCCAACGGTACGAGCGATCGAGCACGCGATATCCGCGAGGTCCGTTTTGGCCATAGCGCCGAGTGTAGTCCATTGCTTTTTGCAAGCCAGCTGGTTACGGTCGGAAAATCCGTGAACGATTAGTCACGAAGGAAGGTGTACGGCTCATGTCCGACACACTCGCTGATCCGGTCTCCACCGACACTGTCGCCCGGTTCCGCCGCGCCACCACCGACCACGACATCCCCGCCCTCCTCGACACCTTGACCGAGGACGCCGAACTCGTCTCTCCGCTGTCCGGGCGCCTCGTGTTCCGCGGCCACACCGACCTCACCCCCCTGCTCACCCTCATCTACCGCCCCGGCAGCGAACTGCGCTGGACCGACACCCTCGGCACCGGCAACACCCGAGTCCTGCTGGGCGAAGCCAAAGCCGGCCCCTTCCACATGACCGAGGCACTGGTTCTCGATCTCGCCCCCGACGGCCGAATCCGCCGCCTCAGCCCCCACCTTCGCCCCTGGCTCGCCCTCACCGCGGTGGCGATATACCTCGGCCCGAACCTGCTCCGCTACCCAGGAGCGATTCGCCGGGCAGCAGCGTCTGCGCGGTAACCGCCGAGGGCGCTACTCGACCAGCCCATCGGGGGTCAGCTCGAGCCTGCGTGTGACACCGATGTCGGCCAGAAAGCGGTCGTCGTGGCTCACCACGATCAACGCGCCTTCGAAACCGGCCAGCGCCTGGGTGAGGTGGGCGAGGCTGGGGAGGTCGAGGTTGTTGGTCGGCTCGTCGAGCAGCAGGAGTTTCGGTGCTGGTTCGGCGAGCAGCAGGGTGGCGAGGGCGGCTCGCAAGCGTTCGCCGCCGGAGAGGGCCGAGGCCGCGATGTCGGCGTCGGTCCCGCGGAACAGGAAGCGCGCCAACTGTCCTCGGATCTGCTCGGCCGAAGCATGGGGTGCGGCGGCGGCGACGTTCTCGGCTACCGTGCGTGTTTCGTCGAAGACGTCGAGGCGCTGGGGCAGCAATCGCCACGCCACCTTCGGCTCCTCGGCCACGATCCGGCGCAGCAGGGTCGTCTTCCCAGCCCCGTTGCGCCCGGTCAGCGCGATCCGTTCCGGTCCACTCACCCGCAGGTCGACAACCGGACCGTTGGCCAGCTCGACCTGCTGTAGGTCGATCACGTCCTGGCCCGGATACAACCGCGTCCCCGGGAGCTCGACCCGGATCTCCCGGTCCGCGCGCACCGATTCCGCCGCGTGGTCGAGGGTTTCGCGGGCCGAGTCGAGTTTGTCGATATGGGAGTTGCGCAGTTTGCCCGCCGACACCTCGGCGGCGTTCTTACGCAGTCCCGCGATGATTTTCGGCACCCGCTTGTTGTCCTGCATCTTCTGCGCGAAGCGCGCCCGCCGGTCCAGTTTCGTTCGCGCGTCGACGAGTTCGCGTGCCTGCTTGCGCACATCGCTGCGCGCGTCACGCACCGCGGCACGCGCCGCCTCCTGCTCCGCCTCGATGATCCGCTCGTAATCGCTGAAACCACCACCGAAGGAACGAATTTCACCCGCGCGCAGTTCGGCGATGCCGTCCATCCGGTCGAGCAGTTCCCGATCGTGGCTGACCACGATCACGGTGCCGGCGAACTGCCGGATCACCTCGTAGAGCCGTCCGCGAGCGAAGGCGTCGAGGTTGTTGGTCGGTTCGTCGAGCAGCAGCACATCGGGTTCACGGAGCAGTTCGGCGACCAGACCGAGCAGCACGGTTTCGCCGCCGGAGAGGGTGTCCAGCGTGCGGTCCAGGTCGTCGACCGAGCCCGCGACATAGTCGAGCCCGAGCTTGCCGAGCAGCGCGACCGCTTCGTCCTCGACCTGCCAGGACATGCCGACCGTGTCGAAGTCCACGGGCTCACCGGTGCCGCTTTCGATCCGGTGCAGCGCGCTGCGTACCTCGGCGATACCGAGCACCGCATCCACCCGCTGACCGGCCCGCAAGCCCAGGTCCTGGCGCAGGTAGCCGAGGCTGCCCGGCACGGAGATCGACCCACGCACCGGCTTCAGTTCACCGGCGACCAGCCGCAACAGCGTCGATTTCCCGGCGCCGTTGCTGCCGACGAGACCGATCTGACCGGGCCCGACGACAGCATCGAGCCCGTCGAAGACAGCGGTGCCATCCGGCCAGTGAAAGGTGAGATCGGAAAAAGAAAGAGAGGTCATGCGGATCACCTCGAGGTGCGACGGATACACGGTGCGCAGAATGCGGACCGTCCGAGAGCGCTACCTCAAGAAATCAACGCGTGACTCCGATCGCCGGGAACAAGACCATTCATTGATAACACCGACCCACCCCGGCGCGCCACCCCTTTGTTCCTCCTGTGACCCCTGTCATGAAAACGCTAGCCTGGGACACGAGTCGCCCTCTCGCGGGCGATCCCGGATCGAAGGAGTGCGATGGCGACGATCGTGGTGCGCAAGGCCACCCGGCACGACGTCGATGCGGCGGCCGAGACGCTGGCCGCGGCGTTCCAGGACGACCCGGTGATGAGCTGGATCCTGCCGGAACCGGATCGGCGAACCGTCGGCCTACCCCGGTTCTTCGCCACGATGGCGCGCCACGTCTTCTTACCGGCGGACGTGTCCGACCTCGCACTGCGCCCGGACGGCACGGTGGGCGGTGCGGCCCTGTGGACCCCACCGAACCATCCCGACCCGTCGCCGCTGACCGAACTTCGCACGCTGCCCGGTATCTGGCGTGCGTTCGGCCGGCGCACCCTGGCCGGCAAACAGGTCGGTGACCTGCTGAAGAAGAACCATCCGACCGAACCGCACTGGTATCTGGCGATGCTCGGCTCCGCCCCCGATGTCCGCGGTGCAGGCTTCGGGCACGCCCTGCTCCACAGCCGACTCGACCGCGTCGACGCCGACCACGCTGCCGCCTATCTGGAATCCAGCAACCCGGTCAACATCGGGTACTACGAACGCTTCGGCTTCGTCGTGACCGGCGAACTACAGATCCCGGGCGGACCGACACTGTGGCCGATGTGGCGGGCGGCGCGCTGAATCAGAGCTTGACGATAGAGGTCACCGGGTAGTCACCCTGGTGCTCGCGGCCCTTCAGGAATGCCAGTTCCATCACCACGGCGGCGGCGACCACCTCGGCGCCCACCTCCTTGAACAGGGCGGCCGCGGCGGCGAGGGTGCCGCCGGTGGCGAGGACATCGTCGAGCAGCAGAATCCGCTTGCCCTCGAGGTCGACACCGTCGGCGGGGATTTCCAGTGCCGCGGAACCGTATTCGAGCTTGTATTCGCGTGAGACGACCGGCGGTGGGAGCTTGCCGCCCTTACGGATGGCGAGCACGCCGGTGCCCAGCGTCGCCGCGACGCCGGCGCCGAGCAGGAAGCCACGCGCGTCGACCCCGGCCACGAGGTCGGCGTCGGGGGCGATGGCGGCGAAGCAGTCGACGACCGCCCGGAACCCGACGGCGTCGGCGAAGACCGGGGTGAGATCGGCGAAACGCACACCCGGCGTGGGAAAGTCGTCGTGCCAACGGGTCAGCCGGGCAACCGCCTCGGCCGCCTCGGCGGTCCGCTCCCGGACCTGATCGTCGGACTCGACCACCGCGTGCTTGCTCATCAACCCTCTTTCATCACGTCCACTCATCGCTGCAACACCCAGCGATCCATGTTCCACCCGGTACCGGCCTGTGTCGGCCCGGCGATCCCGTTCTGCATCCCGTTGCCGAAAGCGATGGTGCGCGGCGTCGCGAACAACGGAATGCTCGGTAGCTGCGCCCACAGCAGGTTCTCGGCCTCGGTCAGCAGGTTCAGCGTCGCGGTCGAATTCGTCTCGCCCGCAAGCTGATCGGTGATCGCATCGTAGCGACCGTTAGCAAAGCCACCGAAATCGAGGCCGCTACCGGCCCGCAACGCGGCGAACGCGACGACACCCGCGCTCGACCCCGCGGGCCCCGGCACCGCGCCGGTACCGCCGAGAACCGCGTCGACCGCGCCTGCCGGGAGCTTCACCGGCGTGAAGTCGGGCGCGCCCGCATCGACCACAGCGATGCCCGCCCCACGGCAGGAGTCGGCGATCATCGCCACGGTCTGCGCACGGCGCGCATCGGGGCCCTGATAACCGATCCGCACCGTCGGCTGCGCGGTACCGGAGGAGGCCAAGGTCGCGGTGGCCGCGGGGATATCGGCGCCACGATACCGATCGGCGCCCCCGACCACTGCCGGGTAATACAACGAATCCTGCTGCACCACATGGGCATTCAGCACACCCGCACCGACCCCGTGCTTCGCGGGCTCCCCCGCCTTGCCCAGGGTGTCGAACAGCGCCTGCCTCGGCACGCATTGCGCGAACGCCCGGCGCACCTCCAGCCGCGAGAACACCCCGCCGGTGGCCAGCACGAGCTGTTCGGCACTGCGACTCGGAATCGTCTGTTCGTCGAAACCGTCGAGCTTCAGATCCGCGACCGACCCGGCCCCGAGATCGACGACCCCGAGCGCGTTCTCCTTCGCCTTGGCAGCGAAGTCGGTGCCCTTGGGCCACACCACGATCCGCTTCGTCTCGGGCGGGTCGCCCCACCACTTCTCGTTGGCAACCAGCACCAAACCGTCCTTCGCACCGAAGGATTCGATCCGATACGGCCCCGACGACGGGAACTTCGTCAGATCCAGCGCCCCGGCCTGCACGGTCCAGCCGCTGTTCCAGAAATCGGCGATCCGGCCGATCACCGCACCGTCACCGGTTTGCAGGGCGTTCACCACATTCGGCACCCCGACCGCCTGCGCCACCACGTGCGCGGGCATCACCTCGGCCGCGGTGAACAGCGTCCGCCACGGCAGGTAGTGCTTGCCCGGCCGGAACACCACCGTGGCGTCCTTGGATCCGGGCTGGCAGTCGATCCGTTCGATCTCGTCATAGCCCACGGTGCTCGCCGCGTCGAACAACGAGACGGGCCCGCGGTCACCGGGGCGGGTGAACTTGCCCGAACGCGCCGACCATGCCAACACCAGGTCGTCGCAGGAGGTCTTCACTCCGTCGGAGTACACCCCGTCCGGGTGGAGCCGGTACTGCACCGTCTGGGTCTCGCCCGGTACCTCCTTGGCCGTGCCGACGTCGGTGTCGGCCACCTGCTGACCGTCGGGTCCGGTGTAGAAGAACCCGGTCAGCACGCGGCCGAACACCGCGGCGGCACCGCTACCGGCGCCGAGCGTGCTGGCGCCGTTGTAGCTGGCCACCGCGGCGTCGACCGCGAATCCGATGGAAGGCACCTGATTCTTCGTCGAGCACCCGGCCACCACGGAGGTGGTCACAGCCGCCGTGGCGAGCACAGTGATCAGTCGAATCGTGCTGCGTCGCATGATGGGACCCCCTCCTCGGTCGTCAGTGCCTTCTCTGTTGACGCTTTCCGGTCGGACGCGAACCCGGTCGGGGTGCGCCGGTACCGATCGGACGCGCACCACGCGTACCGGCACCCACCGGAACCCGCGCGCTCGCGCCGACCCCGGCACGCTTGTCCAGGACCTTCCTGGTGTGCGCGGCCACCGGACCCCAGCGTTCCTTGATCGAGACCAGCACCGGCACGGCGAGGAAGATCGAGGAATAGGCGCCGACGATCATGCCGACCAACTGCACCAGCGCGAGGTCCTTGAGCGTGCCGACACCGAGCAGCCACACCGCGATCACCAGCATGCCGATGATCGGCAGGATGCCGATGATCGTGGTGCTGATCGAGCGCATCAGGGTCTGGTTGGCGGCCAGGTTGGCCTGTTCGGCATAGGTGCGTTTGTTCAGGTGCAGCACACCGCGGGTGTTCTCCTCGACCTTGTCGAAGACCACCACGTTGTCGTAGAGCACGTAACCCAGGATCGTGAGCAGACCGATCACCGCGGCCGGTGTCACCTCGAACCCGACCAGCGAGTAGATACCCGCCGTCACGAACAGGTTGAAGAACAGCGACACGATCGCCGCGACGGACATGTCCCGCTCGAAGCGAATGGCGATGTACACCATCGTCAGCAGGACGAACACCGCCAGCGCGATCAGCGCCTTCTGCGTGATCTGCCCGCCCCAGGTCTCGCTGATCTCGGCGATGCTGATGGCGTTGCGGCTCACCTGCCCGGACGAGTCCCTGGGCTGGAATTCGTCGAAGAGCGCGGACTGGACCTGTTCGGTCTGAGCCAGGTCGAGGGTTTCCGAGCGCACCTGGATGGTGGCCGACGCGCCCGAGCCGACCTTCTGTACCGCGACCGGTCCGTGACCGAGTGCCTCGGCGTAGACGTCTTCCACCTGCTGGGTGGTGACGCCCTCGGCGGCGGGGATCTGGATGCGCGAACCGCCCTCGAAGTCGATACCGAGGGTGAAACCACGCACCGCGATGCTGAGCAGCGAGATCAGCAGCAGCACCGCCGACAGCGTGTAGAAGAGCTTGCGCCTGCTGACAATGGGGAAGCCGCCGGTGCCGGTGTAGAGGCGCTCGAAGAACCCGTGCTCCGGGCCCTGTGTGGGCTCGTACTTGTCCAGGTTCACCGATTCCTCGGTGGGGTTGTCGTTGCTCATCGTGACATCTCCTTCGACCTGGCCTGGCCGCGTTCCCTGGCGATCTGCTGAACCGAGCCGAGACCGTTCACCGACGGCTTCGCCCAGAACGGCGAGCGCGCGGCGAGCATCATCAGCGGGGCGGTGACCAGGTAGAGCACGATCACGTCGAGCACGGTGGTGACACCGAGGGTGAAGGCGAAGCCCTTCACCTGACCGGCGGCGAGCAGATACAGCACGACCGAGGCGATCAAGCTGACCGTCTTACCGGACAGGTTGGTGCGCTGCGCGCGCTGCCAACCGCGCGGCACCGCCGAGCGGAAGCTACGGCCTTCACGCATTTCGTCCTTGATGCGTTCGAAGAACACCACGAACGAGTCGGCGGTCAGACCGATACCGATGATCAGACCGGCGATCCCCGCGAGGTCGAGGGTGAAGCCGATCCAACGCCCGAGCAGCACGATGATGCCGTACACGGCGACACCGGCGGCGATCAGCGAGAACCCGGCCAGCAGGCCGAGCATCCGGTACACGAGCAGGCAGTACAGCAGCACCGCGATCAGGCCGATGGCACCGGCCAGCAGACCCGCCTTCAACGAGGACAGGCCGAGGGTGGCCGAGACCGTCTCCGCTTCCGAGGTCTGGAACGACAGCGGCAGCGAACCGTACTTCAGGGTGTTGGCCAGCTCGGACGCGCTGTCGGCGGTGAAGCTACCCGAGATCGAGGTGCGGCCACCCAGCTGCGGGCCCTCCTGCACCTGGGGCGCGCTGACGACCTTCGTGTCGAGCACGAACGCGACCCGCTTGTTGACGTACTCACCGGTCAGCGTCGACCAGGCATCGGAGCCCGCGGACTTGAACTCGAGGTTCACCTCGTGCCGGGCCTGCGCCGAGTTCAGTTGCGAGGTCGCGTCGGCGATCTCCTGGCCGTCGATGCGGCTCGGACCGAGCAGATACACCTCGGTGCCGTCCTGCGAGCAGGTGACCAGCGGCAGGGCCGGATCGTCGTTACCGGTCAGCGGGTCGGGCTTGGTGCAGTCCATGGCCGCGACGGCGACCTGCTGCACCTGCTGGTCGGTGCTCTGCCGCAGCGCCTTGGCGTCGGCGATCTCCTTGGCCTGCTGCTGCTGGGTGGTGAGACCACCGGGCGGGGGCGTCGGCGTCGGGGGTGCCTGTGCGGGGAAGACTCGCGACTGCGGTGTCGGGGTGACCGGATCCGCGGCGGGTGGGGTCGCCTCGCCGGTGGGCTGAGTCGATTCGCCCGGCGCGGGCACCGGGGCGCCCGTAGCCGAGGGCGCGGTACCACCCGGTGGCGCGGTACCGGTCGCGGGCGGGGCCGCCGCACCTGTCTGTGGCTCGGTGGCGAAGAGCACCGGGCGGATGTAGAGCTTGGCGGTGGTGGCCAGCGCGCGTGCCTGCTGGCTGTCCTCGCCGGGCACCGTGATGACCAGGTTGTCACCGTCGATGACCACCTCGGAGCCGGAGACGCCGAGACCGTTGACACGGCTCTCGATGATCTCCTGCGCCTTCTTCAGGCTGTCCTGGCTCGGCTTGTTGCCGTCGGGGGTCCGCGCGGTCAACGTGACGCGGGTACCACCTTGCAGGTCGATGCCGAGCTTGGCTGACGGGGAATGGTCACCGGTGAAGAACACCAGCGCGTAGATCACGGCCAGTAGCGCGGCGTAGACGCCGAGCAACCGGAACGGATGCGCCGATCCTTGGGAAGGTGGCACAGCAGGTCATCTCCTAGGCGGAAGTCGAGGTGGATCGGTGGGCACAACCGTGCCCGGCCCGGAACGCCAGACGCGCCCGGGCGGGAAAAGGGACTGGTCAGTCCTTGGTCAGCCGGATATCGGTCTGTTCCACGGCTTCCTCGGCGGGGGCGTCGGCGACCACGGTCTGCTCGACCGTCGGCTCCTCGGCGCGCACCTCGCGGATCGCCTGACGCAGCCACGTGGTGACCACATCCTCGGCGATCTCCAGGTCGATGGTGTTCTCGTCGAGGTCGACGATGGTGCCGTACAGACCCGAGGTGGTGACGACAGCGTCACCGACCTTCAAGGCCTCCTGCATCGTCGAGACCTTCTCGGCCTCCCGCTTCTGTTTGCGGATACCGAAGAACATCGGCACGAGCAGGGCCAGGATCAGCAGCGGAAACAGGAAGTCCATCGTCGAAGTCAGTCCCTAGTCAGTGGTGGACGTGCAAGTACGCCTGACAGTCTGCCAGTTCCCCGCCGCGGCGACACACCGGACACCGACGCGCGCGTGAAATGGGACTCAGACGGCGCGACCGTAGGTGTAGTCGTCGAGCGGGAAGGACACGGCCTCACGGTGCGCGGCGGCGGTGCTGGTCGGGCGCAGCAGCGCCGCTTCACCGTGCTGGTTGAAGTAGTAACTGCGCGCGGAGGCGCAATCGCCGCCGTAGAACACCGAGGAACCCAACTTGTCGGTCATCCGGTCGAGGAACTCCGCGTTGGCCGCCTCGGACACCTCGAAGGTGTGCTCGCCGCGCTGGAACAACTCCGCGAACAACCGGCCCATGTGCTTCATCTGGGCTTCGATGGTGGTGAAGTACGACAGCCCGCTGTAGGAGTAGGGACTGTTGAGGCTGAGGAAGTTGGGGAACTTGGGCACCGTGATGCCCTCGTAGGCCTGAAAGCGGTTGTCGCGCCAGAACTTTCCGAGATTCACCCCGTCGCGGCCGACGATCTCGATGGCCGGGAAGTTCGCGTCCCACAGGTTGAAGCCGGTGGCGAGCAACAGGGTATCGATCTCGGTTTTGTGGCCGTCGGCGGTGACGATGCCATCGGGTTCGACATGGTCGATCGAGTTCGTTTCCAGCCGTACGTGCGGTTGGTTGAAGGTCTTGAAGTAGTCGTTGGAGAACGTCGGGCGCTTGCAGCCGAAGTCGTAGTGCGGGGTGAGTTTCGCCCTGGTCTCGGGATCACGAACCTGCGCGAACAGGTGCGCCTTGGCCAGCAGCGCGGCCGCCTGATTCAACGGTTTCGCCTGCTTGTAATGCAGCACGCCCACGACCATCAGCGCCTCGAGCATGCCGGTGTTGACCAGCCGTGCCGCCTTCTGCGTGAGTGGAATCCTGTCGAACAGGCCCTGCACGGCGCCAGGAATCGGGGTATCGACCTTGGGGACCACCCAGATCGGGGTCCGCTGGAACACGGTCAGTTCGTCGACCTTCTTGGCGACCTCCGGCACCAGCTGCACCGCGGTGGCGCCGGTGCCGATGACGGCGGCCTTACGACCGGTGAGGTCGTACTCGGCGTCCCAGTCGGTGGTGTGGATGATCTTGCCCGCGAAGGACTCGATGCCGGGGAACGGCGGAGTGTAGGGCTGGGACAGGAACCCTGTCGCGGCGAGCAGATAGCGCGCGGTCAGTGTCTCGCCGCCGGCGATCGTGACCACCCAGTGCTGGTTCTCCGCGTCCCAGCGCGCACCGTCGACAACGGTGCCGAACCGCATCCGCCTGCGCAGATCGTATTTGTCGGCCACGTGCCCGGCGTATTTCTTCAGCTCGGCGCCGGGTGCGAACAGCCTGGTCCAAAACGGATTCGGCTCGAACGAGTAGGAATAGGTCACCGAGGCGATGTCGACCGCCAGCCCCGGATACCGGTTCACATGCCAGGTACCGCCGAGGTCGTCCTCCCGTTCGAGGATGACGAAATCGCGCAACCCGAGCCGGTCGAGCTCGATACCCGCGCCGATGCCGCCGAAACCCGCCCCGACCACAATCGCGTCGAACTGAGGTACCACGCCGAACCTCCATCGTGAGAATGACATGTCATTCTGGTTACATCGACTGTAACATCGTCAATGTGACGAAGCCACCCTCGCGAATCGACCAGCGCAAAGCCGAATTGCGCAAGGAGATCATCGATACCGCGTTCGACTGCTTCGCCGAGAAGGGCTATCACGCCACCGGAATCGCCGATATCGCCACGCGCCTGCGCATCGGGCACGGCACCTTCTACCGCTATTTCGCCAACAAGCGCGACATCATCGACCACGTCATCGACGAAGTGAGCGGCCGTATCTTCGGCGCACTCGCCGATGACATGGAGCCCGAAAGCGCCTCGACCATCGAGGAATACGCGACGCTGATCGATCGGATCAGCGATTCGCTCAACCGCGTGCTGCTCGACGATCCGCGCACGGCGCACCTGTTGCTGTTCCACGCAACCGGGATCGACGACGAACTCACCGAACGCGTGTACGGCCTGGTCGACGCCACCGAGATCCTCATGACGCGCTATCTCGACCACGGTGTGCGCGTCGGCTACCTGCGCGCCGATATCGACACCGCCAATACCGCCAAGGCGGCGCTCGGCATGATCGTCGCCGGGCTGGTCGCGGGGATGCGAACCCCCGATCCGGCAACGATGTCGGTGTACAGTCACGCCGTGCGGCGGCTGTTCATCGATGGCGTGCGCGCCGCTGCCCGATAGCGAAAAGCCGTGGGATAGAAGGGCAATCCTGAGACAATGACCGCTGTGACGCCCGACGATGTGAGCCGCACCCACTTCGCCATGCCGACCCTGGGGCATCGCGGTTACCACGCGGACGAGGTCGACGCCTTCCTGGAACGGGTATCCGCCACCCTCGACGGGCAGGGCGCTCTCACCGCCGACGACATCCGCCACGTGCACTTCGGCGCACCGCGTTTCGGCGGTCGCGGGTACCAGGCCGACCAGGTCGACGACTTCCTCGACCGGGTGCGGACCGAGCTCGAGTACCGCCAGAAGGGCGGCGCTCCGGTTCCGGCTGCGCGGGCGGGCGACGATGTCGCCGAGATGCTCACCCCCGACGATGTGCACCGCATGCGTTTCACCCAGTCCGCCGTCGGCAGGCGCGGCTACCACGAGGAAGAGGTCGACGCCTTCCTCGACCTGGTCGCGGCCACCCTGGCCCACAACGGCCCCGGCAGCCTCACCACCTCTGACGTGCGCGGCGTCCGCTTCACCGACACCCGCCTCGGCACCCGTGGCTACGCCCGCGAAGAAGTAGACGCCTTCATAGACCTCGTAATCACGGCATTGGAAAACGCCGAACGCCGACACTGATGGGGCTGCCGATCACCTGACCGCGGCGCCAGCCGCCAATAATTCAGCCCTGAATGCTGTGGAGTTCGGCTTCGCGGAGGTCGTCGGGGAAGACGTAGCGGCGGAAGGCCCAGAAGCGGAACGCCATGGCGAGCAGCACGCCGAGAATCTGTCCCGAGATGAAGTTGGCGACCATCTGCACCGTCGGATCCACGTGCGGCACACGCAGATTCAGCGCGTAGAGCGAGATCGCCTGCGGGATCATCGTGACCGCGATGCCCAGTGCGCTGACCGCGAAGAACAGGGCGGCCTCGTGGCTGCGCTGCCTGCCGCCGCGGGCGTTGAACGACCATTCGCGGTTGAGGATGTAGGAGGCGATGGTCGCGATCAGCGCGCCGAGCAGGCGCGCGGTGAGCGGCTTGTCGCCGAGCACGGTCAGCTTCACCGCGTACACCACGCCGGTGTCGATGAACCAGGTGATCGCGCCGACGACGGCGAATTTCAGAAGTTCCCGGTGCTTCAGGAGCAGGGAACGCAACGGCTCGGGGAGTCGTTGCACCACCTCTAGGACTGCCACTGAATCGACAGTAGACGACGTTTCGGTGCCGCGCCCGCCTGGAGCGGGGCTATCTCACTCGTAGCTGTCGGCGCTCGGCTGCGGTTCGCGCCCACGCACTTCGATGGCGCCGATGACCAGATCGGGCGGTGGCACCAGGCCGAGGTGTTCCCAGGCGCCCGCGGTCGCGACCCGGCCGCGCGGGGTACGGGCGACGAGTCCGGCGCGCACCAGGAACGGTTCGCAGACCTCTTCCACGGTGGCCGCTTCCTCGCCGACGGCGACGGCCAGGGTCGATACGCCCACCGGTCCCCCACCGAATCCACGCACGAGCGCGCCGAGAACCGCACGGTCGAGCCGGTCGAGGCCGAGCGCGTCGACGTCGTAGACCTCGAGCGCCGCCATCGTGATGGGGTGGGTGATGATGCCGTCCGCCCTGACCTCGGCGTAGTCGCGGACGCGGCGCAGCAGGCGGTTGGCGATACGCGGGGTGCCGCGCGAGCGTCCTGCCACTTCGGCGGCGGCGTCGTGGTCGATCTGCACGCCGAGGATGCGGGCCGAGCGGGTGAGGATCTGCAGTAGCTCGGCGGGGTCGTAGAAGTCCATGTGCCCGGTGAAGCCGAAGCGGTCGCGCAGCGGGCCGGTGAGCGCCCCCGAACGCGTGGTGGCGCCGACCAGTGTGAACGGGGCGATGTCGAGCGGGATCGAGGTCGCGCCGGGTCCCTTGCCGACCACCACATCGACGCGGAAGTCCTCCATCGCCAGGTAGAGCATTTCCTCGGCGGGGCGGGCCATGCGGTGGATCTCGTCGATGAACAGGACATCGCCCTCGACCAGGTTGGACAGCATGGCGGCGAGGTCGCCCGCGCGTTCCAGTGCCGGACCCGAGGTGATGCGCAAGGCGGTGCCGAGTTCGCCCGCGATGATCATCGCCATGCTGGTCTTGCCGAGGCCGGGCGGACCGGACAGCAGGACGTGGTCGGGGGTGGCGCCGCGTTGGCGGGCGCCGCGCAGGACCAATGCGAGTTGTTCGCGCACGCGGGGCTGGCCGATGAAGGTGTCGAGTGAGGTCGGACGCAGGCCGGTCTCGGCTTCGCCGTCGGTGCTCAGCAACCGGGCGGTGAGGTCGGATTCGTCGGTTTCGTCGAAGCTGTCGAAGTCGGAGTCCACGGCCTACCTGTTCTTGCCGAGCAAGCCGAGTGCGGCGCGCAGGGCCACCGAGGTGGTGGCGGTCGGCTGATCGGCGAGGACGGTGTCAACGGCCTGTTCGGCCTGCTTCGCGGGGAACCCGAGACCGATGAGCGCTTCGGAAACCTGTTCGCGCACAGGGGTACTCGGCGTCTGGGCACCGGGCGGACCGGTGGGGACGGCCAACTGGTTCACCTTGTCGCGCAGTTCGACGACCATTCGCTCGGCGCCCCGCTTACCGATGCCGGGCACCCTTGTCAGCGCGGCGACATTGCTCTCGGCCAACGCTTTTCGCAATGCTTCGGGTTCGAGCACGGCGAGCACCGCCATCGCCAGGCGCGGGCCGACGCCCGACACGGTCTGCAGCAGCCCGAACAGTTCGCGCGCTTCGGTGTCGGCGAACCCGAACAGGGTCATCGAGTCCTCGCGCACGATCATCGCGGTGTAGAGGCGGGTCTGCTCGCCACGGGTGAGTCCGGCCAGGGTGGCCGGGGTGGCATTGAGTCGGTAGCCGACGCCCGCGGCCTCGATCACCACGTGATCGAGCGCGATCTCGAGTACCTCACCGCGTACCGACGCGATCACCCGCGCACCACCTTCCGTTGTTCGGCGAGCCGTTGTTCGTAGCGGCGGCGGACCTCGTCCGCCTGTGCCTGCGCTGCCGCCATCCGGTCCATCAGCGGCGCCCGCCAACAATGACAGATCGCCAGCGCGAGCGCGTCGGCGGCATCAGCCGGTTTCGGCGCGACCTGCAAACCGAGAATCCGCGTCACCATGGCGGTGACCTGCGCTTTGTCGGCCGCACCGTTTCCGGTGACGGCCGCTTTCACCTCACTGGGTGTATGAAACGCCACCCGAATCCCACGCCGCGCCGCGGCCAGCGCGATCACCCCACCGGCCTGCGCCGTCCCCATCGCGGTTCGCACATTGTGCTGCGCGAACACCCGCTCGATCGCGACGGCTTCGGGCCGATGGGTGTCCATCCACTCCTCGGCTGCATCGGCGACAGCCATCAGTCGCAAGGCCAACTCGGCGTCCGGCGGTGTCCGCACCACGCCGACGTCGAGGGCGACGACCTTTCGGCCCGGCCCGCTGTCGACCATGCTGAGCCCGCACCGGGTGAGCCCGGGATCGACGCCCATCACCCGCACCGGCCACCCCTTCGAAGACACGAACAGTTGTTCGAAAGTCTAGAGCATCCCCGGGTTCCGGCCGACCAACGACACGACCCTCACGCCGGGCGCGACGGCAGCCCGAGCAACGCGGGATCGCTGGCGTGCTCAGCCCAGACCCGCGCGGGATCCGGGATCAACTTGCGCGCGTGCAGGTCGAGCAGGCCGCTCACGTAGGTCACCGTCGCGGCCACTTCACCGTCGTCCCTGGTGAGCGTGTGCTCCACCCGATAGGTCTTGCCATGCCCCCACTCCCAGCGGCAGTCGACCTCGACCGTGTCGTTCGCGCGTAACTCGCGCAGATAGCGGACGTTCAGCTCGAGATTGACCGGCCCCACCCCCGCCGCCAGCAAGTCCGGCACCGAGACCCCCGCCTCGGTCACACACGCGAACCGCGCGTGATCGGCGAACTGCTGATACGCCGAACCGGTGACGTGCAGTTGCGGGTCGAGATCGGACACCCGAATCGGAATCCGAACCCGAAACGGCACACTGGTTTCCGTCATGGCGCCAGTGTGCCATCGGGGTCCGACACATTCCGTCGGCCGCTGGACCGACGACTACGGCGTGCTCTTCAACCCGATCGTCTGGTCGATGAACTTGTTGGTCACGATCGCGGCGGCGGCGAGGCCGTCGGGCACCTCGACACCGCGTTTGCGCAGGATCGGGGTGACGGCGGCGATCACCCGGTCGACGCGGGCGGTGTCGAAATCACCGAGGCTGCTGTCGGGGCCGTTGCCGACGATCTTCTGGGCGAGCTGGACTTTCACCGAGTCGGTATTGCCGCCCTCGGTCATCGGTGGGCCGTCGGGAATCGTCTGGGCGATCCGCAGCAGCGCCGCGTTCACCGGCTCGGGGTCGGTGATGTAGTCGATCTGGGCCTGCTGCAGCATCGGCACCAGCTTGGTCAGGCAGGGGCTGAGCGTGTCGAGTTCGCCGGTGCGCACCGACCAGGCGTGCGGGTAGATCTCGTAGCCGGATTCGTGCACGAGCAGCGATTTCACCGGCTTGAGCCAGCCTTTCACATCGTGTTCCCAGCGGTAGGGCTCGTTGGAGACGTAGCCCTGCTGCATCACCCGGCCGCGCTCGGCGACGAACCGGCTCGGGGTGCC
This sequence comes from Nocardia sp. A7, assembly GCF_046549215.1. Classification (NCBI taxonomy): domain Bacteria; kingdom Bacillati; phylum Actinomycetota; class Actinomycetes; order Mycobacteriales; family Nocardiaceae; genus Nocardia; species Nocardia sp. A7. The sequence continues at coordinate 179,913 of NZ_JAJPWE010000002.1, read as the reverse complement.
GTCGAAGGACGCATCCGCCTGCTCCGGCTTCACGTCTCCGTGCGCGATCAGGTAGTCCATGAACAGCTTGCCCTCGCTGTAGACCACCGGGGCGCCGGAAGCGGGGACGTCCTTCCACGACGCGATCTGCGGGTAGGTGGCCGGATCGAACAGGACGATCTGCGGGTTGACGTCGAGCGAGGCGAACACTCCCGTCACCGGGAATTTGGCCTGTGCCCGTACCTGATCGTCGGTCGGCACGAGACCGAGGGTGATGCTCTTGTCCTGATACATCTGCGCGGGCACCGGTTGACCGCCCAGGAACGGACCACCGAGGCGCACTTCGACATTCACGCCGGTGTCACCGAGCGGACCGGAGTAGGCGCCCTTCTTCACATCGACCGTGCCGTTGGGGCCGACCAACTGAAAGGCCGCCGCTCGCTCGGGGGTCGCGAACCAGTCCGTCTGGATGACGACGGTCGACGGGCAGACGCCCGCGAGGACGCCCTGACCGGTGGGACCGGGCACCGAGGTCGCACTGTTGCAGGCGGTCAGTACTGTGGCGCCGGCCAGCACGGCCGTGGCGAGGAGAGGTTTGCGCACCAGAATGTCCTTCGGGTCGAGCGAATGTGAGGGTGGGACAGAAGAATTGGGTTACTTGCCGCGACGCAGTCCGTGTGCGCGGTCGACGCGCCCGGCCAGGAAGTCGAAGAACCAGAACAGGATCAGCCCGACCAGCGAGGACATCAGCAGTGCGGTGAGCAGTTCCTCGGTCGCGAGTTGCTGGCGGTAGACGTCGATCATCCGGCCGATGCCGGGTTCGCCTTGGCGGAAGAAGAAGTCGGCGACGATGGAGCCGATGATTGCCATGCCGCCGGAGATCTTGAATCCGGAGATCATCGCCGGAAGCGCGGTGGGCAGTTGCAGTTTCACCAATCGCTGCCACCGCGAGGCGCCGTGCAGGGTGAACAGGTCGTGCTCGGCGGGCGCCACCGATTTGAGGCCGAACAGCGTGTTGGTGATCACCGGGAACAGCGCCACCATCACGCAGACGATCACCCGGCTGGAGAACTCGTAACCGAACCAGAACCCGAACAGCGGAACCACCGCCAGGATCGGGATCGTCTGCAGGACAACGGCATACGGATACAGCGAGTACTCGGCCCAGCGGGCCTGGCTCATGACCACCGCGAAACCGACGCCGAGCGCGATCGCGATCACCAGCCCCACGAGTGCCACCTGCACCGTCGACCACAGCGCGGTCAGAATCGTCGAACGCGCCAGTGGATCGAGCAGCCCCTTGCCGATCACCTGTTCCGGCGCCGGCAGCAGGAATCGGGATTCCTCTGCCAGTAGTTGGTGGCTGACCAGCGACCAGAACCCGAGAACTGCGACGAACACCAGGATCGGGGCGATGACGCGCACCGGGGCGACCCGAAACGGCCAGCGGTACTTCGGTGTCGCCGCGGACTCGGCGACCGCTCCCCTGGTAACGGCGATGGCGGTCATGCGGCAGCCTCCTGTCCACGCAGCGCGGCCGACACCTCGGCGCAGAAGCGGGCGAATTCGGGGGTATAGCGCAGCTCTGGTGTGCGCGGGAAGTCGAACGGGACCGCAATATCGGCGGCCACCCGCCCCGGCTGCCCGGTGAGCACCACCACCCTGGTGGACAGGAACACCGCCTCCCCCACCGAGTGGGTGACGAATACCCCCGCGAAGCCGTCGCGACGGAAGAGCGTGCCGACTTCCTCGTTCAACCGCTGCCGGGTGATCTCGTCCAGCGCGCCGAAGGGTTCGTCGAACAGGAACAATTCGGGTTGCAGGGTGAGGGCGCGGGCGATGGACGCGCGCATGCGCATGCCGCCGGACAGTTGGGCGGGTTTGTGCTTCTCGAAGCCGGCCAGGCCGACGCGTTCGATCGCGTCCGCGGCGGCGGCGCGGCGGGTGGCCTTGTCGACGCCTTCGAGTTCGCCGGGCAGTTCCACGTTCTGCCGCACCGATCGCCACGGCAGCAGCGTGGATTCCTGGAAGACGTAACCGAGGCGGCGGGTTCTGACGTCGACCGTGCCCGAGGTGGGTTTCTCGAACCCGGCGGCCAGCCGGAGCAGGGTCGATTTGCCGCAGCCGGACGGGCCGACCAGCGAGACGAATTCGCCACTGCGCACGGTGATGTCGATGTCGGCGACGGCGGTGGTGCCGTTGTCGAAGGTCAGCGTCACGTTGTCGAAGGACAGTGCGGGGGCGGGCTCGTCGCGTTCAGCAGTCGTATACGAGTCCAGGCCCGGTATTGCGGGGGCGGTGGAAACCGTTGCGCTCATGGTCTATTTCTAATGGCATACCATTGCCGCCATCGTTCGGCGCGATTACGTCCCTGTTTCGTATACGATCAATTCACTCTTGTAGAACGCCGGCACGCGCCACGATCCGGCCGCGTTTCATCACGAGTTGCCGGGTGGGCAGTCGCACCACGGCGGCGGCCGGTGTTTCGGCGTCCACCACGAACAGATCAGCCGGTGCGCCGACCGCGAGACCGTAGGTGCCGAGCCCGAGAACGCTCGCGCCGCCGTAGGTTCCCGCGGCCAGCGCGAGTTCGATCTCCGTGTCGGCGACGAGGCGGTCGCGGTAGGCGACGGTGTTGATGCGGCGCAGCATGTCGCCGTCACCGTAGGGCGTCCACAGGTCGCGGATGCCGTCGTTGCCCAGCGCCAGGGTGGCGCCCGCCTCGTGCATCACCCGGACCGGGACGACCGCCGCCTCGCCGACCGCACAGGTCACCATGGCGACGCCTGCCTCGGCGAGCGCGTCGGCGACACGGCGCTGTTCGTCGTCGGACAGCTGGCCCATCGCATAGGCGTGGCTGATGGTGACCCGGCCCGACAGCCCGGTCGCCCTCGTGCGCTCGATGATCAGGCCGAACTCCCACGCGCCCATGGCACCGCCGTCGTGCAGGTGGATGTCGACCTTGGCACCGAACTTGTCGGCGAGATCGAAGATCACATCGAGCTGCCCGACCGGATCGTTGTCATAGCCCGCTGGATCCAGCCCGCCGACGACCTCGACCCCGTCGGCCAGCGCCGCCGCCATCAATTCGGCGGTGCCGGGGCGCGTGACCAGCCCGCCCTGCGGGAAGGCGACCAGTTCCACATCGACCCGCCCCACGTGACGTTCGGCGGCGGCCCGCACCTGCTCGACACCCCTCAACCCGATGTCGGGATCGATGTCGACGTGGCTGCGCACGAACGACGTGCCGTATCCGACCATGGCACCCAACAGGTTCGCGGCGTAGTCGGCGTTCGGGATGCCGAGTTCGGCGCGGCGACGCTCACCGTTGGCGATGCGCCCGCCCAGGGTGCGCCCACCGGAGTTGGGCACCCAGGGCGCGCTGTACAGGGTTTTGTCCAGATGGCAGTGGGTTTCCACCAGGCCTGGCAGTACCAGCGCACCGTCGAGGTCGACGATCTCGGCGTCCGGTGCGGTGAGCCCGGTGCCGATTGCGGCGATCCGGCCGTCAGCGACATGGATGTCGGCGAGTTCCGGCGTGGCTCCGGGTATCCAGGGGCGCCCACCGCGCAGCAGCAAATCGGTCATCAGAGGTCCTTTACGATCGAAGGGGAACAGATTTCAGCCGGTGATCAACATGGCGGACCCGGCGCCGACGCCGAAGACGATCACCACGGCCCGGAACACAACCGGGCGCAACCGGTCCGCGAACTTCGCGCCCAGGACGCCGCCGAGCAGACAGGCCGGTGCGAGGATCGCGACGACCAGCCAGTCGACCGGTCCGAACAGTGCGACCGCCACCACGGCAGTAGTCGACACAGTGAGCGTGAGAAGGCTTTTCAGGCCGTTGAGCAGTTGAGCGGAGGCATCGAGACCGAGCGCGAGGGCGGTCAACAACACGATGCCCATGCCGCCGTTGAAGTAGGCGCCATAAATGCTGCCTGCGAAGACCCCGAGGTAGAGGGTCGTGCGCGAATCCGGGTGGCGGGCACCGAGAGTGCGCGAGAGCCAAGGTTGCGCGGCGAACACCGCGGTCGCCCCGAGGACGAGAAACGGCACCAGCGTGGCGAAGACTTCGGCCGGTGCCGCGAGCAGCGCGAGCACACCGAGACCGGCACCGGTAACGCTGGTCACGACGAGTCGTGGCAGCAGCGCGCGATAGTCGTCGGCGCGCTTGCGCAGCGCCGCGGCGCCGCCGAGATAACCCGGCCAGACCGCGACCGAGTTGGTGACCGTCGCGGTCACCGGGGGCAGACCGAGCGCGAGCAGCGCGGGGAACGAGAGCAGACTGCCGCCACCCGCGATGGCGTTGCAGAAGCCTGCGCCGAGACCTGCGGCCAGCAGCAGCGCTAGATGCACGGGGTCCATGAAGTCCTTCCGACAGAGCGTCGTGAGATCGTATACGACCGTAAAGGAATGGTCGCGGCGAGTGAATACCCGGGCCGAGCACCGGCCCGAATGCCGTAGGTTTGGAGCAATCCTTCGCGAGAGCGGGCGCCGATTCGTAGACGACCGGCGCGCGGTTTCCGCCATTCGACCGTTGGGGGCGACGTGAGCAGCACCGTCAGACGCATGACACCGCAGCAGGTGTGCCGCGCGATCCGCGACGACATCATCCGTGGCGAGTTCCGGCCCGGCCAGCGCCTCACCGAGGACACCCTGGCCGAGCGGTACGGCGTCTCCCGTGTCCCGGTCCGCGAGGCACTGCGAACACTCGAAGCCGAGGGCTTCGCCTGGTCACGCCCCTATGCGGGAACCTTCGTCGCCGAACTCACCGAGGCGGAAGCGGCCGACCTGCTCGAGATCCGGGCGCTGCTGGAACCGATGTGCGCGGGCCGCGCCGCCGTGCGCCGCACCCCTGAACAGCTCGGACGGCTCAAAGAACTCACCTCGCTGGGTCAGGAAGCGGTGCGTGACGGCAGACTCGGTGAACTCGCCCGGCTCAACAGCCGCTTCCACGAGGTGCTGGCCGAGGCCTCCGGCAGCGCGCTCCTTCGCCAGCTGATCACCCAGCTGAGCTGGAAGATCGCCTGGGTCTACGCGGTCGAACTGCCCCGCCGCGCCGAGGATTCCTGGCACGAACACGAGCAGATCTGCGCGGCACTGGAGGCACAGGACGCCGACCGGGCGATCGCGGTGGTCACCGACCACATCGCCCACGCCACCTCGGCCTACCGCCTGCGACCACGCGCCGCCGCCGAGGCGTAACACGGACGCAGCAATCACCGTCATCGCCAGAAACCTCAGCGTCGTATACAAACGGGGTCCCCGTTGTGACTGGAGGTTGTCATGGTAGATCTGCTGCTGCGTCGCGCGTGTATCGCCGATGATGCCGATCCGGTCGATATCGCTGTCACCGACGGCGTCATCACCGCGATAGGGCCAGCGCTGCCGGGTGTCGCAACGACCGAGATCGATTGCGCGACAAGAGTCGTCATCCCCGGGCTGATCGAATCTCATGTGCACCTGGACAAGGCGCTGCTCGATCGCCAGCGGAGCGCGGCGGACGGCACCCTCGCGGGCGCGATCGAGGTGACCGGCGAACTCAAGCGCGGGTTCACCGCTGACGGGGTCCGCGACCGGGCTCGCCGCGTCCTCGATCAGGCGATCACCCACGGCACCACCGCACTTCGCGCGCATCCCGATGTCGACCCGATCGTCGGGCTGCTCGGTATCGAGGTGCTGCTCGGCCTGCGCGAGGAGTACCGCGACCTGATCGATCTGCAGATCGTGGCGTTCCCGCAGGAAGGAATCCTGCGTGCACCGGGCACTCTGGAACTGTTGCGGGAGGCGTTGCACCTCGGCGCCGACGTGATCGGCGGGTGCTCCTACAACGAAGCCGACGTCGCCGACTGCCGACGCCACGTCGACCTGGTCTTCGAGCTGGCCGCCGAATTCGGTGTCCCCGTCGATATCCACGCCGATTTCGCCGACGACGCCACCGACCCACGCTTCGCCATGGCCGACTACATCGCCGATGCCGCCCAGCGCGCCGGACTGGGTGGCCGGGTCGCCATCGGCCACGTCACCTCCCTCGCCGCCCGCCCCCCGCGCGAGCGACAGGCGACCATGGCCCGCCTCGCCCAGGTCGGCGTCGCCGTGGTTCCGCTGCCAGCCACCGACATGCACCTCGGCGGTCGAGGCGACCGGGCAGCGGTACGCCGCGGCGTGGCACCGGTGCGCGAACTGTGGGCCGCCGGGGTGACAACCGCGTACTCCTCCAACAACATTCGCAATGCCTTCACCCCGTACGGCAACACCGACCTCCTCGACATCGGCCTGTTCCTCGCCCAGACCGGCCACCTCTCCGGCGATGCCGACCTGCGCCGAGTCCTCGCGATGGCCACCACCGACGCGGCCAGGGTGCTCGGCATCGCCGACCGCCACGGCCTGCGTGTCGGCGCCCGAGCCGACCTCGTCGTCCTCGGCACACATCGCCTCGCCGACGCCCTACTCGACCGCCCCGACCGCTGCTACGTCATCAAGGCGGGCCGAATCGTCGCGCGCACCACACGAGTCACCGAAATCCTCGCCCCCGCGGTCCACGCGCACTGATCCGGCACACTCCCGATTCCTCGCATGCGATCGGCATGATCCCGTCGAGGTGGCGCCCCGAACACCCCCCCCTTCGATGGCGCATTCGCCGAGCCGACCTCGACGGTCCTACAGCCGCCGACGACCCGGTCACCGCGACAGATCAGGCGGCGCTGTGGTTGCCCCGGTGGACCAAGGCATCGATGCGGCGTTTGTAGGCGTTGAATTCCGGTGTGGTGGAGTCCCGTTCACCGGGCAGGTCGATCTCGACGATCTCGCGGACGTGACCCGCGTTGCCGTGGGCCGCGCCACCGGCCATCACCACGACACGGTCGGCCAGATAGACGGCCTCGTCGATACCGTGGGTGACGAAGACGACGGTCACGGCGGTCTCGCGGTGGATGCGTTTGAGCTCGGCCTGCATGTCGGTGCGGGTGAGCGCGTCGAGGGCACCGAACGGTTCGTCCATCAGCAGGACAGCGGGGCTGTTGGCCAGCACCCTGGCGATCGCGACGCGCTGCTGCATACCACCGGACAGCTGGTGCGGGAACGACTTTCGCACGCGGGTCAGGCCGACGGTGTCGAGCCAGCGGTCGGTGATCTCGCGGATATCGGGCCGGGTCATCCTGGCCTGCTTCGGTCCGTAGGCGATGTTCTCGGCGACGGTGAGCCACGGAAACAGCCCATAATCCTGGAAGACGACACCGCGCTCGGGGCCAGGTCCGCTGACCGGTTCGTCGGCGACGGTGACAGTACCGGTGGTGGCAGCCTCCAAACCGGCGAGAATCCGGAGCAGCGTGGATTTCCCGCAACCGCTGGCACCGACCACACAGACGAATTCGCCTGCGGCGATGTCGAGTTCGACGCCGTCGACGGCGAACCCGGGTGCACCGGAATAGCGCTTACCGAGCCCGTCGACAACGATGCGCGCGGGGCGATGCGGGCGGCGGCGGGTGGAGTAGATCTTCATGAGTGTCCTGTCTGCGGTCACGGCAGCAGCGGCCGACGGCCCGCTGCAAGCTCGACCAGCAGCATCAGCAGCCGATCGGCGACGAATCCGGCCAGGCCGATCACGATCATCACCGCGATGATCAGGTCGGTGCGCGATTGTTCCCTGGCCTGAGTGATCAACGCCCCCAACCCGATTCGGATGCCCACCGTCTCGCCGACCACGAGGATCACCCACGACAGGCCGAGCGCGATCCGCAGACCGGCGACGATGCTCGGCACGGCGGCGGGCAACACCACCTTGTACAGGGTGTGTGCGGGCCGGGTGCCCAGCATCGCGGCGGCTTCCAGCAGGCGCTCCGGCACCGCCCGCACGCCGGCGATCGTGTTCAGCAGGATCGAGAACACCGCGGCGAGGAACACCAGGAAGATCGTCGAGCGGTCGCCGAAGCCGATGATCAGCAGCGACAGCGGGGCCCACGCGGTCACCGGAATCGGGCGGACCAGGTTGATCGTCGGTTCGAGCATGCGGTAGACGAGCCGGGAGCGACCCATCACGATGCCGAGCGGGATCGCGACGGCGGCCGCGAACAGGAACCCCTGCAGCACCCGCAGCGTGCTGGCGTACAGGTGCAACCACAGGGTGCCACTGTAGGTATCGCCGATGATGCCGCCGAACGCGAGGTCGGCCAGGCGCCGCGCCACCTCGTACGGTTTCGGCAGGAACTGCATCTGGATACCGAATGGCAGCGTCCGCGCGCCCTCGACGCCGCGGTCCCACAGCAGCCCGAGCAGTAGCGGGACCGGCAGTGCCCACAGCACTGTGAGCACCCGGCTCGGCAGCCGCCGTCGACTCTCGGGCGGCACGGCGGTGGTGTGGCCGACCGGTGGTGCGTCGAGGGCTGTCATCGCCCGATCCCCGCGGGGGTCAGGAACCCGGTGTCGAACACCTTCGCCATATCCGGCGCCTTGGACAGCTGGTCGAAGGCCCGCATCTGCTCGGCGAGGGCGACCACCCGGCCGCGGTACCCGTCGTCGAGTTCCCACCGCAACCAGACGTTGTTCGTCGCGGTGTCGACGATCGTGCGGTCGAGGCCGAAGGTGTCGACCAGCCCGTCGACCCAGGCGGTGCGATCGCCCTTCATGAACTCGATGGCCTGAACGAAGCTGCGCACGGTCTGCTGCACCCGGTCGCGATCCTGGTCGATCAGCGCGCCCCTGGTACCGAAGACGATGTTCACCCCGCCGATCGCGGTGTCATACGGCGAGACGATCGGATGCGCGCCGACCTGCATGACGATCGACGGCGCGGTCTCGGCGCTGAGAAACGCGTCGATCTGACCGTACTTGTAGGCGTTGGCCATGTCCGAGTAGGACAGGTTGACCAATTGCACGTCGGTGACCGGGTCGAGACCGTGCGCTGTCAGGGTGAGCCGCAGCAGGATCTCCTGTGACGAGCCCTGCGGGAAGCCGATCTTCTTGCCGCGCAGGTCGTTCACCGTGGTGATCTCCGGCTTGCCGACGAACGCCGACCCACCGTCGGCGGCGGAGGCGACGATCTTCACATCCTGACCCGCGGCACTGCCCGCCAGCATCGACGGCGCACCGAGCACCCCGAAATCGACAGCGCCCGAGGCGATCGCGTTCTTGATGTCGGGTGAGTTCTCGAACAGCACGATCTCATAGGTCGTGCCCGCGGGGGCGAAACGCTGCATGAAGTACGGCGCGTACAGGTGCGGCTGCCCACGCAGCGTGCCGATCCGCACCGATGCCGGGTCACTGGTGCCGCCCGGGGTCGATACGCAGGCGGTCAGGCCCGTGACGATGAGCAGCGCCGCGAACACGGCCGAGAGAACCCGGCGCAGTGTGCGAGTCATCGCTGGGGTGGTTGCGGTCCACGTCGTGTCGGAGGTAGGCATTGCGGGTCCATTTCTCATAGGTTCGCCAGTCGCGCGGCGCAGCGGGTCGCGAGGTGGATGAGGGCACGGTCGGTGTTCGCGGCACCGACCAGGCACAGGCCGACGGGTAGGCCGTGGCGGTCCGGCAGCGGCAGGGTGACGGCGGGCAGGCCGGCGATCGACGCCAGGCAGGTCAGCCGCAGCGTCGCGCCGCGGACGGCATCGCGGGTGCGCTGGTCGGCCTCGCGCAACGGCGGCGGTCCGGCCGTCGTCGGCAGGACCAGCACGCGGTCGCCGATGGTCCCGCGGATCCGCACAGCAGCCTCGACAACGACTGTCCGCGCGGCCGTTGCCTGCTCGGCGGTCACCGTTGCGGCCCAGGCGAAACGCTCGCCGACCTCGGGTTCGAGCGCGCCGGGATGCGCGGTCAGCCATTCACCGTGCCCGGCCCACGCTTCGAACGCCTGCACGGCGCGAAACGCGGAGAACCAGCGATCGAGGTCGGCCCGCAGGGTGATCGGTCGAGCCCCGAGTTCTTCGGCGGCCAGCAGTGACCGCTCGGCGACACCCGGTTCGGCAGCCCCGCAGAGTGCCGGGTCGACGACGAGCTCCCCTGCCCTGAGCCCGGTGTGCTCGGAATCCGTTGCCGCGGCACCCTGCCCGACCTCGGGATCTCTTCCCACCGGGCTGCGTCCGATGTCGATGCGCGCTACGGCGTTCTTGTTCTGCGGCACAACGGTATTCGTGATCAGCACATCGGCGACCGCAAAGAGGGTGGCGGGATCACGGGTGAGCCACCCGATGGTGTCGAACGACGGGGCCAAGGGTAGTAGACCGGTGGTGTCGAGGCTGGCGTGCGTGGTTCTGATGCCCCAGAGTCCCTGGTAGGAGCCGGGAACGCGGATCGAACCCGCGGTGTCTGTACCGAGGCCGATCGTCGCCTCGCCGCGAGCGACCGCGACAGCGGGCCCGCTCGTTGAACCACCTGGAACACATTGTGGCGCAGCTGGATTGACCGGCATGCCGGTGCGTCCGTTGCCACCGGTGATGCTGTAGGCGAATTCGTCCGTCCTCGCGATGCCGGTGATGGTGGCGCCTGCCGCGAGCAGGTCGGCGACGACCGCGGCGTGGCGTGGTTCGGGGGTGCGCTCGGCGAGAAAATCCTCGACACCTGCGCCGATCGGGTATCCGGCCACCGCGAACAGGTCTTTCACGGCGACTGTGTGCCCGGCGAGCGGGCCTGTTGACGTCGCCCTCACCAGCGGGTCACCGCGCTCGCGCCACACAGTGGTGTCCACCTCGACGTCGCGCGCTGTCGCGGTCACCGCGCCCGCTCCAGGATGAAGCGGGCCAGATCGGTGCCCGTGGTGTGCGCGAAGTCGGCAACCCGGATCTTGCCGTGCACCCCGCGGGTCAGATCGACAGCCTGCGAGATGGTGAAATCGGCTGCGGCACTGAGGTAGAGGTAGGCACTGTGCGGATCGGTGTCGAACAGCGCGCCGAGCAGGTCGACGGCATTGCCCACACACAGCGACAGTGCCGTGTCCAGATCGGGATCGAGCCCGGTCGGGATCACGAGGCCGTGCCCGGCCGCGAACGGCCCTGTGCACGAACCGATGTCGGCGACCTGCTCCGCCGGGATCAGGTCCAGGGTCACCCTCGCCCGCAGCGGCGCCTCCAGTGCGGTGAGCGCCACCTCCCCGTCACCCTGCGCGAAATGCGGGTCACCCACATAGAACAACGCGTCGGGCACCTGCACCGGCAGGAACACGGTGGCGCCTGGCGTGAGCAGTTTGACGTCGATGTTGCCGCCGTGCGCACCCGGTGGCACAGAATGCGCACGGTCCTCGGTGTCGGTGGCCACGCCCATGATGCCGAGGAACGGATCGAGCGGAAAGCGCGCCCGGTGCGGGCTGCCGGGGCCGATCGGCATGCTGCCGAACCACTTGTCATCTCGCCCGATCACCGTGCAGAACTGCCCGTACGAGCCGTCGTGCGGCGTGCCGGCCAGCATGCCGCGACCGTGCCTGGTCGAGATGACACCGTAGGGCGCGCGCATCGCGAGGTGCTCGATCCGCACGGCGAGCAGATCGCCGGGCGCTGCGCCGTCGACGGCGATCGGGCCGGTCACGATGTGCGGTCCCGCCCCGTCCTCGCGCACGCGCCGGGCGACCACCTCGACGGTGTCGTCGAGTATCTGATCGCGAGCTACGCCGTGCCCGCGAAAGTAGGCGACCGGGTCCGAGCCCTGATCGGCGAGGATGCCCTCGTGACTGATCGTGTCGATCACCACGCTCGTACCCGGCGCGACGGTCGTCACCGGGGTGTCACCGCGTCGCGGCAGCCTGCCCCACAGCACCCGATCGGGATCGGCGGGGACATAGGTGATCCCCGGCGCGATGCCGCTGCCCTGCTGCAGCACCGGGAATGCGGGGGCGATCTGGTCCTCAGCCAACGAGGTCACAGTGGTTCCTCCGGTCTCCGCGACGTTCAGCCGAACATTGGTCCGACCATCTCATGCAGTAACGGTATTCCACTAAATGCAGCCTTGCGACCGGGCGAAACGTGCGTAACCGAGGCTTTACACCCCGGCAATATCGGTCAGAGGTCCGACCTCGATTACAATTGGCCGGACCAATCATCACGATTCGCGAGGAGCCAGGTGACCGTCGCACCGATCCCCCCGCTGCGCCGCCGCACCGGCAGCGTCAGCGCCGAAGTGGCCGCTCACCTGGAACGGCTGATCATCGATGGCGCCCTGCGCGCGGGCGACCGACTACCGCCGGAACGCGAACTCGCGGCGCAGCTGAATGTCTCGCGCTCCTCGCTGCGCGAAGCCATGTTCGAGCTGGAATCCAAGAACCTGGTCGACCGCAGACAGGGTCGCGGCAGCACCGTCACCGACCTCCCCCGCGGCGCCGCCGAACTGCACGGCACCCTCGCCGACCTCGACACCGAACTCGCCTACGCGACCGAACTGCGCGACCTGGTCGAACCCCGCATCGCCCAGCTCGCCGCCCTGCGCGCCGTGGAATCGAATCTGCTGTCACTGCACGCCGTCATCGACCGCTCCGACGAAACCCTCAGCCCGGACGAATCGATGGCCCTCGACATCGAATTCCACACGCTACTGGCACATTCCGCCCAGAACCCACTCCTGGTCACCCTCTGCACGATGACCACGGAGTGGACCCGCCACACCCGAGTCCTCTCCCACCGCACCCCCCTCGGCCGCCGAGTCTCCCTCCACGGCCACACCCAGATCCTGCAAGCGATCGACAACCGAGACGGCCCCACCGCCGCATCCGCCATGGAACAACACCTACGCGAGGTCCGCGAAATCAGCACCCGCTAGCAACTCCACCTCGATTCGTGTCATGTCGTCATTGTGCCGGGCGGGGACTTCGCCCGCGGGTACGGTCGAGGTGGTCGGTCCGTCCGAGGCGAGGAGAACCCGCACATGGCCATACCCACCGGTGACATCGTGGCGACGCCAGAGGGGCGAGATCTGGTGATCACCCGGTCGTTGGGGTTGCCGATCGAGGAGGTGTGGGCGCGGTTGACCGATCCGCACCTCACCTCGGGCTGGTACGGCACCTGGGAGGGGGACGCGGGTACCGGCAATACCATCCAAGTGCAGATGCGGTTCGAGGAGGGTGAGCCGTGGACGGCGATGCACATCGACGACTGCACCCCACCGATCCACCTCGGCATCTCCTCGACCGATCAGATCGGCCTGTGGCGCCTCGAGGTGACCCTGCTCGACACCGGCCCGGCCACCGTGCTGCGCCTGGTCCACCACCTGACGTCGGAGTATCAGCTCGCGGAGATCCCGCAGATCGGTCCGGGCTGGGAGTACTACGCGGACATGTTCGTCGCCGCGTGCACGCACACCGAACGACCGGATTTCGCCGACTACTACCCGTCGATGTCGGGCTACTACGAGCAGCGGGCTTCGTAGCCGAAACGTGAACCGCCCCAGCTGAATTCACAGCTGGGGCGGTCGAACGCGATGCTGACTACTCGTCGTCGAGTTCCGCGGCGACTTCGTCGGAGATGTCGACATTGGTGTACACGTTCTGCACATCGTCGCTGTCTTCGAGCGCGTCGACCAGCTTGAACACCTTGCGAGCACCGTCGGCGTCGACCGCGACCGACACCGACGCCTGGAAACCGGACTCGGCGGAGTCGTAGTCGATATCGGCGGCCTGCAGTGCCGAACGCACCGCGATCAGATCGCCGGGCTCGGAGATGATCTCGAAGACGTCGCCGTGGTCGTTGACATCTTCGGCACCCGCGTCGAGGACCGTTTCGAGGACGTCGTCCTCGGACAGGCCGTTCTTCTCCAGCGTCACCACGCCCTTGCGGGCGAACAGGTACGACACCGAACCCGGATCGGCCATGTTGCCGCCGTTGCGGGTCATCGCGAGCCGGACCTCGCCCGCGGCGCGATTGCGGTTGTCGGTGAGGCATTCGATCAGCACAGCGACACCGTTGGGCCCGTAGCCCTCGTACATGATCGTCTGCCAGTCGGCGCCGCCGGCCTCTTCACCACCGCCGCGCTTGCGGGCACGCTCGATGTTGTCATTGGGGACCGAAGTCTTCTTCGCCTTCTGGATGGCGTCGAACAGCGTCGGATTGCCCGCAGGGTCACTACCACCAGTGCGGGCCGCCACCTCGATGTTCTTGATCAGCTTGGCGAAGAGTTTGCCGCGCTTGGCGTCGATCCCCGCCTTCTTGTGCTTGGTGGTGGCCCATTTGGAGTGGCCGCTCATGCCCTACTTCCTTCAAGTCGGTGGCGCGTCTGCCCGGGCGGACAAGCTCGATCCAGCCTACTCACTGTCCCGCCACGCCCGCCGACGCGGGGTTTACCGCGCGCTGCGGACCAGGTCGACGAACAGTTCGTGCACCCGGAGATCACCGGTCACCTCGGGGTGGAACGAGGTCGCCACCACCTTGCCCTGCCTGACAGCCACGATGCGCCCCTCGGCGGGCCCGTGCGGCACCCGTGCCAGCACCTCGACACCGTCACCGACGCGTTCCACCCACGGCGCGCGGATGAACACCGCGCGCACGGGCGTGTCGAGGCCGGTGAAGTCCAGATCGGTCTCGAAGGAGTCGACCTGACGGCCGAACGCGTTGCGCCGCACCGTCATATCGATCCCGGACAGGTGCTGGGCGTCGGCCCTGGTGTCGAGGACCTCCGAGGCGAGCAGGATCATGCCCGCGCAGGAACCGAAGGCGGGCAGCCCGTCGCGCAGCCGAGCCCGCAACGGTTCCAGCAGGTCGAACGCCTGCAGCAGCTTGGAGATCGCGGTCGACTCACCACCGGGCAGCACGAGCCCGTCGACCGAGGCCAGTTCCGACTCGCGCCGCACCAGCACCGGATCGGCGCCGCAGTGTTCCAGCGCGGCAACGTGCTCGCGCACGTCACCCTGCAGCGCGAGGACACCGATGGTCGGCCGGGTGGCGGTCGAGGTTGCGTTCACAGCCGTTGAGCTTACGAGCGGGTCCGATGTGTGCCCGCTCACGCTCACCGGTGGCGCGGCGTGCGGGTCAGGCCTTCCTGGACGACGGCGGCGACCAGGTTGCCCGCGCGGTCCCAGATCTTGCCGCCGGTCAGCGCGCGACCGAAGCCGGCCGAGGGCGAGGACTGGTCGTAGAGCAGCCATTCGTCGGCGCGGAACGGGCGAAGGAACCACATGGCGTGGTCGAGCGAGGCGTTCTGGGTCGGTTCGTCGGGGTGGATCACCTTCGACGAGCCGAGCAGCGTCATATCGCTCATGTAGGCCAGCGTGCAGACGTGGAACATCGGGTCGTCGGGCAGTGGATGGCGGTACCGGAACCACACCTGCTGCGGGGACACGGCACCGTCGCGTGCGACGACCTGGTCCTGCGGGACGGTGCGGATGTCCCAGTGCTCCCATTCCCGCATCTCCCACAGCCGTTCGGGAGTCATGGTCACGCTGGCGTCGGGCATGTCGTCGGGAGCTTCGACCGCGGGCATCACGTCCTGGTGCTCCGGCCCTTCGTCACCGTGATGGAACGAGGCCGACATCGTGAATATCGCCTGCCCGTCCTGCACGCCGGTGACGCGGCGGGTGCAGAAGGACCGGCCGTCGCGGATGCGCTCCACCTGGAAGACAGTGGGTTCCTCCGGGTTGCCCGGTCGCAGGAAGTAGCCGTGCAGGGAATGCACCTGGAAGGCGGGGTCGACGGTGCGGACCGCCGAGACCAGCGCCTGCCCTGCTACCTGACCGCCGAAGGTCCGCGGTAGCTGAGACTTCGTGGACGCGCCGCGGAAGATGTCGCGCTCCAGCCGCTCGATCGCGAGCGCCTCTTCGATTGTCGCCATGTGCTCGAGATTATCGCCTCGCCGACCGGGCGGTTTGTCCGGCTCTTGTCAGGCTCTGCGCGACGGCCCGGAATTTGCTGTGATGGTCGGTGTGCCGACGTTCACGCCCACCTCGCCCACCGCCCTGGCCCGACTCGTCGCCGACCGGCTCGTCGAGCTGCCGGGGCGACGGGTGCTCGCGGTCGACGGTGCCGATGCCGCCGTGCCCGTCGACCTCGGCCGCCGGATCGTGGCGACGCTCACTGACCGAGGTCGATCGGCGGCAGTGGTGTCGACGCACGACTTCGTGCGACCCGCGTCGTTGCGCATGGAATACGGTCGTGATGACGAATGGTCTTATCGCACAGCATGGTTCGATTACGACGCGCTGCGGCGCGAGATTCTGGACGCGATGCGCACCGAGGGGGCGGTGGTTGCCCGCGTTGTGGGACGAGGAGCGAGATCGGTCGGCGCGGGCGGCGATTCGCCCCGCGCAGGCCGACTTGGTGTTGGTGCTCGCGGGACCGATGCTGCTGGGGCGCGGGCTCGACTTCGATCTCACGATCCGCTTGGAGCTGAGTGAGCAAGCGGCGCTGCGACTGACGCCGGCCGATCAGCAGTGGACACTGCCCGCTGTGCGCGATCACACAGCCGAGAATCCCGAGAACGCGACCTGGACCGTGCGCTGGGATCATCCCGATCGGGCGGCACTGCGCGGCTGACACGGAACCCGTTGCGGGCCCGGCATACTCCGCATACGCGAGAGCCCCGTCCGGATTTCCGAACGGGGCTCGCGCGAGCAGAGATCAGGCGCAGGCGACCGAGGTCTGCCCCAGGTTGGTCAGCATGGTGCAGGCCCACGACTTCTGGACCTTCCACTTGCCGTTTTCGGCCACGAACGGCACGTCGACGACATTGGTCTGCCCGTTGACCGTGAAGTTGGCCTTGGCGTTGACACTGTCACCGAAGGAGGTCACCTCGGTGACCTGCACCTGGACGTTGTTGGTCTCAACGGCCTGCGCCAGGCGGTTCGGCAGCTCGGGGTCGGCCTCGATGCCCTGGACGAAGTCCAGCTTCTGGTCGTTGGGGACCGCCGGATCCAGTGCGGTGGTGAGCTGGGTGTTGAGCTGCTCGACGGTAGGCACGGCAGGAAGTTCCGCGGTGGGCGTGCCTGCCGCCGAAGCCTTGGCGCTGGTAGTGGTCTTGGGCGCGGCTTCGCCCTTGTCGTCACTGCACGCGCTCAGGCCGAGGGCGGCAACCACAGCCAGTCCCGCGATCGCTACTCGTCCGGTCCTACGAAACTTCATCCACTCGTCCTTACGTCGGGTCGGTCTCTCGCCCACTGGGCGACGGCGGAGGATCGGCGCCACACAGCGCAGGCCTCGATGCCACGGCCCGGACGCTACCCAGTGAATTTGAGGAAACCCTAAGACACAGACAACGTGGGTCTATGAGACGCGTCGGATTGTGGTGTACCCCAGTGCTACCCGGGGCGCAGGCCGGTGACCGCGGCTACCAGTCGGGCGTGGGTGTGCGCGTCCGCCGCGGCGATCAGTCCGTGTGGCGCGGTGTGTAGCGGTTGTCCGGCGAGGCCGGTCACCACGCAGCCCGCCGCCTGGCACACCGCGATCGCACTGCTGAAGTGCACGCTCTCGCGCAGGTCGCCGCCGGTGATGTAGGCGGCTCGGCGACCGGCCGCGACCCACACCAGGGCCAGCGAGGTCGACAACACCCGCGGATGGAATGCGCCCGCAAAGCCTTCGGCGTCGAAGAGTTGTGCCGGGGTCGACCAGGGGAACGGGTGGTCGAGGTCGACGTCGACGAGGTGGCTGCCCGCGTGCGGCCGCAGTGGCTCGTCGCGGCCGTCGGCGCGGAGGAACGCGCCCTGCCCCGCTGTCCAGAAGATCTCGCCTGCGAACGGGTCGGCGGTTGCCGCCACCTGCACGGTATCGCCGTCGCGTAGGGCGACATTCACCGCGACGAACGCGGTGTCGACTGCGAAATTCCTTGTGCCACACAGTGGATCGATGAACCACGTGCGGTCGCTACGGTCGGATCCGGTGACTCCCGATTCCTCGGCGACGAACCGGTCGCCCGGGCATGCGGTCGCGAGGACATCGAGGATGGCATTTTCGGCGGCGATATCGGCCTGCGTGGCGAAATCATCGCCCTGTTTGGCGTAGCGAGTGAGCGGTGCGTGAAATGCCGACCGGATCACTTCCGAAGCGACTTCTGTTGCGTGGATTGCGATTTCACTATCTGAGTGGTGCACCGTCTCCAGGCTACGGACCGCGCAGCACCCCGGCAGGGGAAATCCGGGGCTCTAGACAGCCAAGTACACGGCCAGGCCGAGGCCGCCGATGCCGACCGTCACGCGCAACACGCTCGGCGGGATCACTTTCACCACCGGCGGACCGCACCAGCCACCGGCCAGCGCACCCGCGCCGAGGGCCAGTGCCGCGCCCCAGTGCACCGGACCGAAGGCCGCGAATCCGATCGCGGCGACCAGGTTCGCGATGCCGAGCAGGAAGCTCTTGAGAATCGAGGCGCTCCAGACGGATTCGGCGGTGAACAGCATCATCATCGACAGATAGATCACGCCGGCGCCCGCGCCGAAGTAGCCGCCGTACACGGACGTGAGCAGGATGCCGACCGGCACGATCCACGGCGCGCTGAGCTCGCCGATATGACGGCGCACCAGCGGTTGCACCAGCAGCGCGATCGACGCCATGGCCACCAGGAACGGCACGACCACCTCGAACGCGCCGTCCGGGGCGACCAGCAGCGCGAGCGCGCCGAGAAGTCCGCCCACGGCCGCCAGCACCGCCCAGCGCACCAGCGTGGGTCCGCGGCCGATGAGTTCGCGGCCGGAATTCGCGGTCGCCCCGACGCCGACAGCGACCATGGCGACGGTGTTGGTGACATTGGCCGCGACGGGCGGCAGACCGGCGGCCAGCAGCGCCGGATAGGAGACGATCGAGGCCATCCCGGTGACGAAACCGATCAAGCCGGTGAAGAATCCCGCGACGACCAGCAAGGAGAAGTCGAGCGCGGTCACGGACCGACTGTACGGTACGCCCAGTTGGCAGCAAATCATGGGCCAACCGACGCAGGCATCGCGCAACGACGGCGCCCGCGAGGGCACAGCGCACGGCGCAGACGAAGCCCACATCGCCCACCGGCGCCGGGATCACTCCGACGCGCCGAAGGCCGTGCCAGGATGACGGGGTGCAGATGACGACTTTCGAGCCGGGCGAACCACCCGTTCGACGTAACCGGCTGGACTCCAACACCGTTGCCCGCCTCGACGACGTCACCACCTTCGCCCAACTGCTCGACGCGTTGGAGCTCGTCCGCATGGACCATCCCGACGCGCGGATCCTGTGCACGCTCGACGATCTCGGCCAGTGCGCGTACACGAGCATGCACGCCACCCTCGGGCTCGTGGAAGGCGACGGCGGGGACCACGACGACCCGGACGATCCCGCCGCCACCCACCACGCCGAGAACGCCACGGTCTCCCGGATCGCCGCGCTGCTCGACAAACCGTCCGCGCGCGTCCCCTGGGAATCCTTGCGCGACACCCGCAACGCGTCCGAGGACGAGCTCGCCGCGCTCGTCGCCGCCAACCGCTCCCCCGACCGCGTGGTCGACGACGTCGTCCTGATCCAGCGCGTCCCGGTGGACCGCGACGACCTCGCCATCGCCGGCATTCCCAACGGGTACTTCGCCGACGACTGGAGTACCTACGACAACCACACGGTCATCCGCCGCATGGCCGTCCACGGCTACCGCCACATCGCCATCGGCGCCTCCCTGCTCGCCTTCGCGCGCCCCACCGCCCCCACTCCCGAACAGGCCGCGGCCCTGGTCACCGACCTGACCCATCTGTACGGCTCGCCCACCGCCATCGCCTGGCACGAGCTGGCCGTTCTCCTGCCCACCCAGCGCCAGCTCATCCTCGGCTACGCCGAGAACTTCGCCGACGCCCTCACCACCGATACCGAAGGCGCGGCGGGCCAGCCGTAGGCCGCGGCCTCCGGTATCGCTAGCGCGCCGGGTCGGGTATCGACGGGTCCACTCGCACGCTCGACCACACGGTCCAGGCCAGCCACACCATGCCGAATCCGGCCGCGATGTGTCCGACACGGACCAGCGGTGCCGGGAGCAGGAAGGTCAGGCAGAGCACGGACAGGCCCGCGGTGTAGAGGATCACTGCGCCGCGCGGGACCGCCGCGCTACGCAGCAGCGCTGTGCCGAACAGCAGTGTTCCGCTCAGTGCGAGAACCGCGGTGCCGAGGAACGCGGATTTGGCTGGGCTGGTGAGCAATTCGTCGACGACCGGCTTGTCCAAGTACACCAGCACGAAATTCCTGGCGAAGGCGATACCCGCGAAATAGCCGAAGCCGAGGAACTGCACAACGAAGGCGAGTGCTCCGAAGCGGCCGAGACGCTGATGCAGCAGCGCGTACAACGCCACCAGCAGGCCGATCCCGAAGGGGACAGCGGCCCCGTTGAGAACCTGGGTGAGTGGTGTCTTGCCCGCGGCGACCAGTTCGATCGCGCCCGCCGCGGCGATAGCTCCGCCGCAGATGAGGCCGGAGACGCCGCCCAGTCGCAGTAGTGCTCGTGTGTCCATGTCGAAATCCCTTCTCGATGTCGAGGTCGACGGTAGGAATCCGGTGGTCACGACCGTCAGTGCCGGGCGACCCATGACCTTCGGCCAGATTCGTCGCGCAACCGTGGCAGGGTGTCGGATCTACCCATACGCTCAGCGAATGCATCGACCACGCGCACTGACCTGGGTCGCGTGCTTCCTGTATGTCTCGGTGCTCATAGCCGGGCTCGCTGTCGCCTCGACCGCTCCTGTCGACCCTGCCCGGTCGATCGCGTTCACCGGGGCCCTCGTGCTCGCGGGAGGGCTGGAGATCGCCGCAGGGTGGTTCACCCGGTCGAGGACCCTCGCGATCACCGGGCTGGTCGTCCGCGGCGTCCTGTACGCGGCGATCACCGCGCTCGACAGCAGTGGCAATGCGAAGGTCCTGTTCGTCTTGCTTCCGCTCACTGCCTATTTCACCGTCGGGCATCGTGTCGCCTACGCACTCGCCGGTAGCGGTCTGCTCCTCGCCGGGATCCTCGTCATCGGGCGACCGGCGCTGCGAGCGAATCCCGAGGCGCTCTCGGATCTGCTGATGCTCACGATCGGCGTCGTTTTCGCCCTCGCGATCGCGGTGATCGCCGAACGCGAGGAAACCGGGCGGCGCCGCGCCGAAACACTGCTCACCGAACTGGCCGACGCGCACGCCCGGCTCCGGGAATACGCCGACCAGGCGGTCTCCCTCGCCACCGTCGCCGAACGAACCCGGGTAGCGCGCGATATCCATGACAGCGTCGGCCATCACCTCGTGGTCACCGCGATCCAACTGGAGAAATCGGCCGCCTACCGGCCGTTGGATACCGATATCGCCGACCGGGCACTCGCCGAAGGGCGTCATTCCACGCGCCTGGCCCTCGACGAGGTGCGGCGCGCGGTCGGCACCCTGCGTGCCGATGACACGCAGTTCACCCTCGCCACCGCGTTGCGAGCACTCGTGACCCGGCTCGACGACACCGGATTCGCCGTGACCCTCGACCTCACCGGCACCGAGGACACCGTCGGCGAACCCGTCCGCCTCGCCCTGTACCTCGCCGCACAGGAAGCACTCACCAACGCACGCCGCCACTCCGGCGCCACCGCCGTCGCGGTCCGCGTCGACCTCACCGCGAGCACCGGCGTCCTCGATATCGCCGACAACGGAACAGGTTTCGCGCCCGGCACGACAGAAGGCCAAGGGCTGTCCGGAATGCGTGAACGCCTGGACCTGGTCGGCGGCGATGTGCGAATCACATCTAGTACCGACGGAACTCGTCTGCTCGCCACGGTCCCCGCGGTGGGGCGATGACCGGACGCGATCCCGAGATGTCGGGCACTGCCCCGAAGGTCCGCGTGCTGATCGCCGATGATGAGCGTTTGGTTCGCGAAGGGATCGCCGCGTTGCTCGCCCTGCAACCAGGCATCGAGGTCCTCGGTGCGGTCGAAAGTGGTTCCGAGGCAGTCGAACTCGCGACCACGCTGCAGCCGGACGTGGTACTGATGGATGTCCGCATGCCCGGAATGGGCGGCGTGGAGGCGGCCACCAGGCTGCGCGGGGGGGTCACCGTGTTGATGCTCACCACCTTCGACGACGACGGCTACATCGTCGCCGCCCTGCACGCGGGCGCGTCCGGCTACCTGCTCAAAGACCTTCCCGCCGCCGAACTCGCCCAGGCGATCCGCCTCGCGCACGCGGGTGTCGACCAGTATTCCGCCGCCGTCACCACCCGCCTCGCCGCCATGGTGCGCTCCCGTATCCCACGCCCCACCATCGACCTCAGCGGCCGCGAAACCGAGGTCCTTCGCCTGCTCGCCACCGGCGCCGCCAACCGCGAAATCGCCCGGTCCCTCTATCTCAGCGAGGGCACCGTCAAGAACCACGTCTCGAGCATCCTCCATCGCCTCGGCGTCCGCGACCGCACCCAGGCCGCGATCTACGCGCACGAACAGGGAATCCTTTGAGACACCTGCCTTATCAGTCGTGATCAGGTCAGGGCGTTCACCATACGGGCCGCGAGCACCCGGGTTCGGTCGAACGGAGCCGCGCTCACGGCGGGCGTGCCGATCACCGAACGCAGAACGCCGAGGCCGATCAGCAGAGCTCCGATCAGCTCCGCACGTAGTTGCGCGTCGGGACCGTCGAGCCGGTCGGCGAACTCTTGCAGGTAGCCGTCGCAGAGTTGAGCCCGTAACTGATCGCGCACGTCGTCGTGGCCTGCCGAGCGGAGCATGGCCAGCAGCGGGTGTTCGCCGCCGTACTGCGACCAGTCCTGGTACACGACGTCGTGGAGCAGGGCGTCGGCGATGCTGACCACCGGCCGGTGCGGGTCGGCGGCCACTCCGGTGGGGATCTCCATGCGCATCGCCTCGGCGTAGAGCGCCTTCTTGGAGCCGAAGTAGCGCGACACCAAAGCAGGGTCGACGCCGACCTCGGCGGCGATCTCGCGCAGGCCGGTGCCGTCGAAACCCTGTGCGGCGAAACGGATTCGCGCGGCGTCGAGCAGTGCCGCACGGGTGGCCGCACGATCGCGGCGACGTGGTTCGAGCTTCGGTGCCATGAAGTCATGGTAAGTCATCAGATGTTGACTTGGTGGCGTCCCGGTTTCTAGCCTCGAACTATCGGCCGATGACCCAGTCCAGAGTGATTCGAGGAGAACGGAATTCGATGCGCACATATGTCATCACCGGCGGCACCGACGGCATGGGCAAGGGGCTCGGCCTACATTTTCTGCGACGCGGTGACCGGGTCATCGCGCTCGCCAGCGGTACCACCAAAGGCGAGGCGTTCGTTCGGGAGGCCGCCGCGATCGGCGCGGGCGAGCGCGCGGTGTTCTTGTGCGCCGACCTGAGCACCCTGGCCGGAATGCGGACAGCGCTCGACGGGATCACCGCGCGCACCGAGGTGGTCGACGGCCTGATCTTCGGTGCGCAACGGTTCCAGCCGCGGCGGACCGAAACCGAGGACGGCATCGAGTTCACCTTCGCGCTGCACTACCTGAGCCGATTCGTCCTCGGACACGGCTTGGTCGCAGCGCTGGAACGCACCAGCGCCCCGGTGATCATGAACATCTGCGGCCCCGGCGGCTTCCCCGGCCGAATCCATTGGGACGATCTGACCCTGAGCCGGGGCTACACCGGCGTCCGCGCCGCCATGCAGGCCTCGCGCGCCAACGACCTGCTCGGCATCGCCTTTCCCCAGCGCTACCCGGACGCACGCACCCGCTACGTGCTCTACAACCCGATGATGGTGCGCACCGCGATGGCCGACCCGCTGCCCACATCTCAGCGAATCCTGACCAAGGCCGCCGGATACGTCGTCGGCCGATCGGTCGACCAAGCCGTACCGCCGATCGCCCGGCTGCTCGACGAACCACCCGCGGATCCGGTGACCGCCTTCCGGCGCCGGACCCGACTCCCCTTGACGCGCAAGGACTTCGACCCGGACAACGCGATCCGCCTCGACACCCTCACCACCGAACTCCTGCGGCGCTGAGTCCTTGCCCCAAAAAAGCCTCGGTGGGCGCCGCGATCACGACGCCCACCGAGGCGAATTCCTCAGTGCCCGAACGGTATCGGGCCCATGATTACCAGCCGCGCTCGGCCAGACGGTGCGGCTGCGGGATCTCTTCGACGTTGATGCCGACCATGGCCTCACCCAAGCCGCGCGAGACCTTGGCCAGCACGTCCGGGTCGTCGTAGAAGGTGGTGGCCTTGACGATGGCGGCGGCGCGCTGTTCGGGGTTGCCGGACTTGAAGATGCCCGAGCCGACGAACACGCCTTCGGCGCCGAGCTGCATCATCATGGCGGCGTCGGCGGGGGTGGCGATGCCGCCGGCGGTGAACATCACGACCGGGAGCTTGCCGGTCTGGGCGACCTCACGGACCAGCTCGTACGGGGCCTGCAGTTCCTTCGCGGCCACGAAGAGCTCGTCCTCGGACAGCGAGGTCAGGCGGCGGATCTCGCCGCGGATGGTGCGCATGTGGGTGGTGGCGTTGGAGACGTCGCCGGTGCCTGCCTCGCCCTTGGAGCGGATCATGGCCGCGCCTTCGGTGATGCGGCGCAGAGCCTCACCGAGGTTGGTGGCGCCACAGACGAAGGGGACGGTGAAGTTCCACTTGTCGACGTGGTTGGCGTAGTCGGCGGGGGTGAGGACCTCGGACTCGTCGATGTAGTCGACACCCAGGCTCTGCAGGATCTGCGCCTCGACGAAGTGGCCGATGCGGGCCTTGGCCATGACCGGGATGGAGACCGCGGCGATGATGCCGTCGATCATGTCCGGGTCGCTCATCCGGGACACGCCGCCCTGGGCGCGGATGTCGGCGGGCACCCGCTCGAGCGCCATCACGGCCACGGCGCCCGCGTCTTCGGCGATCTTGGCCTGCTCGGCGTTGACCACATCCATGATCACGCCACCCTTGAGCATCTCGGCCATGCCGCGCTTGACGCGGGCGGTGCCGACGGTGTTGGTGTTCTCAGGCGTAGTCACGAATGTCTCCTGTGTCATGGGCGCCAATCAAGTCGCTCGGGATTGAGGTTCACCGTCGATTCTAGAGCTGCCCGAATTCGGCCTTCATAGCCAGTTGAGCACCACTGGCCTTGCCGCGACCTGGGGAGATGTGGTCTCCGACCACCGCTGGCCTGCTCCGATGGCCTGCCACTCACCGCGCACCGGCCCCGACGGCGTCCACCACCGGGCCTCGTCGCGTTCGGTCGAACAGCACGATCACCGCCGCGACGGCCGCCGCACCGGCAGCGCACCACAACGCCGCGACCGGGGTTTGCGCGCGGTCAACGGCCACGCCCGCGACGACCGGACCGAGCACCGCACCGAGATTGAGCGCGGTGGTGGCCAACGCGCCGGCGAGCCGAGGTGCGGTAGGTGCGGCGGTCTGCACGATCGTCGCGATCAACGCGGATCCGACGCCGAACGCGGCCGCGCCTGTGAGCAACGTCATGACCGCGACCCCCGCCATCGTGTACGCGGCCAGCGCGGCCAGCGCCCACACACCGACCAGTCCGACCGTCCCCGCGGTGATGATGGAGCGACCATGGCGGTCGCTGTACCGACCGGTGAGCGTCACACCGACGAAAGAGCCGAGACCGAACAACGCCAGCACCAGCGGAACCCAGACCCCGGTTGTGCCCGCGATCTCGGCGGCGATGGTGCCGAGGTAGGTGAACGCGGCGAACGTCGCGGCATTGACCAGGATCCCGACGACCACGGCCGACCGCACCGCGCGCACCCCGAGCACCGCCCACTCCGACCGCATCGACCGATCCGATGCCCCCTCCTCCGCGCCGTCACGCGGGACCTTCACCGCCACCGGGACGAGCACCACCGCGCTCACCACCGCGACGGCCCAGAAGGCCGCTCGCCAACCCCACAGCTGCCCGAGCAGAGTCCCCGCGGGCACGCCCGCGATGCAGGCCACCGTCACCCCGGACACGATGATCGAGGTCGCCCGCCCGACCAGCGCGGGCCCGACCAGCCGCGGCAGGGCGGCCAGCACGATCGACAGGAAGCCTGCATTGGCGGCCGCCGCCACCACCCGTGTCGCTACCAGCACCGTGAAATCGGTGGTGACCGCGCCGACCATATGGGTGAGGCAGAAGAGCGCGAGAAACGTTGTCGCAGAACGCCGTAGCGGCCACCGGCCCGCGGTGGCCGCCATCGTCGGCGCCCCCAGCACCATGCCGACCGCGTACACCGAGGTCAGCAACCCCACTGTGCCGAGCGAGAGGCCGAAGTCGGCGGCGGTCCGCGCCAGCAACCCCGACATCATGAATTCCGATGTGCCCTGCGCGAAAACCGCGGCAGCCAGCACGAAAACCCCGATGGGCATGATTGATCAACTCTCCGGATACCGGGACACCCGCGCGTCGTGCGCGGTGTCCGAGATGAGGCGGCATCGAGCGAATCATGGCTCGGCCGCGAGGAATCGACGATCATCCGGCGTTGCGAACAACACCTCGCACCGGTCCGCGGACCGATGGATGGTGGACCACAACGCCGCCCGGCCCGCAGGCCGGACGGCTACCTTCTTGACGCCTCCGGAGAATTCACCCGCTCACCATATGCGGGGGTGTACCGAGAAAGTCAACTGGTTTTCGGGACAGGGGACGTGCGGGTCTACGCCGTCAGCGGATGGAGCGGACAACGTGCTGGGCGTCGTCTTCGGCCGCGGTCACGGCCTCGGCGAGCAGCTCGTCGAGGTGATACGGGTAGACGGCCTCGCCCGCGGCGTCGAGGCTGCGGATGTCGTCGGCCGTGCACCAGCGGTGGTCGGTGATGGTGCGGCGTTCCAGGGCGGTGAGGTCGGCGGGGCGCCATTCGAAGCCGGGCGACCGTAGCGTGAAGAACAGTTCTTCGGAGCGGATGAGTTCGCCGTTGAACGGGAACACCGCGACCCGGCGCCACAGCGGACCGCGTAGCGAGGCGGGGTCCACGCGCTGGCCGGTTTCCTCGTAGACCTCGCGGACCGCGGCGTCACGCAGGTTCTCCCCCGGTTCGACTCCGCCGCCGACGGTGAACCAGAAGGCGACCTCGGGGAACATCGGGTCGTGGCCACGCAGCAGCAGCACGCGGTTCTGTTCGTCGAGCAGGACCACCCGGGCCGAGGTGCGGGTGGTGTGCACGACGAGGCCGGTGGCGGCGGCGGGCGTCGCGCGTTCGGTGATCTCGAAATAGTGCGGCAGCGGTGCGGTGCCGCCGAGGTGCAGGATCCGCACGGGTCTGCGGGTGCGCAGGGCGAGGGTGTCGCGCACGGCGTCGTTGTGGAAGCGGCGCGCGATCAGCACGCGCGCTTCGGCGTCGGCGAGTTCGGCCACCAACTGGGGTCGCAGGTGTTCGATGTCGACCAGTGACAGCGCGGCGGAGAGCTGGTTTTCGACCGTCTCCCGGTCACCGCGGTCGACACGTTCGGCCCGGTCGGCCAGCGACGCGAGCTGCGCGGCCCGCTCGGCCCGGCGCGGATCGGTGCTCGCTGGACCGGCCTCCCCGACACGGTGTACGCCGAGGTCGGTCTGTTGCTGCCGTTGGTGGTCGGCTAGGGCCATCGCGACCGCGCGCGCCACTACAGCGCGTCGGGCGAGTGCGGCATCGAGTGCCTGCCAGGACTGATCGGAGCGCACGTGCAGCCGGTCGAGGCGGTTGGCGGTGGAATAGGCCCACACGCCGAGCGCGAGAACGAGCAGGGCGATCAGCCCGAGAACGAGGACGGTGGTGGCGGAGAAGGTGATCATCCGGCGGCCCGCACCCGGTTGTCGCCGACGGTGACGGTCTCGTACACCCGCAGGATCTGTTCGGCCACGACCGGCCAGTCGTAGCCCGCGACCACCTGGGTCGCGGTGCGCACGAGGCGTTCGCGGGTCTCGTCGTCGGTCAGCAGCGTGTCGATCGCGGTGGCCAGCGCGGCGGAATCGCCGATCGGGGTGAGCATGCCCGCTGTCCCGTCACGCAGCACGCGCCGGAAGGCGTCGAGCTCGCTCGCGACCACCGGGGTCCCGGCCGCCATCGCCTCGATCAGGATGATGCCGAAGCTCTCACCGCCCAGATTCGGCGCGACGTACACATCGGCACTGCGCAGCGCGGCGGCCTTCTCCTCGTCGGAGACCTGTCCGAGGAAGCGCAGATGCCCCGCGTGCTCGCCGGCTTCGCGCCGCAGCCGTTCCTCGTCACCGCGCCCGACGATGAGGATCTGCACGTCGGGATGGTGTTCGATGAGCGCGGGCAGCGCGCCGAGCAGCACGTCCATGCCCTTGCGCGGTTCGTCGTAGCGTCCGAGGAACAGCACCGTGCGGCCTGTGCGCGGATACCCGGCGAGTGGCTCACCGCGCGCGAACGCCGACACATCGACGCCGTTGGGGATCTCCACCGCGTCGGAGCCGAGCGCTTCGACCTGCCAGCGCCTGGCCAGTTCGGACACGGCGATCCGCCCGCTGATCTTCTCGTGATACGGGCGGAGCACACCCTGAAAAGTGCTGAGCACCAACGACTTCGTGGTCGAGGTGTGGAAGGTCGCCACGATCGGTCCCTCGGCGATCTTGAGCGCCAGCATCGACAGGCTCGGGGCGTTGGGTTCGTGGATGTGCAGCACGTCGAAGTCGTTGCTGTCGATCCAGCGCCGGATCCTGGTGTAGGCCATGGGGCCGAACGACAACCGCGCCACGGACCCGTTGTAGGGAATCGCGACCGCGCGACCGGCCGAGACGACGAAATCGGGCAGCGGGGTGTCGTCGGAGGCGGGGGCGAGCACGCTCACCTTGTGCCCGCGTTCGATGAACACCCGGGCGAGCTCGACCACATGCGCCTGCACGCCGCCTGGGACATCGAACGAATACGGGCAGATCATGCCGATCTTCACCGTTGGCCGCCCGTCCGGTGCGCGGTGATCCGCGCCAGTCGTTCGGGCGACAGGTCGCCTTCCCACATCGGCTGCAGCATGTGCCAATCGGCCGGGTGCTCGGTGATATTGGCGGCGAAACGGTCGGCCAGCAACTGCGTGGCCGCCGCGACCCCACCGGAAACATCCAGTGCCGGTTCCGCTTTCAGCCCCCAGCCTTCGGTGCCGTCGTCATCGACGGTGAACCAGCCGTGCACCGGCACCAGCGCCGCACCGGTCTCGATCGCCAATTTGGCGGGACCGCCCGGCATCCACGTGCGTTCACCGAGGAAGTCGACGGGGACACCTTTTCCGGTGAGGTCGCGTTCGCCCAACAGGCACACGATCCGGTTCTGTCGCAGGCGGTCGGTGAGCGCGGCGAACGGCGGCTCCTCACCACCGGTCAGCGGGAAGACCTCGAAACCGAGGCTCTCGCGATAGGCGACGAACCGCTCGAACAGCGATTCGGGTTTCAGCCGTTCCTGAACGGTGGTGAAGTTGTCGTAGTGCTGCACGAGCCAGACACCGGCCATGTCCCAGTTGCCCGAATGCGGAAGCACCAGAATGAGTCCGCGACCTGCTTCCAGCGCGGCATCGACATTCTCCAGACCGCCGACGTAGTAGTCGATCTCGGTGTGGTCCATCGACGGCAGCCGGAACGCTTCACGCCAGTACCGGGCATAGGAGCGCATGCTCGCCCGCATCAGTTCGTCGGGTACCTGATCGGCGGGCACGCCGAGGACGCGAGAAAGGTTGCGGCGCAACTGTTCCGGTCCGCCGTCTTTCGCGACACGATCGGCGCCGAGGTTGAAAACCTTGCGCACCAACCCTTCCGGTGCCGAACGCACCAGACGCCAGCCCGCAGCATATCCCCAGTCGCTCAGCTGAACTTTGAGACTCATGATGCCTCCTGCTGCGGTGCGGGCGGAATGACAACCCGCGCACCCGGCGAATTGCGCACCGCGAGCACCCGCTGGAACACCGTCACGATGCTCAGCACCGCGAGCACCCACATGGCCACATAGATGGCCCAGGTCAACCAGTCGATCCCCCAGTGCCCGCCGATGCCGGTGAGACCGGCGCCTGCCAGCGCGATGACCAGGCGGTCCGGGCGTTCGATGAGACCGCCGTCGGCGGACAGGCCACTCGCCTCGGCCCGCGCCTTGGCGTAGGAGATCACCTGCGAGGTGACCAGCACGACCAACGTCACCGCGAACAGTTCCCTGCTCTGCTCGTGATAGACCGCCCACCAGGCGAGTCCGCCGAAGATCGCGCCGTCGGCCACCCGGTCACAGGTGGCGTCGAGGACCGCGCCGTACTTCGTGCCGCCGCCGCGGGCGCGCGCCATCGCCCCGTCGAGCATGTCGAACATGACGAACAGCCAGATGACGATCGTTCCCCAGAACAGGTGCCCGGAGGGGTACAGGGTCACCGCGGCGGCGATCGTGGCCGCGGTGCCGATCAGTGTCATCGCGTCCGGGGTGAGCCCCGTCCCGACGAGCGCTTTGCCCAGCGGCGCAGTCGCTTTCGCAAACGTCTGGCGGCCGAAGAAGCTGAGCACGGTCTTTATTCCTCCTGCGACCTGCGGGACACCCGCACCCGATCGGCTGCGATGTGTGGGGCTGCGCGATGATCACACATCTACGCCTCCCATGCCTCCGCCAGCAGCTGCCGCGTTTCGCGCAACAACTGAGGCATCACTTTCACCCCGCCGACCACGGTGATGAAGTTCGCGTCCCCGCCCCAGCGCGGCACGATGTGCTGGTGCAGGTGGTCGGCGAGCGAACCACCGGCCACGCCGCCGAGGTTGAGGCCCACGTTGAATCCGGCGGGTCGCGAGACCTGCTTCATCACACGAATGGCCCGCTGCGTGAAGGCCATCAGTTCCGCGCTCTCGGCGGTCGTGAGGTCCTCCAGGTCGGCTACCCGGCGGTAAGGCACCACCATCATGTGCCCTGGGTTGTACGGGTACAAGTTGAGCACGGCGTAAACATTCTCGCCGCGGGCGATGATCAGGCCGTCTTCGTCCGACATCTTGGGGATATCGGTGAACGGATGCCCGGTCGCGTCCTTTGGCTTCACCTCACCGGTGATGTAGGACATCCGGTAGGGCGTCCAGAGCCGCTGGAGGCGGTCGGGCTGGCCCGCTCCGGCGTCGGCGATCGAACCGGCGTCGGGGGCGAGGTTCTCGCTCATGATGCTGCATCCTCTCGGCATGCGCGGGCGCCCTGCGTGGTTACGTGAGCTACCGCCTCCGGGCGCTGACCGCTCATGCCCGACCCGCCGCGGAGACGACCTCGAACCCCTCGGCGGTGGGTGAGGCGTTCTCGCGGTTGGCGACCCAGGTGGTGATGGTCGCGACCGCGTCGGCGACGGGCACACCGTTGACCTGGGTGCCGTCGCGGAACCGGAAGCTCACCGCGTCCGCTTCCACGTCGCGTGCGCCCGCCAGCAGCATGAACGGCACCTTCTGCGCGGTCTGGTTGAAGATCTTCTTCTGCATCCGGTCGTCGCTGCGGTCCACCTGGGCCCGCACGCCTGCGTCGCGCAGCCGCTCGATCACCGAATCCAGGTGCGGGGCAAAGTTTTCCGCCACCGGGATGCCGACGACCTGCACCGGCGAGAGCCAGGCGGGGAACGCGCCGGCGTAATGCTCGGTGAGCACGCCGAAAAAGCGTTCGATCGAGCCGAACAGCGCGCGGTGGATCATCACCGGGCGCTGCTTGGTGCCGTCGGAGGAGGTGTATTCGAGGTCGAAACGGTCGGGCAGGTTGAAGTCGAGCTGGATGGTCGACATCTGCCAGGTGCGGCTGAGCGCGTCCTTGGCCTGCACGGAGATCTTCGGGCCGTAGAACGCGGCGCCGCCCGGATCGGGCACGAGGTCGAGGCCCGAGGCCGAGGCCACCTTCGACAGGGTCTCGGTGGCTTCTTCCCACAGCTGGTCGGAGCCGACGAACTTCTTCGGGTCCTTGGTGGACAGTTCGAGGTAGAAGTCGTCGAGGCCGTAGTCCTTGAGCAGCGACAGCACGAAGTTCAGGGTCGTGGTGAGCTCGGCGTGCATCTGCTCTTTGGTGCAGTAGATGTGCGCGTCGTCCTGGGTCATGCCGCGGACCCGGGTAAGGCCGTGGACCACACCGGACTTCTCGTAGCGGTAGACCGAGCCGAATTCGAACATCCGCAGCGGCAGCTCACGGTAGGAGCGGCCACGCGCGCGGAAGATCAGGTTGTGCATCGGGCAGTTCATCGGCTTGACGTAGTAGTCCTGGCCGGGCTTGCGTACGCTGCCGTCTTCGTTGAGCTCGGCGTCGAGGTGCATCGCGGGGAACATGCCGTCGCGGTACCAGTCCAGGTGGCCGGAGGTCTCGAACAGCGCGCCCTTGGTGATGTGCGGGGTATTGACGAACTCGTAGCCCGCGTCGACGTGGCGCTGACGCGAGTACTCCTCCATCTCCTTGCGGATGATGCCGCCCTTGGGGTGGAACACCGGCAGACCCGAACCGAGCTCGTCGGGGAAGGAGAACAGGTCGAGCTCGAGGCCCAGTTTGCGGTGGTCGCGGCGCTCGGCCTCGGCGAGGAGCTCCAGGTAGGCGTCCATCGCCTCGGTGGATTCCCACGCGGTGCCGTACACCCGCTGCAGATCCTCGCGGTCCTGGTCGCCACGCCAGTAGGCGGCCGAGGAGCGGGTGAGCTTGAAGGCGGGGATGAACTTGGTGGTGGGGATGTGCGGGCCGCGGCACAGGTCGCCCCACAGCTTGTCGCCGGTGCGCGGGTCGAGGTTGTCATAGATCGTCAGCTCGTTGCCGCCGACCTCCATGATCTCGGGATCGTCGATACCGGACTTGTCGCTGATCAGCTCCAGCTTGAACGGCTCGCCTGCCAGCTCGACGCGGGCGTCATCGACCTCGACGACGCGACGCGAAAAGCGTTGCGCGCCTTTGACGATCTTCTTCATCCGCGATTCCAGCTTGGCCAGATCCTCGGGGGTGAAGGGCTTGTCGACCTGGAAGTCGTAGTAGAAGCCGTCCTTGATCGGCGGGCCGATGCCGAGTTTCGCGTCGGGGAACTCCTGCTGCACCGCCTGCGCCAGCACGTGCGCGGCCGAGTGCCGGATCACGCTTCGCCCGTCCTCGCTGTTCGCGGGAACCGGCTCGACGTCGGCATCTTCGTCCGGGATCCAGGACAGATCCTTGAGCGCACCGTCGACATCACGCACGACGACGACCGTCTCCGGCCCCTTCGTGGGCAGGCCCGCTTCCCGCACCGCTGCGCCCGCGGTAGTCCCGGCCGGCACCCGAACGAGAGCGACGGGACTGATGGGTGCAGAGGTGGTCACGGGAATGTTCTCCTCGACGTCGTACCCGGCAGGACTGTCCCACCCGGTTGCAGGCACGATCCTAGCTGTTACGCCGCCCTGAGATCCGCGCCTACCCTGCCGTCTGATCTCTCGAGCACATGCGTAACTCACCGGGTACGGGCTGATCGGACCCTCGAGTTGACGTCGGCCGCGTGATGAAGTCTCACCGCGCCTGAGTCCGGCTCGGATTCGCGGGGAGGCGGACAGCGGCCAGCCGTTCGGCTCGATCGGCGGGCGAACGTTTCGGGCAGCTCGTGCACATCTGTCGGCCGGGCGCCTCGTAGACCAGGCAACACGAGGCGCGGCGGACAAAGGTGCGGCCTGCCACGGTGACGAACCGCGGTGTGGGCAGGCGTGGGCCCACGTCCGCCGCCAGCCTGGTCGCCGCGTCCGGGGAGCCCGCGTCCAGTGCCCGGTTGCCGATAGCGTCGGCGACGACCGCCCACAGCGACGGGATCCCGGCGCCGGAAACGGCCGCGACCTGGGAGATCACCGCGGTCAATGTGTCGCGTAGGGCGGCCGCGACCTCGTCGGCCGCTGCCGCGCCGGTCTCGCCGCCCACATCCGAGCGCACGGAGCGACCGGCTGCATCGACCGGCACCCGGCGGAACTCCGCGTGCTCGACACCGCCGTCCGGGCGGACCACACAGTCGAATTCGCCGAGCGCGGCCACCGGAGCCGGTGTGCCCGCCGCGTAGGCGACGGCGATCTGCTCGACCAGCGTCGAGGCGACCATGCACCACCACAGGGTGCCCGCGACCCGGGGCACATCGGTGCCCCAGGTGTGACTCATCGCGTCGATCTTGGCGGCGACCCAGGCCGGGTCGGTGAGTAGGTGGCCGGGAGCAGTGCTCACGACATCAGGGGACTGTGTAACCATGGCCAATCGACTCCGATCCACCCAGCGACCATCGAAAACGTACCGAGCAGCCACAACGTCACCAGGACGAGGGCGAAGGTGGCCACCGCGCCGAGCACCTTGAGAAACCAGCCGCGCGAGGTGTACCAGTCCATGACGATCCGGTACTTCCCGCGCACCCAGGTCAAGGTGTGATGGGCCCAGACGAACTCGGTGGCCAAGATGCCGAATCCCGCGAACACCAGCGCCCAGCCGGGTCCGGGGTAGGGAATCGTGATGATCCCGATGATCAGTACCAAACCACCGACCACGCCGACGACGATGCGGTAGCCGAGGTTGAGGGTAGGGCGCTGCGCGATGTGTTCCCGGAAGGCGCGCCCGCGCTCCTTGACCCCGTCCCACCGCCCCGGCTCGGCGACGGCATGCTCGTGCGCGGAGTCGGGGCCGTCGGTGACGCGCTCGGCGGCGGTCGAATCGCTGGTCATGATCTCCAGACTACGAGTCCGGCGTGATCGTCGATCGCGCTGACGCCGTCGACCGTCACCTCGAGCACCCGGGCACCCGCGATGTCGAAGAACAGCCCCGACAGCACCAACCCGCGCTCGGTCACCGCGCGTCGCACCGCGGGATTGCGCCCCAGCGTCTCGAGCTGCACGGCGACATTGACCAGGCTCAGCTGATCCACCTCGCTGTACCCGGCCGCCGCGGCGGCCACGGCGACGGGATGACCGGCGCGGAACCGCTGCAGCGCCGGTTCGGCGTGGCGCAGCCAGGAACCGAGCCCACCGTCGGTGTCGGCGGCGGAGTGGACCGCCTTCATCGCACCGCACGAGGAATGTCCGCACACCACCACCGTGCGGACCGCGAGCGAGTCCAAGGCGAAAGTCAGCGCCGCTTCGACCGAATCGTCGCCGCTGATCGGGACCAGGTTGCCGACATTGCGCACCGTGAACAGGTCACCCGGGCCACTGTTGGTGATCACATTGGGCACGATCCGCGAGTCCGAGCAGGTGAGGAAGAACGAATCAGGGTCCTGGTGCATTCCGTCCAGATGCGGGCGCACCACATGCGCGGAGCCGCGATGGAAGGCCGCGATACCCGCCGTCATCGCGTCGCCGCCGGACTTCTGGTGCCGCCACGGGCGGAGCATGTCGTCGATGGCGGCGCGACCGAAGCCACGGGTCGGCGGCGCGGCCGGGGTGTCGGCCATCCGGGCGTGCCCGATTTCGACGAAATCGACACTCCCACCGGTACTTTCGTGCTGACGCTGCCAGTCCTCGATCGCATCGAACGCGGCGTGGTCGAGGAAGTCGACGATCATCTCGACCGTCACATCGACGCCCGCGGGTACCTTCGCCAGCTCCCCCGACAGCTTCGGCAGGGCGAGGAAGGTGCACGAGCCGTCGATGTGGACCTGCCAACGCCCGTCGGGCAGCGGGGACGCCGCCACCTGCACGCGCACGACCCGCCACAGCAGCAGCCCGAACGCCAGGGCCAGGCCGATGACCACACCTTCGAGCAGGTTGGTGAACACCACGGCGAGCACGGTCACCACATAGACCAGCAGGTCGCCGGTGCGCCGGGCCAACCGGATGTGAGCAAGTTTCAGCAGCTGCATACCGATCACGATGAGCAGCCCCGCCAGCGCGGCCTTGGGGATCTGTTCCACCAGGCCGACCAGCGCCACCGAGAACAACAGAATCCAGAGTCCGTGCATGATGGTCGAGGCCCTGGTGCGCGCGCCCGCCTGCACATTCGTGGCACTGCGCACGATCACGCCGGTGATCGGCAGGCCACCGACCAGACCCGAGACGACATTGGCCGTGCCCTGGCCGATGAGTTCCCGATCGAAACCGGTGCGCGGACCGGTGTGCATCTTGTCGACCGCGACGGCCGAGAGCAGGCTCTCCACGCTGGCGATCAGCGCGATGGTCAGCACCATCATGGCGACGGCGGACCAATTGCCCGACGGCAGCTCCGGCAGGCCGAGCGCGTCGAAGACCGACCCGCTCAGGGCGATCCGCTCGACCTCGGGCAGGCCGAGCGAGAGTACGGTGCCCACCAGCACCGCGACCAGCGGGCCCGGTACCGCGCGCAGCTTCGGTGGGACGTACTTCCAGCCGAGCATCACCGCGATCACCACGGCGCCGACGAGCGCGTCACTACCGTGCAGCGAGAGCAGCTGTCCGGGGAGTTCGATCAGATTGCGCAGCGCGGTGCTGTGCGAGGAGCCGCCGAGCAGCACGTGGATCTGCTGCAGGGCGATGGTGACGCCGATACCGGCCAGCATGGCGTGCACCACCACGGGGGCGACGGCGAGCGCGGCACGCGCGATTCGGCTGAGCCCGAACAGGATCTGCAGCACGCCGGCGGCGACCACAATGAAACACGTGACACGCCAACCGAATTGCGCGATGGATTCGGCGACGACCACGGTGAGACCCGCGGCGGGACCGCTGACCTGCAGGACCGAGCCACCGAGCAGGCCGACGACCACGCCACCGATCACGGCGGCGACGAGACCGGCGGCGATCGGCGCGCCGGAGGCGACCGCGATGCCGAGCGAAAGGGGCAGTGCCACCAGGAAAACCACGATGGAGGCGGGTAGATCGTGGCGCAGCAGCGTCTGCTGCCACGCGGGGCGCGACGGCTCGTTCGACGGGCTGTTCGCGGGCGGCGGAGCAAGATCGTTTTCGACAGACATGACTCTCCTTCGCCGGCTCCCGGCACTGGGCCGAGGCCGATCATCACGAGGCGGTGGTGAAGCAAAGGGCGGGAGCGATGAGAGGTGCCGGTGCGACGGCGAACCGGATCACGATGTTTGGTCAACCTTTTGGTAAAGAATTGGCAAAGCCAGTGTGCCGCAGAAACAGTGGGTCTCGCCATAACCGCAGGCAGTCTGTGGTGTGACCCACAACCACCCCCCTTTACACCGGTTCG
Source organism: Nocardia sp. A7 (assembly GCF_046549215.1). Classification (NCBI taxonomy): domain Bacteria; kingdom Bacillati; phylum Actinomycetota; class Actinomycetes; order Mycobacteriales; family Nocardiaceae; genus Nocardia; species Nocardia sp. A7. Next base: position 143,052 of record NZ_JAJPWE010000002.1, on the reverse strand, counting down.
GTGGCGGCGCGACGGGCCTCGTCGAACTCGACGATCCCGTCGGCGGTGATCTCGATGACCCGCGCGGTCGCCAGGTCGAAGAACAACCCCGACACCGCGACCCCGCGCTCCTTGATGCCACTGCGCACCGCCGGATAATCGATCAGGGTCTGCACCTGCCTGGCCACGTTCACCATGCCGAGTTGGTCGATCGGACCGAAGCCCGCCAGCCTGGCGGCCTCGGCGACGGGGTGACCGGCATGGAACGCCGTCAACGTGGGTTGGGCGTTGGCCAGCCAGTCGTCGAGCCCCGGCCCGGCCTGCACCTGCCGGTACAGCGCTTCCATCGCCCCGCAGCCACTGTGCCCGCACACCACCACCGAGCGCACGTCGAGCTTGTCGAGCGCGTAGATCAGCGCCGCTTCCACCGAGACGTCGGACCCGCCGACCGGCACCAGATTGCCGACATTGCGCACCGTGAACAGATCGCCGGGGCCACTGTTGGTGATGACGTTGGGCATGATGCGGGCGTCGGCGCAGGCCAGGAAGAAGGTGTCGGCGTCGGGCCGGTGCCGCAACCCGTCCAGGTGCGGGCGCATCAGGTGCGCGTGCCTGCTGTGGTAGGCGTCGATGCCCGCGGCGATCGGGTCGACGCCGCCGCTGCGCCGCCACGGCCGGACCGCTTCGTCGGCCGCCTTGCGCGCGTGGCCGTGCTCGGGCGGTCCGTCGTTGGTGCGGGCCATCCGCGCGCTACCGAGTTCGACGAAGTCGACTGTGCCGCCCCCGGATTCACGGGCGTCGGCCCAGTCCGAGAGCAACTCGCACGCCGCGTGGTCGAGGAAGTCCACGCTCAGTTCGACGGTCACGTCCACACCCGCCGGTACCTTCGCCAGTTCGGTCGTGAGCCGGGGCGCGGCCAGGAAGGTGCAGGTGCCCGCGATGCGCACCAGCCAGGTGCCGTCGGCGCGCGGCGCCGCGGCGATGGTGAACTTCACGACCCGCCACAGCAGCAGCGCGAACGAGGCGACCAATCCGATCACCATGCCCTGCAACAGGTTCAGCGCGACGACGGCGACCACGGTGACCAGGTAGACGTAGAGGTCGCCGGTGCGGCGGGCACGTTTGATGTGGGCCAGCTTCACCAGCTGCACCCCGATCAGCACCAGCAGCGCGGCCAGCGCCGCCGTCGGAATCTGGCGGACCAGGCCGACCAGCGCGATCGCGAACAGCAGGATCCAGCCACCGTGCAGCACGGTGGCCGCCCTGCTGCGTGCGCCCGCGTTGGCGTTGGTGATGCTGCGCACGATGACCCCCGCGATCGGCAGGCCGCCCAGCACACCCGAGACCATGTTCGCCGCGCCTTGACCGAGCAGTTCCCGATCGAAGTCGGTGCGCTGGTCCGGACGCAGTTTGTCGACCGCGACAGCGGAGAGCAGCGTCTCGACGCTGGCGATGAGGGCGACGGTGAGCATGGTGAGCGCGAGCGGCAGCCACCCGCCGTGCGGCAACGCGGGCAACCCGATGCCGTCGAGCAGCGAGCCGTCCAGGCGCACCCGTTCCACCGTCACCGGCAGCACCAGCGAGACCACCGTCGCCCCCACCACCGCGACCAGCGGCCCGGGCACCACCCGTACCCGGCGCGGTAGGTACTGCCATCCGATCAGCACGGTGATCACGAGCAGCCCGATGAACAGATCGCCCTTCTGCACCGACATCACCTGACGCGGAAGCTCGACGATGCTCGCCCACGGCGAGCTGACCGTCGTCCCGCCGAGCAGGACGTGCACCTGCTGCAGCGCGATCACCACGCCGATGCCCGCGAGCATCGCGTGCACAACGACCGGTGCGATACCCAGCGCGGCTCGCGCGATGCGACTGAGCCCGAACAGGATCTGTAGCACACCCGCGCCGACGGTGATGAAACACATAGCGGCCCAACCGAATTGCTGGACGGCCCCGGCCACGACGACGGCGAGACTCGCGGTCGGCCCACTGACCTGAACCTTCGAGCCACCGAGTAACCCGGCGACCACCCCGCCGACGGCGGCGGCGATGAGCCCGGCGACGACCGGCGCGCCGGAGGCGAGCGCTACGCCGAGCGATAGCGGCAGGGCGACGAGGAAGACCACGAGTGACGCTGGAAGATCTTGCTGGAGAACCGATTTCAGTGGCGCGCACGACAGCGGGCGTGCTGTCGCGGTGGTAGTGGTGCCCGGATCATTGTCGGTCATCATTCTCCTTCGCCGGGGCGGGTGAGCTCCCGGTTCATCGGTCGAACATGCACTGGCAATTGATGCTGAGCTGCGAGCGAACAGGCGGATCTGCAGCACTGATCGAAGAGATCGGACCCCAGACACAGAGTCGGGTTAATAGTAAAGAACTTCCCAAGCATTAGAAAACGTTCCGGGAAAAATGGAACGGAATCGCCGTCGTTCTGTGACCTCAGTCACAGAGCAGGTTGTCGGTCAGCTGTCGTTGCGTCGCGTGGTCGAGGCCGGCGCGGGCCGCCCAGGCGGCGGGCCCGCCGTGCTCGGTGTCCAGGTGGGTCAGGAAGTGGCGCATGGTGATCGCGTCGGCGGCGAAGACCCAGGCGGGGAGCCGGTCGCCCGCGTCCGTCGTCCGTCCGCCGCGAGCCCGCAGCGCCGCGATGTTCGGGGTGGTGGCGGCGTAGTCGGCGATGATGTCGTCCGCACGCACCCCGGCGACGGCGAGCAGCAGAGCGATCACCACCCCGGTGCGATCCTTGCCCGCGGCGCAGTGGATCAGCGCGGGCAACTGGCCAGGGGTGGCGAGCAGGCTGAGCACGGCGGCGATGGTCTCGCTGCTGTGCTCGAGGTATTCGCAGTACCGGTCGAACATGCTCCCGTCGGGCGAGACCTCGGTGAGGTCGAGCCGCACCCGGTCGGCGCCGTAGACGTGCAGGTTGCGGTAATCGGCGACGGCGTCGGCCATCGAACCTGTTCCGTCCGTGACGATCTCGCCCGGCGCACGCAGGTCGACGATGGTGCGCAGACCGCACTCGCTCAGCAGGAACGACACATCGGCGGCGTCCAGCCCGGTCAACATGTCCGACCGGAATACCCGCAGGCGGCGCACCTGCCGCCCGTCCACCGTTGTCAACCCACCCAGATCCCGCGCGTTCACCGCACCGCGCAACGGCAGTTCCCGGCCCATCGACGAAGTCGCACCGTGTGTCATCACAATCCCCGTTCTCATCTTTTCGCAGCACCTACCCGCAAACGTTGTTCCACGGTATTCGGTGCCGGACACCGCCCATCCCGAAATCCGTTCTCGCCGAACATGATTGCGACTGTTTGCGCAGGTCAGGGCGCTGATGAGGTCGATTCGATCGGGAAATGCGATGGACAGATCGGAATATGCGATGCGAATCGGCGCGGTCAGGTTCGCACCGGCCTACGGTTCTGGTGCCCGCCGAGAGCCGCGCTGAGCGCTACACCGAGATTGTCAGCGTCGCGAGGCCGCGCAGGTTGATCCGGCCGTTCCAGGTCTGATCGACCACCGTGGCCTCGGGAAAGCGGGTCACGAAGCGCGGGAACACGATCCGGGCCTCCATCCGGACGAGGGCGGCGCCGAGGCAGTGGTGGATGCCCGCGCCCAGCGAGACGTTCTGGTGCGCGTTCGGTCGGTCGAGGCGCAGTTCGTCGGCGTCGGCGCCCCAGAATTCCGGATCCCGGTTGGCGGCGGCCAGTGCGCCGATCACCCAGCTGCCCGCCGGGATCTCGTGTTCGCCGACGCGCAAGGGCGCGATGGTGATCCGGCGCATCAGGTGCACGGGGGTGTCGAAACGCATCAGCTCGTCGACGGCACCGGCTGCCAGATCGGGCTCGGTCCGCAAGCGTCGCGCCTGGTCGGGATGGCGCAGCAGCGACAGGATTCCGCTGCCGAGGTGGGTCACCGTGGTCTCGTGGCCCGCGATGTAGAGGAACATCACCTGCGAGATCAGCTCGTCTTCGCCGAGCATGTCGCCGTTGTCCTCGGCACCGATCAGCGCGGTGAGCAGGTCGTCGCCGGGAGTGGCGCGCTTCCAGCGGATCAGTTCGCGGACCATCGCGAACAGTTCCTGGTTGGCTTCCCGGATCCGGGCCTGGGTCTCGGGGCTCGCGAAGGGCTCGAACACCAGCACGACGATTTCGGTGAGTTCGCGCAGCCGGGTGTGCTCACCCACCGGGATGCCGAGCATTTCCGAGATGATGGTGAAGGGCAGCGGAAAGGCCAGCTCGGCAATGACATCCGCGGTGCCCCGCTCGGCGATGCGGGCCAGCGCCTGCTCGACCAGCTCCTCGACGCGCGGCTGCAGCGATTCGATGGACCGGGGCGTGAAGGCCTTCGAGACCAGCCGCCGGAGCCGGGTGTGGTCGGGCGGGTCCTGATCCAGCATCGACAGCCCACCCATCACCCGGCTCTCTTTGCGGACCTCGGTGCTGCCGCTCTTCCACGCGGGCAGGTGCCGCAGGTGCTGTTCGTCGACGGAGTGCGACGAGCGCTGCAGGGCGGCCACGTCGGCGTGCCGGGAGATGATCCAGAATCCGAGCGGGTGTTCCTGCGCGGGTCCCGCGGCGCGGAGCTGGGCGTAGTGGGGATAGGGGTCGTCGGCGAATCCCGGTGCGGTGGGGTCGAAGACGAAGGTCTCGGTGCTCATTGCAGGTACCGCTTTCTTGCCGCTGATCGCATGATTTTTCCGCTGCTCGTCTTCTGCACCGTGTCCGGCGCGGCCAGCACCACGTCCGCGACGGCGAGTTCGTGTTCCTGCAACACCGCCGCGCGGATGGCGCCGGTGATGTCGTCGGCGTCGGCTTCGGCATCGCGCTTGATCTCCTGGACGACGACGAGCTTCTCGCCGTCGCGTCCCGGCACCGCGAAGGCCGCGCCGCTGCCGGGGCGCAGTGCCGGATGCGCACGCTGCACGGTGTGTTCGATGTCGTGCGGGTAGTAGTTGCGACCACGCAGGATGATGATGTCCTTGAGACGGCCCACCACATACAGTTCACCGTCGATGAGCAGGCCCAGGTCGCCGGTGCGCAGGTAGGTGCGCTCGGGATCGTCGGCGCAGCGGGCGTGGAAGGTTTCGGCCGTCGCTGCGGGCAGTTGCCAATAGCCTTGGGCGACATGGTCGCCCGCTACCCAGATCTCACCTGCCCGATCCGGTGGGCAGAGGGTTGCGGTGTCCGGGTCGACGATGCGCAGTTCCTCGCCCGGAAGTACCGACCCCGAGCCGACTAGTGTGCGACCCTGATCCGCCGCGGCCGGGATGTAGCGTCGATCGGCGAGCGCGTCGATATCGGCATCGAGCACTCGCGGGCCGCGCCCTTTTCCGCTCGCCGACACCAACAGGGTCGCCTCCGCGAGGCCGTAGCACGGGAACACCGTCTGGGCGCTGAACCCCAGTGGGGCAAAGGTTTTCGCGAACCTGTCCAAGGTCTCGGCCCGGATCGGCTCGGCACCGTTGAAAGCGACCTTCCAGGAACTCAGGTCGAGGTCGGGCAGTTCCCCGGCCGCGGCGCGCGCGACGCAGGCGTCGAAGGCGAAGTTCGGGCCGCCGCTGGTGTGCGCGCGATAGTGCGAGATGGCCTCGAGCCACCTCAGCGGCCGCCGAATGAAGGTGGTCGGCGACATCTGGATGCAGGTCGCGCCGACGTACACCGGTTGCAGCACATTGCCGATCAGGCCCTGATCGTGGAAGAAGGGCGCCCAGCCGACGACGGTCGAGTCCCGGTCGTGGCCGAAACTGTGCCGGATCATCTCCTCGTTGGCGACGAGGTTTCGATGCGTCACCATGACACCCTTGGGCGCGGAGGTCGAGCCGGAGGTGTACTGCAGGAACGCCACGGAGTCGGGGTCGGTATTCGTTCGGGTGAAAGCGGTATCCCCGGTGGGCAACTCGTCGACGGCCAGCCACTGCCGTGCGGTGCAGAGCGGCTCGAGCACCGGTCGCAGTGTCTCGAGCAGTCCCTCGATCGTCAGCACGGCCGTGGGTGAGCAGTCGCCGACGATGGCGCGGGTCGCGTCCTGAACCTTGCCACGCCGCGGCGGATTCACCGGCACCGCGACGATGTTCGCGTAGAGGCAACCGAAGTAGGCGGTGATGAATTCGACGCACTGTGGAAAGACCAGCAGCGCACGGTCGCCCGGTTCGCATCGCGAGCGCAGCAGTCCCGCTACCGCCATCGCCTGTTCGTGGAGTTCGCGATAGGTCGTGGTGGTGTGCTCGGCGCCGTTGTCGTCGAGGAAGATGTAGGCGATGCGGTCGGGCTCGTCGACGGCGCGACGCGCGAGAATGTCGGGAAGTAGCTGCACGTCGGTCCTCAGGTCAGGGCGGCGGTCATGATCGCCGCGACAGCCGCGCGATGTCGATGGTGGAACAGGTGATCACCGCTGAACTCGTGTGTGGCGAACGGGCCGTCGGTCAGCGAACCCCACGCCCACACCTCGTCCGGATCGGCGATCGGGTCCTCGGTGCCGTAGAACGTCGTGATCGGGCAGCTGAGCCGGGGTTGGGGCCGGTGGGTGTACTCCTCCGACAACTCCAGGTCCGCCCGGGTCAGCGGCAGCGCGTACCGCAGGAAACTCGCGTTGCGGCCCGCCGCACCCCAGGCATCCATCGCGGCCAGTGCGGCGGCGAAGTCGTTGTCGGGCAGGCGATGCAGGACCGCGCGGCTGGCCGCCAGGTGTGGTGACCTGCGACCGGACGCGAACAGGTGAACCGGTGGCCGGCCCGCTACGGTCAGCGCGCGAGCCAGCTCATAGGCGATCAGCGCGCCCATGCTGTGACCGTAGAGCGCTACCGGCGTATCGCCCGATTGTGTTATCTGGCAGGCCAATTCGTCGACCGCTTCGCCGACCCGGTGTAGCGGCGGGTGTTGGGCGACGTCCTCGCGACCGGGGAGCTGGACCCGAACGACCCCGATCCCGGGTCCGAACAGGTCCGGCCAGCGGTTGAACGACGATGCCCCGGCGCCCGCGTGCGGGATACACACCAGCCGCACCGCCGCCGGTTCGGCGTCGCTGCGCAACCACGATTTGACCAGTCCGGTGCCCGTCATCGTGCCCGCCGCACATCGACGGGAAGGCTTTTCAAGCCGCGCACGATGAAACTGTGGTCCTGCCACTCGAGTTCCGTCGGCCGTGGTTCCAGGCTTTCCGACCGGACGAACAGGTACTCGAAGGCGACCTGGGCCTGCAGTTCGGCGAGCAGTCCGCCGAGGCAGCCGTGCATGCCGTGGCCGAAGCCGAGATGTCCGCCGCCGGTGCGGGTGAGGTCGAATTCGTCGGGCCTGGCGAAGACTGCGGGGTCGCGGTTGGCCGCGCCGAGACACACCAGGATCTGCTCGCCTGCCGAGATCGGGGCACCGTCGAGCCGGATGTCGCGGGTGGCAAGGCGTTTGGTCAACTGCAGGGGCGGGTCGTAGCGCAGCGCCTCGGTGACCGCCGCCTCGACCGATTCGGGTCCGCGACGCAGCAGCGCGGCCTGCTCGGGGTGGCGCAGCAGGGCGAGCGTCCCGTTGCCGATCAGCGATTTGGTGGTCTCGTTGCCCGCGACGAAGCACATGATGCAGACGAAGACCACTTCCTCGTCGGTGAGCACATCGCCGCCCGCGGTTCGGGCGGCGAGCAACTGGCTGACCAGATCGGTGCCGGGCCGGGCTCGCCGCTCGGGCAACACGGCATCGATGGCCGCGGCGAACTCCTCGACCACCGCGCAGACCCGCGCGAAATCCCCGGACTTCATCATCCCGGGTTCGAGCAGGAAGCGGATGTCGTGGGTCCACGGCCCGACTCGCGCGCGCAACTCCTCGGGCAGATCCATCCACTCGCACAGCACGGCCACCGGTAGCGGCGCGGCCAGGTCGGCGATGACATCGAGACCACCGTCGCGCCAGGCCCGCTCCATCAGGTCGCCGGCGACCCTGGTCACCAGCGGTCGCAGCGACGCCACCGACCGGGCGGTGAACACCCGGTTCACCAGTCCGCGCAGCCGGGCGTGATCGGGATTGTCGGTGAACACCAACGACTTGCGTCCGAGGCGTTCGATCTGGGCGACGCTACAGTGGCCGAGCCGTTCGGCCTGCCTCGTCACCAGACTGGGGATCAGGCCTGCGCTGAACGAGCGGTCGTGCAGCACCCCACGGACCTCGGCATGCCGGGTGAGCACCCACATCCCGAGAGTCCGGTGCACCGGTTCGGCCTCGCGCAACTGCTGGTAGAGCGGATACGGGTCGTGCCGGAATTCGGCACTGAACGGGTTGAACCGGACCCGCGTCCTGGTCGGCGCGGCGGAATCGGGCGTGGTCATGCCGACCGCACACGGCGGTCAGTGAAGAACCCGGTGCGGTAGGGCACCAGCACGAGCCGCAGCAGGCCGATCTTGCCCATCCGGAAGCCGAGCGCCGACAGTTTCAGATAACGCTCGTAGCGGGCGACCACGTCGGCGCCGACGATCTCGGTGGCTTCGGCACGGTGGGCCCGCAGCCTGCGCGCCCACTGCTCACACGTCCAGGCATAGTCGAGGCGCCCGTTGCTGATCGAGCGCACCTCGAACAGGCCCTCGGCCGCGGCGGTGATCTCGGCCAGGGTCGGCAGGTCGGCGTCGGGGAAGATCTCCTGCTGCATGAAGGCGCTGGCCTGTTCGCGGGACATGTTCGCGTAGGCGATGGTCTGCAGCGACAGCGTGCCGTCGGGCTCGAGCCAGTCGCGGCACCGCGTGAAGAACTCCCGGTACACCCCGATCTTCTGGTCCGGTGAATCGTAGGGGGTGGCGAAGTGTTCGAAGGCACCGATCGAGATGATGCCGTCGAAGCGGGTGTCCGGCTCGTAGTGCAGCCAGTTCTCGGTTCGCACTTCGACGCCGGGGTACGCGCGCGATCGGACGAACTCGGCCTGCTCGGGACTGAGCGTCAGCCCGACCGACCTGGACACCCCGGCGCGGGCCAGCCGCTCGAGGATCGCGCCCCACCCGCAACCGATGTCGAGGACGGTCGCGGCGTGCTCGGCGTCGATCGCGTCCAGGTGGAATCGCAGCTTGTGATCCTGGGCGAGTTCCAGTGTGTCGTCGGGCTTTTCCCGCAAGGCGCAGGAGTAGGTCAACGACTCGTCGAGCCAGAGGCGATAGAAGTCGTTACCCGCGTCGTAGTGGTGACGGATCGCTGCGGCGGCCGCGGAGGACCGCTCGGTATGGACCGACATCGCTACCCCACACTCCGCCGGCTCTGCTCGTGCAGGTAGGCGGCGACGGCGTTGAGGTTCGGGTTGTCGAACAGGTCCTCGGGCGCCAGGTCGACACCGTAGCGGTCCTCGACCTCGATCAGCAGCGCGACGGCAAGCGCCGAGTCGATGCCGAGGCGGTCGAAATCGGTGGCCGGGTCGATGGTGGCGGCCGGTACCTCGAGCAGACCCGCGAGGTATTCCTGGCACCAGGTGACAATGGCTTCTTTACTCGTATCCACGGTGAGAATTCCTTAGATTCGCTTGGCTGCCATGCGTTGCTCGGACGGCATTTTCAGGTCCCAGGCGAGACCGCAGAATGCCAGTGTTCGGATGAGCCAGAAACCGGGGTCGAGCCGATACCAGTCCAACCCGAACGAGGGTGACTCGGGAAAGGCGTGGTGATTGTTGTGCCACGACTCCCCCAGCGTCGCCAGGGCGAATACGCCACCGTTGTGGCTGTTCTCGCGGGATTCGTAGTTGCGGGTGCCGAACATGTGCAGGAACGAATTGATCGCCCAGACAATGTGTTCGAGGACGAAGATGCGCACCAGGCCGCCCCACAGCAGGCCGGCTACCGCGCCGGTCCAGCTCATCGAGACCAGGCCGCCGATCACGGTCGGGATCAGCAGCCCGAGCGCCACCCAGTAGTAGTAGAGGCGGGCGATGCGGACCAGGCCACGGTCCTTGATCAGGTCGGGCGCGTAGTGCACCACATTCGGGTATTCGTGGCGGCGCATCCACAGGAAATGTGAGTGGGCCAGGCCGATCAGGGCTCCACGCAGGCCACCACCGGCGAGGTTGGGCGAGTGCGGGTCGCCTTCGCGATCGCTGTATTCGTGGTGGCGCCGGTGCAGGGCGACCCAGGAGATGACCGGGCCCTGGCCTGCCATCGAACCGAGGATCGCGAGTACCCCCGACACCCACGGCGCCGCCTTGAACGTGCGGTGGGTGAACAACCGGTGGTAGCCGACCGTCACACCGAGACCGGTGAGCAGCCACATCGTGAAGAGCAGGGCGAATTCCAGCCAACCGAAGGGCCGGACCAAAAGGAAGGCAAAAGCGACGACCGTGCCGATGATCGGAAGAATATCGAACAGCAGGAAGTGACGTCGTTGCAGTCGGTGAATGTAGGGACTGCTGATCGTTTTTCTGCGCGGATCGGGATTCATTGTTGAATTCACCTCAGCGGTAGAGAAACCGGGCTGAACATTATTACCGTAACCGTGTTTTCAACGGTCGGCGACGGTGTGTGACATTTGCTGATCGACGGATCGGAATTGTTTATGACGGACCAGCGACAGCGCGACACTGATCGCGCCGAAGCCGGTGGCGAACATCCAGATTCGATCGGCACCGAAGACCGTGATGACGGCTCCGCCGATCGCCGAGCCGAATGCCGCCCCGAGATACATCGCCGAACCGTTGAGCGACAACAGCATCGGTGCCTGTTCGGGGGACGAGTCGGCGATCATGCTGTGCTGCTGGGCAGGCAGGAAGGCCCAGCCGACCACACCCCACACCGTGACGAACACGAGGGTGGTCGCCAGGGTGTGCGCGGCGATCGGCTGCCAGGCCAGGTTCGCGGTGAAGATCGTCAACGCGCCGAGAAGTACCGGCCGCGCGCCGAATCGGTCGACCAGCACGCTGCCACCCCACAGCCCGAAGATCGCCCCGACTCCGTGCGCCATGATCAGCGCGCCGACATAGTCGGCGCCCACGGCCGGGACCTCGGCATAGATCGGGCCGACGTAGGTGAAGATCATCAATCCCGCGGTCATGCCCGCGATGGTCACGGCGAGTCCCAGCCACACCGGTGGGTGGCGCAAGGGCGCGAGTCGCTGCCGCAGCGACACCACCGGCGTGCTGTCACCGGCCGGAACAGTCAGTGCGACACCGACCGTCGTGATCAGCGCCACCACGGCGACGGCGACGAACGCCATCCGCCACGACGACAGCCCCGCGACCCACACCCCGAGCGGCACACCGGCCACGGTGGCGATGGAGATGCCACCGAGGATGACCGCCAGCGCTCGTCCGCGCCGGTCCGCCGTGGCCATCCCCGCTGCCGCCGCGGCCGCGAGGGGGACATAGATCCCCGCGAGGCACCCGGCCGCGATGCGGGCCACGGCCATCACCCAGGGCGACCACGCCACTGCGGCAAGCAGATTGACGGCCACGAACAGCCCGATCGCCGCGAGCAGCAGGTGCCGTGGCGAGCGCACCCGCAGCACCGTGACCACGACAGGCGCGGCGAGGGCGTAGGCCAGGGAGTATCCCGTGACGAAGAGCCCGGCGGCCGCGACCGACACGTGCAGGTCGGCCGCCATCGGGCCGAGTACCCCGGCGACGAGATAGTTGTCGGTGCCGGCGCAGAACGCGCCGAGCGCCAGCATCAGGACCGGCAGCCACCTGATCGACGAGGGCGTGGCATCCGTGGCGGTAGCCAGATGCCCCTGCCCGTCACCAGGGTTGGGCGTCGGCATCGCGCAACTCCACGGCGACATCGGTGAGTTCGTAGATCCGCATGTGCGGTTTCCAGACGCTCGCGTCGGCGATCACCCGGATCCGGCCGCGCCGCCGTTCGACGCTCTTGATGTGCACCTCGAGTGTCATCAGCTCGTCGGCGGCCAGGATCTGCCCGCGATAGCGCCACGCCAGTGCCACCCCGACCGGGAGCACGAACTCCGGCGCGACCAGCTCGGCGGCGAGGCCGGTGTCGATCGCCCACTCCTGCATCGCCTGGATCACCGCCTCGACGCCGAGCGATCCCGGCATCACGGGGTCGAGGTAGAAGTGATAATCGAAGAACCAGTCGTCGGCACTGACCGCTCGGGTGGCGCGCAGGTAGCCGAGTCCGAACGCTCCTGCGTTGTCGACGGTTTCGATGCGGTCGAGCATCGCCAGATGCCCGGTCGCGGCCGGGAGGCCGGTGCCCGACGCTCGTCGCGCGGCCACGTCGATCACGCGAACGGCCGGGCGTTGCTGCTGGCTGTCGAGCCAGGTTGGCACGAATTCACCGTTGTCGAGGCCGTTCTGGTTCGCCAGCGCCGGGGCGTTGAAGAACCCGAACAGGGACTCTCCCCGGTAGAACGGTTCGCCGTCCACCGAGAGTTCGTAGGTGAAGGCCTGCAGCACAACGCCGATCAGAACGGTGGTGTCGACCAGTGTGCTGGTCTGCTGAATCGTCTTGTCCCGCAGATCCACCTCGCGCAGGACGGTCGCGGAGCCGTCGAGATTGCGCAGGCTGAAATCCTCCCGGGGCGAGGTGAGGGTGGCGCCGAGGAAGTAGCCGAGCAGCAGCGCCGACTGCAGGGAGGTCTCCATGTAGACGATGTTGGGCATGGAGGCATCGGCCGACTCGGCGTAGTACCAGGAGTCGGCGGGTGAGTCGTACTCGGTGCGCGAGCTGGCCTTGTCGAGCTGGCCTCGCCGTCCGTCCACGGCCATGACCCGGTCACAGAGCTGCAGTCCGTGGTTGGGCATGCGCGTGGCCCGCCGGCCCGCGTAGGCCGAGAATTCCGGGCCGAGTGCGATGCCCAGATCGCCGCGGGCGCTGTGGGTCATATGGAACTCACCGAGCAGGGCACGCTGCCCGAAGGCGTTGCGACGGCCGAGGAATCGGGGAATCTCGCCGCCCGCATCGGGGCCGATCGGCAGTCCCTGCTCCTCCCTGATCTCCAGGGTGAGGCCGTGGACGCGTGCCACGACTGTTCCCGCGCACCGGATTTCGGCATTGATCCGCAGCCAGGGGCGCGGGAGCAGGTCGATCTGGACCACGTCGGCGATCAGTTCCGCGTGACCTGTCAGCGGCGCGGACATGCTCACTTCCATGGGCTCACCCGCCTGGAATCGGGCACCTGCCAGGCACAGGTGCATGCCCGCGCGCAGGGCGAAGACCTGGGCCGCCTGCCAGGCGACCTCCGTCGCCGCGGTGAGCAGGTCAGGGCCGTCGAGTCGGCAGCTCGCCCGCAGTTGTCCTCTGGCCCATGGTCCTGCGCGGCCGGCGATCTCGAGCACCTCGGTGAGGTTTCCGTGCGCGCCGTCGGTCAGTCGGATGTCGGGGTTGACGCCTTCCTGGTCGTAGGCCGGGCCGAAGACGGCTGCCACGTCGCCCCGGCCCAGGGCGGCGAGGGCGGTGCCGTCCAGGGCCGTGATCGGTGTGCGGGCGAGGAACTTGAAGGCGTTCATGGTGGTTGCCGGTGGCGGGAGCTCGAAGACCACCGGGTGGCCCGGTGCGGCGGAGACGGTGAGGCCGGTGGTGGGTGCGTAATCCACCATGACCGCGAAGGACTGTTCGGACCAGGTGGTCGGCGCGGGTGCGGACTCCGGGATGGGCCCGGCGTCCTGCTCGTGCTGGCCGAGGGTGTCGAGTGCTCGCAGCTGCAATGCGGTCTGTACGTCCATCGCCGACAGGTGCGCGGCGACCAGCTCGGACCGAACCTCGTGCAGCAGAGCGGCAATGGGGTCGCCTGCGGGAATCGGCGCGGTGAACTGTTGGGGCGCGTGGACCGGCACGGGGGGCTGCTGCACCGCAGGTACCTGAGCGGTGGGCTGGTGGGACACCGATCCGTGCGAGTCCGGCGCGGACGCCGCCGGCAGCGGCGGTGTGTGCGGGTGCGCTGTTGATGCCGGTCCACCGGGCGAGGGTGCCGGTGCTGGGGTGGGGCTGGTGGTCGGCTCCAGTGCCAGCGACCAGGCGAGAACGTCGAAGGGTTCACCGTCGAAGTCGAGGGTGTCCAGTGGTGTGGTGGTCATCGGGTCTCCGTTCCTGACATCGATGGTGCTCACGCGCGCTGCTCGCGTAAGCGCACGGCCTCGGCGAACTTCTCGGTCATCTCCGGCGTGGCGATCACCGCGAGATCGCAATAGCGCTGCAGGACAGTGCCGTTCGGATCGCACGCGGTGACCGTGACGGTGACCTCCGTGCCGTTGGCGTTGGCGCGCAGGTCGTCGACCACCACCACGAACGGGCTGTCGTCGGGCAGTGGGGCGAAGTACTCGATGCGGCCGATGGACAGCGGCAGGCAGGCCGAGTTCATGAACCACACGCCGAGTAGCGCACCGGACTGGATGGCGACGTCGGCCAGCACCGGACTGTGCAGTGCCCCCGCGTAATTGCCGGTGCCGATCCGCGTGTCCGCGAGTCGGCATTCGACGACCAGGCGCCGCTGCGCGCGCTCCAGAATGCGACGGACTCCCTGCAGCAGCGGCCCGTGGAACAGATCCGCGGCACGGTAGACCTCGAGCCCGTTCTCCGGCCCTTCGCCGATCGCGTAGCCTGACCAGCCGGAAAGCGCTGGTGCAGGCAGTGTTTCAGCAGCCAGGACGAACGTCGCGGTGAAGTGCGACGGGGCCAGGGCCTTGCCGGGCTCGTCGCTGCGAATCCAGACGGTGACGCCGAGACGGTCGCCGGTGACCTCCCCGGCCTGCACTTCGAGCCGGTAGGAGCGCTCATCCTTCCCGTCGTACACGATGCCGCGAAGCACCTCGAAGCCGGTGCATTCCACGACCCGAAGGCCCGGGTTGGCGCGCTCGACGACATTGATCGCCCAGCCGAGTCCGGCCGCTGCCGGGAACACCGGGAATTGGCCGACTCGATGGTCGCCGATCACCGGGTCCGCGGCCAGCGGTGCGAGATCGCGGTAGCTGATGAAAGGGCTCGTCGCGGCGAGGGTCACGGCCGTGGCCAGCGGAGCCGCCGGACCGACCAGCACCGACACGTCGTCGGCGCGACCGGGGGCGAACTGCTCGGCGAACATCCGGGCACCGGCGTCCATCCCGAGCAGGGCGACACCGCGGGCCAGGAAGACCTCGCGCAGTTGCGGGGTCACCATGCCGCCGTCCCACGCACCCCAGTTGACGGTGGTGACATGCCCGGCCAGACCCTGGCGCCGCCAGCTCACCGCCGCCCGGTTGAGGGCCTCGTTGGCGACCGCGTAGTCGGCCTGACCGGGATTGCCGTACACCCCTGCCACCGAACCGAACAGGATGAGATGTCCGAGCGTGGCCTCACGCAGGGCGGTGACCACGTTGTACAGCCCGTCCAGCTTGGTCGCGAGGACGAGCCGGATGTCGTCGGCCGTTTTGGCCGGCAGCAGGGAATCGGCGAGTGCGCCTGCCCCGTGCACGATGCCGGTGACCCGGCCCGCGTCCTGAGCGAGTGCCCGCTCGGTGGCTTCGGCGTCGGTGATGTCGACCGCGAGGTAGCGCACCCGAGCACCGGTCGCTGCCACCGCTTCGACAGTCGCGCGGATCTCACGCTGTGCCAGCAGGTTTCGGGTGAGCTTGTCGATCTGTTTGGGTGTCGGCTGCTCACCCGCGGCGCGCACGGCGCCGATGGCGGCGGCCTTGAGGGCGTCGTCGGCGACACCCGCCGCCCACTCCGGTTCGTCGTCGAGTTCGGTGCGGCCGAGCAGGATGAACTCGCAGGGCCTGCGAGCGGCCAGGTCACGGACACACCGCGCGGTCACTCCCCTCGCACCACCGGTGACGACGAGAACATCGTCGGTGGTGAGGGTGAGTTCGGTTGCCGAGGGCGAATTTTCGACGGCCTGCGGGCGCAGTGTCCAGCGGGTGTGGTCGGCGTCGACCCCGACCTCGCGAGCGTCGATCGCGGCGTCGTCGAGTTCGGCGAGGACGGATTCGACCAGCACTTCGTCGGTCAGTCGCGGCGAGAGGTCCAGTGCCCGGCAGAACAGTCCGGGCGCCTCCTGCGCGAGAGTTTTGACCAGACCGCTGACCCCGCCGACCACAGCGGCGGCCGCCGCCCGATCACCTCGGTGGCCGAGCACACCGTCGATGCGGGTGAGGGTGACGAACGCCGCCCGCGTACCGGCCGCGGCGGTCGCCACCAGACGGTCGTGGACCAGCGTCGCGGTGTGGATCGTGTCGGCGAGCCGATGACCACCCACCAACCACTGGCTGTCCGCGGGCAGGACGGTCAGGCACAAATCCAGTCGCACAACATCTTTCAGCTTGGACTCGATCGCCTCCTGCACAGTCGCGCCGTCCCAGGCGGCTACTCCGGCGTTGTCGCGGGCCGCGACGGAGGCCGTGTGAACGGTCCATCCGTGCTGCTCGAGGCCACTCGCCAGAGCCGCCGCGGTGTTGTCACCGTGGTCGACGATGAGAGCTGTCCGGTCGGGCGAGTAGGGATCGGCGACCCGGTCGATGTCGGGAAGTTCGACCGGCGCGATCCGCAACAGCACCGGATCGTCCTCGATGGCGCCGTGGGTGTCCGACCCCGAGGAGGCGGTCGGCGCGACTTCCACAGCAGCCGTCGATGTGTCGGCGGCCGACGCGTCGGGAGTAGCGGTGGCGGCTGCGGAGCCTGCCACGAAATCAACGATGTCACTCAGCGTCCGCAACTCCGCGACCTGCTCAGGACCGACAGCGGGCACACCCTCCAAGCGCTCACCGACGGCACCCATGATCTGGACCCGTTTGATCGAATCCACACCGAGGTCTGCTTCCAGATCCAGCGACAACGCCAGCATCTCCGGCGGATAACCGGTCTTCTCCGACACCACCTGCGACAACACCGACCACACCGCATCGGCATCGACCACCGATCCGTTCACCGGCTCCCCGCTCGGTGCGGAGGCCGACGAGGCGGCGACGAAATCAACGATGTCGCTCAGCGTCCGCAACTCCGCGACCTGCTCGGGACCGACAGCGGGCACACCGTCGATGCGCTCACCGACCGCACCCATGATCTGAACCCGCTTGATCGAATCCACACCGAGGTCTGCTTCCAGATCCAGCGACAACGCCAGCATCTCCGGCGGATAACCGGTCTTCTCCGACACCACCTGCGACAACACCGACCACACCGCATCGGCATCGAGCGCCGGCGAGGTAGGCGCGGCAGCGCTCGGTGCCGAAACCACGGATGCGGCAACGAAATCCACGATGTCGCTCAAGGTGCGCAGTTCCGCGACCTGCTCCGGGCCGACAGCGGGCACACCGTCGATGCGCTCACCCACCGCACCCATGATCTGAACCCGCTTGATCGAATCCACACCCAGATCCGCTTCCAGATCCAGCGACAACGCCAGCATCTCCGGCGGATAACCGGTCTTCTCCGAAACGACCTGCGACAACACCGACCACACCGCGTCGGCATCGAGCGCCGGGCCGTCGCTTGCCGCGACAGCACCGGGCAGCGTGCCCTGGGTCTCGGTGTCGAGCGTTTGACGTGCCGCGACACCGCCGGCTTCTCGGGCCGGCTGCGCCGTCACCGAGTCGGGGGTCGAGTTCCGTTGTGGGGACGGTGTTTGCGGGTGAAAGTCGGGCGCAGTGGGCCGAGCGGCAGGCTCGGGGTCGAGCAGCGCCGCCGCGTGGGTGCCGTTTCCGTTGCCGGTGGGGAGTTCGGCGTGGAAGCCGTTCGTTCCGGACCGACGGGGGGCTTCGGCGATGGGCGCCGGGGATTCGTGTCCGAGCCCGGACAGGGAGGCGAGGATTTCGTTGACGCGGATGTGGGTTCGGCCGATCGCCAGGCTCTGCTCCTTGATGGCGTGCACGGTCGCCTGGAGGTGATCGTCGGCACCACCCGTCCGCTGCGCGTCGCGCAGTACCGAGACAAGCCCTTCGGCGACCTCGAGTTGTCCCTCGGCGTATCGGCTGTGGATGTCGAGGTGTTGCTGAGTGACGGCGTCCAGACCCGTTCCCGCGTACGAGGAGTCCGTGCCCGCCGTGGAAAGCTCCCGCACCGGAGTGGGACCCGCGGCAACCGCGGCGATCTCGGGAACAGCCACTGCCACAGTGCTTTCGCCGACAGTCGACCGCATCTGGGCCTGCGGCCGGACCTGTACGGCCTGCGCGTCGACCGCCACCTGTTCGGCAGCGCCTGCGCCGGCGAATACGTGGTCTCGACGAGCGGCGGCGGCTTCGTCGGACTGTGCCGCGGCCTCCGCTTCGGCGGCCGCACGCGCCTGTGCCGCTGCCTGCGTAACAGCTTCCAACACGACCTGCTCCTCGATTCCCTTGCGGTAGAGCTCCTTACGGGAGTCCGGCACGAAGTCGCGACCGTTGAGGCGCACGACCATGCCGGGCGCTTCGGGGACGGCGAACGGCGCGGCGTCGTGGCGGTGGATGTCGACGATCGGCGCACCGAGCACGGCCAGCTGCAGCGCTGCCTTCTTGAGTGCCACATCGCTGTCGCCGGTCGGTCCCTGATCGGTCGAGAGGGCGATCACCTCGGCGCCCAGGGTTCGGCGCACGAGCGAGGTGAGCGTGGCCTTCGGCCCGAACTCGACGAACACATTGCACCCGTCGGCCCGCATGGCCTCCAGACCCGCTACGAACTCGACGGTTTCGAGCAGCTGATCGGTGAGCACCCGACGGTTGGTCGCGACCCGCGAACCATATTCGGCGTCCCGGGAATTCGCGTAGATCTTGGCCTTCGGCGCGCGAATGCCGACGCTCTTCACCGCCGCCTTGAACGGTTCGACCGCGTGGGCGACGTAGCGGGTGTGGAACGCGCCTGCCACCGGCAGCTCGCGTACGGTCAGCCCGCGCGCCCGGCCCGCCGCCACGAACTCCGCGACGGCCGCGGTGCCGCCACCGACCACCACCTGGTCGGGGGCGTTGTGATTGCACACGCTCACATCGGGATGATCGGCGAGGATCGCGCTGACCTGCTCGCGATCGGCCTGCACCGCCGCCATCGTGCCCGCATCGGCGTCGGTGTCGATGGCCATCGCCGCACCGCGTGCCCTGGCGAGGGTGAAGTAGTCGGCGGTGT
Source organism: Nocardia sp. A7 (assembly GCF_046549215.1). Taxonomy (NCBI): domain Bacteria; kingdom Bacillati; phylum Actinomycetota; class Actinomycetes; order Mycobacteriales; family Nocardiaceae; genus Nocardia; species Nocardia sp. A7. Next base: position 124,106 of record NZ_JAJPWE010000002.1, on the reverse strand, counting down.
CGAGCGAACCCACCGCCCACAGCGCGGTCAGCTCACCGAAGCTGTGGCCCATGAATCCCTCGCAGGTCAGACCACGCTCGGACAGGAACCGGTACTGGCCCACCGACAGCGCCGCGATCGCGGGCTGCGCGAACTCGGTGCGCCGCAGCATCGCCTCCTGGGCGTTGCGCAGCTCGGGGTCGAAGACCGGCGCCGGGAACACCACCGCGGCAGGCGGGCGGGCGGCGTCGGCGAACACCGCGTTCGCCTCGTCGAAGGCAGTGCCGACGGTCGGGTTGTTCAGCACCGCGGCCAGCCCCATGTCCACGTACTGGCTGCCCTGACCGGCGAACAGCGCGCCGATCTTCAGGTCGGGCATGGCGCTCGCGCGGAAGACGATGCCGCGCGGATGGGCCCACTCGTCGGCGTCACCGGCCAGTTCGGTCACCGCAAGCGCGCGCAGCGCCGACGCTTCTTCCTCGTCGCGTGCCACGAATCCGACGCGGGCGTGCTCGTCCGGGATCCCGGCGTCACCGTTCGGGGCAGCGCCCGAACTCAGCAGGCTCGCCAGCGCGGCGGTGGACTCGGCGTGCCACAACCACACCCGCGCGGTGCGATGCATCGTGCGCACCCGATCGCCGGTGGCCTCCTCGAGCACCGCGTGAAAGTTGGTGCCGCCGAAGCCCATCGCCGAAGCGGCCGCACGACGCTGCGGCCGGTGCGGGTCGTGGATCCACGGCCGGGTCCTGGTGTTGATGTAGAGCGGCGACGAGTCGTCGAGTGCCTTGTTCGGCGTGGTGACATTGATCGTCGGCGGCAGCACCTTGTGATGCAGCGCCAGCGCGAGCTTGATCAGGCTGGCCGCACCGGCGGCGCCCTTGGTGTGTCCGATCTGGGATTTCACGCTGCCGATCGCGGCGTAGCCGGTCTCGTCGGTCGCCTCGCGCAGCACCGCGTTGAGTGCGGCCAGTTCGGTCTGATCGCCGACGCGGGTGCCGGTGGCATGCGCCTCGAACAGCCCGATCGTGGCGGGCGAGCAGTCCGCGTCCTCGTAGGCGCGGTGCAGCGCTGCCTGCTGCCCCTCGGCGCGCGGGGCGTAGATGCTCTTGAAACGCCCGTCGCTCGAGGATCCGATGCCCTTGATCACCGCGTACACCCGGTCACCGTCGCGCTCGGCGTCGGCGAGGCGCTTGAGCGCGATCATGCCGATGCCCTCGCCGACCAGGGTGCCGTCGGCGGTGTCGTCGAGCGGCTTGATGACACCGGTGCGCGACAGCGCCCCGACCTTGCTGAAGCACAGGTAACCGAAGATCGAGTTCTCGGTGTCGCAGCCACCGGTGATCATCATGTCGGCGCGACCGGACACCAGTTCGCTGATCGCGACGTGCACGGCCGAGAGCGAACTCGCGCACGCCGCGTCGACGGTGCAGTTCATGCCGCCGAGGTCGAGGCGGTTGGCGACCCGGCCCGCGATCACATTGCCGAGCAGACCGGGGAACGAGTTCTCCTCCCACGACGGGAAGGCGTCCGCGTACTTCTGCGCGATCTGTTCGGCGTCGGCCTGGGTCAGCCCGCAGCTGCGGATGACCTCCTTCAGCACCGGCGTCGACAACCGGGCAGCCAGGGGATGTGACAACGTCGTCGGCCCGGCGACGCCGAGCACCACACCGGTGCGCTCGGGCCGGTACCAGTCCGACCCGACCGCGCCCGCGTCGGCGAGCACGTCACGGGCGACGAGCAGGCTCAGCAACTGCACGACCGTGGTGACCTCGAGCTGATTGGGCGGCAACCCGAACTCGGTGACACTGAACGGCATCTCGGGTACGAAACCGCCACGGCGGCAGTAGGTCTTGTCGGGTGCCGTCGGGTCGGCGTCGTAATAGTCGTCGAGGTTCCAGTGCGTGGCCGGGACGTCGGACATGCAGTCCGCGGCGTCGACGACGTTCTGCCAGAAGTCACGGAAATTGGCGGCCATCGGGAACAGTCCGCTCAGTCCGACGATCGCGATCGGGTTGTCGGCAAGTCGCCGCGTCATGGCCCGGTCTTCGGAGTGCCGAAGGTGGTCGTTCATGGTTGCTATCCCTTGTCTTCTGCTCAGAGTTGCGTAACTCGCACAGTCCGGACCTCGTCGATGAGGTCGGCCATCGCCGTGCCGATGAGCTGATGGCCCGCCGGACTCGGATGCATGCCGTCCGGGGACCACATGACCGGGTCCGCGGTGATGGGTGCGTTCACCAAATCGAGTCGCACGAGATCGAACTCGTGGACGAGGTCGTCGAGATAGTCGTTGGCTTGCGCGAACCGCGACCGCAACACCGTGCGCACGGATTCGGGCAGGCCGGGCAGGCGGTCCGGGATATTCGGCCAGTTCGTGGTGAACACCAGCCGATCCGGGCGCGCCAACCCGGCATAGATCTGACGCAGGTTGCGACGGAAGCGATCCGGGTCGTAGTCGGTGACCAGGTCGTTTCCGCCCACGATCACGCCGATCAGCGGCGCGTCGGCGGCGAGCACGACCGGCAACTGACGGTCGAGAACATCCTGCGTGGTGGCCCCGTAGGAACCGAGGTTCAGTGTCGCGCCGGAAATTCCGAGCAGGTGCTCGACGTGCGCGACGAATCCCGCGAAGGAGCCGTCGGCGGTGACCGAACCGCCGCGCCCCTCCGCGAAACTGTCGCCGAGCACCATCAGCTCATACGTTGGCACCGAGTAACTTCGCGATGCGTTCCGGCGCGAAGAATTCCTCGCCGGTCATTCCGCCGCCGACCATCGCGAAGAAGTCCTTGGCATATTCCTCGTTGTTTTCCAGCGCTCGGAAAACAGCGAGCAATTGCGGGGTCAGCTCGAGTGTGGAAATTGTGCAGGTGAATTCGAAACCCGACTTCGATTTCTCGTCACGCTCGCGCTGGTAATCGGCGAGCGCCTCGGCCATCGGCCGCTGCCCGGTCAGACCCTCGTGCACCCGCTCGGCGAGCAGTGCCGCGTAGTCGAACGCGTCGGAGATCCCGAGCCCGGTGAACGGATCCTTGTGGTAACCCGCGTCCCCGACCAGTGCCCAGCCTTCGCCGTGCGACTGGCGGCGGTAGTTGTCCGGATACCGCATCGGGTAGAAACGATCCTCACGCTTGCCCTTGGTGACCAGTTCCTCGGCGAACTCGGGCAGGATCTCGCGCGCGACCTTCACGAAGTTGGCCTCGACATCGGCGCGGAAATCGGCGTACGTGTCGATCTTGCGCATGACCGCGACGAGGGTCTGGTCGTTGTGGGTCGGCCAGATGCCGATCTGCTGCTTGTCGCCGATGCGGCTGTGGAACTCGGTCTGCGACAGGCCACTGAAGTAGGAGTAGTAGATGAAGCACTCGGCCGCGACCTTCGTGTAGGTCTCGGCGCCCACAGCATTGGCGACGAACGAGTTGGTGCCGTCCGCGCCGATCACGATGCGGGCCCGCTCCTCGGCGATCTCACCACCGGCTACCGAGCCGCGAATACCGACGACCACGCCGTCTTCGATGATCAGTTCGCTGACGGTGTAACCGGTGCGAACTTCGGCGCCGGCTTCCTTGGCGCCCTCGACCAGGATCGCGTCGAGTTCGGTGCGCCGCGGCGCGTAGGTGGCATCGATGCCCTGGATGGGATCGGCGAACCCGGCGATGACGATGTCGAGGTAGGACACCGTCATGCGCTTGATCGCCGGCACACCGGTGGCGATCAGCTTGTCGAGCAGACCCCACTCGGCCAGCCGGGCCAGCCCGCGCTGCTGAATGTAGTGCGTCGAGATGGTGTCGCTGGGGAAGGTGGCACGGTCGACCACCAGGACTCGATGCCCCTGCCTCGCCAGCAACATGCCCATCGGTGAACCCGCGCACCGCGCGCCGACAACAATCGCGTCATACATCAGGGTGACTCCTCAGTAAATGAAACGCTTATGGCCCCGGTTGTGATTTTACGGAGTCGAACCACAGGAATCGTGGACCGATTTCCAATCGGATTACATGAATAGGCGTTCTCGAACAATGGATCTCACTATTAGTGATCCGGCAGCTCGGCGGAATAGTTGAATTCAACTTCCGTTCATCACGAAAAACGGTTCGATATGGGCTAATTGGGGCATGCCAACTGGAAATGAACCGGCCCCCGGAATCGCCGCAGCGCAGGCTCGGCTGACGAATATGACCGGTGCCACTACGCCGGACTACGAACAGATCCGCAAGACCGTCGACACGCTCGTCCCGTTCGTGAATCTGGTGGGAGTGCGCATGACCGAGTTGGGCCCCGGATCGGCGGTGGCCGAGATTCCCGAGGCACCGCAGATGAGCAATCATCTGGGCACTGTGCACGCGGGCGCGTTGTTCCTCGCCGCCGAAGTCGCCTGCGCCGGTGCGTTTTCCGGCATCATCGCGCCGCGCATCCTGCATGTGCGGACCTTCGTGCTCCGCAGCACCAAGTCCACCTTCTTCCGGCCTGCCCGCGGGCGGATTCGGGCCAGCGGCACGGTGAGCTCCCCGATCCTGGCCGACGTGGTCGCGCGCAGGACCGAGGAGCAGTTCGACATCACCGGAAAGGCCCTGCTGCACGACGACAGTGGCGCCTTGCTCGCGAAGGTGGACCTCGAGTACTTCTGCTGGCTGGCCGCCGGTCAGCCGGGGTAGAGCTCGGCGATGACGGCGTCGTAGTCGGCTTCGATCGCCGCGCGGCGTAGCCGCAACGACGCCGTCAGCTGACCCTTCTCCATCGAGAAGTCCTCCGCGAGAACGGCGAACCGGCGAATCGACTCGGCCCGCGAGACGAGCTGGTTCGCCGCCTCGACGCCGGCGTCGATCTCCGCGAGCAACCGGGGGTCGTCGGTGGGAACACCGCCGGACAGGTCGACGCCGTGCTGCGCGGCCCAGCGCGCCAGCACCACCGGATCGACGGTGATCAGGGCGGTCACATACGGTCGGCCTTCACCGACGAGCATGCAGTTGCTCACCAAGGCGTGCAGGCGAACTCGGTCTTCGAGCGGCGCGGGTGCCACGTTCTTGCCACCGCTGGTGACGATGATCTCCTTGCGCCGGCCGGTGATGAACAGGAACCCGTCCTCGTCGAGATGGCCGAGATCACCGGTGGCCAGCCAGCTTTCGGGATCGTGGCCGCCATCGGGCCAGTATCCGGGGAAGACCTGCGGGCCACGGACCAGGATCTCGCCGTCGTCGGCGATCGCGACCGTCGTGCCCGGCACCGGTCGCCCTACCGCGCCGGCCCGATTGGCATGTGGCGCGCTCATACTCACCGTCGACGACGCCTCGGTGAGTCCGTACGCGCCGATGATCTCCACGCCGATTCCGGTGAAGAAGTCCGCCGTGGACGGTTCCAGCGAGGCGCCGCCCGCGACCATGTGCTCGAGTCGTCCGCCGAACATGCCGCGCCATTGCTTGCCGATCTCCGCGTCGATCACCGCGCCCGACGGGGGTTGCTGACCGCGTCGGCGTGCGTGGCCGACAGCGATCGCCGCCGCCTCCGCGGCGTCGTACGCGGCGCTGCCCAGCGCTTGACGTGCCGCCTTGCGGATCTTCTCCAGGACGTACGGGACGCCGATCAGGAACGTCGGCCGGAAGTTGGGCAGTTCGGCGGGCAGCTGCGCGGGGGTGGCGACCAGACCGGTGCGGACCCCGGCCAACACACAGCCGAACTGCACCACCCGCCCGTACACGTGCGCGAGTGGAAGGAACAGCAGGGTGGACGCGGGATCTGTTGGGGTACGCCGGAATACGGTGTCGAGGAGTTCGACCACGTTGGCCGCGGCGGCGAAGATGTTGCGGTGAGTCAGTAGGCAACCCTTGGGAACACCGGTCGTGCCGCTGGTGTAGACGATCGTCGCGACATCATCGGCGCGCACCGCCAGCCGACGTGCGGTGGGCTCGGCATCGGTGACCGCCTCACCCTGCTCGGTCAGCGCGGGCAGCGCCGAGCCGAGCAGCCAAGCCCGCCCACGCAGCGCCTCTCCCGCGGCCGCACCGATCAGCTCGCGCTGTTCGACCGTCTCCACGAAACACGCGCTCGGGCGAGCGTCGGCCACGATGTGCTGGATCTGCTCGGCCGACGACGTCGGATACACCGGCACGGCCACCGCGCCAACGCTCAGCACGGCGAAGTCCGCCGCCGACCATTCGAAACTCGTCCCACCGAGAATCAGCACTCGATCGCCCACGCCGATCCCGTTGGCCAACAGGCCTTTCGAGAGTCCGAGGACGACTCGCGCGAACTCGTCGAAGCTGACGTCGAGCCAGCCCTCTGGCGTCTTACGGCTGAACACCACGGCCGACGGCTCGGCCGCCGCCTTGCGGAACACCACGTTGGCCAAGTTGTCGTCATCAGCCATAGTGACCAGCGGCGCGACACTGTATTCCTGCACTCCCCGGTGCCCCTGCACGGCGCTGTCCCCCTGCACGGCGCTACTCATCGCGACTCGATGGTGGTGAGCGGCGCCGGAACGTAGGTCGCGCAGCGACCCGGCAGGCGCACGCCCGCCGCGCGCAACTGACTCACGCGGGTGGTGAACGCTGCGCCCTGCATGATCTGGAGCCCGACCTCGGCGACGTGGCGGTGCGCCGGTGCCGCCAGGTAGGTGCCCGCGACCCAATCGTTGAACGCGCCCATCGCCGGTCCACACCAGATCTGATAGTCGAGGGTCCGCTCGGGCGTCGCAGCCGTGCTCCACCCCGACGAACGGCCCAGATACCACCGGAAGATCAGTGCCATCCGGCGTTTCGGGTTCCCCTCGGCGCGCGCGATCTGCTCGGGGTCGCGCTCACGGAAGTAGCCGAGGCAGTCGTTCCACACCTCGTCGAACGAACGGGCCAGGATCCGCTGCTCGATCTCGGCGCGCTCGGCGGCGGGGATCGCCTCGACGCCGTCGTAGCGTCGATAGGTGTCGTAGAGGCGCCGGGCCCGGCTCGCGAACATCGTGCCGCGTTGGAGCACCTGCACGTCGACGCCGAGCTCGAACATGTCCGACGAGGGCGCCATGGTGGTGTCGGCCACGCCCGCCGCGGCCAGCAGCCGCTTCGCTGTCTCCGACTGTGCCGCTTCGACAGTGGCCTGATTGACCGACCCGGTGACCACGTAGGAGGCACCCATCGCGAAGGCGGCCGCGGCGGCCGCCGGCGTTCCGATGCCACCGGCCGCGCCGACCCGAACCCGCTGGGCGAAATCGTATTCGCGCTGGATCCGTTCGCGCACCGCCAGCAGCGAGGGCAGCAGCACCACCAGCGGACGACGGTCGGTGTGTCCGCCGGAGTCCGCCTCGCCGGTGATGTCGTCGGCCATCGGCATCGACGGCGCCAACGCCGCCTGCTCGGCAGTGATCTCCCCCGCGTCGAGCAGTCCGCGCACCAGGTGCTCGGGTGCCGGTCGCAAGAACAGTTCGGCCACCTCGGCGCGAGATACCTTGGCTATCACCCGGTTTCGGGCGACAACCTGACCGTTCGGGTCGCGGTGCAGTCCGGCCAGCCGGTAGCGCACCACCTGCGGGGTCAGATCGAGGAAGGCCGACGCCTCGACACAGCGCACCTCGTGCCGCAGGCAGGCATCGACGATCGCCCGCTCCAGTGCGTTCTCGCTGGGACTGTGGATCAGGTTGCAGGCGAACGGTTTTCCCGGAGCTTCGCGGCCGATGGTGGCCAGGGCCTCGTCGATCCGGGCGGGCAGCACGCCCGCGGCACCGAACGAGGCCAGCAAGCCCGCGCGCGCCATCGCGACCACCATCGCCGCCGAGGCGATCCCGTTCGCCATCGCACCGGCGTGGTAGGCATAGGCCACACCATGGGTCTTGCGGAACTCGTTGTTGCCCAGCGCTTCCGGCCGCAATGCCGGTGCGGCTGCCAACACCTGCGCGCTACGGGCGGCACCGGCATCGGTGGTCACCGCCATACCGCGATCGTCACGGACCACGAAGACCGGCTTGTCCAATTCCGACAGCGCACGGTAGATGGAGTTGTCATCCCTGGCGAGCGCCGAGGGTGCAAGGGAAGTCGTCACTGTGCCAATCCTTTGGTGAGCCCGAATACAGAGGTCGTTATCGAGAGGTGCCACGACCGACGGCCGTCGCCACAGTCAGCTGTCTGCCGTCGCCACCGGGGCCGTCGGCCGTCCTACCGAGGAGTCGCCTTCGTTACCGGGGCGGCCGGCCTTCGGCGACCCACGCCGCGACGGTCGGGGCAACCAGGTCGCTGTCCTTCACCCACGAAGCGTGGCCGATGTGGGTGAAACCCGACGTCCGGTCGATGTGCCAGCGGTGCTGCTGGGCCGCGCCCATCCGCTTGCTCAGGAACCGCACCGTGGACTCGGGACCCAGCGGGTCACCGTCGAGCGAGATGAGCAGCACCGGCAGCGTGAGTTCACGCAGCAACCGGTCGTAGTCGCGGCGGCTGCCACTGGGCCGGTAGTTTCCGGTCCGCAGGTGCCGCGCCCAGTCGATCATGACACCCGCGGTCATCGGCCCGATCCCGCCACCGCCGGTCCAGCGTCCGCGCAGCCGGGTCACCGCCCCGACCGACAGTCCGCGCGCCAGCACCTCGAGGCGCCTGCGCGGTTCGAACGACCACCAGTACACCGAGCCGGTGCCGATCGTCGTGATGCTCGCGACCCGCTCCGGCTCGGCCGCCGCGAACAGCAGCGCGAGCTGCCCACCCAGGCTGTGCCCGAACAGGTGCAGCGGCGCCTGCGGAAACCGTTCGCGCAGCGCGTCCGCCACGGCGGGCAGATCGACCTCGATCAGCTCGCGATAGCCGAACCCGGGCCCCTCCCCCAGCGCGGGCTTACTGTCGCCCTGCGCACGCAGATCGAGGACGGCAGCCGTGAGCCCGGCGGCGTGCAAAGCCGTGACCAGCGGCAGGTAGTACTTGGCCTTGATCGCCATCGCGGGCAGGATCAGCACGACCGGTGCACTCGGATCCGCTTGCGCCAGTAGCCGAACCGCGAGGGCCGCGCCGTCCGTGGTGGGGACGGTGGTCGATTCCAGCCCGACGATCTCGGTGCGTTGCTCACTCATCACGCCGCCAGGGTGCAGACGTAGTCGAGGGCGACCTTGCCGACCAGCACGCCGGCCTTGTCGTACATCAGCGCCCGCGCGTCCACGTCCACCCGCTGGCCCGCCTGGGCCGCCAGCACCGTCGCGACATCACTCGGGTCGATGACCCCGATCGCCCGGATCCGCCCGATGGCCGGTTTGCGGAACGACAGCCGCGCGTCCCGCAGCACCAACGTGTCGATGGCGGACAACCGCGAGGCCAGCGCGCCGACGAAGGCGCACGCGCCCGCGATATCGGCGGCCAGGAATTGCGCGCCCGCGTGCACGGTGCGCAGATGGTTGAGGATGTAGGGCTCGTCGGGAATTTCCACGATCGCGCGGTGCGGACCGATTTCGGTGATTTCGGTGCCCGCGTGGGTGCCGAAAGGAACCAGCTTGCTGACAATTCGCTGCAAGAGCAGGAAGTCGGGGTTATCCGGATCGATCGCCTCGAATACCGAACCGAGGGTGGCTGAGGTTTTCAGTTCAGGTGCCATGTATTAATTGCATCATCCCCGGCCGCCGCTGCGTATTTCCATTGGCGATCTCAATCGTCCGAATGGCAATCAACTCGCCAATGGTTCGCCGTACACTTTGCCCCGGATGGTGGACTGCAGGAAATTCTTTGTCGAGTCGAGGCTGTCGAGAAATACTTGTACCACCTCGTTGGGGCTGTCGACGCGCCAGGCGACCTGTAATTCCACCACAGGCTCCGGATCGACGAGCGGAACCACCTTCAATCCCATCGGCCGCGGCTCGTCCATGCTGATGAACGACGCGAACCCCACATACCGGCGGGCCGCCACGGTGATCCCGGTGGCCACCGAGTCGTTCATGTACTCGGCGACCTTCGGGAACGCGCCCGCCCGCTCACCCGCGGACATGATGGCGTCGTACATCGCCGGGCTCACTTCGCGGTTGAACAGCACACACGGCGTCTCGGCCAGTTCGCTGATCGAGATCGACGACCGATCGGCCCACCGGTGCCCCTGCCCGACCAGCGCGCCGATGCGCATCTGCACCAGACACCGCGACAACACCGACCCGCCGTTGGACGCGCCACCGTAGAGCAACCCGACATCGAGGTCGCCGCGGGTGAGAGCCGAGAGCTGCGGCCCGGAGCGGCTGGAAGTCAGTTTGGTCGTGATGTTGGGATAGTTCGCGTGCAATTGGGCCAGTGACCTGGGCATGATGAGTTGACCGGCCCGACCGTTGAACCCAATGTTGATCTTGCCCATCCGTCCGGCCGCGATGTCGCGGACCGTGCTCGTCGCCGAGTTCACCTCGCCGAGGATCCGCCGGGCGTCGGTGCGGAACGCCTCGCCCGCGGGGGTCAGTTGCACCACCCGCGAGGTCCGCGACACCAGTTCGACGCCGAGATGGCGTTCCAGACGCTTGAGTTGCTGACTCAGGGACGGCTGCGTGAGGTGGAGCCTGGCGGCCGCCCGCCCGAAGTGCAGTTCGTCAGCGATGGCCAGAAATGCCTCGATATGCCGTGTCTCCATAGTGCGCGCCTCGCGTAATCAGTGACGTGACTTGTCCGAGATATGCACCTTGTATAGCGGTACCGCACGTCATCGGGGAACGCGCCCGTGAAGCTCAGATGAGCAGCGTCCGAATTCCTGCCGTCCGCACGGCGTGTCCTGCTCGCCTCGCGGTACCTGCCGCAGCCGAACGGGGCGTTGAACGCGGTCGATTCGGCAATCGAATCGCTGGCCCAGAAAAAAACGATGATCCCACTCCTTGACAGGGCGATCCATTTCGTACCGCAATTGATCAATAATGCGTTCTACGTTGTCGTCCGCGACATCAGGGTGGAAGACTTTTATCCGGTGCAGGCGAAGTAATTTCGACGCCGATTTCGAAGGAGCCCAGAAAATGACGACCACGGTTGCCAGCCAGCACGACGCCGAGTCGACGCTGGCCGAACTGTTCGCTCCCGACACCCGACCCGATCCCTATCCCGTCCACCGCGCCCTGCGCACGAAGTCCCCGCTGGTCGCCAAAGGCGGCGACCTCGTGATCATCGCCAACTACGCCGATTGCCAGCAGGTGCTGCGCGACCCGTCGGTCCGCAACGACCCCAAGCTCTCCCGGCTCGGTAAGGATCACCCGGAACGCCCGGAATCCCTGCTGTTCCTCGATCCGCCCGCGCACACCCGCATTCGCCGACTCGTCTCGAAGGCTTTCACCCCCAGGGTGATTCGGGCATCGCAGCCACAGATCCACTCGATCGTCGATGATCTCATCGCCCAGATCGCGAGTAAGTCCGAATTCGACGTCGTCTCCGAATTCGCGCTGCCGTTGCCGGTGCGGATCATGTGCGCCCTGCTCGGCATCCCCGTCGAGGAGTTCGGCGACTTCGAACCCGCCGCTCGCAGGCTGGGCCGCGTCCTCGACTTCAACCTCGTCGTCCACAACGACGACCTCGACGACGCCGAAGGCGCGCGCAACGAGCTGATGAACTACCTGGTCAACCTGATCTCCCGCAGGCGCGGCAACCTCGGCGACGACCTGCTCTCGCGGCTCATCGAGGTCGAAGAGGAAGGTGAAGTGCTCAGCGAGGGCGAACTGCTCGCCACCTGTGTGCTGCTGATGGTCGCCGGTCACGAGACCACCGCCAACCTCATCGCCAGCGGCGTGCTCGCGCTGCTCCAGCACCCGGATCAGCGCGAGATCCTCGCCGCCGACCCCGGATTGGGGATCAGTGCCGCCGACGAGGTGTTGCGCTACGACGCGCCGATCCAGTTCGTGATGCGCATCGCCACCCGCGACATGGAGGTGAGCGGCACCGCGATCAGCCCCGGCACCGCGATGCTGGTGCTGCTTGCCGCCGCCAACCGCGATCCCGCGCACTACCCCGACGCCGACCGTTTCGATGTCGCGCGCGGTGCGGCCGACCACCTCGCCTTCTCCGCCGGGGCGCACTTCTGCCTCGCCGCGGCCCTGGGCCGGGCCGAGGGCGGCGCGGCACTGTCCGCCTTCGCCTCGCGCGTGATCGATCCGGTGCTCGTGCCGGGTTCGCTGCGGTACCGGCCCAATGTGAACTTGCGTGGCATCGAGAGCATGACCGTCACGCACGGCGGAGTCCGACTCCGTTGACACCCGATTCGACCACCCCCTCCACAGAAAGCCTGTTATGAACTCGCACCACCACGGCCGTAAGGCCGGATGGGGGATCGTGCTCGTCGCGGTCACCACGCTGCTCGCAGCCTGCGGCCAGAACAACTCGGCCCCGGCCGGGGCCGACGACCCGGTGACCATCACCTTCCTGTCCTACACCTACGGACAGGCCAACCCGCTGGGCAAGGGCATCGAGAAGTTGATCAACGACTTCCAGACGGCCAATCCGAAGATCACGGTGAAGCCGCAGTCGGTGCCGACCGCGGACGCGCTCACCAAGCTGCAGAGCGAAGTGGTCGCGGGCAACCCGCCCGACGTGGCGCAGATCGGGTGGAGCAAGGTCGCGCAGGCCTCGCAGACCCTGCCGCTGCGCTCGCTCGAGGAGGTCGCCGGGTCCGGCGAGTGGGACAAGCACATGGCGGGTTTCGTGCCGTCGGTGCTGAAGGCGACGCCGGTCGCGGGTGCGAAGAAGCCGGTCGCGATGCCGTTCATGATGGCCACCCCGGTGGTCTTCTACAACGCCGACCTGTTCACCGCGGCCGGGCTCGACCCGGCGCAGCCGCCCAAGACGATGGCCCAGCTCAAGCAGGCGGCGCAGGCGATCAAGGACAAGACCGAGGCGCAGGGCGTGTACGTCTCGGCGGCCGACCCGGGCAAGTCCGACTACCTGACCCAGTCCCTGGTCAACAGTGCCGGTGGTGCGCTGGTGTCGAGCAGCGGTGAGATCACCGTCGACTCGGCCCCGGTGATCACCGCGCTGTCGACGATTCAGGATCTGACCAAGTCCGGTGTGCAGCCCGCGGTCGACTTCGCTTCCGCGCAAAGCGCTTTCAACTCGGGCAAGCTCGGCATGCTGGTCACCACCGGTGGCGGTCTGCTGACCCTCGACGCGGCTGCCAAGGGCAAGTTCGCCCTGCAGGTGGCGCCGCTGCCCGCCTTCGACAACCTGCCCGCCCGCCCCACCTTCTCCGGCTCCGGCCTGACGATCGTGGCCAAGGACGACGCCAGGGCCAAGGCGGCGTGGAAGTTCGTGCAGTTCCTCACCAATGACGAGAGTTTCAAGCTCATCGCTTCACAGATGGGCTACCTGCCGCTGCGTACCGCGGCGGAGTCGTCGGCCGATCCGCGGCTCGGCTCGGCCGTCAAGCAGATGGCCGACCTGGCGCCCTACACCGCCTTCCCCGGCAAGCAGTCCAACCAGGGCGTCGTGATCCTCCAGGACGAGGCTGTCGAGCCGATCGTCCTGCGCGGTGCCGACCCGGCGGCGACCCTGCGCGCCGCCGCCACGAAGATCCGCGGACTCAACTGAGTTCGCGCACCACCCGCTGAGTCACCACCTCGAAGGAAGACAACGTTGTCACACCAGGTATTCGCATCCACGCCGCCCAACGGTTCGCACCACGGCGGCGCAATCCCGAACAAGATCGGCCTGACGGTCAATCCGTGGTCGGGAAAGCAGCTCCTGCGTTCCGATTTCGAGGAGATGCGCGAATTCCTCGACGAGGCCGCGACCGCCGGATTCGGCTATGCCGAACTCGGCGGCTGCGGGCTCGGGGTGGTGATCGGCGGGCGGGTGCAGCGCTCCCGGCTGGCGGCGCTGCGCGACGCGCTGGCCGGGTGCCCGTTGCGTTTGACCCTGCACAGCTCATGGCATTCCTCCGGACGCACCGGCAATCTGCTCGATCCCGGCAGCGCGCAGACCCAGCAACTCGGACTACTGGCGGATCTGGAAGTGGCCGCCGCGATCGGCGCCGAGGTGCTGGTCTACCACGCCGGCGTGCTGCCGAACCTGTACAGCGACGGTGACGCGTTCACCGCGGGCATGGCGACCGAACGCAGGATGCTGCGCGATCTCGCCGACGAATCCGGCGCACGCGGGGTGATGATCGCGGTCGAGAATCGCGCGCCGGGACCCGCGGTGCTCGCCCGCCGTTCCTACGGGATGCGCCTGGATCTGGTCGCCGAACAGGTACAGCAGATCGATCACCCCGCGGTGTCGATGTGTCTCGATGTCGGCCACGCGTTCTTGTCGGCCGGGTACCTGAATTACGACTTCCTGGCCGCGATTCGCGAGGTCGCCCCGGTCGTCGGCCACATCCACCTGCACGACAACTTCGGCCGGATGGCTCGCCAGCCCGACGCCAGCCCGTACGAACTGGAACTGCTCGGTGAAGGTGACCTGCACCTGCCACCGGGCTGGGGCACGATCCCGCTCGGTGATGTGCTCAAAACGACCTTCGCCCGCGATCCGGCGATCATCATCGAGATGCGCCACGCCCGCCATTACGCCGAGGCACTGGACACCACCGTGCGCATGCTCGATGTGCGGTCCCGTTCATGACACTCACCAAGACGCGCGAGCCGGAGCGCACCGTGCGTGCGGTCGAGCGCCCCGCCGCGACCGGGGTGGCCTGGCTGTACTTCTCGCCTGCCATGCTCGCGATCGTGGTGTGGGTCTACGGTCCGCTCGTGTTCACCGCGGTGCTCAGCTTCCTCGACTGGAACCTGGTCTCCCCCGATATCGAGTTCAACGGCCTGAAGAACTACCAAACCCTGCTCACCGAACCCGAATTCGGTAACGCGGCGTGGAACACGCTGAAGTACGCGCTGTTCGTGCTGCCGTTCGCGACGGTCGTCCCGTGTGCGCTGGCGATCGCGCTGTGGAAGCGCCCGGGCCGGATCAGCGAGTTCTACCGGATGCTGCTGTTCCTGCCGGTCGTCCTCGCGCCGGTGGCCAACGCGCTGTCGTGGCAGTTCATTCTGGATCCGCTGTACGGGACCTTGAATCAGGTGCTCGGGTTCGCCGGTGTGGAACCGATCAACTGGCTCGGCGACCCGGCCACCGCCCTGCCGACCGTGGTCGTGGTGACGGCGCCGAAAGTAGTGGCGCTCAACACCTTGCTGTTCGGTGCGGCACTGGCCAACCTCGATCGCCGCACCGTCGACGCCGCGCGCCTCGACGACGCCACCGAGGGCGAGATCACCCGAGCGATCATCCTGCCCCAGCTACGGCGTCCGATCATTCTGCTCGGCATGCTGTCGATGGTGGTGGTGTGGCCGTGGCTGTTCACCAATATCGGTGTGCTCACCCGAGGTGGACCCAGCAATGCCACCGACAACGTCTACTACCGGCTCTACACCTACGGTTTCACCTTTTTCGACGCGGGCACCGCATCGGCGGCGGCCATCGTGATCGCGGTCGCGTTCGGGCTGCTGCTGACCTTCCACACCCTGCTCTCGAGGAGATTCCGTGCGACGCGGTGACGCGATCGGCAGACACCTGCTACTGATCACAGCGATTGTGCTGATGTTGTTCCCGGTGGCGCTGGCCTTGGCCACCTCCTTCAAGCCGGTGTCGACGATCTTCGATCTGAATCCGATCCCGTTCCCGGCGAGCATGGAGAACTACGACCTGGCCGTGGGCAACTTCCCGATCGGCAGGCTGCTGTGGAACACCTTCGTGATGGCCGCGGGCGTCACCGTCGCGACGATGCTGGTCGCGATACCCGCCGCCTACGCGCTGGTGCGGTTCGACAAGGCGCGCGGGCGCGGTTTCGTCCTTGCGGCCGTTGGCATTTCGCTGCTCATCCCGCCGCAGGCGCTGATCATCCCGCAGTTCCTGATGACCGCGAAGCTGGGTTGGCAGGGCCACACGATCGGGGTGATCATCCCGCAGCTCGGTGTCAGCGCGCTCGCGGTGTTGTTGCTGCGCGACCACATTCGGTCGGTGCCGCAATCGCTGATCGCCGCGGCGGTGCTCGAGGGCGCGACGTCGTGGGAGATCCTGCGGCACGTGGTGCTCGGTGTGCTGCGTCCGGCACTGGGCGCGGTGGCGATCCTGTTGTTCATCAGTACGTGGAACGAATTCCTGTGGCCACTGCTGGTGATGCCCGATCCGGAGGACACCACCATCCAGCCGGGTCTGGCGCTGTTCATCGGGCCCGAGAGCGCGCAGTACGGGCCCATGCTCGCCGCGGCGATGCTGGCGTCGCTGCCGGTCGTCATCATCTATGTCCTGGCGTCGCGACGGATCGCGGACGCCTTCCTTCATTCAGGGGTTCGGTAATCGACATGACCAGTCTCAGTGTGAGCGAGCCCCCGGTGCTGACCACCGAGCTCGATCTTTCGGCCGGTGTGGTGCTCGACGGCATCACCAAGCAGTACGGCGAGGACCGCCCCGCGCTCGACGTGGACCTGCTGCATGTGCCAGGACGGTCGCTGACCGTGCTGGTCGGGCCGTCCGGTTGCGGGAAATCGACCGCGCTCGGCGTGGTGTCGGGCCTGATCCCGCCTACCTCGGGGCGGGTGCTCATCGACGGCGCCGATGTCACCGACGTGGCACCGGGACGTCGAGGTGTCTCGATGGTGTTCCAGGACTTCGCGCTGTATCCGCACATGACCGTGGAACGCAATATCTCCTTCGGCCTGCGCCTGGAAGGCAAGCACAACCGTCAGTCGGGGCTGGACCGCACCGAGATCGAGCGGCGCGTGGCAGGGGCGTGTGACAGCCTCGGGCTGAGCGAACTGCGGCATCGCAGGCCCGCGCAGTTGTCGGGTGGTCAGCGCCAGCGAGTCGGGCTGGCCAGGGCGATCGTCCGGCAGCCGAAGGTGCTGCTGCTCGACGAGCCGCTGTCGGCGCTCGACGCGCAGTTGCGCCAGCAGGCGCGGGTGGAGTTGGTGCGGTTGCATCGTGAACTCGGCAATACCGTCGTGCTGGTCACTCATGACCAGCTCGAGGCGCTGTCGATGGCCACCCACCTGGTGGTCATGAACGATTCGCGGGTGTTGCAGGTCGGCAGTCCGGCGCAGGTGTACCAGCGGCCGGTCGATCTGTTCGTCGCGACGTTCCTCGGCAGCCCGCCGATGAACTTGGCGACGGTGACCGTGAACGCGGACGGGATGACCGGCCCCGGGTTGGAAGTGCTGCTCCCGCACGATGTCGCGGGTCTCCCACCGCAGCTGAAGCTGGGCTGGCGGCCGGGTGACGGCACGCTGCGCCGCCGTGACGGCACGGGATTGGTCGTGCACGGGCTGGTGGAGCTGGTCGAGTTCACCGGCGACTCCCTGATCGCGCAGTGCACCGGCGAATCGGGTCGCTGGGCCGTGACGCTGCCCGCGAACGATCCGGCTCCGGCGGTCGGCTCGCGAATCCAGGTGACCGTCGCGGCGGACCGGCTGCACCTGTTCGACCCGGAAACCGGTGCCCGAGTGACGGCTTTCGATGCACCTGCTGATCACCAACGATGACGGCTACCGCGCGCCAGGGCTCCTGGCGTCAGCGGAAGCCGTGCGCGCGCTCGGCATCGACGCGACGGTGGTGGCACCGAGCGGACCGATGTCGGGCGCGAGCCAGTCGCGGCGCAGTGGTGTCGCGGTGGACTGGGCGTGGGCGGCGCCGACCGCCGGAATTCCCACCATCCACGTGGGGTCGACGCCGGCGGCGTGCGTGGTGTTCGCGCTGACGTCCGGGATCGTCGCGCCGGTCGACCTGTGCCTGAGCGGGGTGAACGCGGGCGAGAACATCGGGGCCACCCTGAATGTCAGCGGTACCTATGGTGCCGTCCAGGAAGCCGGGGCGCGCGGCGTGCCCGGCGTCGCGATCTCGCGCGAGTTCGGTGGGCCGTGGGCCGAGCCGGACAGCTGGGACTGGAGCTGGGTGCCCGGGGCGACCACTCGCGTACTCAGCACCCTGCTGGCGGAGCGGGCGGGCTGGTTCACCGCGAACGTCAATCTCTCCGGCACCGATCGGGGTGCCGATCCGGCCTACACCAGGGTCAGCCGTGCGCTCTACTACACCGATATCTTCGACCTGGATCGTTCCGCCGTCCTCAGCACGATCGGCTACCGTGCCGAGGATCTGGCACCCGATGACGACATCTACGCCTTCGCCGAACAGAAGCGGACCAGCATCACCCTCGTGCCGCGGGCTTGAACGGTTCGGACCGCAGCGCGGTCTTCACGATCTTGCCGCCCGGGTTGCGTGGCAACGGCTCGGTGCGCACCGAGAAATACTGGGGGACTTTGAAATCGGCGAGCCGCTCGCGCAGGTAGCCGAGCACGGCGGCTTCGTCGAACTCGGTGCCCGGCACCGGCACGACTACCGCACCGACCTTCTCCCCCATCATGTCGTCGGGCACCCCGACCACCGCGGATTCGCCGATGCCGGGGGCACCGGCGAGGGCGTTCTCCACCTCGACGCAGTACACGTTCTCGCCACCGCGGTTGATCATGTCCTTGGCCCGATCGGCGATCGACACCAGTCCTCGCTCGTCGATCCGGGCCAGGTCACCGGTGCGCAGCCAGCCGTCGACGAAGGTCGCGGCGGTGGCGACGGGATTGTTCCAGTATCCGGCAACGACATTCGCGCCCCGGATGAGCAGTTCACCGACCCCGCTGACGGGATCGGGTGCGTCGATGACCAGGTCGACGATGGGCGCGGCGAACCCCACCGATTCGGCGTGTTCGGTGGCCCATTCGTGGGGTAGGTAGGTCGAGATGGACGAGGTCTCGGTGAGGCCGAAACCGTTGGCAAGGCGTGCGTTCGGGAAGTGCCGGGCGATCTCGGCGACCAACGCGGGTGCGACGGGCGCGCCACCGTAGGCGACCCGGTTCACCGCGCTCAGATCGAATGCGGCGAAGTCGGGTTGCCGGAAAGCGAGATAGTAGATGGCGGGCGTGTTGGTGAGCGAGGTGATCTTCTCGTCCACGATCGCTCGCAGGAAGTCGTGAATCTTGAACTGCGGCAAGATGATCGTGGTTCCGCCGATGGCAAGCTGGGGAATCAGCTGACTGTTGCAGGCGGTGACGTGGAACAGCGGTACCGAGACCAGGTTGCGCAGGGTCGGGCCTTCGTCGGCGGCGATGTCGGCGAGTCGGCGGACGTTCTCCACGGTGGACAGCAGGTTGCGGTGCGTGGTCATCGCGCCCTTGGGGCGGCCGGTGGTGCCGCTGGTGTAGAAGATCGCGGCCAGGTCGGTCGGGCCCGCACCCTCGTACACATAGGGATCACCCTGCGGCAGTGCCTCTTTCGGCCGCAGAGTGAAAGTGACGTCGGAATCTTGCAGGACGTGTTCGATTTCCGGGGCAGCGAACCGGGTGTTGACCGGCACCGCCACCGCGCCGACCAGCACGATTCCGAGGAAGCCGACGACCCAATCACTCCCGGCGTCCATCAGACTGGCGACCCGGTCGCCCGGTTGGACTCCCCTGTCCCGCAGACCACCCGCGACCCTGGTAGCGCGATCCCACAGTTGCCGGTACGAGAGTCGCTCGCCACCGACCTCGACAATCGCTTCCTGGTCCGGCCAGGTCCGCACCGTGTGCCGCAGCATGTCCACCAGCGAATCCGGCAGATCCGCGTAGTGCGCGACACCGTTCTCGTCGCGGAAGATTCCGGCGGTGTCGAACGGTGGCACGGTCATCGTGAGCCCTGCGGATTCAGCAGCATGGCGAGGTTGTCCTCGGCGAAGAACTCCCGGCCGCTGAGCCCGCCCGCCATCATCCGGAACCACTGCTTGGTGTGTTTCGGGCTGCTGGGCAGCGCACGCATCACCTCGACATGCTTGTCCGGCAGGACAAGTCGCGAGGAGTCACAGGTGAATCGGTACATCGGCTTACTCGATCGGTCCCGCTGCGCTTGGTAGTCGGCGAGCGCTTCGTCGAGTGGCCGCGCCGCCGACAGTCCCTCGTGGACCCGCTCGGCGAGCAGGTCGGCGTAGGTGAACGCGTCGCTGATCCCGAGGCCGGTGAAGGGATCCTTGTGGTACCCGGCGTCGCCCACCAATGCCCAACCGGGGCCATGTGATTCGCGATAGAAGTTCTCCGGGTAGCGGGCGATGTAGAAGCGTTCGTCGCGTTCGCCGGTCTCGAGGAGTTCGGCGAGATCGGGCGCGGTTTCCTTGAACGCCAACGAGAAGTTGCGCTCGATGTCGGTGCGGAACGGGGCGAATCGGTCGACGTATTGCACACACCAGATCAGTGTCTTGCCGTCGTTGGTCGGCCAACCGCCGACCGCCTGTTTGTCGCCGATCCGCAACTGGCTCTGCATGGTCAGGCCGGACCAGTACGAATAGGCGGTGAAGGTCTCCCCCGGGATCACGTCGTATTTCTGGGCGCCGGTGAGCTGGGCCACGGTCGAGGCGTAACCGTCGGCACCGATGACCAGGCGGGCATGTTCGGTGACCGGTTCGCCGTCGCGGTCGCGGCCGACGATGCCGGTGACGCACTCGCCCTCGCGCACCAGATCTGTCACGGTGACGCCTTCGCGCAGATCGACCCCGGCCTCGCGGGCGGCGTCCTGCAACAGCTTGTCGAGCACGATGCGCCGCGGCGCGAAGGTCTCGGCGATACCGTCGATCGGGTCGGAGAAGCCGGAGAAGTGGGCGTCGGCGTAGGACATGGTGATCGAGTGAATCGGCGTGCAGCCGGTGGCTTTCAACCGATCGAGCAGGCCCCAATCCCGCAGTCGCGCAAGCCCACTCTGGCGCAGCATATGGGTCGACACCGCGTCCTTGGGAAACAGCGCCTGGTCGACGCAGAGCACCCGGTAACCACGCCGCGCGAGCAGCATCGCGACCGTGGCACCGGCACAGCGCGCGCCGACAACAATGACATCGTGCACAGTCTTCGACCTTTCAGGCATCGAGTACGAGGCGGTCAGTGCGTGCTCGGGAGACGCAGATCATCATGGTTTTGCCCGCCTCTTGTTCAGCCGGTGTGAGAACCGAATCGCGATGCTCGACGTCACCTTCGAGCACGGTGGTTTCGCAGGTCGCGCACGTTCCTTCCCGGCACGACCACAGCACGTCCGCACCGGCCCGTTCGAGCGCGTCCAGGACAGACGAATCGGCCGGAACTTCGATGGTCCGGCCGGAGCGGTTGAGCACGACCGTCGTTGGCCGGTCCGGTCCGGTCGAGGCGATCTCCTTCGGATGAAAACGCTCGACTCGCACAACATCGGACACACAGTGCTGCTCGACCGCGGTGAGCAGCGGCTCAGGGCCACAGCAGTACACGAGCGTGCCCGAGGTCACCGGCTCGAGAATCTCGGCCAGTGGCATCAGCCCGACTTCGTCCTGCGCGTAGCGACGAACCCGCGCACCATAGGCGGACAACTCATCGGCGAAGGCCATCCGCGCGTCGGTGCGGCCACCGTAGTGCAACTGCCATGCGGCGCCGCGCTGTTCGAGTTCGCGCATCATCGGCAGCAGCGGGGTGATCCCGATACCGCCGGCGATCAAGAGGTAGCTCGCCGCCGGGGCGAGCGGGAAATTGTTGCGTGGCTCCCGGATCTCCAACAGCATGCCCGGCCGCACTTTCTCGTGCATCCAGGCAGACCCGCCCCGACCCTGCTCCTCGAGCAGCACCGCGATGCGATAACTGTCCCGATTCGCCGGATCGCCACACAGCGAGTACTGACGAACGACGCCGTCCGGCAGGACGACATCCACGTGCGCACCCGGCTCCCACGGCGGCAGTGGCGCGCCGCCGGGGTCGGTGAGCACAAAGGACAGCACGCCCTCTGATTCGTAGGTGATGGACCGAATTCGCACAATCGCGCTGATCACACGACGAGTCTGGCAGGGCTTCGACGGCCCGCGTCGATTGATACTTTCAACGAATTGCCGGATTGAAAACGGGTCGACCAACTGTCGGTCGTCGCCGGGGAAGAAACGATCAGGAATGGAGAAGTTCCTGGGTCGGTGCCGTGGAAGCATTGTTTCCACGTGATCAACGAAGGGGTTTTCGATGAACATCATCGGAGTTCGACGAGCTCATCGATGGCTTGCCGTCGGCTTTCTCGCGGCAGTGGTTGTCACAGTGATCGGGTTGTCGCTCAGCGGACCGGAATGGGTGGTCTACCTGCCGCTGATTCCGCTCGCCGGACTCTTCCTGTCCGGTGCGCTGATGTACGTGCTGGTCTATCGTGGCTCGCGAGCGGCTCCCGCCACCGGCGCGCGTGACCGGCGCGTTCGTCAGGTCCATCGTTGGTCGGTGGTCGTGTTCGTTGTCACCGTTGTCGCCACTGTCATCGCACTGGCGCAGCAAGAGCCGGTGGTGTGGGTGTCCTATCTGCCGTTGATCCCACTCGCCGGGCTCTTGGTGTCGGGGTCGGTCATGCTGGTGTCGCCGCTGCTACGGGCGCGGCGGGCGGCCTCCGGCGGATAGCCGACCGCGCCCTCAGCCGATGTCGACCACCCGTGCCCACGCGGGTGGTCGGTCCGGAACGTAATCAGGATCGTTCTCCTGCCATGCGCGTTCCCGGCGGAAGAGGCCGACCACGGTTCGGCAGGCCGGTTGTTGTGACGGCCAGGGCGTTTGACCGTCCGTCAGGGCCACGAGCACATCAGGGCGGGTGCGCAGGGCCTTGATGAAACCGGTGCGCAGGTCGGTGCCACCACCGCCGATCAGCGTCATCCCCTCTGCCTGGCACAGCGGGTGGGCGATCCGGGCCGCGGCGTCGCACGAGAACACGGTGACCAGGTCGCGGCGCCCACCCACGGCGCGGACGATCGCGGCCACTTCGAGCAGCGCGCTGCCGAGTTCGTCGTCGCTGACCGATCCCGAGGTGTCTATGACCACGCTGACCTTGGGCGGGGTGCGGCGCAGGCTCGGCAGCACGATGCCGGGGAGTGCCGTGGAGCGGCGGGCCGGGCGGCGGTAGGTGTAGTCCTCGCCGACACCGGGGGCCGAGGCGGCCGCGCGGAGGGCGGCGCCGAGCAGATCCCGCCATGGTTGGGACGGGTGCAGTGCTTCCTTCGCCCAGCGTCGCCAACCCTGTGGTGCGTTGCCGGGACGGCCGACGATGCCCTGCGCCACGAGGAATCGGACGCCGTCGCGCTGTTGTTCGCTGAGGCCGTCCGCGCCGTCGGGGCCCAACTCCCACTCGCGGTCGGAGCCGTCGGCGCCGCTACCGCAGTCGAGCCATGCCATGCCTTCCGTCAGATGCCCGAGGCGGAACTGACCCAGGTAGTCCTCCATGAGTTGCCCCGCGTCAAGCCCCAATGTGCTGGGCAGAACCGCGCCCGCGGGCGGGACCAACCCGTCACCGAACGCGTCGTCGTTGATTTCGGCATCCGCGGCGATATTCATGCGCAGTCGCTCCGCCGGGCCGTTCAGGTCGTGGGCATGGGCGTAGCGATCGCTGCGGGCGTGATGGTCTCGCAGCAGGTGCGAAACCTCGTGCACCAGAATCGAAGCCAGTTCCTCCACCGGTGTGTAGTCGACGAAACGGGGCGACACGTAGCACCGCCAGTGCTTGTCCACACCCATCGTCGGCACTGCTCGCGACTCGACGATGTGCAGCGCGTACAGCGCGGTCGCCAGATAGGGGCGGGCCGAAACAGCTTGCAGCCGTGCGGCGTACAGCTTCTCGAAATCCAGCGTGGTGGTGTCCGCTGTCATCGGCCCGCCTCGACCGCGACGCGGGCCGCGGCGCGATCGGCACTCTGCGACACCGACACCACCCCGGCGAGTTGTTCGATCGACGCGGGCACGTCCCAGTTGTCGCGGCGCAGCGTGGCCAGGGTGGTCGCGGGCACGACAACCAGGTCGGGGGCCCCGGTTTGCACGGCTTTGACCAGCAGCGACCAAGCCGCATCCCAACGCTCCTGCTCCGGTCGTTTGCGGACCGCGGCCACCACACCGTCGAGCACGGCCTGGCGCAGGTCACCCCGCGTCGGCAGTTCGGCGGCGGCGGGATCGGCAAGCAGCGCTTCCGGGTCGGGCAGATCCATCCGATCGATGCTGGTCAGCAGTTCGAAACCGGCGCCGTCGCCGACCGTGCCGCGGATCAACTGCGAGAGCACGTCGCGGCTCGCGTCGGCCGCGGTGGCGAAGGCGATCAACCGCAGGGTCATCTCCCAACTGCGCGGCGACGGCCACGGCCCGCCTCGCCGGGTTTCGGTGGTGGGGATCTGATGCACGAGTTTGGGCCGCGCCGCGAGCAATGTGCAGACCGCGCGACGGGCGAAAGCGACGGCCCCCGAGAGGCTTTCGTGCGCGAGCCGAGGCAGGGTCGCGCGCGGCCATGTTCCGCCGAGACCGCGCACGACGACGTCGTGCTCGTGGGTCCACTGCAGGTGCACGAAGCGGTTCGCCAGCGGCGGGCTCAGTTCCCAGCCGTCGGCGGCCGAGGAGCGCGGGTTGGCGGCGGCGACGATGCGCACACCCGGCGGCAGTTCCAGTGCGCCGACGCGCCTTTCGAGAACCACGCGCAGCAGTGCGGCCTGTACGGCGGGTGGCGCGGTGGACAGTTCGTCGAGAAACAGCAAGCCTCGTCCGGCTCTCACCAGTCGTACGGCCCAGTCCGGCGGCGCCATCGGAACACCCTGGGTCGCGGGGTCGTCGCCGATGACGGGCAGTCCCGAAAAGTCCGACGGCTCGTGCACACTCGCGATCACCGTGGTCAGCGGCAGCTCCAGCGACTGCGCGAGCTGGGTGAGGGCAGCGGTCTTGCCGATGCCCGGCTCGCCCCACAGGAGCACCGGCAGGTCGGCGGCCACGGCCAAGGTGAGAGCTTCCAGTTGCGTATTGCGACGCGGCTCTGTCTTCACTTCGCCCAGCATGGCGAGAAGTTCGCCCGCGACATCGAGCTGGGAGTCGGCGGCGCGGATCGGGAGCGGCGGGCGGAGGGTGTGAACAGTCATGTGAATCACCTTTGGGGTCAGAAGAATTCGATGGATGTGATCGGAGGGATCGAGCTCTGCCGCATGTCGGTCGACGAAGTGCGGCGACAGCGCTGAGCCCGCGCGAGCCGAAGGCATGGTTCGGCCCGTCAGCGCGACGCTGATGGCCTGATCGGCAATTCAGCGCGAGGCGGTGTGTCTCGGACGTGCGCGACGACCCTTACGGTCGTACCGGTCGGGAGGGGTGTGGCCACGACCTGGTGCGGGCAGGCCGGCGCGGAAAAGACCGTAGGTGATCCGTTGTCGCACAGCGGCTTCGAGTGCATCGCGCAACGGTCCGTCGCGCAGTACCGCGTCGGCGCCGAGCTCGGCTTCGACGATGGCGAGGGCGCCGTCGATATCGCCGTGGTCCAGACGGTCGCAGACGAGCCGATCCGGATGTCGCAGGGATCGGTCGATGGCTTGCAGGCAGGGCATCGGGGTTCCGGTCAGGGCTGCCAGGAGCTCTTCGCGCCGGATTTCGGCGGGCTCGTGGTCCAGGGCGGCGAGCACCCCGTTCACCAACCCGATCCGGTGGCGTTCGCCCCGGCATTCCACGATCCGATGACCGGGGGTGACCCCGGAGGTCTCGGTCGGCGCGGCGTCGCGACCGAGTGCCGACGCGATCAGTGGATGCAGGCGATCTGCGGTGATCGCGCCCACGCGGAGCAACTCCAGGTCGGGGAGCACCCAGGTCGCCGCGTCGGGTAGGACCGGAAGGGCGGAGATCCCGCCGCGCGGATACTGCCTCGAAATCCGCACTGCGGGTGGGTCATCCGCGTGCACGTCCAACACGACCCGTTTCCTGGCACCGCACCGCACCAGAACCAGCCCGGACCGGCGCCCCGACGCCTGCAGCAGAATGCCCGCCTCGGCCGCCCAACGATCGACGGCACACCCGGGCGGCACCGACCCGGACAGCCCGAAGTCGAGCCCGCCGTCGCGCGAGACCGGACCGGGCAGCCCGGAGTCGGGTTCGTCGTCCGGCGCGAGCCCGGGGACAGCGCATTGCATTGCGCCGGAACGGTCTCGCAGCTCCGCCGCTCTGCGCGAGTCCCACAGGTGACGGTGCAGATCGAGCCGATAGCGACTGTTGGGTCGGGGGTGCGGGTGCAGACGCGCGGCGATTGCGGGGCTCGCCGAGTCCCACAACGCGAGGCTGATCCGCTGACCGGCAGCCGCCCAAGCCGGTGGGGTGCGCACCACTAGGTGCACCGAACCCGTACTGGTCCAAGAACTTTCGTCATCGAGGTGTTCGACGCTCCCGGTGTCGTAGCGAGCCAGTACCATCGTCAACCCGGGCCGTAGCAAGCCGTCCGGTGCGATTCTGGGTAGATGCCAGCGCAGCAGATCCGGTGCCAGATGTCTGAGGTCGGCACGCACGCGCGCGGCGAGTTCGCGCCCGTGGGTCCGCGCCAACGACCGCAGATCCACCTCGACATCGACGTGAGCCGCGGTGCAAGCCCCGGACCAGTCGCCGACGAGCCTGCGGGCGGTGGCACCCTCGATCATGGCGGGCGGCACCGCGAATTCGCGCACACGAAGCCAAAGGTCTCGGCGCGCATCGTCGAACGACGCGCGGCAACGCTGCTGATTTTCGGTGAATTCCCCGCGATCGAGCGGGAGAGGGGCCGGTTCGATGACCGGCGTGGGGCTCAACGGCCCGGGCGCAGGACGCCCTTTCGACTGGATGTCATGAGGCCAGTATGCACAACTGCGCGCGACCCGACAAGCGGTGACGGTCCGCACCCGGGTCGGCGAGGTGGGCGGGCCCAGGTCAGCGACCCGGAGCCCGCCGCACCAGCGGCTGACTACCGCGCGTCGGTCAGCTCACGCGCCGGCGCACCCAACTGCGGGTAGGTCGGGTACTCGATGCCCGAGATGTACTGCACGGTCCGCACCACCTGGCACGAGTAGCCGAATTCGTTGTCGTACCAGACGTAGAGAATCGCGGTGTCGCCCTCGACGATGGTGGCGTTGGCGTCGATGATCGAGGCCGCGCGCGAACCGATGAAGTCGCTCGACACCGCGTCGGTGGCGGCGGTGTAGTCGAGGTTGCGGCTCAACGGGCCTGCCAGCGAGACCTGACGCAGGTACGCGAGCACGTCTTCCTTGGTCGTGTCCTGCTTCAGCTGCAGATTCAGGATCGCGACGGAGACGTCCGGGGTGGGCACGCGGATCGAGTTGCCGGTGATCTTGGCCTTGAAGTCCGGCATCGCCTTGGCCACCGCGGAGGCGGCGCCCGTCTCGGTGAGCACCAGGTTGAACGGCGCGGAGCGGCCGCGACGGTCGGCCTTGTGGTAGTTGTCGAGCAGGTTCTGGTCGTTGGTGAACGAGTGCACCGTCTCCACGTGCCCACGCACGATGCCGAATTCGTCGTCCATGGCCCTGAGCGGGGGCACGATCGCGTTGGTCGTGCAGGAGGCGCAGGAGAAGATCTGCTGCGACAGGTCGAGGTCGCGGTGGTTCACGCCGTGCACGATGTTGGGCACGTCGCCCTTGCCCGGCGCGGTGAGCACGACCTTCGCGATGCCGGGGCGCAGGTGCTGTTCCAGGCCCTCGCGATCACGCCAGCGACCGGTGTTGTCGATCAGGATCGCGTTGTCGATGCCGTAGGCGGTGTAGTCGATCGTCGTCGGGTCATCGCTGTAGATGAACTTGATGACGTTGCCGTTCGCGGTGATCGTGTCGTTGTCGGTATCGACCTTGATCGTGCCGTTGAAGTGCCCGTGCACCGAATCGCGGCGCAGCAGCGACGCCCGCTTGGCCAGGTCGTCGTCGCCGCCTCTGCGCACCACCACCGCGCGCAGGCTCAGCCCGTTGCCCGACCCGGCCTTCTCGATCAGCAGCCGGGTGACCAGCCGCCCGATCCGGCCGAACCCGTAGAGCACCACGTCACGGGGCCCCTGCGACACGGCCTTGTTGCCGTCGCTCACCTCGGCCAGCACCGAGGTGGTGAACTCCTCGACCGGCAGTCCCCGATCGTCGGCGTGATAGGCCATCACGAGCTGGCCCAGATCGATCTTGCACGGCCCCAGATCCAAGCGGCTGATCACCTGCAGAAACGGCAACGTCTCGTCCACCGACAGCTCTTCGCCGCCGATCTGGCGCGCGAACCGATGCGTGCGCAGAATGCTGATCACCGACTTGTTCACCAGCGACCGGCTGTGCAGCAGAATCGTCACACCCTTGCTGCGATACAGCGTCCCGATGATCGGAATCATCGCCTCCGCCGCAGCTTCCTGAGCATTCCAGCGATCAAGTTGTTCGGTAGTCAACACACGTCCTCTAGTTTTCAACGATGTTTGCGTTGTATCGATGCTAGTGAGCGCGGAATTTTCACCGAGGGCCACTCCCCACCGGTGAGATCGGCGTCGCACCGGTGACCGGTGGGTGGGCCGACGAAGGGGGGCCGCGATTCAGAACTTGCCCGTGAGGTGCTCGGTGCGGTGGCCCAGTTCGGCGGTGAAGGCGGCGAGGAATTCGTCGGTGAGCGGTGGCCAGCCCCAGAAGTCGAAGGCGAGGGCGCCGAGAGCGAAACCGTCGCACCATTGCCAGGCGATGATCGGACTCGGTGTGGCGCAGGAGCCACAGGTGACCGCGCCGTCGCCGGACTCGATCCAGGAGTCGATCGCGTCCGAGAACGGTTGCCACACAGCGGGATCGGCTTCCCATGCCTGCGGGTAGTCGATGATCACGGTCTTCGCCCGGCAGTGCGGGCAGATCACGGCAGCCGGCTCTATGTCGCCCTGACCGCCGTGGTGGGCATTCCTGCCGACGATGACGGCCACCGGCCCGGGAATCCAATCCTCGCCCCATGTCTGGGTGAGCTGAGCCCAATCCGGGCCCGCCACATACCCTTCGTCGGCAAGGAGGCTGTAGACGCCGTCACTCGAGGTCTCCCGCAGCAGCCACCCCCGCGACACCATCCACTCGACCATCCGCTCCGCAACCGCTCCGGCGTCCGCCGCGGCCACATCGAGATCGACAATTCGTTCGAAGTAATCACCCACCCCCGCATCCTGCCACCGGGGGCCGACATTCTCGCCGGCCCTCAGCACCACCCATCGAAGGACGACAACCCGGTCGAGGTCGGCAGCGCGACGATCAGCCGACGTCGGCTGTTTCGCGCGACGCCGGCGGCGTCGCCGTAGCTTTCGCCGGCGCTCCCGGCCACCACACCTTGTCGCCGAGCAACGCGAACAGTGCGGGGACGACCAGCGTGCGCACCACGAGCGTATCCAGCAGGATGCCGACTCCGACCACGATGCCCAACTGGGTCAGCGTGATCAACGGCAGCACACCGAGCACACAGAACACCGCGGCGAGGACGACACCGGCGCTGGTGATCACGGCTCCGGTCGAGGCGACGGCGCGCACCATCCCCTGGACGGTGCCGTGCGCACCCGCTTCCTCGCGCGCCCTGGTGACCAGGAAGATCGTATAGTCCACACCCAGCGCGACCAGGAACAGGAAGCCGAACAGCGGTACGTTCGTGTCCAGTGCGGGGAAGCCGAAGACGGCGCCGCTGATCCAGCTGCCCGCTCCGAGCGCGGCGAGCGCGCTGAGAACCGTGACGCCGACGAGCAGCACGGCGGCAGGCACCGCGCGCAGCAGAGCAAGCAACACCAGCAGCACGACGGCGAGGATCAGCGGAATGACCAGCGCCTGGTCTCGACGGGCAGCGTCGCGGATGTCGAGCGCTTCGGCGTCCGACCCGCCGACGAGTGCCTCGGCGTCGGGGACCGCACCGACCGCGTCCCTGGTCGCCGCGATGGTGGTGAACGCTTCCGCCGAGCCCGGTGCCGCGTCGAGCACGACCGACCACCGTGTCGAACCGTCTTCGGAGGTACCGGTGGCCGTGGCACGCGAAATACCCTGCACGCCATCGAGTGCCGACTGTATCGGTGCGGTCGTCTCGCTCCGCGCGATCACCACGGCTGGGTCCGACGAGCCCGACGGGAAGTGTTCGGCCATCGTCTCGAGCCCGTCGACCGACTCGGCTTCGACGCGGAACTGCTCGGTCTGCGACAGCCCGATGTCGGTGGTCGCGAGCCCGGTCGCGAAGACGATCAGAACCGCCGCGGCCGCCCCGGCGACGACGGCCGGGCGCCGAACCACCCGCTTCGCGACGACTGACCAGACACCCTGCTCGGCCGCGTCGCGACCGTCCGCCTTCGGCACGAACGGCCAGAAGATCCGCCGCCCGCACAGCGCCAACGCGGGCGGCAACGCGGCGAGCACGAAGATCAACGCGACCACGAGCCCTGCCGCGGCGAACGCGCCGAGGCTGCGGGTGTTGGGCAGCGCCGCGAGCAACAGCGTCAGCAGAGCCAGGACAACGGTGACATTGCTGGCGACGATGGCGGGCGCGGCATGACGCACCGCGGCGCGCAACGCCACCCGATGGTCGGTGTGGCGATGCAGTTCGTCGCGGTACCGCGACACCAACAGCAGCGCGTAATTCGTCCCCGCCCCGAAAACCAGAACGCTGGTGATACCCGAGGTCGAACCGTCGAAGGAGAGCCCGGTGAGCTCGGCCAACAACGTACCGACGCTGGAGGCCACGCGGTCGGCGAGACCGACCACCGTCAACGGAACCAGCCACAACACCGGCGAGCGATAGGTGACGATGAGCAAGACCATCACCACGATCGCGGTGACGATCAGCAGCAGCGCGTTCGCGCCGGAGAAGGAGTCGGCGATGTCGGCGCCGAAAGCCGGTCCGCCGGTGATCTGCACCCGCAGCGTATCGGGGAGATCGGTGGCGACGGCGGTGCGCAGTTCGCCGATCCGGTCGGTGAGCGCGAAGCCGTTGAGCTGGTCGGACACCGGAATCTGGGCGAGCGCGGCCTGCCCGTCGGGAGCGACGATCACCCTGGCGTCGTCGGTCGAGGACTCCCCCGCGCGGGGGAGCGCCGCGTCCAGTGCAGCGAGATCGGCTGGTGTCAGTGTGCCGCCGTCGGCACGCGTCGCCACCATGATCGCCGTGGCGGTTCCCGCATCGGGAAACCGTGCGGCGGCTTCGGCCGCCAAGGCGGATTCCGCCGATCGCGGCAACGACACCGGAGCCTGGCCCGCGCTGTCGTTGCTCCCCGCCAGTGCCATCACGGCCATGGCGGCCGCGACGACGACGAGCAGTACGGCCCACGATCGCCGTCCGGTGACCAGCCCGGCGAACCGGTCCCAGATGTTTCCGTCGCTCATTCGCATCACGCCGAAAGTATTTCAGAAACTTAACTAATAGGCAATCGCGACGGTTGCGGCAGCTAAGCTCCTCGAACAGAGAAGAGGAGGTCGCGCATGGGTGACGACATCAACCCTGCCACCGACCGGGCGGGGCTGGAGACCGATATCTCCCGGGACATCCGCGCCCTGACCGCGGTCTCCGAACAGATCGGTCACGGCTTCGCGCGCTCGAACGACCTGCGCCCGAACGACTTCCGTGCCCTGATGCACGTCGCGACGGCCGACGCCGAGGGCGCACCGCTGAGCGCGGGCCAGCTGAGCAAGTTGATGGGTGTCTCCGCGCCCGCCGTCACCTACCTGGTCGAGCGCATGATCGAAGCCGGACACCTCCAACGCGTACCCGACCCGACGGATCGTCGGCGAGTCCATCTGAGCTATACCGACCAGGGCATGTTCGTCGCGTCCGGATTTTTCGGCCCCCTCGGTGCGCGCACCCGGGCCGCCCTGGCCGCCCTCCCCGATGCCGACCTGGCCGCGGCCCACCGCGTACTCGTCGGCGTCACGGCCGCACTACGCGAGTTCTTCGCCGAGCTACCGGAGCCGGGGCAGGCTCCCGAATAACTGGCGACGGCACCGCCCCGAGGCGTGGAAGTGTGATCTGACGTCGGCGCGGACACGCTTCGGCAACGCCGAGGACACGACACCTGGTTCTCCGGGCGAATGGGAGAAATGATCGAACACAGCCGGTGTCACTCCCCGGCCAACGGCACTACGTGGAGGTTCGTGCGATGTGGAACGCGATTGTTCAGATCTGTGGATTCTTGATCATCGGCGCGGTGGTCGGTGTCCTCGCCAGGATGCTGAAACCGGGCAAGGAGAACATGAGCATGGGCATGACCCTGGTGCTCGGCATGGCCGCGGCCCTGATCGCCGGCGTGATCGCCAGCCTCATCGGCGTCGGCTCCATCACCGAACTCAACTTCTGGGGCTTCGTGCTCGCGGTGATCGCCGCGGTGGTGCTGCTGTTCGCGGTCGAGTCGATGGGCGCCCGTAAACACCCACCTGTCGCCTGAGCCGGAGAGCGAGTCGGTTCCGTCCAGCGCCCGATGCGGGCGATGGTCGATGCGGTGGGCACACGCGGAAGGGTCGCCCTCGGCACCGCGCCGCACGATGAGGCGGGGGCTTCCAGGGTCAGGTGATATCGCATGTTCGATACCGATGTGCTGATCGTCGGCGCAGGTCCAGTACGCGACCGAGCGGATCCTGCGCCGACACCTGGAGTCGCTGGGTACGCGTGTCGAGCGCGGGGTCCGGCTCGTCGGGTTCACCCAGGACGAGGACGGCGTCGATGCCGTGCTCGCCGGACCCGAGGGCGAGCACACGGGTGCGGGCGCGGTATCTGGTGGGCTGCGACGGCGCGCACAGCACCGTCCGCAAGACGCTGGGACTGACGTTCGAGGGTGCGGCTTTCGCCGAGCAGCACCCGCCCACGGGTGCCCAGGGCATGAACACCGGTATCCAGGACGCCCAAAACCTCGCGTGGAGGCTCGCGCTGGCTGTCGCGGAGGTCGCCGCGCCGTCGTTTTACATCGACAACACGTGTGACACCGCCACTCTCACCGAGCTGGAACGCCACGTCGAGCTGCTGCGGAAACTGACCGACGACTACCTCGACACCTACCTCGTCGCGAGCCCGACGGCCACCCTCGGCTCGACGATCCTCCCGGTCATCCGCGACAGCGGCGGCGACTTCGCCCGGCGATATCGCTGCGCGGCCGGTGCGGCCTACATCGTCCGCCCCGACGGTTACCTCGGCTACGCCGCCTCGCCCGCCTCCTCGGACGACCTCGTCCGTCATGTCGAGTCGACCTTCGCCCCGGCACCCGAGAGCATCCTGGGGATCGCCTGATCCCGCGCTCGCGCCGAACAGCTACCACCGTGACCGGCGTTACCCGAGGAACCGGGTGTGGCCCGCGTGTCGGTGGTCGCTGCTAGTGTCGGTCGAGTTCTGACACGGGGTGTCTCGCGACCGCGAGGCTGAGAACAGACCCGATGAACCTGTTCAGGTAATGCTGACGAAGGGATGTCACGGTGTTGCACGTCCACACCACGAATACAGGCCTGTTCACCGATCGCCTCTGGGACCGGACCAAAGTCCTGCGCAGTGCGATCGACGACCTGGAATTCCTGCGCCACCTCGGTGCGGGCACTTTGCCGCTCGAGGTGTTCCGCACCTACATCGAGCAGGATTCGCTCTATCTCACCGGGTATGCGAAGGCGCTGGCGATGCTCGCCGCCAAGTCGCCGGACCCGCGGACCGCGGCCTTCTGGGCGACCTCGTCCGCGAATGCCGCCGCTGTCGAGTCGGCCATGCACGATCAGCTGCTCACCGGTGGCGCGCTGCCCCCGCGGCAGGGCGAGCCGGAGCATTCGCAGACCTGCCTGGCCTACGTCTCCTATCTGATCGCCGCCGCCGCGACCGAGTCCTACGCCGTCGCCGCGGCGGCCGCGCTGCCCTGTTTCTGGATCTATGCCGAAGTGGGCCGCGACCTGGCCGAGAGCGCCGCCAAGGTGATCGCCGCCGACCCCGCCCACCCGTACGCCCAGTGGGTCACCACCTACGGCGCGGCGGAGTTCCAGCAGTCCGCGGCCACGGCTCGAGCCCTTGTCGATGCCGCTGCCGAGTCGGCGAGCGAGCAGGAGCGGGCGGCGATGGAGCAGGCATTCATCCTCGCCGTGCGCTACGAGTTGATGTTCTGGGACACCGCCCTGCATCCGCAGCCCTGGCCTGCCGCATGAGCGGGCGTCTTCGCCGCGCGCTCGCGGTCCTGGCCACCACCGTCGCCACGCTGTCGCTGGTCACCGCCTGCGGTTCGGGCGGCGACTCCGATCACACCATCCGGTTCGCACTTGACTGGACGCCGAATACCAACCACACCGGGCTCTACGTCGCGTTGCAGCGCGGCTACTTCGCCGACGCCGGTCTGGATGTGCAGGTTCTGCCGTACAACAACACCTCGGTCGACACGATGATCGATGCCGGAAACGCGGAATTCGGGATCAGTACCCACAATTCGTCGACCTTCGCCCGCGCGTCGGGTGCGCGGGTCAAGTCGGTACTCGCCCCGCTACAGCACTGGGCCACGGGCATCGGGGTGCGTGCCGACCGCGCCGATCTCGCGAGGCCGAAGGACCTCGACGGCAAGACCTACGCCGGTTTCGGCGATCCGGGCGAGCGGGAAGCACTACAGCAGGTCATCCGCAACGACGGTGGCACCGGCGATTTCACCTCGGTGATGCTGGGTTCGTCGGCGTACGAAGCGGTCTACTCCGGCAAGGCGGACTTCACCGTCTCGTATCTGGCGTGGGAAGGGATCGAGGCGCAACACCACGGCACCCCGATGCGGTACTTCCGCTACACCGACTTCGGTTTCCCTGACTCCTACGCGATCGTGATCGACGCCAACGAGGGCTGGCTGGCCGAGAACCCGGACCGCGCCGCGAAATTCGTGCAGGCGCTGCAACGCGGCTACCAGTTCGCCGCGGACAATCCGGACGCGGCGGCCCAGGATCTCCTCGACGCCAATCCGGGCGCGTTCAACGACGAGGCGCTGGTCTTCGAGAGCCAGCGCATGCTGGCCGACCAGTTCATGAAGGACGCCGGGGGCAAGGTGGGCACCCAGACGGTGGAGCAGTGGTCGGCGAATTCCAGCTTCCTGTACCGGGGTGGTCTGCTGACCGGCCCCGACGGGAAGCCGCTGACCACCGAACCCGACTGGTCGACATATTTCACCGATGAGTACCTCGCCAACCCGTGAGCTGTCCGTAGCCGCGTCACCGCTGGTCCCCACCGGTGACGACGGCGGGACGGCTGGCTGGGCGGGAATCCGGTGGGCGGTGCCGCCTTTCGTCACGGTGG
The DNA here is from genome assembly GCF_046549215.1 of Nocardia sp. A7. Taxonomy (NCBI): domain Bacteria; kingdom Bacillati; phylum Actinomycetota; class Actinomycetes; order Mycobacteriales; family Nocardiaceae; genus Nocardia; species Nocardia sp. A7. The sequence goes on along the minus strand of NZ_JAJPWE010000002.1, from coordinate 89,185 downwards.
CGGCGCTCGTCGCGATCTGGCAGGTCTATGTCACGAGCAGTGGTGTCCGTCCGCAGGTGCTGCCGTCACCGCTGCGGGTCGTCCAGCAGGGTTGGGCGCACCGCGACGAGATCGGTTCGCATGCGGCCGCCACCCTGCAGGTGACACTGGTCGGGTTCGCGGTGTCGCTGAGTCTGGCGTGGGTGCTGGCGGTGGTCGTCGACTTCTCGCCGTGGCTGCGGCGTGCGTTGGTGCCGCTGTTCGTCGCGTCGCAGACCGTGCCGATCGTCGCGATCGCACCGTTGATGATCATCTGGTTCGGGTTCGGGCTGCTGCCGAAGATCTTGGTGGTCGCGCTGGTCACCTTCTTCCCGATGGCCATCGGCCTGATCGAGGGATTCGCCGCGGCCGACCGTGACGCGGGCGCGCTGCTGCGCAGCATGGGCGCCTCCCGGCTGCAGGTGTTCCGTTATGTGCGATTGCCGTCCGCGCTGCCGCGGTTCTTCACGGCGCTGCGGATCGGCATCACCTACGCGGTTGTCGGCGCGGTGTTCGCCGAGTACGTCGGCGCGAGCGTCGGTCTCGGCATCTATATGAGCCTGCAGAAGAATTCGTTCCGCACCGACCTGGTGTTGGCCGCGGTGCTGGTCACGGCACTGCTGAGCATCACCCTCTACCTGTCGACGTTCGCGATCGAACGCCTCGTCGCGCCCTGGTCGCGAGCAGAGAGCAGGAGCCGACATGACTGACGCCGGGGGCGACCGCATCGTCGTCGACCAGCTCACCAAGTCGTTTCCGCAGCCCGGTCGGGGCAGCCCTGATCTCGCGGTGCTCGGCGGGGTTTCGTTCACGGTCCGATCGGGTGAGTTCGTCACCGTCATCGGGCCGAGTGGTTGCGGCAAGAGCACCGTGTTCAACATGCTGGCAGGACTCGACTCCCCCGACTCCGGCAGCGTCGGCTTCCGCGCTACCGACGGTGAGGACACCGCATCGCACTGCGCCTACATGCCGCAGAAGGACCTGCTGTTCCCCTGGCGAACCGTCCTCGACAACACCATCCTCGGTTTGCGCGTGCAGGGAGTCCCGAAAACCGAGGCCCGGCGCCGCGCGCGCGAACTGTTCCCGGTGTTCGGCCTGTCCGGTTTCGAGGACGCCCGACCGTCCCAACTGTCGGGCGGGATGCGACAGCGGGCCGCCCTGCTGCGGACCGTGGTCCAGGAGCGCGAACTGCTGCTGCTCGACGAACCCTTCGGCGCGCTCGACTCACTGACCCGTACCGAGATGCAGTCGTGGTTGCAGGAGGTCTGGCAGCGCTACCGCTGGATGGTGCTGATGATCACCCATGATGTCCGTGAGGCGGTGTATCTGTCGGACCGCGTGCTCGTCCTGTCGGCGCGCCCGGCCACCGTCCGCCACGAACTGCGCATCGACCTGCCGAGGCCGCGCGAGTTGTCCACGATCACCGCCCCCGAATTCGTCGCGCTGGAAGAGGAACTCCTCGCGATCCTGCACGAGGAGTCGCGTCGGGCCTTCACCGAACAGCGGTAGGTGTGGTCCACGTTCAGGAAGGCTGGATCCGACCGGTTCGACGCCCGCCTGCCCGTGCGTTCTCCAGGTATTGCATCACCCAGCCCGCGCTGACGCCGTGCACGATCACGGACAGCACGATCGTGAACGCCACGATCGCCCATAACGCACCGGCCTCCGCGCTGAGGTCTGCCTGGGTCAGCCCGTACGCGAGGTAGTAGATCGAACCGATTCCACGGACACCGAACAAGGCCGTGATAACGCGCTCCTTGGGCTCCATCACGTCATATCGCAGCAGCGCGAGCCACCCCGCGACAGGCCGAACGACGAAGACCAGGAGCACGCCGACCGCGACTCCCTGCCAGGAAAGAGCGGCCAGCAGACCCGTGGTGAGGGCCGCACCGAGCAGCAGTAGAACGACCAGGGTGAGGACATGTTCGAGCTGTTCGACCAGCGTGTGCATCTGTTCGTGGTATTCGCTGTCGCGCTCGATACGGCGCACAGCGATCGCGCACACGAACACGGCGAGAAATCCGTAGCCGCCGACGAGTTCGGTGAGCCCGTACACCGCGAACACCGCGGCCAAGGCGACGATCGGTTCCCCGCGGTCGGCAAGTCGTGCGTCCTTGATCGGGAATCGGAACAAGCCACGACCGAGCACGTTCCCGACGATCCCGCCGATGAGGATGCCGACCGCGATCTTGCCGACGAGTTCCCAGGCGAACCAACCGACGAACCAGGTCTGGACCGAACCTTTGGTCGCGAGAAAGATCGCCAGATAGACGAACGGGAAGGCCAGGGCGTCGTTGAGGCCCGCTTCCGACGTGAGGGCGAAACGGACTTCATCGTCCTCCTCAGTCGAACCGGCGCCACCCGTTGTCGGGCCCTCGACCTGCACATCCGCGGCAAGCACCGGGTCCGTGGGTGCCAGCACAGCCGCCAGCAGAGCTGCCGCGGCAGGCGTCAGCGCTGCCGCCCACCACCCGAACACCGCTACCGCCGCGATACACAGCGGCATGGTGATCAGCAGCAGACGCCAGGTCGAGCCCCAAGTACGCCAATTCAGGGGGCGGTCGATCGCGAGCCCGACACCCATCAGCGCCACGATCACACACAGCTCCGCCAGGTGCTCGATCACAGTGGGATGAGACAAGGGCGACACCGTTTGCAATCCGCTGGGTCCGATCACGAGCCCACCGATGGCCCCGACTCCCAACATGAGCATCGGAGCGGTGATCGCCCGGTCCTTGAAGATTCGAGGAAGCGTCGCGGCCAACAGCAGTGCGATTCCGGCTGCGAGGTACAGGCGTTCGATATCGAAAGTGGTCATCGTTGTCGCCGCACCATTACCCCAGTCACTCGTCGTTCGGAATCAACCCGGATCTACCCGGTCGGCACCGTCCGAAACTGCGAGACCCGCACCGGAGCTGGCCCGGGCGTCAGGCGGTGAGCGTGGGGTAGTCGGTGTAGCCGCGGTGGTCGCCGCCGTAGAAGGTGGCCGGGACGGGATCGTTGAGCGCGGCACCGGCGCGAACACGGGCGGGTAGGTCGGGGTTGGCCAAAGCGGCAGCGCCGACGGTGATGACATCGGCTGTGCCGTTGTCGAGGTCGGCGATGCGGCTGTCGAGATCGGCCCCCGCGCGGTTCACGACCAGCCGCTCTGGCCAGATACCCCTGATCGTCCGCAGGAGCTTTTCGTCTCCGGCGTGGACCAGGTGCAGGTAGGCGAGGTCGAGCCCGGCCAGCTCGGTGACGAGGTGTGTGTAGAGCGCAGGGGTGTCGGTTTCGGTGATGTCGTTGAACGGGTTTGCCGGTGAGATACGGAATCCGGTGCGATCGGCACCGATTTCGGCGGCCACCGCCGCGGCGACTTCGAGGGGGAAGCGCGCCCGTCCGGTGATGGAGCCGCCGTATTCGTCCGCGCGCTGGTTGGCGTTGGTGCTGAGGAACTGATGCAGCAGATATCCGTTGGCACCGTGGATCTCGACGCCATCGGCTCCCGCGTCCATGGCCATGGCGGCCGCCACCCGGAACTCGTCGACGGTGCGCGCGATGGCGGCGGTGTCCAGTGCCACCGGTTGGGCCATGGGTTGCGGCCCGGCGGCGGTGAACATCATCGCCTCGGCCGCGATCGGTGACGGCGCGACCGGTGGGCGGCCGTGGGGTGTGTTGGAGGGATGGGAGACCCGGCCCACGTGCATCAGCTGGACGACGAACGCGGCATCGGACTCGTGGACTGCGGCGGCGACCCGTTTCCATGCCTCGACATGGGCGGGTTCGTAGCTACCAGGAGTGTTGAGGTAGCCCTGACCGTCAGGGGAAGGCTGGGTGCCTTCGCTGATGAGCATCGCGAACGAGGACCGCTGCTCGTAATAGGTGGCGGTCAGATCGGTGACTGTGCCGTCAGCAGCGGCGCGGCTGCGGGTCATCGGTGCCATGGCGAGGCGGTGTGGCAGGGCGATACTGCCCAGGTGTGCAGGTGTCCAGAGGATCTGGTCGTTCATGATAGCTCCTGAAGAAGAAGGCGGGGTCGGGGCAGTGATCTGAGACAGGTCGGCCGGCTGCGTCATCAGCCCGCCACCATCGCGGCGAGCAGCTCGATCCGCGACGGGCCGGGTTCCGGGTCGCCGCCGAGCTCCATGATCCGATCGAGTACGCCGGGTCGGGCCAGCGCTTCCTCGGGGCTGGTCAGTGCCGAACCGACATCACCGAACGCCCGCAGTACGTCTGGATCGCGCAACTTCGCGACCTCCAGCGCCTGACGCAGATTCCAGTTCGCGTCGTCGGTCTCATAGCCGACACCGACTTCATAAGGAATGGAAGCGATGTCGAGATCGATCTGCGCCAGACGATGCAGATCCCATGCCGCAGATGCCTGTTGGGCGGGCAGCAGCGTCGCATCGGTGAGCTCGGCGAACCGGAGCGCGAGCTTGTCCCGATCGCCGAAACCGACCTCCGCCAGCACATCCCGCAGCAACACTGCGTGTGCCATACCCATGGTGATGCCCATGCCGAACGTGGGATTCGTTGTCGCCCAAGCATCTCCGATACTGAGCAATCCGGTCGCGACCGGTTTGCCGTCGACGACGAAGCTCCGGTGCCGCGATTCCATGCCGGACATGGCCAGTACCCCGGTGATGGGCTCACCGTGGGAAGCCCAGTGCGCCATACCGGGATACAGGGCCGCGACTCGCTGCCAGACTTCCGGGTCGCTCAATGCCCGCATGGCGCGGTCCTTGGCGGAGACGAACAGGGCCAGTGCCCAGGTACCTTCGTCACCGGGAACGGTGGTCAGCGAGATGCTGTCGTGGTGCTCCAACGGCCAGGCCGCCTGCTGCGGATAGGAGCCGTCGGCCGAGCGGAAATAGCGGCTGTAGGCCAGGAAGCCGGTCTCGTGCCGATCGAGGACAGGCGCGGGAGCGCCGATGTCGACGAGCATCTTGCTCGCGGGAGAGTTGCGACCGAGTGCGTCGACGACCAGGTCGGCGTGGATGGACTCACCATGCGCGGTCAGCACGCCGGTGATGTGCGCGATCCCGGTCGGCGGTGTGGCATCGGTCAGGAATCCGGTGACCGGGGTGGTTCGGCGCACGGTGACCCCGGCGGCGGCCGCGGCGGCGGCGAGTCCCTGCTCGATGACCGGTCGGCGGGCGGCCAGGGTGTCGAATCGTTCATCGCCGGGTTTGCGGCCTCCGATGGCAGGCAGATCGTAGGCGCCGTCGAGCATGTTGTGCGTGCGTGCCCCCAGCGCCCGCAGCTCGGTGACTGCCTGCGGCAGTTCGCGGGAGAGCAGGGCGAACGCGCCCGGGAGCATGACGTGCGGATGCCGGAACTGGTTCACCCCTGGCCGTTTCCACTGGTCCCACGCCTGCTCGGCATCGGCACCGGGGGAACCGGAATCTCTGTCCAACACCGTGACTCGGTGGCCTTCGCGGGCCAGCAGCATGGCCGTGGTCAAGCCGGTCGGCCCGCTGCCGAGTACTACCACGTGCCTCTGCCGGTCTTCTTCGGTGGTTCGCATGATGTCTTTCCTTTGAGTTGTCGGGAGGAGGTCTGGCAACTGTCGGCCGGAACAGCGCTCAGTTCCCAGACCAAAAGGTGCTCAATAAAATTACGAATTCGGGCACCCCTGCCGAATCAGTCGAACGACTGCACCCTCGACTGCATCGAATGACTCGGTTACCTCGCCGCGTCGCGTTGATTTCGAGCACTGGTGAACAGTCGAACGGTCTGGGAAGTGAGCGGCTTCCGGGGTGACCATGGACTCCTCAGATCCACGCTGAAGGAGCCCGCAGAATGCACGCGATCAACTGGGTCGGGTTCTTCCCCGCCGCTGTACTCGTCTCACTCATTCCTGGGGCGAGCCAGATCCTTGGCCTGAACAATGCTGTGCGCCATGGCATTCGGTTCGCCATGGCCGGGGTGGGTGGTCGGCTGGCCGCCTTCGCCGTACTCGTCGCGTTGGTGGTGGCCGGACTCGGCACGACACTGGCGGCCTCGACAACCGCGCTGACCTCGATCAAGTGGGTAGGTGTCGCCTATCTCGCGTGGATCGGGATTCAGGGCCTGCGGCGCGCCTGGCGGCCCCGGCCCATCTCGGGACCGGGACCGAACGCGAGCGCGCTCCGATGGCGCGTGGTCGGAAACGAATTCGCAGTCGGAATCAGCAACCCGAAGGCACTGCTGCTGTTCGCCGCGTTGCTTCCCCAGTTCGCCGACGAATCGGCGGGCGAATTCGGCACGCAGCTCGCTCTGCTCGGCACGGCGTATGTCGGCATCGAATTGGTCGTCGGCCTTGGCTACGTCATTGTGGGCGGTCTCCTCGGAGCGACCGGTTTCTCCGCACGAACATCACGCCGGATCGATCTCGGCAGCGGAGTGTGCTTCTTCGGCTTGGCCGGGTTGCTCGCCGCGGACGGCATCTGAGCAGGTGCCGGCCTCAGCGCTGGACCAGGTCGCGGAGGGCGGCGCTGACAGTTCCGGGTTCCTCTTCGGCCATGAAGTGACCCGCGTCGACGGTGCGGTGGTCGAGGTTCGGTGCCCAGCTCGACCACAGCGCGGTGGCCTCATATCCGAGTGCGGCACCCCAGTCCTGCTGCATGACCGTCACCGGCATCGACAGTCGGTTGCCGGCAGCCCGGTCGACGCGGTCGTGGTCGACGTCGATGGTTGCCGAGGCGCGGTAGTCGGCCACGATCGAGGGGACCGCCGCGCGGCAGGCGTCCAGGTATACGGCACGGACCGGCGCGGGGATCGCGGCCGGATCCTTGGTCCACTGGTCGAGGAAGTAGCCGAAGAACGCGTCGGCGCTGGCGGCGATCATCTGTTCGGGCAGTCCCGGCGGCTGCGCCATCAGGTAGAGGTGGAATCCGACGGCGGCGGTAGTGCCGTGCAGGACTTCCCACATGTCCAGTGTGGGCAGCACGTCCAGGCAGGCGAGGTGGGTGACCGCACCGGGGTGGTCCAGGCCGGCCCGGAAGGCGACCAGCGCACCGCGATCGTGTCCGGCGAGCGCGAAGCGTTCGTGTCCGAGAGTTTCGGCGGCAGAGATGATGTCGGCGGCCATTGTCCGCTTCGAGTAGGTGCCGGGACCGGACTCGGCGGGTTTGTCGCTGTCGCCGTAACCGCGCAGATCCGCGACGATCACGGTGTGGTCGGCGGCCAGATCGGCGGCGACGTGACGCCACATCAGGTGGGTCTGTGGGAAGCCGTGCAGCAGCACGATCGGGGTCCCCGAACCGCCGACGGCGACGTTGAGGGAGACGTCGTCGGCGACAGGGACGCGGTGGTAGTCGAATCCGGGAATGGTGTGGTTCATCGCGTGGGCTCTTTTCGTTCGGAATGCTGTTCTGCGTGTTCGGCGGATCGAGTCAGAGCGTGCGGTGCGGCGATGAGCATCCAATGAACGCGCACTACATCGGCCCGATGCGAATTCGGGTGAAACGCCTGACCCGCCCGGTGCAAGGACGGGTCAGGATGCTCAGAGCGACGCCAGGATTCGGACGCGGTCTGCCATGACGCGCCGTGCCACATCGGAGGTGAAGGCGATCCCTTCGAACTCGTGCGGAACGCCGGTGTGGAGGTGGAATTCCACCGGGACCCCTGCCTGGGACAGTCGCAGGGCATAGGCGAGGTCCTCGTCGCGGAAGATGTCGAGTTGGCCGACCTCGATGTACGCCGGCGGTAGTCCCGCAGGGTCGGTGACGCGAGCGGGGGCGGCGTGGGCTGGGGTGTCGGGTCCACCGGCGGCGTCGCCCAGCAGGGCTTGCCAACCTGTTCGGTTGTCGTCCCATGACCACAGGACGAACGGCGCGAGGTGCGGGTCGGGTGTGCGGGTGCGATCGTCGAGCATCGGCATGAGCAGCATCTGGCGGGCGATGCCGGGTCCGCCGCGGTCGCGGGCCAGGATCGCTACCGCAGCGGCCAGCCCACCGCCCGCACTGTCGCCGAACACCGCGATCCGGGCGGGGTCGACGTTCAGGTCGGCGGCGTGTTCGTGCAACCAGACCAAGGCGTCGTAGGCATCGCTGACCGGTGTGGGATGCGGATGTTCCGGTGCGAGCCGGTAGTCGACCGACAGGATCGGCGTGCCGCTCGCCGACACGTATCGCGAGACCGACCCGTCGAACAGTCCGACATTGCCCAGGATCATGCCGCCGCCGTGCAGATAGATCGCGGCCGGACCCGGTTCGGTCGAACGGTCATCGCGCTCGTACCAGCGCACCAGGATCGTGGCACCGTCGGCGGTGATCATCGAGTGGTCGGTGATGGTGACATCGGACGCGGCCGGCTGGGCGGTGTCGGCGTGGGCGATGACCTGCTCGAGGATCGCGCGGCGGCCGGCGACATCGCCGACCGGCGGAGGTGTGCTGTCGGCCATTGCAGTGGCCATCGGGGCCAGCGCGTCAGCGACTTGTGGATCGAGAGTGAATGCCATGATGTAACTCCTTGGGCGACAACGGGGTAGGTGTCAAAGCGAGTGGGGTTGGCGGCCGGTTCATGGCAGCAGGATCGTCTTGCCTGGCAGCTTTCCGGTGACGGCTTCGGCGTGGACGGTCGCCATTTCGCTCAGCGATCGGCGCCCGGCTACGTCGATACGGAGATCGCCTGCGTCGACGAGAGCGACCAGTTCGGCGAGCTGTGCGGCGTCGCTGCGGGCGAACACCCGTACCGCACGCACTCCGCGTTCGGGGTCGGGTTCACCGGGAGTGGTTGTGCTGACGAAGGTTCCACCGTCGGCGGTCAGGCCGACCAGGGCCGCGGTCTCCTCCGGTGAGGTGGACACCAAGTTGAGCACGACGTCGAACCGCTGCCCGGATACCGCCTGCGTCAACGGAATTGCGGTGTAGTCGACGATCCGCTCCGCACCGTTGGCGCGAACCCGGTCGGCGCTTCGCGTGCTCGCGGTCGCCGTGACCGCGGCGCCGGCCCGTGCGGCCAACTGGACGGCGTAGCCGCCGACCGCACCGCCGGCACCATTGATCAGCAGACTGCTCCCCGCGACCAGACCGGCGTGCTCGAACAGCGCCTGCCAGGCCGTCAGCCCGACAGCCGGAAGCGCTGCGGCATCAGCCAATTCGATGGTGCGCGGGGCTGCGGCCAACAGGTCGGCGGCGACAGCGACGTACTCCGCGCCCGCACCGTCGACATTCATCGGCAGGAAGGCCACGACCGCGTCCCCGACTGCCCAACCGCTCACCTGCGCACCGACTTCGGCGACGGTGCCCGCCACGTCGATGCCCGGCACATGCGGGAAGGACACGGGGAACACCTGCTGCAGGTATCCGGCGCGAATCGCGACATCCACCGGATTGAACGAGGTCGCGGCCACCTTCACCACAACCTCCCCCGCTGCGGCGACGGGCTCGGGCGCCTGCTCGTACGCCAGGACCGCACTGTCGCCGTGGGCGTGGAATCGCACTGCCTTCATGATCTCTCCTCTGTCAGCTGCTTCGAATTCGAAGCATGTACAGACAGTAACCTGCTTCGAGTTCGAAGCAATACCCGCGAACAGGGTGATCGTCATCACTATGTTTCGAATTCGAAGCAGGTAGGGTGCGGGCATGGCAGCCCACGACTCCACCCCCGCCGACACCGGCCGCGATGTCGAGCCGCTCGAACCCGGCCAACTCGGGGCCTTCTTCGCGCTCCTGGAAGCCGTCGGCCTGCTCCAGCACGCCATCGAACAGCAACTACGCGCCGAAGGGGACATCAGTTACGTGCAGTTCCAGCTCCTGGCGCGCCTGCTCGAGGCCCCCGGCCCGCTCACCATGACGCAACTGGCTGACGGCGTCGTCTACAGCCGCAGCGGTCTCACCTACCAGGCCGGGCTACTGGAGAAGGCCGGCCTGATCACCCGCGCCCCCTCCCCCGAGGACGAACGCGCCACACTGGTCACCCTCACCGACAGCGGCCGCGCCCTGTTCCACCGGGTGCTGCCCGGCCACGTCCAGCTCTCCCGCGACCTGCTGTTCGATTCCCTGACCGGCAGCGATGTCGCCCACCTCGGCGACATCATGACCCGCGTCCGCGACCACATGCGCGCCCAACCGCCGCGCTCGGCCGCGCCCCGCAAACCCCGCGCCACCCCGACAGCAGCGCGGGGCTGATCGGTCCCGGCGCAGCTCACCAGGCCGACACTGCTCACTGACCGAAACAGGCTGTGCCGCGTGGAGTTGTCCACGCGGCCCAGCCTGTTTCGGGAAAAGGTCAGCCGATTGCGGCGGCCGCCTCGACGATGACCTTCGCTACCGCGTCGGGCTGGGAGAGGGTGAGCGCGTGCGAGGCACCTTTGATCTCCACCGTGGCGCGCGAGCCTGCCCGTTCGGCCATGAAGCGGTGTGCGGCGACCGGGATGTTGTAGTCGGCATCCGGGAACACGAACCACGACGGCACGGACTTCCAGTTCGGCGCACCCGACTTCCCGTTGAGGGCGCGGTCGTTGAGCGGGCGCTGGGTGGCGGCGTCCAAGGTGGCCTGGGCCGTGGGGACGTCGGCGGCGAACTGTTGGTGGAACTTGGCGGGCTGGATGTAGAGATCGGTGCTGCCGTCGGGCAGGGCCACCTTGTTCAGCGTGTCGCCGAGCGTGCTGCCGGGGAACTTGCCCGAGAGCTCACCGATCGTCTCGCCCTCTTCGGGAGCAAAGGCCGCGACGTAGACCAGCCCCTTGACCTTCGGATCCTGGACCTGGGAGATGACCTGCCCGCCGTAGGAGTGCCCGACCAGTACAACCGGGCCGTCGATCGAGGCCACCACGCTGCGGACAGCGTCTGCGTCACCGGAGACGCTGCGTAATGGATTACCTGCGGCGATGCTGGTCAGACCCCGCTCGTTGAGCTTGTCGATCACACCGTTCCAGCTGCTGGATTCCGCGAAGGCTCCGTGGACGAGGACGACGGTCGGCTTGACGGGGGCGGGCTGGGCGCTGGCGCAACCCGCGCTGGCGACGGTGGCCGTGAGACCCAACGCGACGGCGGTGAGCTTGACGATAGTGGTGATACGCATGGCGGTTTCCTCGGGAGAGCTGTTCGGGGTGAGCGGAGAAGGTGGGTGCGACTCGGTCAGTCGGCGATGGCTTCGAGCGCGGTGATGATGACCTCGGCGACCGCGGCGGGCTGGGACGCGGGCAGTGCGTGCGAGGCACCGGCGATCTCGATCGTGGCGCGGGCACCCGCCCGTTCGGCCATGAAACGGTGTGCGGCGACCGGGATGTTGTAGTCGGCATCGGGGAAGACGAACCACGATGGCAGCGTCTTCCAGTTCGGCGCACCGGATTTGCCGTTGAGGGCGCGGTCGTTGAGCGGGCGCTGGGTGGCGGCGTCGATCGCGGCCTTGGTGGCGGAGATGTCAGCGGCGAACTGCTGATGGAACTTGGCGGGCTGGATGTAGAAGTCGGTGCTGCCGTCGGGCAGCGCCACCTGGTTCAGCGTGTCACCGAGTGTGCTGCCGGGGAACTTCCCGGACAGTTCGCCGATCGACTCGCCCTCTTCGGGAGCGAAGGCGGCAACGTAGACGAGGGCGGCGACCTTGGGGTCGTGGACCTGGGAAATGACCTGTCCGCCGTAGGAATGTCCGACGAGGACTACCGGACCCTCGACGGAGTCGACGATGCCGCGGACGATGTCGGCGTCGGAATCGACATCGCGCAGCGGGTTGGCAGCGGCGATCACGGTGGCATCGACAGTGCGCAGTCGGCTGATGACGCCGCTCCAGCTGGCGGACTCGGCGAAGGCGCCGTGGACGAGGATGACGGTGGGTGTGCTCATGACGGGCTCCTGAAAAGGTGTGCTGAAGGTGGTCAGTGCGCGAGGAAGGCGAGCAGGTCGGCTTCGAACGCGGTGCGGAATTCGCCGTGCAGGCCGTGCGGCGCACCGGGATACACCCGCAGCGTCGCGTTCTTGATCAGCTCCGCCGACTTCATCGCCGAGTCGTGGAGCGGGACGATCTGGTCGTCGTCACCGTGGGCGACCAGCACCGGCACGTCGATCCCGAGCAGGTCCGCGGTGAAATCGGTTTCGGAGAACTGGGCGATGCATTCGTAGGCGGCGCGCACACCGACCTGCATGCCGAGCCGCCAGAACGCACGACGCGCACCTTCGGAGACGGTCGCGTCGGGCCGGTTGAACCCGTAGAAGGCCTCGCTCAGATCCCAGTAGAACTGCGAGCGGTCAGCGGCGACGCCTGCCCGGATCCCGTCGAAGACCTCCATCGCAGTGCCGTCGGGGTTGGTCTCGGACTTGACCATCACCGGGGGCACCGCGCCGAGCAGCACCGCCTTGGCAACTCGGCCGCTACCGTGGCGACCAAGGTAGCGGGCGACTTCGCCGCCACCGGTGGAGTGGCCGACCAGGACCGCGTCGTGCAGGTCCAGGTGCTCGATCAGCTCGCCCAGGTCGTCGGCGTAGCGATCCATGGTGTTGCCGTCCCAGGTCTGGCTCGACCGGCCGTGACCACGGCGGTCGTGGGCGATGGCGCGGTAGCCGTGCTCGGCGACCAAGCGGGCTTGGTCGTCCCAGGCGTCGGCGCTCAGGGGCCAGCCGTGGCTGAAGACGACCGGCTGGCCGGTGCCCCAGTCCTTGAAGAAGATCTCGGCACCGTCGGTGGTGGTGAAAGTGTTTGTCATGCCGATGAAATTACGAGCGGACCGACCCCGTACGCATCAGTCGAATGACTGCACCACCGACTGAGTCATGGTGTTGTTCGATGACTCAGTCATTGCTGGTTTACTGCATCTACCTGCATCGTCGCGTTGTGAAACCGCGGGTTCTCTGTCAGGATCGGGCGATGTTCGGTGAGATTTCACAGTCGGCGTTGGTCGGCCGAGACCGGTATTCGGCCCTGCTGGGAGACCTCCTGGATCGAGCGGTCGCCGGGAACGGCTCGGCGATGATCCTGCGCGGGCCCGCGGGTATCGGAAAGTCGGCTCTGCTGAGCACGATTCGGGAAGTGGCAACCAGCCGGCACCTGACCGTCGTCTCCGCGATCGGTGTCGAGAACGAAGCCGGCTTGCCTTTCGCCGCCCTGCATCAACTCCTGCGTCCCCTCCATTCGGAGATGGCCAAGCTCCCCGTCTCTCATCAACGGTCGCTGCGCGCGGCGTTCGGACAGGAAGACGGAGCGCCCGACCTGTACGCGGTGGCGTTGGCCGCGCTGCAACTGGTATGCGAGGCCGCCGCCGTTCGGCCGACCGTGCTGATCCTCGATGACCTCCAGTGGCTCGACAGCTGCAGCGCCGATGTGCTCAGTTTCCTCGCGCGCCGGATCGGCTGTGACGCGGTGCTCGTACTCGGTGCCGCCCGCACCGGTTCCGAGGATTCCGCGCGCCGAGCGGGACTGCCGGAGATCATGGTCGAACCGCTGGACAAACAGGCCGCCGCCGCGCTGCTCGCGGCGCAGGCGCCCATGCTGTCGAGCACCGTGCGTCAGAAGCTGCTCAGCCAAGCCGACGGAAATCCGTTGGCGCTCATCGAGTTACCGCGTGCGATACGCGAGACCGGGGAGCGGGTGGTCGAGGACTTCCCGTTGACCGCCCGCCTCGAAGCGGCCTTCGCCGCGCGTTCGGCCGAGCTCAGCGAGCCGACCCGGACTCTTCTGATCGTCCTCGCCGCCGATGTCACCTGCGACGCGGGCAGGCTCCTGCGGGCGGCCACCGAACTCGCCGACACCACGGTCGGCACCCTGCACCTGCAAGAAGCCATCGACGCAGGCCTGGTCGAGATGGCGGGCCCGCTCCTGCGCTTCCGGCATCCACTGATGCGTTCGGCGACCTATGTCCGGGCACCGCTGACCCAACGGCTCGGCGCGCATTCGATTCTGGCCGAGGTGCTCGCCGACTTCCCCGACCGACAACTCTGGCATCATGCCGCCGCCGCGCTCGGCACCGACGACGCCATCGCCGCACGGCTCGAGGACTATGCGCAGCGATCGCGAGCCTGCGGTGCCACCATGGCCGCGGTCGCCGCGCTGAACCGTGCGGCGGAACTGTCCGAGCGACCCGCCCGCACCACCGCTCTGCTCCTACAGGCCGCGGAACTGGCGAGCGAGACCGGCGCGCGCCGCGAGGCCGTAGACCTGTTGGACCGGGCCGATCTCAGCGTTCTCGGCCCGATCGAACGGGCGCGGTTGGCCGCCGTCGAGGAAATCGTCGCGTTCCAGCGCTACGGCGACGCCGATCGTCGCATCCGGGAACTCGTCGATATCGCCGCCGACGTGCACGCGGCAGGAAATACCGACCTGGCAGCGGGGATATTGTGGTCTGCGGCCGCACGATGCTCGTCCCAAAACGCCGACGACGCTTCACGCAAAGGCATTGCCGCTCAATTGGATTCCCTCGGTCTGCCCGCACACGACGCCCGCGTCCTCGCGGTCGGCGCGCTCAGCTTGCCGTGGGAGCGCGGTGACGAGATCCTCGAGCGACTCCGACAGCTCGATCCCGATCGCACCGACGCGGCCACCCTGCGTCTACTCGGCTACGCCGCGATGTTCCTCGGCGATTTCCGCCGGGGCACGGCCTACATCGACGATGCCGCCGCGATCAGTCGCAGCCAGGGGCGGCTGGGGCTGCTCTCGGGCATTCTCGGCGCCGGAAACTGGATTCGCATCTGGCTCGGCGACTGGGACAGGGTCCGCGCCGAATCCGAGGAGGCCCGCACGTTCGCCGAGGAAAACGGCCAGGAGTTCTATGCCGCGACCGGGCGCGTCAATCTGGCGATGATCGCCGCGTTGCGCGGCGAACCCGAACTGGCCGCCGAGCATCTACGCGCGATCGGCGCCAGCCCGTTGTCCACCGGGATGCGGTGCATCCAGATCGCCGCGCAGCAGACCCGCGGGATGCTCCTGCTGTTGGCCGGGCGAGCCGAGGACGCGTTCGCGACACTGGCGCGGGTCTACGATCCGGCAGACCCGGTGAGCCACCCCATGCAATGCTGGTGGGTCGCCCCCGAACTCGCCGATGCCGCCGTTGCCTCCGAAAACATCAGTGTCGCAAGGGAATTGCTGGCCGACCTGCCGATGCTGGCGAAGCGGGTACCTGCCTCGATGCTGCTCGTCGTCGACGAATACAGCCGCGCCGTACTCGCCGACGACTCCGACGCCGACGCTGCCTACACCGCCGCACTCAACGGCCATGCGGGCGCGTGGCCGCTCTACCGCGCCCGACTGCAACTCCATCACGGCCGACGCCTGCGCCGACTACGCCGCACCGCCGAAGCGCGCGAACCCCTCCGCGAAGCCCGCGACACCTTCGACTCCCTCGGCGCCGACCCGTGGGCCAAGGCCGCCCGCAACGAACTGCGCGCCGCGGGCGAAACCAGCACCCGCCGCTCCCCCGCCGCCCGCGACCAGCTCACCTCCCAGGAACTGCACATCGCCACCCTGGCCGCCGAGGGCCTCACCAACCGCCAGATCGCGGAAAAGCTCTACCTCTCCCACCGCACCGTCGGCTCCCACCTCTACCGCATCTACCCCCGCCTCGGCATCACCAGCCGAGTCGAACTCGCCGGAGCCATCTCGACGATCAGCTGAGCACTCGGTACCGAGGCGGGAGCCGCCGGTCAGCGGCTCTGTCGCATCGGCCTAGCCGGGCTCCGGCACCGCGGTGGTCTGGTCGGGGTCGGTAGGGCGGCCGGTGGCGGCGAGGGCGGTGGTGAGGTCTCGGTGGATCGGGAGCCACTCGCTCATTTCGGCGAGGTCGAGGACATGGCCGATGGTCGGGGCGGCGCGGGCGGTGACGAGGCACATCGCGATGCCACGTCGGCTCAGGTGCTCTGCCAGGTCCGCGAGGACCATGACGGCGCGTACCGACAGAAACGTGACCTCACTCAGCTCGACGACGAGATGGCCACCGACGGCGGTTTCGGACGCGGCGGAATCGAGCAGACTCCGCCAGCGCGGGAGGGTGTACGCGTCGACCTCCCCGCGAGCACGCAGCACGACAACCTGTCCGGTGGATTTCACGACGGCACCCAAACGACGGCAGAGCTCGGCAGCCGGATCGGCACCGGGCGAAGGGCGGGTTTCGTCGTGACGGTTGTTCAACAGGACTCGTTTCTCCGGCACCGACTACACGCAGTGCGCCGCCAGCAGTCCTGTTTGCTCAAGATCGAGCTGGTCACCATATTCCAGCATGAGGCCTGGCAACTGCCGCAACCGGCCGTGGACCCGGCGCCCACTTGTTCGCTATCGGTCCTGATCGGCGATGAGCCGAATTTCGCATTTCGTATCGTCGGCCCGGCAGCCGGGTAGCATGCGGGCGCGGTGTCCGGTGCCCAGTGCTCCAGCAGGGTCGATCATCGCGTGTCAGCGGAAGGGACGTCGTGGTGAGTCTGGATTTCTACAGTGACGATCTGGCCGCGACCGAGGAGTTCCTCAACAGCGCCTACACGCGTGTGCAGATCGGACATCACGGCCCACACGCGGTGCGCACCCGGATCCGCCGCGAGGTGCTCGGCCCGATCAACTTCGACCAGCTCGAAATGGGTTTCGACATGGCATACGACGCCGACCCGCTGGGCCGAGTCTGCCTGGTGACCGTTCACAGCGGGCGGATCGAGGAGAACTATCACGGTTTCGGCCCCGACACCTTCGTGCCGGGCCAGACGGGCCTGCTCACGCCGGACGATCTGCCCTACTCGGGGGTCATCCGGACCAGCCGCTACGACATCACCATGTTCGACCCCGAAATCCTGAACCGGGTCGCCACCAGCGCGGGCGGGGACCGTGTGCGAGTCAGCGGGCACCGGCCGGTCAGTACCACTGCCGGGCACCGACTCCGCCGCGTGCTCACCCATCTCCAGCAGCTCGCCTCGGACCCCGACGCAGCGAACAGCCCGCTCACCGTCACGACGGCGTCGGACTATCTCGCCGCGACGGTGCTGGCCACCATGCCGACGACCGCCGAGCACGAGCCGAGCGCCACCGATCGTCACGACGCGCACCCCGAGACCGTGCGCCGCGCCATCGCGTACCTGGAGTCGCATCTCGGTGACCGAATCGCGATCACCGACGTAGCCGCGGCAACCTTCGTCACACCGCGCGCACTACAGCTGGCTTTTCGCCGTCATCTGAACATGACGCCGCTCGCGTACCTGCAACGACTGCGGTTGGCCGCGGCACACGAACAGCTCAGCGCCGCGCTGCCAGGTGACGGTCAGACCGTCGCCACTGTCGCCTACCGATGGGGCTTCACCCATCCCGGCCGCTTCGCCACGGCCTACCGCCGTCTCTACGGGCGGCCACCGCGGCAGACCCTGCGTGGGTGATCCGCGTTTCACTCCCGAGCGAACCGCATGTCGACGACGGTGCCCGCCGCCGACGTGCTGACCTCGAATTCGTTGCTGAGCGCGCGCATGATGCCCATTCCACGTCCGCGTGACCGATCGGTGCCCGCTTCAGGTGTGACCCAGCGGCCACCGTCGGCCACGATGATGTGGACGTGGGTTTCGGTGAGCGCGGCGGACAGGCGTACCGTGCCGCCGTCGCCGCGGTGGCCGTGTTCGACGGCGTTGGTGCATGCCTCACCGACTGCGAGAACTATGTCGTATGCCGCGGTCGGGTCGACCGGTACGTCGGCCAGCCACTCCTGTAACGCATGACGCACTTCGGCCAACCGCACGGCGTCTGCCGAGAAATTTACCTCGAACGGTTTCACCGTGTTCTCCTGCCGAGACGGGTGCGTCGTCACTTGATGCCTCCCTTGTCATCCCGACGTCGAACTGATCCGCGAGAACTCCCATGTCCTGGCAAGTACCCACGCGGTCCCCGGATATTCCGCCCCGGAGCGTGACAAGGCCCTCTCACGGCAGCCCGGCGGAGACGTTGGGCCAGGTTTACCCCGGTGCTGCGCAACAGTTCGCGGCCTGCGTGGATGGGGTAAATTGCGGGGGCAAGAAATCGCTCGCAGGCTTCGCCGACTCGGCGAAGCCAGAGGTAAGAGGTGGAAAAGTGGCGAATCGCGACCGAGGAGACCTCCGGTGACTGTCGACGGCAGCTTCCGAGACCTCGACGTACAGGTCCGTGCGCAGGACGAATTCGAAATCCTCACCGTGCGCGGTGAAGTGGACATGGCTTCGGCCCCCGAGTTGCAAGCGGTGCTGGAGAAGGCGCAGCAGGGCGGCCGGACGCTGGTGGTCGATATGACCGAGGTCGGCTTCCTCGGCTCGGCCGGGCTCAGCGCGCTGCTGGTCGTCTCCAAGGCAGCGCCCTACCAGCTGCGGGTGGTCGCCTCCCGCGAGGTGGCGCGGCCGATCGAACTGACCGGGCTGGACAAGTTGCTCGCCGTCTACGGCACGCTGGAGGCGGCGATCGCCGCGGAGCCGAACGCGCACTAGGTCCGAGGTCGCGGCTCCCGCACTCGCGGGAGCCGCACGACCTGGACGAAGAACTCATCGATCTGCCTGATCGCGGCGATGAACTGGTCGAGATCCACCGGTTTGGTGACGTAGGCATTCGCATGCAGTTTGTAGCTGCGCAGAATGTCCTCCTCGGCCGCCGAGGTGGTGAGTACGACCACGGGGATGTGAGCCAGATCCGGGTCGGCTTTGATCTTCTCCAACACCTGCCTGCCGTCGTATCTGGGCAGGTTCAGATCCAGCAGAATCAGATCAGGCCGCGGAGCGTCGACGTGGGCACCGGTGCGGTAGATGAAGTCCAGCGCCTCCTGCCCATCCCGGACCACGTGCAGCGTGTTGCCGATCTTGTTGTCCTCGAAGGCTTCCCGCGTCATCAGTTCGTCGCCGGGGTCGTCTTCGACGAGCAGGATGTCGACCGGCCGGCCGGGATCGGTCATGCGAATACCTCGTTCTCGATGGACGGAGCAGGGGTGATGGTCGCGGTGGCCCGCAGGGTGAAGCACAGGCGGGTGCCGTCGCGGTAGTCGGTGTCGATCCAGATCCGGCCGCCGTGGAATTCCACGATCTTCTTGCACACGGCCAGTCCGATACCGGTGCCACCGTAGGCATCTCGCGGATGCAACCGCTGGAAGATGACGAAGACCTTCTCCGCGAATTCGGCCGCGACACCGATCCCGTTGTCCGACACCGAGAACTGCCATTCCTCGGGGTCGTCGACGCTGGGCGAGCACATCACCCGAACCACCGGCGTCAGGCCGGGAGTGCGGAATTTGATCGCGTTGCCGATGAGGTTCTGCCACAGCATGGTCAGCAGGGTCGGTTCCCCGACGAGCTGTGGCAATGTCTCCGGGCGTTCGATCACGGCCCCGGATTCCTCGATGGTCGCAGACAAGGCCTCCACCGCCTCGTCCAGCGTCTGATCGAGGCCGATCGGCTCGGTGCCCTCCGACATCCGGCCGACGCGGGAGAAGGTGAGCAGGTCGTTGATGAGTACCTGCATGCGTTTGGCACCGTCGACAGCGAAATCGATGTACTGCTTGCCGCGCTCGTCCAACTGGTCGCCGTAGCGCTTTTCGAGCAACTGGCAGAACGAGGCCACCTTGCGCAGCGGCTCCTGGAGATCATGGGAGGCGACATAGGCGAACTGCTCCAATTCGGTGTTGGATCGGCGCAGTTCCTCGGCTTGGACGTCGAGGTCGTCCTTCTGCTGTAGCAGTGCCGCCTCTTGAACGCGCGCGGAGTCGAGCTCGGCGACGATGTGGTGGCGCATGTTCTCCACCGCCTCGCAGACCAGCGCGATGTCGAAGGGACCGACAGTCTCGATGTGCGCGTCGAATTCGCCCCCGGCCACCCGCCGCGACGACTCGGTGAGATAGCGCAACGGCTGCACCACCAGTCGCCGCACCAGAACGGTGAGCAGCGCACCGGAGAGCAGGAAGACCGCGACGATGCCGGACAGCACGACGTTGCGCGTGGTGTGTGCCTGTGCCAGCTCATCGGTGTCGCGGTCGACGACCGAGACGAGATGGGCGTTCTGCACCGCGAAGCTCCCGCGCACTTCGTCGAAGAGCGCCTTCCTGCGGACCGCCCCGGTGGCGGCGTCGACACCGATGCCCGCGCGCGAGGACACCGATCCGGTCGCCGGGTCGGTGAAGTCGGACTGCCACCGCTGGGCAGCCAGCTCGACCGCGGCGAGGTCGGCGAGCAACTCCGGATGGCCGGCGAGCAGTTCGCGCAGGTGGTCCGCGGCGCGAACCTGTTCCTGTCGCCCACGGTCATATGGCTCGAGGAACTGTGGGTCGCCGGTGATGGCGTAACCGCGGATCCCGGTCTCCTGATTCAGCAGCGCACCCTGCAGCCGATGGGCTTCGGTGGCAGCGGGCAGGGTTTGCGTGAGCAGGCGATCGGTGACCCGGCCGGTATGGGAGATGACCTGCGCACCCGCGGCGGCACCGACGATCACCACCAGGATCATCAGTGCGAACACGAACTGGAACCAGCCCTGCGCTGTCATTCTGCCGATCAACCCCGACCGAACCGATGTTCTGGTCGTCACTTCGTCCGCCTCATCGCATCGCTCCATCGCACATACAGAATGGCCACATCGTCGTCCAAACCTCCTGCCGCCAAGGACAGTTCCGCGACCTGCCCGATCAGCGCGTCGATGAAGGACTCGGGCGGCTCGGCGGGCAGTGTTCGCGCCAGCTCCAACAGTCCGTCTTCACCGAGCCGGGTGCTCCCGTCGCCGACGCGCCCTTCGAACAGACCATCGGTGAACAGCATCAACCCGGCGTCGGACGCCAGTGCCACCTCGTGCGCGGGCCACTGCGCGAAGCCGGGGACGAAGCCGAGGGCCGGTCCGCCCGGCACCTCCACCCAACTCAGTCCGGTATCGGTGCACCGAAGCATTCCGGGGTGACCTGCGCGGCGCACCGTCACCTGCCGGGTCGCCGGGTCGAGTACCAAGCTCGTCGCGGTGGCGAAGGTTTGCTGGTCGGCGCGTTCGGCGAGCAGAACTTCCTCGAGCAGATTCAGCTGCCTGGCGCCGGTGACGCCGCTGAGTACCAGCGTGCGCCACGCCAACCGCAAGGCGACTCCGGTCGCCGCGGCATCGGGACCATGGCCGGAGACATCACCGATGACGGCGTGCACGACGCCGGTCGAGTCCTGCACCACGTCGTAGAAGTCGCCACCGAGTAGTGAGTGGTCGCGGCCGGGCCGATACCGCGACACCACCTCGACCACGCTGTCGGCGCCAAGCAGTGGCGTTGGCAACAGGCCGCGTTCGAGGCGGGCGTTCTCCTGCGCCCGCATCTGGCTGGCCTGCAACGCCGCGCCGGTGCGCTCGGCCTGCTTGCGCTGGATCGCGTAACGCACTGCGCGCCCGAACAATTCCGGGTCCACCCGGCCCTTGACCAGGTAGTCCTGCGCGCCGGAGGCCAGCGCGGACAGCCCGGTCCGCTCTTGGTCGAGGCCGGTCATCACCACGACAGCGACCTGGTCGTTCTGAGCGCGGATCTCGGCCAAGGCCTCGAGCCCGTGCGCATCGGGTAGATGCAGATCGAGCAGCACACAATCGGGAACGTCGGTGCGCAGGCGTGCACCGGCCTCGGACAGGGTGCGCACCCAATCCAGGCGCGGCCGCGGGGACAGGTCGGCGACCATCTCCTCCACCAGCAAGGCGTCGCCGGGGTCGTCCTCCACCAGCAGGATGTGGAGTCGGCGCCGCGATCCGTGCCCTGCACCGGCACCGAAGGACTCGGCGTTCAACGCGTCACTGCGCACCACGACCACCGGACAGCACTAAACCCACGGTGTGCACGAAATCCTCCGATCACAGGCGCCCACTGCGCGAACTGACTCCGCCGGCCGGTTGCTGGACCGAAAGGTAGTACGCAGGATGCTAACCGATCCCACGGACAGCCTTGTCCGCCGCGGGAATCCGCCCTTCCTCGCGGACCGTGCTCGGGCAGAGTCGCTTCACCGCAACATGATTCAGCGTGTCCACCCTCGACACCGGGTGACGCAGATCACTACCTGGGTGGTGTCACGGCTGTCGCTTTCCGGTGTCGAAAGAGGTGTATCAGTCATCGACACCCGCCCACCGTCCAGGGCGCGAAGGGATCGCTATGCGCAGGCACCTCGGCTCGGACACACCCCACACCGGTCGGCCGGTATCTCGACGGGCGCTGCTCCGAGGTATCGCCGCTGGGATCGCCATCGCCTCCTGCGGATGCGGGTCGCCCGACAAGAAAGGCCAGATCGTGAATACCGCAGAAGTTCTCGGCACGCACATGTCCTACACCGAAATCGGCGCAGGCGATCCGCTCGTGTTCCTGCACGGCAACCCGAGCTCCTCGCATGTGTGGCGCAACATCCTGCCCCACATCGCTGCCGGGCGGCTGCTGGCGCCGGACCTTGTCGGCATGGGCAGATCCGGTAAACCCGACATCGACTACACCTTCGCCGACCACGCCCGCTACCTCGACGCCTGGTTCGACGCCCTCGACCTCGACCGCGTCGTCCTCATCGGCCACGACTGGGGCGGCGCGCTCGCGTGCGACTGGGCCGCCCGGCACCCGGAAAGGGCGCGCGGACTGGCCTTCTTCGAAACCATCATCAAACCGATGGCATGGGAAGATCTCTCCCCGCAAGCGCGCGCCCGGTCCGAGTCCATCCGAACCCCGGGCATCGGCGAGGAGATGGTGCTCGAGCAGGACCTGTTCATCCGCCAGGCCTTCACCGGGGGTGTCCTCGATCCCGTCGACGAGGCGGATCTCCAGGTCTACCTCGCGCCTTACCCGACCCCCGACAGTCGCCGGCCCGTCCTCGCCTGGGCGCGCCAGATACCGCTCGGCGGCGATCCCGCCGAGCTCGTCGCTCGCATCGAGGCCTACGACCGGTGGCTGGCGACCAGCACCGGCACACCGAAGCTGCTGATGACTTTCGAAGGTTCCCCCACGCTGCTCATCGACGAAGCGATGACCGACTGGTGCCGACACCACATCGCGGCACTGGATGTCGTGGCTTGCGGCCGGGCCGGACATCACGCCGCCGAGGACCGCCCCGACGAAATCGGCACCGCGATCGCCCAATGGTTGCAGCGGCACTCCCTCACCGGAACACCGAACCGATGACCATCGTTGCGCCTACCCCGCCACGGGTAGACGATTCATCGATGACCGACGACGCGCCGACCGGCCTCAGCTCAGTCGACCCGAGCGAGGTCGCGCTCGTAGCCGAAGCCATCGACGGCGACGCCGCCGCGGCCGCCGAGGTGATGCGCAGGCTGCAGGATCCGATCTACCGGCTGGCGCTTCGGATGACCGGCCGGCGCGCCGACGCCGAGGACGCCACGCAGGAGATCCTTCTGCGTGTGTTCACCCGGCTCACCACGTGGCGCGGCGAGGCGAAGCTGCTCACCTGGGCGTACCGCATCGGCGTCAACCACCTGCTCAATCTACGAAGGCAGTCGGCGCAGGAGGCGGCGCAGCTCAGTCTCGACGCCTTCGGTGACGCGCTGGCCGACGGATTGGCAGCCGACCATCGGGGACCTGATGCGGAGTTACTCGCCACCGAAGTACGCCTCCAGTGCAGCCAGGCGATGTTGCAGTGCCTGACCCGCGAGGAACGGATCGCGTTCGTTCTCGACGACGTGTTCGGTGTCGGGTCCGCCGATGCCGCGTGGATTCTGGACCTGACACCCGTCGCCTACCGAAAACGTCTCGAGCGGACCAAAAAGCGCCTGCGCGCATTCTTGACCTCGACCTGCGGCCACGCGAACGACCAGGCCCGATGTCGGTGTTCGCGGCGTATCACCCACGCCGTGTCGACCGGCCGGATAGATCAGCAGCGGCCCGAGCTGGCCACCCACCCCGTCACCAGCGGGGGCCGTAGCGCCGCGGAAGCCGAACAGCAGATGATCGCGCTACACGACGCCGCGGCGGTGCTCCGCGTTCATCCGGACTACGCCTGCCCCCGCACGAGAGTGAACGCCGTTGCCGGTCTCTTGAAATCCGGCCGGTTCTCCTTACTGTCCGGCGAGTCCGAGTAACTCACCGCACGGGAAACGTCACCCCGGTGAGCTCTTCGGAGACGGTCCACAGGCGCTGCTGGGCCGCTTGGTCGTGGGAGTCGGGGCTGGAGGTGACCAGCTTCGGATACCCACGGATCTCGCCCCGGTTGCCGGGGCCGTAGTACTGCCCGCCGACGACGGCCGGGTCGGTGGCGGCGCGCAGGGTGGGCAGGGCGCCCATGTCGGCCTGCTGGGTGAGCAGTGGCGCGAGCCAGGTGACCGGCAGGCGGAGCGCGGCGGGCGTGTTGCGAAGGAGTTCGGTGTTGGACACGCCGGGGTGGGCGGCGACCGCGACCGTGGTGTCGTGCGATGCGAGCCGGCGCTGCAGTTCGTAGGTGAACATCAGGTTGGCGAGTTTGGACTGGCCGTAGGCGCCGATGCGGCTGTACGAGCGCTGCCACTGCAGGTCGTCGAAGTGGATGGCGGCCCGGATGCGGTGGGCGCCGCTGCTGACCGTCACGACGCGAGAGCCGGGGATGGGCAGGAGCCGGTCCAGCAGCAGGCCGGTCAGGGCGAAATGGCCGAGATGATTGGTGCCGAACTGCAGCTCGAAGCCGTCGGCGGTGGCCTGCTTCGGGGTGTACATCACGCCCGCGTTGTTGATCAGCAGGTCGATGCGCGGGTGGGCGGCGCGCAGGTCGGCCGCCGCGGACCTGATCGATTCCAGGGAGGTCAGGTCGAGGGCCTGGACGGTGACGTCGCCTGAGATGCGGGCGGCTGCCTGCTTGCCCTTCTCGACGTCGCGGACGGCCATGACCACCGCCGCCCCGCGCTCGGCCAGCATTCGGGCGGTCTCGAAGCCCAGCCCGGTGTTGGCGCCGGTCACGATCGCCACCCGGCCGTGCTGGTCGGGGATGTGCTGCTCGGTCCAGTTACTGCTCATGGTGCGCTCCTAAAAAACCGTCGGTCTGTTATGGAACGAGCTTAAGAGACTGGCGGTCTCATGTCAAGGGACCGGCGGTCTTTAAGCTAGAGTGAGAGCGTGACTTTCCAGCGGGCGCGAAGTGAGGAGCAGCGGAGCATCCGCCGCCGGGCGATCCTGGACACGGCGGCGTCGATGCTCGACGAGATGCCCGTGGCCGAGGTGAGCCTCAACGAACTGAGTCGACGGGTGGGCTTGGCCAAGTCGAACGTCCTGCGATATTTCGAGTCGCGCGAGGCGGTGCTGCTCGAACTGCTGGACGACTTCCTGGGAACCTGGCTCGCCGAACTGACGGAGGAGTTGGCCGCGGGCATCGAGGCACAGGCGGCACCGGAAGTACGGGCGGGCCAGCTGGCCGAGATCCTCAGCCGGTCACTGGCGGACCGGGTGGTGCTGTGCGACCTCTTCGGCGCGCAAGGCGGCGTTCTCGAGCACAACGTTTCGGTCGAGGTGGTCAAGCGGCACAAGCGCTCCTCCCTCACCAAGCTCACGGCCATGACCGAGCTCGTGCACCGCCACCTGCCCGAACTCGGCGACGGCGCGCAACTGTTCTGCCTGATGAGCCTCGTCTCGGCGGGCGCCCTGTCGTCCTACGCACCGCCACCGCCCAGCCTCCTCGCCGCCTATGCGGACGAGCCCGCTCTCGGCGTGCTCCACATAGATCTGCGTGACGCTCTGCGGATCTCCTTCACCTCGTCGCTACTGGGCGTGCTACCCCGCGCCTGAACCCTTCCGCTTCCTTCGCTGCCGGGCCACGCGGACAGGGACTACTGAGGCCAGTTAGTTGCTTAGTGCAAGTAATATAATGTATAGTTGCATTCTGCAAGTAATTGTTCGTGTCCGGGAGAAGCCATGGCAGTGTCACTCGATAAGGCTCAGAGCCTGATCAGAGAGCTCTATTTCGTGAGCCGGGCCTTCCGCGCTGCTCTCTCTCATCTGGACGAAGAGGACCTGCTTCCAGGCGGTGTCGGCGTGCTGGGCTCGCTAGAAGCCAGAGGGCCGTGCCGGCAGGTGGATCTGGCTGTCGACTTGTGCATCAGCCCGTCGACACTGAGCAGGCACGTCGCCGAGCTGGTGCGCTCGGGCAACATCGCCCGCCACGCCGATCCCAGCGATGGCCGAGCCACCCTCATCCAGATCACCGACGAAGGACGCGTTCTGCTGCGGCGCGTCCGAATATCACGGGCACAGGGATTGCAGACCGCTCTCGCCGAGTGGCACGAGGACGAAGCCGAACAGGCCACCTCGGTTGTTCGGAAGCTCAGGAAAACGCTGGCCGCAGTCGCGCCCCACACCGCGGTGGGCGCGCGTCGGCCGGATTCGACAGAAAGTCAGGAAGTGGATGTCTAATTCAGTCGAGGCGGGTACGCGGCGTGCCCCGGACGTGATGACCCATCGTCAAGTCCTGGAGGCCATGACCGGACTGCTGGCGGCGCTGTTCACAGCGCTGCTCAGCACCACGATCGTGGCGACCGCGCTGCCCACGATCATCGGCGACCTGGAGGGGTCACAGACCGCATACGCCTGGGTGATCACCACAGCACTGCTGGCCAACGCCGCGTCCACCCCGATCTGGGGCAAGTTCGCCGATCTGTTCAACAAGAAGCTGCTGGTCCAGTCGGCCATCGTCATCTTCGTCATCGGTTCGGTGATCGCGGGCGTCGCGGGCAACGTGCCGATGCTGTTGGCGGCACGAGTCGTCCAGGGCATCGGCATGGGCGGATTGACCGCGCTCGTCGTCGCGATCATCGGTTCCATCGTCTCGCCGCGTGAACGCGGACGCTATTCCGGCTACATGGGTGCCGTGATGGCGGTGTCGATGTCGGGTGGACCCATTCTCGGCGGCGTCATCGTGGACAGTCCGCTCGGCTGGCGCTGGTGCTTCTTCGTCTGTGTGCCCCTGGCCGTGATCGCCCTGGTGCTGCTGCAGCGGACCCTGCGGCTACCGACCGAACGCAAGGACGGGGTGTCGATCGACTGGCTCGGTGCCGCCCTGATGACGGCCGGTGTGTCGGTGCTGCTGATCTGGGTGTCGTTCGCGGGGAAGGCGGATTACTACGAGTGGTTCTCCCGCGAATCGGCCCTGTACGTCGGCGTCGGCGTCTTGCTGCTGCTCGCGACCGTGCTGGTCGAATCCCGTGCCGAGTCGCCGATCATCCCGCTCTCGATCGTCACCGAACGCACCACCGGTCTGGCGATCCTCGCCTCGATCGCGGTCGGAATCGGCATGTTCGGAGCGACTACCTTCCTCGGCCAGTACTTCCAGACCGCGCGCGGATACTCACCGACAGTGGCCGGTGTGCTGACCATCCCGATGGTCGCGGGCATGCTCGTCGCGTCGACCGGTTCGGGACAGCTGATCACCCGGTTCGGGAAATGGAAGGCGTTCGTCGTCACCGGCGGTGCGCTGTTGGTGGTCGGGTTCGGGCTGCTCTCGACGATCGATCACGCCACCAACCTCTGGCTGGTCGGCACCTACATCGCCATTGTCGGGCTCGGGGTCGGCATGATGATGCAGAACCTGGTGCTGGCCGTGCAGAACACCGTGAGCGTGCACAATATCGGCGCGGCATCGAGCAGCGTCGCGTTCTTCCGCACGTTCGGTGGCGCGGTCGGTGTCTCGGTGCTGGGGTCGGTGCTGGCCACCCGGGTGAGCGAGCTGTCGACAGAAGGTTTCGCGAAGATCGGTGTGACGACCAGTTCCTCCGGCGGCAGCAATCTGAACCTGCACGGCCTGCCCGCACCGGTAGCGACGATCGTGCGCGCCTCCTACGGCGATGCGACCGGTCGGATCTTCCTCATCGCCACGGGAGCGGCGGTCGTCGCCCTCCTCGCGACCGTGTGGCTTCCGAACCGTCCGCTGCGCAGCACGATCGACATCGATCCGGCCCTCGACCCGACCGCGAAAGAGTCTGCGTCGCAGGGCAATCCGTCCGATGCGGACGGGCTGGCGGCGCTGGATACCGAACTGGCCGTACTCGCGGCGTCGGATGGGACAAAGCCCGGTCCGGGAAGGCGGAGTTGAAGCGAATTTGCATCAAATCAGGGTAGACCCGCCGAGTTGCCGGGTATCAGTATTGGCGGGCGATCACACCGTTTCACAGCGCTGTGTTCGGCGGCATGGTCCGTAACATCACCAGCACTGCCGACCGCACCGCCGCCGACAGCACGCCCTCGTCGGGATGACGCTTCGACCACAACCTCGAGGAACTCCTTGGCTCGCTACCTATTGGCCGCCACACCCATCGTCGGCCACGTGCTGCCCATTTTGGGCATCGGCGCGGATCTGCGTCGACGCGGCCATGACGTTTGCCTGCTCACCGGCGAGCAGTACCGTGACCGCGTTCGCCGAGCCGGAATGCGTCTGGCGGTGCTGCCCCCCGACGCCCACATCCCGCCCTCTGACTCGGCGCGTCCGAGCAGGATTGCGCCGACGATCCGCCGCTATCTGCGGGGGCGGGCAGAACTCGACTCGGTGTTCATCGCGCCACTGGCCGCGCAGTTCGACGCTCTGCGAGCCGTCCTGCGTCGCGAGCCGGTCGATGCGGTGTTGGTCGACCTCGCCTTCACCGGCGCGCTCGCCTGTCTGCTCAGCGCGCACCCGCGTCCGCCGATTCTGGTGTGCGGCGTCGGCCCGCTGACGTTGTCGAGCGCGCAGACCCCACCGTTCGGGGTGGGATGGCCACCGCAACCCTCGGTGGATTACGCCAACATGACCCGGTTCGTGCATCGTGTCATGTTCTCCCGCACGCAGAACCGCCTCAATCGTGCCCTGCGCGGGGTCGGCGCCGAGCGCTCACCGGTGTTCCTCACCGATTGGCCTCGACTGGCCGACAAAATGCTCCAACTGACCGTGCCAGGCTTCGAATACCCGCGAGCTGACCTGCCCGATAATGTCAGCTTTGTCGGCCATTTGCTTCCGAACTCAGCCGACGAGCCCAGTGTCGCGCCGTGGTCGGATCAGTTGAGCACCGGTCGCACAATCATTCACGTCACCCAGGGGACCTGGGACAACACCGACCTCGATCAGCTGCTCGGCACCACCCTGCGCGCGCTCGCCGACAGGGCGGACTGTTTCGTCATCGCCACCACCGGAGGCGGCCCGATCCGAACTCTGCGCTGCCCCGTGCCGACCAACGCCTTCGTCACGGACTACCTGCCCTATGAGCAACTGCTGCCCAACGTCGATGTCATGATCACCAATGGCGGATACGGCGGCGTTCAGCACGCACTCCGCTACGGCGTACCCGTGATCGTCGCCGGAGAAACCGCGGACAAGGCCGAAGTCGCGGCGCGTGTCGCATACACCGGTACCGGCATCGACCTCGGCACCGCCCATCCGACACCGGGCGCCATCGGCACCGCGGTCGATCAGATTCTGTCCAACCCCGACTACCGCATCGCGGCACATCGGTTGAGCCGGGACTTCGCCGCCGCGACACCGCTCGACGCCATCGCCGACGCGCTCGCTGACGTCACCGCCCGCCCGATCCCACTAGCCGATGCCGAATAGGAGCGTCAGCCGAAGGAGACGCATCCGTTCAATGTCTGGAAGTCTCCGGCCAGTGCCGGGCCACCGGTGCAGGTCGGCCTGGTTACGCCGTCGATGGTGACGGTCGCACCGGGTCCGGCGATGCCGAGCGCCAGTCCGGGCCGTACACCGGTCGCGTCGATCACAGAACCTGGGCCCACCGCGATCGCGGCCGGGCCGGACAGACCCTGCGCTTGCGAAGTCGCCGTCCCACCGCCGATGGCGATCGCGAGCGCGAGCCCCTGCGACCCCGTGGCCGCGGCAGCGGATCCATCGACGCCGAACGCGGCGGCAGCACTGCCACCGACGCTCGATGCCGAACACTCCGAAGTGTCAGAAGAATTTTGAATAGTGCTCGCTCCGGGCGCGCGGCACTCGACCGGCGCTGCGGCGGCAGTCGGTGCCATCGCGATCGCACCCGCCACCGCGATGGCGGCGCCGAACCCGAGTCCTGCCGCTCGTCCGTAGTGGAATCCGTTCATTTCGATCTCCTCGAGAGGTGTTTTCCGACTCCAGTGATGCTAGGAGCGAAACGGACGCGATCGGACAAACGATGCACAATTGATGCATTCCCGTCGGGGTTCACCCGGTCCGGTGGCGCGTGCGCATTTGGTAGCGGCGCTCCGCGTAGGCGAGGTCATCACGCCACAACCGGGTCGCGGCGTGGATCATCAGCGGCCTCAGCGCGGCACCGGCATGTCGGGCAGCGCGGAAACCCGGCCTCGGACTGTCCGCGATCACTGCTTCGATGACTGCCGTGCGTGGCTGCCCGTCCGGTCCGGTACCCAGCGGAGTGGCATGTGTCTCGACGACGCTGCCCGCTCCTTCGCCGTCGATGATGCGCATCGTCAGCGTCCGCGGTTCCGGGCTGACGAATTCGGCGTGTACAGGGACGCCGAGCCGACCGCCGACCCGGAAGGTGACCGCGACGACGAACCGTTCCGCGGAGTCGGCCGGTTCGTGTGCTGCCGCAGGGGATTCGAGCACCTCGAGATGGGTGAACGAGTAGGGGTGGAACCAGGATCCGTGCCAGGGGTCGAGCCGGTTGGCGATGATGTCGGCGGGCTCGCACACGCCGGTCACGGTGGCGACCGCCGAGATCGCGCGATTCGAGGGTGGACGAGCACCGATGACCGGCGCTTCCGAGGGCGGTTCGTCACCGATGTGGTCGAGGCGGACCCAGACCAGAACGCCGTCGTCGTGGCACGGCAGCGCTGTCCACCCCGGTCCCCCGGCACCGCTCACCCGTAGGCCGTGCCATCGGCATACCAGCGCCCCGCAGTCGACGCGCGCCTGTGCCAGAGGCGCACCGAGGTGCGGGCACGCGCCGGGTCCGACCACCAGCCGTTGCTGCTGGTCGCGCCAGGCCACGAGCTCTTCGCCGGCGACCGTGGCGCCGAAAGGCCGATCGTTTCGAACGTCGCGGCTCGCTCCGAAGACGTACCAGTTGCCGGACGGACGATTCTGTGACCGCTCGAGGGCGGCGGCGATGACCTTCGGGTCGGCGTCGCGGTAGGTGGGATGCTGTGTGGACCAACGTTCGGAATCGACAGGTTGCACCGGCCAGGCGGTGGGCCAGCGCCGAAAGATCCTGTCGCTCATACAGTTTCCTCCTGGTGTGCTGTTTTCGACATGGTGCGCGCGGCGAGGCGTCGCAGTACGGCGTGCCGTCCGGTGGTAGGTACCGTGTACAGGTCGTGGCCGGGTAGGCCCCACTGCGTGAGCAGCGCATTCGCCGCGGTCCAGCCGGTCGTGGCGGCGCGTTCCATCAATGCCACGGGTAGGTCGATACGGATGCCGTCGCCGGCCAACATCAGCTTGTCGTGTGGTGTCCGAACGGCCGGGCGGTGGGCGTGGTCGCCTACTCCGAACATGGGGCAGTCCTGTCGCCACTGCACGTGTTCACCGACGATCCGCGCGTCGGCTGTCTCCGGATACAGACGGTGGAGTCGGGCCAGAAGCTGCGTGCGGATCTCGCGCTCGAGCTCCGGTGTCCGAACGTCGGGCAGTGCGTAGGCATGCAGTTCGAGCACCGCACCGTTGTGCCGCTCGGCCCAGGAGCCGGCCTGTTGCTCATAGCGGTTCAGGACGCTGATGTTGTCCAGCGGCGGCATACCGCCGGTCGCCAGAAACGCCGGTCTGTCCTGGGCGACCGGCCGATCCAACCACAGGCGATGGACGAGAAACGGTGGGGCGCCGCGCAACGCCTGTATCCGTGAGCGCCAGTCGGCATCGCCGAGGTCCGGGGAGTCGGCGACGATACGACGCAGCCCGGCGACGTCGGTCGCCAGCACCACCGCATCGGCATCGGCAACGCCACCCGCGTCGTCGTGGACCCGGAAGGTTCGGTCTCCACCCGCCTGCACCCTGGTGACCTTCGTTCCGGTGCGGATCCGGGCTCCGCACGAGGCGAGGTACTCGCTCAGCGGCGACCACAGCGCGGTGTCGTAGTTCGACGTCGGCACATCGAAGAGCAGACCCTCGCTGGAGCCGAGGAAATAGATGTGGAACATGGCAGCCAATTCGGCGGCCGACATCTGCGTCGGCGGGGCGAAGAAGCTGCGGGAGAACACTTCGAAGGCGAGATGTCGTGCGGCGACCGGAAATTTGATCTTCCGCAGAAATGTTTCCGCGTCCACATGATCCAACTGCTCGTAGACGGCGGGCACCGACACCATCGCCAACGGGGCCGCGGCCCTGGCATCGAGTCGGCGCAATTCGCGCAGCGGAAACGTGCGACTGCGCGCCGCGAAGGCCAGCGCGTTCCATGGCGGCGTGAGCGGCAGGCCACGGAATGAATCGCGCCGACCTTCGGCATCCAGCAGCGGATAGTCGTCGACGCGCATCATGCGCTGCAGCATGGGATCGGTGCGGCGCAACAGTTGCCGCAGGTTGTAGTACTGCCGGAAGAACGCATGGAAGCCCCGGTTCACGGCGACCGGGGTGCCGTCGGGAAGGGCGTCGGTCCATCCCCCGACGCGTCCGCCGAGATACTCCTGGCCTTCGATCACCTCCACCCCGATGCCGCGTTCGGCGAGTCCGGTAGCGGCGGCCAGCCCGGCGATGCCCCCACCGACTACTACCACCTGCGGGCGCGTGGCCAGCTCACCGTTGACAGGGAGGGCGGCGACATGGTGGACGATGCGCCGATCGCGGCCGATAGCGACGTCCACTAGCGCTCCTGCCCTTCCGGATTGTGTGATCGATGGGGGGTCGCGAGGAACGTGTGCACGATTCCGTGCTGCCATCCCGGAACGGTTTCGCTGCAGACGGCCGTGTAGCCGTTGTCGCGCAGCCGATCCCGGAATCGAGAGGTGCTGTCGAAGGAGACGACGCTTCGTTGCAGGTGCCGGTACAGGGTGGCGTCTCGGCTGAGCATCCAGCCGGCGGGCACGATGATGGTGCGGCACACCGTGTTCCATACGATGCGAGCCCACTTCGATTCCGCCACCGAGTATTCGTGCACCCCCAACGGGGCGCCCGGGCGTAGCAGGGCAGCGAACGCGCGAAGTTGAGCGTCGGGATCGGCGAGATTACGCAGGAGATAGGCGGCGAAGATGCCGTCGAAGGGACCGACAACGCCTGCGGCCTCGATGCGCTCGATGCGGCTGTGCACGAACTGGACTGAATCGGGCCACGGTTTCGCACGCGCTCGTGCGAGCATCTGTGCTGATCCGTCGACAGCGACGATCTCAGCGTGCGGGGCTACCGACAACAACGCGGCGGTGGAAGCACCTGTGCCGCACCCGGCGTCGAGCAATCGCAGACCTGCCCCGCCGTTCGGAAGTTGCATCCGGCGCGCGGAGATGCGCAGGTGTTTGTGATAGCCGGGGTTCACCGCAACGAGGCGGTCGTAATCGTCGGCGGCCGCGTCGAAGGCGGTCGTGACCTCCTCGCGTGGTAGTCCGGTGGCACTGATCCGAGAGTCGTTCACGAGCCAACCTTTCGATCCCGGATTCGCTCGCGCTCCCACAGCAACAGAACCGCGGTGACCAAGGCGAAGCCGAACAGGTAGTCCTCCACCGGGATGTCCCAGGGGAACCGGATCCCGGTGATATGTGCCGGGTCATACAGCACCAGCGGTGCGCTGAGTTTGGTCAGCCAGCCGTCGACCACGATCTGAAAGCTGAGCACGATGATCATCGACAACCAATATCCGGGCCGCCGGAACAAGCCGGTCCGCAGGATCGCGATCTCCCATCCGCACACCAGCACCACCGCGATCACCGCCGGCAACGTATAGCCGAGACCGGTCACAAGGCCCGCTCCGAAGATGACGAGGAAGCCCTGGTGGGGCGGAATCGATGAAGTAGGACCTCGACCGCGTTATAGGTGAGCAGCCCGCACAGCGGTATGACGAGGAAGAAGACCAACTCCTCGACCGGTATCGCGAAAGGCAGCAACCACCCGGTCAGATAACGGGGGCTGTAGGTCCAGACTCCGGCAGCGATGGCAATCGCATCCCATATCAAGAACACGGCGGCGACCGGCAGTACGCAACGGACGACCCGGACGGGGCGTCGATACACACCCGCGCCGAACGCCTCCAACGGCAGTGTCCCCACCCAACACAGTCCCATGACGATCAGGTACTGCCAGCGCTGCATCGTGCCACCTAGCTCTCGGTCAACAACACGTGGTCCAAGCGGTGAAACAGTCGATCCATCTGCCTCGATTGTGACACCCGTTCAATCCGTTGCGCATCGTTTACGCGTCGATTCCTCGGCGCGTCGGGTTCGGTACACCGAATCCGACAGGCCGATCGCCTCTCGTCAGGGTGGTGGACTGATGCCGGGGTCTGCGACCTGAGACACCCTTACGGCGTGACCTGCCCGAGCATCACACGCTTCAGATAGGCGTGGGCGACCAGCGTGCAGTAGTGCTGCCCCTTGAACGCCTCCGGGATACCGGGGGTGTCGAACGGGACGTACAACGCCTTGGACGGGAGGTGCAGGACTCCGGCGGCATCGATGGTCGTGGTGGGGAATTCGGCGACCCACTCCTGACCGGTCGCCGCGACGGTGTCCGGGTCGATGACGATGTCGCGAGGGTTGTGCACCAACGCTTTTCGTTCGTGGTTGGTGAGATCCTTGGTGACCTCGCGCACCGTCCGCTCGTTGACCTCCGCGCAGGTGCCTTCCTCGCCCGTGACCCGCGCACCGTATTCGGCGGCGATGTGATCGGCCGATTTCCCTTTGCACCGCACCTGTTTCGGCTGGGTTTTCGCGGCGTCCTCATAGGTTGTGTACCGCGTGGTGGTGAGCGGGCGCAGCTGCGGTTTGGACGCGGCGAAACCGGCCGCGTCCGGATAGTCGACGTTGTCGAGGGTTCCACCCTCGTGTTCGAACTTGCGCGGGTGTAGATCCGCGGTCTGCGTCTGCGCGCGAATGCACAGGTTGCCGTAGTCGGTCGGGTCCGCCCCCGCGGGCGCCGCCGAGAGCGGGCTCAGCGCCACGGCGGCTAGGGCGAGAGCGAATGTGGAAACACGCCGAGTTGATACGAACACGCGATTCTCCGTTCCTGGAACAAACTTTCGTACAGGAAACACCGTTCCCATGGGAGAAACAAGGGTGATCGCGTCGCGCACCGCGGAATCAGTGCTCGCGCAGCAGGCGGCCCGCACCCTGCACGCGGTCGTCCAGGCCGTGCTCGCGCAGCGCGTGCCACAGCGTGGCAGCGTTGATGGCGATAACGGGCTTGCCGAGGTCACGCTCCAACTCCTCGGCGAGGGCGACGAAGGACAGGTTGGTGCCCACCTGCACGATTGCCTGCACATCCGGTCCGTCGATGTTCGCGACGACCTCGCGTAGCCGGTCTGCCTCGACCCGGGCGATGTCGGTCGCGGTCGCGCAGCGCAGTCCGGTGATCGCGGCGACGTCGAAGCCCGCCTCGGTGAAGAACCGGCCGACTTCGATGTCGGCGATCGGCTGATATGGCGAGAACACCGCGATACGGCGGCAACCGAGTTCACCGAGGGCGGCCCGGCACGAGCTCGCGCCGGTCGTCACGGGTAATCCGGTGCGCTCGCGCAGGCGCTGCTCGAAGGCCTCGTTGCCCGCTACCCCACCCCAGAAGGTCTCGGCGGACATGCCCATCACCAGGCGATCCGGCTCGGCGGTCAGCACATCGCGCACCGCGGTGTCGATGGAGGCGCGGATCTGCCCGAGGAGGGCTCGGAAGTCCTCGTCGTTGCCCATCACCGGATTCGGGATGTACATCGATCCCGAACGGAATGCGATGCCGGGCAACGCGGCCCGCCAATAGTCGTGTTCGACAACTGTGTTCGTGCTCGGCACGATCACACCGAAAACGGCTCGGGTGCCGACTGCGTTGGTCATCTGCTGCTCATTCCTCGATCGGTCGGGTGTCACGTCGGGTCGGTGGCCCGCGCCAGTAGGTCGTCGACGGCGCGATGCGCCCGGTTCCGCTCGGCCGGCCGGTCGAGCAGCAGCGCATCGACCAGTAGCGGCGAGACAATCGTCATGGCGGCCTCCTCGACGTCACACTCGGCGGTGACAGCGAGCGCGCGGACCGACCGATGGACCGGAGCGAGCAAGTCCATGACGTAACGCTGACGCAGCGGCACACAGTCCGGATCGGTCGACGAGGCGGTGACGAGCGCGCGCAGGAAGGCGGCAACGGGTTTGTCGCGCAAGCGATCACACAGCAGATCGACTTCGGCGTGCAGATCGGCGGCCGGGTCGCCGGACGGTTGCGGACTCGGATGCGGGGCGACGGCGATCAGGGCCGCGAGGAAGTCACGTGGCATCGGCCAGTGCCGATAGATCGTGGTTCTGGCCACGCCCGTCACCGCGTGCAGGCGTTGCGGTGTCAACGCGGCGCCGCCCTCGGTGAGCAGGAGATCCAAGGCCGCGGACAGCACGAGCTCTGCGGTCTCGGCGGCGGGACCGGCGGGGCGTCCTGGCTTACTCACAGGAATAAACGATACATCTTGTCGTGGTTATTAATAACCAGTACATTTTGTAGTGGAATTACCGCTCGCCTCAGGAGGACCCCATGCGTCCACATGTCGAAATCATCGACGAACGCGATCTGATCCAGCACCCCGCCGAGTTCCAGAACGCCACCGGCACTGCCGAACAACGCAATCTCAGCTACGACGAGGAAGACGGCTCCGCCTCGCTCAAGGTCCGCTTCACCACCGACTGGTCGCGGCCCGCCGGCGTACACCACGCCGCGACCGAGTGGTACGTGCTGTCCGGACAGGTCACCATCGGCGATACCGAACTCGGTCCCCACGGCTTCTGGATGGCGCCGATCGGCGTGTGGACACCGGCCATCTCCGTGACCGCGGGCACCGAGATCCTGCTCTTCCGCGAAGGGGGCGACTGGCACTTCGATATCGCCGACGCGGACCGCGATTTCGTCCGCGAAGACCAGAAACTGGTCGTCCTCGACACCGCGTCGATGCCGTGGATCGATGTCAAGGACGGCAGCCCGATGCGCTTCGACCTGGGCGGCACCCCCGTCCCCGGCCTCTACATCAAGCTCCTGCGGCGCGACGTGACGACCGGCTTCTACACCCGTCTCATCAAGGCCAAGCCCGGGTGGCGAGAGGAACCCCTCGCCCATCACCCGTGCAGCGAGGAGGCCTACTGCCTCGATGGTGGTTTCGACTACAACTTCGGAAAGATGTGGCCCGGAACCTATTTCTGGCGGCCTGCCCTGATTCGCCACGGTGACTTCACCGCCGACGCGGAACACGGGTGCACCTGGATCGTGCGCTCGGATGCCGATCTCGTCGACTGGTACACCGACAACGCCAAGATCGAAATATCCGGCGACGCGACGAACTGGGGACCGGACTTCGCGCACAGCCTCGCACCACGGCTGGTCGAGCCGGTCCGCTCCCGTTCCATCGGAGCGTGGACCGACCCCACCTACCAGTAATCCGACAACGCCGTTGCTCCCAGCGGCGCGGTCGGCGTCGGCGTGGATCAGCTGCCGTCCGGACCGCGACGCAGGTAGCGGCCGTGCGCAGGCCCCTGCAGTTGCCCCTTGCGCACGATGTGGATTCCGCGCAGGAACACATCGGTGACGCTCGCGTTCATCTCGAAGCCCTCGAAAGGTGTGTATTCCTGCGCGGATTCGGAGTCCGCCGCCCGCACCGTCCATCGTGCGACCGGATCGACGAGCACGACATCCGCGTCATACCCCGCGGCCAAGTGCCCCTTGCGGTTCAGCCCGTAACGACGAGCGGGGTTGGCCGCGGTGAGTTCGGCGATGCGTTGTAGTGACAGGCCACGCTTGCGCCCCTCACCGACCAGGCCGGGAAGCAGATATTCCGCACCTCCGAAGCCGGATCTGGCGAGGAACACATCGTCGCGATCGGCACCGAATTTCTGCTCGGCCCGGCAGCACGCGTGATCGCTGACCACCCAGTCGATCTCGCCTGCCAGCAGATGCCGCCACAGCGCCTCCACATCGGCGCGCTCACGCAACGGCGGATTCACTTTGCCGCCGATACTGTGGGCGGTGTCGACATCGGCGAGCAGGTGGCTGATGGTGACCTCACGACGGAAGTTCACGTTCGGGAACGCCTCGGCCATCGTCAGCGCGGCCGCCACGGCCTTCTCCGACGACAGGTGCAGCAGATTGATGTTCGCCAGGCCCGTCTCGTGTGCGAGATAAGAGGCCATCGTGATCGCCAGGCCTTCGGAATGCGCTGGGCGCGAAGCGCTGTAGGCGCGCAGCCCGGTCTGCGTGCTGTCCTGTTCGACGAGCGCGGTGTAGGCGGCCATGATCTCGGCGGTCTCGCAGTGCAGCGACAGCGAGATGTGGTCGCCGTACTTCTCACGGGCGCGCTGGATTCCACGCATCACGAATTCGAAATGGGCCAGGTCGTAGCGTTCGGTCGGCGGGATCATCAGGAACTCGGCCTGGTCCGATGATCGGCCGTGCAGGCCGTGGCCGCCGTAGAACATGAAGATCTTGAACGAAGCGATGCCGAATTCTTCGACGAGATAGGGGATTTCGTCGATGTGCTCGGCGGTCATCGGCGCCAGGTGCAGGCCGTAGTCCACCTGGGATCGCCCGGCCATCCGGTCGAGGACCTCGGGGACGAAATCGCGATAGGAACCACCGCGGTTGAGGTAGTACCGCCCGGTACGCATGTAGGTCAACGAGGTGGTGACCCCACCCTGGGCGCAGGCCCTGCTCTCACTCTCGGTGTCGGCGGCGAGATCTCGGTAGATCCCCCAGTGCTGATGGGCGTCGACAACGCCGGGGAAGGCGAGCAGGCCGTTGGCATCGATCACCCGCGTCCGATCATCGACGGGCAGGTTCGGGCCGATCGCGTCGATCGTGTCCCCGGAAATCGCGATGTCGAGGGGTTCGGGACTGTCCGACGGTGGGCCGTCCGGACGTACCACGCGGGCATTGCGGATCAGCAGTTCGGTCGCGGGCACAGCAACCCTCCAAGTTTCTCTGTGCGAAACAGCATTACCAATTTGGCGATCATCGCAGTAGCATGCGCTGGTAGTCAATGTCGCGAGCTCCCGCACCGTTTCGGCACGGGAAACGCTCGCGGCGTGAAGGAGTGAGCGATGGTGCAGTCGTTAGCCGGAATCCGGGTGCTCGATGTGGCGACGCTGTTCGCCGGTCCACTGGCGGCCACCCTGCTCGCCGATTTCGGCGCCGACGTCGTCAAGATCGAGCATCCCAACGGTGATCCGGTGCGCAGCCACGGCGCCCAGCGCGACGGGATCGGGCTGTGGTGGAAGATACTCGGCCGCGGCAAGAAGTCGGTGACGTTGTATCTCGGCTCACCGCAGGGCCAGGAGATCTTCCGGCGCATGGTCGCTGACGCGGATGTGGTGATCGAGAACTTCCGCCCCGGCACCCTCGAGCGGTGGGGACTCGGCTACCCCGAACTGCGTGCCATCAACCCGCGCCTGGTGCTGGCACGGGTCACCGGATTCGGCCAGTTCGGGCCGTACGCGCGACGGCCAGGCTTCGGCACACTCGCCGAGGCGATGAGCGGTTTCGCGGCCGTGACCGGTGAACCGGATGGCCCGCCGACCCTGCCGCCCTTCGGGCTCGCTGACGGAATCGCCGCTCTGACAACCGCTTTCGCGATCATGACGGCGCTTCGCGCCCGCGAACACGACGGTCACGGCCAGCAGGTCGACCTCGCCATCATCGAACCGATCCTGACCCTGCTCGGTCCACAGATCATCGCCTACG
The DNA here is from genome assembly GCF_046549215.1 of Nocardia sp. A7. NCBI lineage: Bacteria > Bacillati > Actinomycetota > Actinomycetes > Mycobacteriales > Nocardiaceae > Nocardia > Nocardia sp. A7. The sequence goes on along the minus strand of NZ_JAJPWE010000002.1, from coordinate 49,598 downwards.
ACCAACTCGGCGAGCTGCAACCTCGAATGGGCAACCGGTCGTCGAACAATGCGCCGCGCAACACCTATCGCACCGCCGACGGTGGCTGGGTCGCGGTCTCCACCAGCGCGCAATCGGTCGCCGAACGGGTGGTGCGGTTGGTCGGGCGACCCGATTTCATCGACCAACCCTGGTTCGCCTCTGGCACCCGAAGAGCCGAGCACGCCGATGAACTTGATGCGGCGGTCGGCGGCTGGATCGCACAGCACAGCACCCAGGAGGTGATACACGCCTTCGAGAAGGCCGACGCCGCGGTAGCGCCGATCTATACGGCCGCCGACGTCATGGCGGATCCGCAGTTCCAGGCACTCGGATCGATCATCACACTGCCCGACGACGAGCTGGGACAGGTACGCATGCAGAACATCCTGTTCCGGCTGTCGGAGACGCCGGGCGAAATACGCTGGACCGGGCCGACTTTGGGCGCGCACACCGACGAGGTACTCGGTCGCTACGGCGTCGACGCGAGCGACATCGCCGAGCTTCGCGCTGCCGGGGTGATCCGATGACAACCACACGAGGATCACAGGAGTCCGTCGTGCCCGAAGAAGCCGCCATCGATCCGTTGATCGTGGCCGTGCGTGGCGATATCCGGTTGATCGAGTTGGGGCAGCCCTTCTTCACCGGCATGCCGTGCTCGCCGAATCATCCCGGTTTCCGAATGACGTTGGCTCGCAGGCACGGTGACATGGTGCGTGCCGACGGCGGCTCGGCCGCCAACGAGATCATCGTGACCGGCGGGCATGTCGGCACCCACATCGACGCACTCAGCCACGTCAGCCAGGACGGCGCACTACACGGCGGGGTCGACGCGCAGGAGGCCCAGCGTGGCGGCAAGTTCAGCGCGCACGGCGCCGAACATCTGCCCGGCATGCTGCGCCGAGGCGTACTGCTCGACATCGCGCGGGCGCACGAGACCGACACTCTCCCCGGTGGCTACGAGATCACGGTGCACGATCTGGAAGCGGCGGCCCGGCAGGCACGAGTCCAGGTGACGGCGGGCGACGTTGCGCTGATCCGCACAGGATGGTCGCGGCTGTTCGACGAACCCGGCGCCTACCTGGGCCAGGAAACCGGCGTCCCGGGGATCGGCGTCGACGCGGCCCACTGGCTCGCCGAGCACGAGGTGTCGGCGACCGGTTCCGATACCACTGCCTACGAGTGCATAGCGCCGAAGGCCGGCCACAGCATCTTGCCGGTGCACCGGGTGCTCCTCGTCGAATCCGGCATCTACATCATGGAACACCTCGCGCTGGAGGATCTCGCCGATGCCGGGATCAGCGAATTCGCCTTCCTGCTCGCCCCTTTGCGCATTGTGGGCGGCACCGGCTCCCCTATCCGCCCGCTCGCGGCGGTCAGCCGATGAACGACACCACCATCGTGGGGAGGGTGGGCGCCTTCGCCGCATCGGCGCGCGAGCGTGGCGTCGGGGACGAGTTGCGCGCGAATGCGGCGCAGCGAGTGCTCGACGTATTGGGCAACAGCATCGCCGCGCTGGGGACGGCACCGGTACACGCCGTGCGCACGGTGATCACGGAGTGGGGCGGCGCACCTCGGGCCACGGCACTCGGCCTGCCGGGTCGCTGGCCTGATGCGAGTGCCGCGCTACTCGGCGGGACACTCGCGCATGCCATGGATTTCGACGACACACATCTGCCGTCGGTCCTGCATCCCTCAGCGACGGTGGTGCCTGCCGCCCTCGCTGTCGCCGAATCCCGCGATGCCGATGGTGCCGCGCTGCTGGATGCCATCGCCGTCGGGGTGGAAATCGCGGTCCGCGTCGGCATGGCTGGCTACGACGAAGCGCTGGGCAATTCGGTCTTCTTCGAACGTGGTCTGCACGCGACCGCCATCTGCGGCGCCCTCGGTGGCGCCGCGGCCGCCGCGATGCTGTCCGGTGCCGATGCCGACGGCATCGCCCACGCGATCGGTATCGCGGCGAGTATGGGCTCGGGTCTGCTGGAAGCCAACCGCACCGGCGGCACGGTGAAGCGGGTGCACTGCGGGTGGGCCGCACACTCCGCGGTCACCGCCGCCGCCCTCGCGCGCGCCGGGCTGACCGGGCCGCCGACGGTCTTCGAGGGACGATTCGGCCTGCTGCAGGCGTTCTGTGGCGAGCAGAGCAACCCGGCCGCGATCCTCGACGGTCTCGGCACACACTGGGAGCTGCCCGGCGTGTTCTTCAAGCCCTACCCCTGCAACCATTTCACCCACGCGGGCATCGACGCGGCACTGCGGCTCCGCGCCGATGGCATCACCGCCGACGACATCGAGCGCCTCGAACTCGGTGTACCGACCGCGGTATTGCGCACCATCGGCGAACCACACGCCGACAAGATCCGCCCGAAATCGGGCTACCACGCGGCCTTTTCCGGCCCGTACACCGTGGCGGCCGCGCTACTCGGTGGCGGCGGACTCGGCGTGTTCCACCAGGACTTCACCGATGCGGCCGCCGCGGACCCCGATCGGCTCGCCCTCGCGGCTCGGGTCACCTGTGTCGCGGATCCACGCTGTGACGCGATCTTCCCTCAGCAGTTCCCGGCTGTCCTCACGGCCTGGTTGCACGACGGTCGCGTCCGTACCGAGCGCGTCGAGGTGAACCGGGGTGGCCCCGGTAATCCGCTGTCCGGAGCCGAACTCGCTACCAAGTTCCGGCTCAACACCGAACGCACCCTCTCGGGCGATCGGGCGGACGAAATCAGCAAGGTGGTCGCCGATCTGGCGAACCAGCCCGATCTGGACACTGTGATGGCACTGCTGCGCGAGGCGCGGTAGCGACGCCCCCGCGGGGGGGCGCTGCGGTGCGGAACGGTTACGCGTCGACCGGTGCGGTTCGGGCCGGTTCCGGGAACAGACCGGCCCGGCCGAGGAGAGCGGGCACCGGCTGCCCGAGCAATTCGCCCAGCCACGAACCGGTTTCGATGACCCGTTCGATCTGCACGCCGGTCTCGATGCCCATCCGGTGCAGCGTGTACAGCAGGTCCTCGGTGGCGATATTGCCCGTCGCGGCGGGTGCGAAAGGGCAGCCGCCGATGCCACCGGTGCTGGTATCCAGGATGCGGACGCCGGCGTTCAGTGCCGCAATGGCATTGGCGTACCCGGTGTTTCGGGTGTTGTGGAAATGAAACCGCAGGTCCGCATCCGGGGCGATCTTCGCCGCGCCGGTGGCCAGCGCGCTGACTTGATCCGGGATGCCGACGCCGATCGTGTCGGCGAGCGCGATCTCCTCGGGTTGTGCCTCGGCGACGCGGCGCACGAGTTCCAGCACCGTCGATTCGGCGACGTTTCCCTCGAAGGGGCAGCCGAACGCCGCGGCGATCGTCACCGTGCGGCGCACCCCCGTCTCTTTCGCCCTTGCCGCCAACGCCAACCAGTGTTCGATCCCCTGCTCGGTCGAGCATCCCTGGTTGCGCCGACTGAACGAATCCGTGGCGACGACCACCACATTGATCTCGTCGACACCCGCCGCCAGTGCGCGATCCAAGCCGCGGTCGTTGAATATCAGCCCGGCGTAGGACACGCCGTCGATCCGTGGCACTCCCGCCATGACGGCCTCCGCGTCCGCCATCTGCGGCACCCGCTTCGGGTGGACGAAGCTGACCGCCTCGATCCGGCGCAGTCCGGCGTCGACACTGCGTTGCACCAGCCGAATCTTGTCCTCGACCGTGACGATGACCGGCTCGTTCTGCAGGCCGTCCCTCGGCGCGACCTCGACCAACGTGACGTTCACAGATCCTCCAGATTTGCTGTCGACACAACGCTTTCGTCGCGGGGGTAAGCGGCCATCTTGCCGCTCTGTTCCGCTAAGGGATACATTGTATCCAAATTGAGGGTTCGCGATATGTCCACCGCGACATCGACGCAGATATCACGGAATGGAGACGACCACATGGCAGTCGAGGCGACAACACCGACGGGTCCGCTTGCCGATCTGAGAGTGGTGGAAATGGGACAGCTGCTCGCCGGACCGTTCTGCGGCCAGCTACTCGGCGACCTCGGCGCCGAGGTGATCAAGCTGGAATCCCCCGGCACCGGCGACCCGATGCGGCAGTGGGGCCGGGAGCAGTCGGCGGGCAAGTCGCTGTGGTGGCCGGTGGTGGCCAGGAACAAGAAGTCGGTGACCTGCGACCTTCGCGATCCCGCCGGGCAGCAGCTGGCACGGCAGCTGATCGAGCGCGCCGATATCGTGATCGAGAACTTCCGGCCCGGCACCATGGAACGCTGGGGCCTCGGATTCGACCGGCTACGCGAGACCAATCCCGGGCTGATCATGGTGCGGGTCACCGGATACGGCCAGACCGGGCCGTACTCGCCGCGCGCCGGATACGGCTCCATCGGGGAGGCCATGGGCGGAATTCGCTATGTGACCGGCGATCCCGACCATGCCCCGGCCCGAGCGGGCATCTCGCTCGGCGACTCGCTCGCCGCGGTCTTCGCCACCATCGGCACCCTCGCCGCGGTGCACCACCGCGCGAATACCGGGCGCGGCCAGATGGTGGACTCGGCCATCTACGAGGCGGTGCTCGCGATGATGGAGTCACTGCTGCCCGAATTCGCGGTCACCGGGTATCAGCGTGAGCGCACCGGGTCGGTGCTGCCGAATGTCGCACCCAGCAACATCTACCCCACCCTCGGTGGCGAGATGATCCTGGTCGCCGCGAACCAGGACACCGTCTTCGCCCGCCTCGTCGAGGCCATGGGCCGCTCCGAACTAGCGACCGACGAACGGTATTCGACACATAACGCCCGCGGCGCCCGGATGACCGAATTGGACGATCTGATCGCCGCGTGGACCGCGACGTTCGAGACCGATGCGCTGCTCGAGCAGTTGCACGCGGCGGGCGTACCGGCGGGCCGGATCTTCACCGCGCGAGATATGTTCACCGACCCGCACTTCGCCGCGCGCGAGGCCATTGTGAGACTCGCGCATCCGGAGTTCGGCGAGCTGCCGATGCAGAACGTCTTCCCGAAACTGAGCGAGACCCCGGGATCGGTGCGCCACCCCGGCCCGGAGCTCGGCGAGCACAACCAGGACGTCTACGGCGGTCTGCTCGGTCTCGACGAGTTGGCCATCGGTCAACTCGCCGCCGACGGCATCATCTGAGAAGGAGGTCGCCATGACCGATCGTGCGGGCGACTACCGTCGCTCCGGCTACAGCGCGCGCCTCGGCGCGGGCAACTCCCCCGCAGTACTGGTGGTCGACATCTGCGCCGCCTACGTCACCGACGGCTCACCGCTGCGCGCACCGGTGGAGGACGCGGTGCGCGCCGCCGCCGACATCGTCGCGCAGGCACGGGAATCAGGGCTGCCGGTGATCTTCACCCGCGTGCGTTTCGAACCGAACGGTCCCGACGGCGGGCTGTTCCGTCGCAAAGTGCCCGTGCTCCGAGTATTCGAGCAGGGCAATCCGCTCGGCGACTTTCTCGACGACCCGGCACCGGCCCCCGGCGACGTGGTGATCACCAAGCAGTACCCGAGCGCCTTCCACGCCACTGCGCTGGCGGCGACACTGGCCGCTCAACGCATCGACACCCTCGTCATCGTCGGTCTCACCACCAGCGGTTGCGTGCGCGCCTCCGCGACCGATGCGATGCAGCACGGTTTCCGACCACTCGTCGTCGCCGACGCCTGCGGCGATCGTGACGCCGCCCTGCACGAGGCCAACCTCACCGACCTCGACATCAAGTACGCCGATGTCCTCAGCCTCGAGGAAGCCCTCGCGGTACTGCGCTGATCCGGAGCCCTCGGGCCACGCCGCTGACGGTTTCGCCGCCCTCCTCGGAAACGAAAACGTCAGCACCGCACTGTGTTTCAGCGCAATTCGATGGTCACCGCAGGGTCGGATCCCACGGCGGTGCGCTGGATGCTCTCGCGCGCCTCGGCATCACCGAGCTGGGCACGGAACCACAGTGCGGTCCACTGCGCGGCGGCGTGCACCGACTGATCACGAGGCATGGTCGCCTCGTGATGGTCGGGTGCGGCGCCGGGTGGGTTGTTCTGATCGACGAGGCCGAAATGGTTCGCCCCGACAAGTCTGACGAAGGCCGCGGCCGGTGTGCCGGTCAATCGGGTGAAGGTGTCGTAGGCCTCGGCTGGTTCGGAGACACCGTCGAGCGTGCCGTTGATCAGCATCGTCGGAATGTCGTTCACCGTCACCGGATCCACGCTGCTGCCGATCGTGGTGTTGGTGCCGTGGCCGACGATCGCGCGCAGTTCGCGCGGATGCTGATACGACAAGCCGAAGCAGAACGGCATCTGGCATCGATTCGCGGCAGCGTAGAGGGCTGTCGCGCCACCGAAGGAATGACCCGCGGCCACCAGGGTTTCCGGGTCGATCACGGTGCGCACCGGTGAGGACAGGTCACCCGGCTGAGCGTGCGCCCACGCCGCGATATCGGTGAGCGAGTATTCGCTGGCCAGGCTGCGGTCGACGAACGGCAGTGGGTAGCGCTCGGGAATCACCACCACGAAGCCGTATCCGGCGAGTTCGGTGGCGAACCGACCGTAGTACTCGCGCTTCACGTCGGCGCCGGGCAGCACCGCTGCCACCGGTAGTGCGCGATCGGTGCCAAGTGGATACCAGACCGTCGTCGCGTCACCGGCGATGCGGGTCTCGAAGTGTGCGACGCCGATTTCGGCGGACGCGGGTGCTGGTGTCGTCACAGTCACCGAGAGCAGACAGAAGACGGTCAGGAAGAAGGCGCGCATGGAGCCCCCCGTTTCGGTTGCAGAAACAGCGTTTCGGTATGAAACTATGGCGGAACGGTACTTGGAAACACTGTTTCCCGAAAGTCGAGGACGAGGATTCCCATGGGCCAACATCCGCACGGTTGGTGGATCGTGCTGCACCTGACGCTGTTCGTGTTCTGGCTCGGCGGCGATCTCGGCGTGTTCTATTCCAGCCGTTCAGTGCTCGATCCGGCGCTCACCCCGCCCGCCCGCGCCACGGCGCTGACGATCATGAGCGGCTTGGACTTGGCGCCCAAGATCTGTCTGATCCTGTTCCTACCCAGCGGAATCACGCTGATGGCACTGGAGCCACACGGTGCGAGCCTGTTCGGCATCGCCCTGTTTCCTTGGTGGTCGGTCGTGCTGGTGTGGATCTTCGCCGCGGGCTGGTTGGCGCTGGCGGTGCAGGCACACCGCACGCACGGGAAGGTCGCCTCGGTCCGTCGCGCCGACCTCACCATCCGGGTCGCGGTGATCGCGGCCATGGCCGGAGCAGGCGGCTACGCCCTGCTGGCGAGCGAGCCGTTCGGCGTGACGACCAACCCGCGCTGGCTCGGCGCGAAAATTCTGCTGTACACCCTGGCGATCGCCGCGGGGCTCGGCATCCGAATGACGTTGCGCCCCTTCGGTGCGGCCTTCGGCACCCTGATGACCGAGGGCTCGAGCGAGGCCGTCGAGCGCACCTTGCGGCGCAGCGTCGACGGTTGTCTCCCCTATGTGTGGCTGATCTGGGGCAGCGTGCTCGCGGCGGCGGTACTGGGTGTCATCAAGCCCGGTGCCCAGCTGTGAGGCGTGGCTACGGCGTGTAGCCCAATTGGGCCGATATCGCCCCGGCCGCCTTCAGCAGCATCGGAACACAGTCGGCCATGCGCGGCTGGAAGCGCGAGAGCGGACCGCACACACTGATCGCTGCCACGACCCCGCCGTCGTGGTCGAGGATCGGCGCGGCGATGGAGGCCGCCCCGATCTGACGCTCTCCCATCGAGATCGCATGACCACGCTTCTTCGTGGCGTTCAGTTCCGTGCGCAACTTGCGGACCGTGGTGATCGTCGCGTCGGTGAACGCGGTCAACTCGTGCCTGCTCAGATATTCGTCGATCTCCTCCTTGCGCAGGAACGCCAGGATCACCTTGGAGGAGCTGCCCGCGTACAGCGGGTACGGCACACCGAGCACGACCTCCATTCGCAATTCCTGATCCGGCACCACCTGATCCACGTACATCCTGGTGTCGCCGCGGCGAATCGAGAGGGTGGCGGTCTCGCCGGTCACCGACGCCAGCCTGCGCAGCTCCGGGGCGGCCATCACCCGAAGGTCGGTGCGCGCCAGATACGCCCGGCCGAGCGCGATGGCGGCATGCCCGAGTGCGTAACGGCGCGTGGTCGGTTCGAGGGTGATGAGATCGCGATTGCGCAGCGCGGTGAGGATGCGGTGCACCGCGGCCTTGGTGATACCGAGTTCGGTGGCGATCTCGGTGACACCGAGATCGGGCCTGCCGCTACGGCCGAACAGCAACAGCACATCCATGGCGCGCTCGACCGCGGCGATCGACCGGCTCTGGTTGTCGGATTCGATTTCGGACACACCGACAGTCTAAGCGGTCGATTTCCCGATGGGAAACACCATCCCCATCGTGATTGCGCTTGCGCCGAGTCGACATCGAGCGTTACCGTGAGCGGAACAGTGTTTCCACTATCGAAACGGATGTCCAGGTGGAGCCGAATATTCTCCGCGCGGTTCTGGCCCGATGGGCGAGCGGCGTCGTGGTCGTCACCACCGTCCGGGCCGACGGCGCCCGACACGGCATGACGGCCAGTTCGTTCACCAGTGTGTCCCTCGACCCGCCGCTCATCTCGATATGCCTCGTTTCAACGAGCACGACCTGCCGAATGATCCGCGAGAGCGGTGTTTTCGCCGTCAACGTCCTCGGGCACGATCACGAGGCCATCGGCAGACGCTTCGCGTCCATCACCCGGTCCGCACCAGCCGATCGTTTCACCACCGGGCATTGGGACACCGCGCGCACCGGCGCGGCGGTATTGACCGACGCCGTCGCGTGGCTCGACTGCGCACTCACCGACTGTCACACCGCGGGCGACCACACCATCGTCGTCGGGTCCGTGCGCGACGCCGCGACGCCCCGGTCCGCCGCGCCACTCATCTACCACGACCGCAACTATCACGAGGGGATCATCCGATGATCGGTGCACGACTCGTCGAAGACATGACCGACGCCGAACGCGAACGCGCACAACGGGTCGACGCCGTGCTACCCGCCCTGCGCGCGGCCGCCGAGGAAGCCGATCGGCTCGGCACTTTCCCATCGAGCCATGTCGAACTGTTGCGCACGGCCGGACTACTCGGGTTGGTGGTGCCGGAGAAGTTCGGCGGACTCGGTGGCACCCTGCGTGATCTGGCCGCCGCCACCTTCGCGATGGGCACCGCCTGCCCGTCCACCGCGCTGGCGTTCTTCTTCCACAACACGAGCGCCTCACGCGGCCTGCTGCCGCTGGAGGCCATCGACGCCGGACTGTTCGCCGACGACGAGATCCCCATCGTGCGAGCCTTCGCCGAGAAGGTCCTCACTCGCATGGCCGAAGGCAAGTGGCTGGCGAACTTCGCCTCCGAAGCGATCAAGACCGCCGCCGCGAACATCACCATCGCCACCACCGCCCGCAGGGTCGAGGGTGGCTGGATCCTGCAGGGTGAGAAATCATTCGGCTGTGCGACCGGCGTGGCCGACTACTACCTGACCTCGGCCAAGCTCGATGGATACGACACGGCCGAGGGGCTGGCGACCTTCTTCGTGCCCCGCGACGCGCCGGGGGTGAGTGTGCGGGCACCCTGGGACGGGCTCGGCATGCGGGCCACCGCCAACAACGGCATTCGACTCGACGAGGTCTTCATCCCCGAGGACGAAGCCTTGGCGGTGCCCGGCGCGTTCGCGAAGATGCTCACCATGAGCAGAGGCAGTTTCGTCGGCAACCAGCTCGCCATCGCGGCGGTCTACACCGGCTGCGCGCAGAATGTCTACGACGAGATGCTCGCGGCGACGACCACGAAGACCTTCGCCGATACCGGCGAACCGATCGCCTCCGCCCCGGTGCACCAGGTCCTCATCGGTGAGATGACCCGGAACTTGCAGACTGCCTACCTCTGGTTGCGCTATCAGCTGACCGTGGAAACCGCGGAGCCGCCGTTCAAACCGAAGCCGGAGGTGTTCACCCAGTGGCGTCTCGGCAAGGGCGCGGTGACCGAAGCCTGCTTCCAGGTCGCGCTCGGCGCGTTCAAGGCGGGCGGCACCTCGGCGGCGGGAATGAGCGGGGTGGCCGGGCGCGCACTGCGCGATCTGGCCATGGGCTTGGTCATGACCTTCCCCGCCGAGCGGGGCATGCTCGAGGTCGCCCGCATCGTGACCGACGCCAAGGCGAACGAATTGTTCGCCACCGCACCGACGAAGGCGGACCGATGACAGCCGAACTCCCCGACATCGCCGACCTGATCGATGGGCAATGGGGCACCCCGGCCGTGGATCTCGGTGTCGCACTGGAAGATCCGGCCACCGGGAAACCCGCCGCCAGGGCGGTCGCGACGGCGACCGAGCGCGTCGAACGGGCCATCGCGGTCGCCGACACGGCGGCGGGACGGATCACTCCCGACATGCTCGACGCGATCGCCACCGGTCTGGACAAGCGGCTGCCCTGGATCGCGGAACTGGATACGCGCGCGACCGGCGTCCCGATCGCCCAGACCTCGCTGCTCGGTGCGATCGTATCGGGGTCGTTTCGGCTCGCGGCCGAGCAGTTGCGCACCGGAGCACTGCGCCAGGACCGAGAAGGGGTCGAGGTGCATCGGCTGCCACTCGGGCCTGCCCTGTGCCTGGTGCCGTGGAACGCGCCGGCGCCCATGGCCGCCCATAAAGTCGCCAACGCGCTCGCCGCCGGTTGCCCGGTGATCCTCAAGGTCAGCGAACTGGCGCCCTACAGCTCGATGGCACTGGCGGAGGCGATCGCCGAACACGTGCCAGCCGGCATGTTCCAGCTGGTGCAGGGCGGTGCGGAGGTGGGCGCGCAACTCGTCGCCGCGCCCGAGATCAAGGCGGTCTCGTTCACCGGCGGTCTCGGCGGTGGGCGCTCGGTCGCTACCGCGTCCGCCGGGCTGTTTCGCCCGTGCCAGCTCGAGCTCGGCGGGAACAATCCGCTCGTGGTGCTGCCCGACGCCGATCTCGATACCGCCGCGCGGATGGCCGCCGAACTGCTGACCACCCTGAACGGCCAATGGTGCCGGGCCCTGGGCAGATTGATCCTGCCCGCCGACCGGGCCGAGGAGTTGGTCGACGCGATCGGTCGACGCCTCGCCGGACTTCGGGTCGGTGACCCCTTGGATCCGCTCACCGAGTTCGGCCCGCTCCTGCATTCGAAACATGTTCAGACCGTGCGTCATTCGTTCGTCGACCGCGAAGTCCGCACCTTCGGCGCGGTGCCGGAGGCTGGAAACTTCCTCGCCCCCGCACTGCTCGACGGTGATCTGCCCGATGAGGTCTTCGGACCGGTAGCCGGTGTCCTCACCTATCACCGGGTCGAGGAGGCGGTAGCGCTGGCCAATGCCGTGCCCTACGGCCTGGAAGGCTACGTCTGCGGTGCCGACGAACAACACGCGCTCGGGATCGCTCGACAGATCCGCGCCGGTGAGGTGAAGGTGAACGGCTCGTCCATCATGAGCCTGCACCTGATGACACCGCGTCCCGCGTGGGGTCTGTCCGGACTCGGCGAGGAGGGGACGGCGGAGACGCTGCGCTTCTTCACCGGTGCTCGCGTCGTCGGCGTCGAAGGTCGCTTCGCCCTGCACACCTCATGAGCAAGCCCACCGTTGTCGTCGTGGGCGCCGGTCCGGTCGGACTCACCGCCGCGCTGACGCTCGCCCGCCGGGGTTTCCCGGTCACCGTACTCGAGCAGGGCGAGGAGCTGGCTACCGAGTCGCGGGCCTCCACCTTCCATCCACCGACCCTCGAGATGCTTCGAGACCTCGATGTCCTCGATGCGTTGTTAAGCAAGGGCATTCGCGCCTCGACCTTCCAGTACCGGGAACGCGGCGGCGGCGAGATCGCCACTCTGAATCTCGAGGTACTGGCCGGGGACACCCCCTTCCCGTTCCGGGTGCAGTGTGAACAGAGCAAACTCACGCCCATCCTGCTCGATGCCCTCGGTGCCGACGCCGATGTCCGGTTCGGCTACCGGGTGGACGGGCTGCTCAGCACCGCCGATTCGGTGGTGCTGCGTACCGCGAAGGGGCCGGTGCACGCGGAGTGGGTCATCGGCGCCGACGGAGCGCATTCCGCTGTCCGGCGCGGCCTCGGCGTCGAATTCGGTGGCAGCACCTACCCGGAACGCTTCCTGGTCGCCTCGGTCGATGAGGACCTGGCCGCCGCACTACCGGGTATCGCGCCGATCAACTATGTCTTCGACCCGGACGAGTGGCTGGTGCTGCTGCGCACCCCGCAGCACTGGCGGGTGCTGTTGCCGACCCCGGTCGACACCGATGACGAGGACGAATTGCGGCGGCTGCCAGAGCGTTTGGCGGCGGTCGTCGACCTCGGCAGGCCGTGGCAGCTGGCCCATGCCTCGCTCTACCGGGTGCACCAGCGGGTCACCGACCGATTCCGGTACGGCAAGGTCCTGCTGATGGGTGACGCGGCCCATGTCAACAACCCGCTCGGCGGGATGGGCATGAACAGCGGAATCCACGATGCGGTCCAGATGGCATCCGCGCTGGCCGATGTCATCGAGGGCGGCCCGGATGCCCGGCTCGACGAGGTGGCGGCGCACCGTCGAAACGTTGCCGTGGACCATGTGCAGCGCATCAGTCACAACAACTGGAACCGGATGCGCGAACGCGACGTCGGCTACCGCGAGCACCTGCGCGAACTGGCCGCCGATCCGGTCGCCGCGCGCGCCTATCTACGGCGGGCCTGCCTGCTCGACTCGCTGGAGATCCGGCCGTGAGAATCGAGCGCGAGAATCCGGCCCACCCGCGCGAGATCGTCGGCACCGTGACCTCGACCGCACCGGACGCGGTCGATGCCGTGGTCGGCGAGGCACAGCACCGGTTTCGCGAATGGTCACGATGCCCGCCCGAGACCCGGTTCGCCGCGCTCGGCACCGCCGCGGACGCACTCGATGACCGCAGTGCCGACCTGGCGATGCTGCTGGCGCGCGAGACAGGCAAACCCGTCACCGATTGCCGGGGCGAAATCGGCTTCGCCGCACACTATCTGCGCTGGGTGCGCGACCATGCGGCCGAGGTCTTCCGCACGCGGACAACCGACGACGCGCACGGACGGATCACCTTGTCCGCGCGACCGTTCGGCGTGGTCGCCGCCATCACCCCCTGGAACGCCCCGATCATTCTCTCGATGCTCAAACTGGGTCCCGCACTCGCCGCGGGCAATGCGGTCGTGCTCAAACCATCACCACTGGCACCACTGACCGTCACCGCCGCGGCCGAACTACTGCCCGCCACGACAGTGATCCACGGCGGCCCGGATACCGTGCACGCGCTGATCGCGCACCCGCTGATCCGCAAGGTCGCCTTCACCGGTGGCGAGGAAGCCGGGCGCGCGATCGCCGCCGCCGCCGGGCGCGCGATCAAGCCGGTGACGCTGGAGCTCGGCGGTAACGACCCGGCAGTGTTCCTGGACGACTTCGCCCTGTCCCCAGCAGATTTCGAACGCCTGGTCCTCGCCTCCTTCGCCACGGCAGGCCAGGTGTGTATGGCGGCCAAACGGCTGTATGTGCCGCAGACCCGGCTGGCCGAGTTCGTCGACTCCTATATCGCTGCCGCACAACGCATCCTGACCGTCGGTGATCCGCTGGACGACGATGTCACCATGGGCCCGGTAGCCACCAGGGCGGCCGCCGAACGCGTGCGCGGACTCGTCACCGACGCCAGGAATCGGGGCGCCGACATCGTCGCGCTCGCCACCGCGCCGACCTCGGAGGGTTATTTCCTCGATCCGATCCTCGCGCTCGGCGTTCCCGACGATGCCGACCTCGTCCGCCTGGAGCAGTTCGGCCCGGCCGTACCGCTACTCACCTATCGTGATGAAGCCGAAGTCTTGGCCAGGGCAAACGATTCCGACCTCGGCCTGGCCGCCTCGGTGTGGTCGGCCGACGAAGACCGCGCCTGCGCGTTCGCCGCTCGCGTCGAGGCGGGCTTCACCTTCATCAACACCCACAACCGCACCGGCATGTCCCTGCGGGCCCCGTTCGGCGGTATCAAGAACAGTGGCTTCGGCCGCGAATACGCCGAAGAGGGCCTACGCGAGTACGTCCAAACGACCGTCACGCACGCTCCGGGCGCCTTCCGCGCCGGCGGCACCGGACTACCCGCGAGGGCCTATCCGACCACGGCGCGACCGTAGCGAAACATCAGCACGATATGGGTCAGTACCTGGTCGCTGGCGGCATCGGGGTACTCCGTTCGGGGATCGGCCGAACGGCACGGCGGCGCGAAGCCGCCGTGCCGTCCGGGGATTTCAGTTGTTTCGGCCGCGCCTGCGTACCACGACGGCGACGGCGACCGCGGCGATCACCACCACACCCGCGGCGATGCCGACCGTCATGACGGTATTGCTGTCGGCGTCCTCGGACTCGGCCTCGGCCGTATCGGTCGCGGTCACCGGCGTTTCGGCGGCGGGGCCGAAGGTCAACGGCACCGAGGCGAGGATCTCGGTCGCGTTCGTCAGACTGGTGACGCTGAGCGTGCAGGCGCCGGGCGCTGCGGCGCAATCGGTGGTACCGACGGCGGCTACCAGGGTGATCGCCTCTTTACCCGGGTTGGGTTGCCACCGCCCCTGCCCGTCGGCGGCGCCGAGAATCGAACCGGAGAGATGACAGTCCGCGGGACCGGTGATCTGCGGTTTGCACTGCCCGACCGCCACGGCGGGCATATTCGGGGGCAGTCCGTCCAGCGTCACGATGACGGTCTGCCCGGCCGCGAGTCCGGTGGACTTACTCACCTGCAAAGCCGGTGCGGCCGTCGCCGGGGTCGCACCCCAGATCGCGGCGACCGCGACGGCCCCGAGAATCCCGAGCGGGGTACCGATGCGTTTCATATCTTCCTCCTGATGGATTTCACAATCGCCGCCGATCGGCGAGGGCACTACCGGCGACGATCACCAGTAGGCCCGCGGTCACCGCCCACAGCACGGTGGATGGGCCTTCGGTATCGGAGTCGGACCGCAGCGCGGGAGCCGGGGCGGGAGCCGGTGGCATCGGCGGGCCGGAACCCGCGAAAGCCACCGATACCGCAGCCGAATTGGCGGCGATGACCGCGGGTGGTTCGGTGCCCGGCAGCGGTGCGGCCGCGATCACGCACTGCTGCCGGGTGCAGTCGATAGCGTGGAACGTGGGGTGCGCGGTCAACGTCAGCGGGCCGAAGGTGCCGTCCCCGCCGATATTGACGAAGGTCGCGCCACCGTCGAGATCACAGTCCTTCAGCCCGTTGGTGAAGCCCTGTTTGCACATGCCCACCGCGACCGCCGCCAGACCGGCTCGAAAGCCGCTGCCGCTGACTGTGATTCGCTGTCCTTGGGTCAGGTCGGTTCTCGCACTGACCTGTATCGCGGCGGGCTCCTGCGCGAATGCCGCTGCCGGAAAGCCGATCAGACATCCGCCGAGCAGTGCGGCCGCGGCCGCTCGGGTCATCGTGGCGAAACCGATCACGACGCGCCTCCTTCGTTGTGTGAGCTGAGCACGCCCGGCGGAGGTGACGCGGCGGGGTCGTGCCCGCCGCAGAGCCGGGCCGCGACGAGTACGCAGGCGGCCAGCACGGTCAGCGCCGATCCGGTACCGATGACTCGACCGAGCAGATCAACGAGTCCCAGACCGGTCAAACCCGCGCTCGCTGTGACAACGGCGGTGGCGGCGGCCCGATCGGCGCGCAGGCACACCTGCTCGTCGAGGGCCGTCATCGCACGGGCCGCCACCGCCAGGGTCACGGCCAGCCCGATCGTCAGCAACACCGGCCCCGATGCGGTCGCCACGAGCACCGGTCCACCCGCCGCCAGGATCAACAGCACGGGCACGGCGGCCGGTCGACGTCCCGGCAGCGCGACCACGAACACCGCGGGTGCGGCAGCGAACAACAGCCAGCTGAGCTGCTCGGCGCCGAATTCGTTCCAGCGGAACAACAGCAGATGCAGCGCGGGCAGCACGGTGCCCCCGACCACGAGTCCTACGGCGACATATCCTGCCAGCGCGGCACGGGGCACGGCGCCGATTGTGGCCGCACGGCGCGAAATCGGTGCTTCGGCGAGGCGTGCTCGCAACAGTCCGGTGCTCACACCGAGAACAGCGGTCAGCGCCCCCGCGGCGATCACCCCGGCTCCGGGATTCTCGTAGTACCGGCCGGCCAGCCACGCGGCGACGACCAGTCCCGCTGTCGCCGCCGCGTGCATGACGAGAAAACTCCGGCGTCCGAGATCGGTTGCGAGAGTACGACCGGCGACCAGCAGCGGCCCGGTGACAGTACCGGCCACCAGCACCGCGACGGCGAACACCGCGACGGTATCCGCGGCGCCCGCAACCAGAACGGCGATGCCCGCGAGAACACCACACGCACTTGCCATTTCGACCGAAGAGCGCAACCGCCATAGACACAGCAACGCGGCGAACAGACCCAGCACCGCACCGGTGAGCACGATGTAGCCGACCACCGCGCCGGGCACTCCGACCACACCACCAAGGGGTTTGGCAAGCAGCACCAGCTGCCCACCGGCGACCGGTCCGGCGGTGACTGCGCAGAGTGCGGCCGACACGGATGCGGGATGTCTCGTCATCCTCAACCTCCACTCGTGTTCCGCTGAGAGAAACACAGTTTCGCGATTGCCACATTGAACCCGCGGTGCCGACCACTGTCAAGACAGACGGAAAAAGCGACGTTTTCACGAATTACGGGCGCGTGAAATGTCGAACCACCCCTGGACAGATCCTTCACCGGGGTACAGAATCAGGGCACTGTTGGAAACGTCGTTTCGTTGTCCGAAACGCCGGACGAGTGAGAGGGTCCGAGTTCATGACCCGAGTCGCGGCCGCACAACTCGCCGCGGGAACCGACGTCGCGGTCAACCTCGACGCCTGCCTCCGCATGATCGACGCCGCGGCCGCCGCGGGCGCCGAACTGGTGGTTCTTCCCGAATTCTGTAACCACCTATCTTGGTACGAGGACCGTGCGCACGCGCGCCGAATGGCCTGCACACCCGGCGACGCCTTCTGCGGTTCGATCGCGCAGCGGGCGCGCCACCATCGGCTGTTCGTGAAGATCGGCGTCACCCTGGCCCGTGCCGACGGCCGCACCACCGGCACCAGCCTGCTGTTCGGCCCCGACGGCGAACTGCTCGGCGAATCCGACAAGCAGATCCTGATGGGCGCCGAGAACGACTATCTCGATCCGGGCCTGACCGAATCGCCGGTGCTCGAGACTCCCCTCGGCCGGATCGGTATGTACGCCTGCATGGAGGGCGTCATCAACGAGGTCACCCGGTCGCTGGCACTGCGCGGGGCCCAACTGTTGCTCAACAGCCTCAACTCCTTCGCCATCGACGAAGCGAGCCTGCACATTCCGGTCCGAGCCGCGGAGAACAAGGTCTGGGTGGTGGCCGCCAACAAGGTCGGCCCCCTGCTCCCCGCCGACCAGCTGCCCTCGATCGCGGACCGCCTCGGGGTGCCGCAGGATCGGCTGCACGGTGCGGGCGAAAGCCAGATCGTCGGCCCCGACGGCGTCCCGGTCGCGGTAGCGCCCGCCACCGGTGAGGCGATCGTCGTCGCCGATATCGACGTGTCACTGGCCGATGACAAGAGTCGACCGGACGGCACCGACATCCTCGCCGCGCGCAGGCCCGAGCTCTACGCGCCACTCACCGACACACCGCGCGGGCGACGCGCGGCCGCCGGGGCCGATTCGCTGAGTACCGCGCTCGCGGTCGCCGACCCGGGACTACTGGCCCGACTCGCCGCCGACGGAGTCGAGTTGATCGTGCTCCCCGAGCTGTCGACGATTTCGATACCGGAAGTCGTCGACGCGCTACACGGCACAACGGCACACGTGGTGCTGAGTGTGCGCGCCGGCGGTGCGCACCACGGTGTGCTGGTCACCGCCGACGGGGTGCTCGGCCGCCAACCTCAACTGCATCCGACCAAACGCCTTCCGTGGCTGACGGAGCCGGGTACCGCAGTGACCGTCTTCGACGTGCCATGGGGCCGACTGGCCATCGTGGTCGGCGACGACGCGCTCTTCCCCGAGACATTCCGGCTGGCCGCGCTCCAGGACGCCGACGTCGTGGCCGTACCCTGCTCGCCGACCGAACCGTGGGAATTGGCACTCGGTCTGTCCGAACGCGCGGCGGAGAACCGGCTCAATGTGGTGGCCGCCGGTAGCGACGAACACGGCGAACTGCTCGGCGCGGTGTACGCGCTCAGCCCCGATTTCACGTTGTGGACCGCGTGGAGCGGGCCGTTCACCGGTGTGATCAGCCACCCGATCGTGACCGTCGCACCGCCCGGCGCGGCCGATGTCCGGGCGACCGTGCGGCCTGCGCAAGCCATGAACCGCAACGTATCCAAAGGCACAGGCCTGGTGGACGGACGCCCTCGGTGGCCGCTGGACGCCATGACGAGGCAAGCGCAGTGACGACAGAACCGGAGCGACGATGAGTGAAACCGTGCAACACGTCGAGCAGATGGTCGACGCCACCGCCAGAATCGACGTCACCGAGACGTTCCAGGAATGGCGAGATCTGTTGAGCGGGCTGAAATCCCGGATCGCCGAACGTTTCGAGTTGACCAGAGATCCCTCGACCGAGGCCCTGGAGAACTACGGCGACGCCGCGACGGGACCAGCGGGGAGTCTGGCCGCCTATACCGGCCCGGAGATCGACTGGCTGGTGCATTCCTGGATCGGCGACCCCCGCACCGGTTTCGTGAATCTGCATCTCACCGCGTGGCTCGGACCACAGATCCAGGTCCCACATCTTGGCATCGCGCTGCTGCTGTGGCCGCAGGGTTGGTTCTATGTCGATGCGGTACCACGCGGCGATCTGGTCGGCGACGGCGATTATTTCGACAGCTACTACGCCGACAATGACGCGCCGTGGTTGGCCTTCAAGGAAGAACATCCCGATTTCACCTGGTTCACCAGCCGCACCGGCTTCATCCGGTCCAGCCTGTCCCCCACCGCGTATTGCTACTCCTTCCCACCGAACCAGGCCAATCGCGAGACGGTCGCCGAAATTCTCACGGCGCGGGTCGAGCAGTGGCTGGGGTGGGTCGACGCGGCGACACCGGTGCCCGTCGATGAGCGGGCCCGGTTGGCGGAGCGAGACCTGGCCATCCGTCGCAATATCGCCGAACGCGATCCCGCGAATGCCATGGGCGAGCGGATGTTCGGGGCGGATCTGACCCAGCGTCTGGTACGTGGCCTGTGGGGCGGCGACCGAATTCTGCCGAGGCCTGTCGGATGAGTGCGCACCCGATCCGCCCACACCACGTCGAAGAGGTGCCTGCGTGAGACTTGTTCGTTCACTCTGGTGGTCGGCCCGCACCGCGGGAACCGCACCGTTCGATACCGCCCATCTGAAGGTCTACTACCCCGCGATCGCCACCGGCGACGATGCCGAACGCCTGACCGGCGTCTTCGCGCCCGATCCCGCGGCAGCGCCGTATCCGGTGGTCGTGTTCCTGTCCGGGGTCAATGTCGGCCAGGACTCCTACCGCCGATTCGCCACCGCGATTGCCGACAGCGGTTTCGTCGTCGTGACTTTCGACCGGGTGGCCGAATTGTTCGGGGGTCAGCGCGGTCTGACGTGCGGCGTCGATCTGGCCGCCGCCCGCCCGGATACCTACGGCACCCGACCGACCTGCCCGACCATCGGCGCGGTCATCGACGCCCTCGCCGAGTTGAACGCGCAGGGCCCGCTGCGCGGGGCACTCGACCTGAACCGGATCGCGCTGGGCGGACACTCGGCAGGCGGCACCGTGGTCTTGCAGTCGGCACGCTTCTTCGATTCCGTCGCGGCGGTATTCGCCTGGGGCGCGCACACTTTGGTGGCGACCATGCTCGGCTGGCCCGCGGGCACCGTGCTGCCCGCGCAGGTCGATTGTCCGGTCCTGCTCGGCGTCGGCACCAATGACGGTGTCATCGCGGGCAGCGCCGACCGCTACGGCGAGGACGGCGAGACCCGCCCCGATCCGGTGGCTCGCACCTTCCACGAGGCGCTGCCACCAGGCGAGCACCTATTGGCAGTCATCGAAGGAGCCAATCATTTCGGTATCGCCGATGCCGATCCGACCGCCGCCCGCGCCTTCCTCGACGGCGGCGACGACGCGGACGCGCTGACCCCGTTCGCGCGCCTGACCTCCGCATTCCTGCGCACCCACCTGTGCGACTCGGCAGCAGCACGAACCGAACTCGCCGAATTCGTCGCCGCGGACATCCTGTGGCCCCACCGATCGGAGCGAGAACAATGCTGAAGAACTTCTGGTACGCACTGGAATTCGCCGACAAGGTCGGCCGCACGCCGAAGAAGGTGACCTGCCTCGGCCAAGACTTCGTCCTCTACCGCACCACAACCGGGTCGGTGGTGTGCCTGTCGGACCTGTGCGTGCACCGCGGTGGCGCCCTGTCGATGGGGACGGTGACCGACGACTGCATCGCCTGTCCGTACCACGGCTGGCAGTACAACGCCGAAGGCGCCTGCGTGCGGATCCCGGCCAATGCCGAGGATCGGATCATCCCGAAGAAGGCCCGCGTCGACGCCTACCCCGCCCAGGAGCGCTACGGCATGGTGTGGGCCTTTCTCGGCGATCTGCCCGAGGATCAACGTCCGCCGATCCCGGAGATCCCCGTCCACGATGATCCGAGTTTCCGGGTCGTGCAGTTCGAGATGGAGGTCGAGGCGAACTACGAGCGGACCTTCGAGAACGTAGTGGATGCCTCGCACACGCCCTTCGTGCACGGCACCAGGTTCGGCAATCCGGACAAGCCCGAGATTCCGAATTTCTCCATCCGCCAAGATGATTGGTCCGCGGAGGCCGATATCCAGCTCAGTCCGCCACCGCCGGGCGGGCTGTGGGGGCTGCTGTTCCGGAACAAGCCACGCCCCGAGTTCGTGACGGTCACCAACGGCTGGTACCTGCCCAACGTGGTGAAACTGCACATCAGGCTACCCATCGGCGATCTGCTGCTCTACGACTTCAATATCCCGCTGTCGCAGGACCGCACCCTGATCAAGATCCTCGGCTACCGCAACTTCTTCACCGGTAAATGGGCCGACGCCGACACCCGCAGAAGAATCAAAGCGATCCTGCTGCAGGACAAACCGATTGTCGAGGGGCAGCGCCCGGAGTTGCTGCCGTTCGACCTCGCCGACGAATTGCATGTCCGCAGCGACGCGCTGCAAATCGCCTACCGGCGCAGGCGCACTCAGCTGATCAAGGACGGCTGGTGGCTGGGCGAGGACGACACCATCACCGGCGACGGACCGCGCCGAACCGCCACCGTCATCGCCTCACCGGCCCGCCGCGACAACCCCGAACTCGCCCAAGCCTGGGTGCACAAAGCCCGCAACGGAGGAACACCGCGATGAGCCTGCCCACCGCACTCAGCGACCGCACCTTGCAGACACTGAGCACCGCACTCGAACTCACTGTCGCCGAGGATATTCCGCTGATCAGCGCGATGTCGCCGGAACCGGTCGGCAGGCTGCGGGTATTGCACGGCGACCGGATCGACAAGCTCGTCGCCGTCGATCTGGTGGTCCCCGCGATCCACCTCGACAGCCATATGCTTTTCGCCTTCACCCCTCCCGACTCGGCGGTCCCGCATTTCACGCTGGATTCGGTGCACGGCGGCGAGTACTACGCCATGCACCTCGATCTCGTTCCGCGTGCCGACCTGGCGGTGAACCTCACCTATCTCGATGCCGCATTCCTGCCGCTGACCCCGCTACTGGAGGCGGCCTGGCAGCTCGACGGTGTGTCGGCGGCGGCGATCGGTCCGCGGCAGCGGGCGATGATGTCGCCGTGGATGGTCGTCTGTCGAGCCACCGAAACCGCCTTCCGCGCCCTCGACACCACCGTCGGCGACTATCTCCAGCATTGGCTCACCCTGGTGGACAGGGGAGTTCCCGCGGTCGACGCCGATACGGCCGTCCGCGACCGCGTGAACCGGGCGAATCTGTTCAGCCCGGAAGTGGATCCGGTCTGGGCGCAGGTGGCCCGACTGTTCGGTGACGATCAGACCGCGTGCGTGCGCGCGGAGCTGCTCGCATGACCGCCGCCGAAGCGCCGAGCCAGTGGCAGCAGCGCATCGCGGGTGAATGGGTCGGCAGGCCGTCGCTGTTCACCGCCGACGGCGTCTGGCGTGGTTTCGAAGACATCCGCCGCTCATCGGTCTTCGCCGACGGAACGACGACCTACTTCATGGACGGCGGTCTCACCGGCGGCGGTGAACTCGCAGGCCGGTTCGCGCTCGGTGCGCCGTTCGCCTTCGGCGTCGTCGATTCCGACAGCGATCGCCTCTACACCGGCCCCGACTTCTACGGCGCCGGTCGACCGTATGGCAGCTTCGTCGACGCGCACTACTACGGCCCCGGTTGGCAGGTAGGTTTGAACACCTGGAACCTGACACTCGGTGACACCCAGGTGTACTCCTCGGTGCTGTACCAGGGACCGGCCATGGTCGGGGTGTTCAATGGCGTCTACACTCGCGATCCGGCGCTCGCCGACGACCTCATCGAGCACGAAACACGCTGCGGAGCTACTCCTTTCGTGCTGCCGACCAAAGACGCAAGCCGCTATGTCGGCGACTGCGAGCTGTGGGGCGCCGACCAGCAACGCCACGGCACCGTACGCATCACCATCGAGGTGACGCCGTTGAGCCTGTTGACCGCCGAGCACCACGTCACCTGGAGCGGCGCCCTCGACCGCGAATACCGGGCGACGGTGCGCCGTGACGGTGTCCGCTCGTTCCACGAGGGGCCCGGCGCCTGGGGAAACGCGACCTCGTACGGCCGGGCCAACTACCCGGTGTTGCACTTCCCCGATGGCGGCAAACTCAACGGACGGGAGTTCATGATGGACGCCGAACCTGGCATGGGCGCGGGTGCCGAGCTCGCCGTGGTCTACGAACTGTTCGAGCACAACAGCCTCAGCGCTGTCCTGCACGGGGTACTGGTGCGCGCATGAGCGGGCCGACGACGAGCACCGTCGTAGTAACCGGCGGTACCCGCGGCATCGGGCTCGGCATCGCCCGCGCGCTGTTGCAACGCGGGCATCGAGTCGCGGTGTGCGGCACCGATACCGAGCGGATCGACACGCTGCGCGCGGAACTTCCCGACACCGAACTGCTGGCGGTACCCGCCGATGTCACCGACCGCGAGCAGCTTCAGGCACTCTGGGACGCGACGGTGGCCCGCTTCGGGGGCGTCGACGTCTGGATCAACAATGCCGGCATCTCCCACACCCGCACGCCCGTGTGGGAACTGCCCGCCGCCGATGCCGCGAAGGTCGTATCAACCAACCTGCTCGGCGCGATCAACGGCTCCGCCGTCGCGATCGCGGGGATGGCGGCGGCGGGCGGCGGACACGTCTGGAATATGGAAGGCCTCGGCAGCGACGGCCGTACGGTGCCAGGACTGTCGGTCTACGGCGCCAGCAAACGGGCGCTGACCTACCTGACCAAGGCCTTGGCGAAGGAGGTCCCCGCCGGGGTGTCCGTCGGGCTGCTCAGCCCGGGCATGGTGGTCACCGACCTGCTGACCAACGGCTACGCCGATCCCGAGGAACTGGCCAAGGCGCGCAAGATATTCAACATCCTCGCCGACCGTGTCGAGACCGTCACGCCCTGGCTGGCCGAGCGCGCCCTCACCCACCGACGCAACGGCGCCCACGTCCGCTGGCTCACCACCCCGAAGGTGATCGGCCGCTTCGCCACCGCGGGCTTGCGACGACGCGATCTGTTCGCCGAATGAGCACGGCTGCCATCGACTACCCGATCTCGCTGGCGATCGAGGATTTCGCGCCGGTGCTGTTCACCACCGTCGGGGTTGTGCTGCTGCGCCGAGTGCTCGGCGGCGGACCGGCGATGATCGCGGCCGCGGTGTTCGTCGGCGTCGGCGGGCTCACCAAGGCAGGCGCGAAACTGATGGCCGCGGCGGACGGTCCTGTCCTGCCGTGGCTCAGTGAGATGCTGTTTCCGTTCCTGACGCTGGGATTCGGGCTGCTCTGCCTGGCCGCGGCCCGAACCAGGACCGGCACCTCGCCGAACTGGCTCCGATACCTGGTCATCGGACTCACCGTGGTCTGCGGTCTCGGCGCCGTGCTGGCCCGCGACTCGATCCCGATGCTGGTCAGCACCACGGTGTTCGCGACGATCACCGGAATCTATTTGATCGGAATCGCCCGTGACCGCGACGACACCGTGACCGCGGCCCTGTTCGGCGTGCAACTGCTGAGCTTCTACATCCTCGGACCGCTGGCCTCCCGCGCGGACCAGTCAGTGACGTTGCAGTGGATTGAACAGTTGTGCAACACCGCGGCCCAAGCCGCGTTCCTGGCCGCCGCGTGGCGGTTGTCCGCCGCCACCGTGACCTCCGAGAAAGCCGAAGCAACCGGGAGATGAGCAATGCCTGACGTACTGGGCTGGCGACGCAAGTTCGGCGTACTCGCCCCATCGACGAATACCGTGGTCGAACCGGATTTCGGACGCATGAGCGTACCGGGGGTCACCGCGCATTTCGGACGCATCCACATCCGCGACCAGAACATGGGCGACGACGCGGGCATGGCCAATCTGCTCGAACAGATTCGCGCCGAGATGGACGGGACCTGTGCGCGGATCATGACCTGCGAACCGGACTACATGGTGATGGGTATGTCGGCCGAAACCTTCTGGGGCGGCGTCGAAGGCAACCGCAAATTCATCCAGCAGATCCACGAGGCGACCGGACTGGAGGTCGCCACCGGTGCCGAGGCATGCCGCCGGGCGCTGACGCTCTACGGCGCGAAGCGAATCGGCGTCGTGACACCCTATCAGCCGATCGGCGACGAAAATGTGGTCCGGTTCTTCGGCGAACTCGGCTTCGACGTCGCCGCGATCACCGGGCTGCGCTGCCCCACCGCGGTATCGATCGCCCATGTCACCGAGGACACGCTGCGCGACGCCCTACGGGAGGTGGACGGCGACGACATCGACGCGCTCGTCCAGTGCGGCACGAATCTGTCCATGGTGAGCCTGGCCGATGAGGCCGAACGCTGGCTGGGTAAACCGGTGATCGCCATCAATGCCGCGACCTGGTGGATGGCACTGCGCGACAACGGCATCAACGACCGGATCGAGGGTGCGGGTTCGCTGCTGCGTGAGCACTGAATGCTCGGCATGCCGTGTCAATCCTCCAGTAGGCGGCGCGCTTGGCGGATCACGGCCGCGTCCACCATTTTGCCGCCCTCATCGAGCAGGACGCCCCCGGCGGCGGATTCGAATCGGCCCACGAGTACGCGGGCCCGCTCCAGGTCGGCCGCGGCAGGGGTGAACACCTCGTTGACCACGGGTAGCTGCGCGGGATGGATGCAGGCGCGCCCGCGGAACCCCATCCGCGCCAAGGCTTTCGTCCGCTCACGCAACCGGTCCAGATCGCGAAAATCAGTGTCGACGGGCCCCAGCGGCGGCGCGATTTTCGCCGCCGCACTGGCGAGGACCACGTGGGTGCGGATCGCCAACAGTTCGCGTTCGTCGGAACTGGTTTCGATCCCCAGATCGGCGCGCAGATCCGCCTCCCCGAGTTGCAGCCGCCATACCCGAGGGGCGGCGGCAATCGTCTTGGCGTCGAGCACGGCGGCAGCGCTCTCCAACAGCGGGCACACCCGAATCGCGCCGACGCGCGGTTCGCACTCCCGCAACACCTCGTCCGCCGCCCGAACCTGTTCCGCTGATTCAGTTTTCGCCAGGCATACCGCAGACACCGCGGGCAGTGCCACCGCCCGCAAGTCGTCGGGGCACAGCGAACCGGAGTTCACCCGCACCCAGATCCGTTGTCCGGCATCGGCGACCGTGCGCAGCCAAGCGGAGACCTCGGCTCGCGCCGTCTCCTTCTGCCGCAACGGGACGGCGTCCTCCAGATCGAGCAGCACGATGTCGGCGGAACCGGCCAGTGCCTTGTCGAACAGTTCCGGCCGATTGCCGGGGACATACAGCGCCGATCTCACCAGCTCACCGCACCTCTCGATTTCTGAAACAATGTTTCACCTATGGAAACGTATCGCGCTCACGCCGGTGCCGTCCAGCGCGAATTCACGATCACACGTCGCCGGGCCACCACTTGACAACCACACATATGTGGGCGCTAATGAACCATCGCAGTTAAGAAACGTCGTTCCGCAGAGCGAAACCGGCGTCGCGCCATTGTTGGAGTCACCATGAGTTCTCGAGGTTCGGCCCTGGCCGCTTTAAGCGCCGCCATCATCGCCGCCTGCACCATCACCTTCGCCGCGCCAACCGCCGGAGCGGACGCGTCACGACTCCCAGGCGCGATCGATATCCCTTGCGCCGCAACCACTCTGCAGCAGAGTGCGGACTGGTACCTGCCGACCGGAACCCCCAAGGGCCTGGTCTGGATCCAGCACGGCTTCGCCCGCACCAACAGCAACGTCGCACAGCTGGCCACCACCTTCGCCGACAGCGGCTATCTGGTCTTCGCGCCCGCACTGCCGTTCATGGATCTCGCCGGATGCACGCTGCAGAATCTCGGCGACAACACCGGATTCCTCGACAACGTCGCGACCCTGTTCGGTACCGCCACCGACCCCAACGGCGCACTCGCCCGCAGCCTCACGGCCGCGGCCGCACACGCGGGCCTGGTCGCCCCACAGCTGCCCAGCGACCTTGTTTTCGTCGGACACTCCGCCGGCGCCGAGGCGGTCGCATTCGTCGCACACCGCCTTCATGTCGCGCACCAGGAGATGTTCTCGCGCCTGCGTGGTCTGGTGTTGCTGGATCCGGTGAAATCCTTTCTCGGCGACAACAGCGACCGCGCACTCGCCGACCTCGACCCCACCGACCTACCCATCCTGACGATCGCCGCGGCACCGTCGCTGTGCAACAACCTCGGCAGCGGCACCACGGCAGTCCAGCAACAGCTTCATCGACCGTTCCTCGGCATCCGCGTGAGCAACGGCGTGCACACCGACGCCGAGGGCACCAGTTCGGATTCACTGGGAACACTGCTGTGCGGCACCCCGAGCATCGCGAACACAACGGTGCTCCGCACGCTCGCACTCGGCTGGACCGCCGACTTCCTCACGGGCACCACGACCCCCGACTATTACCCCGCGACCACCGAAGCAGCACTCACCCCCACCGTCGCAGCAGCGCCGACCGCGACGATCCTCCCAGAAAAGTGATCGGAACCGCCACCAGGTGAAACCGCTCCTTCCCATCCCACACCCATCCGCGTGAAGACCGGTGACTACATCGGTGCCGGAGGAAATCGAGTCAGCGAGTGCAAGTTCTGGCCCGAGGGTAATGGCCGACACACTATGCGCGCCTACGCGAATCCACCGGCGCGGACCATTCGCGCGTAGAGGTCGTCGGCGCGCATCAACTCGTCGTGCGTCCCGACTGCCCGGACGCTGCCGTCGTCCATTACGACGATCCGATCGGCGTGCCGCACGGTCGACAAGCGGTGAGCAATCGTGACGACGGCGTGGGTGCGCGCCCGCACGGCGATCGCTTCGACGATCGATGCCTCGGTCAGGGTGTCGATCTGCGACGTCGCTTCGTCGAGAAGCAGCACGTCGGCGTCACCGAGCATCGCGCGTGCCATCGCGATCCGTTGCCGCTGCCCGCCCGAAAGATCGGTGTCGCGAACGTGGGTGTCCAGGCCTTTCGGCTGGGCCGCGACGACCGAGTCGAGGCGGAGCAGGCGAAGAACCTCGGCCACTTCGTCGTCGGTGGCATCGTGGCGCAGGAATCGCAGGTTGTCGCTCAATGTGCCTGGCACCAAAGGGGATTCCTGCTCGACGTATGCGATACGCGCGCGAACTTCCGACATCGTCAGGTTCCGGTACGCCACGCCGCCCACCGAGATGGTCCCGGTGTTGGGTTCGACGAATCGCAGGATCGTCGAGAACACCGTTGTCTTGCCCGCGCCGGACGGGCCAACGATGGCGGTATGGCCGGTCGCCGGAATCCGCAGCGTCAATCCCTTCAATGCGTGCGGTCCATCAGGTGCGTAGCGGACCGTGACGTCGTCGAAACGCAAGGCGGCGTCGGGCTCGGCGGTCGTCGCCGGCGCAAACTCGTGCGCCACGTCTGCTTCGGAGTGCAGCGCCTCCATCTCCCGGATACGCATGGCGGCAGCGATACCCGACTGCATGGCCGTGATGTGCGTGGTCAGTTCTTGGATCGGTCCCATCAACGTGAACGCGTACAGCAGGAACGCGATCAGCGTCGACACGGTCAGCGAACCGTTGTCGACGCGCCAGGCGCCGATGGCCAGGATCGCGATGATGGCGCCCTGCACGCCGGTCCACGCGACGGTCCATGCCGTTGCCGAGACGCGCACCGACTCGATCGCGTGTGTCCGGGCGTTGCGTGCGTCGGCGCCGATCAACGTGGCGATGCGGTGCTCGGCGCGTGCCGCCTTGACGGTGCGCACCGAACGCAGGCTGCCTTCCAGCACTCCGCCGAGGCGGCCGAGCGATTCCTGAGTTTGCGCGTCCGCCTTGGCAATTCGCGGCATGAGTGTTCCGAACAGGATGCCGACGACCACGATGGCCAGCACGGTGACGCCGAGCAGCATCATGTCGAGCACACCCATGAGGATCACGGTGCCCACCGTCAGGAAGGTGGCGTTGATGATGCCGATCACCGCCGACGACGCGGCCTCCTTCAGCAGCAAGGTGTCCGCCGTGACGCGCGTGACCAACTCGCCGGTGGGACGCGCCTGCACCGACGGAACCGTCGCGCCGAGCAGTCGTCGAACGAGCGACGTGCGTGCGTCGAAGACGATGTTCTCGGCGACGGTCCCGAGCAGTATCCAGTAGCCCCACCCGAGTGCGGCGCCGATGACGAGCAGCACCAACAGGGCAACGGTCGGGCCCATGATCGACGCGCCCGTGCCGAGCGCGTCGAGGATCGACTTGGTCACCATCGGCGTCGCCATCACCGTCGCGGAACTGCCGAGAGCGAGTACGAGTCCGATCAGCAGAGCGCGGGTGTGCGGTCGGGCATAACCGATCAGGACACCCAGGTTCGACATGGTCATCGGTGGAGCGGTTCCGGTGGGAGGCGCAATCGTCGTCACCCTTCAATGGAACAGCACTGTTCCATTTTAGTAAAGCGAATATCCAGGATGGATCTCGTTTACTCTGCTCCTGTGGAGGATGTCGAAGAGACCAGTGCCCGCGAACGCACCCGTCGCGCGATTCTCGATGCGGCAGTGGCGACGTTCGCGAAATCGCCCAACGCGTCGCTGACGGAAGTCGCCGAGAAGGCTCGCGTCGGGCGTACGACGCTGCACCGCTACTTTCCCGAACGATCCGACCTGATCACCGCCGTCGGGCGGCGCACCGAACAGGCCGTGGCCGACGCCTCCAAGCGTGCGCGCCTGGCTGACGGGACAGGGCTCGACGCGGTCCTGCGGCTGTGTCAGGAGTACTTCGAACTCAGCGATGTCCTGACGGTCATGTTCTTCACATCCGGCGTATACGACGAGACCACATCGTGCCTGTCCGACGACGAAGCGATCGCGGCGATAGAACGGGGGCGCGACGACAGCTCGATCGACGCAGCGCTCGATGCCTCGTGGATCGTGAACATGATGTGGGCGCTGCTGTATGCCGCCGTCGACCACGTCAACCGTGGGTCGGCCAGCCGCATGCATGCGCAGACGCAGGCGCTGACGAGTCTGCGCAAAGCGATAGGTGCGCCCGGGTGACCGATCAAGACCCAATAGTGCTCAGCACCAAGCCGTTTCGCGGAACGACACTTCTCAACGATTCGCATGAATGCGCATTGGTCGGGGTCAAGGAGGTCAACGCGCAGTCGTTGATGTCGTGGACATGGCGTCCGTGTAGACCGACACAATATCGGTGAGGTGTCGAGATTGGCGTGGCTCCTCGGCATGGGCGGTGAGCGCCTCGACCATGGTGGACAGGCGGTTTCGGTCCGACGCGAGAGCGGCGAGTTCGGCGGCGAAGGACTCCACCGAGGCATCGGTGGTGCGGATACCGCCCTGCGCGGGCACGGTTTCGGACAGTTCGGGGTCGCAGTACAGGACCGGCAGGCCCATGGCCACCGCTTCCAGCAGGACCATGCCCTGGGTGTCGCAGTCGGAGGTGAGCAGCAGCAGGTCGTGCGCACCCATCGCGGCCAGGCAGCTGGCCTGGTCGACTCGGCCGTGCAGGCGCACGCGGTCGTGCAGATCGGCGGCGGCAGCAGCAACCCGGTCGGCGAGCGGACCGCTGCCGTAGATGTCGAGGGTGCAGTCGGGGACGAGGCCCACCACCTGGATCGCCTCGATGGGACGCTTCTCCGCGGACAGGCGACCGCACCAGAGAACCCGCAGTGGGGCATCGGTGTTCCTCGCCGCACCGCGCCCGTGTCGGACACGGTCGAGGAGCGCGTCATCGATCCCGTTGGACACCACATGGATCGGGCGGTCGACGCCACGATCAGCGAGGCGGCGGGCGAAGTGGTTGGTCGGCACGATCACTCGGTCGGCGGCCTGTGCCTGAGCGATCAGCGGGCGCCACGCGAGCCGGGCGGTGCGACTGTCGTCGGCACAGGGCGGTTGACGGCGCAGCGGTACGAACAGGCCATGCACCCAACGCATCATCCACGCGGCGAGATACGGTGCAGGCGAGTACTTTTCGATGACGGTGTCGTCGCGGCTCTGCATGGTCTGCACGAGTGGGACGCCGTGTCGGCGGGCAGCACGAATCCCGGCGATCCCGGCACCGTAGGTGGTCAGCGAGTGGATGATATCGATATCTCGCGCACGCAACGCCGCATCGATCAGGCGCCGGTTGGCTCGGCTCGGCAGCACCATCGGCAGGCCGTTCGACATCGAGAACGGCGACGCCGACAGCACGACGGTGTCCGCGTCGCCGAGCACGGAACCCGGTGCGGGAGCGGTGAATACGGTCACTCGATGACCGAGTCCGCGCAGCCCGTCGCACAGTGACCGCATCGCGGTCTGCACGCCGCCGAGGGTGTCGGGGTGGAAGTCGGTGAAGAGCGCGACATGCACGCGATCGCCCACCGCTCAGGCCGAGGTCGCGACGGCCAGGCGTTCCACGGCGTCGGCCGCCGCCCGGACACCGTTCTCGGCAGCGACCTCGCGACCGAGTTCCGCTGCCCTGCTGCGCGCTTCGGGCGTGAGCGTGCGGACCAGCGCGTCGTGCAGCCGGTCCTCGGTGAGCGCGGGATAGGGGAAGTCGGCGCCGATACCGAGGGCGGTGATGCGCCAGCCGTAGAAGAACTGGTCGCTGTGCACCCCGATCACCACCGCGGGCAGGCCTGCGCGCAGCACGTCGTGGGTATTGCCGCTGCCGCCGTGGTGGACCACCGCCCGGCAGCGAGGCAGCACGCGGTCATAGTCGAAGGAGTCGACGACATGGAGGGTGCGGTCCTCGCTGATGCCGCGCGGGTACCCCTCGCCCTTGACCGTCACCAAGGCGCGCGCCCCCAACCTGCGGCACACGGCGGCGATCAACGCGCAGCAGCCGACCGGGTCGAGGATCGGCATTCCGGTCAGACAGAAGTAGATCGGGGGCTCCCCCTCGTCGAGCCATTCGGTCAGCGTCGAATCGAGCTCGTCCTCACCCCACGCACCGCGCAGCCGCGGTGCCAGGGTCGGCGCGCCGACGACGATCGAGCGGTCCGGCCAGTCCGCCGGGGTGGGCAGCAGCACCGGACTCACCATGTGCACCAACGCGATGCCGTCCTCGCGGATGCGCCGGAACGGGTTGCGCGGCGCACCGGGCAACTCCATCATTTCCCGCACCCGCCGATCCACCCGGCGATAGGCGACACCGTAGGCGAATTCGAAGGCCGCATAGCTCGCGCGACGCAACCAGCGCGAGGAGATCATTCGCTTGACCATGAACGAGGAGGGGAACTCCGCGGTCCGTTCGAGCGGATACGGCAGGCAGCCGAGGACCCGCTGGCCGGTCTGCTCGCCACGCTCCATCGCCCACGGCAGGGTCGAGGCACAGCTGACGATCACATCCGCCGAGTCGCAGGCGTCGCTGAGCACGTGGTGCATGCGCTCACCGCGCTCGCCCGCCATGATCTTGACCGTGTCGAGCATGATCCGCACGAACGGCAGCGTCTTGCCCGAGGACAGCGCCCGTTTGGCCGTCGGCGATTCCAGCAGTTCCGCCGAGTTGAACGGGATAACGTGTGGTTGGAAACCCGAGCGCCGCACCACCTCCGCGTAGTTCTCGGTGGCGGTGATCTCGACGTGATGGCCGCGCGCGGCGAATTCGTCGGCCAGCGCGAGATACGGCTGGTGATCGCCGCGGGTTCCCGCCGTCAACAAGGCGATACGCATATTCTCGACTTCCGTTCGTGGTCGTTTCCGGTGTTAACGTCTGGTGGTGAGCGAAGACAGGCCCGCAGAACTCCGTATCGGAATCCTCGGCGCGGCCGGTATCGCGCCCGCGGCGGTGATCGGACCGGCCGAGCGGAATCCGGAGGTCGTCGTCGTCGCCGCGGTGGCGGCGCGTGAGCGGTCGCGCGGGGAGAAGTTCGCCCGCAAGCACCGCATCGGCACGGTGTACGACAACTATCAGGAGCTGATCGACGCACCCGATATCGACGCGGTCTACATTCCGCTGCCCAATGGTCTGCACGGTCGCTGGACCCGCGCTGCCGTGGCGGCCGGAAAGCATGTGCTGTGCGAGAAGCCGTTCACCGCCAATGCCGAGGAAGCGCGCGAGATCGCCGCGCTCGCCGGTGCTTCCGATCGAGTGGTGATGGAGGCGTTCCACTACCGCTACCACCCGTTGACGAAGGCCGCCGAAGAGATCATCGCCGCAGGCGAATTGGGGACGCTGCGGAACGTGGACGCCGCCCTGTCGTTTCCGCTGCCCAAGTTCTCCGATATCCGCTACGACTACGACCTCGCGGGCGGTGCGCTGATGGACGCGGGCTGCTACGCCGTGCACATGGCCCGGCTCCTCGGTGGCGAGAACCCGGAAGTGGTTGCGGCGCGGGCGAAGCTGCACGACGCGCGAATCGATCGCGCGATGTCGGCCGACCTGCGTTTCCCGTCCGGACACACCGGCCGCATCCGCTGCTCGATGTGGTCTTCGGACCTGCTGCGGATCAGCGCCACAGTGGTCGGCGAGCGCGGCCGGCTGCGGTTGGTCAACCCGGTGCTGCCGCATCTGGGGCATCTGCTGGTGGTCCGCACCGAACAGGGCAGGCGGGTGCACCGGTTCTCGCGCCGCAGCTCCTACGACTATCAACTCGACGCCTTCGCCGCTGCGGTCCTGCGCGGTGTGCCGGTGCCGACCACGCCCGACGATGCCGTCGACACCATGTCGGTCATCGATGCCGTCTACCGGTCGGCGGGCCTGCCACTACGCCTGCCCAGCTGACAGCTCGTCGAAGAAGTCGACGAGATAGCCGAAGACGTCGAGCGCCGCGCCACGGCCGATGAAGGTGTCGAGGTGTCCATAGGAGGGGATTTCGGTGTAGCGGACATCGAGGCCTGGATTGCGGTCCGCGAGCACCTCGTAACACAGCTTGTTGGAATCGATCCAGGCCGCATTGCGGGTACCCGCGAGCAGCAGCACGGGGCAGTCGATGCGATCGGCGTGATCGAGTGCGTTCTCCGGGAGCACGCGGTAGCGGTCGTCGTCGACGTTCCAGCGCACAACGGCGTGCGCGAGTTCCATCTGCCGCAGATGGCCGAGCACGCCCAGTGCGATCGGGCCGAACAGTTCGCCCAGCCGGTCGTGCGTGCGGGGGTCGAGGTGGTCGTGTTCGAACAGTTCGGCGCCCATCCCCCAGCCGTGATGGACCATTCGACAGGTGGGGTCGGGGCACTCGCCCTTGCGCGAGAGTGCCGCGTAGAGCAGGGTGCGCCGTGACCACAGCCCGACCTTGCGGAAGTCGGATTCGAGGTGGCCGACCCGCGAGCCGAGGAGTTCGCTGCCCAGCAGTACCCGCATGCGGGTCGAGGTGGCGACCTTGGGCGTGAGGAAGACGCCCTGGGCGACCACGCCTGCCAGTCCGGGGAGCAGGCCGGCGGTGAGGCTCTGCGCCACGGCCAGTGCGCCGATGCAGTGCCCGACCACGAACAGCGAACGGTCGCCGATCCGTGCTCTGATCTGTGCCACGGCGGCGGGCAGGTCGTAGAGCGCGACGTCATCGATGGTGTAGGGCGGGCCGGATTCGTTGTACGGCAGGCGGCAACTGCCCCGCCAGTCGAGCAGCCAGGATTGGTAGCCCGCGTCGGCCAGCACGTCGGTCACATTGCGAATCTCGGTGAGCGCGAACATTTCTGAGGACACGCCCTGGCCGTGTACCAGGAGCACCGCGGGGCCATCGGCGGGGCCGACGCGACGCAGGTGCAGCTCGAGGCCGTCGTCGGTGCGGAACTCGATCACCTCGGGTTCGAGAGGGCTCGACCGCAGGGCACTCATCGGCGCTGCTCCTTTCGCATGGCGCGACGCAGGTCGAGCAGGTCGATACCGACCCGCAGGACCGGTTCCATCAGGCTCTGGCCGAGTTGACCGCCGAACCAGCTGAGCCACAACAGTTTCGCCACGCGTTGCTGACGTTGCGAGAGCCGTGGGTCGATGACGATGCCGTCGATCTGGTCGGGTAGGTAGGTGTGCGGGGGGACCGCGACCTCACCGGTGTAGGTGGCCGGTGCACCGCTTCTGCCGATCTCGATCACCTGGGTGCCGAGTTGGCGCACCAGGCGTCGGCGCGCCGCGGCGAACTTGTAGCCGTCGAGCCACCAGTCCGCACCCGACGAATCACGCAGTCGCAGTTGATAATGCATGATCGGATGCCGTAGTTCATCGCGCAGCGGGGTCCCGTCGTGCGGGCGGACCGTCGCGGTGCCCTCGACGGTGAGCGGGTGCTCGTGCAGTGCGGGGCAGGTGATCTCGCCGGTGACGTCCAGTGTGCGCGCGGTGAAGGCCTGTGCGCTGTTCACTACCGACAGGGTCAGTCGCAGATCGCACGGGATCTCGCCGGTTTCGCCTGCGGCGGTGATGGTTCCGGACAGGGTCTCGGAGAACCGCAGATACGGCTGCTCGCCGGGGCGAGGGCCGAGGGCGGCCATCGCCGCCAGCATTCGCCCGCGGGCCTGGACCGAGGTGTTCGGCGCGGGCAGGCCGTTGGCCGCGACAAAGGCGTCGGTGCGGGTGGCCGTGGCGGGCGGGGTGCGCACCATGGCCGCCAACTGTCGGCGTGCCACCGGACTCTGCAACACCTGGGCCAGGGGTTGCAGTTGCGGCACCGGTTCCTCCCTGATCGCCCGCACCACGTCCTCGCACCACTGTTCCCAGTGCTGTACGCGAACGCCCATGCCGCCCAGCGTGGTTTCGGCGACGACTTGTTCGAGGGAGGTGGGTGGGCCGGTGAGGTGGTAGGTGTGGCCCCAGGCACTCGGGGTGGTGACTATCTGCGCGGTGACGCGGCTGACCCAATCCACCGGGGCCGCATTCAGATACCGGAAACCTGGCACGGTACGCAAGCGCAGCAGCGCCGCGGTGATGCCGGTGGCGAGGTCGCGCGGGTTGTGCGCCCCGGTCTCGGGGTGGCTGCCGATCCCACCTGGCCGCAGCACCGTCACCACCAGACCGTGCTCGCCTGCCCGGCGCAGCAGCGCCTCGGCCGCCCATTTGGCTCGGTCGTAGCCGATCGGCAAGTCGGCGACGTTGGCCGTCGCGACATCTTCGCCGAGGGTGGTGGCATCGGAGCCGTTGAACACCGCCAGTGAGGAGATGTGGTGCAGCGGTTTGGGGCGGGTGGTACAGGCCAGTTCGGCCAGGGTGAGCGGGCCGAGGACATTCGTTCGCCGCAAGGACGGATAGCCGCGCAGGAAGTCAACGGCGGCACCGGCATTGACAATCGAGTCGAGGTCGGCGGCCAGCGATTCCCACCGCTGCTCGGTCAGCCCCAGCCGCGGCTCCCGCAGATCACCGGCCAACGGGGTCACCCGCCGCAGTACCTCCCGTGACCAGGGCAGGGAATAGCGGCGGATGGCTTGTTCGAGACGTTTCGCCGCGGCGGCGTCGTCGTCGGCCCGGATCAGGCACACGACGTGGGCTTCGCTGTGCCGCAGCAGATCCAGGAGCAGATGACTGCCCAGGAATCCGGTGGCCCCGGTCAGCAGGATGCGTCGTGGGGCGATCCGTCGCGGCGCTGACACCACCGGCAAGCGATCGGCACCGGCGAGGTCGGCAAAGAGTTGGGCCAGCTCATCGGTGTCGGCCGGGACAGGTGCCGACGCGGTGCCGGCCGGGTTGCTCAGCGCGGTGTCCGTGGCGAGCGGCGACACCATGGGCCGCGGCAACACAGCGGATTGCGGCAACACATATCCCGGATGCTCGGCCAGCCAGCGATGGGCCAGCCTGCGGGGTCGCGCGTCGAAGAACACCGTGTCGAGATCGAGGTCGAGATCGAGCTCACGTGCCAGTGCCGCGGCCAATTCCACCGCGGCGAGGGAGGTTCCGCCCACATCGAAGAAGTCGGTGTCGGGGTCGAGGGGCTTGTCGGTGAACTGATTCGCCACCGCGGTGATCGCGGTGGCCAGTTCGTCCACGCTGCTCGGCGCGCCTGTCCGCGGTGTGGGTGCGGCGATCGCCGATCGACGCGCACTCGGCTCCGGCCCGGGCGCTGCCGCGGTACTGACGGCACCGACCCGCGCGAGCAGCGACGCGACATCGAGGCCGCCCTGGTCGCGTTCGAGCGATTCACCGCGGGCGCGACGGTCGACGGCCGGGGTGCGGACTGTCGTCGGGTCGTTCGGAACGGTCATCGCGTCGCCTCCACTACCTGCCAGGACCTGAACGCGCGTAGGTGCTGCGGAGTCGCCGAGACCTCCTGTGCTCCCTCGCCCGTGGGGCTCGCGGACAAAAGGGCGGCCAACCGGCGGGCTGGTTCGTTGCGGGTGGTGTGTTCGACCGTCATGGCGATCGTTGTGCAGCCGAGGACCTCGGCGCGGTCGGCGACCCAGGACAGCAGGCGCTCCTCGACGCCGCGAGCCAACGCCCGGCAGCTGAGTTGCCAGCCGGTGATCCGCAGGGTGTCGCCGTCGGGTCGCAGGGCGAGTACCGAGATAAGCCCGTAGTCGCCGAAGCGGTCGCTCGCCGTCGCGGTCCATACTTCGCCGTCCGTGCGCCAGCGGTCCAGGTCCGCGACAGTGACCGCGGCGAGGGTGAACTGGTTGGTTCGGCGCACCAGTTGCGCGGCCCGAGGCGCGGTGTCCTCGGTCAGTGCCTCGATGGTCACCGCGAGGTCGAGGCGATCGAGGAACTCCGCGAATTCCGTGCCGTCACGCGCGTGGTCGCGGTCGGCCTCGGCACGGTAGAAGTCGGCGCGGTAGCGGTCCTCGACGGTCGCGGCGAGCGGAACGACCGGCCACCATCGGCGCAGGAACGCCGGAAGTTGCGCACCGGGCGGGCAGGTCACCGACAGCACCTCGGGCAGCTGGGCGCGCATGCGCGCCACTTCCACCGGGTTGTCATCGAGATAGCTGACGGTGTCGAGACCGAGGCCGAGGGTGCGCGCGAGCTGTTCGAGCCGTGCGGGTTTGGCGTCCCAGCCGGTCGAGACAACAGCGAAATCCTCGTATCGCAACGGACTGTCCGGTCGGTCCAGGATCTCGCGGACGATGTCGTCGTCATTGTTGCTGAGCAGCACCAGCAGGGTGCCCGCCCGGCGCCATTGCCGCAGCCGCGTCGCCAAGGCCAGCCGCGGTGTGTCGAATGTGACACCGCCGGCACCGATTTCCCCGGCGATGCCACCCCACAGCGTGTCGTCGCCGTCGACGGCGACGACCTTCGGGGCTGGTTCGGTGGCGGCGGTCACGGTGGCGACGAGGGTGAGGGCGAGCGCGGCCTGGAATTCGGGGGTGAAGGGCAGGTGCGCCAGGATCTCGGTCCGGTCGTCGAAGGGATTCTCGACCGGATGCCGGTGCGACCAGTCCCCCGCCTCCAGCACCGCGACGCCCGGTACCTCGCGCAGGCGGTGCGCGAGGAGCTGTTCCCAGTCGAGCAGTCGCTGCGCGGGCCGCTGCGTGGGCAGGATGGCGACGATGAGCGGTCGGCGGGTGCGGGCAACCAGATCACCGACCGCGGCCGAGAATTCGGTGGCGAGTTCGGTGAGCAGTTCGTCGGAGAGCTCCCCGAAACGTTCCAGATCGGCCGCCCGCACCAGCACCGCGCCCAGTGTTGTCGAGGGCTGGGCGAAGACTCCGGACGGATCGCGCAGACACGCAAGCACCTGGTGGTACGGCGCTTCGGCGACGGTCAACGGGAACTCCGATGACGCGGCAGCCAACAACTCGGGCACGCGGCCGAGCGCGAAGGTCGCACCCAGCGCGACGCGCACGCCGGAGTTCGGCTGCTGCGTACCGGTTTCGGGTCGGGCGAGCGCACCGGGATCAGCCACCGCGGCTTCGACTACAGCCAGATAGTCGGTGCCGAAGTCGGTGCAGGTGCGCGCGTCGATGATGTCGGTGTTGTAGGTGAACCACACCTGTCCGGTGTCGGGCAGCACCGCGATCATCAGATCGAGGTCGGAGAAACCCGTACTCACCGGGACGAGCTCGGCGTGGCTGACCGCGGAGTTGGCCCGCAGGTAGTTGAAGTAGACCTCGACCAGCGGCGCATTGTCGCGAGCGAGCCCCGCACCGGCCAGCGCGGCGAGGACTTCGGCGAATCCGGCGCCGGGGGCGAGCAGGTTGCGTAGTCGATCACCCGTGCGCCGCAGCACATCCGCGACGAGGTCGCCACTGTCGAGCACCGCGGGAAAGGGTACTGGCACACCGAAGTATCCGACGGCGTCGGTGGCATCGGCGTGCATCCGGGTGTCGACCGGGACCGCCAGGACGAATCGGTCGATCCGTTGCCTGCGGGCCAGGGTGAGCGTCAGTGCGCCGAGGAATAGCGCGGCGGGGGTGATGCCGAGTTCGCGAGCCCGGTCAGCGACTCGATCGTGCAGGCCCGCAGGCAAGGTGAGGGCGAGAGCTCCCGCGCCGTAGCTGCGCTGGGCCGGACGTGGCTGGGCCAGGGTCAGCTCGAGGCGTTGCACGCCGGCGAATGCCGCACGCCAACGCGTGATCGCGGTGTCGTCGCGGCGGCTCGTCTGGGCAGCGAGCAGTTGGTGCAGGTCCCGGTTGGTCACGATGTCGTCGAGTGGCGCACCGGAGAGCTCGGCGGCGAGCTCACCGGCGACGAGCAGCATCGACTGCACGTCGCTCATGCTGTGGTGCGCGCCGAAAAGCAGGATCTGCCCGAAGGATTCGGTATGCAGAAGTTCGAACCGCCAGAGCGGGCCTGCCGCCAGGTCGTAGGGCCGCGCCATCAGTTCCCGGAAATGGGCCTCGGCGACGGCGGTGTCGAGGTGGTCGAGGTCGCGCCAGGCGAGCGGCGGGACAGCGTCGCGGCGGATCTCGAGTCGGCGACCGTGCTCGTCGCCGGCGTGAATGGTGGTGCGCAGTGCGCCATGTCGGCCTGCCAGTCGCGCGATTGCCTGTTCGAGCTGCGCCCTGGTGACCGCAATGGGTAGCCGCACCGCGACACCGCCGGTCTGCGCGGCGCTGGGGATGCCGAGTTGTTCGCTGCGCAGCAGTCGCATCATGTCCCTGGTCACCGGCAGGGTTTCCACCTCGGGTACGGCGGTGACGGTGTCGGTGCGGGCACCGGTGTCGAGTGCGGCGACCTGGTCGACGAGATAGGTCGCGAGGTCGGTGAGATTCTGCTCGGCGAGGATCGTGCCGAGCGGTACCGCGATGCCGGTGTGTTCGCGCACCTTGTTGCGCAGTTCGACAGCCATCAACGAGTCGAGGCCCAAGCTCTGGAAGGTCTGCTCGGCGGCGATCTTCTCACCACCGGCATGACCGAGCACCTCACCGATCCAGGCGGCGACCGAGGCCATCGCCAGGTTGATGGCCTCGGCCCGCGGTGCTGTTCGAAGTTCTCGCGCGAACGCCGATCCCGCGACGTGCTCCACCGATGCTCGATCGGCGACCGCACGGCGTGGTGCCCGCCGCACCAGCCCGCGCAGCAGCGGCGGCACCGCGGTCGAGCGCCGCAATACCTCGGTGTCGAGCAGCAGCGGTACCAGCACCGGATCACCGTGGGCCAGTGCGGCATCGAAGCAGGCCATGCCGTCGGGCACCGAGAACGCGCGCACGCCGGCCCGGCTGATCCGCCGAATGTCGGCCTCGGCCAGGTGGTCGTGCATGTCGAGGTCCCAGGCGCCCCAGGCCAGTGACTGGCCGGGCAGACCCAGTGCGCGGCGGTGCACCGCCAACGCGTCGAGATAGGCGTTGGCTGCCGCGTAGTTGGCCTGACCCGGTGTACCGAACAGTCCGCCCGCCGCGGAGAACAGCACGAAGATCGAGAGCTTCCGATCCGCGGTCAGCTCGTGTAAATGGTGCGCCGCCTCGACTTTCGGGCGCAGGACCGCCGTCAACTGCGACGGTGTCAGTGAGCCGATGGTCGCGTCATCGAACACAGCGGCCGCGTGCACGACACCCGCGAGGGGCAGACCGTCGAGCAGCTCGGCCAGCGCCGACCGGTCGGCGATATCGCAGGCGGCGAATCGCACACGCACACCACGCTTTTCGAGGTCATCGCGCAATTCGGTGCCGCCGGGACCGTCGATCCCGCGCCGACTGACCAACACCAGCTCGCGGGCACCGTAGGCATCGGCCAGATGTCGGGCCAAAGCCGATCCGAGTCGCCCGGGCGCACCGGTGATCAGGACCGCGCCCTCGCCCAAGACCACCCGATCGTGCGGAACCGCGGTCTCGGCCAGTCGGGCCAGTCGCGGAGCTAACACCACACCGTCACGAACGGCCACCTGCTGGTGTTCGACCGCCAGCACAGCATTGAAGTCCACTGCGAGGTCGGCGGTGTCGAGTAGGACGATCCGGCCCGGATTCTCCGACTGCGCCGAGCGAACCAAACCCCACGCC
Source organism: Nocardia sp. A7 (assembly GCF_046549215.1). Taxonomy (NCBI): domain Bacteria; kingdom Bacillati; phylum Actinomycetota; class Actinomycetes; order Mycobacteriales; family Nocardiaceae; genus Nocardia; species Nocardia sp. A7. The sequence goes on along the minus strand of NZ_JAJPWE010000002.1, from coordinate 8,603 downwards.
ACCGCGCCGGCCGGATCAGGGCCGACCGCACGCGCCGGTTCGGCGCTCACCGCGCTCGCACCGTTGACCCGCGTACCGTGCGGGTCCGCGGGCTGGTGTCCGGTTGCGTTCACCACGACCGCGCCACGGGTCAGCACCACCAGGGTCGACTGCTCGAAGCGTGGATCGCCGAGGAAGCTCTGCAGTACGGCGAGGACATGTTGGGCGGCCTCATGGACCTGAGCGGGCGAATTGCCCACTGGCACAGTCGCAATGACCGTATCGGTCGCGGTGGTCTCGGCGCCGTTCCAGTCGGTGATGGTGCGGCCGCGTGACTGGGCGGGGAGCGCGAGCCGCGACCACTCGACCTGGAACAGGCGGCGGTAGGCCGGTGCGAGCGCGGCGGCCTGCCACTGGGCGGCATCGACCGGGCGCAACAACAACGACCCCACCGAGACGACCAGGCGTCCGGTTCGGTCGGTGGCCGACATGGCGACGGTCTCGGGGCCCGAGCGCGTGAGCCGCACCCGCAGTGCGGTGGCACCGGTGGCCGACAGCGCGACATCGGACCAGACGAACGGCAGCAGCGCATTCCCGCCGTCCTCGGCGAACACCGCGGTGGCGTGCAGGGCAGCGTCGAGCAGTGCCGGGTGGATACCGAATTTCGCGGCGTCACCGTGCGCGGATTCGTCGAGTTCGACCTCGACGAAGAGCTCGTCGCCACGCCGCCACGCCGCCCGCATCGCCCGGAACAGCGGGCCGTAGTGGTGGCCTCGGTCGTGCAGGCGGCCGTACAGGTCATCGACATCGACGCGGGTGGCATCGGTCGGCGGCCATACCGCGCCGTCCTGGTGCGTCGAGACCGCTACCGGTTCCTCGCCCAGGACTCCGTCGGCATGCAGCGTCCACTGCGCGTCGGGTTGACCTTCGTCGCGGGCGTAGATGCGCACGGCCCTGCGATCGTCGGCGTCGCGACCACCGACCACCGTCTGGATCTGCACGGACCCCTGTTCGGGGACCAGCAGTGGGGCGCGCAGCACCAGCTCGCGCACGGCGGGGCAGTCCACTTCGTCACCAGCGCGAACAGCCCATTCGACGAGCGCGGCCCCTGGTACCAGCACCGTGTCGGGGCCCGCGTGATCGAGGACCCATGGCTGGCGCGCCCGCGAGAACCGACCGGTCAGGCTGACACCACCGGTCTCCGGCTGCGGCACCACGGCGCCGAGGACCGGATGGGCCAGATCATCGATCCCGAGCGCGGTGCTCGCGCGGTTGGCTCCCTCGGTCCAGAATCGGCGTTCATCGAAGGCATAGGTGGGCAGGTCGACGCGACCGGTCGTCGGCACCAACCTGGTCCAGTCGAGATCATGCCCGGCGACATAGAGTTGCGCCCGCGCCCGCGCCAGCGCGGTCGGTCCGTCCTCATCGCGCGCGAGCGAGCCGACAGCCACCACTTCGCGCGCCAGCTCCTCGGACACGGTCCGCACCGCCGCGGTGAGCGACGGGTGCGCGCCGAGTTCGACGAAATACCGGAACCCGTCGGCGATCATCTGCTCGATGGTGGCCGCGAACCGCACGGTCTCGCGCGCATTGCGGTACCAGTACTCCGGTTCGATCGACGCGCTGGACACCAGTGCACCGGTCACGGTCGAATACCACGGCAGCGCGGGCGAATCCGTGGTCAGGTCGGCCAGTTGCTCAGTAAATGGCTCGCGGATCGTTTCGATCATTCGGCAGTGCCCGGCCAAGCCGGGACCGGCGGCACCGAGCCTGGTGTAGATCCGGGCCCGGTCGAGCTCGGCCAGCAGTTGCGTCACCGCGGCCTGCTCCCCCGCCACGATCGTCGACCGCCGCACATTGACCGCCGCGATCGAAACGCGGCCATCGAAGTCCAGCAGTCGCGTGGCGACATCGGCCTCGGGCAGCCCGATCATCGCCATCGCGGCGGGTTCGTCGATGGCCTGCATCAAACGGCTGCGGGTGACAACAATCCTGGCGGCGTCATCGAGTGCGAGCACACCCGCGCAGTAGGCGGCGGCGATCTCACCCTGGCTGTGCCCGATGACCGCGTCCGGGGATACCCCCGCCGCCCGCCAGGTGGCCGCCAGCGCGACCATCGTGGCGAACAGCAGCGGCTGGACCACCGGGAAGTCGACCAGGTCCGCGGCACTCATCGTGGTCAGCCGGTCGGTCAGCGACCAGCCGAGGTGCGCACCGAATACCTTGTCGCACAAATCGAATTCCGCGCGGAACTCCGCGGAGTCGGTGAGCAGGTCGCGACCCATGCCGACCCACTGCATACCCTGCCCGGGGAAGATGAAGGCGGTCTTGGCATTGGTGAGCACCGGTCCGGCGCCGAGCACCACATTCGCCGACGAGGTCGCGGCGACCAGGTCACCCAAGGCACCGAGCAGGTCGTCGCGATCGGCGGCGAGCACGACCGCGCGCCGCTCGAACTGGGTGCGCTGCAGGGCAAGCGCCCGCGCGAGCGGACCCGGTTGCAGTGTCGGATCGGCGCGAACCAGGTCGAGTAACCGCTGCGCCTGCCCCTGCACCGAGGCCGCGCTGCGCGCGGTGATCGGTAGCAGCAACACCCGCCCGTCATCCGGCGACGGCGAGCTCACCTCAGCCGCCGGCGCTTCCTCGAGGATCAGGTGCGCGTTCGTCCCGCTGAGCCCGAAGGCACTCACCCCGGCCCGGCGTGGCCGATCGCCACGCCGCCACGGCGCGGGCTGCGCGTGCACCGCGACACCGCTGCGCGCCCAATCGACGTGCGGTGAGGGCGTACTCACGTTCAAGGTCGCCGGGATGCGTTCGTGCTGCAGTGCCAGCACGAGTTTGATGACGCTGGCCACGCCCGCCGCGGCCTGGGTATGTCCCAGATGCGATTTCAACGACCCGATGCCCAGTGGCCGCTGCGGATCACGACCGGGCCCGAATACCCGTGCCAGGGCCCGCGCTTCGATCGGATCACCGAGCGCCGTCCCGGTTCCGTGTGCCTCGACATAGTCGATGTCGTGTGGTGCCAGACCGCAGGTGCGCAGGGCCGAGCGCAGAACTTGTTCCTGGGCAGCACCGTTGGGCGCGCTCAGTCCCTGGCTGCGGCCATCCTGGTTGACCGCCGACCCACGAACAACCGCGAGCACCTGGTCCCCGTCACGGCGGGCATCACCGAGTCGCTTCAACAGCACCAGCCCGGCGCCCTCAGCCCACACGGTTCCGTCGGCCTCGGCCGAGAACGGCGCGCACCGACCGGTCGGCGACAGCACACCCAATCGGCACAGTTCGATATGGGCGATGGGTGACATCAGCAGCGTCGCACCGCCGGCCAGCGCGAGGTCACACTCCCCCGCCCGCAACGCCTGGATCGCCAGGTGCATCGCGACAATCGAGGACGAGCACGCGGTATCCAACGTGACGGCCGGTCCGTGCAGTCCCAGCGTGTAGGAGATCCGACCGGACGCGACGCTCGGCGAAAGTCCCGTTCCGACCTGTCCGTTGAGCTGTTCCGGTGCGGGATCGGCGAGATAGCCGGTGCTGTACACGCCGAGGTACACCCCCGTCGCGCTGCCGTGCAGGGTGCGCGGATCACGACCCGACCGTTCGATCGCCTCCCAGGCGAGTTGCAGCATCATCCGCTGCTGCGGATCCATGACCGCGGCTTCGCGGGGGCCGATGCCGAAGAAGGCGGCGTCGAAGCGGTCGACCCCATCGACGTAGCCGCCACGGAAGGTGTAGGCCGTGCCGGTCGCGGTGGGATCCGGGTCGTAGAGGCCGTCGATGTCCCAGCGGCCCGGCGGCACCTCGCTGAGCCCGTCGACATCACCGTCGAGCAGCCGCCACAGTGCCTCGGGGGAATCGGCGGCCCCGGGGAAGCGACACGACATCGCGACGATCGCGATCGCGTCATCGGTGTCGGTGATGTCCTCGACCTGTTCGGGCACCGCGGGACTCGGGTCGGTCGGCGCGCTCAGCGCCACCGCGACACCGTCGATCGTCGGGTGGTCGAAGAACAGATTGGTGTCGATGAAGCGGCCGACGAAGTCCGATAGATCGACGACGAGCTCCACCAGATCAGCTGAGCCCAAACCGAATTCGACCAGCGGACGATGCACGTCGATACGCTCGGGATCCAGCAGCGCCTGCCGCGCGATGGCGCTCACGAGCCACGATCGCACGGCCTCCGCCGACAATTCGGTGGCCTCGTCCGGCTCGGCGGACCCGGTGGTCTCTGTGGCCTCGAAGTCGAACTCGTCCTCCGGTGACCGCATCGGGCCTGCCAGCAGGGTGAGCAGTTCGCCCGACAGATACCCCGCCCGGCACGCCGACCGCTGAATCTTGCCGCTGCTGGTCTTGAACACCGTCCCCGGCCGAATCAGTAGTACCGCGGCGAGGGTGAGCCCGTGCTCGGTAGCCACCGCGGCGCGCACCGCACCCTCGATCGCGGACAGTGCGTCGGGGTCGGTGCTGCGGACTTCAGCCACGACGACGGGCTGTTCTCCGTCCACCCCGAGATCGACGGAGAACGCCGCGACACATCCGGCGCGAACATCACTATGGGCCGTCTCGACCGTCGACTCGATGTCGTGTGGATAGTGATTGCGACCGTCCACAATCACCAGATCTTTGCGCCTTCCGGTGACGAACAGCTCGCCATCGGCGAGGATTCCGAGATCACCGGTGCGCAGGAAACGACGATCGTCGCCCACCTGCCGCGCACCGAACACCGCCGCGCCGGCCTGCTCGTCCCGGAAGTAGCCTGCGGCCACGCTGGGGCCGGCGACCCAGATCTCGCCCTCGACACCGTCGCCACGCGGGGCACCGGTGTCCGGGTCGACAACCGCGAGCGACATGCCGACGACTGCCCGGCCGACCCCGACGAGTTCCGTACCCCGCGAACGTGATCCGTCGCCGAGGCTGGCGGGAACCGTCAGTAGTGTCGGTGCCGCCGCGGTCGACGGCGCGGTCACGATCAGGGTCGACTCGGCCAATCCGTAGACCGGCTGGTGAGATTCGGCGCGAAAGCCCGCGTGGGCGAAGGTGTCGGTGAACCGCCGTAGCGTCGCGGCCCGCACCGGTTCGGAGCCATTGAACGCCACCCGCCAGTGGCTCAGGTCGAGCTCATCGATCTGCGCCGAGGTGATCCGCCGCAGACACAGTTCATAGCCGAAATTGGGCCCACCACTGGTGTGCGCGCGGTAGGTGGAAATCGCCTGCAGCCAACGCTCAGGACGCTGCAGAAAGTGCAGCGGCGACATCAACACCGAATGCGCGCCGATATAGACCGTGTGCAGCAGCGGCGCGATCAGACCCATGTCGTGATACATCGGCAGCCAACTGGCGAACAGCGCACCGTCGGACCCATCGACGAGACCGCCGAGGTCGCGGTCGTGGCCGAGCCCGGCGGCGAGCGCCTCCTGGTTGTGCAGCAGATTCCCGTGCGTCACGACGACACCGCGCGGCGCGCTCGTCGAACCTGACGTGTACTGGATGAACGCGGGCGAATCCGGCTTCAGATCCGGTTCCCGCCAGCGCAGCGCGGCAGCGTTGGGTAGTTCGTCGGTGGCCAGCCACGGCACCCCGGTCAGCTCGGGGACCTCCGCGCACAGCGCCGCTGACTCCGCGACAACGCGCCGCGGGGCCAACACCACATCGACATCGGCGTGCGCCACCATCCGTCGGAGGCGGCGCAGTGAGCGGTTGTCGAGCTCGGGCAGTGGCGCGGGGACCGCGACGACACCCGCGACCAGGCAGCCGAAGAAGGCCTCGGCGAACTCCAGACCCGCCGGAAACAGCAGCAGTGCCCGTTGCGGCGCCGAATCCTGCAGCACGGCACCGATCGCGCGGGCGCGCCGTCCCAGCTCGGCATAGGACATTTCGCGAACGGAACCATCGACGTCACCATTGTCCAGGAACCGATACACCGCTCCGTCCTTGCGATTCTCTACCCGGGCAAACAGTGTTTCGACGAAAGTGTTGAGCACGAACTACTTCCTCTGACCGTGGAACGCAGGAACTGCGCCCACCCTAGCTGTCATGGCAGCCCACAGCGGGACCATTGGAATAGAGTCAGTCATGGTGAGCCCCTGGAATTGGGGGCACCCCAGAATCGATTCTCATTGCTATGGAAGTAATTTCATGATTGCAAGTCGCAGAGCCAGCCGTGAGGATGGCGAGGTGTCCAACACTGCGATCTCGCTGCGCGACCTGCCCCGGCTACGCACCCGCAACCTCGCTCAACTCGGCGGACTGCTGCGGCCGGGCACGCACGCCTCGCCCCTGCTCGAACTCGGGGAACGGTTCGTCGTGACACCGCCGGGATTTCCGACAATGCTGGTCACTCACGAAATGGGCGACGTGCGCGCATTGTTCGCCAATCACGATGATTTCTCGATCGGGCAGGTGCTGAGCCGATTCTCGAGCCACGATGTCATGTTCGGTAAACAGACGATGATCTTCCTCGATGGTGCCGAGCACCGTCGTGAACGCCGACTGTATGCACCGCCTTTCCAGACCGCCGCGCTGCGATCCTATGAGGAATTGATGGTCGAGGTGGTCGAGCGGGAACTGCCCACCTGGCCGGTCGGTACACCGTTCGAGTTCTTGACGGCCGGCTATGACCTGGCCATCGGGGTGTTGCTCGGCGTCGTGTTCGGCGATGTCGCGCCCGCCCGCCGAGACCGGCTGAAGGCGGCGGTGAGCGGCTGGTTCGGCGAGATCGAGAGTCGCGGCTTCCTCGCCGTCACCCTGATCACCCCGTTCATCGGCGGCTACACGGTGCCCTACCCGCCGCTGCGGCGGCGCCAGAACGAGGTCGACGCCGTCGTCATCGAAGAGATCGCCGCACGTCGCGCCACTCCCGGTGCGGCGAGCGAGCGGCGTGACGTGCTCTCGCGCTACATCGGCACCGACCTCGATCAACACGATGACGCCGCCCTTGCCCGCGATATGCGCGGCATCCTGCTCGGCGCCTACGAGACGACCGCGATCACCCTCGGCTGGATCGCGACCATGCTGGCCGGCCATCCGGCGGCCATGGCCGAGGTGGACGCCGCGGTCGACGCTGGTGACACCGACCGACTCGACGCCTACCTCGACGCCGTGGTCGCCGAGGTGATGCGGTTGCGGCCGGTGTCGCCGTTCACCGGGCGGCGAGCGTTGCGCGATACCGAGATCAACGGTGTCGCGATCCCGCGGGGCGCCATCGTTATCGTGCCGATCCTGTTGATCCACGAATCCGAACGGCACTACAGCGAACCAATGGCCTTCCAGCCCGAACGTTTCCTCGACAACCGACCGAGCACCCACTCCTGGCTCACCTTCGGCGCCGGCGCGCACCGCTGCCTCGGCGCGCAGTTCGCCCTCGCCGAGGCCCGCATCCTGTTCCGCACCGTCCTGCAACACCGCCGCATCGCAACGATCGCGGGCCCGATGGAACCACCGCGCCGCTATCACACCGGCCTCAGCCCAGCCGACAACGCACGAATCACCTTGCTGCCTCGATGATCACGCGCCTGTCGACCAGGCCAACGCGGCGACGATCTCCTCCAGCGCCACCCGCAGTTCCACCTGCGCCAGATTCCCCGATGCAGTGATGTCGGCCAGCACCGAAGGCGAAGGCGGCACCGGTGTCGCGGTCGAGATCGAAGGTGTCGGGTTGGCGGAGACTGTCTCGTCGCGATGCGCCGATCCGGTGAGCAGCAGGACCCGGGCAGCCGCCGGGATCTCGACGCCGTGCAGTTCGACCGGTGCGGTGGACGGTAACGGCACTCCGACGAGGACATCGTGCGGAAATTGCGGCGGGCCGACGAGATCGCATATCGCGGCAACGAAATCGAGAATGCCAGATGAGCGATCCCGTCCGGGTTGAATTCGCTACGAAAGTCTCCTTCGTGAGTGCCAGTTCACCGCAACACAGACCGCACAACGCCTGTGACTTCGGTGAGGTCTCGCGGCTTCGGCAGACGGCACGACCACGACATTCGGCTGTGTCGAAACGGTGGTGTATTGCTCGGTCGGATGATGCTGGTTGCTGCTCACCGCATCCGGGCGCTTTTGCGCGCCCGAGTCCGGGGAGGTGTGCAGGTTTGGCGTACCGGCTCCGCTTCGTTACTTCGTCAGTCCGAGCAGTGCGGCGGTGAGCCCGTAGTCGGGGCCGAAATCCTGGACGTTGCCGGTGCGGCAACCATCGGCCCGCATCTGGATCCGCTCACAGAACACGCTGATGAGCTCGCCCGAGAGAGCGGTACCGATCAGCGCATGATTGCGCATGAAGCCCCTTTCCTTGTCCATCGCACCGTCGATGTTCCGCATCAGCAACGGCACCACGTCGACGATCTCGACCACCGCGCCCGAGTTGTCGCGCAACTGGTTGGTGACGGTGGTCAAGCCCGTCAGCGAGGCGGCCAGTTCGTCCTGGTGCCCGGCGAAAGTCGTCGAGGTGTTGGCCAGGAACTGGTTGAGCTGATCGAGGGTGGCCTGCAGGCCGGGGGCCTGTTCGGCGAGCAGCCCCGTCATGGCGGTCATCCGGTCGCTGAAGTCGCGCACCGACTGATCGTTGTCGGCCAGCATCGTCGTCAGCTCGTTGAGCTTGATGATGATGTTGGAGATGGCGTCCTTGTTGT